>JAHDWA010000003.1:0-45660 GCA_023382535.1 Anaerolineae bacterium | reverse complement strand
CTCCTTCACTAACTCCGGCATGGACATCGTCGGCCCCAACAACGTTGACGTGATGTCTGAAGCCTGGGAGAACAACGACTTCACCAAAGAGTTACCGCCGGCGTTTGAGTAAACTGGTCTAAGGAGCAGGTGGTTGAAGCCTGCTCCTGATCTTCGTCTTGGTGTTGCGTGTTTCATAATGAAAATTCGGAGTGCAAAAGCTATAGCTTTTGCACTCCGAAAAAGCTACTCTCGAAGGTGTGAGGAGTCAACCTTGAACACAACCCCGTTACTGGAAATGCGTGGCGTTTCTAAAGCTTTTCCCGGCGTGCAGGCGCTGGATAACGTAGATTTTGAAGTGTACCCTGGCGAGGTGGTGGCCTTGCTGGGTGAGAACGGCGCGGGCAAGTCTACCTTGATGAAGATTTTGTCGGGCGCCTATCATATGGATCAGGGCGAGATTCGCCTGCGCGGGGAGCAGGTCACGCCGCAAAACCCGCACCATGCTCAGAAACTGGGCATCTCCATCATCTACCAGGAATTTAATCTTACCCCTAATCAGAGCGTCGCTACCAATATCTTCCTGGGCCGGGAACCCAAAGAGCGGGGGCCAGGTCGTTTTTTCCGCTTTGTTGACCGGCATTATATGCGCCGGGAAGCGGTCAAGCTGCTGGCCCGAGTCGGCGCGCGCTTTTCACCCGATGCCCTGGTGCGTGATCTATCGGTCGCTGAACAACAGATGGTCGAGATTGCCAAGGCCCTGGCCGACAAAGCCGAGGTGATTATTATGGACGAACCCACTTCGGCGCTGGGCGAAGAGGAAGTCGTGGTGCTCTTTGACATCATCAAGTCATTGAAAGAGCAGGGTCTGGCGATCATTTTCATCACGCACCGCATGGAAGAGGTGTTCCGCGTCACCGACCGGATTATTATTTTCCGTGATGGCCGGCGCGTCGGCGGGATGCCGATTGGCGAGGCGACCACCGAAAAGATAATTTCGCTTATGGTCGGCCGGCCGTTGGAAGAAGTCTTTCAGCATAGTGATGGCCAAAAGGGCGATGTAGTCCTGGAGGTGCGCGGCCTGACCCGGCGCGGGGTTATTGAAGACGTCAGTTTTGCGCTGCGCCGTGGCGAGATTCTGGGGCTGGCCGGGTTGGTAGGCGCGGGCCGGACCGAAACGGCCCGGGCCATTTTTGGCGCCGACCCACTGGATGCAGGAGAAATTCTGATTGACGGTAAACGGGTCAATATTGACTCCCCAGAGGCGGCAGTGAGAGCCGGCTTAGCCCTGGTCCCGGAGAGCCGCCAGATACAGGGCTTGATGCTCATTCATAGCGTCGAACGCAATATCGCCGTTCCTAATTTGGACTGGCTGTTCCCCAACCGTCTTGTTGACCTGCAAAAAACGCGCGCCCTGGGCCAGCAATATGTGGACCGGCTGAACATCCGCACCCCCGGCCTGGCCCAGAAAGTGATGTTCCTATCCGGCGGCAACCAGCAGAAAGTGGTACTGGCCAAGTGGCTGGCGGCCAACCCGAAAGTGTTGATTCTGGACGAACCGACCCGGGGCATTGACGTGGGCGCCAAGGCGGAAGTCCACTCGATTATGAACAATCTGGCGTTACAGGGCATTGGCATTATAATGATTTCCTCCGAAATGCCCGAAGTGCTGGCTATGAGCGACCGGATTGTGGTCATGTGTGAAGGCCGGGTGTCGGGCATTTTAGACCGGGCTGAGGCTACTCAGGAACGGATTATGGCTTATGCCAGCGGTCATGTGGCCGAGCAAGTCTGATTGAAGAATTTCTATAAAAAGAAGGGGCTAGAGTCGAATGTCTTCTACCGCTAAACCATCAGCTATCAGCCGCGACGGCGCGACAACGAGCGGAACACGCCTGCGCCGCATCTTTCAAGCTCAGGAAATCGGCATTTTTCTGGTTTTACTTTTAATGGGCGCTGTTCTGGCCTGGCAAACCGAGGGCAAATTTTTAGACATCAACCGCAACCTGTTCAATGTCCTGCGGGCCTTTTCCTGGATTGCTATCAGCGCCTTTGGGCAGATTCTGGTCATCATCACCGCCGGAATTGACCTGTCGGTCGGTTCGACCATGGCCCTGGCCGGTATGCTGGCTGCTCTGGCCATGACCTCCTGGGGCTTGCCGGTTGTGCCGGGAGTGATCGTCGGCCTGCTGACCGGGGTCGCGATCGGCCTGCTGAACGGCTTGTTGATCAGCAAGGCCAAGCTGCCGCCCTTTATTGCCACCCTGGGCCTGATGAGTATTGCCCGTGGTATCTGTTACGGCGTAGCTAAAGGGCAGCCGGTCCGAGGCTTGCCCAAAGAGTTTAATCTTCTGGGGCAGTATGACTTGCCGGTGTTCGGTTTCGGCGTGCCGCTGCCGGTCATTGTGATGTTTGTTCTGGCCATTATCATGTCGCTGTTTCTCACCCGGACCGTCTGGGGTTATCGCATCTATGCGCTGGGCGGCAATGAGCAGGCAGCGGGTCTATCCGGCATCAACACGGGCCGGATCAAGATCCTGGTCTACACCCTGTGCGGCTTGCTCACGGCCCTGGGCGGCCTGCTGATGACGGCTCGCCTGGGGGTAGCGGCGCCTACGGCCGCGCTCGGCTATGAGTTGGATGTGATTGCCGCCGTGGTGATTGGCGGGACCAGCCTGGCCGGCGGGGAAGGCACTATCCTGGGCGTGCTCATCGGCGCAGCGATTATGCAGGTGCTTCGCAACGGCCTGGTGCTGCTGGGCTTTGACCCTTACTGGCAGCCGGCGGCGATTGGCATGGTCATTATTTTGGCTATCACGCTGGATCAACTGCGCAAGCGACGATAACTCCATCCACCTCTAAAGAAATAATCCACAGATTACACAGATTTCTTAGTTAGGCCGCAGAGAGGTATACTTTACAATCAGGATTCTACAAATTGTGCCACTGTAATGTTATTACAGAATCTTGTTATCATCGCATCCTTCTTCTTACTCTCAGCATTTACTTTTCTGTTGGGTGTACTCGCTTATAAAAAACGTACCCCGACCAGAACAAGAATTATTTACCTTATGCTCGGTCTATTCTTTCTTTTTTTCGCCATTTTTTGCTGGTTTTTTGCTTCAATCAAAATTAGCAGGTTCATTAACTAATCAGCAATATTACAGTTGCTGGCTTTTTATTTTGGTACGTACCGCAGGTTCGGAACACTTTTTAGAAAGAAGAATTTATGACGACCATTTCAGAACAAATTATTTACATTGCCCGCTACATGTTTGAGCAGCGGCTAACAGATTTAGCCGGCGGCAACATCAGTGTCCGCGACGGCGACCAAATCCATATCTCGGCGCGCTTCAGCGGCAGCAAAAAACATTGGCGGCTCAGTGACGAAGATATTATCTCCGGCGACATCTCGACCGATGCGGTGTTAGAACACCCCCGTTTCTCGCGGGAGGGCCGGGCCCATTTGGCCATCTACCGGACCTTCGCCGATGTCGGCGCGGTGATTCACGCCCACCCTTTTCATATTTTGCCGTTCTGCGCCGCCGGTCGAGCGATGGAGCCGGTGCTGGAACAAACCCAAAAATTCGGTGTGACCCCCATCGCGCCTTATGCGCCGGCTCACAGTCCCCAGTTGGCAGAGAACATCGTGGCCGGACTGCGCGGCAGAGAAGAAGCCATCCGCAAACAGGCCGCGGCCGTTCTGGCGGACCGGCACGGCATCTTTGTGGCTGGCAAAGACCTCCTGGCTACCATTGACGCCCTGGAACGGCTCGACTGGAATGCCTGGTGCATTTTAGCGCAATCCGCACTGCCCATCGCACCCATAGCGCGGTGATTTCGCTGGTCATCCCCGATCTAAAAGATGAAGATAATCTTTAAAGTTGCCGAACCCTCTGACCTGGAGACGCTGCTCCCCTTTACCCAGAAGTTTAACCAGGAAGACAATCACCCGTTCGACGAAGCGGCGGTCCGGGCCGGATTGACCCGGCTGTTAGATGACGCGGCAGCCGGCCGGGTCTGGCTGATCCACGATGAAACCGAGGCTGTCGGCTATCTGGTGCTGACTTTGGGTTACCGCCTGGCCTATGGCCGCTACGCCTTTATTGACGAAATCTACGTCCGTCCCGATTACCGCAGCCGGGGTATTGGCCGCCGAGCTATCGCTTTTGCCGAGGAAATGTGCCGCAAATTGGGGGTCAAGGCGCTGCACCTGGAGGTGGAGCAAGAGAACGTAAAAGCGCACACCTTATACACCGACCTGGGCTTTGTGGATTACCGGCACTACTTGATGACCTGCTGGCTGGCGGAGGATCAATCCCAGCCGTTTAGTCATCCTCCTGAAGTCACTTTTCAACGGGGGCAAAAGACAGATAGCGGAATTCTGGCGAACCTGAGACAGGAAGCCGGGGCAGGCAGCCAAGCGGCGGTGGAGCGGCTGGTAGGTGAGGACGGGTTAGGTCAAATCTGGCTCATTCATGTAGCCGGTCAGCCGGTCGGCTACATGGCAGTCACTTTTAGTTACAGCCTGGAATTCCACGGGCGTGACGCCTTGCTGGATGAGTTGTATCTGCACGACCCGTACCGGCATCTTGGCGTATCGAGTTTGAAATTTGCCAAGGCCCGGAGCCGGTCGCTGGGGGTCAATGCTCTTCATGTGGAGATAGAACGGGATAATCTACCAGCTCAGGCGCTCTATCGGGCGGCAGGATTTGTAGACGACGACAGTTACCTGATGACAAAGTGGATAGAGATGTGAAACGTAGGGTATTATCGCAGAAATGCTTTACGTTTTAGGGATTGCTCTCCGCCGGGGCAAAGAAGACAAGGATCTTCAAATCTTCGCTGATGGAGTGAAAGTGATGCTCCACGTTAGCGGCAACAAAAACTATCGTACCTGCCTCCACCGGGCGGTCTTCCACTCCCACCCGAATGTAGCCACGACCTTCCACCACATAGTAGACCTCGTCTTCAGCATGGGGCTGTTGGGGGTCAACGCCACCTGCCGACAGGTTGTACAAGCCCACGCTGAGAGTCGGAACCCGCAAAAACTCCAGGTAGGACTTTCCCGAACTCTGTTGTTCAATAATTAACTGCGAAATCTCAAAAGCATTCATGTCTATCTCCAATGACGAGGATCGGTTTTAGCCAGTCGGGTTGCTCCTTCAACAAGGGCGAGATGCAGTATACTACTGAACGCCGGATTAGACCAACCGTCAAAGCCTCCTCACTTGCTTGCTATTTCTACCCCGGCAAATTACAATTCAGGAAAGGAACAAGTCCATGATCCTACCCTCTTCGAATGAGATAGGAGCGCCCGCCCGTAAATTCCTCACCGCCGAATGGCGCTACCTGGCCATGCTCAATTACGAGATTGACCCGGCCTGTTTGCTATCTTACGTGCCCAACGGCACAGAATTGGATAGCTGGAACGGTAAAACTTTTGTCAGCATGGTCGGTTTTTTATTTCTCAATACCAAGCTGTTGGGGTGGTCTATTCCTTTTCATCGCAGTTTTGAGGAGATTAATTTACGCTTTTACGTGCGCCGCTCGGGCCCGGAAGGATGGCGGCGGGGAGTCGTTTTTATTAAAGAAATTGTGCCCAGAGCCGCTATCGCCGGGGTGGCTCGCCGGGTGTATAACGAGAATTATGTGGCCTTGCCCATGCGGCACGAAGTTACCGCCAGCTTTGCCCCGCCCTCCCTGGTGGTTGACTATAGCTGGCGCTTTAAGGAAAAGTGGAACCAACTCCAGGTTCGAACCAAAGGGGATTTACAGCCCATTGCTCCCGGTTCGGAAGAAGAGTTTATCACCGAGCATTACTGGGGCTATGCGGCCCAACGTGACGGCGGCTGCGTGGAGTACCAGGTGGAACATCCACGCTGGCGAGTTTGGCAAGTGGGTGAGAGTGTTTTGGACTGCGATGTATCAGGGTTGTATGGCGATGTGTTTGTCGAGAGCCTGCGGGCTGCACCCAGCTCGGCTTTTCTGGCCGAAGGGTCAGCAGTGGTGGTTCGTCAAGGGGTTAAACTTTAGCGGCCAAACCGGGGTACAGAGATGGTACGAAAAGATAAAGGCCGTCTAGTAATCAACGAGACCGCCAAAAAGAGCCTTAAAGTCAAAGCCCAGGCGCGCTACCGGCGCGTAAATCG
Source organism: Anaerolineae bacterium (assembly GCA_023382535.1). The sequence goes on along the minus strand of JAHDWA010000003.1, from coordinate 39,529 downwards.
GTTGAGCCAGGGTATTTTAGGAATTGTCGTTGACGCGTTCCAGGGTTTTCTGCATGCCCGCGCCCTCGAAGGGGCCGCAGCCATTGCTTACTATGCTTTGTTTTCACTTTTTCCCCTTCTCTTTTTCCTGGTGGCGGTGGGCAGCTCGGTTTTAAAGGACGAACAGGTGCAGCGGCAGGTCCTGGCTTCTGTTACCGAAGCACTGCCTACAGCCCGGGATTTGGTTGAGAAGAACATCGAACATATGCTGGAGATACGCGGTACGGTAGGCTTGCTCGGTACGATTGGTTTAGCCTGGTCAGCGACAGCGGTCTTTAATGCCCTGACGCACAATATCAACCGGGCCTGGCGCAATGCCGGCACTCATCATTTCTTACGGGTGCGCCTCATGGCCTTGGTCATCGCCGGTAGTTTGATTGGGCTGCTGCTCATCCTGTCGCTGTTCCTGGTAACGCTTTTTAACATTTTGAGCCAGTTGAGCGTTCCCCTGTTGGGCGATGTTGCTATTTACACTTCTCTCCTGTGGGGAATTTTGACCTGGTTGATTCCCTGGGTGTTGATGTATTTTGTATTTTTACTCCTGTACTGGTGGATCCCGAACACTAAAGTTAAATGGTCCGAAGCCAACTGGGGCGCTTTAATAGCCGCCTCGGCCTGGGAAGTCAATCGGGCAGGTTTTGTCTGGTACTTGAATAGCGGTCTGGCCCGATACCAGTTGGTCTACGGCTCGATTGGTGCACTGGTAGCCTTGATGTTATGGATTTACTTGAGCAGCGTGATTGCCATTTTTGGGGCGCACCTGAGCGCGTCTATCGCCAGTTACACCCGGCCCAAAAACGAAAAAAAAGGTCTGGCGAGTTACCAGACCTACCTCAAACCTTAAATCCTGCCTTTTCTCAAAACTCTCGTGTCCAAACTGAGTTTTGGGCGCTGAAATGCCCTTACAAAATCTGGCCCGATTTGGCCTTAACAAAGTATCCCTGGCAGGCTTCCTCGATTAGCCCCGGGGTCATGTGCAGCGGCTCATTAGCGTATTCGCATAAAACCTTCACCGCTTTCAAAATATCACGGGGGTGAACCGACTGAAGGGGTTTGCCCGTTTTTCGATACCACTCATTAAGAAAATAGAGAAACGACTCCCGGTCTACCTCTGGAAAGCCCAACGCCTCAGCCTGATTGGCAAAAATTTGGTAAAACATCTTTTCGTCGGGACCAAAGACACCCACCTTGATCTGGATGCGGCGCAGAAATGCTCCGTCCACCAGGTCATCCGGGTCCAAGTTAGTGCTGAATACCAGCAACTGCTTAAAGGGTATCTGAAAGGTCATGCCGGAATTGAGGCGCAAAAAGTCAATCCGAGTTTCCAGGGGCACAATCCAACGATTTAAAAGCTGGGTTGGGCTAATCTGTTGGCGGCCAAAGTCATCAATGAGGAACATGCCCCCGTTAGCTTTCAACTGCAAGGGCGCTTCGTAAAATTTCGCCACCGGCTCGTAACGCAAGTCCAGATGTTCCATGGTCAATTCGCCGCCGACCATAACCCCCGGCCGCTGGAACAGTCCCCAGCGATTATCCGCTCCGCCCCGCTCGTCGGTACTGAATTTGTGAATCAGGCTATCATAAATCTGAATAATCGCGCCACCGATGGTAATGGCGTAAGGCATCCAGATTGGCTCGCCGCCGCCCAGCATTTTGGCAATGGCTTCAGAAATAGTCGTTTTACCATTTCCCGGCGGACCGTACAAAAAGAGCGAGCTGCCGGAGTTAACCGCCGGGCCAATTTTGCGGTCAAAATCCTTAGGCAAAATAAGGTGGCTTAAGGCTTGTTGAACCTCGGGTCGTGTTAGTTTTTCAATGGTGGCCTGCGCCAAAACGGATTTAGTGTACTTCTCCAGCGGCACAGGGGCCGGGCCGACATACTGCGTCCGCTCAAAAGCTTCCTTGGCCCTGTTCCGCCCGCCGTCGGTGAGGCTGTAAACATAGCCGCGCCGACCCAGGCTGCCCACGGCTTTGGCCACTTCTAACATGTGTTCCTGCTGCATCCAGGCTAATAAATCGTCAATAATCCGGTAAGGAAGTTTAACGACCTCTTCGGCGTGGGTGGCGCTAACCTCACCCTCGTTGTAGGTCAAGCGTAAAAGAATATCAACCACCGCCCCCTGGTTAATATCCAAATCATCTAACGAAGCCGGGGGAGTCAAAAGTTCGACCATCCCCTTAAAGCGCTGAATGCTGGGGGCAGTCAATTGCGCCGTGCTTGAGAGGGGCCGTTGTGGCGACATTGTGCCTGTATTGGTCAATTGCTTCAAAGATCCAGTCGTAGCCATTGGCTGTTTCTCCAACGATAGGTTATATGCAATTTAAATAGTGGGGGGCAGCTCAAAAAAATTATTTTCCAGGGCTAATTATACTAAAGGCTTCTTAAATTGTCGAGATTTTCTGTTAAGGTTAAGGTACTATTGATCCTTAATCATCATCAAAAAACAATTCCGGCCTTGTGGACATGCTGCCCTCCTCTGTCAAAGTTAAACTACTTTTAGCAGAATTGCCAGAGGACAAAAGTGCCATTACTTGAGAATTTAGCCGATCAAAAGCAAAACTACAACAAACCGCGTATTGACAATAGGCAGTTTTTAGAGTAAAATGAGTGTGTACTCACTCAAATGAGTGACTACTCAATTAACTAAATTTTGCGAGTACATCATGATAAACGAAACTATAGATTTCAAGGAACAGATGGCCGAAGCCCGGCGCCGGCAAATCTTAATGGGCGCAGCCCAGGTTTTTGCTGAGAAGGGGTATCACAAAGCTACCACAAGGGAGATTGCCCAGACTGCCGGTGTGTCCGAAGGAACGATATACAACTACTTCGCCAACAAACGTGAGTTACTGCTAGCAATGATTGAGCTGCTGGCCCTTCAATCTCTCAAGAGCATCATCAACACGCAGCCGCCCGCTGACCCTAAAGAATTTATCACCATCATTCTCCGCGATCGTTATCAATTGGCTCAGGAACGCGGTTACCTGATTATGCCTATCCTGGCCGAAATGTTTACCGACCCCGAGCTGCGCCAGGAGGTTTATCAAAAACTGGCCATGCCGGTAGCCGGTTTCCTGGAGCAATATATCCAGACCCATATTGACTCCGGCTTGTTTCGCCCGGTTAATCCGGTCATTGCGACTCGCGTTTTTATTGGGTCTATCGTCGTAAACTTTGCCATGAAACTGGCTAGCCTCGATGCCAGGTATGAAGACATCTCGCCCGATGCCCTGATCGAGGAATTAGCCTCTCTCTTTGTGGGGATGCTTTTAAATCCAGAGCGAGCCGATGAGAATAAGCAATGAGGTCCCTTAACTTGAATTTCTTCTGGCAGGGTGTTGAATTATGTTTCGCAGAATCTTGAGTCTAATCCGCAAAGAATTTATCCATGTCATCCGTGATCCGCGCACGCTGGCGATCATGATTGTCATGCCCATCCTCATGCTGATCCTCCTGGGCTACGCCGCCACCACCGATATTGAGCACCTGCGCACCGCCGTTTATGACGCCGATAAAACTCCTCAAAGCCGTGCCCTCATCGAAGCCTACCAGGCCTCTAACTACTTCGATGTTGTGTTCTATGTAGACAAAGAAGAAGAGCTGCGCTATTTGATTGATCACAACGATGTGCGCAGCGCTCTGGTGATCCCGGCCGGTTACGGCCGTGATATGGCGGCCCGCGAGCGCACTGATGTCGCTTTCCTGGTGGACGGCTCGGACCCGACCGTAGCCCGAACGGTTTTTGCCGCCTCCCAACAGGTGGGGCAGGCGGTCTCGATGAAGCTGTTGGAGCAACAGTTGGCTGTGCGGGGTCCCCTGCCGGGCGTCGAGGTCAGGCCGCGAGTCTGGTACAACCCCAACATGGAAAGCTCCCACTTTTTAATTCCCGGCACTATTGTCATGATCTTGTTCCTGTTTACCACCCTTTTTACCTCGACCTCTATTGTCCGGGAGCGCGAACTGGGGACCATCGAGCAGTTGATTGTCACGCCCGTCCGCTCCATCGAGCTTGTTGTAGCCAAAGTACTGCCTTACATCCTTGTCTCTTTCTTCGTTATCATCGAGGTGCTAACCCTAGGGGTACTGATCTTTGGCATGCCGATTAATGGCAGCATCCCCCTGCTGTTGGGCCTGTGCAGCCTGTTTCTGGTCACGGCCTTGGGGATTGGCATCTTCATTTCCAGCGCCGCCAGGACGCAGGTAGAGGCTTTTATGATGACTTTTGCTACTGTTATGCCGACCATTTTCCTAAGCGGCTTCCTTTTTCCCATCGAGGCCATGCCGCCGCTGTTACAGCTTCTGAGTTATATCTTCCCGGCGCGGTATGGTCTGATCATCATGCGCAGCATCCTGCTCAAAGGCGTTGGCTTGGAAGTTTTGCAGGACCAGGTAGGAGCGATTCTCATCTTTACCGTCATTATTGTCACCCTGGCTTCTACCCGTTTTAAGAAAAAGTTAGGCTGATTATGTTACTCAGACTGGCCCACTTAGTTTCCAAAGAATTTATCCATATCCGGCGCGACCCGCGCACCCTGGGCATCATGATCGTGATGCCGGTGATGATGCTGATTCTCCTGGGGTTTGCCGCCACCACCGATATCGAACATCTGCGTATCGCCGTTTATGACGGCGACAAGAGTGTGCACAGCCGCCGTTTAATTGCCGCCTACCTGGCCTCGAACGCCTTTGACATCGTGCAGTATGTTGCCAGGGAGGACGAGCTGATTTATTTGATCGAGCATGGCGACGTGCGTGGTGCATTGATTATCCCCGCTGGCTACGGCCAAAAAGTGACGGCCCAGGAAAAGGCGGAAGTCGCCTTTTTGATTGATGGCTCGGACTCCACGGCGGCTAATACCCTGTTTTCGGCCTCACAGGGAGTGGGCCAGGCCGTTGGGGTCAGCCTCATCGAGCAAAAGCTGGGCGTGTCAGCCGACCAGATGCCGGGGGTTGAGGTCAGGCCGCGAGTCTGGTACAACCCTGACCTGAAAAGCACCTATTTTACGATTCCCGGCATGATCGTGGTGGTCCTTTTTATCTTTACCATTCTCTTTACAGCAACCTCTATTGTCCGCGAGCGCGAGCTGGGCACAATCGAACAACTCATCATCACCCCCATCCGGCCCATTGAACTGGTGATGGCCAAGGTGCTGCCCTATGTGGTGATTTCGTTTGTGATCGTGATCGAGGTTCTGACCATTGGGGTGCTGCTTTTTGGAGTACCGATTAACGGCAGTATCCCCCTGTTGTTGGGACTGGCGGCCCTGTTCATGCTGACCTCTCTGGGGGTCGGGATCATGGTTTCCAGCGTCGCCACCACCCAGCAGGAAGCTCTGCTCATGACCTTTGCTACGGCCCTGCCAACGATCTATCTGAGTGGTTTTATGTTCCCCATCGAAGCCATGCCCCGCTGGCTGCAGCTTATCACCTATCTGGTTCCGGCTCGCTACGCTATGGTCATCATGCGCGGTATCATCTTAAAAGGGGTGGGGCTGGAGGTTTTGTTGGAACAGGTATTGGCCGTCCTTGTCTTTAGTACGGTTGTCGTCGTCTTGGCCGCTACCCGCTTTAAGAAAACGTTGGAATAACTCCCTCCCTGGCCCTCCCCCTACAAGGGGGAGGGTTGGGTAGGGGTCGGCGGTTCCAGTTGCAGGAGATTGGGATGAATAGCAGCAACGATCTCATTATCAAAACGGAAAAACTTACCAAGCACTTTCATCAGATTTTGGCAGTGAACGAGTTAGACCTGGAAGTTAAACAAAATGAAATCTTCGGCCTGGTGGGGCCGGACGGCGCGGGCAAAACCACTGCCATCCGTATGCTGGCCGGCATTATGGATCCGACCAGCGGCAACGCGACCATCGCCGGGTTCAATCTGCGCCAAGAGGCGGAGCGAATCAAGGCACACATTGGCTACATGGCCCAGCAGTTTGCCCTGTACGGCGATTTGACGGTGCTGGAAAATCTCAACTTTTTTGCCGATGTGTTTGGGGTGCGGGGCCAGGTGCGCCGGGAGCGCATCGAGCGGCTGCTCAACTTCGCCCGCCTGACCGAGTTCACCCACCGGCCGGCCGGGCGTCTCTCCGGCGGGATGAAGAAAAAATTGGGCCTGGCCTGCGCCCTCATCCACGCCCCGGCCATTCTTTACCTGGATGAGCCGACGACCGGCGTGGACCCGGTCTCCCGGCGGGAATTCTGGGACATCTTGACCGGGCTGCACGTGGACGGAACAACAATTCTGGTCAGCACGCCCTACATGGACGAAGCCGAGCGCTGCAGCCGGGTGGGACTGATGTACAACGGCCGGCTGATCGAGCACGGGACGCCGCAGGAGATCAAAGCCTTGATTCCCGGCGAGTTGATGGAATTTAAACCGGAGTCAACCCGTTTGTTTGGGGTCGGACTGCTGCGCCAGGCCCATCAAATCCTGAGCCGGCAGGCCGGCGTGTTAGAAGTACAAACATACGGCGACCTGATGCACATCTTTGTAGATAACATCGAACAGCGCCGCTCTCAACTCGAAGCCGCCCTCGCCGCTGAGCAAATTAGCATGGCCAACTTCCGCCAGACGGCGCCGAGAATGGAAGAGGCGTTTATCTCGCTGATTGGGAAGCTGGAAAAGGCGTGAGGCGTGTTGCGTGCTGCGACTTCCGTTAGCTTACGCAATATGTAAGACGGATTTTACAGGTAAAAGTTATGACTGAACAGAACGGTAATCAGAACAGCCTCGCCATCGAAGTGCTGGGCTTAACCAAAAAATTTGGCGATTTTGTCGCCGTCAACAACGTCAACTTTGAAGTCCGGCGGGGCGAAATCTTCGGCTTTTTGGGGCCGAACGGCGCGGGCAAAACTACCACCATCAGGATGCTGCTGGGCCTGCTGGCGCCGACCAGCGGCACAGCCAGAGTGGTCGGCTTTGATGTGATCAAAGAAGCAGAAGCTATGCGCAAACGGATCGGCTACATGAGCCAGAAATTTAGCCTGTACAACGACCTGACCGTGGAAGAGAACTTAAATTTTTACGGGGGCGTTTATGGCGTGCGCGGGCGCAAGTTAAAAGAACGTAAGGATTACATTCTGAAAATGGCCGGCCTGGTGGGGCGGGAGCGAGAGCTGACCCGCAACCTGTCGGGGGGCTGGAAGCAGCGGCTGGCCCTGGGCGCGGCCATCATCCACGAACCGGAGGCGCTCTTTTTAGATGAACCGACTGCCGGAGTTGATCCCATCTCGCGCCGGGCTTTCTGGGAATTGATTTACGAACTGGCCGAAGTCGGCACGACCATCCTGGTCACGACCCATTACATGGACGAAGCCGAGCATTGCCAGGACCTGGTCTTTATCCAGCGGGGCAGGCTGGTCGCCAAAGGCTCTCCCGAAGAAATTAAAGTGACCAAAATGCGCGGCGACGTCATCGAAATTGACTGCGACGATGCCGCCCGGGCCATCCAGCTTTTGCGTGATCTTGACATGTTCGAAGAGGTGGCCTTATACGGCTCGCTCATCCACGTGGTCACGGATAATTTGCCGGAACACCTGCCTTTCATCAAAAAAACCTTAACCGGGCATGGGCTCCAGGTCAATTCGGTAGAGCGTATCGCTCCATCGCTGGAAGATGTCTTCATCTCCAGCGCCCGTGAAGCGGAGAAGGTCATCGGAAGATAGAAGAGAGTGGATAGAAGATAGAAAATAGCAAAGTAAAAGCTGACAAGTACGGGAATGCTACTTGCTACCCTGCTACCTGCACCTTGTCTTGGAGGTAAGTTGTTATGAAACACAAAATCATTCGTCTCATCGTTATTCTCATAATTCTCAGCGCGGTGGGGGTCGGTTACTGGTATTATAGCCAGCATCCTGACCAACTGAGCCGGGTTCAATACCAACTTGGCCTGACGAGTCAGGCGAATGCGGACGACGCCAGCGTCTCTGGCTTTATCGAGGCCGAAGAAATCAGCGTGGCGGCGGAGATCAAGGGGCGCATCACCCGGATTGCCGTCGCTGAGGGTGATTTTGTCAAGGCGGGGCAGGTTTTGGTTGAGCTAGATACCGCTTTGTTGGATGCCCAGGTACAGCAAGCTCAGGCCAAAATCGGGACAGCCAAAGCGCAACTGGCTAAGATCGAGGCGGGGGTCCGGCCCGAAGAAATCGCCAAGGCTGAAGCGGCGGTGAGGAAGGCCGAGGCCGAAGCTGAAGCTGCTCGCACCTTGTGGCAGGACGCCATGACCCTGCGCGATAATCCGCAGGAGCTGGACATTCAAATTGACGCCGCTCGCACCAACTTGAAATTGGCCGAGTTGCGGGTCGAGTATGCCATTCCCTTCAAAGATGCGGCCGTGGCCCTGAATACCTTGCAGGAACAGCAAGTCAGAACCATCGAGGAAGGCGCCAATATTCATATCGAACTGCCTCACGATGTGCGCGATATGAAAATACCGAGCAATGTGGAACTGCTTGAAGATCTGGAGGGGGCCGCGCCCGGAGATGACATCCGCGCTCATGTGGACTTTCCAGAAGGGACCAAACGCCAGGCCTGGACCAATTGGAATCTGGCCAGCGCCGACGAATGGCAGCGCTGGGTAGACTTGAACAGCGCCCAGGCCGATCGCGCCAATGCTGAGACCGCCCTCAACGATCTGCTGACCCTCCGCCACGATCCGCAGGTAGCCCAAATCAAAGTGGCCCAGGCCGAGGCGGCCTACCAGAGTGCTTCAGCCCAGGTTGGGGTAGCCAAAGCCCAGGTAAACATCCTCAAAGCCGGCGCGCGGACCGAGCAGATTGCCCTGGCTCAGGCCCAGGTAAAACAGGCCGAAGCCAGCCTGGCTGCGCTCCAGGTTCAGCGTGACCAGCATACCCTGATCGCTCCTTTGACGGCCTGGGTGGTGGAGCAGCCGGCCCACGAGGGCGAAATGGCCAATCCAGGCGTTACCCTGCTGACCCTGGCCGATCTGAGCAACCTGACCCTGACGGTCTACATTGCCGAGACAAGGGTTGGAGAGGTAGCTATTGGCCAAACTGTGCAGGTCTATGTTGATGCTTTTCCGGGTGAGCCGTTTACCGGCTACGTCATCTTTATCAGCGACAAAGCCGAATTTACGCCGAAGAATATTCAGTCCAAAGAAGAACGGGTCAACACGGTTTTTGCCGTCAAAATCAAGCTGGATAACCCTGACCAGCGGCTCAAACCCGGCATGCCCGCCGACGCCATCCTGGCCGAAGGCCCGCAGTTATAAGGTTTGGAGTAAAAAGAACGAAACGCAGGGAGCCGCTTCCTCTTACCCCTTACTCCCTGACTGAACGAGGTAAACTATGAAACGCATTATTCCAATCATCATCCTGATTGCCCTTATCGGCGGCGTATACTGGTGGTACAACCAACCCCGTGTGGACGCCTCCGCCTCCACAGCCTTGGTTGGCTCCGGCGCGATTGAGGCCGACATTGTGGCCATCACCACCGAAATCGGCGGGCGAATCATTGCCGTCAAAGCCGATGAAGGCGATGAAGTCGTTGCCGGGCAGGTGCTGGTTGAAATAGACCAGTCCGCCTTGCTGGCGCAGCAGGCCCAACTGGAAGCTGCCCTGGAGACGGCCCAGGCCGGCTTAACTGCCGCCAGCGCCCCTCCCCGGCCCGAAGACATTGCAGCCGCGGAAGCTCGACTGGCCCAGACTAAAGTGCTCCGCGATGGGGCCAAAATCACCTGGCAGACAGCCCAGCTTTTGGTGAACAATCCGCACGAATTGCAGGCCCAGATTGATCAGGCCCAGGCCCGCGTGACCAAGGCCCAGACCAATCTGGAACAGGCCCAGATCAACCTGAAACGTATGGAGATTCAAGCCGAAGCGGCCAGCCGCAACCAGAGCAGCCACGCCGCGCTGGTTCAAAATGAGGTGGCTCAAAATCAGCTCAAAGCTGCCCAGGTGGGCCTCCAGATTGCCGAAGTCGGGCTGACGGGAGCCAAACAGCAGGTTGAGTTGTTGCAGCATCTGCGGGCTAAACCTTTGGAGCTCATCAGCCAGGTCAACGCCGCCAAAACCGTCTATCAACAAGCCGAAGCCGCCGTTTGGGTGGCCGAAGCCAATCTGACAGCGGTCAAAGCTAACCCGACCGCAGAGGATATAGCCGTAGCCCAGGCGCAGGTAGCCGAAGCCGAAGCGGCTCTGACCCAGGTGAAGGTGCAGCTCGACAAGCTGACCCTAACCGCTCCCCGCGCCGGTCTGATCAGCCACAGATTGGTCCAGCCCGGCGAGTTGGCCGCACCCGGCGCTGTTCTGCTCGAACTCAGCGACATTGAGACCGTTGATCTGACCGTTTACATTCCCGAAACACTGATTGGACGGGTGAAAATTGGCCAGCCGGCCCAGGTTTACGTAGACGCCTACCCCGGTGAGGTTTTCGACGGAACGGTCAGTTTCATCAATCACGAGGCCGAATTCACACCGCGCAATGTCCAAACCAAAGAAGAACGAGTTAACCTGGTTTTTGGGATCAAAATTGCCCTGGACAACCCTGACCATCGTTTGAAACCCGGCATGCCCGCTGACGCAGAACTAGGCGAGTGGTCGGATGAAAGAGACAAAGAGGCGAAGATAGAAGCAGGGGAAAATGAACAAGGGGATAACAGCAGCTCTCCAACTTCCTCACCTGCGCTCACGCCAACTGTCGAGCCAGAGGCCCTCTCTGGGCAACCTGCCACTCCTCCACTCCTCCAACCCTCCCCAACGCCAACTGTCCAACCTTCCACTCCTCCAACCCTCCAACCCTCCCCCACCGCGACCCGCGTTCCCCAGGTCGAAATTATCACCTGGGGCTTAAACGTACGCAGCGGGCCGGGGGTTGACTATCCGGTGGTGGCTCATCTGGCCCAGGGTACGGTCGTACCCGTGCTTGAAATTGATGCCCAGAGCGGCTGGCTGCACATCCAACTTCCGGCGGGCGAGCAGACCGGCTGGATCACCCACAGCCCTGCCTTTGTGTCACTGCACTAAGACCAGCAGCCAAAAGAAAACGCTTCGCACTTGGCGAAGCGTTTTTTGTTAAAAAGAGAGTACGGCTAACCCGGATCAATGGGAGTCTGATGAATTTTAACCCTTACAATCCGTTCGATCCGCGTCCAATAAATCTCAGCGTTTGCTACCGGGGACAAAGAATTGAAAAGGGTTTCTGGCAACGACTACCCGCTCTTCATAATCACGCACCAATTTGAGCAGTTTTTCCTTGGCGGCGCGCCATTCGTCGCTGTGCAGCAGCTTGTGCATCATGCTTTCATCCTGCGCCCGAAAGGCAATCAGGCGCATAGGGTAGTCGCCGTAGGCTGTGTGCCAGCCTTCTACCATAACCAGGCCCATATTTTGCAGGGTGGGTAAAAATTCACCCAGCACGTAGCGATAATATTCGGCTTCTCGATGCGGTTTAATATCGTAAACAAGCAGTAATTTAACTTCCATACCAACCCTTTATCGCTCAACGATGAGTACTGGGCAGGATAAACAGCTTTCCAGTTAAGATGCGTCCTCATTATAACACGCTGCCAGGGTTTAGGCCAACCCGATTCAATCTATTTTGCGAGGTATAGAAAGAAAAAGAAGGGTTGGCTCAGGCGAAAAGCCTATAGTATAATGGCTCCAATCTATCCCATGGAAAGACGTATTTATCTTGAAGCGCAAAAATTCTACCTGGATCATCGTCCTGGTCATCCTTTTGCTGGCTGGCGCGTGTGTGTTGGTCGCCTTTACCGCTCTCGGCTCCGGCCTGACCCTCTGGCTGGCTATGAACGGAATTGAAGTGACAGCCACGCCAACGGCAACTCCCACCCGCAAACTGGCGGCCCTGCCCAGCCCGACGCCATCCCCCAGCCTGACCTTCACCCCCATTCCAACCGAAACGCCTACGTCTTTGCCTACCGCTACCGCTACCCTTGTCCCAACGCTGACGCCAAGTTTCACCCCTACTTCCCCCCCGGCTACCCCAACCCCACCTCCACCCCCACCTACACCCACCCCCATTCCCAGCGACACGCCAACCCCCGCGCCCAGTTTTCCCTTTGTGGTGCTGGAAACCGAGGGACACGAAACCAACCATCTCAACTTTGATATTTATGTCGCTATTACCGATAAAGACAACCAGCCCTTGAGCGGCTATCGGCTGCTGGGACGCCACAGCAGTGGCTTGCAGGTAGACAGCCAGGTCAGCGCCAATGATTGGACCGTTAACAGTGGGGCCAGGCAGTACAAAGGCGGCAACCTGAAATACGAGGCCCCCAACTCGCCGACGGGGACGTGGACGTTACAACTTGTAGACGAGGCCGGCCAGCCGGTTGCGCCGCTCATTGAATTTCCATTTGACACCGCCAGCCCATCCTGGTACTTTATCTTGTACCGGCGAGTTGAGTAGGCAGGAGGAATGAACGATGGCTAATCCTCCAGCCTTCCAGCCCTCCATTTTTAAGCACTTACCACGTTGTCCCAGTTACTTAAATCCCTCCCTTTTTCCTTTCATCTCACTTGCCACTGGAAAAGGTTCGTGGTATAATCCCCACCGTCTAAGGGAAAAGTTGTGACCAGAAAAGTGGGGACTCCCCACTTTTTCTTTATGTTGTAAAATTTTTACCTGCCTGAGTCAGGAGGCTGAAGTAGCAGTGAAGAAAGATTTTAAAGAGCTGATGATCGCCATTAATCAGGTGTGTCATGAGCGGCAGTTACCTATTGATATTGTGTTGGAAGCGGTTGAGGTGGCGCTGATTTCTGCCTACAAGCGTAATTTTAGCGGCAATCACTCTGTCACGGCTCAAATTGAACCAAAAACCGGGAAAGTTGCTATCTTAACTGAAAAGATGGTGGTTGAAAGCGTCCAGGATGAACGGAATGAAATTTCGCTTGGCGAGGCCAAGGCTATTAACCCTCGGGTTAAAGAAGGCGAGTTGATTTCCATTGACAGCACCCCTGACGGTGATTTTGGTCGAATTGCAGCGCAAACCGCTAAACAAGTAATTTTACAACGCATCCGCGAAGCCGAGCGGGACGCCCTTTACAATACCTACGCCGAACGCGAGGGTGAAATTGTTAACGGCACCGTGCATAAAATTGATCCGCATCAGGTTACGCTCTCCCTGGGCAAAGTCGAGGCCTTCTTACCGCGCAGCGAACAGATTCCTACCGAGCGCTACAACGAAGGCCAGCGGTTGCGCGCTTACGTCGCCTCGGTATCCAAGGCCAGCCGGGGTCCTCAAATTATTGTATCCCGCACTCACCGCAATATGCTGCGCCGCCTGTTGGAAGTAGAAGTGCCGGAAATCTATAACGGCACGGTCGAAATTAAATCCATTGCCCGCGAGGCCGGCTATCGCTCCAAGGTGGCCGTGGCGGCTCTGCAGGAAGGGGTTGACCCGGTCGGTTCGTGCGTGGGGATGCGGGGCACCCGGATTCAAAGCATTGTCAATGAGCTGAACGGCGAAAAAATTGACGTCGTCCAGTGGAATCCTGATCTGTCCTTTTTCATCGCCAATGCGCTGAGTCCTGCGCGGGTTATGAATGTTATGCTCAACGACGAAAAGGGCAAAACAGCAGTGGTTGTCGTGCCGGATAAGCAGCTCTCGCTGGCTATTGGCAAAGAAGGTCAAAATGCCCGCCTGGCTGCCAAGCTGACCGGCTGGCGCATTGACATCAAAAGCTCCAGCGAAGCCATTGCCGAAACCCTGGAAAGGCTGAGAGAAGATAAAGTCCTGCGGGAGCGCTTGGCTGGCAAGGCCGAAATTTTCAACATGGCCTCCATTATTCATAAGGATAAAGTGCCGGTTGAGTACTCTGACGCCGAATTGAATGTTCTGAGCCAGGCGATTGAGGCGGTTAATCTGGCCGAAATGGCCATGCGCCGCGAACTTAAGGCCAAGCAAGCGGCCGAGGCCGAAGCTGCCAAACAAGCCGCCAGAACCAGGGACATTTTGGCTGAGGCTGAAGCTATCCTGACCGGTCAAGCGCCGGCCGCAATTGATGAAGCGCCGGCAGAAGTAGAACCGGAAGCTGAACCAGCCGTCGAGCCGGAAGAAATTGCGGCTGAGGTGGCGGAAGCTGAAGCAACCGTTGAAGTTGAGGTTGAGCCTGAAGCCGTAGCTACTCCGGAAACCGAGGAGGAGGTTGTGGTCGAGGCTGAGGCAGTTTTGGCTGAATCTGAACCGCTTACCCTGGAGCCAATAGCCGTGGCCGACGAATGGGCTGAAGATGAAGAGGGTGAGGACTCAGAGAAAGAGCAGGGTAAGAAGAAAGCTCGCGCCAAAAAACGCCGCCTGGTTTACGATGAACAACTGGGCGAAGTTGTGGCCGAGCGCCGCCGCAAGCCCAGCCGGCGTGGTGGTGGCTGGCTAGACTACGACGAAGACGAATAGATGCTTCGACCGAAACATAAGCCGCAGCGGACGTGTATTGCCTGCCGGGAAACAAAGGATAAGCGAGATTTAATTCGAGTGGTGCGCACCCCGGCAGGCAGTCTCATCGTTGACCCAACGGGCAAGGCCAATGGGCGCGGCGCTTATCTGTGCCGGCAAGCAAGCTGCTGGGAAAAAGGCTTATCTAAGCAGCGGCTAGCTCAGGCGCTAAAAGTGACTTTATCGGCAGAAGAAGTGGCTGAACTCCAGACCCAATTACGGGCTGAACTTTTAAAAGTTTAAGTTTTATGTGCAGGGTAGATCCTAAAGGAAGGATGACGCACCCAAATCAAAACCGCCAGAGCGGTTTGAGGTTGATAAAGGAATATGAGCTGTGAACACGTGTCCCAAAAACGCGTGGAGCGAGGCTTTATGACTAACTAACGGAACTTATTTGTTTCCCTCTCCTCCCCCTTAAAGCCAAACTCCCCTCGGCTTTGTCAAGGCTTTATCACCTCAAAAGTTACTTCCAACTAATAGGGTTTCAAGACACTCTACCGGCGACGACTGAGTAAGTGAGCGTCTGGGGTCGGGCTGCTTATGCTTGTTGCCGGAGAAAAAGCTGCAAACAAGATCCACTTTGTTTGCATATCCTAAAAGAAGAGGTGATTCTATGGCAGTTAGTATGCAAAAAACCAAACCAAAAGAAGCGGCAGCGGGTAATGGTCGCGCTATCGAAGTGCCGCCCGTCATAACAGTCAGAGAACTGGCTAAATTGATGTCCGTCAGTCCGATTGAAATCATCAAAGAGTTGATGAGCAACGGGATGATGGCGAATATCAACCAGCAAATTGACTTCGATACCGTGTCTATTATTGGCGAAGGCATGGGCTTTGAAATTGTGGCCCCCAAAGCGCCGGAGCCGGAACCGGTTAAAGAAGCGCAGAATCTTCCCTTGCACCGGCGGCTGATCGCCAATGAAGACCCGAACACATTACAGCCGCGCCCGCCGGTTGTTACCGTTCTTGGCCATGTGGATCACGGCAAAACAACCCTGCTTGACGCCATCCGCAAGACCCAGGTGGTCAAAGGTGAAGCAGGCGGTATTACCCAGCATATCGGCGCTTATCAGGTCTTTTTAGGCGACCGCCCGATCACTTTTTTGGATACGCCGGGTCACGCCGCCTTTACCGCCATGCGAGCGCGCGGTGCGCAGGCCACCGATCTGGCCGTGCTGGTCGTCGCTGCCGATGATGGAGTGATGCCCCAGACGCGGGAAGCGGTTGAACACGCCCGCGCGGCTCAGGTGCCGATCATTGTTGCCATGAATAAGATTGACAAAGCTAACGCCAATCCCGACCGGGTAAAACAGGGCCTGGCCGATATTGGCCTGGTGGTCGAAGATTGGGGCGGCGATGTAATCTGTGTGCCTCTTTCCGCCAAAGAAAATCGGGGCATTGATGAGTTACTCGAAAACATCCTCCTGGTAACAGATGTGGCTAGCCTGAAGGCCAATCCTAATCGCCTGGCTCAAGGGGTGGTCATCGAAGGTCAAGTGGACAAGCGCAGCGGCGTTTCGGCCACCCTGCTAGTCCAAAACGGCACCCTGAGTGTGGGCGATATAATTGTCATCGGCACTCAGTATTCGCGCATCCGGGCCATGTTCAACGACAAGGGCAAGCGCATTAAACAGGCCGGCCCGTCCGTACCTGTCTCTATTTTGGGCTTATCCGATGTCCCCGAAGCCGGCGAATTTTTTGAAGTGGTCGAGAATGAACGAACTGCCCGGACAATGGTTGAAGAGCGCCGGGCCAAGACAAGCAAAGGGACGCCCGCTGCGGCCATCCGGCCTATTTCCCTGGAAGACTTCTTTAGTCGAACTCAAGAAAATGGCGATCAAACGCTGAACATCATCGTCAAGGCGGATGTGCAGGGTTCGCTGGAACCCATTGTCAACTCGTTGAAAGAGTTGGGCGATGAGAAGTTAAAAATAAAGCTGCTGTTGGAGGGCACGGGCAACATTTCCGAATCGGACGTGAACCTGGCTGTAGCCTCCGGGGCCATTATCGTCGGTTTTAGCGTTGACGTAGATCAAGGGGCGCAACGAGTGGCCGAAACCGAGGGCGTGGATATCCGGCAGTACGATGTGATTTACAAGCTCATTGACGATATTGACAAGGCGCTCAAGGGGCTGCTGGAGCCGGTTTACGCCGATAAGGTGATTGGCCGGGCGGAAGTCAGGGCCGTGTTCAAAATTCCCAAGCGGGGCAACATTGCCGGCTCCTACGTCCTGGAAGGCCAAATTACTCGCAATTCTATGGTCCGGGTCATGCGTCAAAGTAAACTATTACACGAGGGTAAAATTTCTTCGTTAAAACGCTTCACCGAGGATGCCCGCGAGGTGGCGACCGGCTTTGAGTGCGGTATTGGGGTTGAAGGTTTTAATGATTTCCTGGTAGGCGATATTATCGAAGCTTATGTGAAGGAGCGGGTTAATTAGCCCATGGCCAGCCGGCGTCAGCGGCAGGTCGGCGAACTGCTGCATGAGGAACTCAGCCAGATTATCCAGCGTGATACAAAAGACCCGCGCCTGGGCTTTGTCACCGTCACCGGCGTTGACGTTAGCCCGGATTTGCGCCAGGCGCGCGTCTATATCACTGTGCTCGGCGACAAAGGTGACGTCAAAAGCACCCTGACCGGGTTGACCAGCGCGGCCAATTATTTTCGTCACCTTCTGCGGCAGTCGCTGTCGCTGCGCTACATCCCGGAACTTAGCTTCAAGCTGGATACATCTTTGGAATACGGTATGCACATCGAGGCGCTGCTCGATGAAATTAAGGAAGAGAGCGACGAGGCTGGCGCCATAGAGCCAGAGGATAAAACGTGAAACGTATTGCGTGTTCCATGAAAATAACGGAACACGCAATACGTCCATAATTGAGCGCAGTGGAAAATATTTATCTCCCCCCCCCTGTCTCCGGCCTGCTCAATATCAACAAACCGAAGGGCATTACCTCTCACGATGTCGTCAACCGGGTGCGCCGGTTGGCCGGCCAGCGGCGTGTGGGGCATGCCGGTACGCTTGACCCAATGGCGACCGGCGTTTTGTTGGTTTGCTTGGGCCAGGCCACCCGGCTGATTGAATATGTGATGGTGGGCCAAAAACAGTATCGGGCCACGATCCGTTTTGGTGTTATCACCGACACGTTGGACGCCGAGGGGCAAGTTACCGCTATAAATGACTCTTCTTCACTCAGCGACACCCAGTTGCGCACAATTTTACCCTCCTTTCTAGGAGATATTGAACAAATCCCGCCGCTCTTTTCAGCCATCAAGCAAGAGGGCCAGCCGCTTTATAAACGGGCCAGGGCTGGAAAAGTGGTTGAAGTGGCTCCTCGTCGTGTCGCCATCCACGCCCTGACCTGGGTAGCCTGGCAGCCGCCCGATTTGATCCTTGACGTCACCTGTTCAGCCGGCACCTATATCCGCTCCCTGGCCCGCGATTTGGGCCAAGCTGCCGGTCCAGGCGCACATTTGGCCGAGCTGACCCGAACGGCCAGCGGTCCCTGGCAGCTAGCCGAAGCCGTATCGTTAGAACAGCTTGAGCGGGAAGCAGCTCAAAATGCTTCGGCCTGGCAAAGACACCTACACCCACCCGACCAGGCCATCACCCATTTACCTCAAGTCATCTTAACGGAAGAGGCAGTCAAGCATGTGCAGCAAGGGCGGCAACTCCAAATCGAAGAGGCGCCTTATTTGGAAAATGCTGGGCCGATACGAGCTTATACCCCGGATGGAGATTTCCTGGCGATTTTGACATCGGTTGACCCCAGTGCTAAACTCTGGCAGCCGAAGAAGGTATTTCAAACAAGCAGCAAAGTCGCAGAGTAGCAATAGCAGCCATTTGCGACCTTGCTACTCTGCTACCTTGTACTCTTTTATTCGAGCGAGTTGAACTCAAAACTATGCAAATAATTCGAGATTTTGCGGCGGCCCATCTGAGTGGACCGACGGTATTGACGATTGGCACCTTTGATGGCCTGCACCGGGGCCATCAAGCCTTGATCAAGCAGCTTCAACAATCAGCCAAAGAGCGCCAGGCCCAGGCGGCCGTGATTGCCTTTCACCCCCGGCCCAAGACCGTTTTAGCCCCCCACCTACCTCATAATGATTATTTGACCACCCCGGGAGAACGGATTGCCCTCTTTGAAGAGTTAGGGCTTGATATCTTGATTTTGATCCCCTTCACCCTGGAGTTTTCCCAAACCACAGCCGCCGATTTTATGCAGTTATTAGTGGACCGGCTGAATCTGGTAGAACTGTGGGCAGGTCATGATTTTGCCCTGGGTAAAAATCGTGAAGGCAAACTGGAGAAGCTGAGAGAGCTGGGCCACGAACTGAATTACCGCGTGTGCGAATTCACCCCGATTTTGATTAATGGCGAAATTGTGAGCAGTACCCAAATTCGGGACCTGCTGCGGGCGGGAGAGGTGCGCCAAGCGACCGACTTTTTGGGTCGCTATCCCTCTTTGAGCAGTGAAATTGTGCAGGGTGCTAACCGGGGCCATACCATCGGTTTCCCTACGGCTAATTTTGCGGTTCCCCCCGAACGGCTGCTGCCTGCCAATGGGGTTTATGCCACCTTTGTCCAGCTCCCCGGCGAAACGCAGCGCCGCGCCAGTGTCACCAACGTGGGTATTCGCCCCAGCTTTGAGGGCACCGAGCGCACCGTCGAAGCTTATATTTTTGATTTCGACCAGATGATTTACGGCCAGCGGCTGACCCTGGAATTTGTGGAACGTCTCCGCCCGGAAAAGAAATTTAATGGCATCAATGAACTGGTCGC
This sequence comes from Anaerolineae bacterium, assembly GCA_023382535.1. Next base: position 20,292 of record JAHDWA010000003.1, on the reverse strand, counting down.
GCAGATCAGGCATGATGCAGAGCAAGCAAGGGAACTACTGGCGAAGGAAAAACAGTAGATAGTAGACGGAAAAGATTAAACGGCGGTCGGCGGTCGGTCGTCTACGGTCGTTTATTTATTGAGGCCACGAAGCCTTCGACAATCGGTAGCGAGCAAACCGGTAGCCGAAGGCTTTCTTTTTTGGTTACGACTCAGGTGACTGGCATTTTTCTCCCAACCAAGTGCCAGTCACCTTTAGCCTGAGCAATTACCTTTTTAGGAGAGACCGAATTACCTATGGAATATCCAAAAACGCTATCCCCGCAAACGACCTTCTGGCGCGACTATCAGGCGGTTTTTAGCGAAATCACTTTTGTAGTTGTGGTCATGGTCTGGGGTATTACCTTCATTTTTAGCAAAGACGCCTTGCAGGTTATTGGACCATTTGCTTATAACACCGTCCGCCTGCTGCTGGGTGCAATCACTCTGGCCGTTTTGGCTGGCCGCGACTGGCAAGCCATGAGCCGCTCGTACCTTTGGCCGTCACTCATAACAGGAACGGTCCTCTTTGGTTCTTACGCAGTTCAGGCCTACGGCATGCAGTTCACCACGGCCAGCAAAGCCGGCTTTCTAACCGGCACCAACCTGGTTTATGTGCCGATCCTATCGGCCTGGCTGCTCCGCCGCGCTCCCAGCCGCACTGCTATTGCCGGCGTCATTCTGGCTTTTGTTGGCCTGTACTTGATTTCCTTTGAAAGCAGTCTGAACGGTTTGACCATTGCTCCCGGCGATTTTTGGGTCGCTTTGGGTGGAGTCGGCTGGGCGCTTTATATCATTGTCCTGGCCCGTTACTCGCCTTACTTAAATGTGATGACTTATGCGGCGCTGCATGTTTTAGTCGCCGCCCTGATGACTGGGATCTGCTGGCTGCTTTTCGAGCCGTTGGTTGTACCGGTCACTTCAACAGTTGTATGGATTGGCGTGCTGACCACCGGCTTTTTAATTATCGGCCTGGGCACCAGCGTCCAAACCTGGGTAACCCGCACCGCTTCGCCCACCCGCGTGGCTCTCATTGCCGCCCTTGAGCCGGTCTTTGCTGCCATCGGCGGCTGGTGGATTGGTGAACTCATTACCCCCCGCATTATTTTTGGCGGTGCACTGATTATGGGCGGCATGCTCCTGGCCGAGTTAGGACACCTGCTGCGACAAAAAGGCTTGTGGGGTGCGTCCCAAATTTATAGTAAGAATGTTAAAAGATGAAACAACTTACACCTGCGTAGCATCCACTGGAGCCGCTTTGGCCAACAAGACAGTGCCATAGCCCTGCAATTTGCGCCCTAACTCGACCATCTGGCTCCCCAACCAGATAGTGAATTTCCGCGTAGTTTCCTGATAGTTGAACCTCTGTGGCCGGCCTTTAGGAGAACGGGCTGATGGCTAATTCCAGGGTCAGCCAATCCAGAAAATCGGCGGCGACAGGGGTCAGCTCGGCGATGCACCGCTCGCGCACAGCCGGTGAGTTGGATCCCAACTGCGCCTCCCAATCCAGCGCCAGTTGGCTTGCTTGCGGGAGACGCCCATCTCGAATATAGCCGGCCATGAGCGACGTTGCACCGTGATTGAGAAAATGTTCGTCAAAGAGCGAAGCCGCCCACTGAGGGTAGTAACTGGCAAAGCTGGCGTAGGCCCGTTTGAGCGCGGCGCGGAAAACCAGGCGGCGAAGCCAGTTCGGTGCTATTGCCGCCGGGATGTAATTGAAAACTGCTTTGGTTAGCGGCATCACTACCACTGTGGTGAATGAAGAAGCTGCCACTCCTCCAAAAAGATTGGAACTTGCATTTTGAGTAGTCATTGCCATCCTCCCAGAGATTTGCTTACGCCCGACTAAAAGTTAATTGATTTTCTATGATTTAGAGTGTAAACCAGACCTGTTTGGAGACTGGCCCAAAAACTGCTCAGAAACTGCTCAGAAGCTGTTTTTGAAAGGCAAATTTGTTATCAAAACCTGACAGGTTTTCATACAGCTACCTGTCAGGTTTTGCTTCCCCAAGATTTATTTCGGCCAGTTAGCAGAAGGTCTATGTAACTTCTTACTTGGTAGAAAACTCCATCAGCCCGATGTCCCCATCCGGGTTTGCCTCGCTGACCTGCGGCATATGTCCCCACTCACTTTGGTGATACTGAGACAAGCCAATGGTATCGAGGGTGACAACTGCCATTTGAACCGGGTAAAACTGGGCAGGCCGTGGCGGCCAGGCCAGGGTATGGCTGTCAACCGCAATGCGCCCGCGCTCGCTCTGATGATAGGCAAACAGAGCATTGTCCAAAGGAGAGGAGGTTACATTGGCTCCATAAAACTCGGCCAGACCGTTATACCGGGCCGCTTCAGCCGCAGTGGCCTGCTGCCCCCTGGCCTCACTGCCGGCCGCGTAAAACAACCCCAAGCTGGTGTAACGAGCCGCTTCGGCTTCACGGCCGCGCTGTATATTGGCTTGAGCGGCAATATGCGCTTTCCGTTCCACTTCAAGCAGGTTGGGGCGGGCCGGGAAATCCCGCACAACCCGCTGCGGAACACCGGCGACATCGCTTTTATTGATGGCTGCAACCAGATTAGTAGCAGTCACGCCCAGGATCAGGCCCAGGGCCAGAATAGCCAGGGCTAAGGACCAACTGAAGGGCCGCGCCGGGGCAACTTCGATAGGATTGCTAACGTTACTTTGAGTTGTCATCGGTTATCTCCTTTTTCTAACTAAAAAATCTTGTTATTCGCCTCATTTACGACCAGCGAGACGTAAAGAGTCTTCAAAGAAGAGCCTGAACTGCTTTACGCTCGACATTTCCCCTTTGATCAGCTCAATACTTCTCCTTTACTCATTCCTCATAGACTTTAACCTCCCTCGGCTGGCCGAAAAAATCATTTCCCAGAAAGTCTGTCACTTGTTCCAGGGTGTAAAACTCCCGCCGCCGCCGTTCTCCGGCAACCTCTTCAATTGCCACGATACGAGCCGGTGGTGGCTGCTTTGGAGGGGCAGTAGCTAATTCCAGCCCACTATGCAGCATAAGGTAAGTACGGTAGGATTTTATCGGTTGGTTATTCATTTGCCTCAACTCCTCCACTCTCCTGAAGTTTTTACTGGCGTTTTATTCCGCCAGAAGGTCAGTTTGTTTATTTGTCACTCTGGCTTAAAATATAAGCCATCCTTGTTAGGAGATTGGCTCAAAAACTGTTCGCAAACTGTTCGGAGCGTATTTACGGCTAAGACAAAAGTACCAGGTAGCGATTGTTTGAGCCTTTGTAGGCTTCTTTAGCATATTACTGGGGCCAAATAGGGTAAATGGAAGCTATTTATCGTCTCCGCCTGCTGGGGATGATTCAAGTTGAGAAGAAGGGGGTGCTGCTGCGCGATTTTGAGTCGCGCAAGGCGCTGGCCCTCCTCGGCTACCTGGCACGACAAGACCAGCCTGTTTCGCGCAGCCACCTGGCCGGCCTTTTTTGGGGCGATAAAGAGGAAGCACGCGGCCGGCGCAACCTCAGCCGCGAGTTAAGCCAACTTTCAGCCCTGCTCCCAGGCTGCTTCCAGGCTGACTACCACACCATCCAGTTTCTACCACCGGATACTTACTGGGTAGATGTTCACACCTTTGCCCGGTTGGTAAAAAGCGGCCTTGGCAAAAATGCGTCCAAATCATCCCTGTCCAAAACCGGGCCTCATTCACAAATGCCCAAAACGGCCACAGATTGGTTTCCGGCGCCACTTGCTGCCGATATCCAACCGGAGTTACTGGCCGAGGCTGTCGCTCTGTACCGGGGCGACTTTATGACCGGCTTTTTTCTCGATGATTGTCCTGAATTTGAAACGTGGCTGCTGCGCGAGCAAGAGGGCTGGCGGCGGCAGGTCACAGAGCTGCTGGAAAGGCTGCTTGTTTATTACGCCCGGTCTGACCACGATGACCTGGCCCTGGCCCTGGCCCGGCGCTGGCTGGAATTGGAACCCTGGCGCGAGCGCGCCCATCGCTACCTGATGGTCCTGTTGGCTCGCCAGGGTGAGCGCACCGCGGCCCTGGCCCAGTATGAAATCTGCCGGCGCACCCTGGCCGAGGAACTGGCCGTAGAGCCTTCGGCGGCGATGGTGGCCTTGCATGAACAGATTCGCTCAGGAGAATTGAGCAGGGGCGCAGAGGAGCAGGGGAGCGGGGAGAAAGTTTTTTCTGCGCCCCTGCCCCCCGGCCCCCCTGCTCCCCCCCTTCCCACCGACCCGCTCTCCTCCTCCTCACCCATCGCCCTGCATAAAGTTCCAACCCCGTCCACGCCCTTTATTGGCCGGGAAGAGGAATTGGCCCAAATTGCTGCGCACCTAAACGACCCGGCCGTTCGATTGCTGACCCTGGTCGGTCCCGGCGGTATTGGTAAAACCCGCCTGGCTATTCAGTCTACCTGGCAAGCGACCCAGGTGGACACCGGGCTATTCGCGGATGGGGTCTACTTCCTTCCCCTGGACTCGCTCAGCTCAGCCGAATTTCTCGTTGCTACCCTGGCCGATGCCTTGAACTTCTCTTTTTACAGCGGGGCCAATCCGGCTAACCAACTCCTCGACTATCTACGGGAAAAGCGGCTGCTCCTGGTGCTGGACAATTTTGAACATCTCCTGGCCGGAGCCGGTCTGCTGAGCGATATTCTCCAGCAGGCCCCCCAGATCAAGATTCTGGCTGTCTCGCGCGAACGTCTGAATTTACAGGAAGAATATTTACTGCCGATTCAGGGGTTGAAAGTACCCGACCCCCAGCCCAAGCTGAGTTCGCAGCAGGCGAAGGCCCCCGTGTTAGAGGCGTACAGCGCGGTGCAGCTCTTTCTGCAGCGCGCCCAAACGGTCAACCCTGGCTATGTTCTTTCGGAAGCGGAAACGCCGTGTGTGGTCCATGTCTGCCGCTTAACTGAAGGGACGCCGCTGGCTATTGAACTGGCCGCAGCCTGGCTGCGGCTGCTCTCTTGCCAGGAAATTGCCCAGGAAATTGAGCAAAATCTTGATTTTCTGACCACCTCACTCCGCAATGTCCCCGAACGGCAGCGCAGCCTGCGGGCCGTGTTTGACTATTCCTGGCGGCTCTTGTCGGCAGAAGAGCAGCGGATTTTCCGGCAGTTGGCCGTATTTAGGGGCGGGTTTCAGGTTGAGGCGGCCAGGCAAGTCGCCGGTGCTGCCCTGCCCCTGCTGCTGGCCCTGGTGGACAAGTCGCTGCTGCGCCGAACCGACACGGGACGCTATACCCGGCACCTACTCTTGTGGCAGTACGCCGCCGAAAAGCTGGACGAGAGTCTCCTGGAAAAAGAAAAGGTTCAAGCGTTACACAGCCATTACTATGCGGCGTTTTTGCACGGCAAAGAGCGATTGCTGATCGGGGGCCAACAAAAAGAGGCATTGGCCGAGATCAACACCGAGATCGAGAATGTCCGGGCTGGCTGGCGCTGGGCCGTCGCTCAGGGCGACCTCGCCGCTATCGAGCCGGCCCTGGAAAGCCTGTTCCATTTTTACGACATCCGCAGTTGGTTTCAGGAAGGAGCCGAGTCGTTTGGCTGGGCAGCGACGAGTTTGCGAGGCGAGGCGCAGGGAAATGAGGAAACGAGGAAAGGAGGAAGCGAGGAGCAAGAGAGGGGAGAAGTAGGGGAAAGAGATTATCGAAAATCGAAAATCGCAAGTCGAAAATCCGAAATCGTCTTGGGTAAGCTGCTGGCGCGGCAGGGCTGGTTTACATTCCAACTGGGCCAGCATGAGGCCGCCAAGGCGCTGCTGAACGAGAGTTTGACCCTCCTCCGCAGTCTTGATTCCACTGCCCGGGGGGAAACCATCTTTCCACTCAACTATCTGGGAGCGGTACACCGGCATCTGGGCGAGTATGAGCTGGCCCGGCAGTTGTGCCAGGAAAGCCTGGCCCTTTGCCGAGAGATGGGAGACACGCTGGGTTTGACCATTGCTCTCAACATTCTGGGCCAGGTGGCGTACCTGGAAGGCGATTACAGCCAGTCCCGGCAGTTATGCCAGGAAAGCCTGGCTCTGAAACAGGGGATTGGCGACCGGCGGGGTATGACCTTCTCCCTCAACAATCTGGGGCAGGTGGCCTATGCCCTGGGCGAGTATCCTGAAGCCAAGGCCTTTTTTGAAGAAAGCCTGGCCATTTGCCAGGAAATCGGCGACCGGCGGGGGATTGCCCTCTGCCTCAGTTACCTGGGCGATGTGGTGCAAATGATGGCCGAATACCAGGGCGCTAAACAATTATATAAAGAAAGCCTGTCTATCTTTAAAGAGATTGGCAATCAGTGGGGCGCTATTTCGGCCCGCACCAAGCTCGGTTATGTGACCAGTCTCGACGATATTCAGACCGCCAGGGACTATTTCAGCGAGGCCCTCAAGATGGCGTTGAACATCCAGGCGATTCCCGGTGCGCTGGATGCGCTGGTAGGACTGGCTTCTCTGTTGATAAAAGCGGGCGGCGTGGAAAGAGAGCAAGTCCTGGAAATTCTCGCTTTGGCCCTCAGCCATCCGGCCAGCAGTCGTGACAATCAAGACCGGGCGGCGCGTCTTTTGGCCGAGGTGGAACCTCAGTTTTCAGCAGGAACGGTTAAAGCCGTTCGAACCAGAGGGCAGATTAATACGCTGGAGACGGTGGTAGGAGCAGTATTGAGCAAAAAAGGAAGTTAAACGCTAGCCTTACCTGAAACGACCCATCGGATTTAATCCATATTCTCCATAGCTTGTCCAAAAAGTTGCACCTACCATGAACCATGTTATAATCCCGCGTCAGGAGCAGGCCGGGTCAAGGATCATCATCCTTGAAGCTCCACTTCCCCACCATTTTCATTATTCCATTTCGCAACATCAAAACGTACTGGTCTATTCGCCAGTTAAGAGTTTAATTCGTTAAAGGAGGCATAGTCATGGCAACACCGATCACTGATAAGGAATGGGCTCAGATACTGGTTCATGCATGGACCGATGAGGCATTTAGGAAGAAGCTTGAAAAGAGTCCGACTGCAGCGCTCAAAGAAGCAAAAAAGAAATTTGGCTTCAAATACGATGTTTTTGTCCATATCCCTGACCCACCGGCAGACTTGACCGAAGAACAACTCCATGCCTTTGCCCAGGGAATGTCCCTGTCCTCTCCTAAAAGTTGTTCCTACAGCTAAATAGGGGAGCGATCCTCAGGATCAGCCTAACCTGCCGTCTCTAAAACTGGCAACAATGACCCAACGGCCGCGTTTTAAGCCCTATTTTCGGTGTGAAATCATACCGTCAGAGGGTATTTTTTTACTTTCCGAAAAAAAACAGTTCTTGCTGCAAGGAGCAGCCTACCTTAAGCTGGCGCCGCTACTCACCGGCCAATATACCATTGACGAAATCATGGCTGAGCTTAAAGGCCAGATTTCCCCGGCAGAAGTGTTCTATGCCCTGGAGATGCTGCGGCGTGAGGGCTACATTGTTGACTCGACCCCGCCCATGCCCTCTGAGCAGGCCGCCTTCTGGGGGATGCTGGGGGTAGCGGCGGAGCATGCGGCCAGGCAGTTACAGCGGAGGACAATTTCCCTGACTGCTTTTGGTCAAGTTGATCCTGCTCCTCTGAAAGCGATGCTCGAAAGCGTAGGGGTCGGCTGTAGGGACGACGGCGAAGTAAGCGTGGTCCTCACTGACGATTATTTGCAGCCTGGTTTGGAGACCTTCAATCGAGCGGCCTTGCTGCACCAGCGGCCGTGGCTGTTGGTCAAACCGGTTGGAGCAGAGGTGTGGATCGGTCCTATCTTTATCCCTGGACAAACCGGGTGTTGGGCATGTCTGGCCGACCGTCTGCGCGGACAGCGCAAAGTCGAAAGTTACCTGGAGAGAAAACAAAGCCTTTCCGGCCCGCTGGTTACCTCTCTGGCTGTTTTGCCCTCAACCCGGCAAACAGCCCTGGGGCTTGCTGCCACCGAAGTTGCAAAATGGATGGTCCTTGAACAGAACGAAGCACTTACGGGCCGGATCATTGCCCTGAATACCCTTTCGCTCGAAATGCAAAGCCACCTTCTCACCCGGCGGCCCCAGTGTCCCCGGTGCGGAAACCCAAAGCTGGTTTCGAGGCAACAATCAGCCTCACTTAAGCTGCAAAGCCAGCAGAAAGGCTATACCAGCGATGGCGGACATCGCCATTGCTCCCCTGAGGAGACTTTCCAGCGTCTCGCACATCACCTTAGCCAAATCACCGGCATCGTCGGCGGTCTGCACCCTATCACGCTGGAAGGGGACAAGAACGGTTTGATACCCGGCTATATTGCCGACCACAATTTTGCCCTGCTCAATAACAACTTGGACGCCCTGCGGGAAAATCTGCGCGCCCAATCCGGCGGCAAAGGGAAACGAGACATCCAGGCCAAAGTGAGCGCGCTGGGCGAATCTATTGAGCGTTATTCAGGCGTCTTTCAGGGTGATGAGGCCCGTATCCAGGCCAGCTTTAAAGAGTTGGGAGACGCCGCCATTCATCCCAACGCCTGTATGCTTTTCAGCGAACGCCAGTTGGCGAAACAAGAGCAACCTGTTAATGGCTCTCCATTCAGGTGGGTTCCAACCCGCTTTGACGAGACCAGGGAAATTGAGTGGAGTCCGGTTTGGTCTTTGACCTCGGGCGAGACGCGCTACGTGCCAACCGCTTACTGCTACTACGGCTATTCCCGAATATATCAGACCGACTTTACCCGAGCCGACTCGAATGGCTGCGCGGCCGGTAACACGAATGAGGAGGCGATTCTACAGGGCTTCATGGAGTTAGTTGAACGGGACAGTGTAGCTCTGTGGTGGTACAATCGCCTCAAGAAACCGGTGGTAGACCTGGCCAGTTTTGACGAACCGTACTTTCAGCAACTACCAGCCTACTATAAAACGCTACAGCGCGATCTCTGGGTTCTTGACCTGACGAGCGATTTGAATATTCCCACCTTCGCCGCTATTTCACGCCGCACTTCTCATAAGACCGAAGACATTATTTTTGGTTTTGGCGCTCACTTCGATCCCCAACTGGCTGTACTCCGTGCCCTGACCGAACTCAATCAGTCGCTTCCTTCAGTCGTTGCGGCCCAACCGGCTAAAGAAAATTACCGCATCCTGAACCCCGATGCGTTCGCCTGGTGGCAGACGGCGACCCTTGAGAATCAGCCTTACCTGACCCCCGACAAAACCCTGGCCCCAAAAGTTCCAGCCGATTACCCGCAAAGTTGGGAGGATGATCTCTATCTTGATGTCATGAACTGTGTGCGGATTGCCAGCGATAAAGGCCTGGAAACGTTAGTCCTGGATCAAACCCGGCCAGACCTGGGTCTTCAGGTGGTGAAGGTGATTGTCCCTGGTCTACGGCATTACTGGGCCAGATTTGGCCCTGGCCGCCTGTATGATGTTCCTGTTCAGATGGGGTACCGGCAGGAACCCTTGAGCGAGGAACAATTGAATCCTCACGTTGTTTACTTCTAACCATTCCACGACCATTTTTGTCTGTTGGGTGAGGGAGCGTCCTAAATTTCAGGCGGTGCTGTAGGACAAGTTGACAATTTGTCCTACGTTACCACGAACTTGGGACAGGCCAGTTGAGTGAGGTGAGGAGACCTCCCAATGAATAGTTCTGATCTATTGGCCCGGGGTTTTGTTTTGTCGTTTAAGGAGGGCATCTCGCTGCTAGAGCAAGCAGATGGACACGCTGCCTTGGCGTCGCCTGGCGGGAATTTACCGCTGGGGCAAGCTTCAAAGGGAATGATGGCAGCGCTGCGGCTACTCTCAACTCAGGGAGCTACAGAAAAGGAACTGATAGACCTGGCCGGCCAGCATGGCGGGAACGCCGGCTTGCCCAAAATGCTCTACTATCTGCAACGTTTTACCCAATCCGGTCTGATTTGTCACACCGTCACCTCAAACGGAAGCAAATTAGCGACAATTGTCCCTACCTCGTCCCCCTATCAATTCAGACTCGCGGAGCCTGTCCCCGATAAACCGTATAGCCTGTCACGCTTTGCTTATCTGCATCGAAATGATGGGCAATTTGTCATGGAATCGCCGTTGGCGCAGGCTAAAATTGTGTTACACACTGGGCAAGCTGCAGCCATGCTGCATGGCCTGGCGACATCCGGGACTTTGGCCGAGCTGAATGAGGATTTTCAAGGGATAAGCAGTGCCTCTATCTCTTTGTTGATGAGTTTGCTGCTGGGCTGCAATATGATACAGGGAGATGGACAGGAAGAGCCGGAATCGCTGGCTCAATGGGATTTTCATGATCTACTTTTCCATTCAAGAAGCCGTCTGGGCCGGCATACCGGCCCCTATGGCGCTACCTATCGTTTTCGAGATAAGATTCAGCCTCTGCCTGTGGTTAAACCGCTGATGTCGGAAGAAACGATTAGTTTATACAAGCCCGACCTGGATACCCTCAAGAAAGACGATCTATCCTTCACCTGTGTCCTGGAAGAAAGACAATCCCTTCGCAATCACAACAGCGAACGGCCCATCACGATTGAACAATTAGGTGAGTTTCTCTATCGCACGGCGCGCCTCAGGGCCTTGCCTCAGCCAAAGCAGGGTTTGTATGAATGCAGCAGCAGACCCTATCCCAACGGGGGAGCCTGTTACGAATTGGAACTCTACGTGGCAGCCAGGTCTTGTACTGGGCTTGGCCCGGGTCTCTATCACTATGACCCGCGCGGGCATCAACTTTGCTGGCTGGCTAGTCGTTCCGCCGCCGTTGACGTTCTCTTGCAGGAGGCTTCTTACGCTACCGCCGCACAGAGTACGCCCCAGGTTTTGATCATCCTGGCGGCTCGTTTTCAAAGAGTGACCTGGAAATATGAGGCCATGGCCTACGCCCTGATCCTGAAGAATGTAGGCGCGCTCTACCAAACCATGTACCTTGTCGCTACCGCGATGGGACTGGCCGCTTGCGCGCTGGGCGGCGGAAACTCAGACCTATTTGCCGCCGCTGCCGGCACCGATTATTACGCCGAGACGTCCGTTGGTGAATTTACTTTGGGAACCAAGGCCGGGCGGTAGCTAAGATCGAGATTGTACACTATCCGTCGGCTTTCGGAGGGTAAAAGTGTACTTTTTTACTCCGGTTTTAGGTTGATAGGAGGAGTTCGAGCGTGGAAAACCAATCGCAGGTTGACTTATTGAATGAGCAACTCGATCAGTTTCAGGAACAAGGCTATCTCAACCTGGGCCGGATCACCTCTGACGCAGAGATTGAAACGCTGGGGGAGGTCTGCGCTCAGATCGTCGAACGAAAAACGGGCTATACTTTGGCGGAGCTGGCCCAAATTAGCCGCTATAAACCTCAACCAGCGCCCCTGACGGTGAGCGCGCCGAAAGAACTTTTTCCTGCTCTCAAGAACACCACCTACTATCAAAATGCGCGCAGGGTAGTAGCCAGGCTGCTCGAAGCCGAGGAAACTGACCTCATCAGCGGCTGGCGGCTGTTTATCAAACCGCCCGGCTGTGGGGGGACTCCCTGGCACCAGGACGCCACTTATCGGCCCCCGCCTTATCGCAGTGCCACCATCTGGCTGCCGCTGGATCCCATGATAAAGGAGAGTGGTTGTTTACAATTTATTGCAGGATCTCATCGGGGGGGGATACGGCCCTATCAAGCTAACGATGGGTTCCTGATCACCGAAAATGTTAATGAGGCACAGGCTGTCGCCTGCCCCCTCTTGCCGGGCGAAGCAACCGTCCATCACTGTTTTGTGCTGCATTGCGCCGGGCCTAATCAAACCGACCAATTACGCCGGGTTTTGGTCACTATTTTTCAAGTAACGGGAAGGTAGGGATTTATGCCGAACAATCATGCAACCAACTCGCAGCCAGCGCCGCTCATTGATATTGCCGTTATCGGTGGGGGTGTTTCTGGCGCTTATACGGCTTACCGTTTAATAAAATCAGACCCGGCAGCCAGCCCGGTGTTGCAGCGGCTGTTACAACTCAGCGGCAAAGAGCGGCTGGACATCGGATTATTCGAGCTAAGTAACCGCATTGGGGGCCGGCTTTGGTCATACCATCTGCCGGGAATGTCCAGCCTGCCGGCAGAATTGGGGGGCCAGGGCTTTGCCAAGTACATGCAAAGTGTTTATGGCTTAGCCACCCAAGAACTGGGGCTTGAGCTTTCTGCGTCTTCGAGCTACAACAAACGTTACTTTCAGTATCTCCGGGGGCATCGTTTTAACTATAAAGATAACTTATTGAGTGGCCCACGCAAGAGAAAATTTTACCCCAGTATTATCCCCTATTTCCTTAGAAATGACGAAAAAGAGAAGGACCTGGATGAACTGGTAGAAGAGGCAAGCCTGGCCGGTATACCAGAACAAATCAAAACAGTCATTGCTGATATAGCAGAGGCGCTGAAGCAAGGTGATCTTGGAGAGGCATTCAAGAAAAGGAAACAAGAACTCATCCCTCTGCTTCGTAATGCCAGAGTTAACGATAGCGGGCCAGCCTTTTCCCAAAGACCGCTTTACGAGTCGGGGTTTTGGAATGTCCTGGAAGCCAGGCTCAGCAGCGAGGCCTACCAGCTTATTTCGGATTCATCTTATGATTATTCGGATTTCCGCAACTTCAACTTCTACGACTCTATTGTGAATAATTTAGATGCAGATTTTTGCTTCGCCCTGAACTCCGAACCTTTTGTACAACTCAAAAACGGCTACCAAGAACTGCCGAAAACGCTGGTCAAGCATTTTCGAGACGAGGGCGGTTTGGTACATCTGCAGACCATGGCCCGCCGTCTGCGCCTTGAATACCATAATGGTGAACCCCTAATTGCGCTGGATATTGGCCCAACCGGGGTACCCCTTGACTCCACGCTGTACGCCCGTTACGTGGTCCTGGCGCTGCCGCAGCGGGCGCTGAAGCTACTTGACCCGGCCAGCGTTATCTTCCAAAATCCTCGCTTCAAAACTGAGATGAATACCGTTACTCCGGCGCTAGCGGGCAAAATCTTCTTAGCCTATGACCAGCCCTGGTGGGAATCCCTGGAATACGGGCGGGGCAAGGTTCCCAACGAGCAGATCACATGTGGCTTTTCCATCACTGATTTACCCATCCGTGTTTGTTACTACGTGGGGAAGCAAGAGGATGGAAAATCGCTGTTGCTGGCCTCTTTGAACGATGACGTGATTAGCCCCTTTTGGAACGGGTTTTTATATACGTCGCGCCTGGGTATTGGCAATGCTCCGTATAGAGGTGGCTTCCAGGAGGGACAAAGCCTGTTTGCGCCAGAAGACATGGTTAGCGCGGTGCAACGGCAACTGGCCCAAATGCATGGGCTTAAACCGGGAAAGATTCCTGACCCTTATGCAGCCATTTACCACAATTGGGGCGACGATCCTTTTGGTGGGGGCTGGCATGATTGGAACCCCCACGTGCGGAGTTGGGAAGTTATACCGAGCATTCGCCAGCCCATCCCTGGTATTAACATTTTCCTGTGTGGCGAAGCCTATTCCGCCTCTCAGGGCTGGGTTGAAGGCGCCCTCAACACGGCTGAAATGGTTCTGGAAACCTACTTCGGCCTGCCCCGGCCCGATTGGGTCCACCCCGAGTATGATTTTGGCCCTTGAGCAGGGAGTTTCAGAGTAAGGGGAATTCAAGATTTTATTGAGTTTTAATGGTTAGTGATGTGATTAAAAGTAAAGGATGGGCATAAATGGCAGTCTCTCTGTCGGGCTATCAAATTAAGGAAACGATTCACGAGAGCAGCAACTCGCTGGTTTATCGGGGACTCTCCAAAACAAGTAACAAATCCGTTATCCTCAAAATGCTAAAACAGGCCTACCCTTCCCCGGAAAAGATCGCCTGGTTTAAGCGAGAATTTGAGAGAACCCAGAACTTGAACCCTTCACCCGGTACGGGCAAGGCTCTGCCCGGTGTTGTGGAAGCTTACAGCCTGGAAAGCGACCAGCAGCGTTGGATTATGGTGCTGGAAGATTTTGGCGGCGACTCCCTCGACCGGTACCTCCAACGCAAACCCTTCACCGTCACTGAGTTTCTACCGCTGGCCCTTGAGATAACCGATATTTTGGGGCAAATCCATCAACGGCAAATCATCCACAAAGATATTAATCCTTCCAACATTGTTTTGCACCCGGCAACTCGCCAGATCAAGGTTATTGACTTTGGCATTTCCACCACTCTCTCCCGTGAAAACCCAACCCTCCGCAATCCCAATGTTTTGGAAGGCACGTTGGCTTACATCTCCCCGGAACAAACAGGACGGATGAATCGGGCGTTAGATTATCGCACCGATTTTTATTCTCTGGGCGTCACCTTTTATCAGATGTTGACGGGCCAATTACCCTTCCCATCCCCGGATGCGCTGGCGTTAGTCCATGCCCATATTGCCAAACAGCCCATCCCGCCCCATGAACTTGATGCCGCTCTCCCCCTGCCGCTCTCCCAAATTGTTCTCAAGCTGATGGCTAAAAACGCTGAGGATCGCTACCAGTCGGTGATCGGCCTTAAGGCGGATTTAGCGGAATGTCTGCGCCAGTGGCAAACCAGTGGACTGATTGAGCCTTTTTCTCTGGGCCGGCATGATATTGCCGATCGCTTTCAACTTCCCCAAAAACTGTATGGGCGAGAACAGGAAATCGAGCACCTCTTGTCCGCTTTTGAGCGTGTGGGCCAAGGCGCCTGCGAACTGATGCTGGTCTCCGGTTATGCCGGCGTGGGCAAATCAGCCTTGATCCAGGAAGTCTACCGGCCGATCACCCGCCAACGAGGCTACTTCATCGCCGGTAAGTTTGACCAACTGCAGCGAAATATTCCGTATGCCTCTCTCGTTCGCGCCTTTCAGTCTTTAATTCAGCAGCTTTTGGCGGGGAGTGAGGCAGAGATCGCGGAGTGGCGTACAAAAATGTTAGAAGCCCTGGGGTCAAACGCTCAGGTAATTACTGAAATGATTCCCCAGGTAGAACTGATTGTTGGCCCTCAGCCGGCAGCGCCCGATCTGCCCCCATCCGAAGCTCAGAACCGCTTCAAACTGGTCTTTAAAAACTTTATCCAGGTATTTACCCGGCCAGAACATCCCCTCGTGCTCTTTCTGGACGATTTGCAGTGGGCCGACATTGCTTCGCTGGATTTGCTCAGGTTGCTGCTGACCGCGCCGGATAGCCAGTACCTGTTTGTCATCGGGGCCTATCGGGATAATGAGGTCGGCGAGGCTCACCCGTTGAGGTTGGCTCTGGCTGATATCCAGCAGACCGGCAGACCCACCGCTCATATTTCGCTCAAGCCCTTAGACTTTCCCCATGTTAATCAGTTTATGGCCGACATGCTCCACCGCTCCCCCGAAGGGGTCAAACCTCTGGCCGAGTTAGTGGCGGCCAAAACTGCCGGCAACCCTTTTTTCATGAGCGAATTTTTGAAATCACTTTATACCGAGGCGCTGCTGGTCTTTGAGCATACCCCCGCTAAAGAGGCCCAGGGGAGCGGCTGGCGCTGGAATCTGGCCGAAATTCAAGCCCGAGATATGACCAGCAATGTTGTCGAACTCATGGCCGGCAAGCTGCAAAGATTGCGACAGGAGACGCAGCAGGTTTTGAAGCTGGCTGCTTGTATCGGCAACCAATTCGATCTTCACACCCTGGCTCTCATCCACCAAAAATCACCTCGCCAGACAGCCGCCGATTTATGGCAGGCCATTACGGAGGGCTTAGTTTTGCCCTTGGATGACGCTTACAACGTCATGGACCTGGAGGTAGAGGGGTTAGCTGATGAAGTAACAGTTGACTATAAGTTTGCTCACGACCGTATCCAGCAGGCGGCTTATTATCTTCTTTCGGACGAGGATAAAGAAGCCGTTCACCGCCAGGTAGGGCAACTCATCCTGCAACATACTCCTCCGGAAAAGCGCGAGCAGAAGATCTTTGAAATTGTTGACCAACTGAATTTGGGCCTCAAACACAGCAGCAGCCAGGTAGAACGGCTGGAATTGGCGGAATTAAACTTGCTGGCTGGTCAAAAAGCAAAGGGGACAGCGGCTTATCAAGCCTCACTCAACTATCTACGGGTGGGTATCGGCTTGCTCGGAGAAGATAGCTGGGCGCAGCAGTATGAGCTGAGCCTGACGCTTTATGTGGCAGCGACAGAAGCGGCCTATCTCAGCGGTGATTATGAGGGGATGGAGCAGTTGAGCGCCGTCGTGCTCCAACACGCCAGCAGCCTCCTTGATAAAGTAAAAGTATATGAGTGCCTTATCGAAGCCGGTTATGTGGCCCAGCACAGAATCATGGAAGCAATCAAAATGGGGCTTGACGTCCTGGAACAGTTGGGGTTGAGCCTACCGGAGAAACCGGACTATGGGGACATTGGGCGCGCCCTTGAGGAGACCCACCAGTCTATCGCCGGCAAGGACATCGAGGATCTCATCAATCTGCCGGAAATGACTGACCCTTCCAAACGGGCTACGGTCGCTTTGCTGATGAGATTGTTTAGTCCGGCTTATATTGGCGCGCCGGAGTTGTTCGTGCTCATTGTCCTGAGCGTCGTCAGATTATCCGTCAAATATGGCAATACCCCTCTATCGGCCCAGGCCTACGCCTCTTATGGGCTAATCCTCTGTGCCGTAGTCGGCGATATTGATGCCGGCTATCGTTTTGGCAAACTCGCTTTGAACCTGGTTGAACAGTTCAATGCCCAGGAAATCAGAGCCAGTACGACGTTTATGGTTAATGGTTTTGTCAAACATTGGCAGGAGCCTCTCCGGGCCACACAGCGCCCCCTGCTTGAGTCCTATCAAATCGGCCTTGAAACAGGAGCGATAGAATATGCCGCTTTGGCCGCCTTTGTCTACACTTACCATGCTTACTGGACCGGCATGCCCCTGGCTGAGCTTGACCATGAGCTGGTCAAGTATAGTGAAGCGATTGATCAGCTCAAGCAGGGTACGGTTTTGGATTTGAGCAAGCAGTACCGGCAGGCTGTCTTGAACTTGATGGGACAGCCAGAAAACCCATCTCGCTTAAAAGGCCAGAGTTTTGACGAGGAGGCGATGCTGCCGCTCCTGCTTGAAGCGAACAATATGAACGCCCTGGCTCAAATTCATCTCAACACCCTTGTCCTGTGTTACTTGTTTCATAACTATCCCCAGGCTGTTGACCACGCCGCTCAGGCTGAACAGTATTTAAACGGAGTTATTGGTACATCGCATGTTCCTGTTTTCTATTTCTATGATTCGCTAGCCAGGCTGGCCGTCTATCCTGACGCGCAAGCATCCGCAAAAAAAGATCTCCTCGAAAAAGTTGCCGCCAACCAGGAGAAAATGAAAAAATGGGCGCAGCACGCTCCCCAGAATTACTTGCACAAATTTTATCTCGTTGAGGCTGAACAGGCCCGCGTGCTGGGTCATCAGCGTGAGGCCAGAGATTACTACGACCAAGCGATTGACCTGGCTAGAGAAAATGAATATCTCAACGAAGAAGCCCTGGCCTATGAACTGGCCGGTAATTTTTACCTGAGCCAAAACCAAACACGGCTGGCCGGCCACTACCTCCGCGATGCCCACTACGCCTACCGGCGCTGGGGCGCGCTGGCCAAAGTTAAAGACTTGGAAGCACGCTATCCGCAGTTTCTGGTTCAGGCTGAGGCCCACCCGCGCAAACTGCCCGTCTCTACCGCTCCAACCACAGACACAGGTGAAGCCGCTGCCAGCATCCTCGATCTCGCCAGCGTGCTCAAAGCTTCGCAGGCCATCTCCGGCGAAATTGTGCTCGACCGGCTGCTGGAAAAGTTGATAAAAATCGTCATCGAAAATGCCGGCGCCCAGACAGGTGTTCTTATCTTGGATAGAAAAGGACGCTGGGTGGTCGAAGCGGAAGGAAACGTAACCAAACCCGAAGCTCATAGTGAACCGGAGGTGACGGCGCTGCAATCAATTCCATTTGAGCAAAGTTCCAAGTTATCCCCGGCCATTATTAATTATGTAATTAGAACCAGGGAAACCGTGGTGCTGAATAACGCCGCTCACGAAGGCATTTTTACTCATGACCCTTATATTATCCAAAACCAGGTCAAATCTGTCTTATGTACCCCTTTGCTCAACCAGGGCAAATTGACCGGCCTGCTTTACCTGGAAAATAATCTAGCCACCGGCGCGTTTACCCCAGATCGGGTTGAGGTGTTGACCCTGCTCTCCGGTCAAGCGGCAATTTCAATTGAAAACGCCAGCCTTTACAGCCATCAAGTGGCCTTGACTACTGGCTACAGCCGCTTTATGCCCCGTGAGTTTCTCGATTTCCTGGGCAGAGACAGCATTGTCGAAATCAAGCTGGGCGACCACGTCCAGCAGGAGATGGCCGTTCTCTTTTCAGATATTCGCGCCTTTACCACCCTCTCCGAGACAATGACCCCGCAGGAGAATTTTGATTTTGTCAACGCTTATTTTGGCCGCGTCAGTCCGGTCATCAGACAGCATCGCGGCATTATTGTCAAGTATTTAGGCGATGGCATGATGGCCGTCTTTCCGGAGCGGGTCGAAGATGCCCTCGAGGCCTCTATCGGAAAGCTGAAACAAGTCGCTCTTTTCAATAGAGAGCGCCAGCAGCGGGGCGAGGTGTCCATCCAGATTGGTATCGGCATCCATACCGGGAAAATGATGCTGGGAACCGTCGGCGAGGCAGAGCGCATGCAGGGTGATTTTCTGTCCGACGTGGTTAACCTGACCTCCCGCCTGGAAGGCTTGACCAAAATCTATGGTGTTTCGCTGATTATGAGCGGCGAGGCTCTGAATCGTCTGAAAGACCCCAGCCAGTATAAGCTAAGGTTTCTGGATAAAGTTCAAGTTCAGGGCCGCCAGGAAGCTGTCCCGGTCTTTGAAGTTTTTGATGGAGAATCAGCAGAAATTATAGAGGCCAGGCTGCAAACGAAGGGGGACTTTGAACAGGGTCTGATGTATTACTACGGAAAACAATTTGCCGAGGCCAGAGCTTATCTGGAGCAGGTACTCCGCCAGCATCCGCAGGACAAGGCGGCTCAGCTCTATTTGAAACGGGCCAGCTATTGGCTGGAACGTGAAATCCCTGACGATTGGACCGGCGTTGAAGCGCAGACCCAGAAATAGGGCGGCGGCACAACAGCAGTTAACTTCAAGCTTGGATTATTTATGAAAATTACCGATGTCAAAACCTATGTTGTCGGGAATCCCCCACCACATTTTGGCGGGCTTTATTGGATATTTCTGAAGCTTACGACTGATCATCAGCTAGTCGGGTATGGTGAAGTCTATTCCGTACCCTTTCACCCTCAGATTGTGGCTCGGATGATTGAGGATGTCTGCGCCAGATATGTGATCGGAACAGACCCTTTCAAAATTGAACGGCTGTGGCGCATCGTTTATTCGAGCGGATATACCCAGCGACCGGACCCGTCACTTCTAGGCGTTCTGAGCGGCATTGAAATGGCTTGCTGGGACATTGTCGGCAAAGAACTCAATAAGCCCATTTATGAACTGCTCGGAGGCCAAGTTCATGAAAAGTTGCGGTCTTACACGTACCTCTACCCCGAAGAAGCAGATAAAACGAACGTATACCATGACCCTGAATTGGCGGCCGAAAGAGCGGCGGAATATGTTAAACGAGGGTTTACGGCCGTCAAGTTTGACCCGGTTGGCCCTTACTCAGCCTTTGATCCCAGGCAGCTCTCCTTGCCGGTACTTGACCACACTGAGAAATTCGTTAAAACCGTCCGTGAGGCTGTTGGCGGTCAATGCGATTTACTCTTCGGAACGCACGGCCAGATGACAACCTCCGGCGCGATCCGTTTAGCCCGGCGGTTAGAAAAGTTCGACCCCTTATGGTTTGAGGAACCTGTGCCGCCAGAAAATCTAAATGAAATGGCCAGGGTCGCCCGCCAAACCAGCATCCCCATTGCTACCGGCGAAAGGCTAACCACCAAGTATGAATTTGCCAGAGTGTTGGAGAAGCAGGCGGCGTCTATCCTGCAAATGGCTTTAGGGAGAGTCGGTGGAATTCTGGAGGCCAAGAAAATCGCCGGTATGGCCGAGGCGTTTTACGCCCAGATTGCGCCCCACTTATACTGCGGGCCGATTTCCGGGGCCGCCGATATTCAAATCAGCACTTGTAGTCCTAATTTTTTGATCCAGGAGAGTATTCAAACATGGGGCGGCTTTTACGCAGAAATTCTTAAGGAGCCGATACAGTGGCAGGATGGTTATATTATTCCGCCAACCAAACCCGGGCTAGGAGTTGAGCTAAACGAAGAAGTTGCCGCCAGGTATCCTTACACCGGCCAAGAGCTTCATCTGGATATG
>JAHDWA010000002.1 GCA_023382535.1 Anaerolineae bacterium | reverse complement strand
ATCTCTGACGACCAGAAGGAAGCTGCCAAACACTTCATCAAGTGGTTCGCCCAGGGAAAGACTCAACAGGAATGGGCCAAACTGGGTGGTTACACCTGCCACAGCCGGGTGTTGGCGTCTGCTGAATTTCAGAATGCCGCTCCCTACAACCCGGCTTTTGCCGAGACGATGACCTTTGTCAAGGATTTCTGGAACATCCCCATCTACGGCGAGCTGCTCCGGGTCAGCCAGGCTGAACTGGGCCGGTTCATCATCGAAGGCCAGGGTACCGCTCAGGAAACGATGGACGCCATCGCCGAACAACACCAACAAATCCTCCAGGATGCCGGTTATATTAAGTAGTTTGCCAAAATTTTAGGGAGGCGGCGTGAAGCCCCTCCCTTTTTGTGAACGGATGTAATCTCAAGGCAGTAGGGGGAAGTCGCCGACTTTCCCCTACTGCCCGAACACGGAAAGGCAGGATAATGTCAACAGCAGTCAAAACGCAAGGCGAACGGTCCGCCGTTAAGCGCGGCACTCAACCCCAGCGCCAGCGCGGTCTAAGCGATCAAGCCATCCGTAACTGGTTCATCTGGCCGACGATGATTCTCTTGATTGCGATAAACGTTTTTCCTCTCATCTACAGTCTGTACCTTAGCTTCACCAACTATTCCGCCATTAAAAAAAGCCCGCCGACTTGGATTGCTTTTGATAACTTTGCCCGCGTCTTAAGTGATGAAAAAATGTGGTTTTATTTCTCGACGACCGGCAAGTATGTCCTCATCACCGTGGCCTTGCAGTTATTGTTGGGTTTTGCTTTAGCTCTCCTGGTTCGGGAAAAGTTTTTTGGCAGCGGAGTTATTACTACCCTCATCCTGGTGCCGATGATGCTGTCACCCGTCGTCGCCGGCCTGTTTTGGAAATTGATGTATAACCCCTCGTTCGGCTATCTCAACTCCCTGTTAGGGTTTGAAAACGCCAGATTAGCACCGGACTGGCTCGCCAGCCGTTGGGCCGGCAAACCTGTACCTGGATTGGCCTTATGGGCCGTTATGATGGTAGATATCTGGATGTGGACACCTTTTGTGATGCTGCTCATCCTCTCCGGGCTAAAAGCCATCCCTGACTACCTGTACGAGGCGGCAGCCATTGATCGGGCCAGTTCCTGGTTTCAGTTCCGGCGGATCACTCTACCTCAGGTGGCCCCTCTGGTGCTGATTGCGCTACTCTTCCGCACAATTGAAGCCTTCCAAAAATCATTCGACTTGGTTATGGGTCTCACCGGAGGTGGCCCCGGCGAACAGACGGAATTGGTGGCCGTCAACATCTACCGGCAGGCCTTCCAGGGACAGTGGCAAACCGGCCGCGCCAGTGCGGTGGCCTATATAGTACTGATTATTGTGATTGCGGTGAGCAACCTCTATATTAGAAATCTCAACCGGATGAAAGGAAGCTGAGCGATGTCAGCCTTTACCGAAACGGGACCCAGCGTCCCGGTTACCGAAAGTATCCGGGTTGACAAGGTCAGCCCCCGGGCCAGATTATTCAAGAATCTGCGGGCGATATTAGTGGTCATCTTTGCCCTTATCGGCCTGGTGCCGGTGTTGATTATGGGGCTGACCGCTTTCAAATCTCGCGCCGACGTTGTGGCTGTACCCCCCAAGTTTATTTTCCAGCCCACCCTGGAAGGAGTTGTTTTTCTGTTGACCGAGCGGTCCAATTTAACTGGCAAAAGATTGGAGGACGCTAAAAAGAATATTGACAACCTGGGTCTTTTCGAACGGGTGGCCCTGCAAAACGGCCAGATTGTGAATGGCCCCAGTGATTTTGTGATGCGTTTACGAAACTCGTTGATTATCGCCGGCGGCTCTACCATTGCCTCGGTTATACTGGGCGTGTTTGCTGCCTATGCCTTCAGCCGTTTCAATATGCCCGGCAAGGATGACCTACTCTTTTTTATTCTAAGTACCCGTATGTTACCGGCGGTAGTCGTTACCATTCCTCTCTTTTTGATGTACCGCCAGTTAGGTCTGCACGACACCCACCTGGGGATGATCCTGTTGTACACGGTTTTTAACCTGTCGTTGACCGTCTGGCTGCTTAAAGGTTTTATTGACGAGATACCTAAAGAGTATGAAGAAGCCGCGCTGGTTGACGGCTATTCCCGTCTCCAGGCGTTTTTCAAAATTGTATTGCCCCAGGCAGCCACCGGTATTGCTGCGACGACGGTCTTTGCCCTTATTTTTGCCTGGAATGAGTATGCCTTTGCTTTAATGCTTACCAGCCAGGATGCCCGGACCGCCCCACCGGCCATTGCCACCATGCAGGGCCGCGGTGGGATCGAGTGGTCGGCCATCGCCGCCGGCTCGCTGGCTTTCCTAATCCCGGTCGTCATCGTCACCTTTGCCCTGCGCAAACACCTCTTGCGCGGGGTGACATTTGGGGCCATCCGCCAGTAAAAGCAGCAGGGGAGCGAAGGAGCAGGGAAGCGGCTGAATCTAAATCCTTACTTCCTACTTCTTACTCCCGGAATACCTTAAACACACTATTGGATAAATTATGGCTACAATCGAACTCCGGCAAGTTGAAAAAAAATTCGGCGATGTTTACGCCGTTAAACCGATGGATTTAACCATTAACACGGGTGAATTTGTCGTGCTGCTTGGCCCTTCAGGCTGCGGTAAGACGACCACCCTGCGTATGATTTCTGGCCTGGAAACGGTCAGCGGCGGCCAGATTTACCTGGATGGCCGGCAGGTTACCTGGCTGTCACCCGCCGACCGTGATATTGCCTTTGTCTTTCAATTTTTTGCCCTCTATCCCCACTTAACCACCCGCGAGAATATTGCTTTTCCTTTACAAGCCGAGGGGGCCTCCAAAGAAACCATTGAAAAACGAGTCAAAGAAGTGGTTGACCTGCTGCAAATCAGGCATCTGCTGGATATGCGGCCCGGCAAACTCAGCGGCGGCGACAAGCAGCGGGTCGCCCTGGCCCGTGCTTTGGTCCGGCGGCCAGCCGCCTTTCTGATGGATGAGCCGCTCGGCGCGCTCGACGCCGACTTCCGCGAAAGTATGCGGGCTGAAATCAAAAAACTTCACATCAACCAGAATGCGACCACCGTGTATGTCACCCACGACCAGATTGAAGCGATGGCTATGAGCGACCGCATTGTGGTCATGTCTAACGCCGAGGTGCAGCAGGTCGGCACCCCGGCCCAGGTTTACTATGACCCGGCCAATCTCTTTGTGGCTCGTTTCATTGGCAGCCCCGGTATGAACCTGGTCACTGGACGATACGCCGACGATGTCGTCAATTTACCCGGCTCAAACAGATATACGGTTGCGTCGGAATGGCGCGGCCCGCTGCAAGAAGCGCGCAACGGTAAAGACTTGGTAATTGTTGGCTTTCGCCCCGAAGCCGCCCAAATCAAGCCCGATGGCATGCTGGTGGGGGAAGTTTACGCCTCGGAACTTTATGGAGCGCATACTTTGCTCCACGTAAATCTGCAAGATGAAATCGTCCATATCCGCACCGACCGTTTGACTCGCTATCCAATGGGTACTCAGGTTCGCTTTGACCTCGACCCGGAGATGGTGCGCTTCTTCAACCCGGCCACTGAACGGGCACTGCTACGAAAGGGTATCTCATGAGTGATGTAACTTTACAGAATATTACCAAGCGCTTCGGGGCAATTACGGCGCTCAAGGATGTCTCTTTCTCCATCAAAGACGGCGAGTTTTTTGTACTACTTGGCCCTACCGGCGCGGGCAAAACCACTACCTTGCGCATCCTGGCCGGGCTGGAAAAACAGGATCAGGGCCAGGTCAGCTTTGATGGCGAAGTAATTGATCACCTCACCCCAGCCGACCGCGATATTGCTTTTGTCTTTCAACAGTACTCGCTCTATCCAACCATGTCAGTTTATGACAACCTGGCCTTTCCGCTGCGCTCCCCTCTGCGGCGTACTCCCGAGTCGGAAATCCGCACGCGCGTGGAAGCTACCGCCGAAAAGTTGCGCATCAGCCACTTGCTGCAGCGCAAAACCGCCCGTCTTTCAGGGGGTGAGATGCAGCGTGTCTCGATAGGCCGGGCCATTGTCCGCAATCCACGCATCTTCCTGATGGACGAGCCGCTGTCGAACCTTGACGCCAAGCTGCGCGAGGCACTGCGGGTCGAATTACAGCACCTGCAAAAAACCGAAGGCAGCACAACCCTCTTTGTGACCCACGATCAGGTTGAAGCTCTGACCATGGCCGATCAAATTGCAGTTCTGCGCGAGGGGAAGATTGTCCAGATCGGCACCCCCACCGATATCTACGACCGGCCGGCCACGATGTTTGTGGCCCAACTTGTAGGCAGTCCCGGTATCAACCTGTTTAAGGCCAGTCACCAGAACGGGACGCTCTATGTCGAAAATAGTCCTATCCAATTTTCTTTAGGCGGACATCCGGCTAATTTGCCGCCTACCTTTATTTTGGGCGTCCGCCCTGAAGATGTTCAACCCGATCCCAATGGCGATTTCACTGGCCAGATTACCCTGATCGAACCGTTGGGGGTAGAAACGATTCTACACATCAAAGCGGGCGAGCAAACCTTACTCAGCAATATCTCCGGGATGGCCAATTGGCGCATTGGTGATGCGGTCCGCGTAAACGTTGCCCGTGAGCGGCTGCACTATTTTGACCCGGACCGGCAAACCCGCATCGCCGTACCCGAAGCTTTACAAGCCCAGGTTTAGGTGGCTATGATTTTTTTTGCTAGAGGAAACCTATGAAAAAAAGACGACTGCATGTGCCCATCGGCCTGCCCATCTCAGTGGTGGTACTTTTGATTCTGGGCGCGGTAGCTAACCCCGTTATCAGGTCAATTTTTACCGAGCAACAACTCAACACCAATGTCATCCTCTCGGCTATTCCCTTTGTCTGCATTTTCGCGGCCATCGTGCTGGCTTTTATCACCCTGGTCGCCTTTGTGGCCGGTCTGCTCAATCACAACATCCCGCCCGAGGTCTACCGTCCCATTGAATTAACCATCATTGGCGGTATTGTGTTGGGCATCCTGGGCATGTTCCAGCCCTGGTTTTTCATGGCCTACCGGGTCGGCTTCTTTGTACTGCTGTTCTCCACGCTCGGCTTCATTCTATGGAGCCACGTGATCCCCAAAGGAGTCGAGCACAGCGAGGATGTTGGCGGCGTCTCAATTAGCGAATTTGAGCAGGGTCACAGCGCTTGAGCAACTTTTTTCAATGACTATTGACCGAGAGGTGGTAGAACGTAAAACGTAAATCGTATTACGTAAAAGTTTAGCCATCCATCATTACGCTTTACGTTTTACGCCTTACCCATCCTATCATTATATTTCTTACATACCGTATCGGAGGTTAACTATGAAATTCGGTGTAAACACCTGGGTCTGGACCGCTCCCCTGACCATTCCAGACTTAAAATCTCTGGCTCCTCACATCAAAGAGGGTGGTTTTGACTGGATCGAGCTGCCCGTCGAAAGTGTTGACGACTATGATCCCGTCGAAGCGGGAGCTATTATTCGCGACTGCGGCCTGGAAGCCAGTATTTGCGCGGCGATGGGACCGGATCGCGATCTGATCCACGAGGACAAGACCATCCAGGAGAATGGAGTGGCTTATCTGCGCCAGTGCCTCGACATCGCCAAGACGGTTGGGGCAACCAACCTGGTCGGACCGCTCTACTCTGCCGTAGGCCGTACCTGGCAGTCCACTGCCGACGAGCGGGCGCGCAATCTGGACCTGCTGGTCTCGCACCTGCAGCCCCTGGCCGAGTATGCCGCCGATTGCGGGGTACTCCTGGGCGTCGAACCGCTCAACCGTTTTGAAACCAGCTTTATCAACCTGGCCTCGCAAGTGATCGAGGTAGTAGACCGGGTAGACCGGCCCGCCTGCCGGGTTATGCTTGATACGTTTCATATGAATGTCGAAGAACGTTCTCTGGGCGACGCTATCCGCGCCGTCGGCCCCCGCTTGTGCCAATTGCACTCATGCGAGAACGACCGCGGCGCGCCGGGCTCCGGCCACGTGCCCTGGAACGAAGTTGCCCAGGCCCTGAAAGATATTAACTACGATGGCCCCGTTGTGATCGAGTCTTTCACCCCCAAAGTCAAAAGCATCGCCCGTGCCGCCGCCATCTGGCGTCCCCTGGCCGAAAGCCCCGACGCCCTGGCCTTCAACGGGCTGGCGTTTTTGAAAAAGTTGTTAGCCTAATGTAGCAAACCACAGAGTAGCAGGTGTAGCAGGGTAGCAATTCTTGTCCTGCTACTCTGCTACCTGTTACTTTGCATCCTGACAGGAGGCGACGATGCCCAAAACAATTCTCCTCATTGGCACATTTGATACCAAGGGAGCGGAATATGCCTATGTCCGCGATTTGATTGTAAGCCGCGGCCACCAGGTGTTAACTCTCAATGCCGGTGTGGCCGGCGAGCCGGCCTTTTCTCCCGACATCAGCGCTGCCCAGGTAGCCGAAGCCGGCGGCGGCGACCTGGCTCACCTGCGCCAGCAGGCCGACCGCGGGGCAGCCCTGGAAGTGATGACCCGCGGGGCCAGCGCGATGGCAGGA
Organism: Anaerolineae bacterium; assembly: GCA_023382535.1. The sequence goes on along the minus strand of JAHDWA010000002.1, from coordinate 494,976 downwards.
CGCCTGTACGCCGAGGGCAAATTCGACGGGGTACTGGGGCTGGGCGGCTCCGGCGGTACGGCGATTGCCACCGCCGCCATGCGCGAATTGCCGGTTGGCCTGCCCAAGGTCATGGTTTCTACGGTGGCTTCCGGCGACGTGCAGCCCTACGTCGGGGTCAAAGACATTGCCATGATGTATTCGGTGGTGGACATTGCCGGGCTGAACCGGCTGTCGCGCCGGATACTGGCCAATGCCGCCGGCATGGTCTGCGGGGCGGTGGAGCAGGGAGCGCCCGCGGCTGAAGACAGGCCGCTGGTGGCGGCGACCATGTTCGGTGTGACCACCCCCTGCGTTGATAGGGTCCGCGAGAAGCTGGAGGGGGCCGGTTACGAGGTGCTGGTCTTTCACGCCACCGGCAGCGGTGGCCAGGCCATGGAAAGCCTCATCAGCGCCGGGTTCATCACCGGGGTGGCCGACATCACCACCACCGAGTGGTGCGATGAACTGGTCGGCGGGGTGCTCAACGCCGGACCGCACCGGCTGGAAGCGGCAGCCAAAGCGGGCCTGCCCCAGGTGGTCTCGTGTGGGGCGCTGGATATGGTTAACTTCTGGGCCATGGAGACCGTGCCCGCACAGTTCAAAAAACGGACCCTCTATAAACACAATCCCAACGTGACCCTGATGCGAACCACGCCCCAGGAGTGCGCCGAACTGGGCCGGATCATCGCCAGCAAGCTTAACCAGTCCACCGGGCCGACGGTCCTCTTCATCCCGCTCAAGGGTGTCAGCGCCATTGATAAAGAGGGCCAGCCCTTCCACCTGCCCGAAGCCGACGCCGCCCTGTTCGAGTCCCTCCGCCGCAATATCCGCCCGCCGGTCGAGCTGGTCGAGCTGGACCTGCACATCAACGACCCGGAGTTCGCCGCGGCGATGGCCGAGCGGCTGCTGGGGATGCTGGGGGCACAGGGGTAGTCTAAACTTAACTTACGGAATCAGCTCGAAAATCACCCTTCGATACGGGCTAACGCCCGCTTCGCGTCAGGATGATTTCCGGCTCATGATCGCATCCTGAGTAGCCTTGAGCGAAGTGAAAGGCGTATCGAAGGATGCGCTTTGAGAAACTCCAAACTCGGATTAGAAAGGAAACTATCATGGACAAGCAAACGCTCATTGCTCATTTGAACGAAGACCTGGCCGGTGAACTCGGCGCGATTATCCAATATATCACCTACGCAGCCAAAGCGACCGGCCCGTACCGGCCCCAACTGGCCCAGTTTTTCCTAACCGAGGTGGCCGACGAGCAGCTTCACGCCCAGTTTTTAGCCAACAAGATTGTCGCCCTGGGCGGCGAACCGGCGACCCAACCTCGCCCGGTCCCGGCGGCACGGACCAACCGCGCTATGCTGGAAGCCGTCCTGGCCGCCGAACGGCAGGCCACCGCCGACTATACCCAGCGGGCCAAAGAGGCCGAAGAGCTGGGCGACAAGGGGCTGGTGGTGCAGTTGGAAGATATGGTCCGCGATGAGAGCGGCCACTCCGAGGAGACCGAGCGCATGCTGCGCGACTGGCCGCTCTGATTAGCTTCAATGGTTGGGACCGTTGAGGTGGAAAAGTTCTAGATACAACCCCTATTCCTCGGAATATCTGAAACTTTTCCAGATATATACAGTTGGGCACTTACCTCTCATAATTACAGCCCAAAAAGAGGCCGGGTGAATAGTCATGTACAAAATCACTTTCGTTATTACTACAGTATTACTATCAGCAGTTTTTATAGCCGCTTGTGGTGCTTCTCAAGAGATAAAAGATATGGCTATCGAGGAGGCAAAACTTAATTGTCAAAAAGCAGGTACTGATTGTCGCGAATTCAAAATCACCCAAACAGGTAATAGAGAGTTTCCCAAACGTGCTTCTGATCCCGGTCAAATACAGGAAATGTGGTGCGTTGAAATATCTAATCTTCGCAAGAGTGGAGACAATTGGGTAGAAGACATCAATCTTGTATCAATTATGAGGGTTTACGATAAATGGTATCCTCGGATAGATACTATGCCGACTGATGCAACAGAACGTAAGCAGAAGTGGAACCACTGTACGACTGGTAAATAACTATGTGGGAAATAAGGAAACTAATCTCTGTTATTTTAGGCGGGTTTGTATTTTTGATAAGTGGTTGTGCTACTGATTTATCATTTTCTCAACGTCCCTTACCAAGTAAGCTGGTAAATTTATATAAGCTTGAAGGGCATACCGAGCCTGTAATAAGTATGGCCTTTATTCCAGATAGGAATATTCTAGCTTCGGGAGATGCTGGCACTACAGTTAGATTGTGGCAAGTAGATAGTGGAAAGGAACTATACGTTATAGATCAGGAAGCAACTCCTTTCAGTATGGCAGTCTCCCCAGATGGGGCTACATTAGCAGTCGGTTTGTATAGCGGCGAAGTGAAACTATGGCGAACAGAGGATGGAACTTTATTACACCTCTTAGAGGGTCCTTTTAGTAGAGTATATGGGGTTGCGTTTAGTCCAGATGGGAAATTGTTAGCTGGAGCCAGACAAGATGGTGATATTTATTTATGGCAAGTTAGCGATGGAACATTGTGGCGGATTCTAGAAAAACAAGAAAAGGTTCAGTTACGGGATGTAACCTTTGCTCCAAATGGAGAAACCTTGGCGTCAGTATCGGTTGTTGGTAGTATACAGTTTTGGCGAGTAGCCGACGGAGTGCCTCTTCAGAATGTAAGCGCTGGGGGATTAGAACCAAAGTTATTCTTTTCACCAGATGAAACCTTATTGGCTATTGCTCACAGTGCTCCCGGTCAGATAACTTTATGGGATGTAAATGAATACAAATTATTGCATACCTTAAAACCTACCCCATTTGTAAATAAAATTGTGTTCTCCCCAGATGGAGAGGTATTGACTTCAATAGGAAGTGACTTTAAGGTTCGTTTTTGGAAAGTAAGCGATGCAACTCTTTTACAGAGTCTAGAGGGACGCCAAGAGATACCTTGTGTAGGTTGTGCTACTGCTATCTCAGCAGATGGATCTTTCGTAGCAATAGGAAAACTTGACGGTATTGTGGAAATTTGGCAAATGCAATAATAGGGATGCGTTAACGGATTAGGAATTTTATATTTTCTCCCAAATTGCGCCTATTCAGCACATGCACGCCGACTACCTAACCTTTCAAATTTGAAAGTAACTTCGCTAGCGAAGTTGTCGTAGTGGGAGTAACCTTACTGGATCGGCAACAGCTCACGTCAGAGGTGTTGAGCAGCAAGATAAAAAATGGAACAGCAAATTCGAGATCGCTTCAGCGACGCCATTTTGCAGGAAGCCATACACCGTTACGGTCTGACCGACGGCCAGATCCGGCCCCTCGACGCCTTTGAGAGCTTCATCTACGAATTCGAGCGGGGTTCGCAGGCTTATATCCTGCGCGTCGGGCATACATTGCGCAAGAGCGAGGCGCTGGTCCTCGGGGAAGTGGATTGGATCAACACTCTGGCCGAAGGCGGCGTCTCCGTGGCGCGGGCGATTCCCTCGGACAGCGGGCAGCTCGTGGAAGCGGTGGACGATGGGCAGGGCGGGCAGTTCCTGGCCACAGCCTTTGTCAAAGCGCAGGGCCAGCCGCCCTGGGACATCTGGACGCCCACCCTCTACGAAACCTACGGGCGGTTGATCGGCTCCATGCATAGCCTGGCGGAACAGTACCAGCCCGCCCAGCCGGCCTGGAAGCGCCCGGAGTGGGACGACGAAAGCATGGAGTTTGTCGAGCGCTACCTGCCCGCCTCAGAGACCGCGGCCAGGCAGAAATACCAGGCCCTACGCACTTACCTGCGCAGCCTGCCCAAGGAACGCTCGGCCTACGGCCTGATCCACCAGGATGCGCACGGTAGCAACTTTTTGGTGGACGAAGATGGGACCATTACCCTGTTTGATTTTGACGACTGCGCCTATAGCTGGTTTATCAACGATATTGCGATTGTCCTGTTTTATATCGTCATGGACGCCGCCGATTGGCCCGCCTTCACCCAGGAGTTTATGACCCATTTTTTGCGCGGCTACCGGAAGGTCCGCCCGTTAGACCCGCAGTGGTTAAAGGAGATACCCAATTTCCTGAAGCTCCGCGAGTTGGAATTGTACACGGTGATCCACCGCGATTTTGACGTGAGCCACATTGACCACTGGTGGTGCGCCCGCTTTATGCGCGACCGCAAGGAGAAGATCGAGCAGGACCGGCCCTTTATAGACTTTGATTTTGGGTCGCTGGCCGCAATTTTATGAAGGACTAAAAGCTAAGTACAGCCAAATAAATTGCGTTAGATTCGTAGTGATGACTTTAGTCGTTTGTAGGCTGGTTAAGCGACTGAAGTCGCCATTACAAAGCTTCAAAACTTTTTTGTTTGCACTTCGTTTGCCGTCAAACAGCTTATGAGCTAGATACAGGTGAGGTGATCGGATGGATTCAGACGACAATCTATTAGCCGAGGCACGACGGTATCTCGCGGCGATTGAGCAGGGCGCCACGGGTGAGACACTCGCTGCTTTCTTTACGCCAGATGCGATCCAAGAAGAATTTCCAAACCGCCTCGTTCCTACGGGCGCCCGGCGCGACGTCCCAGCACTCTTGGACGCCGCGTTCCGCGGGCAACAGGTCATGGCCGCGCAGCACTACGAGATCGTGAACGCCATAAGCGCCGAGAATCAGGTGGTGTTGGAAGTTGCCTGGACGGGCATCCTGGCCGTACCCATCGGCAATATCCCGGTCGGTGGGCAAATGCGCGCCCATTTCGCCGTGTTTTTGGAATACCAGGATGGGAAGATCGTCCGCCAGCGAAACTACGATTGTTTCGAGCCTTGGTAACCAATGAAAAGATAGTTAAGGAACTAGCATGCACGCTCATAATGTTTACTTTTGGTTAAAAAACGATTTGGACTCCGGCGACTTAAGCGCGTTTGAACAAGGATTAAAGGCGCTAACGCATGATCCCGCCGTGAAATCCGGTTACTACGGCCGGCCCGCAGACACCCACCGCGAGGTTGTGGAAAATAGTTACAGCTATGGACTGCTGTTGCTATTTGATGACCTGGCCGCCCACGACCAGTATCAAGCAGGGGCCGTCCATCTTAAGTTTGTGGAAGCCCATGCCTCAAAATGGGCCAGAGTCGTCGTTCACGATATTCAAACCATTTAGGTGTCATCTCTGATTCCTTTTTTCTTATTGCTAATTCTGAACAAGGAGGTTTATTATGCCATTCATACCACGGGAAGAGTCGCTGCGGCGGCTGCGAGCGCAGGTAGCCAAGGGCACGCCAATCATCGGCGCGGGCGCGGGCACCGGCATCTCGGCCAAATTTGCCGAACGCGGCGGCGTGGACATCATCATCATCTATAATTCGGGGCGCTACCGCATGGCCGGGCGCGGCAGCCTGGCCGGCCTGCTGCCCTACGGCGACGCCAACGCCATTGTTAAGGAGATGGGGGCCGAGGTGCTGCCGGTGGTCAAAAATACGCCGGTGCTGGCCGGCGTGTGCGGAACCGACCCCTTCCGGCTGATGCCGGTGCTCCTGGCCGAGCTGAAGGCGCAGGGCTTCGACGGGGTACAGAATTTCCCCACCGTCGGCCTGTTTGACGGGGTCTTCCGGGCCAATTTGGAAGAGACCGGCATGGGTTACAGCCTGGAAGTCGAGATGGTCCGCCTGGCTCACAAGTTGGACATGCTGACCTGCCCTTACGTCTTCACCCCTGACGAAGCGCGGGCCATGGCCGAGGCCGGGGCCGACGTGCTGGTGCCGCACATGGGCCTGACCACCAAGGGGGCGATTGGCGCGTCCACAGCCCTGACACTGGACGAGTCGGCCAAGCGAGTCCAGGCGATGCGGGATGCGGCGGTCAAAATCAACCCGGACATTTTGGTGCTCTGCCACGGCGGGCCGATTGCCGAGCCGCAGGACGCGCAGTACATCTTTGACCACACCGAAGGCATCGCCGGCTTCTTCGGGGCCAGCAGCATCGAACGGCTGTCGGTCGAGCCGGCCATTGAAGGCCAGGCGCGGAATTTCAAAGGGCTACATTTGTAAAATATAAAAATGAGGCGAAGAGGCGAGGGTAAGTGAGGTGAAGAATTTTTCGCTTCCTCGCCTCACCTGTCATCGCCTCTTTATTTAACGAAGGAGTTGAAAATGACCAAAAAAGTAAATGTTGCCATTGTTGGCCTGGGGTTTGGCGCTGAATTCATCCCCATTTATCAAAGACACCCTGATGCTGAGTGTTACGCCATCTGTCAGAGGAACGAGGAAAACCTCAACAAGGTGGGCGATGCTTTCGGCATCAACAAGCGCTACACCAGATTTGACGAGCTGCTGGCCGACAAAGAAGTTGATGCCATCCACATCAATTCCCCCATTGCCGACCACGCCTGGATGTCAATTGCGGCGCTCAAGGCCGGGAAACACGCCGCCAGCACCGTGCCCATGGCTACCACCACCGAGGAATGCCTGGCCATTGTCAAGGCCAGCAAAGAAGCGAAAAAAGTTTATATGATGATGGAAACGGCGGTCTATACCCGCGAGTTCCTCTACGCCAAGGATCTGGTCGAAAGCGGCAAACTGGGCAAAATCCAGTTTTTACGCGGCTCGCACCAGCAGAATATGGGGCTGCCGGGCTGGCCGGCCTACTGGTATGGCTTCCCGCCGATGCACTATGCCACTCACGCGGTCAGTCCCCTCCTGGCCCTGGCCAAAACCACCGCCGAGTATGTTATTTGCCACGGTTCCGGGCGGATCAGTGAAGAATACGTGCAAAAGTACAATTCGCCCTTTGCCGTTGAAACTTCAACCATGAAACTGCGGGACTCTGACCTGGCCTGCGAAGTCACCCGCTCGCTCTTTGATACGATCCGCCAATACCGGGAAAGCTTTGACGTGTACGGCACTAAACTTTCGTTTGAATGGGAACAGGTGGCCGAAGAAGGGATGGTGATTTATTCCGGCTTTGAAGATACCGAGCGTATCAAAGTGCCTGATTTTGGCCATCTTCTGCCGCCGGAGATTGCCCCCTTCACCCTGGGCGGGGTTTACGACGACGAACATGCCCACACCTCGTTCATCCAGGGTAGCGGTCACGGCGGGTCGCACCCCCACATGGCCCACGAGTTTGTGCGGGCCATCGTCGAGGAACGAGAAGCGGCAGTCAACGCGGTTACCGCCGCCAACTGGACCATGGCCGGAATCTGCTCGCACGAGTCGGCCCTGAAGGGCGGGCAAAAAATAGAAATCCCTGTCCCTGCATAACCGATACAAATAATTCATAAACTTTAGACCTTTCAAAGGAGAATCAATGATGGCACGACCTGTCACTTTATTCACCGGCCAGTGGGCCGATTTATCATTGGAAGATTTGGCCAAAAAAGTCAGCGCCTGGGGCTACGACGGCCTGGAGCTGGCCTGCTGGGGCGACCACTTTGAAGTGGACAAGGCCCTGGAAAGCGACAAATACCTCCGCGACAAGCGCGACCTGCTGGAAAAATACAATCTGAAATGCTGGGCAGTCAGCACTCATCTGGTGGGCCAGTGTGTGGCCGACCCGATTGACAGCCGGCACCAGGGTATCCTCCCACCCCGCCTCTGGGGTGACGGCGACCCCGAAGGTGTCCGCCAGCGCTGCGCCGAAGAAGTGAAGAACACGGCCCGCGCCGCCGCTGCCTTTGGCGTCAAGATTGTCAACGGTTTCACCGGCTCGCCGGTCTGGCACATGGTCTACTCCTTCCCGCCCAATGACTTTGCCAAAATCGAGGCCGGCTACAAAGAGTTTGCCGACCGCTGGAATCCGATTATGGATGTCTTTGATGAAGTGGGAGTCAAGTATGGCCTGGAAGTCCACCCGACCGAGATTGCCTATGACTTTGTGACCACGCAAAAGGCGCTCGACGCGATTGGCCGCCGCCCGGCCTTTGGCATCAACTTTGACCCGAGCCACTTTGCTCACCAGTTCCTCGACTCCGCCGCCTTTGTTATGGAGTTCGGCGACCGGATTTACCACGTCCACGTCAAAGACTCCAAGAAACGGGTCGGCGACGGGCGGCGCAGCATCCTCGGCTCGCACCTCAACTTCGGAGATGTCCGGCGAGGTTGGGACTTTGTCTCGCCCGGTCACGGCGATGTGGACTTTGAAGAGTTGTTCCGCGCGCTCAACCGCGTTGGCTACAACGGCCCGCTGTCGGTCGAGTGGGAGGACAGTGGCATGGATCGCGACTGGGGCGCGCCTGATGCCCTGGCCATGATCCGCCGCACCGACTTTGCCCCCTCCGCCGTCGCCTTTGACGCGGCCTTTGCCTCGGATAAGTAAGCATCGAACCCAAGTTACCACTTACTGGGAAAAATCACCCTTCGATACGCCCATGGCACTCAGGGTGATTTTTCCCAGCAACTCAAGTAAGTCCTTCAAAATCAATGGTTGACAATCCCCCTGCACTACAGTATTATCTTAATTGAAACTGACCACCTCACCGACTCTTCATTTTACCATATCAAAAAAGAGGAATAACGATTGGCTCTGGACAAAAGCTTTGTCGGGAAGTCATTTGCCCCCTTTACCTTTGAAGTTGATAAGAGCAAAATCAGGGAGTTAGCCCAGGCCCTGGGCGACGATAATCCTATCTTTTTTGACGATGCCGCTGCCCAGGCAGAGGGTCTGCCGGGGATTGTCGCCCCACTCACCTTTCCGAGTGTGCTCAAAATGTGGGGCGAGGGCGGCAGCTCTCCGCACATCAAAACGATGGGCGGGAATGTGCTCCGGCTGCTGCACGGCAGCGAAGAGTATGAGTACTTCGCCTTTATTCGCCCCGGCGACGTTATCACCGGCCAAACCCGAGTGGTCAGCATTGAGGAGAAAGAGGCGCGCAACGGCCCCCTGGAGATTGTCGTCCTGCAAACCGATTATCGTAACCAGCGGGGCGAGCAGGTCGTCATTGGCCGCACCACCATTATCCTTCGTTGAGGCAGCCCGTGAAGGTTTATTTCGATAATGTGAACGTTGGCGACAGCATCCCCAGCCTGACCACCGCTCCGATTACCGAAACACAACTGGTGCGCTATGCCGGCGCTTCCGGCGATTTTAATCCGATTCACACCGTTCCTCACCTGGCCGAAGCAGCCGGGCTGGGCGGCGTCATTGCTCATGGGATGCTGGTCATGGGGCTGGTGGGACGGGCCATTACCGCCTGGATCGGCGTCGCGCCCTTGCGCCAGTTTGGGGTGCGCTTTACCGGTATGACCAGACCGGGGCAAATTATCACCGTGACCGGCACAGTGGTCGAAAAGCTGATCGTCAACGGCGAGCACCGCATCCGCTGCGAGGTGGTGGCCGCGGATCAAGACGGCCAGCCCAAAGTGCAGGGCAGCTTTGTCGCGGCCCTGCCGGTGAAAGGCAAATGAATGGAAGGCTGGGGGTTGGGTGGAACACTGATCGTCGCTGATAGCCACTGATTTTCGCAAGTAAATAACTAAACCTAAAATCTGCGAAAATCAGTTGAATCTGCGTCGTCTGCGTCCTTATTACACACCGTGTTATAAATGCCAACTGAGAGGGAGGCTAGACAATGGGTTTAATTGACGGCAAAGTGGCTATTGTCACCGGCAGCGGGCGCGGGATTGGCGCGGCGACGGCCAAACTGCTGGCCCAGCACGGCGCCCGTCTCGTCGTCAGCGACCTGGATGAGGCTCCGGCTAGTGAAATGGCAGCAGCCATTCGTGCTGCCGGCGGCGAGGCCATCACTTTTTGCGGCGATGTGACACAGCCGGATTTTCCGGCGGCTGTTGTCCAAAAAGCGGCGGAAACTTACGGCGGGCTGGATATTCTGGTTAACAATGCCGGCTTTACCTGGGACAGCATGCTCCACACCATGACCGACAAGCAGTGGGAGATCATTATCGGCGTTCACCTGACCGCTCCCTTTCGTATGGCCCGCGCCGCGGCCAACGTCATGCGCGAACAGGCCAAGACCGAAATAGCAGCCGCCGGCCAGGCCCAACCACGCAAAATCGTAAACATCAGCTCGATCTCCGCCTTTTATGGCAACATCGGCCAGGCCAACTATGCGGCCGCCAAGGCCGGGGTGGTTGGGTTGACTCGCGTGATTGCCCGCGAATGGGGCCGTTTCAACATTCAGGCTAACGCCGTCTCTTTCGGCTGGATCGAGACGCGATTGACGGCTGACAAGGCCCAGGGTGAGGCCATCGAGGTGGCCGGCGAGAAAGTAGCCCTGGGTATTCCTCAAAGCGGCCTGGAGGCCCGCAAGCAGATCATTGCCCTGGGCCGGCCAGGAACGCCGGAAGAGGCCGCCGGCCCTATCCTGTTCCTCTGCTCACCCCTGGCTAATTATGTTACCGGCCATCTGCTCAAGGTGGATGGCGGGCGGTAGGAGCAGACTGCTACTTTAAGACCATTGTCAGGGCCGGTCATCAATGTTATACTTTTGGGAAAATAAGCCGGGTTATCTAACCACTTACCACTCAGGTGACTGAAGCAAAATAGGCATCATTTCCGGATTGAAGTACCAGTCACCTGGTAGGCTGACTAGTTACCACTTTTCTTTTTGGATTACAGGCGAGAACACGCTGAAACCGGGAGCCAAGTATGACCACAATTGCTGCATCTAAAACTGACGCGGGGCGCACCGCCAAGCATAATCAGGATTACTTGTGGTTGAATGAAGCAGCCGGCATTTATATTGTCGCCGATGGTATGGGCGGACAAGAGGCCGGTGAACTGGCCAGCCAACTGGCCGCTACCACTGCCGGACAATTTATTGCCACCCGGCTGGAGGCCGAGGCCGGGCCTCTCTCCACAACCGCAGCGAAAGATTTGGTCATTGGCGCTCTTGAAGCGGCCAATGAAACGGTCATGACGGCCGCTCTGGAAGCGAAACAGGATCGCCGGATGGGCGCAGCCATTGTGCTGGTCCTGGTCCAACTCCCCCGAGTCTACATTTGCCATGCCGGCGACGCTCGCGCCTACCTGGTGCGCAATTCAAGCCTGACCCGCCTGACGACCGACGACTCCTGGGTCGCTGAGCTGGTGGCCAAAGGCCTGATAACCGAGGAACAGGCCCAGCACCATCCCCTGGGTCATATCCTGACCAAAGCCGTCGGCCATGAATCGCCACTGGAGCCGGCTTTCGACGAGGTCACTTTGACACCCGGAGATTGGCTGTTGTTATGCAGTGACGGTCTCTGGAAAATGGTTGGCGACGAGCCACTGCTGGCTGCCTTACAAGCCCCTCCAACTACCCCAGCCCAGGCCGTGGAAACGCTGGTCGAGGCAGCCAATACCGCCGGCGGCAAAGACAATATTTCACTGATTGTCATTAGAATCGTCTAGGCTTTACTGGACAATTTTAATTCCGTCCCCTATAATAGAACTCCGTTCTTGATAAAGAACAGTCCTATTCTGCTGGGGGAAATTATGTCTGCGCCAGTACCAGCCATTGATCGGGCAATTCGCGTGCTCTATCTCTTCAAAAATAGCGACAAAAAAGAATATGGAGTATCGGAAATCAGCCGCCTACTACGCCTCAACAAGAGCACTGTCCACAATATCCTCAACACCTTAACCCAACACAAGTTTTTGGAACAAAATGCTGTTACCCGCGGCTACCGGCTGGGGCCAGCCTTATCGGAGTTGGGCAGCCTGGTTCGCAGCCAGCTCGACGTGCGCGAGGTGGCCCGGCCTCATCTGCGCCGCCTGATGGAACAAGCCAACGCCACCTTTTTACTGGGCGTTTTCGACGGTAAGGCCATTACCATTGTGGATAAAGAGGAACCCCTGGCCGACGTGCGGGTGGCGGCCCCCATTGGCATGAAAATTCCTTTTTGCGCTGGCGCGTTTGGCCGGGCTTTTTTGGCCTATCTGCCACCCGAAACCATTGACCAGCTCTTGATTGACCCCGGTCTCAAAGCCTTTACCCCCACCTCCATCACCGACCCTAATCAGTACCGGGCAGTTCTGGCTAACGTGAGAGCGCAGGGCTATGCCGTTGACGACACCGAGGAGTACCTGCGCGGCGTTGGCGCGATTGCCGTACCCATTTTCGCCACGGCAGCTTCCGGCGAGCGCGAGGTGGCCGCGGTCATGACCCTGGTCGGCTTTAGCTCGCAGCTTACCCCCACCAAGCTTACTGAGTTTACCTCCTGGCTGGTTGCAGCGGCGCAAGAAATTTCTGAAAAGTTGGGGGGGACCGGCTGAGTCTTCAAGGCAGCGCTATCCAGGAAGCATGGCCCTCAACCGACCAACTCCTAATGACGTTGAAAGAGCGAGGGTCAAGCACTGCCAATCCGGTCGTCGCTTGGCCGGGCTGCCGGGCCAGGGGGATTGGCTGGCCATCCGTTTGCCGGCTGAACACAACCTCCCAACCCGTCAAGCGGGTAACTTTCTCCAGCGTGGCCGCGTCGAGCACTTCTATCCACGGGTCCTGCTCTCCCCAGCCATCAAGCAGCAAGGAGGTCCCATCCGGGGTAAGCCTGATCCCACTGGCCGGCGTGTCCAGGCTGGCTACTTTGCGGCCGCTCTCAACTTCGATGACCTGGAGGCCGAGGGAGGTTTGGCTGCTCTGCCAGTGACCCTCAGGGGTGGGGGCAGCCTCCATTGTCTGCCCCAGCACAAAGAGCCGGGTTCCATCCGTGGAGAGGACCGCCGTTTTGAAAGCTCCTATCCCCGCCCCTTTGGCCCGGGCCACTCCTGCTGTCAAAGCCAGAAGATCCTCAAACCACGGCCGGGCGGCCTGCATTTCGACGCTGCGTACTGCCCGCGCTGCCAGGTCAACCGCCGTCAATTTTTCCTCATCGGCATGGACAAGATAAAGCTGGCGGCCATCGTGGGAGAGGACCACTGCCGGCGACCAGTAAGCAAAGAGGCGCTCTTCGTAGGGAGCCGCACATCTTTCTTCACACCAACTGCCGCCCAAAATGCCTTCAAGCGGCTGCTTCCACTGCACTTCCAGGGTAGCAGCATCCACCAGCAGCAGGCGGGGCGACCCTGGTTTGGCTATTCCCGGATCCGCTCCCAGGGGCGCTCCGTAGATCACCAGGCTCAGGCCATCCAGGGCATAGCCGATGAGAGAGGGGCGAAATTCCAAAAGGCGCTGGCCGATAAGCTGGCCGGTGCTGGTGTCGAACAGCATGAGCGTGCTGTTTCTTTCCAGTTCATAACTAAGGGCAAGCGTGCTGTTCTGAGGGCTAAAGGCAAGCGGCCCGATCCAGCCACGTCCCGGTAACGCGGCCTTGAGCTTGCGCCAGTCCGGCAAGTTGACCAAAACTAACTCATCGGCGCTGGGCCGGCAACTGCTTCCCCCGGCGAAAGGTTCGCAGCTCTGCCCGCGCGAGCCAACCACTGCCAGACGTTGACCATCGCTTGAGATGGCCGCCGGCAAATTGTACAAGGAATTGTCGCTGATGGTGCTCAGGGTGCGGCTGGGAATATCCCGGCCCGTTGCCGGATCAAACAGGTGGATTTCGTGACGCTGCTGCCGGTCGTTCCAAAGAGTGAGCAGCACGCCCGCGGCGGGCGTGACAGCAGGAGTAGGGGGTCGAGGTGTTGCCGCCGCTAAAATTTGGCTTCCTGCGTTTACCCCCGACACAGTGCCGGCGCTTAAAAGGAGTAAAAACCATAAAAAGGCCGTAACTTTCATCTTGGTCCTCCGCTATCGGCGTGATTTTAAAGGTCTTTCCACCCTTATATACACCACAATGCCAGCAGAGGTTCCCCTGGAAGATAAGAGGTGCTATCCTTTTTAGGGATTTTTGGATGAAGCATCACGCCGGATTGAAAATAACCTCCGAGAGCCGCGTGTGAGAATGGATGAGCCAATCAGGGCCGGCTGCAGACAGCAAGGCCGAGTCGCCTGCACCGGAGAGGACACTCACCGCCGCCATGCCGGCAGCCCGGCTGGCCTGTACATCGGTGGGGGTATCGCCCACATAAACGGCCTGGCCTGGCGCAATCCCCAACGCTGCCGCACACTTGAGCAGCCCTTCCGGGTCGGGTTTGGAGCGAGTCACATCTACCCCGGTAACAACGATCTCAAAAAAGTCCAGCAACCCCTCTTCCCGCAGCGGCTGGAACGAGCCGCTCTGCGAGCCGGTCATAATGGCCAGGCGCAAGCCCCGGCCTTTCAGTTTTTCCAGGGTCTGGCGCAAACCGGGCATGATCCGGCCATGCTGCCGAAGCACTTCCGGCCAGCGCCGCATTGCTTCTCGTTTCAGCGCCTCCATCAATTCCAGGCGATAGGGATGTTCAAGGGGAGTGACCAATTCCCAAAAGGTGGGATGGTTGTTGTTCAGGGCGTAGCGAACCGTCTCGCGGCTGATGTGCAGTCCATGAGGAGCAGCAGCCAGCTCGGCGACGATATGGTAGGCATCTACTGTATCTACCAAGGTGCCGTCCACATCAAAGATGACGGCCTGCACGGACAGCGGTTGGTTGATGGCAAGGGACAGACTGTCGCCGTCGGTCAGACCCAGCTCCTGGCGAACCGGCAGCGCGGCAATGACCTCGATTTGGGCCTGGGGGTAACCGGGCACATCGGGCAGAATGATTGCCCCAGGTAGTCGCCCGGCAATACGGACGGGGTAGCCGCGGGCCTCGCACCAGGCCGGGTCCGGCGGAACGATTGGACAGCCCGCCTGACCTTTTAAGCCGACCCATTGGGTTAAGTCGCCAGGGTGACGGAGGTGTAGATTGAGGGTGCCGGGGTGAGGGTCAAGGCCCAGCTTGGTCACAAACTGCGAGCGGACCCAATCAAGCTGGGTAAACGAAGCACCCTGCCCCAGACCGGTGACAACCTGCCCGGTCAGTGTTAACCCGGCCATGTGCGCATCTCGGCATAAACAGCTTGTTCCATCGCCAGCATGCTCTCGCGCTGCTCCGGCGGCCAATCATAGCTCAACGGCTGCACGCTGACGCCGGGCCAGGACTGGTCTTTGACCTCTGACACGGCCAAATCCATCATTGCCACGCTAAAAGGAGCCGCTTCAATTTGCGGCTTGACCAGGCGGGCAGCGCCCTTAACCAAAAAGATGAGTTTATCCAGGCCGATGATTTGCAGGGCCGCCCGCGTCTCTCGCTCCAGATTGGACAAGGTGACGCTGCCACGGTCGGCGGCAAAACGCAGGTGAGCAGCATCCAGGGCGACAGTCCAGGTAAAGGCCGTATGCGGAAAACCATCCGTACCAACGGTCAACAGCAAGGCCGGACAACCCTGCCGCAAAATTTGCAGCAGGGCCGGGGGCAGGTCAGGGGTTAGGGATTGGCTCATCGTTTCTCCTGAGCGTAAAAGGTAACACGGCTGCTAAAAGGAGTCAATTTGAGACTCATACCTTTTAAATAAAGAGCCCAAAGTCTCCCGACTCTGGCCACTTCATCAGGAGATTTTGGATCCCCTTTCTACTTATTTGAGAATGATTAAATTTAGGACTCTTTCCCAAAATCTTATTTGGTGATACACTGAATGCCTAATGATCTAATAAAGGAGCGCCCATGAAATTTGATACGTCTATCCTGACGAGTGATTTAAGCAATATGCCTGCCTTAACCCAAGCCGCCGAAAGGATGGGCTTTGCCGGCATTTGGGTGGCCGAAACCGCCCACGACGCGTTTTTGCCGCTGATGCTAGCGGCGGAACACAGCCAGCGGCTCTCGCTGGGGACCGGCATCGCTCTGGCTTTTTCGCGCAGTCCGGCGGTGCTAGCCTACCTGGCCTGGGATTTGGCCCGCTTCTCCCGGGGACGCTTTATTCTGGGGTTGGGTACGCAGGTAAAAGGACATAATGAGCGCCGTATCGGGGTTAAATGGGAGAAGCCGGTTGAGAAAATGCGTGAGGTTATCATGGCCATGCGTGCTTTTTGGGACTGCTGGCAGCACGGCACAAAGCTCAACTTCCGGGGTGAATTCTTCAAACTGACCCTGATGACCCCGTTTTTCGACCCCGGCCCGCACGACTACCCTCACGTGCCGATTTACATCGCCGGGGTCAACCCGCGCATGTGCCAACTGGCCGGCGAACTGTGCGAGGGCTTTCACGTTCATCCACTGCACACCGCCCGGACGATCCGTGAAGTGACGCTGCCCAATATCGAAGCCGGCCTGGCTCAGAGCGGCCGCCAGCGAGGTGACATCGAGCTGACAACGAGCATTTTTGTTGTGCCCACCGACGACCCGACCCAGGCCCGCCGCTACGAGGCCGAGGCTCGCCAGCAAATTGCTTTTTATGCCAGCACGCCCGCCTACAAAATTGTCTTCGATATCCACGGCTGGGGTGACACCGCCCAGGAGTTAAGCGCTCTGGCTGCCCGGGGCCGTTGGGAGGAGATGCCCCGCCTCATCAGCGACGAGATGCTGACCGAGTTTGTCCTGCCAGGAAGCTGGGCCAAGCTGCCCAGCCTGGTTAAGGCCAAATACAGCGGCTTATTGGATCGAGTCAGCTACTATTTCCCCTTTGTCCCCGGCCAGCATGATGAAGGCTGGCAGGCTACTCTGGCTGGATTTGATTAGACATTGATATTTGGACCACGAACCGCCGAGGTCAGCATGCCGACCAGGGCCACCCCAACCGCCACCAGGAAGCCGGCTCGGATGCCCTCGTAAGTCGCCGTGGCCGAACCGGCAGCATGAGCTTGAGCCTGAACGGTGGTAAAGACGGCCCCGGCCAACCCTACCCCCAAAACCATCCCCATGTTGCGCGCTGTCGCCATGATCCCTGAGGCAATGCCCCGCCGGTGCAACGGCGCCGCCCCCAGTAAGGCGCTGGTGTTGGGAGAGATAAACACACCGGTCCCAAAGCCAACCGTCGCCAGAGAGAGGGCGACATAACTCAAGGGTGAGGTAGCGTTGACCTGGGCCAGGAGAAACAAGCCCAAGGCCATGATGCCCATGCCAAGTGTACTGAGCAAGCGCGCTCCCATCCGGTCCGACAGGGTCCCGCTTAGCGGAGCCATAATGGCCATAATAATCGGCTGGGCGGTAAGGATCAGGCCCGCCTGGGCCGGACTCAGGCCGCGCGCCTGGATGAGGTAAAAGGGTAGTAAAAACAAGCCGGTAAAGAGGCAGATGTAGTTAAAGACGGCGCTGGCCGTCGAAGCGGAAAAGAGCGGCACGCGAAACAAGGTCAGATCGAGCATAGGGCTGCTTACGCGCCGCTCGATGAAGAGGAACACGGCCAGCAGGACAACTGCCGCCGCCAGGAGTCCCAAGATTGCCGGCGAACTCCAGCCCCAGGCATGGCCTTGGTTCAATCCCAGCAGCAAGGCCACCAGTCCGGCCATAAAAGTGATCGCCCCGGCCAAGTCAAATCGTTCTGCCCGCTCAGCGCCAGAATCAAGAGGGATAAAATACAGGCTGAGCAGCAGCGCCAGCAGTCCGACCGGCAGGTTGATGTAGAACACGGCTCGCCAACCGTACTCGCTGGTCAACCAGCCGCCCAAGGAGGGGCCGACTGTCAGGCCGAGATAGGTCATGGTGGCCTGCAGGCCGAGCACCTGGCCGCGCTGTTGGGGTGGAAAGTTCTTGGTCAGGATGGCCGGCGAGTTGGCCAGGAGCATCGCCCCGCCCAACGCCTGCAAGGCCCGGGCGACGATTAAGAATCCAATCGAAGAGGCCAGGCCGCACAACGCCGAACTGACCACAAAAACCAGAAAGCCAGAGATATAAACCAACTTGTGGCCGCGCATATCGCCCAGGCGGCCAAAACTGAGCAGCAAGCTGCTGACCACCAACAAATAAACCGTCACTACCCACTCGACGGTGGCCACGTCGCTGTTAAAAGCACGGCTGACCACCGGCAGGATAATGTTGACGACGCTCCCATCGAGGGCAGTCATAAAACTGCCAACGCCGATGGCTAACAAAATCCACCATTTGGCCTCTAACCGGGTCGTTTCAACGGGGCTGGCTCCCCGAGTTGCCGGAGGCGGCTGACTTATTTGTTCGCTGTCCATTGAGTCTGGCTGCTCTACTCAGAGTCCTGCTGGAACAGGCTGAGATATTCCCCATACCCCTCTTCTTCCAACTTCTCCACGGGGATGAAGCGTAATGCGGCCGAATTCATGCAGTAGCGCAGACCGGTTGGGGCCGGGCCATCGTCAAAGACATGGCCCAGGTGGGAGTCGGCATGCTTGGAGCGCACTTCCGTGCGGACCATCCACAACTGGCGATCGGTGCGGGTGGTGACGTTTTCTGGCTCAAGGGGTTGGGTAAAGCTGGGCCAGCCGGTGCCGGAGTCATACTTGTCCAGGGAACTGAACAACGGCTCGCCGGAGACTATATCCACATAGATGCCTGGTTTTTTGTTATCCCAATAGTCATTGCGGAAGGGTGGTTCGGTGCCCTCATGTTGGGTCACCTGATACTGTTCCGGCGATAATTTCTGGCGCAGTTCGGCATCGGACGGTTTGGTAAACTCCTTCATTTCGACCTCCTATTTTTTCTACTTTTTTTCTTCCTTATCTGTACTATTACGCACCTGGAAGATCGCGGCATACTCGTCGCGAAAAACTTCCTGCAAGCCTGGGTCCACCTCGGCCTCGTCGAGAAAGTTTTCGTGGTTAAGGTCGGTCAGGACATAATAGGCGCCAAAGGTATTGGCAATGGTCTGGCTGGGGGGGATGACCCCACCATTGTTAACATCTCGCCACAGGTGATACAGGTCGGCATTATACAACTCCATATACGTGGGATCAAGGCCCAGGGTATAAGTATTGTGCGTGTTATAGTAATAGAGTTGGGTAAAATCATCCCAATCGGTTTGGTAAATCAGGCTGCCCGGAGGCGTGTTGGCTTTCAACCAGGCTGAGGCTGCGGCATAGCGTTGGTAGGGGTTAGTGTCATCCTGGACACTCTCCTGGGTAGCCCACAGGTTGTAAGCGAGCAGCGGCAGCAGAATAATAGTCAGGATCAGGGGCCAAAGCTTTTTCAGCCAGGGATTAGATGTAAACCACTCTTCCAGCAGGGCCGACCAGGCCACAGCACAAAACACCAACGCAAAAGCTGGATAATACTCGATAAAACGCCGGGATTTAAAGAGCAGAAAGCCAAACAAAAGCGCGATGAGAAAAAGCGCAGCCGTATTGGTACTCATCCGGCGCTGGCTCAGGCCCAGGGCAAAAGCGCCGAGCGCCAGGACCACCAGCGCCGGTGCGGAGTTCTCGACCAGGGTCCAGGTTTGGTAGGGATACCATTCGTTGCCCACTCTGCCGCTGGCGCTATCGGTAAGTTTGGGCAAGGCGTGATGATAAATGAAGAGCAAGTTTTGGGGGAAGTAAGGATTGATGGTTAAGCCCAGGCTAATGCCCAGTCCGGCGTATACCAGCGGGCTGAGCTTAAGCCGACGCTCCAGGAGCCAGTAACTCATGACGTAAAGAACAAGCATTAACCCGATCAGAGGAAAGGCATCGTAAAGCCAGACGTAAATGAAGGTCAATGGCAAGAGCCAACGGTACTGATGGATTAAGGTGACGTGCAGGATCAGGAATAACATCAGCAATGATGCGCCTTGAACCCGGGTCATACTCATGCGGTAAAGAAATGCTTCCGATACGGCCAGGAACCCCAGCGACCACAAAGCCGCATAAGGCACGCGCTGTCCCCGCAGCAAAATCCAACCGCCGACAAAAGCCAGAGCTGGAAATATGACCCCGGCCCACTTAGCTCCCAGGCGCAGGTCGCCGTAAGTAAAGGGGATGAGCAGGACGTGATATAGAAAATGATGATCGGCGTAATCCTGGGGATTCAAAACGGTTAAGGGCAGCCAGGGAAAGGCGGGCCGCAAACCCTGTTCGCGCATCACCTCGGCAAATCTGATATGAAAATAACTATCATTGCTGACGAGATTGGGCGTAGAAAACTGGATGGCAGCCAAAAATATTACAAAAAAGGCCAAAAGCCCAGCTCCGGTGAGGAAGGCAGGCCCGTAAGCTCGAACTACAAGCGGCCAACGCGCGTTTTTGCCGGAATCAGCAGCAGCGCTTAACGAAGCGAGAAACAGTTTTATTCCTTCAATGGTCATAAGCCCATGTGCGTTCCACGAATAATTTCCTGGCTTTTGATTTTACCATCACTCGCCCTCAATCACATAATAGCACAAAAATTCTAAACTGCTGTTTTTATTATACGGCTCATTGTTTCCGTGCCATAATTCTTCTAACCTGGAAAAGTTAATTGCAATAAGTCCAGGAGTCAAAATTAAATGGGGGAAAATTATGGGCGCGAAATATGGTTCTCATGCGGCGGGCACGCTTGAAACAAAGAGTTGGGATGAGAAAACCTGGGATGGGCAGCCTGGGAACGAGGTTTCCGGGGTAAAACTCACCCGCGCCAATGTGACCGCCGCCTTTCATGGCGACATCGCAGGCGAAAGCCGGCAAGAGTGGTTAATGAGCTACCGGCTCGACTTCGATTTCGAGTAACCCTCTGCTGCGGGTAGAAACCAATTTTTCTTAAAGATCGGGCCGCTCGGTGCTGGGCTTCGGCCCAGGGCCGGGTAAGTCTGCCTTGTGACCCCCTTTGACTTCACCTTCAAGCAGAGATTGGACGTCGGGGTAGGCATAGAGGGTGACTGCGTTGTTATCAGGTAATCCCCCCGTATCAGCCGACGGTCCATAAACGCTGTAAACTTCCCGGCCCAGGATTCTGAGGAGAGTCGTCAGTTCGCCACGGTGATGGGCGCTGTGGGCAATCCTTCTGACCATAATCCAGGCTCGGCTGTGAATAGTATCAAAAAAAGGAACCTCTTGCTCCCACCAGCTTTTGTCCATTTCTTTGAGCCGGGCCAGTCGTTTACCGGAGTCTTCCGCATAACGCCTAATAAATTCAAGCCGGGTTTCCGGCTGAGGCAAAGGTGGGGCGCCCACATCAAGGCCGAACATATTGCAAAACCATTTGTTTTCGCTCAGGCACTGGTGAACCATGTGTTCAAGCGCATTCCTATCTTTGCTGCTCAAGGGATGAGGGCGAATGGTCAAATCCTGATCGCTAAACATACTCCACACATTTAGCGTTTTCAACCGTTCAGTGTCGTATGTCTCTATTAGAAACGTATACTCCATAGAACTCTTCCTCCAAAAATAGCAGTCAGTTGTCATTAGCCAGTAATCAGACACAAACTCGTGCCCAAGCTGAAGTTTGGGCACGTGACAAACCTGGCAGGTCTGCGAAACCTGCCAGGTTTGAATTAGAATTTTTCGGATAAACTTTATTACTTCGGATGTCGAGCTGTGAAGGGATCTCGTTTCAACAGCACACCGGTCGTAACCAGGCCGAGGCCGAGCGCCACCACCAGCCCGATAGCCCACACACGCCCCGGCAGTTCACCGCCTGAAGGGGGCAGTTGGGTCGGGGCTGCTTCGGCGGCAGGTGCTTCGGCAGCGGGAGGGGCGGCAGGAGGAGCAGCAGCCGGCTCGGGTAGGGGCGTCCCGGCCAGGCCGGTCAGCCCGTTGTACCTGACCACTTCCCCGGAGCCTGGCGCGCCAACGCCATTGATAGTCACGTAGGCATCACCGGCGGCATTGAAATCAATAGATGTTGGGAACGATAAGCCGCTCAGCACTACCTCGGAAGCATCACCTTCTTTGACCCGAATAATCGCCCCGCTGTTGGGAGTGGGTCCTTGCTCGGTAAAAACGCCAATCTGAACAGCATACAGGTTGCCATCAGGGCCGCTGCGGAGGTCGGTCAGCATAGTCAGGCCGGTGGCATAGTCGCTCACCTGGCCGTCGGCAGTCACTTTGACCACCTTGGCCGAGCCAGGCAGGAAAGGAAAGCCAGGCAGAAGCGACACGTACGCATTCCCATCCGGGCCAAAGGCTACGCCCGTCGGCACCGGGTCAGCTTCCATAGCCCCGCCGCGAGCCTGGTTTGGCAGCGGGCTGGGCACCCCATCAAAGACCGCAACCACATCAACCTGACCGGTAGCCGGATTTACCTTCAACAGATCGTTAGCGCCGGCGTCAGCGACCCACAAGTTGCCGTCAGGCCCAGCGGCCAGGCCGTAGGGGTGAGATTCCTGGATAAAGCCGCCCGGGTTCTGGTCACGTTCCAGGTTCCACAGGTTGGCGACTTCCGTAACCTGGCTGCCGTCAATTTTGGCCACGATTGCCATATTGGGTGCAGCATCAGGGCCGGCTGCCTCGATCCAGAAGCCGGTCGCTGCATAGAGCGTGTCGTTAAGTAAAGCCAGACGATTGCCACCGCTCGCTTCCATTCCTTGCAGCAGCGAGGGCAGGTTGAGCACAGTGTTCTGGGCGCCGTCGGGGGTAATCTGCACCACCTGGGCGGTGTCACCCAGCTTGGCCGTTATCTGTTCGCCGGTTGCCGGGTCAACGCCGGGCACCTCGGTCTCGCCGCCTGTGCCGGAATCAATCACCCAGACACTCCCGTCGGGAGCCACCAGCACGCCCATCGGGCCGTTTAACCCCGTGGCCACCGTCGTGCCGCCCTCCTGGGCGCTGCTAACCCCGGCGGCGGGAAGCAAAACTAACGTCAAAATGAACACCAGGCTGGCTGCTAGCATTATCTTTCTCATTCGACAACTCCTTTTTATTTTTAATAATTGATGAGATTTCTAAACTCCTGGGTCCAACCTAACCACCAGGCTGCCATTATCCGCTCATTTTGGATTATGGGTCTCTATTGATCATAACAATATCCCCTCCCTTGCAGAAAATAGAAGACGGTAAACGGTAGCCATTTGTCAGTAATCAGTAGCCAGATAACAACAAGAATTACTATCTACCATTTGCTATCTGCCACCTTGCTACCTTTGCTGCAGCAGCATTTGCACCAGCGCATCAACATCAGCTTCGCTCAAATGGACGTAGGCGGGCATCTGATGCTGGGTGTTTTCATACCCGGCAACAGTGTAAACCTTGGGGCTGACAATGCTCTCGTGAAGATACACCGCGGCCGTTGTCGCCGTGCCGGTGTATCGGGCCTCGTGGATACGCTGCTCGGCCCTTGTGCCGATCCCATTATGGCTAGGGCCAAATTGACCGGCGGTGCCGGCGGCGTCGAGTTGATGGCATAGACCGCAGTACTGCTGTTTATAAATCTCGAACCCGCGCTCAACCTGGGCAGATGCACCGGCGCTGTTAACCGCTGTCGGCACTGCGGGCGGGGCCAAGGTAGGGGGTTGAACGGGTGCAGGGGTAGCGCTCGGCACTGCGGTGGGCATGACCGTTGGAATCGGTGTGGGCGTGCTGGCCGGGGTGAAAGACGCGCTTGGTGCAGGGGTGGGGGTAACAAGCGGGGTGGGCGTAGACGTACGTGGCAGTAGGGGGCTGTTGGTTGGAGTAAAAGAGGCATTGGGTGAGGGGGTGGAACTATCTGTTGGCGCTGGTAGGAGAGTAGAGGTTGGGGTGAAGGCAGGAACCGGTGCCACCCGGGTCGCATCGCCGGAAGAGGCCGGGGTCTGGGGTACCGGTGGCTTCTCAACCACAACCGGAGTCAAACTTGATCCGCTGGTCACCGGCACACAACCAACACTCGCGCCAAACGGCAAAAGAAGCAGCAGCATCAGACAATTTTTCATCACCTCTTTATTTTCCCCCTTTATTCGTGGACCGGCGATAAACTCTAGACTACATCTTAACTATAGGCCGCTGCAGTTGTTCACACCAGACCAAAAAATGCCCAATTTTTGCTCATTTCCCGGTCGCCCCCTTTGGCAGTTACCATTCAACCGGGACAGGCCAGCGGGGCTAGTTCAGCAAGTGCGAATATCTTTCAGGCGTTCGACTAACGGCTCAATCGTAGCTTTTAATTGCTCCTGCGATGGACCGACCACCTTTAAGGTGACCAGGGAAGTGGAAAGATCGTCGCCGGCAATAGCGCCCAGGGCCACGATATTACCCCCAATCTCGAAAATAGCTTGGCTTACCTTGGCGATTTGGCCGGGCTGGTTGTTCATCAGCACACTGAGACGCACGCCCTGTTCGCGCGCGCCCAGCAGTTCGAGAAAGGTTTTGAAAATGTCGGTTTCGGTAATGATGCCGGTTATCTTGTCCCCGTGCAGTACCGGCAGACCACCGATCTTATGATCCGCCATCTGGCGGGCGGCTTCCTCCAGCGGTGTATCTTCCTGAAT
This sequence comes from Anaerolineae bacterium, assembly GCA_023382535.1. The sequence goes on along the minus strand of JAHDWA010000002.1, from coordinate 470,858 downwards.
CGTGACCACTTTTGTCGTCATCACCCGCTTTACGGTGATCTTGCTGACCAGGTCATGGATCTCCCAGACGCTGAGCGAAGTGACGGGAGAGGGGGAAGCGTTGAGCAAATCCTTTTGGGCGACGATACCGACCAGTTTACCATCCTTGACGACCGGCGCCCGCCGAATATGTTCGCTCTCCATCAATCTGAGCGCCTCCATAATAGGTGTATCTGGAGAAACAGTAATGACGGGGTGGGACATACGTTCATTAACTAACATAGGAACCTCCTCAAGGTTAAGGTTTGCAAGTTGCCTGATCCGTTTTGTCCCGTTGGCGTGATGCTCCCCCGGCGCCTTTGCCGAACGGGCACCTCTATTTTACCCTATTTTCTTATCTTTCTCAACAATCTTGACAAATTTCCAGGCCGACGCCTATGAGTTTAAACAAAAAATGTCGCCAGAGCGTTACGAAAAGCGTTACGAAAATACCTGCTCCCCAAATGAGATCCACCCCAAGTACAATAAAAAAATAGCCCGGCCAATGCCAGGCTGTACTACTTTCAAATGAGTTATCGAGTTTGGGCCACTCACATTTTGGCGGCGGTGACAATATGAGCAGGCGCACCGAAGGCGACCATACCATCGGGGGTGACGAACTGCTGCAAGTCGTTTTTTGCTTCTTTAAGCAGCAGTTGGAACTGAGTTTCGTCGAGCATATCAGCCAGAGTCCAACCCTTGATATCGGTGTAGACCCAGGACTCAAGCGAAGGGAAGCGGGCTGTCCCGGCCTGGGTGGTGATTTGGATATCAGGCATGCCGGCTTTGGCAAACAGGCTGTGCAAGCCCTGCAAGTCGCCCAGCACGAACGGCGCCCGGAGTGCAGTGGCAGGCTGATCGCCAAAGAGACGCTGTAACAAGTCTGTCATCGCCGCATACCCCGGCGAATGGTCCAACGAGGCCCACACCGCCACGGCCAGCCGCCCGCCTGGTCGTAATACTCTCACCATCTCCTGCAGGGCAGTACCCCGGTCCTCAAAGAACATTAATCCAAACTGGCTGACGACGGCGTCAAAGCTGTCGCTGTCCCAAGGCAGTGCTTCGGCCCGCCCTTGTTTCCACTCGAGCGCGGGAGCCTTCCGTTGGGCTACCGCAAGCATCCCTTCATTCACATCCAAACCCACTACCGCTCCGGTCGGACCCACTCGTTCTGCCACGGTACGGGCCAGCACCCCTGTTCCACACGCCACATCCAGTACCCGCTGGCCGGGCTGGATCTCAGCCGCATCGGTTACGCCGCTTGACCACTGTTGAAAAAGAGCTGGAACAAAAAATTCTTCATACACCTCGGCCGCGCTACGGCTCACTTGGCCGTTTTCGCTTGCACTCATGTTACACCTCCAATAATTACTTAGGATTAAGGCCAGTATAGCCCATTCTCGGCGGTGATTCTAGTCCAATTAATGAACTGGACCGACTTCTGCCGGTCTGTTATAATGTTTGTATGCACAAATATGGACAGTACTGCCCCATGGCCCGAGCCGCCGAGATCCTGGGGGACCGCTGGACGCTGCTGATTGTGCGCGACCTGTTGAGTGGGGCGCATCATTTCAACGAGTTGGAGCGCGGACTGCCGGGAATTCCCCGCTCACTCCTGGCCGAGCGGTTGCGCCGCTTGCAGCAGGTCGGCGTGCTGGAACGGCAGGTTGCCGCCAGCAGCCGGCGGATCAGCTACCAACTCACCCATGCCGGGCGGGAGTTAAAGCCGGTTGTTGATGTCCTGGTTCAATGGGGGGCCAAATGGGCCTTCGGCGAGCCGGAACCGGCCGAACTCAATCCAATCTTGCTGTTGTGGTGGATGCGTGATCGCGTCTACACGGAACGGCTGCCCCAGGAACGAATCGTTATCGAGTTTCATTTCCCAGATGTATCTCGGGGCCGTTACTGGCTTCTGCTTGAACGAGGCGATGTGTCGGTGTGTCTGAAGTACCCTGGTTTTGAGAGCGATGTTATCGTCACGGCGGACCTAGCCGTTTTCTATCAGGTCTGGCTGGGGCGCATCACCCTGGCCGAAGCCGTCCGTGACCGGCGGGTCAAACTGGATGCGACACCGGAGCTTATCCGGGCCTTTCCATGCTGGTTTGCTTTGAGCCTGGTGGCAGATGTTGTCCGTGAGGCGGCCAATTATTAAGGGCATAAAAAGGGGGGAATATGGCAACATCAAGGCAGTGGCAGCTTGCCCATGAAGCGGCAGAACGGTACGAGCATATTCTCGTCCCGGCTATTCTTGGACCCTTTGCCCAGGCCCTGGTCGAATGGTCTGCTTTACAGCCGGATGAAGTGGTGGTGGATATTGGCACCGGCGCAGCGGCGCGCTTTGCTGCAGAGAGGGTTGGCCCTGCCGGACGGGCCATCGGGATTGATGTCAATGGGGGGATGATTGACGTGCCAAAAGCTCGCACCCCGCAAGGCGCTCCTATTGACTGGTACCAAAAGAACGCGCGCTACGCCCCTGGCCGTTGGCCTCAATACTGCCTCCCAGGCCGAGCAGCAGGCGGTAATGAACGACCTGGCGGCACGATTGGCGCCCTTCAAAAGGCCGGATTGGCGTCTCCGGGTGCCGTTCACCTCCTACCTGGCGCGCGGATACAAGTAAGAGGAATCTACCCAATCAGCATCTTCATCCAGGGGGCGGAGTTGTGAAAGTTGGCAACAGCGCTGCCCGACGGGACCAGTTCATCGCAGGCGGCCCGAACCGTCTCATCCAGGCGCATCTCCAGGACCGGCAAAAAGTGTTCAAGTTGCTCCAGTGTGCGCGGGCCAATGAGCGGGGCGGTGATACCCGGCTGGTCTTTAACCCACAGCACGGCCAATTGGGCCGGCGACATACCGGCCGCCTGGGCCAACTGCCCAAACTTCTGGCCCACTTCAATGCCGCGGGCCGTAATTCGCTCGGCGTAAATGCCGCCGCGCAGACTGGCCCGTGACTCAGGCGGGAAGCGGGCGGCGTCGGCGTAGCGGCCGGCTAAAATGCCCATTGCCAGCGGCGACCAGGGCAAAAGGCCCAGACCGTAAGCCTGGCACAGCGGCACCAGTTCGTTCTCGATCCGCCGGTCCAGCAAATTGTAGGGCGGCTGTTCGGAAACAAAACGAACGTAGCCTTTCAACTCGCTGATCATCAGGCCCTCCATCACCTTCCAGGCCGGAGCCGTAGAACTACCAATGTAACGGACCTTGCCCTGGCGCACCAAATCGGTCAGCGCACTCAGGGTTTCATCCACGGGGATGTCAAAGGACGGGCGGTGGAGCTGGTACAGGTCAATATAATCCGTCTGCAGCCGGCGCAGCGAGTCCTCGCACGCCTGCAGCAGGTGCAGGCGCGAGTTTCCCCGCTCGTTGGGACCGGGGCCGGTCGGATAATGGGCCTTGGTGGCAATTATCACCTGCTGGCGGCGGCCATTTTCGGCCAGCGCCCGCCCGATAATGCGTTCGCTCTCGCCTTTAGCGTAACTATTGCTGGTGTCAAGCAAGTTAATGCCGGCGTCCAGAGCGCGGTTGATCATCGCGATCGACTCGGCCTCGGGAGTGGGGTTGGCCAGGTTGTCGGTACCCAAACAGAGTGGAGCGACTTTAACCCCGGTTCGGCCCAAAACACGATATTCCATTTTTCACCTACCTGGCCGTATAGCCTGCGTCTACCGTAATCATAGCTCCGGTCATGTAACTGGCCGCATCCGAAGCCATAAACAGGACCACGCGGGAAATTTCGACCGGTTCGGCCATGCGGCCCAGCGGCACGGACTCGGCCAGGCGCTGCATCATCTCCGGCGTGACCGGCTCGGAACGCTCCGAGGCCAGCATCGGCGTGTTGACTTCGCCCGGGCAAACGGCATTAATGCGGATACCGTCCTTGACGTAATCCAGAGCCATCGCCCGCGTTAACTGGTGGACCGCCCCTTTTGAAGTGCAGTAGGCCACAACTCCCGCCGCGCCGACCTCGCCCCAAATGGAGCCGAAATTAATGATGACCCCCTTACCTTGCTTTTTCATCGGGCCGACAGCGGCCCTGCTCATAAAAAATACCCCGTTAACGTTGACGTTCAGCACTCGCTGCCACTGCTCATCCGACGTATGGAGCGCATCGGCCCGGATAATAATGCCGGCCGCGTTAACCAGGATATCCAGCCGTCCGTAACCCTTCAGCACTCTTTCAACCGCCATGTTGCAAAAGACCGAGTCGCTGACGTCGCCAATCGCCGCCGCGCCGCCAATTTCGTCAACTACCCGGGCCGCCAATTCAGCGTTGCGATCAACGATCACCACCTCTGCTCCGGCAGCCCTGAACTCACGGGCCGTAGCCGCACCCATACCCGAGGCGCCGCCAGTAATTACCGCTACTTTGCCTGCGAAGTCCATTAGTTTATCCTCCTTTGGTCTGAGTACAGTATATCACCAGGGCTTTCACTTGTCACTCTCATTCAAACAATCCGGCTGATTTGGGTGATGGCCTAAAATCAAGTACAATCTTTAGACGTTTTCCCCCAACTAAGTTAGGATCAGCACCATGAAAAATAATGACCTGCTTGATGCAAACTTAGTCGAGGCAGTCTCAACTGAAACCACCCCATATTTACCAACCTCGACAGCCAGTAAACTTACCCACGTCGCCCATACAATTTGGAAAAGAGTCCGGCCAGATAAAATTAGCATCTTTTTTGCCAGCCTCTTTCTTTTTATCCTGGCGATTATGCTGATGAAAGAGGGCGCACGGGGGTTGACCTTTCTGGTACGCGACACTTTTGCCGTGACTAACCCCTTCAACAGTCTCGGTTTTGGCTGGTTGTTTGCTTACGTGATCATGAGCGGCTCGCCGGTGGCGGCGGTGGCGTTGACCTTTTTAGATGCCGGGGTGATTGACAGGTTAAGCGCCTTCACCATGATCACCGGCTCCCGTCTGGGAGCCAGTTTCATTGTCCTGTTTATTGGCTTTATCTATGTTCTGCGGGGCCGCAACCGGGTTTCCAGCTTAAGCATGGGCCTCCTTTCGCTGACAGTTACCGGGACAACCTATCTGGTTGGTTTGCTGATTGGGCTAACTCTTCTCAAAATTGGGGTCTTCGACACATTCCAGCTTCGCTCCGGGGCTGCCCTCAACTCAGTGACCGACATGATTTTCGACCCCATTGTTGCAACTTTCACCGCTTATTTGCCTCTCTGGGCGCTCTTTGTAGTTGGTCTGGGTTTAATTATGCTCAGCTTCAGCCTGTTTGATCGCTGTTTGCCCCAGATGACCATCAAAGAAAGCCAGGTTGGGCGAGTATCACGCCTGGTTTACCGGCCCTGGGTCATGTTTCTGATGGGCGCCGGAGTCACCTTCATCTCGATGTCGGTCAGTATTTCTCTGAGCATTCTCATCCCTTTGAGCAATCGGGGGTTCGTCCGCCGCGAGAACGTCATCCCTTACATCATGGGGGCCAACATCACCACGTTTGTAGATACGCTTTTAGCCTCAGTGCTGCTTAACAATCCGTCTGCCTTCACCATTGTTCTGGTTGAGATGATAAGTATTACACTTGTCTCGATCATTATTCTGACAACCAGCTACCACCACTACGAACGGGCCATGCTCGATTTTGTCCACTGGGTTACAACCAGAAGGCGAAACTTGGCCCTTTTTATGACAATTATTTTTGTAGTGCCGATCATTCTCGTACTTATTTAGGAGGAGGAATATTTTTATGCGGCTACTGATTGCTACAGGCGGCTCCCCCCATTCTGAAGCAGCTTTACGTTTGGGCGCGCAAATTGCCCGCCGAGCTGGGATTACCCCAACCGTTTTAACCGTAATTAAGAGTGAAAGTAACCGCTCGCGGGCCGAAACAATTCTAGCCCGTGCCTGTCAATTGGTAGGGCCAGAGCTTCCTGACCTTCGAAATAAGGTCCGGCTGGGCCAGCCGGCCGAGGAGATTGTGCGTGAAGCCAAAGAGGGGCGCTATGATTTGATTATTGTCGGGGAGCGGCGCGATCATGACCTGGTGACCCGCTTGCTGGGTTCAACCGCCAAACGGGTGATTGAGCGTGCTCCCTGTCCGGTCATTATTGCTAAGGGAAAGATCGGTCCCATCCACCGCATATTGCTGTGTGACAGCGGCGCGGAGAGTGTCTCATTGCTCAGCCGCTTCACCGCCCGGCTACCGGCTTTGGTTGAAGGTGAGGTAGAAGTCACCGTTTTACATGTTATGTCACAGATGACCGCCGGTCCCGGCATCCGGGGCACCCAGTTACGGGCAAGCGCCGAAGAACTTATTAAAGAACACACCCCCGAAGGCGAGTTACTGGAACAGGATCTGCAAATCTTGCAAAAATCAAATTTACACCCTCAACCCAAAGTACGTCACGGCCTGGTCGTAGACGAAATCCTGGCTGAGGCTCGCAGCGGTGATTATGACCTGGTGGTCATCGGCGCTCATCGCGGTGTCGGGTGGGAGCGCCTCTTACTCGATGACCTGGCTTATCAAATTGTCGAACAAATGGATCGTCCGGTGCTGATTACCCGGTAATAACATAAAAGGGACTGCCCCCGTCCAGGGCGACCACAAGAGTCGCCGCTACAATTTCCGATTTGGTGGTCAAAATTCATCTTACAGACTATCCCTGCACCAGATCCGCGACTCCACCGGCACAGAGGCTATCTCTATTCGCCACGGGGTGAGTTTTAACACGCCAAAGTCGGGATGATGGATCCTCGCCTGGAAACCGAGACCCTGTTTTATCAGGAAGACGTAGCCATCTTCGCTCCCACCTCGCCCCTGCTGGCCGAACCGGCGGTAACGTTGGCGATGCTGGCTGCCCAGTCGCTGTTGATGTTAGAGAAAAGCAGTTCCAGCCGGGTTTTACTGGAACAAATGATGGCCAAGATGGGCCTCCTGCCGGCCCAGGTGCTGGACCTGGGCAGTATCGAGGTCATCAAGCGTTTTGTGGCCCTTAACCTGGGGGTATCTATTGTACCTGGCTATACGGTTGAAACTGAGCTTAAAGCGGGGTCGCTGCGGGCTGTCCGCCTGGAGTGGCTGCCGATCCGTTCGGTTGGCCTGGTACGGCGGCGGAAGAGTTTTCTCGCTCCAGCCGGGGAAGTATTCCTCAAGCTGCTGCGGAATCATGTCCCCCAGGTCTGGCTCTGCCCTCTCTAACCCACTCCGTTGAGTCAGAAACTTTTGACAAATCTCTTACTGCGCTTATAATCCTGTTTTATCAGTACGACTATCGTTCTGTATATTGTACAATTTCTAAAATCTTGAAGATCTTCAGGACGATCATGGCTCAAGGGGATTTTTCGATGAAAACCCTTCTCCAGCTCCAGGTTAACGGCGAAATCCACGAGGTTTATACCTCGGTCCACAAAACCCTCCTCGAAGTTCTGCGCGAAGATTTGAATTTGACCGGTACCAAACACGGGTGTGAATTGGGCGAGTGCGGCGCTTGCACGGTGCTGCTCGACGGCGAGCCGGTGCTGTCGTGCCTGGTTCTCCCGGTTGAAATTCAGGGGCAGCCCATTGCTACCATTGAAGGGCTGGCCGGGGGCAACCTCCTCCAGCCCCTGCAGACCGCCTTTGCCGATTTGGGCGCAGCCCAATGCGGCTTCTGTATCCCCGGCATGCTCCTCTCCGCCAGAGCAATGCTCGACGCCACCCCCCACCCTACCCGCCAAGAAATTCGCGAAACCCTGGCCGGTAATTTATGTAGATGTACTGGTTATACGAAGATCGTTGAGGCAGTTGAGAAGGTTATTGAGGAGAACATTAATGTCCCACCAACTCAACATCGTCGGTAAGCCGAACCGCAAGGTAGATGCGCTGCAAAAGACCAGCGGGCAAACGTTGTATGCAGCCGACATGTCGCTGCCGCGGATGCTGCACTGCAAAATCTTGCGCAGCATTCACCCTCACGCCCGGATTGTGGCCATTGATACCAGCGCGGCCAGGGCGCTGCCGGGGGTGATGGCGGTCATTACCGGCCAGGATTTGCCCAACAAGTTCGGCATCCTGCCGGTCAGCCAGGATGAGGAGTCTCTGACCGTCGAGAAAGTGCGCTACGTTGGCGACCCGGTGGCGGCGGTAGCGGCGGTGGATGAGGAAACGGCCGAAGCAGCCTTGAAGCACATCGAGGTGGAATACGAAGTTTTACCGCCCATTATGAGCATCGAGGAGGGGCTGCAACCGCTCGACGGCCGCGAGCCGATCCACGCCTATGCCGACCACGATAATATTCACAAGCTGGTCGCCCTGGAGTTCGGGGAGGTTGAAGCCGGTTTCGCGGAGGCCGACCTGATCCAGGAGGATGCTTTTTTCTACGAGGGCAACACCCACCTGCCGCTGGAAGAGCACGCCGCCCTGGCCCGCTACGAAGCCAACGGCAAGCTGACCGTCTGGAGTTCGACCCAGTGCCCCCACTATGTGCACAAAGCGATGGCCGGCGTGCTGGACTTGCCGCCCAGCCGCATCCGCATCATTGCCCCACCCACCGGCGGCGGCTTTGGCGGCAAAACCGACCCCTTCAATCACGAGATGATTGTGGCCAAGCTCGCCATGCTGACCGGCCGTCCGGTCAAAATTGTCCTGACCCGCGAGGAGGTCTTTTATGCCCACCGCGGCCGTCACCCGGTCTTGATGCGGGTCAAAACCGGGGTCAAAAAGGACGGCTCGGTCACAGCCATGCATTTTCAATCCTTTCTGGACGGCGGTGGTTACGGCAGCTACGGTGTGGCCAGCACTTACTACACCGGTGCGTTGCAAACCGTTACCTATAACATTCCGGCCTACAAGTTTGATGGAGCGCGGGTTTTCACCAACAAACCGGCCTGCGGCCCCAAGCGCGGCCACGGCACACCCCAGCCCCGCTTTGCCCTGGAAGTGCAGCTCGACAAGCTGGCCGAGAAGCTGGGCCTCAACCCGCTCGACCTGCGGCTCAAGCATCTGGCCCGGCCTTACACCCAAACAGCCAATCACCTGACCGTGACCACCATGGGCCTGGGCGAGTGCCTGGAAGCGGTCGCTGAACGCTCCGGCTTTCGGGAGCGGTATGGCCGGTTGCCCTTTGGCAAGGGCATCGGGCTGGCCTGCGGCGCCTACATTACCGGCGCGGGTCTGCCGATCTATTGGAACAAAATGCCGCACTCCGGCGTGCAGATCAAGCTTGACCGGGGCGGCGGGGTAACGGTCTTCTGCGGCAGCACCGACATAGGACAAGGTTCTGACTCAGTTCTGGCTTACATCGTGGCCGAGGAGTTAGGGGTGACGGTCAATGATATTGCCCTGGTTACCGCCGATACGGATTTAACACCGGTAGACCTGGGCAGCTATTCCAGCCGGGTGACGCTAATGACCGGCAACGCCGCCATTCAGGCCGCCCGCAAATTACGCACTCTCCTGTTCGAGACGGCGGCCAAAGAGTTGCTGGTCCCGGCGGAGAGCCTGGCCGCCCGCGATAACATGGTTTTTTGCCTGGACGACGAAGCGCGGCGCATTCCCTTCCCGGAACTGGTCAAGCTGGCCGAAGCGGAGCATGGCACGTTGGGGGCTGTCGGCAGCTACACCCCGCCCAAACGCGGCGGGCGGTACCGGGGCGCGGGGGTCGGCCCGACACCGGCCTACACCTATTCCGCCTGCGTGGCCGCAGTAGAGGTGGACCCGGACACCGGCGAGGTGCAGGTCGAGAAAATTTGGATCGCTCACGATGTCGGCAGGGCGATCAACCCCCTGCTGGTGGAGGGGCAGGTGGAGGGAAGCGTCTATATGGGCCTGGGCGAGGCCTTGATGGAGGAGCAGGTCTTCCGGCGGGGACTGCACAAAATCCCCTCCATGCTCGACTACAAAAGTCCCACCTTTCTGGAGACGCCCGACATCGAAACAATTTTGGTTGAGACCAACGATCCCGAAGGGCCTTACGGAGCGAAGGAAGCGGGCCAGGGACCGCTACTGCCGGTGCCGCCGGCCATCGCCAATGCCGTTTATGATGCCGTTGGGGTGCGGATTGACGAAACGCCGATTACGCCGGAGAAGGTTTTTAAGGCCCTGCGCGAGAAGGCCAGAGGCGGCGACGGGCGGATCGGACCAAAACGGATACCGCAGGTGACTTTCCCCGAACCGGTTCGAGTGGAGTCGCACTGGGGCCAACCAGCGGCGGAGCACCCCCGCTCCCCTGCTTAGAGTGGAGTTTATCTTCAATGCTTAGATTACCTCCTTTTGAATACCTCGCCCCGCGGACCCTTGACGAAGCGGTGGCACTGCTGGCCCAGCACGGCCCGGAAGCGATGCTGGTCGCCGGGGGAACCGATTTGTTTCCCAATATGAAACGCCGCCTCTTTACGCCCAAAAAACTGATTGGTTTGGGAGCGATGGCCGAGTTGAAGCAATTTGAAACCAACGGCGGCGTCACCCTGGGTGCAGGGTTAACCCTGACTCAAATTACCCACCATCCGCTCATTATTGAACGTTACCCGGCCCTGGCGGTGGCCGCCGGGCTGGTCTCGACGCCGCAGTTGCGCAATATGGGCACGATTGGCGGCAATCTGTGCCTGGACACCCGCTGCACCTACTACAACCAGACCGAACCCTGGCGCGAAGCTTTAGGCTACTGTATGAAAAAAGACGGCCATATCTGCTGGGTCGCGCCGGGCAGTTCGCGCTGTTGGGCGGTCAGCTCGTCGGACACGGCGCCGGCGATGATGGCCTTGGGGGCATCGGTGCGGCTGGTCAGACCAAGTGGCGAACGGATGATCCCGGTTCAGGCACTCTACCACAACGACGGCATGGCTTATCTCACCAAAACCCCCGATGAAATCCTGACCAGTATTCATCTGCCTGACGCAGCCGGAATCAAGATGGTCTACAAAAAACTGCGAAGGCGCGGCTCGTTCGATTTTCCCATCCTGGGGGTGGCTGTGGCCCTGCGCCAGGCGGAGGATGGCACGGTTACAGAAGCCAATCTTGTCTTGGGCGCGGTGGCCTCTTACCCGATCAAAGCGGTGGAGGCCGAGGAAATCCTGGTGGGGCAAAAGCTAACTGACGAGGTCGTTGAAGCCGCTGCCAAAGCTGCATTCAAACCGGCCAAACCGCTCGACAATACCGATATGGGCCACCCCTATCGCAAACAGATGGTCCAGGTCTACGTGGCTAGGGCGCTGCGAGAGGCGGTTGGAATGGCCGCGAAGCATGGATGAATGGCGAATGGCGGCCCTTTTAATTTTCGCCATTCGCTGATTCGCTGAATTCTACAGGAGGGATATGGCAATGACGCTCTATTTTGATGAAGCGACTGAAACATTGCCCCGCGAACAACTGGCTGCCCTGCAACTCAAGAATTTGCAGGCCATGCTGGCTGAGGTCTATGGCCGGAACAGGTTTTACACCCGCAAGTTTGCCCAGGTTGATTTCTTCCTGGGCGATCTCAAGTCGCTGGCTGATTTGCAGCATCTCCCCCTGACCACAAAAGCCGAATTGTCGGAAGACCAGGTCGCTGATGATTTTGCCGGCACCAATCTAACCTATCCGCTCAGCGCCTACACCCGCTATCATCAAACCTCCGGGACAACCGGTCAGCCGCTGCGCGTGTACGACACGGTGGAAAGCTGGGATTGGTGGGGCCGGTGCTGGGGCCATGTTTTTGCCGGAGCCGGCGTGACCGACCATGATCGGATTTTCTTCGCCTTTTCTTTTGGTCCCTTTATCGGCTTCTGGGCGGCAGTGGAAGGGGCGCGGCACATCGGGGCTATGCTCATCCCGGGCGGAGGGCGCTCCTCCTACGAGCGCCTGGTGATGATGCGCGATACCGGCAGCACGGCTTTATGCTGCACCCCCACTTACGCGCTCCATTTGCTGGAAGTTGCCCGCGAGCATAAAATAGATTTAAGCGACTTCCGTCTCCAAGCTACCATCCACGCCGGCGAACCCGGAGCGAATGTCCCCGCCACCAAAGCCCGCATCGAGGAGGGCTGGTCGGCCAAGTGCTACGACCACGCCGGTGCGTCCGAGGTCGGGGCGCACAGCTTTGAGTGCCAGGCCCAACCTAACGGCATCCACGTCATCGAAACTGAATTTATCGTCGAATGTCTCGACCCGGTTACCGGCCAGCCTGTTGCGCCCGGCCAAAAAGGGGAATTGGTCATGACCAACCTGGGCCGCTGGGGCTTTCCCATCATCCGTTATCGCACCGGCGACGCCGTCGTTTTCAACGAAGCCAGGTGCGACTGCGGCCGCACCTTTCTGCGCCTGGAAGGTGGTGTACTGGGCCGGGTAGACGATATGATTACCATTCGCGGGGTCAATGTCTTCCCCAGCGCCCTGGAAAACCTGATCCGCATCCATAGTGTGGTGGATGAATTTCGGGTGAAGGTGGGCAAGCGGGGCGAACTGGATGAGCTGGCCGTTGAGGTGGAACTTGTGGATGGGGCCGATGCGGACGGCATACCGCGGGAAATTGCTCAGTCTATCGCCAGTGCGCTGGGACTGCGTCCCCTGGTTACAACAGTCCCGCGCGGCACATTGCCCCGTTTTGAACTGAAAGCAAAACGATTTCACTATTTTGGAACATAATTTGGACAGGAGATGGTTGCATGGCGCAAATGTTTATTAATGGCGAGTGGGTTAATGCCCTGAGCGGCAGGAGTTATGAAGTTAAAAATCCGGCCAATGGCGAAATCATTGACTCTGTTCCTCTGGGCGATGCCGGCGAGGCGCGGGCAGCGGTTGACGCGGCGGCGGCAGCTTTTAGCGGCTGGGCCGGCACCGCGCCTGACAAACGGGCCGAAATCATGCAGGCCGGCATTGCCAAAGTAAAAGAGAATCTGCCCGAATTGGCGGCGCTGCTGACCAAAGAGCAGGGCAAACCGTTAATGGAAGCCAATGGCGAACTGCACCATTTTTTGCACGGGATGGAGTTCTATGCCGGGTTAGCCAGCAAGATTCGGGGGGCGCTGGCGCCGCTCCCTCCGGCGATGAATCCCAAAAGTTACGGGGTCATCATGCCCCAGCCGGTGGGCGTGTCGGTGGGAATTGTGCCCTGGAATTTCCCGATCACCCTGATGGGGACCAAGGTCGGCCCGGCGCTGGCGGCGGGCTGTCCGATCATCATCAAACCGGCCAGCACGACTCCTTTGACCACGCTGCGCATCATTGGTCTGCTCAATGAGGCCGGGTTGCCGCCGGGGGTGTTACAATGCGTCACCGGGCCAGGTGGGTCGCTGGGCCATGAACTGATCAGCCAGCCCCAGGTACGCCGGGTGGCCCTGACCGGCAGCAGCGCCACTGGCGAGCGGGTCATGCAGGTGGCCGGTCCCAAGTTCAAGCGAATCACCCTGGAGCTGGGTGGCTCCGACCCCATGATTGTCTGCCCCGATGCGGATATGGCCAAGGCGGTCAACGGGGCTATGATTGGGCGCTATTGGAATGCCGGGCAGGCCTGCCTGGCGGTCAAGCGGCTGTATCTTTTTGCAGAAATTTACGACGAGTTTGTGGAGGCCCTGGTGAGCAAGGTCAAGCGGTATGAGCCGGGCGATGGCCTGACCAAGGCCGAAAAGCCGATGATCCGCATGGGGCCGCTGCACACCGAAAGCCAGCGCGTGGAGGTCGAGGAGCAGTTGGCCGACGCGGTTAGTAAGGGAGCGGAGGTATTGACCGGCGGGACTCGACCGGAGGGGCCGGGGCTGGAAAAGGGCTATTTCTTTAATCCGGCGGTCGTGGTCAACGTGCCGGAAGAGAGCCGCCTGGTGACGGAAGAAGTTTTCGGCCCGGTGCTGCCCGTTTTCAAGGTGTCGTCGCTGGACGAAGCGATTGCCAGGGCCAACGCCAGCCCGTGGGGATTAGGCGCCTCTATCTGGACTAACAATATGAAGTGGGCCAACCAGGCCGCCCGCGAGGTGGAGAGCGGTATGTTGTGGGTTAACCAGATTCACTACGGTTATGATGAAATGCCCTTCGGCGGGGTCAAGGCCAGCGGCATTGGTCGTGAACACGGGCCTGAGGCGTTGGATTATTATTTGGAGCCAAAGAGCGTGGTGTTTGGGGGATTGGATTAACCAAAATCTAAAATCCAAAATATGGAGATGGAAGAATGTCTAATTCTTATGTAATCCTCACTAAAGAAGCGCCGCTGGGGATCATTACTCTCAACCGTCCGCCAGCGAACAGTTACGATATGAAGTTTATGCAGGATTTGAACGCGGCCGTTGAAGGCGCGGCCGCGGATGATGCCATCAAGGCGGCCTTATTGGTCAGTGCGTCGGAGAAATTCTTTTCCGGCGGGGCCGACATCAAAGCATTTCTGGCCAACGCCCCAGAGGCCAATACGGAGATGGTCAACTTTGCTCACGACGTTCTGGCTAAAATCGCCCATCTTCCCAAGATATTTATCGCGGTTATCAATGGGCACGCCATGGGCGGCGGCCTGGAAATGGCCCTGGCCTGCGATTTGCGCTTTGCCGGGGACGGCAAATTTATGCTGGCGCTGCCGGAGTCAACCCTGGGCCTGCTGCCCGGTAACGGCGGGACGCAGCGCCTGGCCCGGCTCATCGGAGCCAGCCGGGCGCTGGAGTTAATGCTGAGCGGCCACACGGTTACCCCCCAGGAGGCGTTGGAACTGGGGATTGTCAATAAGCTCTTTCCCGGTGAGTCGGTGCTGGCAGAGGCCAAAGCTTATGCGCTCAAACTGGCGAACGGTCCGACAAAAGCCCTGGCTAATATCAAACGCTGTGTCTACGAAGGTATCGAGCAGCCGCTGGCCGATGGCTTGATGCTGGAACGGGAACTCATCGCCGAACTTTTCCACACGGAAGATGCCCGCGAGGGGTTTGCGGCCTTTGTGGAGAAGCGCAAAGCGGAATTTAAAGGAAGATAGGGAACTCGCAGGAACTAAAGGAACTAAAAAAGTTGAACTGCTTTGGTTCCGGGTATTGATGGGGGATAAAGCAATGGCTAATAATGGAAAGCTACATTTCGCCTCGGAAGAGAGCTTGAAGGCCCGGCTTGAGGGCGGTGAATTAGTTGAAACGCCGGATCAGATGTCGGAGGAGTACGTGCTGGGGTTAAAGCGCATTCTGACCGTTTCGGCGGACACGGAGCTGATGAGCGCCCCGGCTTACTACTACGCCGCCACCAAAGCGCCTACGATCAACGCCTTTGTCTCGGCCATGGCCATCATTCAGGACGAGCTGGGCCACGCCAACATTGCCTACCGGCTGCTGGAAGATCTGGGTTTTGACAAAGAAGAGCTGTTGTACGAGCGCCAGCCCCACGAATTCAAACACCCTTACGCTTTTGATGTGCCCCTCGATAGCTGGGTAGAGCTGGTCTGCGCCAATGCCCTGTACGACCGGGCCGGCTACGTCCTGCTGGGCGATGTCTACAAGCACACCACCTTTGCCCCCTGGAAGCGCGGCCTGGTCAAGGTAGACCGGGAAGAGAATTTCCACCTGCGGCACGGTGAAACCTGGATGCGCAAAATTTGCGAGAGCGAGTCGGGGCGGGAGGAAGTCCAACGAGCCGTGGATTGGATGTTTCCCATGGTGATGGAATGGTTTGGCCTGCCGGATGACAAGAAGAAGCACACCGAACAGCTTTCCTATGGCCTTAAGGGCAGTTCCAACGACACCCTGCGCCAGGTCTGGCTGAGCACCGGCGTCCCGTTCTGTGAAGAGATTGGCTTGAAGCTGCCGGTTCATTGGACCCCCCCCTCAACCCTCCCCCTTGAAGGGGGGGGAAGCGGGGGGAAGTTTGAATTAGACTACCCTTTCCCCTGCCAGTTTGACGCGCAAGAAAAGCGCTGGCTAATGGCGGAGGGTGAAATTGGCTGGGATCAGGTGATGAAACGCTGGAAAGCGCGCGGTCCCAAAAACGAGGAGTTTGTCGAACGGATTCAGCACGGGCATAAAGAGCTGCAAAAGATGATGAATGTTGTCCAGTAAACGGAAGACGGGGAAGAAAATGGCGGAGTCAGTTTGCGGGGAAGTGGCCCATTTGTGGAAAGCACTACAGGATGTGCAGGACCCTGAGTTTCCGATGAGTATTGTGGATATGGGGCTGGTGGTTGATCTGCAAAAAACAGGTCGCTCGGTCCAGGTTAAAATGACCTTTACGGCGATGGGCTGCCCTTGCATGGAGATGATTATGGAAGATACCCGCGCCCGCCTGCTGCAAGAGCCGGATGTAGAGCAGGTGGAAATCCAGGTGGTCTGGTCGCCGGTGTGGACCAAGCAGCGGATGACCCAAGAGGGGCGGGAGATCATGCAATTGTGTGGAGTCACCATCTAATCAGTTGGAAGACTGGAGGGCTGGAAGGTTGCGCTCTTTCCTAATGTTCCGCCCTTTCAACCCTCAAACGAGGTGAGATTTATGACCAAACTATTACCCGGCATCGAAATTTACGAAGTTTTTGCCAAAGTTAAAGCAAAGGACCCGCTGCGTCACTGCGGCAATGTGATGGCTACCGATGCCGAGGGGGCCAAAGTGTACGCCTACAAAATGTACGATGAATTTCCCTGGACCGAAATGGTCGTCATTCCCCGCCGGGGAATTATTACCGTAATCAAAACGAAATAAATGAGTCGTAAGGCAAGCTGTTAGCTTGTTCCACAATGAGGAAGTATGCCCACAACCTACGATGTTTTCGCCCGAAAAGAACATCCTGAGCCGTTATTGTACATCGGCTCCATTGAAGTCGAACAGGCCGAGCAGGTCGCTCAGACCAGCCTGGAGCAGTTTGGCCCGGAGAGCGAGTGGCTGGAGATGATCGCGGTGCCGCGCCAGGCCGTGATTTTAGTCTTTTCCGAGAAAGAAGGGGTGAAAGCATGAGCGAGGCCGATCATTTTCAAATGGAGGAAATTCCGGTCAGGGCCGCTACCTCTGACCCGGCCGATTTTAGCCCCAAAACCCAGGCGGTTCTGCTCAATCTGCTGCTGCAACTGGCCGACAACAAGTATATGCTGGGCAAACGCTACGCCGAGTGGGTCAACAGCGCGCCCATGCTCGAAGCGGCGGTTGCAGCGGCGGCGATGACCCAGGACGAGTTGGGCCACGCCCGCAGCCTTTACCCGCTCTTTCGCACCTTCCCCGACGCGCCGCCCGTGCTCAAAAAAGAGGAAGACCGCAGCGACTTGATCAATATCACTTTCCTTGACCAACCCTTTGGCAGTTGGCTCGATTTTGTCGCCGCCAATTTTCTGTTCGACCAGGCCCTCTCGGTCGTGTTTGAAGCGGCCAGGGAGTCGGTATTTGAGCCGCTCAAGCAGCGTGCCGCCAAAATTTTGCAGGAAGAGCGATTCCACGCCATGTACGGGGCTACCTGGGTCCGCAGTCTGGCCAAGCACGACAGCCTGGCCAGAGACCGGCTGGAGGCCACCCTGCGCCGTATTTGGCCCGAAGTTATCTGCTGGCTGGGCCAGCCCAGCGAAAAGTACCAGCAGTACGCCCTTGACGAAGGTCTCCTCTGCGATGACGTACCCATCTTGCGCCAGAAGTTTCTACGGCGAGTTGGGCCGGTGCTGCAAGAAGTGGGCTACTCCTTGCCAGTTTCCTTTGAGGTTGCGGCAGAGCAGTGGAGCATCACTGGCGAGTTACCCTGGGAGCGCTGGAATCCCAAAACACGGCGGTTGAATTAAATGCAAATCCAACATCCCAACCGATGGGGAGGTAGCTTTTGAGTATGGCTAAACTCAAAGAGTTAATCGAAACCAAACCGCCTGAAGTACCCGACCATCCCCCCTGCGCCTTTTGCGGCTCGGAAAGAACCGAGTTTATGGCTCTTTTTGGTCAGTTTTTATTAGTCTCACAATATTACTGCCACAACTGTCACAGCGCCTTTGAGTGGTGCAAGTGGCAAGAGGAAGGAGGGGACGTGAAACGTGATGCGTGATACGTGAAGAAATTACTTTACGCTTCACGCTTTACGCCTTACGCCTCACGCAGCATGAATTTCACCCACCTTCTTTACGATCTTTCTCCCACCGGCATTGCCACGGTCACTCTCAACCGGCCCGAAGCGTACAATGCCATCAGCACCGAGATGCGGCACGATTTGCGTGCCCTGGGCGATCTGCTGCTGACCGACACCGCGATTAAGGTCGTGATTTTCACCGGTGCGGGCGACGAGGCTTTTTCGGCGGGGGGCGATATCAGCCATTTTGAGCGAGAGTGGCTGACGCCTGATTTTCGGGCCCACGGCCATCACCTGACCGAGTTTTTTAATCTGCTGGAGATTCTGGAAAAGCCGGTCATTGCCGCCATCAACGGCGTGGCCAGCGGGGCCGGGCTGCAACTGGCCATGGCCTGCGATTTACGACTGGCCTCCAACCAGGCCCGTTTCGCCTTCCGGGAGAATTTTATCAACCTGATTCCCGGTCATGGCGGCACGGTCCGGCTGGTGCGGCTGGTCGGCCTGGCCCAAGCCAAAGAACTGATTTTTATGGGCGACACGCTCAGCGCAGAGGAGGCGCAAACAATTGGCCTGGTCCACCATGTCATGCCACACGAAACGCTGCTGGGGGAAGCCCAGGCGCTGGCCCAGAAATTATTGCAACGCGCCCCGCAGTCGCTGGGGGTGGTCAAGCGGCTGCTGCTTGCGTCCAGCGAAACCGACCAGACCACCGCCCTGTTTTTAGAGAGCCTGGCCCAGAGCGTCCTCATCAAAACCGAGGACCACCAGGAAGGTGTCCGGGCTTTTCGGGAGAAACGCAAGCCGAGGTTCACGGGAAGGTAAAACAGAACAGTGAAAGTCAGGTTTCTGGGCAGCGGTGACACCTTTGGCAGCGGCGGCAGACTCCAAGCATGTATCCATGTGGTTGCCGGAGAAACGGAGTTCCTTTTGGACTGCGGGACTTCGGCGCTGATTGGTCTGAAACGCTGGAAAGTGAATCCGACGCAAGTAGGAATTATTCTCATTACGCATTTGCACGGCGACCACTTTGGAGGTATCCCCTTCTTTCTCCTCGACGCTCAACTTATCTCAAAGCGTTGTCAGCCGTTAGTGCTGGCTGGCCCGCCTGGATTGGAGCGGCGAGTCCGGGAAGCGCAGGAGGTGCTCTTTCCCGGTTCTTCTCAAGTTGAGCAGCAATTTTCGACGACCTATGTCGAATTTGTTCACGGCAAACCGGTTGAGATAGGTCCATTGGTGATTACACCCTACCAGGTTGTGCATGCCAGCGGCGCGCCACCTTTCGCTCTACGAATTGAGTGTGGCGGGAGAGTCCTGGCCTATTCAGGCGACACTGAATGGACAGAGTCGCTGGTCAGTGCCGCCAAAGGAGCACACCTGTTTATCTGCGAAGCATACTTTTTTGAAAAGAAGATGAAGTATCACCTGGATTACCAGACGCTGTTAGCCCACCGGGCAGCACTGGAGTGCGAGCGGATTGTCATCACTCACATGAGCGATGATATGTTTAACCGGTTGGCGAGTCTTGAATTTGAATACGCAGAGGATGGCAAGCAAATTATCGTATGATTATTGAATACAACGGTAAGCGCCCTCAAATCGCTGAAGATGCCTTCATCGCCCCGACTGCGGTCATCGCCGGAGATGTCACTATCAAAGCCGGGGCCAATATCTGGTTTGGGGCAGTGTTACGGGGCGATGAGAATCAAATTATCATTGGCGAGCGGAGCAGCATTCAGGATAACGTCGTCATTCACGTCAGCGTGGAGAACCCGGCGATTGTCGGGCCAGATGTGACCATCGGCCATGCGGTGGTGCTGGAAGCGTGCCGGATCGAGGCCGGTGCTCTGGTGGGAATGAATGCGACCGTACTGGACGGGGCGGTAGTCGGCGAGCGGGCGCTCATCGCCGCCGGGAGTGTGGTCCGCGAGAATCAAGTCATTCCACCCGATACCCTGGCCGCCGGCGTGCCGGCTCAAATCAAAGGCCCCATGTCCCAGGAAGCACGACACCATGTTGCTACAGCAACAGAGGTTTATCAGGAGTTGGCGAAGAATTATCGAAAAGCATTGGTTGAAACGTAAATCGTGAAATGTCATGATCTTTAGCTGATTGACAACAGATTTAATCTTTTAAGGAATTGAAGCAATGGCGACGCACTTTATTAACAGTGAATATGTCCAATCTACGGGCAGCAGCATTCACGAAGTGGTTAACCCGGCTACCGGCGAAGTGGTTGACACGACCCCGCGCGGGACGGTGGAAGATGTGAATACGGCGGTGCAAGCGGCGGCGGACGCCTTTCCGGGCTGGTGGGATACCCCGGCGGCCAAGCGAGGCGCGATCTTGTACAAGGCAGTCGAGGCCATCCGGGCGAACGTGGCGGAACTGGCGCACCTGCTGACCTGCGAACAGGGTAAGCCCCTGGCCGAAGCTCAAATGGAAATCCACCGCTTTGCTCACACCATCGAGCATTATGCCGGATTGGCTAAAAATCTGCGCGGCGGTTACGTCCCTAACCTGGACCAAAAGGCCCACGGCCTGATCCTGAAGCGGCCTTATGGCGTCTGCGCGGCTATTGTCCCCTGGAATTTTCCAGTCTCGCTGATGGGCAATAAAGTTGGGCCGGCGCTGGTAGCAGGCAATACAATGGTGGTCAAACCGGCGGAGACAACTCCGTTGACCGACCTGCGGGTGATCGAATTAATGAGCCGGGCCGGCCTGCCGGCTGGAGTCCTGAACTGCGTCACCGGCCAGGGCAGCGTGGTGGGCCAGGCGTTGATTGAGCACCCCCAGGTGGCAAAAATCGGCTTCACCGGCTCGACCGAGGTGGGACGGCAGGTGATGGCCAGCGCGGCCAAAACCATCAAGCGCGTCACCCTGGAATTGGGCGGCTCTGATCCGCTGATTGTCTGTGATGATGCCGATATTGATCAGGCAGTCAGCGCGGCCTCGGTCGGTCGCTTTTTCAACTGCGGCCAGGCCTGCCTGGCCATCAAACGTATTTTTGTCTTCGAGGCTGTGGCCGACGAGTTTGCCGCTAAACTGGTAGCCAAAGTTAAAAAATTGACAGTAGGGCCGGGTCTGGAGGCTGGGTCGCGCCTAGGGCCGCTGCACACCCCCGGCCAGCGAGCCGAAATCGAAGCCCAGGTGCAGGACGCGGTTGAACGAGGGGCAAAGCTCCTTGCCGGAGGGCGACGGCCAGAGGGGACGCAGTACGAACGGGGCAACTTCTACCTGCCCACCGTCTTGGCCGAAGTTGCTCCTGACTCGCGGGTGCTAACCGAAGAAGTCTTTGGCCCGGCAGTGCCCATTGTGCCTGTCAAAGATTTGGATGAAGCGCTTGCCCGGGCCAATAGTTCTATCTTTGGCCTGGGGTCATCCATCTGGACACGAGATCTGAACAAAGCGATGCGCGCTGCCGAACGATTAGAAGCAGGTTATACCTGGATCAACAGCGTGGCCAAAATTTATGATGAGCTGCCCTTTGGTGGCTTCAAGCAGAGTGGTGTTGGCCAGGAGCATGGCATCGAGGCAATTGACCATTATATGGCCACTAAAGCCGTGGTGGTTAAAACGCAGTGAGGTCTGCCGTACCAGCAATAAAGCCTCGACCTATTTAGTCGAGGCTTTGTCGTTTTAACACAACGAGTAACTAATACATGGCGGCGTAAGTAACTCCAGAGTACGTAGTAACCCCTTCAGGGGTCTAGGTGGCTAAAGCCGTTACTACAAACCAGCGACTTACTTCCACCTAGATGTACTAGAGTTACCTCCAGGTAAAGATCCGGCGCTCGCTTTCGGGGCTGATGGCTGTGCCGGAGCCGTCGTCATTCAGCCGCTCGACCACCACAAACCACTCGTAGCGATTATCGGGGCCATCTATCTGGCCAAAGAGCGAAAGAGGGACAGTCCACTGCGGGTCCTTAATGTTGGCTCCTTGATAGGTCGGTTGTCCCTGATAGGTATATACCAGGCGCACGGCATACTGCTCATCTGGAGCCAAATCTACCGGATTCCAGCGCAACACGATGGTGTTCCCCTGAATAAAGGCAAACCCATCTCTGGGTTCCACCAATTCCGGTGCCGGATATTTAAACCCTGGCGTGGGTGGGGCGGGTGGTTCTTCGGTGGCTTCCTCCTCCACCGCTTCAGGGGTATCGGTTGGCTCAGGCGTGTCGGTTGGGGTGGGAGTATCTGTTGCCGCCGGCGTGGGCGTATCAGGGATAGGAGTTGGCGTGGCGGTATCCGTTGGCGGCGGCGTGTTAGTCGCCGGGAACGGCGTAGGCGTATTGGTCGGAGGCAGGGTTGGCGTTGGCAGGGCCGACTCGAAGACAACGGTTTCGCCCGTTTCCTCCGTGGCTTCTGCTGTGGCTTCAGTTTGAGGCGACTCGCCAGACCAACCCAGTGAGGCCAAAATTTGGCCGCCGGACTCGCTCTGGCCGATGAACCACCCTCCGGCCAGGCAAACGGCGCAGACCAGGACCAGGGCAATAATTCCAGGCATAAGCAAACGCGACCGGTCCGGCTGCAGGGGCGGCATCTGCGAAGCCGGGCGCTTATCCTTTTGGGCGGCCAGCGGCGGTTGAACTTTTTTAACGGCCAGGGGCGGCTCAACTTTGGCTTCTTTTTTGGCCGGAGCCTCCGTGGCCTGCTCTTTCGGCTTTTCAAGGGGAGATGCACCTTGATCCCCTGGCTTTTTTGCAGCCAGCATGGTTTGATCCATCTCGGCTGGTTGTTCAGGAGCGTCCTCTTTACCGGGAGGGGTAGCACCGGGTTGATCCTGGCTTGCTGCCGATGGCGGCGGTTCCGGCCGACTCATTGGCCCCGAAGGCGGCCTTGGCGGAGCCACGGGTCTGGAGGGGGACGGCGGCGTAGAAGGATTAGGTCCAGATGCAGGCAAAGGGGCGCTGGTCGGCTCTTCTGCTTCCGGAATTGTCGGCGGCACAAAGACAGCCGGGGCAGCTCCAACACCGGGGGGGGGGGCGCCCATTTCCGGTCGAGAGAGCGGCCTGACCGGCCTGGAAGCAGTACCTGGGGGCGGCACCTCGGTGGACGGTTCAGCCTCAGGGGGGGTAGTCGGTACAGGAGCGGTAGAGGCGGGGTCGGGAGCAGAAGCTGAAGCTTCGGCTTGTTCAAGGGCGTGCCGAATTTCTGCCGGACTCATCGCTTCACTACCGCTGCCGGGGAACAGGAAATCGCCGGTCGAGTCGGGCCGGTTAACCAGCCAACTGACCAGCGCCCGGTGCGTATCCATATCCAAGACGACTACTTTAGGCTCCTGCTGACCTTCAGGCGTAAAACTAATACTCGGATTTTTACCCGCCAGGTGCAGATGAGAAAGGCGTAACTGGGCCACTTCTTCCGGAGTCAGGTGATTCTGTTGGACCAAGGACCACAGCGTTTTATTGATAATGATATCTTTATTACCAGCTTGATTGCTCATAAATATTGTCCTGGCTTCCAGCCAGTTCTCCACTCTTTCGAGACAAAGTTTTTACCAACTCCGATTCTACCGACTTTTAGCAATACGAGCAAACCCTATTGGCCGCCATTTACCATCGAGGCATCACCAAGCCGGGCTGAACAAACAGAAGGCGCAGTTTGTCGCCAGTTGTTGTCATTATATAATCATCCTACTTTGACTCATAGTGGCGCCAGGCAAGTCATAGAGTAGTTTAGTATACAAGCCAAGGATCGTCAAATGTTAAAAAGAGGCAGGATACCTGTCTTTTATACCGACATGCACAAATTGCACGCAACCAACCAAGCCTACCTCGAAGGTTATCCTTTGGCTGTGGACGAGGTACCGGCGCGAGCGGAGATCATTTTGCAGGCGATAGAGGCAGCCCAACTCGGGGTAATGAGTGCGCCTGTTGACCGCGGTCTTGAGCCGATTTTGGCGGTCCACCTGCCCGATTTTTTAGAATTTTTGCAAAGCGCTTATGCCGAAAGCGCCCGGCAGCCAAAGAGCAGCCGTCTCTTCCCCGATACCTTTGCCACCCGGCACACCGGTCCCAAACCACGTACCTTTCCCGGGCTAAAAGGTTATTACGCTTTTGATCCATACAGTCCCATTTTGGCCGGAACCTGGGATGCGGCCTATTGGAGTGCCCAATGTGCCCTGGCCGCCGCCGCTGCTGTACATGCGGGCGAGCAGGTTACTTATGCCCTTTGCCGTCCGCCCGGTCATCACGCCGCTGCCGACCTGTATGGCGGTTATTGTTACCTTAACAATGCTGCTGTTGCGGCACGTTACCTGCAAAACAATACCAGCATGGCTGGTCAACAGGCGGCAGCTGCAATTCTGGATATTGACTACCACCACGGCAACGGCACTCAGGCCATTTTTTATAGCGACCCCTCGGTACTGTTTTGCTCCCTCCACGCCGACCCGGATAATGAATATCCTTACTACTGGGGCCGCGCCGACGAAAGGGGTGAAGGGGCAGGCGCAGGCTGCAATCAGAATTGGCCGCTCCCCCCAGGAGTTGATGATACAACCTACCTGGCTGCATTGGGCGAGGCAGTGGCCACAATCCGGGCTTTTGCTCCCCGCTACTTGCTTGTCTCCGCCGGATTCGATATTTTTGCCGGCGATCCCGTAGGCGGCTTCACCTTGACTACTGCCGGCATCCACCAAATTGGCCTGCAAATTGCAGCCCTCGATATGCCGACCGTCATTATTCAAGAAGGAGGATATCTGCAGGAGCATTTGGGTGAGAATGCAGTCGCTTTTTTGCAGGGGTTCCTTTGACAAATTGCTCTGTTGACATAATAATTCCGTAGGAAGTCTAAAGCTTGCGTTTTGAGCTAAGATAATGTACAATGGAAAAAGCTCAAGGCAGGCAGTTAATTTCAACTCAGTTTGTGCATTGAGACTATTATGAGAAGTATTTCGCGACAACAACTTTTAATTCTAGCCATTTTGTTGTTCTTTTCGGTGGTAATTTTGGGTTGTTTATGCATGTTGGTCGTTCCCAGCCCAACCACCGGCGGCCCACCCTTTGTTTTTTAGGCAATTGGTTTAACAAACTTATAATCGTCCTGGTATGGCCCGCTTGGGGATACGCAGTTGCTTTTGCCTCGGCAAGGAATTTTAGCTTGCCGATTTTTTGTTTTATGCGCTCGACGATTCTGTTTGTTAGCCGGGGTAGAATTGGCAAAAGCTTCTCGACATTGCTATAATAGCTCAGCCGTTACTGGTTTTACTGCTCCAGTTTGCGGGAACAAATTGGAGATTCCTCTCATTCGCGCTACGGCTGTCTTAATGAGGAAGGAGTTTTTGAGTCTATGAGCCGACCGGCTCCGTTTCGTTTCATGAAGGCTTTTCAAGAAATTCAGCCGCACCGTTTGGCCTCCGCCTGGATTCGTATGGGGCTGCTGCTGACCGCTGCTATAATTTTGAGCTTCTGGCTGGCCGCTCCTCACGCTGACGCCGAGATGTTGTTTCAGTCGCCGGCTTCGCCGCTGGCCCAACCCGGCTTCGAGCAGGTTTCTCCCCTCTCGCCCATTGACCAATTCCCTGTCGAGCAGGTTCCCATTCAACCTGCTCCCGCTGAACAGGCCCCAGCCCAGCCAGTTGTTCCGGTTGAGGCTGCACCGGGAGCAACCCCACCCGCAGTCCAAGCCGGCGCTCCCATCGCGCCTGCACCTCCCACGTCTGAGCCAGTCTCCCGTCGAGATAGAGAAGAAACATCGGTTGATGAGGAAGGCAGTCCTTCCAATTTTATTCTGGATCAAGCAGAATTAATTGATACGGTCGTTGTTTCCGGCGCTTACATCTGGTTGTGCTGTGGAGTCAGTTTGTTCTTGCTGGTGCCCTTGTTTTTACTGTTTGTCTACGTTCGAGGAAGAAGTAAAATTATTCGAGAAGAAGGTTATTAAACCCTCACAGCATCTTCTCAGGCGCCCGGATTCTGAGCAGGTGGAGGGGGAAAGACGATTGCCCAATCTAGTTTTATCCTCAAGCATCCTAAAATCAACCAAAGCGACACGGGCGGTGCTCATGATCATCACCTGGGTCGCTTTTTTGTTGCGCGCGATGAATCTGGCGGGACAAAGTTTGTGGCGCGATGAAGTTGATGCTATTCGCTTTTCCAACTGGCCGCTGCCGCAGTTGGTTGCCGGCCTATTCCAAGAAGGGCACAATGGTCCCCTCTTCTTTTTAGGGCTGCGCTTCTGGCGCAACGTTACCGGCAACTCTGAGTTTGCGCTGCGCTATCCCTCGGCGCTGCTCGGAGCACTGGCTGTGCCCCTTGGTTTTGTGCTGGCCCGCCAGCTCGGTTTTGGCCGGCGGGTGGCGCTGCTGCTGGGTCTATTGCTGGCTACTTCGCCCTATCTGGTTTGGTATGGGCAAGAGGCCAAAATGTATACCCTGCTCCTGGCGCTTGTCGTTTTGGCATTTATTGCCTATCTCAAAGCCTTGACCCCCTCCCCAACCCTTCTCCTTGAAGGGGGAGTGAGAAAAAATTGGGTTTGGTGGGCGGTGTTCGTCGTCGCCACGACCCACTCCTTTTATACTCACATCCTGGCCCCCTTGATGCTGATTGTCTATGGTTTGGTTGCCTGGCTGCACCCTGCCGAATGGCGGCGCCACTGGCGGGGCTGGCTTGTGAGTATGGGCTGCTTAACTCTGCCCTATTTGCCCCTGGCCCTGTGGCAAGCACCGCTGTGGTGGAACAGTTTTCAAAGCGGCCATCCTTTTTATTCCCTCGATAAACAGATTTATACCTTGTTGCAACTTTACAGCAGCGGACTGGTGCGTTTTCTCGGCCTGACGGCCATCATCCTGTTCGTTTTTCTGTGGCTGTGCGGTCTTCTATTACCCGGACCGCTGACCTCTGGCCGCCGGCCGCCGGCAAATTATGCCCCCCGTTTCACGTCTAATGTTTCACGCCTCATCCTGGCCGGCTGGGTCCTTCTCCCCCTACTGGTCGTCTACTTCATCTCGCTTCGCGTCGCCGTTTTTGAAGATCGTTATCTAATTTATATCGTGCCCGGTTTTTACCTCTTGGTTGCTGTGGGGCTAGTCCTCATGCGGCGCTATTCGCGACTGCTGGCCGGATTATGCCTGGGCCTGGTGTTGGTTATCAATCTGCTGGGTATTTGGCAGCAGCAGCGCCAGCCGATCAAAGCCGACTTCCGGGCAGCGGCGGCCTATTTGGCCAGCCATCCCCAACCTACCTCGCCGATTATGCTGCAAATGCCATACCTGCGCTACACGCTCAGGTATTACTACCCCGGTAAGTACAAAATCCTGGAGGGGTTATGGACCAACAACGGCAAAACGGAAGCCGAGGTTGACGCCGAAATGACCGCTCTCACTGCCGACTTGAGCGACCTCTGGCTGGTCGTATCTGAAGAGGATGCCTGGGATAACCGCCGTCTGACTCGCGCCTGGCTCGATACCCACGCCCGCCTGGTTGGCCAGGCTCATTTTACCCGGGTGGATGTGTACCATTACCAATTTCAGCCCGGCGTGATTGAGACCCAAAGTGTGGGACCGGGGATGGAGTGAAATGGAGCAACGAGTCACTCTGAGGGGAGCCGTCGAACGTATCACTTATACTAACCCGGAGAACGGCTACACTATCGCCCGTTTTCACGCCGACAAACAGTTTGGCCTGATTACCATCGTCGGCGCGCTGGCCGAGGTGCATCCCGGGGCCCGGCTTAAAATCGAGGGACGCTGGAAAACGCACCCCAAGTACGGGGACCAGTTTGAGATCGAACACTATGTCGAGGAGATGCCGGCCACCGTCGAGGGCATCAAACGCTACCTCGGCAGCGGGTTGATCAAGGGCGTTGGGCCGGTGATGGCTAAACGCATCGCCGAGAAGTTTGGCCGGTACACCCTGGAAATCATCGAAAATGACATTGAGCGGCTGGCCGAGGTTGAAGGCATCGGTTCCAAGCGGGTCAAGATGATCGCCCGGGCCTGGGAGGCGCAAAAGCAGATCAAAGAGATCATGCTCTTTCTGCAAAGCCACCAGGTCAGCACCAATTTGGCCGTCAAAATCTATAAAACTTACGGCGATGCGGCTATTGGCGTGGTAAAAAATGACCCCTACCGCCTGGCCCGTGATATTTTCGGCATCGGCTTTGTTACCGCCGACAAAATTGCTCGCAACATCGGGATTGCCGCCGATGCGCCCCAGCGCGTCGCCGCCGGCATCGAGTACACCCTCAACCAACTGGCCGACGAAGGCCACGTTTTTGCCCCGCGCGACCATTTAATCCAGGCTGCCGTCAAAATTTTGGAGCCTTCTGCCCAGGATTCTGCCCCTCGGGTTTCGCCAGAGCAAGTTGACGCCCAGATTGAAGCTCTCCGCCAGGCTGACCGGGTTAAGATTGAGGTACTTGATGAGCAGCGAACAGGGGAGCAGAGGACTGCCAGCGGGGAGCGCAGGGCGGGGGGAGCAGAGGGGAAAATTGTCAATGATCAACAATCAATGGTCAATAATCAACGACCCCTGGAAGCAGACACCGGTACTCAAGGAAAAAAATCAAAAATCGAAAATCTAAAATCAAAAATCGAAGCGGTTTACCTTCCACCCTTCTACTACGCCGAAATTGGCGTAGCCCGGCAGATGGGTCAACTTTTACACAGCGGTCAGAGCCGGCTGGCGACATTTGCCACTGTAAACTGGGATAAAGCTTTTGAGTGGCTGGCGGCTAACCGCAGTGATGGGATCATTTTAGCCGAGCAGCAGCGCCGGGCGGTGCAGACAGCCTTGACCAGCAAAATCAGCATCCTGACCGGTGGGCCGGGGACCGGCAAAACCAGCACGGTCCAGGCTGTTTTGCGGCTGCTGCAAGGCAAAGGCAAAAATGCCCTGCTGGCTGCTCCCACCGGCCGGGCGGCCAAACGACTGACCGAAAGCACCGGCCACGAAGCCAGAACGATCCACCGGCTGCTGGAAGTCAGCCCCGGCGAAGGGTTTAAGTTCCAGCGCAACCAGGATAACCCGCTGGAGGGTGATCTGCTGATTGTGGATGAGTGCTCGATGGTAGATTTGATTCTCATGAATAATGTCCTTAAAGCTATCCACCCGGCCAGTCACCTGCTGCTGGTTGGCGATGCCGACCAGTTGCCCAGCGTCGGCGCGGGCAACGTGCTGCGAGACATCATTGCCAGCGGGGTTGTGCCTGTCACCCGGCTCGACGTGATCTTCCGCCAAGCGGCCGGCAGCAGCATTATCACCAACGCCCACCGCATCAACAAAGGTGAGATGCCCCTTTTCCCTCCTGAAAAAAGAGATTTCTATTTCTTCGGCAAGGAAGAGCCGGAGGAGGCCTCGGAGCTGGTGGTAGATATTGTCGCCCGGCGTGTTCCTGAAAAATTTGGCATTCCCATGGCCGATGTGCAAGTCCTTAGCCCGATGCATCGCGGGGCCGCCGGAGCGCGCATGCTCAATGAAAAGCTGCAAGCTCGCCTGAACCCCTTGCGCTACGACCAGCCCGAATATCGCAGCGGCAGCCGTCTGTTTCGCAAGGGTGACCGGGTGCTGCAACTACGCAACAATTATGATAAGGATGTCTTCAACGGCGACATTGGCCGGATCGAGCGGATTGACCTGGAAGAGGGCGAAATCCAGGTAGGTTTTGAGGGGCGCATGGTGACCTACGATTTGAGCGACCTGGACGAACTGACCCTGGCCTACGCGATGAGCGTCCACAAAAGCCAGGGCAGCGAATACCCGGTGGTGGTGCTGCCGCTGCTCACCCAGCACTATATGCTCTTGCAGCGCAACCTGCTTTACACAGCCATTACCCGGGCCAAAAAGATGGTGGTTATTGTCGGCACGCGCAAGGCTATCGCCATGGCCGTAAAGAACGACAAAATTGCGGCTCGCTGGACGGCGCTGGCCGAACGTCTGGTGACAGCAGTGAAGCAGTAGATTAAAAATCTCTGAAATTAGCTCAGCAGTCTTGACAGATATTCCAACCTGTGCTAATATTGCCCCCATAAATTTGACCGTCGAAATTGCAGGGTTATTTGTTTAGATGTTAAACCGCGTTGTGGTAGTAGTAGTACTTGGCGTCCTCCTTATTAGTCATAAGGGGGCGTTTGTCGTTGCAGGTGCTATGTAAGCCACAGCCGCACTTAGTTCGTTCACAAACGCCTCCCAAATCGGGAGGCGTTTTTGTGTCATAGCCCAGGTGACAGGTAATCTGCTACTTGCTACCTAACTCTATTAACCGTTTATCTATTTTACAAGGAGAGAAAAATGGGAAAATTACTAACCGGCGCTGAAATCGTGTGGGAATGTTTGCTCCTGGAAGGCGTCGAAGTGGTATTTGGCTATCCCGGCGGCGCGATTCTGCCCACCTATGATGCGCTCCACAAATACCAGGATCGAATTCACCACGTCTTGACCCGCCACGAGCAGGGGGCGACCCACATGGCCGATGGCTACGCCCGCGCCAGCGGCAAGGTCGGGGTGGCCATGGCTACCTCCGGCCCCGGCGCAACCAATATGGTCACCGGCATCGCTACGGCGATGATGGACTCCTCGCCGATTGTGTGCATCACCGGCCAGGTGGCAACCACGGCTATCGGCGGCGACGCTTTCCAGGAAACCGATATTACCGGCATTACCCAGCCCATCACCAAGCACAATTACCTGGTCACCGACATCAACGATCTGGCTGAAACTATCCGTGAGGCGTTCTACATTGCCCGCACAGGACGGCCTGGCCCGGTGCTGGTGGACATTGCCAAAGATGTCCAGAACGCCAAGATCGAATTCGAGGGCTACACTGATGAAGCCATTGAGCTGCCCGGCTACCATCCCCCGGAGAAAGCCGCGGATGAACAAGTTACTGCTGCATTGGACCTCATCAATCATGCCAAACGGCCCATTATTCTGGCCGGCCACGGGGTGTTGCTCTCCGGCGCGATGAAGGAGTTAAGAGAACTGGCCGAAAAAGGCAACATCCCGGTGACGACTACCCTGCTAGGAATAGGCTGCTTCCCGGCCAGCCACCCTCTGAACCTGGGCATGATGGGCATGCATGGCGGGGCATGGTGCAATTATGCCGTGCAAGAAGCCGATTTGATCATTGCCTGTGGCATGCGCTTCGACGACCGGGTGACCGGCAACCTCAAGACCTATTCGCCCAATTCCAAAAAAATCCATATCGAAATTGACGCCTCTGAAATCAACAAAAACGTCAAAGTGGACGTCGGTATTCACGCCGACCTGGGCACAGTGCTGCGCCAGATTAACCCCGGCGTGGAAAGAGGCCCCGACCGGACCGGTTGGTGGGCTAAAATTCGTGATTGGCAGGAAGACGCCAATGAACGGGATGTTCTCCAGTTTGAGACCCCGACCCTGCTGGCGGCGCAGGCGATCCGCAAAATCTATGAGGGTACCGAAGGCAAAGCATTTGTCGTTACTGATGTGGGCCAGCACCAGATGCTGGAGTGCCAGTATTACGGCCACGAAGACCCCTATACGCTCAGCACCTCCGGCGGCCTGGGCACGATGGGCTTCAGCCTGCCTGCAGCAATTGGAGCCAGCTTCCACATTAAAGATCGGGAAATCTGGACGGTTGCCGGTGATGGCTGCATCCAGATGACCATTATGGAACTGGCGACTGCCGTGCAGGAAAAGTGCAACATTAACATCTGCATTATCAACAACGGCTACCTGGGCATGGTCCGCCAGTGGCAGCAGATGTTCTACGAAAGCCGCTATGTCGAAACGCCGATCTATAGTCCTGATTATGTTAAACTGGCCGAGGCTTACGGGATGCCGGGTTATCGGGTGGAGAAACAAGAGGACATCATCCCGACGATGCGTAAAGCCCAGGCTTACCAGGGGCCGGTTTTGATTGAATTTGTGGTGGAACGTTTTGACAATGTCTATCCCATGGTGCCTGCCGGCGCTGACCTGCACAACATGATCCGGCGGCCCCACCCACGCTTTGAGAAAATGGAGATGTGAGACAGGTAGCCAGGTAGCAGGTTGCAAAAAAGCTGTCCCTGTTACTCTGCTACGCTGCTACCCAGTATTAATTCAAGAAAAGGATAAGAAATCATGAAACAAACACTTGTTGCCCTTGTGGAAGATAAACCAGGTGTGCTCAATCGGGTGGCCAGCCTGTTTCGCCGCCGCAACTTCAATATCGAAAGTTTGACGGTTGGCCACAGCGAAGTGCCGGGCGTTAGCCGCATGACCATTGTCACCGACGAGTACGAAAATATCCGGCGCAATGTCATTCGGGCTAACCTGCTCAAGCTCATCAACGTGATTGATGTGCAGGATGTCACCGACCAGCCCTGCGTTATTCGTGAAACTGCCTTGATCAAGGTGAAGGCTGACGCGACCATTCGCGGTCAGGTGATGGATGTGGCCGAAATGTATCGGGCGCGCATCGTGGATGTGGCTACCGAGACCCTGATTGTGGAAGTCACCGGCGAACCGGGCAAGCTGGAGTCACTTGTCGAAGTTCTGGAGCCGTTTGGGGTGCTGGAAATTATGCGCAGCGGCAAAATTGCTATGACTCGCGGCGTGGTCAAGCCTCGACCTGATCTGGCCCCGGCTATGAAATCCAACGGCAAACATTAAACAAGGTAGCAGGTAGCCAGGTAACAGATTGTAGATTATGACTGCTCTGCTACCCTGCTACTCTGCAACTCTGATCCTTGCTACCCTGCTACTCTGCTACCTTACAAATTTCTAAGAAGGGAATTCTATAACAAATGGGTTTAGATTTTCAGACCAAAGTTTTCGAGAAAGAGAAAATCGTTCTGGGCGATACGGAAGAATATATCGTTCGTGGCGGACGGCATCTCTTTCCCCTGCTACCCAAAGCGTTTGAGGGGATCAAACAGATCGGCGTGATTGGCTGGTCATCCCAGGGGCCGGCGCAGGCGCAAAACCTGCGCGACTCGCTGGAAGGCACTGACATCCGGGTTAAAGTCGGGCTGCGGGCCGGCTCATCGTCCATGCAAAAGGCCGAGGCGGTCGGCTTTACTGAAGCCAATGGCACATTGGGTGAAATGTACGACGTCATTCGGGAATCAGACATGGTCCTACTGCTCATCTCCGATGCGGCCCAGGCCGAGAATTACCAGCGGATTTTTGAGGCCATCCGGCCGGGGGCAACACTCGGACTGTCGCACGGTTTTTTACTGGGCTACCTGACCAGCATCGGCGAGAGATTCCCCGAAAATATCAATGTCGTCGGCGTTTGCCCCAAAGGGATGGGGCCATCGGTGCGGCGGCTGTACGAACAGGGCCGGACGGTCAACGGGGCCGGTATTAACGCCAGCTTTGCTGTACAGCAGGACATCAACGGCAGGGCCACCGATTATGCCCTGGCCTGGTCGGTTGCCCTGGGGTCGCCCTTTACCTTTATGACCACGCTGGAGTTGGAGTACAAATCCGATATTTTTGGCGAGCGCGGCATTCTGCTGGGCGCCGTGCATGGCATCGTCGAAAGCCTCTACCTCTGGTTCAAACAGCACGGTTACAGCCCGGAGGAAGCTTTCAACAATTCGGTCGAATCCATCACCGGGCCGATCAGCAAAATTATCTCCAAAAATGGCTTAATGGCGGTCTATGAGTCGCTGGATGCGAAAGATAAAGACCTGTTTCGCCGGGCCTACTCTGCGGCTTATCACCCGGCTTATGAAATGCTGATGGAGATTTATTACGAGGTTTCTTCCGGCAAAGAGCTGGCCAGCGTTATCGCCGCCAATGCGCGCTTTAAGCGCTATCCCATGGGTAAGATTGACGGGACGGAGATGTGGCAGGTGGGCGAAAAAGTCCGGGCCAGGCGCGACCCGAACAAAATTCCGCTTAACCCGGTGGCTGCCGGTATCTACATCGCCACAATGATCGCCCAGGTAGATATATTGAAGGCCAACGGCCATCCCTACTCGGAGATTGCCAATGAGACCATCATCGAAGCGGTCGACTCGCTCAACCCGTACATGGATTTTAAGGGAGTGGCCTACATGGTGGATAACTGTTCCACTACGGCCCGGCTCGGTTCGCGCAAGTGGGCGCCGCGTTTTGATTACATTCTGCGCCAGCAAACCTTCACCGCGCTCGACCAGGGCAACCAGGTAGATGAAGAGCTGTTCGATAACTTCATTCACAGCGACATCCACCAGGTGCTCTCGGTCTGCGCCGAACTGCGGCCCTCGGTGGACATTTCGGTGGTGAGCTAGCCAGTGCGATTAGGACAGTAAGGGATTTTGGGTTCTATAGCGATGAAGAAATTGTCATTCTGAGCGACCGGAGGGAACGAAGAATCTCTCTCGAGCCTGTCATAAAGTCAAGGTTTTGGGAATTCTTCACTTCGCTACGCTTCGTTCAGAATGACCTGGCTTCACCTCCCAAAAATCCCAATTTTTCTGGTCGTTCGAGCTGGCCTTGAGGCTACACGGCCATTCGTGCCGGATTGTTATCCGAAAATTAAGGTTTTTGTTAGGTTGCAGGTATAATATAGGAGAGTGAGAGGAGAGATTATTGGCCCGTAGGACAAGCTAAAACTTAACCTACCTTAGATAAGGATAATTGAATGGCAGATCAAAACAAGGCGCGTCAAATCGAAGAAAAAATCCGGCAGAAGCTGGCCCAATTGGGCGAAGCCCTGGACGAGTGGCTGAACAAGCAACGCCTCCAACCGCAGCCTCTCCCGGTTCCGGTTGACCGTCCCTATCGTAGAAAAATTAACAATTAACAATTGACTATTCACAATTGACAATTAGAAAGGTGGTGATGCCTGTGACAGGCGATGCCCTCGCTGACCTTAGCGACCTTAGCAAACAGCACGCAAAAATTTTGTCTTTAAGCAAAACAACCTTATCATACAACCCAACTGGGGGTTGGTGATTGGCAATTGTTAATCTGGTCCAAACCTTAGCTTAACTGCTACCTCACCCCTTCGGGTGCAGGCCGCGCTCCTTCGGGCGTCCCCGAAGGGGGAAAGGGCGTGCGACCTGTTATCAGTTTCCAGTCACCAACCTCCGCCCAAATTCAGGAGGACAAAAATGACTGAGAACAGTGATGTGCCCGTACAAAAAGATAAGCTGGTTATCTTTGACACCACCTTGCGCGACGGCGAGCAATCCCCCGGCGCGACCCTGAATATTGAAGAGAAATTGGAAATTGCCCGGCAGCTTTCCCGGCTGGGCGTGGACATTTGCGAGGCCGGTTTTCCCATCGCTTCCCCTGGCGATTTCGAAGCGGTCCGGCGCATCGCCGAAGAAGTTGGCCCCCTGACTGAGGGCCGTAAAGACGGTAAGCCGATGGTCATCGCCGGCCTGGCCCGAGCCAATCAGCAGGATATTGACCGGGCCTACGATGCGGTCAAATCCGCTCCCCGCCACCGGATTCATACGTTCCTCGCTACCAGCGATATTCACCTGAAACATAAATTAAAAATTGACCGGGAAGAATGTGTCGAACAGGTGATCAGAGCCGTCGGCTATGCTCGCAGCCTGTGTGACGACGTTGAATTTTCACCCGAAGATGCCGGCCGGAGCGATCCTGAGTTTTTAACGGTAGTCCTGGGCGAAGCCATCAAGGCCGGAGCCACCACCCTCAACATCCCCGATACCGTTGGCTACACAACCCCGGAAGAGTTTGGCTGGCTCATCAAATATCTGATTGACCATACGCCCGGCTCCGACAAGGTCATTTGGTCAACCCACTGCCACAACGACCTGGGCCTGGCTACGGCCAACACCCTGGCCGGAGTGCAAAACGGCGCGCGCCAGGTTGAAGTTACCATCAACGGCATTGGCGAACGGGCCGGCAATACCAGCCTGGAGGAAGTGGTGATGGCCGTTCATACCCGGCCGCAAAACTTCCCGGTTGAAGTTGACATTGATACCACCCAGATTATTCGCAGCAGCCGCATGGTCAGCGCCTATACCGGGATGCCGGTTCAGCCCAATAAAGCCATTGTGGGGGCGAATGCCTTTGCCCACGAAGCCGGCATTCACCAGGATGGTATGCTGAAACACCACACCACCTACGAAATTATGCGGCCCGAAACGGTCGGGCTGAGCGCCAGCGCGCTGGTGCTGGGCAAGCACTCGGGGCGGCATGCGTTCCGCACGCACCTGGAAGCGATGGGTTACGATAATCTGAGCGAAGAAGAACTCAACCAGGCTTTTAAACGCTTCAAGCGCGTTGCCGACAAAAAGAAGGTCGTCACCGACGCCGACATTGAAGCGATCATTACCGACGAATTTTACCAGCCCAAAGAAATCTGGAAGCTCAACTATGTCCAGGTTTCCTGCGGCGACCAACTCCGAGCGACCGCTACGGTCAGTCTGACCGACCCCAACGGGGCGGAGTTGGTTGACGCCGCCATTGGCACCGGCCCGGTTGACGCCGTTTACAAAGCCATCAACCGGATTGTCGAGGTGCCCAATACGCTGACCGAGTTTGTGGTCCAGGCCGTGACCGAAGGGATTGACGCCATTGGCGAGGTCACCATCCGCATCCAGCCGGAAAACGGGCACGGCTATATCACCAACCCGCAGACCGGGGCGCAGGTAGTCCGTACCTACAGCGGGCACGGGGCCAGCACCGATATCATCGTCGCCAGCGCCCGTGCCTATATGAGCGCCCTCAACAAAATGCTGGCTGCACAGCAAGAAGAAGCGGCGGTAGTGCATACCAAAGCTGCATCCTGATTTTTATCTCGTTCCCAAACCGGGTTTGGGAACGAGATAAACCTATCCTTCATTTCTAGTAAATTTCTCCGCCTGTGCTATAATAACAGCGTCATTGACTGGCCATCGCCAGCAGTGAACGCGGACTTAATTCAATAGTTTCCATTAACGGCGTGAAGTCGCTTGGACCCCCATATAGGCCGAGACGACGCTCAAAACACCTAAAGGATTTGTTGAACGTTAAACATTTAACGTTTAACGCTGTGTACCTCCTGGGATCTGAGCCTCGCGGCTTCCGTCGCGAGGCTTTTTGTTTGCTCACAAGACCTTGGAGGTCTTAGAGACCTCAAAGGTCTATCCAAAGGAGGTGCGATGACAACATCCTTAAAAGTTTCAATTCTTGATCTTCAGCAAAAAAAGGCCGAGAGCCAGCCCATTACCATGCTGACCGCCTACGATTATCCCGGGGCACTGCTGGTGGACGAAGCCGGGATTGATCTGATCTTGGTGGGCGACTCGCTGGCCATGACGGTGCTGGGCCATCCCAACACGGTTTCTGTCACCATGGATGAGATGCTGCACCACTGCAAGGCCGTCGCCCGTGGAGCCAAACGGGCCTTTCTGATCGGCGATATGCCCTTTATGTCCTATCAGGTTGAGCGCAGCGAGGCGGTGCGCAATGCCGGGCGTTTTTTGAAAGAAGGCAGCATGGATGCGATCAAGCTGGAAGGCGGGCGCGAAGTAGCCGAAACCATCCAGGCCATTGCTGCCGCCGGCATCCCGGTGATGGGCCACCTGGGGTTAACTCCCCAGACGGCAACTAAGCTAGGCGGTTTCAAGGTCCAGGGTAAAACCGCAGCCGCGGCGCAGCGGCTGCTGGAGGATGCGCTCATCCTGCAGGAAGCGGGCTGTTTCGCCGTCGTCCTGGAAGCCGTTCCCGCCGCCGTGGCGCAAACCGTCAGCCAAGAGCTGACCATCCCGACGATTGGTATTGGCGCTGGCCCCGACTGCGATGGGCAGGTCCTCGTTTTCCACGATCTGTTCGGGTTGTTCGACCGCTTTACTCCTAAGTTTGTCAAGCGCTACGCTGACTTGCGCCAACCCATTTTAGAAGCACTGCAAGCCTATCGCCGGGAGGTCGAGGCCAGGGAGTTCCCCGATGCTGCCCATAGTTTCAACATTAATGAAGCCGAGTTACAACTCTTCCTGTATGGAGGTCAGGCATGACAAAAAGATCCACTCTCAATATTGCTATTTTCGGCGTGGGGGCGATGGGTTCGCTGTTTGGCAGCTTCCTCAGTAGCCTGGCTAACGTGACCCTAATCGGCAATTGGGCCGAGCAGCTTGAAGCTGTGCGCCGGGATGGGTTGACCATCTCCTATTCTGACGGCCGCCAGGCCCACCACACGCTGCGTATCACCAACGACCTGGCCGAAGCCCCCTCCGCCGACCTGGCCCTGATCCTGGTCAAAACCTACCAGACTACCCGCGCTGCTCAGCAAGCCGCACAAGTGCTGAAACCCAGTGGTCTGGCTGTCACCCTGCAAAATGGCCTGGGTAACTTGGAGATACTGGCGGAAGGCGTCGGCCCGCAGCGAGCCGGTTTAGGCATCACCGCCCAGGGAGCGACCATGCTCGCCCCTGGCCACCTGTATCACGCCGGCCAGGGACCGACCCACCTGGCCCAGATTCCCGGCCACCAGGGAAAACGATTAACCGAAGCCGCCGCCCTGTTCAACGCTGCCGGGTTAGAAACAACTCTGGTAGACAACGCCGACAGTTTGGTTTGGGGTAAGCTGGCGATCAACGCCGGGATCAATCCCTTGACTGCCCTGCTGGAACTCCCGAATGGCGCGCTGGCCGAAGATGAGAGCCTGTACCAGGTTATGGCCGCCGCCGCCAGCGAGGTCGCCCGGGTCGCCGCGGCACAGGGTATCTACCTGCCTTATCTGGATGCCGCCCGCCGCGCCGCCGAAGTCTCCAAAGCCACGGCCAGCAATCGCTCCTCGATGCTGCAAGATGTCAGCCGGGCTGCCCCCACCGAAATTGATGCGATTTCCGGGGCGGTCGTCCGCTTTGGGCGGCGGCTGGGTATTCCCACGCCGGTGAATGAGTTTTTGCTCCGCCTGGTTAAAGCCAAAGAAACCGGGCGCATGTTTGATCCGCAGCAAGTCCGCCTGCTGACCCAGGCCCTTGGCCGGGCCTATTCGCTGGCTTGATACCCATGAACGTTTTTACCGAAATTAGCGACATCCGTACTCAACGCTGGGCTGACCCCTTGGCAAGCTGGGGCCTTGTCCCTACTATGGGCTACCTGCACGAAGGCCATCTCTCCCTGGTCCGCCGCGCCCGCCATGAGAACGACCGGGTGGGGGTCAGCATTTTTGTCAATCCCACCCAATTCAACAACCCGAACGATCTGGCGGTCTATCCACGGGACATGGGACGTGATTTGGCTTTACTGAGAGAAGCAGGCGTGGATCTGGTCTGGACGCCGACGCCGGAGATGGTTTACCCGCCCGGCTACCAAACCTACGTGGAAGTGGGGGAGGTGGCCCGCCCCCTGGAAGGCGCAGCCCGGCCCGGTCATTTTCGCGGAGTGGCCACAGTTGTGGCTAAACTATTCAACGTCTTCCAGCCGCAGCGCACCTATTTTGGGCAAAAGGATGCGCAACAGGTCGTCGTCATCAGGCGCATGGTCGAAGATTTGAACTTCAATCTCAAAATTGTCGTCGGCCCAACCGTGCGCGAAGCAGATGGACTGGCCATGAGTTCGCGCAATGCTCGCCTATCCCCGGCGGCGCGGCAGGCCGCCACCTGTCTTTACCGGGCGCTGCTGGCGGCTAAGTCCGCTTTTGAGCAGGGCCAGCGCAGCGCCGACTCCCTCCGGACTGCCATGCGCGCCGTCATCGAGGCTACGCCCTTAACCCGCCTGGATTACGCCAGCGTGGCCCATCCCACTACCCTGGCCGAACTGGAGATAGTTGAAGACCGGACGCTCCTCTCGCTGGCCGTGTTTGTGGATGAAGTGCGGCTGATTGATAATATGATGGTAGAAGTAGACGCGCCAGGTGGATGATAGACGTATATTTTACGAATGACAAAAGCTATGGGATTGGGGAGCCAGAAGCCTACCACCCACATGCCTCCGGCTCACTGATTCCTTCACGCCAGCCGCACCATTCACTATTGCCCGGATTGCGCCGTCCTTGAAAAGTACGGCCGGTGGTCAAATCGAGCCGCCACTCAAAGGAGTCCTGCTCGTCCCACTCGTTGCGCCAGGTACCGGTCAGTTTTGCTTCGGTATCGGACTGAACGGTAACCACTCCATCCACAATTTCACCCACATGCCCTTGGCTGTCTACATACGTGCCCTGGACGGTTTGGCCGGTCTGGACCAGGGTCGCTTGTCCAGTTACGCCCGCAGGGCTGCCAAAGCGCAGTTGCCAAACGCCGC
Organism: Anaerolineae bacterium; assembly: GCA_023382535.1. The sequence continues at coordinate 430,854 of JAHDWA010000002.1, read as the reverse complement.
TAAAGCCGCAGCCGGCGGGTAAGGGCTGGCCGGAACGAACTCCACACCACTGTTGGCTGGTACTGCCTCCTTCCGTAGCGCCAGAGAAACTGTTACCATCCCCCGCCAGTTGCCAGCGCAGCAACCTCTGGTTATTCGGGCTACCGTCACTGATCCACAACCCCTGGAATTGATTCAACTCAGCGACGATCACGCCTTTAATCTGCCCTGTATCAGCGCCGCCGTACCATTGGTAAGTGCCTTCCAGGTTACTATCGCGCTGGGTGAGAGACATCGTCCCGAAGGAAAAATTCCATTCCCCGCTTAAGGAGAAGCTGCTGGCTGGCGTCTTCCCGACTGCGGCTGCCTCGAGCAATGGACCGACCGTAACAGGGGGTGTGACAACCGCAGCAGCCGATGTGGGAGAGGGCGGGGTTAGGGTAGAGGTCGCCGGTACGGGAGTGGGTGAGGGCAAAGAGAGAGGCAACGCGGTTGGCGTAGGTATATCCGGCGTCGCAGTTATGGCCGGGAGGGGTACGATAGTTGGCGTAGCTGAGGTGGCAGCGGCGCTGTCTAAGACCGAGCCGCAGCCGGTTAACAGGATAAGCAGCATAAAAGATAGGATCATTAAGCTTAACTTGTTCATTATCGGTCCACCTTTCACCATCCTGTTCCCAATACTCAAATTTGAAATAAGATGGCGGGATAAGTTAGATGATTTCCACGCTTAAAAATTTTAGCCGGCCAGGTCAGCGAGTCCAATTCAACAATCGCTCGTTGACCCCCTGGTAGTTCAGCCCCCATTGAACCTGCACCTCTGGGGAAAAGAGAGCATGGGGATTGCTGCCGTCGGCGTTCATCACCCAGATTTCCCAACGGCCGCTACGGTTGGTCACGAAAGCAAGCTGCGATCCGTCCGGCGACCAGGCCGGCGCGGCGCTGCTGTACTGCGGATCGGCCAGAAGCGGCGGCTTAGTCAGCCGCTGGCGGCTGCCGGTAGTTACGTCATAGGTATAGACTTCCCAGTGATCGTGCTGCTTGTAGGTCAGGGCCAACTTTTGGCCGTCGGGTGAAAAGACCGGGGCGGTGTCGCGAACGTCGGCGGTGAAGGGCTGCAGGTTACCGCTGGTGACATCCAACTCCATCAAACCGCGTAGACCGTCGTAGATCACCCGCGACAAGTTCTGCGGGTCCCAGGTCGGGTTGAAGCTGTACAGGTCGGCCGGCAAATCCTCGGCCTGGCCGGTTGCCAGATTGACCTGGCGCAGTCCCCACTGCAAATCCTCGGTCCGAATGAAACAGATCTTGACCTCCCCGTCGTCACTCACGTGAAAGCTGGTAATTTCGCTGATACCGGGGAGCTGCATCCCATCATCGGAGTCAAATTCTCGACACTCGGGAGCGGGATTAACGGTACCCCCATGCTGGAAAGAGATAATGATCGCCTGCCCATCTTGAGACCAGGTCGGCGACTTGGGCCGGGCAATATCGCCGGCCAAAACCCGCTCGCTACCGCTGTGAAGGTCTAATACATACAGCGCGCCCATGTTGGCTCCATCCCAACGGATAAAGGCCACCTGGGTTCCATCCGGCGAGACGACCGGGTCAATCACTCCGCTGGCTAATTTCTGTAAACCTGTCCCATCCACATTGACGATGTACAAGTCACCGCCGCTGCTGCTAGCGAAGACCAGCTTGCCCGTGGGAACGACCGCCGACGGCTGACCTCCGACCGCCGAAGATTGACCGGAAACTGAAGATGGGAGACCGGCAGACGAAGCTTCTGTTACGGATACATTTTTGAGCGAACCGAGGATACGAGTGTAGGCTGCTTGGCCGGAAATCCAGCCTAATTCACCCTCTTTGGTAGTAATTTGCAGCCAGTTACCGTCCGCACTGACCCGCTTAATATTCAAGATATCGCCTTTGATAACGGTTCCGATAGCTGCATAACTCATCCCCGGCCCTTCCCGCAGATTGAGTCCGGCGGTAACAATCTCGGCCCGGACGACCGCTGTTGGAGCTGACGCGCCAGAGGTTGGCGTTTCGAGAGCTTCCGGCTGTAGTGGGACCGTTACTGTCGAGGTCGCCGCCACGCTGGATCCCGCCGGTGTGGGTGTGGAGCCAGGCAGGGAAATAGCAGTAGCTGCGGGCGCAACATCAGCCGCCTGCTCAGTGGCTGTTGCCGTCAAAGCCGAACGGTCCAGCCGGACAATCGTCGGGGTGGGGCTGGCGCTGCTCGGCGCGGCGCAGCCGGTTAAAGTGAACAGGGTTAGTAAGATAAAGGTTAGCCAAGTTTTCATTTTTATCCTCACGGAAGAATGGAAGATTGGAGGATTGGAAGATTGGAAAATCTACCCTTCCAACCTTCCAGCCTTCCAGACCTCCCCAAATTATTCATACCTCAGCGCTTCAATAGGCCGCAGCCGGGCGGCGCGCGTGGCCGGATAGACGCCAAAGAAAAGGCCGATGGCGGCGGAAAAACCGGTTGCCAGCAGAATAGATCCCGGAGTCACAATGGTACTCCTTAAGGCAGAAACCACCAAAGGTAAAGTCTGCGAGATGCCATAACCCAGCCCAATACCCATTAAACCGCCCAGCAGGGAGAGAACCATCGCTTCAACCAGAAATTGCAGCAGGATGTCCCGGCGCCTGGCGCCTACCGCTTTGCGGATGCCGATTTCACGGGTACGTTCCGTTACCGAGACCAGCATGATGTTCATCACGCCGATCCCACCCACCAGCAGCGACACCCCGGCAATAGAACCTAAAAAGGCAGTCAAGGTAGTGGCCATCGTGTTGCTGAATTCAAGCAATTGAGCCTGGTTGGTAATCCTAAAATCGTTCTTATACTCATCACCCAGACGGTGACGCTCGCGCAGCACCGCCGTTACCTGCTCGGCGGCGGCATCCATATTATCCTGGCTGTCCACTTCAATGTAAATAGTGGAGACCTTTAAGCTGCCGCGAAAGGCGCCGGCTTTGCCCAGGCGGGTCTGAGCAGTGGTCAGGGGAATCAAGGCCGTGTTATCGGGATTGCCAAAGCCACCCTCACCGCTTTCGGGCAGGATGCCAATTACCTCAAAGTTAACCCCGTTGATGCGCACGGTTTGACCGATGGCAGACCCATTGCTCTCGAACAGTTTCTCGGCCACCTCGTAGCCCAGCACCGCCACCCGTGCTCGTTGGTCCACCTCGGCCTGACTAATAAAACGGCCCACTTCGGGAGTCATATCGCGGACACTCTCATATTCCGCCGAGACACCGGTGATTGAGACGTTTTCCGCCTCAGCCTGGTCGCGCACCACCGACGCGCCGTTCACGCCGTAGGTCGGGGCCACCGCCACTACGTGCGAGACCTGCACGGGATCGCTTAACGCTTCCACATCCTTCATGGTCAGCGGTTCCGCCGCTTTTTCTTTCAGGTCGGCCTGGCTATCATCTTCCTCACTGCCAGGAGGTCCCGGCGGTGGACCACCCGGCCCACCCATCCCCTGACCCGATGAAATGGTCAGCAGGTTGGTACCCAGGCTGCCCAGGCGCTCATTCATGTCCTGGCGAACTCCATTGCCGATGGAAACAAGGGCAATCACCGCGGCCACGCCGATAATAATACCCAACATCGTTAAAATGGTGCGCAGCTTATTAACGGTCAACGCCCGCAGCGCAATTAAGATACTTTCCCATAGTTGCATAAGTCATCATCCTTCAATTTCTCAGTAAAGAGGGGTGTGTGATACGTAATACGTGAAATACGGGTCACACATCATATCAATCCAAAATCGTAAATCACGTCATTGCCCGGCGCGGGTTGGCGATAGGCCGGTCCTCGACAATCACCCCATCGGCCAGGCGGACCACCCGCCGGGTGTGTCCGGCGATGTCCGGTTCGTGGGTGACAAAGATAATGGTAATGCCCTGGTCCTCATTCAAATGTTGAAAAATACCCATAATTTCTTCACTGGATTTGGAATCGAGGTTGCCGGTCGGCTCATCAGCCATGATGATGGCCGGGCTTGTCACCAGCGCCCGGGCAATGGCCACCCGCTGCTGCTGCCCACCCGATAGTTCATTGGGTTTGTGATGCAGACGGTCGCCCAGTCCAACCAGCTCCAGCGCGGCGATGGAACGACGGCGGCGCTCGCCTAGACCCACGCCCATATAAACGAGCGGCAGTTCGACGTTACTCAGGGCGCTGGTGCGCGGCAGCAAGTTGAAGCTTTGAAACACAAACCCGATCCGCTTACCGCGAATTTGGGCCAACTTGTTGTCGCTGAGTTGGGCCACATCCACGCCTTCCAGGTGATACTGGCCGGAGGTCGGTTGGTCCAGGCAGCCCAGAATATTCATCAGGGTTGACTTGCCGGAGCCGGATGGCCCCATAATCGCCAGTAATTCGCCGGGCCGCACTTGCAGCGCCGCCCCCCGCAGGGCCTGCACTTCGACTTCACCCATTTGATAGGTCTTGGTCAGATTTTCTGCCTTGACAACAAAGTTATTATCCATCTTAACCTTCCCTCCCCACTGACGGCCAACCATTGACCGCCGACCGCCGTAGTAGCCCCCTTTGCCGCTTCAAATAGTTCAAAATTCTATCTACTATCTTCCATCCACTATCTACCATCTTCCTACTCCCTCTTACAGTTTCGTCTCTGCCTGCTGCCGGATGATGACCTTGTCGCCTTCTTCTAACCCGGCGATCACCTGAGTAACCGAACCACTGCGCAGCCCCAGTTCCACTTCTACCCGGGTCACATTGCCTTGCCCGTCCAATTTCTCCACATAAGTCACGGTTTGGCCATCTACTTGTTCTGTTTGAATAGCCAGAGTCGGCGCGACCAGCACATCCTTTAATTGCTGGGTTTCGATGATAGCATTGGCCGTCATCCCGGATAAAAAACCCAGGCTCTGGCCCCCGGTTTCCAGGGTAATCGTGACCTTATAGGTAACAATCGTATCCGAGCCGCTCGAAGCCGGACTCGGCGAAATATCGGTGACCGCGCCTACAAACGATTGGCCGGAAAAAGCATCGAGCGTAACCGCGGCTTTCTGCCCCTGGCGCACCTGACCAATATCCAATTCGTCTACTTCCATTTTAAGCAGGTAGGTTGAAGTATCAGCAATGGTCAACGCCGCTTCGGTGGCATCGTCCAGCACTCGCTCCCCCGGCTCGATGTTGACTGTTAACACTACCCCATCTGTAGGCGCCACCAATTCGGCATTATTCAGGTTAGACTGGGCCTCCTCCAGGGCCAACTGGGCTTTATCCACACTGGCCTGCTGCGCCGCAATATCAGCCGCGCTCGGTTCCTGGAGCAGTTCAGCCAGGCTCGATTGAGCATCGGCCAGGGTCGAGCGGGCCGAGGCCAGCTCCGCCGGGGTCGCTTCTTTAACCGCCTGGTTGTAGTCGGCCTGGGCGGACTCGTAAGCCAGGGTGGCATCTTGCAGCTCATTGGCCTGGGGCATGGCCCCGACATCGCCGCGATAGGCCACCTGATCATATGCCCACTGCGCTTCTTTAAGCGTGATTTCGGTTTGCTTCAGGGCCGCCTCGGCCTTGGTCACTTCGTCAGGATCAGGCCCATCCTGCAAGTCGGCCAGGGCGAGCCGGGCGCTCTCAACTTTGGCCTGGGCTGCAGCCACTTTTTCGGCTAATTCCGGCTCATAAAGCTTTTGTAGGTTGGCTTTGGCCTGGGCCAGGTCAATTTCGGCGCTGCGGACCTGTAACTCCAGGTCGCTGGTATCCAGCCGGGCCAAAACGATTCCGGTGGTAATGGTCTGGCCCTCTCTGACCAGGACTTCTTTAACCATCCCGCCCGTTTCAAATTTCATTTCCACTTCGGCCAGCGGTTCGATGCTGCCTGAAGCGCTGACGGTCTTTTTCAAGGTGTCACGTCCAACTTTCACCGTTTCGATACTAGAATTTTCGCTCGCCCCGCTGGTCTGGGCCTGGGCCAGATATTGATAACCGGCCAGCCCGCCTCCAATTAGAGCGATCAAAATTAACAAACTAACCAGAATACGTTTCATCACAAAACTCCTCAGAAAGTATAGACGGTAGATGGTAGACAGTAGACAAGGAAATAAAATACCCTTGCTACCTTGCTACCCTGCTACCTTTTCTAATTGGTGGCGTGCCACAGGCTTGTGAACACTCCCTTACCACTGTTTATTTCCATCTCAGTGTAACGGATTTTCGGCTTAACCACACGTGTGAAAGGAGCTATCTTGGTCCAGCCAAAGGTCAACTCTTTAGTCAAAAGAATTAGCCAGAAGTCAGGTGACTTGTGGCTAATGGGGTTGTATCCTGTGGCACATTGATTCGGCTTTGGTTTAATGCTATACTGAGGTTATATAGAAAGAAGTAACAACCATGACGGAGAAACTTTCAACCTGGAAGCAGTGGCTGATGCCTCGCCCGATTGACGGGCTGGCTGCCATTTTTTACGCCGGGGTTTTGATCGTTTACAGCTACATGGGCTTTTCCGGTCTTTATACGGAGATCAACCCCTGGCTGGGCGGCGCAGTGATGACCGCCGCCATTGTCGTTCTGATTGTCATTGACCGGCTGGAATACCGCTACCTGGGCGAACAATTACCGTGGCCTGCCACCCTGGCTCTGTTGGTCGGACGTATGGCCATCATCGCTGCCGCCAGTTTGAGCGACGGGCTGGGTTTTGCTTACCCCAGTATTTTTTTACTTGTGGTCCCCTTCAGTTTCTTCTTGCTGGCTGGCAGCAGTTATGGTTTCTCCGGGATGATTTGGACCCTGTATTTGATGGGACGCTGGCGCGATGTGGTCGAGGCCGCCGAGAGAGCGGCGCGAACCGCTCCCCCACCGCCACCCGGCCCCCGCATCTTTGACCTAACATTTTTCCTGACCCTGGCCTTTATCGCTTCGATTGCTTATCTCATCCGGCAGGAACGAACCAGCCGGCTCCAGGCTGAACAGTTGCTCCGCGAACTGGAAGTATCGCACCGCCAATTACAAAATTATGCCGAACAAGTGGCCGATCTGGCGACCACCGAAGAACGAAACCGGCTGGCCCGTGAAATCCACGACAGCCTGGGCCATTATATGACCGTCATCAACGTGCAGTTGGAAAAAGCGATGGCCTTTAAGGCGCGGGATGCCGAAGCTGCAGACCAGGCCCTGAAAGATGCCAAGCATTTAGCCAGTGAAGCCTTAAAAGATATCCGCCGTTCGGTGGGCACGCTGCGCAGTACCCCCGAAAAATTCTCCCTGGCCCAAGCCCTGACCGGACTTGTAGCCCACCTGCAAAGCAGCCAGATGGCCGTTGATTTGCAGATCGAAGGGGATGAGACAGACTTTTCCAGGCAATCCCTGCAAACCCTCTATCGCGCCGCCCAGGAAGGTTTGACCAATATCCAAAAGCACGCCCAGGCCAGCCACGTCACCGTCCACATCCGGCTTGAAGACCAGCAGGCCAGCCTGGTAATTACCGATGACGGCCAGGGCTTTGACCCGGCCACTTTGGTTGAATCGAAACAGGAAAGTCACTATGGCTTGCAGGGTATCCGGGAACGGCTGGAGCTGGTGCGCGGTTCCTTTAAGGTGGAAAGCTCGCCCCATCATGGCACATCGCTTCTGGTCACGGTGCCCAAAAATCCGTTGGCCTTACTGGAAGGATAAGCGATGAGCAAACAACAAACAGCGGTAAAGGTTCTGGTCGTTGACGACCAGCAGCTTATGCGTGAAGGCATTTCTTCCCTGTTGAGCATTCAAGAGGGCATCGAGGTGATTGGTACGGCGGCGAATGGGCAGGAAGCGATTGAGCGAGCGATAGCCTTAGTCCCGGACGTGATTCTCATGGACGTGCGCATGCCGGTGATGAACGGTATCACTGCCACGGAGGAGATCCGCCGGCAGTTGCCTGCCTGCCAGGTTCTCATGCTGACCACCTTTGACGACGAGGAAGATATTATCAAAGCCCTTCTTGTCGGAGCCAGCGGCTACCTGCTCAAAGATATTCCCGCCCAGGATTTGGCTCATGCCGTCCAACTGGCCCACCGGGGGATTTACCAGCTTGAACCCTCCATCGCCGGCAAACTGGTCGGCGTGCTGAACAAGCAAGCCAAATCCACCCCTGTTACGCCCGCCCCTGTCTCAAAAGATGCTTCAGCGCAGGCCGTAGCGGCTCAATTTGATTTAACCGGGCGGGAAGTGGAAGTGCTGCAACTGATCGCCACCGGAGCTACCAACCGTGAAATCGCCGAGGAATTGGTAGTTAGCGAAGGTACCGTTAAAAATCACGTCTCCAATATCCTCAGCCGGTTGGGGCTGCGCGACCGCACCCAAGCCGCCATTTTTGCCCGTGAGAATAATTTACTGTAACCCTCGCCCTTACTGATCACCCTTCGGAAAACAGCATAGGCCGTATCCTTTTGTCGGGTTGAGCGGACTCCTTAGTGCCGGGCGTTTCTTCTAAGTCACTCTACCACAAAAGGAGGCCGCTTTGACAAAGTATAAGCTCTTCAAACTCGTCTCTGCTTTAATCCTGCCGCTGATAATGGCAGAAGTCGCCGCCCTTCCCTATCCGTTCGATGCCAGGGCCGCCGGCCCTTAAATAATAAACTATTTTTACACGAAATACCCTTTAGGAGGCACCTGTGACTTCTCGCCTTTGCCTGGTCCTGTTGGCTATTTACATCCGGTTTCTTGTTCCCCCTGTCGTGCTGGCAGACGAGCCGCTGCAGGCTCAATCGCCCCCCACCCTGGGCGGCTGCCCTGTTTTGCCTGCCGACAATATTTGGAATACCCCGGTTGACCACCTCCCGGTTGATCCAAACTCCGCTGCTTACATCAACACCATTGGCCCTACCCGGCAGGTCCACGCCGATTTTGGCTCCGGTCTATGGGATGGTGCGCCCATTGGGATTCCGTTTGTTGTCGTGCCCAGTAATCAAATTTCTGTCACCATTAACATCTCTCCCTATGATGACGAAAGCGACCCCGGCCCTTATCCAATTCCCGCCGATGCTCCGGTAGAAGGCGCGCCTAATACTGATGGCGACCGGCACGTACTGGTTGTCCGGCAAGGTGAATGCAAACTGTATGAACTTTATCGCGCATTTGTCAACGGTGATGGTAGCTGGGACGCCGAGTCAGCCGCTAAGTATGATCTAAATGCCAATGCTCCCCTCCGGCCCGATACCTGGACGTCCGCCGATGCCGCTGGCCTGCCCATTTTGCCCGGCCTGGTGCGCTATGAAGAAGTGGCTGCCGGGGAAATCAATCACGCCCTGCGTTTTACCGTTCCGCGAACCCGCAAGGCTCACGTCTGGCCCGCCCGTCACGATGCTTCCAGTTTGACCGGCTTGCAGTACCCCCCGATGGGCCAGCGGTTTCGGCTGCGGGCCAATTTTGATGTTTCTGGCTATTCGCCCCATGCTCAGGTAATTCTCCGCGCCCTCAAAAAATACGGCATGATCCTGGCCGATAACGGCTCGGCCTGGTACATTTCCGGCGCGCCCAACGAGAACTGGGACAACGACGTACTGCACGAATTGGATGATGTGATCGGCTCCGATTTTGAGGCAGTGGATGTCTCCTCGTTAATGGTCAGCCCCAACTCCGGGCAAGTGCAAGGTTTTAGTCTCCACGCTACACCCTCATTCCAGGCTGTTGATGCGAGTGAGAGCGCTACCTATCAATTGAATCTGACCAAGATTGCCAGCAATTTCACCTCCACTGTCATATTGACTCCCAATAGTTCTCCGCCCAACCTCCAGCTAAGTTTATTACCCGGCAGCCTGACTCCTTCTGGCCTGGTTACACTTATTTTAACCGATACCCACCCCAGTGGTCCGCTGACTCCGCCGGTGTTGCACAACCTCACGATCACGGGAGCTGGCGGTGGCTTCACTCGGACAGCGACGGTTAGCCTGCTGGTCGGTGGAACGCAGACCTATTTGCCCCTCATTTTGAAGTAAACGACATCCCTATCTTCTCCAGGAGAAACTATCATGAAGGTAAAAACCCGCCTCTTCTATGCTGTCGGATTGATCCTCTTCCTCTTACTGGCGCAACTCTCTACCCCAACCCAGGCCAAGCCGCTCAATGCTGTCGCTGCGCCAGTGCTCAAGTGGGCCTATGGCGGCTGTTTCAACTCGTGGTGCCAGACTGGCTGGTATGCTTCGCCCGCCGTCGCCAATCTCGATACCGACCCGCAGGCCGAAGTCATCTGGGGTTCGTACGATGTAGTGGCTCTGGATGGCTTGAGTGGTGCTCTGCAATGGCGCACCTCCAACGGGAATCGGGTCTGGCCCGGCATTGGTCTGGCCGATTTGACCGGCGACGGCGACCTGGAGATTATCGTCGGGCGGAGCGGCGATCAGGTAACGGTTTACAACCAGGCTGGCGGGGTGGAGTGGACTCGTACCCCCATCTTTGGCAGCGGCGAAGTCCGCACCCTGGCTGTGGAAGATTTGGAAACCGACGGCCAGTTGGAAGTCATCGTAGGCCGGGCCAGCGGAGGTAACACCAAACAACTCAGCGTCTTGGAGTCTAACGGTTCGGTCCGTTCCGGCTGGCCTGCCCGGCGAGATGGCGAATTGGGCTATGGCTGGGGTATGTACAACGAGAATGTCACCGTGGCCGATCTCAACAACGACGGCTTCAAGGAGATCATCGGCCCCACCGATACCCACTACATTACGGCGCTGGATCGCAACGGCAACCAACTGCCGGTCAGCTCGATCTACAGCCCGCGCGCCGTCTGGAGCCAGGTTGGTGTGCACGTGGATCAAGCGGCCGATTTGCGAGGCTATGCCAACTGCGGTACGGAGCACCGGCCTAACTTTGCTAACAGCGCCCCGGCTATTGCCGATGTGGATGGGAACGGCAGCCTGGAAATCGTTGTCGTCGGCGATGTTTACAACTGCGCTGCGGGCGACCCGGACGGCGATATGTACCACTTGCCATGGATTCTCAAGCTCGACCGGACACGCTGGAGCGGCAGCGGCTTCGATTGGACGGTCATCCCCGCCGCCGAACCCGGCAGCGGCCCCCTCTCCCAGGATTATAATGTTATCCAGAACAGTGTGACCAACGCCGTTGTGGCTGATCTGGACGGCGATGGCCGCAAAGAAATTCTTTATCCCTCTTACGATGGCCGGCTGCATGCCTACTGGCTGGATAAAACCGAACACGGCAGTTGGCCCTACAAAGTGTCTGGCAGCGGCTACCGTTTTGCCTCTGAACCGATTGTGGTTGACCTGGACAACACCGGCGACGGACATGCCGAAGTTATCTTCACCTCCTGGCCGCAAAACGGGGGCAACCGGATTGGGCAGCTCCATATTCTCGACTACCAGGGTAATCCACTCTTCGCCATCAATTTGCCTGCCCCGCGCGGCGACGACTGGAACGGCGGCCTGGGCGCGCCGACCATCGCCAATATTGACACCGACGCCGACCTGGAACTGGTTATCGGAACGGTTTCCAGCGGCGTCGTCGCTTATGATTTGCCGGGCACAGCCAATGCGCGCGTTTTGTGGGGCACAGGGCGGGGCAGCTTCAAGCGGACCGGCCTCTCGCCTGTAGATGAGAGTTTCACCTTAAACGCTATCCCCTCCAGCCGCGTCATTGATCCGGGCAGCGGGACCACCTATCTCCTCAAGGTCCAGAGTTCCGGTCTCTTTACCAAGCCAGTTACCCTGAACATCGCCAATCCAGCGCCGGCTTTTTTGAATATCAGTCCAACCTCGTCCACTTTCTCTCCGCCCGGCCAGGTTACCTTAACCGTCAACGACCTGCATCCGCCCGGCCAACTGATACCCGGCGCCTGGTACGCCATTCCCGCCACTGCCAGCGGCGGCGGTTTCACTCGGACCGTAACGATGAATTTGCTCGTCGGCGGAACACGCACCTACCTGCCCCTTGTTTTGAAATAAACCCGGGCAACTTAGCAACCTGGGTCATTCTATGTTAAAATTTAACTCACTAACCGGCAGCTTGAAATTAGAGCGAGGACTATCTCCTGGGAACGCAGCATGTTTAATTACCTCCTCAACACAATCAGTCTGGCCCATGGCCAACATGTCTTACGTCCCCTGGTGGCTGTATTTCATTTGACCGGACGCTGCAATCTCAACTGTTCCTACTGCGAAGATTATGGGGCGCGCCGCCCCAACAACGAACTGGCCGAATTAGGTGTTCTCTCGTTGGCTGAAGCCGGGCAAGTTCTGACCGTTTTACGGCAAGCCACCGCTAACTTGATTTTGACCGGCGGCGAGCCGCTCCTTTATCCACACATTGACGATTTGGTTACTCAAGTCAAAACCAAGATCCGCTTTCAACATCTGACTTTGCTGACCAACGGCCTGCTGCTGTCCAAACACACCGGCCTTTTACCCTACCTGGACCGGCTGGTCATCAGCCTGGACTCGCTGGACGTGGTGGGCTGGGGTCAAACGATTGGGCTGGACAGCCGGGCAGCGCAGACGATTGTCAGTACTATTGTGGAGATGGCCGGCTATCAAGCCAATTACGGCTTTGAGCTGATCGCCAATTGTGTCATCACCCCGGAAACTCTGCCCGGCGTGAACAATGTCCTGGATTTTTGTATCGAGCACAATATCACCTTTGCTTTTTCGCCCCAATCCTTCAACAACTGGCCGCGCTATGAGTTGTTGGTGGCCGACGAATACCGCACGTTTGTAGACAAAGTAATCCGTTACAAAAAACAAGGCTGGAAAATCCTGGGCAGCCTGGCCTATCTCAAACTGGCCCGCGATTTCCGGCCTTACAATTGTTACCCGACCCTTGTTCCCCGCGTTTTGCCCAACGGCGACCTGATCTATCCCTGCCGCCCCATCGAGCGCAGCCAGACTGCGCACGGCGGGCGCCCCTGCAACCTGACCCGCATCGCCTCCTGGCAGGAAGCAGTGAAGATAGCAGTCAACAAATTTGGGCCGCCGCCGCGCTCCTGCGTCAGTTGCTTCCAGCAGTGCTACGTCGAGCCATCCTTAATGCAGGCTCAGCCTCTGTCACTTTTGCAAGAGATATTAACCTACAAGCCCTCCTACCGGGCCAAAGTACATACCTTTGCCCCAGGCTGACCCTTGAACTGCCGGAATTGTAAACCAACGACCTAAAAATTACGTTTGACGATTTTGGGATTCAGCCATGCAAAATCCCCCTGCTTCTCTTACTGTCGAAGCAAATCCAATCCAGCATCTCCCTGCCACGTCACCGCTTATCATCGGGGGCGGGATTGCCGGCTTGATGGCGGCTGTCCACCTGGCCGAACGCGGCCTCAAGCCGCTGTTATTGGAAGCTGATCCGGTGTGGCTCGGCGGGCGGCTGAAGGGAGGACCAGCCGTAGAAATTGAACATCAGGGCCAGACCTGGCGCTTCCCCGGCGAACATGGGGTCCACGGCATCTGGTCGCCCTACCGCAACTTTCAGGCGGCCCTGGCCCGGCACGACATGCGGCCGGTATTTGTCCCCGCCCGCGAGGAAACCTGGATTTTTGGCCGGGGTCGCCTCATCCGCAAAGCCGCCATCGGCAGCGCTATTCGCCACAGCCTTGTCCCTGCGCCCTTCCACTATCTGTACCTGTTTTTGCGGCCTCGTTTCCTCAATATTTTGACCCTGCGCGACCTGGCCGCGATGTTTCGGGTGTTTGGCGGCCTTATATCGGCCATGGCGATTGACCCGATTGCCGAACACAAATCGCTAGCCGGCCTGTCCCTGGCCGATTTTACGGCGGGCTGGTCGCCCACCCTGCGCAGTTTTTTTGCCGGCCTGGTCCGCAGCGCCCTGGCCGCCCATCCCAAAGACGTGCCGGCCTCCGGTTTTATCGCCTTCCTTCGGTTTTACACCCTGCTCCGCCGCGACGCCTGGGCTTTTTCCTACCTGCCCGGTTCCGGCGGCGAGTGTGTTTCGGAGCCGCTGGCCGGTGTGGCTCGACGGCTAGGTAGTGAGATCCGGCAGGGAGCCAAAGTTGTAACATTAGAACAGGGGAGAAACGAAATGAAACATCAGGAGTCCAGACTGAAGTCTGGACTTCTCAATGGACACCAGGGTTGGCAGATTGTGTATGAAGCTGACGGACAAACACGGATGCTTGAGGCGCAACACGTTATTTTGGCCGTAGACGCTCCGGCAGCCAAAACGTTATTGCAGGCGAGTCCGGCCACGGCCGAAGCGGCGGGCAAACTGCGCTTTCCTACCGGCGTGCCGACCGCCATCATCCGGTTGTGGTTCAAGGTCAAGCCCAAACCTATGGCCGAGGCAGGCATCTACACCGGTGATTTTGTGATGGATAATTTCTTTTGGCTGGACCGGCTGCAAACAGCTTACGCAGAATGGAGCCGGGCCACCGGCGGCAGCGCCCTTGAGATGCACATTTATGGCCCGCCAGACTTACTGGCCCAGCCTGACGCCTCGCTGCTGGCTCGCGTTTTGATTGACACCTACCGGGTTTTTCCGGAACTGCGCGGCAGCCTCCTGCACTCCGTTCTGCTGCGCAACGAGGCTACCCATACCCTTTTCAGCGTGGGCGAACCGGGCCAGCATCTGGGTATCGAGACACCCTGGCCTGGCCTGTTTGCCTGCGGCGATTGGGTCTATCATCCCGCCCCGGCGCTGTACCTGGAGCGGGCCACCACCACCGGCATCGCCGCGGCCAATGCCGTCCTGTCCAGCTTGGGTCTGGAAGGCTGGCCCATTCTACCGCATCCACAGCCGGAGTGGTTAGCCGGAAAAATGGAGCGGGGCTTACGGTGGTTACGGCTGGCGATGTTAAAGCGGAAACAAGGTCAGTAACAGTCTCTACCAAAAGCGCTGAAACAGAAACTCTTTGGTCGGGCGCGGAAACTTATTTCCTGTGGTATAATAGTCCAAGGCGCAGCAGCACTGATATTTTCTTTGGTCAGATTTGAAGAAACAAAGCAACTATGCTTTTAATGATTGACATTGGCAACACCAACATTACCTTTGGGATTTATAACGACGGCCAGGAATTGCAGCACCACTGGCGGATAAAAACCGATCATGACCGCATGCCGGACGAGTATGGTATCATCATGCTTGGCTTGCTGCGCCACGAGGGGCTGAGTTTCCAGCAAATCAGAGGGGTAGCTGTGGCCAGCGTGGTCCCGCCCTTAACCCACGTGTTTGAAGAGATGGTCGAGCGCTTTGTGAAGCAGAAACCCCTCGTCGTTGGAGCTGGGGTCAAGACCGGGGTACAGATTCGCTACGACAGCCCGCGCGATGTTGGCGCGGACCGAATTGTGGATGCGGCCGCGGCTTATAAATTGTACGGCGGCCCGGCCTGCATCGTTGATTTTGGCACGGCCACAACCTTTGACGCCGTATCGGAAAAAGGAGAATACCTGGGCGGGGCCATTGCGCCCGGTATCGGTATTGCCGCCGAGGCCCTCTTTAGCCGTACCTCCAAATTACCCCGGATTGATTTGGTCCGCCCGCCGAAGGCCATCGGTACCAACACTGTCCACGCCATGCAAAGCGGACTAATTTTTGGCTACGTTGGCCTGGTGGAAGGCATGGTCGCCCGTTTCCGGGGGGAGCTAGGCCAAACCATGCGGGTTATCGGCACTGGCGGCCTGGCCGAAACGATCGCCCGCGAGACAGATGTCATTGAGGTCGTCAATCCCTGGCTCACCCTGGAGGGACTGCGCATGGTTTGGGAAATGAACCAGTAGAACGTATTGCGTATCCCGTTTTCTTTACGGAACACGGTCATCGTACTATGCCAACAACTGTTAAAGTTCTCCACAATAAACATATTCTCCTCGGCGTAACCGGAGGAATTGCGGCTTACAAAGCGGCGATGGTCTGCAGCCAACTGGTGCAAGGTGGGGCGCTGGTAGACGTGGTGCTGACCGAGGCCGCGCAGAAATTCATCGCTCCACTGACTTTTCAGGCGCTGACCCACCGCCCGGTCTACAACGATATGTTCGCCATCCCTCCAGGTCAAAACATTCCCCACATCGCCCTGGCCGATACCGCCGATTTACTGGTCATTGCCCCGGCGACGGCGCATACCCTGGCTAAACTGGCTAATGGCCTGGCCGACGACCTGCTCTCAGCCATTGCTCTGGCCACCCCCGCGCCCTTGTTGCTGGCTCCGGCCATGGAAACCGATATGTGGCGGCACCCAGCCACTCAGACGAACGTGGAAAAATTACGAGCATGGGGAGCAAGTGTGGTTGGGCCGGCAGAGGGACGGCTGGCCTCAGGCGCGCTGGGTCAAGGACGGATGGCCGAGCCGGAGGAGATTATCGGCGCGGTGCGGGTGGCGCTGGGCCGGCGGGGCGATTTGGCGGGCCGGCAGGTGGTAGTGACGGCCGGCGGTACCCGTGAGGCGATTGACCCCGTCCGCTTTATCAGCAACCATTCCAGTGGCAAAATGGGTTATGCTGTCGCCATCGCCGCTCGCGACCGGGGAGCAGCCGTAACCCTTATCACCACTGCCGCCTTGCCTGACCCATTTGGGATAGAGGTGATCCACCTGGACTCTGCTGAACAGATGCTGGCCGCCGTGCTTGAGGCGACCCGACAGGCCGATCTGCTGGTCATGGCCGCGGCCGTAGCCGATTTTCGACCTAAGAGCGTAGCCGAGCAGAAGATCAAAAAAAAAGGTGATACCGAGGGGTTAACGTTGGAGTTAGGGCGCAATCCCGACATCTTAGCCGAGGTCGCCGCACAAAAGATGGCAGGATATGGGCCTCAGTTCACGGTTGGATTTGCCGCCGAAACTGAGGATTTGCTGGCAAATGCCAGAGGCAAATTGGAACGCAAAAAGCTGGATTTGATTGTCGCCAATGATGTATCAGCCAGCGACGCCGGTTTCGCCGTAGACACAAACCGGGTCACTTTACTGTTTAAGGATGGGCGGATCGAAGCGCTGCCTCTATTGAGCAAAGTGGAAGTGGCAGAGACGATTCTGGATTACGTTAACCGCTTAACGTTTAACTGACAGCGCTGCTGTACCCCAATTCATCCATCGCCTTGAGCATGTCACGCAGCCCGGCCAGATGTTCTTGTAAGTTCTCGTCCAACCGCTGGAAGCGATTATCGTTAAAATCGCCTTTGGCTACGATGAGTAACATTTCGGCGTGGGTGGTAGCCAGGTCACTGGCAATCTTGTGGATTTTCAACTCGGCCTGGGTTTGAAAAGTTTTTAGTTCTTTCAAAGCCGCTTGATGTTGTTTTTTGCTCTGCATCAACTCGCGCAGATACCTGACCTCGCCATCCGCAGCCGTCAGCGAGCGCCGCCGCAAGTCGTCAATTTCAAATGCTACCTGGCGCAATTCCCGGTCCAGGTTACGCTGACCGTACAACTTTCCCAGGCCCTGTTCCAAGCGGGTTAAATTTTCCAACCAGCGCCCTACAGGTCTGAGAGTCAAATTAAGGCGGTCACGCATGGGGCCGGGAGGATATTGTTGAGCTACCTGCATGATGCGCCGCCCATAGTGCCGGGACTCGGCAACAGATCGGGCCACCGAACGAGGCAGGGAAGCTGTTTGAGCCACCTTAACCAGTTTGCCTGCGCCCAGAATTGAAAATAACACAAGCATCAGCACGGCAATTACCAGTAAAATTAGCACAAAGAAGGCTAAAACGAACGGCAAGCTTGGCGTAAAAAAGAGGAGCAAAGCCACCGGCCCAAACAATGCCAGGACCGAAAACTTCAGCAAAGCGATGAAAAAAGCGCGCATGGTATTGTCCCTTTCGTCTCGGCTAAGCAGCGAGGCATTGAAAATTATAGCACAAAGTTGGATTAACTAAAATAGCGGCGACCAGCATGCATAGTCTTCGAGTCATTTCCAAACACTCGTGGGTTAAGCGCCGGTTGGGTCATCGGGTAAAAGTAGGCGGATGGGTGGAGTGCTGGTATGATCTCGTCCCAATTTTCGGTTATGATTAATTACTCTACGCTAAATGGGGGCCAAAGTTTTGTAAAAGTTGGCTAAAGTGGTTTAAAATACGATTCCTACGAAAATTATTGTTAGCCTTAAAAAGTGATGGGACCTATGGAACACAAAATAAAAGTTTACAAACGCTTCTTTTGTTCACTGTTTTTAGCCGCCGCAGTTTTAACCGGTCTACTTGTGACATTCGAACTTGCCTTTCCCGCGCATGCGGCTACCCAGGATCTAACGAGTAATCACCTTGTATCAAGTCATCCGGACCCACTATCCGCCATTGCTTCACCCCCTGTATCTTTTGTTCAGGCGACCAGTGTCGTTACCGTGTATCTTCCTATCATTTATAGAAATCCCAGATTATTATACGTGGACAATTTCTCGGATGACGAGAGTGACTGGCCCGTGGGCGATGATGGGGACTGCGTTTCCAGGTACGACTCGGGCCGCTTCCGGCTCGATGTGGACAAAGGGGAATTTTGTTTCCGGTTTGCCCCTATTGATTCAGATAACCCGGCCTCAAGAACTTTCGGTTATTTTGAGGTGGGCGTCTATCACAGTGACGGCCCAAGCAACTCGGCTTTGGGTATTTATATTAATGGAGAAGGCGGCTCTAACCAGTACATCTTCAAAGTCCGGCCTAATAATAGCTGCGGTACCGGAGGCGGCTGGGAACTGGTCCGTAATCGAGACGGCACAAAAACAACCCTGGGAAGCGGCTGCCATGCGAGTATCAAGCGCGGCTATGGCTCAGCCAACATCAACTTATTACGGATCAGCCACACCAGTGACCGCAAGTTAACCCTTTTTGTCAATAACGTCCAGATTTTTGTTTTTACCGAGAGTGCAAACCGTGAATTATTAGGTAAGGGTACAGGCATCTATGCGGAAGCAGCCACCGAAGGGGACAATGTAAAAGTATTTAAATATGATGACTTTAAGGTTTTCGCCCCTAATTGACCGGCAGATTTAATCTTTGTTGAGAGTGTACCCTTGCCTCTGATGTGGGCAATGCCAGGGGAAAACACGATAATCTTTTAACTGCACCCGCGGCGGGGCAGCCGTTGTAGTTAGAGTAACCAAATAATCTGAGCAAAGGAATAGGTATGCACGCCAAAATCACCCTGCTCCCCGGCGACGGAATTGGCCCTGAAGTAGTTGCCGAGGGAGTTAAAGTACTCCGGGCTATCGGAACAAACTTTGGACATGCGTTTGAGTTTACCGAAGCCCTGGCTGGAGGTATTGCTATTGACCAAACCGGGAACCCTCTGCCGGACGAGTCTTTGGCTGCCTGCCATCAGGCCGATGCCGTGCTCCTGGGCGCCGTCGGCGGCCCCAAGTGGAGTGACCCCAAAGCTCCGGTGCGGCCTGAACAGGGACTGCTTAAATTGCGCAAAGAGTTGGGCCTGTTTGCCAACATTCGCCCGGTCAAAATCTATCCTGCCCTGGCCAATGCCTCTACCCTCAAAAGAGAGGTGGTGGAAAAAGTAGACCTGGTGATTGTGCGTGAGCTAACCGGCGGCCTTTATTTTGGCCAGCCGCAGGGGCGGCAGGACAATGCCCAGGGCCGGGCGGCGGTGGACACACTCTACTATACGGAAGCCGAAATCGGACGGCTGATGCGGGTCTCTTTTGAGCTGGCCCGGCAGCGGCGTAAAAAAATTACCTCGGTGGACAAAGCCAATGTGCTGGCTTCCAGCCGTTTGTGGCGTGAAGTGGCTCACGAAGTCGCCGCCGAGTTTCCCGATGTGGAGTATGAGGACATCTTGGTGGATGCGTGCTCGATGTATCTCATCCGCCGCCCCGCCGATTTTGACGTGATTGCCACCGAAAATATGTTTGGTGACATCCTGAGCGACGAGGCCAGTATGCTGGCCGGCTCGATGGGCATGCTACCCTCAGCCTCGCTGGGGGAAAAGAAAACAAGCTCAGGAGGCGCTTTTGGTCTTTATGAACCAATCCACGGCTCCGCGCCGGATATCGCCGGCAAGAGCATCGCCAATCCCCTGGCCACCATTCTGAGTGTGGCTATGCTGCTGCGCACTTCTCTAAGCCTTAGCCGCGAAGCCGATGCTGTGGAAGCTGCCGTAGAGGCAGTGTTGGCCGCCGGGCATCGTTCCCCAGATTTGGCTGGCCCGGGTCAGCCAACCCTTGGCACCCAGGAGATGGGGGACTTGGTGGTAGAGGCGCTAAGACCTTGAACCTTTAAGGCTTTAGAGTTTTACTTAGGATTAAAAGCACCAGATGCCGTGAAAGAGGGTGAAAGTGGGTCAACTTTCACCCTCTTTTTATTCCAACGCAACTATGACATAACGCTAATGTAACTCAAACTGTATAAATTTCACTTTATGCTATGCTTAGATTAAAGTAATACAGTGATAAGACTCTGGGGCGGAGGAGACAATCGAATGATTCAAGGAGCACTTCTTATGGAACAAGCAGCCCAGCCAAGTAGTGTACCAGCCAAACAAGTTTTAATTGTGGATGACGAGATAACGATAACTTGGCTCTTACGTGAAACTTTGGAACAGTTATCTAATTGCCGGATTTGGACAGCAGCTGGCGGTGAAGACGCCCTGACTTTGTGTGAGACAACCTCCTTTGATCTCATCATCACCGACTATAAAATGCCCGGCATGGATGGGCTGACGCTGGCAGGAGCGATTCGACGTTTACAACCCGATGCAGTTATTGTGCTGCTCACAGGGGGCAGCAGCGAAGACATCTGTCAAAGGGCCTCCGCTTTAGCAATTCGAAAGATATTGAACAAACCGCTCCGCCTTTCCATGATCCGCCAAACTATTTCAAAGATATTTACCGAAATGGACCAGCGTGAAGTATGAGGTGGATTAGACCGACAATGACAACCCTGGCCGTTCTGGCCGATATCCACGGCAACAGCCTGGCTTTAAAAGCCGCTTTGACTGATCTTGATGCCGTCGGTGGAGCCGATTATTTGCTTGTGCTGGGTGATCTGGCAGTTTTTGGTCCCAACCCCACCGGGGTGTTAGACTTGTTGAGAGAGCGCACCTCCGTTTTCCAGGTGCGGGGCAACACTGATCGTTACTTGATCGAGGAAAAGTATCCGGGCGCCCCCGGCGATCAGACTTGGCAGGCACAGGTTCTGGCTAGTTTTCCCTGGACAGCTATTCAATTGGGTGCGGATGGTTTACGCTTCCTGACCAGCCTTCCCAGCCACCAGATCCTGTGCCTGGACTCAGAGCATACGATCCTGGCGGTGCATGCATCTCCGCGCAGTGATGAAGAGAATATTCGCCCTGAAACGCCTGACGCCGACCTAATTGAGATGATAGATGATTTTAAAAGTTTTAATCTGCTGCTTTGTGGCCATACCCACCTTGCCCTTGATCGAGAAGTGGTCGGACGGCGAATTATCAATGTAGGGAGTGTGGGGTTGCCTTTTGATGGTGATCCCCGCGCCAGTTATGCTTTGATCCATCTTCAACCTAATGGGCAGTATCATGTTGAATTTCGACGAGTTGCCTATGATGTTGAAGCTGTAATTACTCAATTGACCGCCGTAGCTCATCCTACGGCTGAGGTATCAGCTTATAACCTCCGTTTCGCTCGCCCGTTGGGCCAAAAATTAGTTTATACAGAACAGATGAGGCATGGAGAACGCCCCAAAACAACACCCTTCCAGGGAAAATCTATAATTGAGCGAGATGATTTCCACTTAGACAATATTTAAAAGACGAAAGATGATCAATCTCATGACGCCATTATCATCACAGCCTTGTGTCTTAATTGTAGAAGACCACGATAGTTTACGCCTGCTGCTGCACCAAATGCTAGAAAGCCAAAGCTATCGCGTCGAGGAGGCTGCAGATGGAGCGCAGGCCCTGGCGATTCTTCAACACTTACTCCCTGATATCGTTTTACTGGATGTCATGCTGCCCGATCTGAGCGGTTTTGAGGTCTGTCGCCAATTACGCCAGCTACCCGGCGGTAGTAACCTGCCTGTCATCATGATAACCGCACGGGAAGACGCGGAAGCAATTGAACTGGCTTTTGCCGCCGGGGCCACCGACTACCTCATCAAGCCCGTGCGGTATGCTGTCTTGAGTCATCGCCTGAGCCAGTTGCTGCGAACCAGGCAGGCAGAAGAAGCTCTCCGCCAAAGCGAACGTCTTTACCGGGCTGTCGTTGAAGATCAAACCGAACTGATTTGCCGTTGCCGTCCTGACGGCACCTTGACCTTTGTCAACGAAGCCTGCTGCCGTTTCTTTGCTAAAAAACGTGAGGATTTGATTGGGCAAAGTTTTATGTCTCTTCTGCCTCAAGAGGGCCGGAAGATGGCCGCCCAAACTTTGACTGCCCTGACCCCAGAAAATCCGGTCGCCACCGTCGAACATGAAGTCATAACACCTGATGGGGAAATCTATTGGCAGAGGTGGACCGACCGGGCCATTTTTGACGAACAAGGGCAGCTCGCTGAGATTCAATCAGTGGGACATGATATTACGGCTCGCAAAAAAGCCGAAACAGCCCTGCAACAGGTTTTAGCCAAATTAGAACGACGGGTCGAAGAGCGCACGGCTGAATTAACGTTAACCAATCTTCAACTTCAGCACGAGATCGCTGAACGTAAGCAAGCGGAAAAACAGCTTCGAGCTTCATTAAAAGAAAAAGAAGTTCTGCTCAAAGAGATTCATCATCGGGTGAAAAACAATCTGCAAATTATCTCCAGCCTGCTTAATCTCCAGTCGCATTACATTAATGATCCCGAAAACCGCCAGCTCTTCCGGGAAAGCCAGCACCGGGTGCGCTCGATGGCCTTAATCCACGAGAAGTTGTACCGCACAGATAACCTGGCCCAGATTGATCTGGGAGAGTACATTCGCGACCTGGCCTTTTATCTATTTCGCGCCTACGACGCCAAGTCAAAAGAGGTAAGCTTTTGTCTTGAGGCCAGCCCAGTTTACATCGGCATTGACACCGCAGTGCCGTGCGGGCTGATTATAAACGAGCTAATTACGAATGCTTTGAAGCATGCTTTCCCTAACGGCAAGGCTGGAGAAATTCGTATCAGCCTACAGATCGTCCCCCAGGATCAGCTAACAATCACCATTAGGGATAATGGGGTGGGGTTTCCCCTGTCCACTGACCTTAGCCAATCCAAATCGCTGGGGCTGCAATTAGTCAATACCCTGGTCAGCCAGTTGGAGGGTATCATCACCATGCAACAGCAAGACGGCGCCGAATTTAGGATTACTTTACCCATGCCACCCTTGCCTTAAGCCAAGAGATGACTAAATCTGGTGTAAATAGGACCCGTTCATCATATCCTGAGCAGAAAGAGACACCGATATGATTACTAAAGTCAAAATCTTGATTGTTGAAGACGAAAGCATCGTCGCTATGGATGTCAAGAACAGATTGATCCGCTTGGGTTATGAGGTCTGCGGTCTGGCTTCATCGGGGGAAGAAGCCATCCAAAAAACCATTCAATCTCGTCCCGGCTTGATCCTGATGGACATCCGCTTAAAGGGTCAGATGGACGGCATAATTGCCGCCGAGCAGATTCGTAGCTGGTACGATGTCCCCATCGTCTTCTTAACTGCCTATTCTGATGACACCACCCTCCAACGGGCCAAGTTAACCGAAGCATTTGGCTATTTGCTCAAACCCTTAGAAGAACGAGAACTGCACATCACTATCGAGATGGCCCTGTACAAGCACAAGATGGAACGCAAGCTCAAAGAGAGCGAACAGTGGCTCTTTACGACCCTCAACAGTATTGGCGAGGGAGTCATAGCCACCGATGCCCAGGGCTACATTAAATTTATGAATCCGGTCGCCGAAGCCTTGACTGGCTGGTCGCAGCCAGAAGCGTTGGGGCAAGAGATTAAGACCGTTTTTAATCTCATCCATGCTGAAACACGGCTGCCAGTCGCCCATCCCGCCGAGCAGGTGCTGCATGCGGGTAAAATGGTCTGTCTGGAGAAAGAGGCCGTCCTGGTTGCCAGGTACGGCCAACAAGTTCCCATTGCTAATAGCGCCGCCCCCATTCGCAACCACCAGGAGACGATTACCGGCGTGGTACTGATTTTCCGCGATGTGACCGAACACCAGCAGGCTGAAGCAAAGCTGCGTCGTTATGCCGAGGAACTAGAGAGCCAGAATGAAGACCTGGAAGCTTTTGCCCGCACCGTTGCGCACGACCTGCAAAGCCCCTTGAATCCCATCATTGGCTTTGCCGACGTTATGCTGAAGCAGTACCCGGCCCTTTCAGAGGACGAAATTCGCTCCTTCCTGCAAATTATCGCCCAAAGCGGCCGCAAAATGAGCAACATCATTGACGAGCTGATGCTACTGGCCCAGGTTCGCCGCAAGAAGATTAATCCCAAACCTCTGGATATGGCAGAAATTATCAGGGCGGCCCAGCAGCGTCTAAGTGATGAATTTGAAGCGTATCAAGCCCAATTGGTTGGTCCGGCCCAGTGGCCGACCGCCGCCGGTTATGCCCCCTGGATCGAGCAAGTGTGGATCAATTACCTCAGCAACGCTCTAAAATATGGCGGGCGGCCGCCGCGAGTCGAAGTGGGCGCAACCATTCAGGAGAACGGAATGGTCCGCTTTTGGGTGCGTGATAACGGGGACGGGATTGATCCTACAGAGCATGCTCGCTTATTTACGCCTTTTACCCGGCTGGAGCAAGTTAAAGCCAAGGGGAACGGTATCGGGCTGTCTATCGTGCGGCGTATGGTCGAGAGCTTGGGCGGGCAGGTAGGGGTAGAAAGCGAGGGAGTACCGGGCCGGGGCAGTACTTTCAGTTTTACCCTGCCAGCCACGAATGGCCACCGGGCTACCAGCGACTCGCTGGCTATCCAGAAAGTAAGGATGTTGCCGGATGGACATGCAGAATGTTGAAGAACCCTCAGAAATTCAAGCCAGCTTGAGCCAGGTAGCGCTGCCTGAGTTTGAAGCAATTGTGGTTCATCGAAAAGTTACTATTCTGGATGCCAACCAGGCCGTAGCAACCATGTTTGGCTACGAACTGGCAGAGCTAATAACCTTGACGATGCTGGATTTGATGCAACCAGAAGCCCGAAGCGTCGTCTTAAAAAATACCCTCACCCACTATCAAAAACCTTATCAGGTGGTAGGTTTGAAGAAGGATGGCTCAACCTTTCCCCTTGAGATTTTTCACGACACCCTTGTTTATCACGATCACAATGTTCAGGTAACAGTCTTTCAAGCCATCCCTGGCGACCAGCAGGTTGATCAGGTCTTAACTCTGCTCCGCCAGAGCAAACAACAACTGGAAGAAAGGTTACGGCAGAGTACCACCCAGTTACGTTTTCTCAACGAACGGCTGCGGCTCGAACTGGACGAGCGGGCGGAAATGGAGACTAAACTCAGGGTACAGGCTCACCAACAGGCGAGCGTGGCTGAGTTAGGCCAGCGAGCTTTGGTGGGAACTTCGCTGCCTACGCTGCTCACCGAAGCTACCCGGCTGGTTCGCCAAACCCTTGAAATTGATTATGTGGCATTTTTAGAATTCATTTCCGAACGTAACATTTTATCGCTGCAGGCGGAGACCGGTTGGCGAGCCGGATGGACTGATCAAGCTGCCGTCCAACTCAGCCAGGACTCGCCGGCAGGCCACTGTTTTCTGGCCGATGAGGTGGTAATCATTGAGGATTTGGCTTCTGAGAAACGGTATGAGACAAACACCTTACTGCAAGAGCAGCAGGTGGTCAGCGGAATGTGGGTAGTGGTCCGGGGTAACATCCAGCCAGCGGGTATTTTGGAGGTCTGTGCCACCAAGCGCCGGCTATTTAGCGAAGATGATCAGCACTTTCTCCGGGCCGTGGCGAATATTCTGGCCATGGCTATTGATCGTCATCGTGCCGAAACTCAAATTAAAGAGTCGCTGCATCAGAAAGAAGTATTGTTAAGAGAAATTCACCACCGGGTAAAAAACAACCTGCAGGTCATCTCCAGCCTGTTGGCACTCCAAGAAGAGTATATTCCTGAACCAGTTATGCGGCAGGTTTTCAAAGAGAGCCAGCAGCGCATCCGCGCCATGGCTTTGCTCCACCAACAGTTGTACAATTCAGCCAGCCTGGCCAGTGTTGAAATGGCCCTTTACATTCAAGAACTGGTCAGCTATTTGCGCCGTTTATATAACACATTTGAGCGAGAAATTACCATCGAAACTCAAATTGAAGATATTTCGCTCGAAATTGATCGAGCGGTTCCCTTTGGCCTGCTGCTTAACGAAATCATATCGAATGCTTTAAAGTATGCCTTTCCTCATAATCAGGCTGGTATAATCAGGATTAAACTAACGGCCAATGAGGGCAATCAATTAGTTCTAATGGTGAGCGATAATGGGGTTGGCCTTCCTGCTGGAGTAGATATCCGCCAGCCGACCACCATGGGCTTGCAACTGGTCAACGGGTTGGCCAGGCAGTTGGATGCCACGCTTGAACTCGACCGGAAGGATGGCGCCAGTTTTAAACTGGTCATAGCGCAAGAGTAGTCAGCCTATGTTTCCATTCTCCCCCTTCAACCTCTTAACTCCACGGCTCCGGCACAGCCTGCTGCTTTCTTTTTTGCTGATTTTTGCTACGATTCCTTTTACTGCCTGCTATACTGCCAGCCTGACCCCACGTTCCACCCCGACCTCACCGAAACTGGCCGAGGAATTGATCTTTTATAACTGGGAGGACGACATGCCTCAGGCCATACTTGACGCTTTTACCGCCGAGTACGGCGTTAAGGTGACCTATCGGACCTATGACAGCACAGAAGAGGCCCTGGCAAATATCAAGAGTGGACAGGTTGTCTACGATGTAGCTGTCATTGAACACGATTATATTCCCTCTCTTGTCGCTGATGGTCTGCTGGCCCAGATTAATTATCGCCATGTGCTCAACTTCAAAAACATCTCGCCCAACTTTCGCGACCTGACCTTCGATCCCAATAATAAACATTTGATCCCTTATACCTGGGGAAGCACCGGCCTCATAGTTCGGAGTGATTTGGCTAAGAAACCGGTAACTCGATGGGCAGATTTGTGGGATAAACAATACGCCGGGCGGATTGCGGTCCGCCCCGAACCCTCTGAACTCATTACTATCGCCCTCAAATCGTTGGGTTATCCGGTAAATACAGAAGATCCGGCGGCCCTTGAGGCAGCACTGCAGCATCTGCTCGAACTAAAGCCGTCCCTCACCTTTGTCGGAGCAGAAAGCGAGGGCGCCTTAACCGGTCTTTTAAGTGGAGAATTGGTTATCCTCGTCGGCTGGCCTGGCGACGCCCTGGCAGCTCAAAGTCAAAATCCGGCTGTTACTTATGTCTTGCCAGAAGAGGGTACCTTTTTGTGGAGTGATGGTTTTGTCATCTCGGCCAATAGCCCGTACAAAGACACCGCCGAGTTGTTCCTGGACTTTTTGTTGCGGCCCGAGATTAACGCCCAAATTGTGAACGAATACAATTATGCTACGGCCAACGAGGCAGCCTACCCTTTCATCAACCCCGACATTCGCAACAATCCCATTGTTTTTCCACCTATTGAGGATATCGAAAAGGGCGAATGGTACTTGCCGCTCAGTCCTGATGGACAAAAATTATACGAGCAAGTTTGGCAGCGCTTTATGAGCGCTGACGGAAATACCAGAAAGGAAGAATTCCATTGATATGGCAAAAGGTGACTAACTCTAGCCAGCAAGAATCCGGGCTGATACAGCCCAGATTACTGGTCACCTTCATCCTGCTCGGCCTTTGGCTGGCAAGTTGCAGCACACCACCCCCACGCTCGATACCAAGCTCACCGCCCCTGGCCAAAGAGCTGGTCTTTTATGATTGGGCCGAAGACATGCCCGAGACTGTTTTAGATGCCTTTACCGCTGAGTATGGCATTAAGGTTACCTATTTGACTTATGAAACCCAGGATGAAAGCCTGACTAACTTGAGAGCGGGAAAAGTCTATGATGTGGTCATCATAGACAATGACTATATTCCCGGGCTGGTGGCTGAGGGCTTGTTAGCTGAGATTGATTATGATAATGTCCCCAACTTTAAGAACATTTTGCCCAACTTTCGTGACCTGGCCTACGACCCACAAAACAAGCATACGATACCTTTTAATTGGGGAACTACCGGGCTGCTGGTTCGGAGTGACCTGGTGCAGCAACCGATAAGCCATTGGGCCGATTTATGGGACCTGCCAGCCGCCGATAAAATTGGGATGCGGGGTGAAATGCGAGATTTGCTTGGCCCCAGCCTGAAAGCCCTGGGATACTCAGCCAACTCTGTAAATCCCCGTGAGTTGGAAGCCGCATTGGCACACCTGCTCAAAATCAGGCAAAAGATCGTCATTGTTGACTCCTATGCGGAAGCCTTGGTGCCCTTGCTCATCCAGGGTGAGATTGTGGTAGGCGTCGGCTGGGCAGATGACGCTCTACAGGCTCAAGAGGCCAACCCGGCTATTGATTACGTCTTGCCAGAGGAGGGGGCCCTGGTTTGGGGAGATAACTTTGTCATACCGGCCAACAGCCCAAACAAGTACACCGCCGAGGTGTTTCTGAATTTTTTGTTGCAGCCCGAGATCAGCGCGCAAATTGTCAATGAAAATTACTTTGCCAATGCCAATCAGGCCGCTCACCCTTTTATTGATCCCGAAATTAGAGATAATCCGGTCATCTTCCCCTCCAACGAGGCCCTGGCAAACACTGAAATCTATTTTCCTCTTAGCCCAGAAGAGGAAAAGTTGTATACTGAAATTTGGCAGCGTTTCATGAATGCAGCTACAACAGAGAAAAAGTGAGCCAGCGCATTATCACCCCTGCAAGAAAGAAATGGCATCTTTTCGGCTCTCCGCACAACTTGCGCTGGCGGTTAACCTCTTTTCTGGGCCTGGTACTGTTGGTTACTCTCCTGGGGATTGGCGCGGGCGTGGTTACCTTTGTGCATAACACCGAAGTTACCGCCTGGCGGGGCCGTCAGAGTGAGGCCGCCCGCAACGCCGCCAATACCGTCGGGGCCTTCATCCGCCGCGCCACCGATGCGCTGAGTCTGCTGGGTTTGCTAGGACGAGATGAGTTAACTTCACAGCCCCAACTTATTAGCCAGGTTATGGCACAGAACCTGGCCCTGGAAGAGGTGGTTTATCTCGATGCCCAGGGCCGGATGTTGGCCAGCGGCTCGCAAGAACGGCCGCTGCTGGCTCACTTGTTCACCATTCCTCAGTCGCAGTGGTTTCTGACAGCTAAACAGGGCCAGAATTACTATGGCAGTCTACAAACTTCCGCCAGTGACGAACCCTATCTGATTCTTGCCTTGCCCGCCCCTGAGAGTGCTGTAGTGGCAGCCCGGTTGCGTATGACCGTCTTGTGGAATGTGGTAAGTGATGTTCGCTTTGGCGAGTCAGGCCAGGCCTATATCGCCAACCGCGAGGGCCAGATCATCGCCCATACCGACCCTCAGGTTGTACTGGCCCGTACCAACCTCGCCGATCACACCAACCTTGCCCAGGCTTTGCAGAGCACCGTCTCCGAGTGGTACGGCGAGTACCAGGATTTGCAGGGCAATCCCGTGGTCGGGGTCACTGCGCCGGTGCCCGGTACCGATTGGGTCGTGGTCACCGAACTGCCCCAACGTGAAGCTTTTGCCACCAGCCGTTCCGCCTTTCTGGTCATGGGCGGCAGCCTGCTTCTGTTTGGACTGCTGCTCACCGCAGTCAATGTACGTTATCTGGATCGCACCATTTTCCGCCCTCTGGAGGAGCTGCGCGATGGTTCGGAGCGCATTGGCGAAGGCGAGCTTAACTACCGGATCAAGATTGCCCACCAGGATGAAGTGGGTCAGGTGGCCCAAGCATTTAATAATATGACGGCCCGGCTGCACGAACAACGGCTGGCCCTGGAGCAGCAGAACGCCCAACTAGAGGCTATCTACCAAATCGGCCTTAGCTTGACCTCCAACCTTGAAGTCAAGGCAGTGTTGGACCTTATTCTGGACTCAACCTTTAAGTTTTTGCCACAGCTTAAAGATGCTCACATTTTTTTGTATCAGGAGCGACAGTTAACATTTGCAGCTTCACTCTGGTCGGATGGTCGCAAAGATTATATGGCCGCCGAACCCCGTGCCGGGGGTTTAACTTATACGGTCGCAGAGCAGGGTGAAAGTATTGTGATCCCGGATACTCGAACTCATCCGCTCTACGCCCAGACCCCCATGGCCTGGTCTGGGGCCTTGGCCGGCATTCCCCTCAAAATTGGGACACGTGTTGTTGGGGTGATGACCGTGGCTTACGAGCGCCCTTTTGCCTTTTCTGAGACCGAACTGCGCCTGTTACGTCTGCTGGGGGATCAGGCCGCGATTGCCATCGAAAATGCTTATCTGTATGAGCAGGTGCAGCAAGAACTGACCGAACGCAAACAGGCTCAGAAGGCGCTGCACCAGCTCAATGAAGAGCTGGAAAGACGGGTGGCCGAACGGACGGCGGAAGTAGCCGATGTGAATGATAATCTGCTGGCCGAGATTTTAGAACGGCAGCGGTTTGAGACAGCCTTGCGCCAGTCTGAACTCAGATATCGCCTCTTGGTCGAACAGATGCCGGCGGTGACTTACATTGCCAAACTGGATGATACCGGCAGTTCGGTCTATGTCAGCCCTCAGATCAAAAATCTGCTGGGCTATTCCGCCGAGGAATGGATGGCAGACCCGAACCTTTGGTTCAATCTGGTGCATCCTGATGACCGGGACTTAATTATCCGCGAGAGCCAGGCCGCTCTTACCACAGATCAGGCCTACCGCGCCGAATACCGCATGTTCAATCGTGAGGGCCAGGTGGTCTGGATACAAGATCAGACCGTCGTTTTGCCAGATGAAGCAGGCCAGGCTGGCCTTACCCAGGGCATGTTGTTTGACGTCACCGCCCGCAAGCGGGCCGAGGAGCAGCTTAAAACGTCGCTGCATGAAAAAGAGATCCTCTTGAAAGAGATCCATCACCGGGTGAAGAATAACATGCAGGTTATCTCCAGCCTGCTCAATCTGCAGTCGAATTATGTTAGCGATAGCCAGGCCCTGGAGATCTTCCAGGAGAGCCAGAACCGCGTCCGCTCGATGGCTCTCATCCATGAAAAATTGTATAGTTCCAAAAACCTGGCCGAGATTGATCTGGGCGAGTACGTCAACGATCTGGTCACCTATCTGTTCCGCAGCTACAAGGCCCATGGTAAAGGTATTACTCTCAAGGTTCAGGCCGAGGATGTTCATTTGGGCATTGATGCGGCAGTCCCTTGCGGCCTGATTATCAACGAGTTGATTTCTAATGCTTTAAAGCATGCTTTTCCCAACAACTACCCAGGAGAAATCCTGGTTGAATTGCAGAAAGATCAGCAGCAGATCTCCTTATGTGTCAGCGATAACGGGATAGGGTTCCCCACCGACCTGGATTTTCAGAATACCAATTCCCTGGGTTTGCAGTTAGTCAACACCCTTGTGGGGCAACTGGATGGCACGATCGAACTCCAAAATGGCTCCGGCACAATTTTTAAGATTAACTTCGCCGTCCAATAACAAGCCGAGGGACAACAGAGGAACCATGAATGGATAAAGCTCAAATTTTAGTCGTTGAAGATGAAAGCGTTGTGGCCCTCGATCTAAAAAAGAAGCTCACGAGACTGGGCTATGGCGTGCCGGCTTTGGCTGCCTCTGGTGTGGAAGCAATCGTCCAATCCGCCCGGCTGCGCCCGGATTTGGTTCTTATGGACATCAGGCTCCAGAGTGCTATGGATGGGATCGAAGCCGCCGAATACATTCGAACGCACCTCCACCTGCCGGTTATCTACCTGACCGCTTACGCCGATGAAACCACCCTTCAACGGGCGAAGATCAGCGAGCCTTACGGCTACCTCCTCAAACCACTGGCCGAACGGGAGCTGCAAATCAGCATTGAAGTGGCTTTGTATCGGCATCATCTGGAACAAAAACTGGAGCAGAGTGAACAGTGGTTAAGCGCCGTTCTCGACAGTATTGGCGAAGCGATTATTGCTACGGATGAAGAGGGACGGATCAAATTTATGAACCCTATCGCCGAAATTCTTACCGGATGGAGCCAGGTCGAAAGTTTGGGACGAAACTTGAGTGAGGTATTCAATCCAGTTGTGGAGCAAGGCTCTCCTCATGGTGAAAACTCTGCTCGACAAGTTATTGGTAATGAGACGGTCAGTGAACTGCGGCCGCCGATTCGCCTAATGACGAAAGGTGGTCCTGGCATCTATATTGAAGAAAGCCTGGCCCCCATCAGAACTGGACAAGGCCAAATCAGCGGGACAGTTTTAGCCTTTCGTGATATTTCTGAGCGCCAAAGATTGACCAAAGCGCTGCATGAAAAGCAAGAAATCTACCGCAGTTTGTATGAAAACAATTACTCGATTATGCTTTTAATTGATCCCGTCACCGGTGCAATTATAGATGCCAACCAGGCTGCCTGTACCTTTTACGGTTACAGCAAGGAAGAAATAATCCAAAAGAAAATGGCAGAGATTAGCGTGCTGTCAAAGGAACAAATCCTGGACGACATAGTCCGGGCCAAAATTGAAAACCGAAAGTATCTTTATATGCAGCATCGGCTGGCCAGCGGTGAGATCCGGGATGTCGAAGTTTACCGTGGCCCCATCGAAGTTCAGGGTAAACAGCTCATGTACTCTATCGTTCATGATATTACCGACCGCCGGAGGATTGAGGTTGTCCTGGCGAGGAATCATGAATTATATTCGGCTCTAAGCCGGATACAGGCTCGCTTCATCCAGGAAGCTGATGCTGGTATTCGTTTCGAGGAAATGCTGCGGGTGCTGTTGGAATTGACCAGGAGCGAATGGGGTTTTTTGGGCGAAGTTCTTTATACTGCCGACGGGCAGCCTTATCTTAGACCCCATGCTGTTTGTAATGTATTTTGTAAGGAACAACCAGCTCATGCCCCTGCGCCGCCAAGCCTCGATGGTACGGAGTTTCATGCTCTAAGAACACTTTTTGGAGCTGTGCTTACCTCGGGTGATCCCATTATTAGCAATGTTCCGGCACAGGATTCTGGCCAAGGTTGGGTAGCAGCGGGACATTCCCACCTGCAAGCATTTATGGGGCTGCCCTTTCACCACGGGGATCAGATGATCGGTATGGTGGGGCTGGTCAACCGCCCGGGTGGCTACGACCAGGCCCTGGCAGATTGGTTGGAACCTGTTTTATCAACCTGTACCAGCCTCATTATTGCCGACCGGCACGAGCGCCATCGCCGGCAGGCCGAGGAGGAAATCCGCCGCCGCAACCAGGAATTGATGCTACTCAATCAAGTGATTGCCGCTTCAGTCAGCAGTATGGAGGCTTCAGAAATCTTGAAAACAACCTGTCAAGCGCTGGGTCAAGCGCTGGATGTTCCTGTGGTCACAGCTACCCTTTTTAACCCTGATAAAACGACTGCAACCGTAATGGCCGAATACCTGGTCGAAGGCCAGCCCTCTCTCCTGGGCAGAGATATTCCTATCCATAACCAGTTTCTTTTCCAGCATCTGCTGACCCAGCCTACCTCATTGATCATAGACAATCTTGCCTATGAACCCGCTCTAGCGCCGACTCATCTGGCCGGGTGCTGGTTCGACACCGGTTCTTTATTGATGCTTCCTCTGCTCGCTCATGGAGAAGTCCTCGGAAGTCTGAACCTGGAAAGCCCGGAGTTGTACCGGTTTTCGACTACGGAAACAAATTTGGCCTGGAGCGTAGCCGACCAAGTAGCCAGTGCTCTGGCCCGAATGCAGCTCGACAAAGAACATCGCCAGTTAAGCGCAGCCATCGAGCAAACGGCAGAGAGCGTAGTTATTACCGACACTAACGGAGCAATTATCTACGTCAATCCAGCCTTTGAACAGATCACCGGCTACAGCCGGGCCGAAGTTACGGGGCAAAATCCGCGCCTTCTAAAAAGCAATAAACATTCTACTGACTTTTACCAAGAATTGTGGGCGACAATCAGCAGCGGTCTTGTCTGGCAGGGGCGGTTTACGAACAAGAAAAAAGACGGCGCCCTTTTCGTTGAAGATGCCACCATTACCCCTGTCCGTGATAAGCGTGGCCAAATTGTTAACTATGTAGGCGTCAGGCGGGACATCACGCGGGAACAGCAACTGGAGGAACAGTACCGGCAGGCGCAAAAAATGGAAGCAATAGGGCTGCTGGCCGGAGGGATTGCCCATGATTTTAATAATATCCTGACCGTTATTAACGGATATACCGAACTGGTGCGTTCGCAGCTACCGCCAGATAACCCCATGCAAGAACCAATGAACACCATCCTGCAATCGGGTAAACGGGCAGCCAACTTGGTCCGCCAACTTCTCGCCTTTAGTCGGAGCCAGATCATTCAACCCAGGGTGTTAGAACTCAACACATTGGTGCTAGAACTCAACAAAATGCTAAGGCGGGTGATTAGCGAAAACATCCGCATTGAAACAAATTTGGCCCAGAATTTGTGGTCAATCAAAGCTGATCCTCACCAGATAGAGCAAATTATTCTCAATCTGGCCGTTAATGCCCAGGATGCCATGCCCCAGGGGGGCCAGCTTACCCTGGAAACGGCTAATGTGGCGCTTACGACAGCAGACGTAGCCAATTATTCAGAAATTGAGCCGGGCGAATACGTTCTCTTAACTGTTCAAGATACCGGCCTGGGGATGAGTGAAGAAATCAAGGCTCGTATTTTTGAACCATTCTTTACCACCAAAGAAGTGGGACAAGGTACAGGTTTAGGGCTGGCTACAGTCTACGGCATCGTTAAACAGAATAAGGGACACATTTGGGTTAACAGCGCAGAAAATCAAGGTGCCTCCTTCAAGGTGTATCTGCCTCGGGCGGCAGCAGCCACTACCTCAAGCTCAGAAGTGGCTTCCAGTGAAACTCTGCCTCGCGGCAGAGAGACAATCCTGCTGGTCGAGGACGAGAACCCTGTCCGCGAATTTATTGCTCTGGTGCTGCGCGAGCAAGGTTATACCGTTATTGAAGCAGCCAATGGACAGGAGGCTCTACAACTAGCCCAGGCGTATTCCCGGGAAATCCACCTGCTGCTCACCGATATGGTCATGCCTGGCATTAACGGGCTGGTTTTGGCCCAGAGTTTGTTAAAGACCCATCCCCATCTAAAAACTCTGATTATGTCTGGCTATTCTACCCAGTTAAATACCTATCACGGTACGTCGCCAGATAATCCTCCGTTTATTCAAAAACCGTTCTCCCAAGAAGCTTTGCTTGGAAAAATCCGAGATCGCTTTAACCAGAATGGCTATCAAACGAGGTGAGCTTTGTGATCCAAACTCAAATCCTGCTGGTTGAGGACGAAAATCTAATTGCTTTGGATCTGACCCATCGCCTGACCAACCTGGGTTACAAGGTAGTCGGTTGGGTTCCTTCCGGAGAAGAAGCTGTTGTTCTTGCTGCCAAGTTATCTCCCGATTTAATATTGATGGATATTAAGCTCAAGGGCCGGATAGATGGTATCGAGGCGGCTGAACAAATTAAAGCTCAACAGGATATTCCTATCATCTACCTCACGGCTTTTGTTGACAAAGCAACAATACAACGAGCCAAGATTACCGTGCCCTTTGGCTATCTCGTTAAGCCGGTAGATGAGCGGGAATTAAGCACCATCATCGAAATGGCTCTTCATAAGCACCTGTTGGAACAGCAGTTAAAACAGTACCGCCTTCACCTGGAGGAGTTGGTTACTGAACGTACCGCCGAATTAGCCCGGTCAAATCAACTGCTCCAGGAGGAAATTAACCGGCGCCAAAAGGCTGAAGAGCAGTATTTGCACGATGCCTTCCACGATGGCCTGACCGGTTTACCGAACCGGGCCTTATTTGTTGAGCATTTGGAACGTTCCCTGGGACATGCCCGGCGGAGTGGAAATTATTTGTTTGCGGTACTTATGTTAGACCTGGATCGGTTCAAGGTGATAAATGACAGCCTTGGCCATACGGTGGGAGATCAACTGCTCATCACCACTGCCCGCCGCTTAGAAAGCTGCACCCGGCCCGGAGATACCGTAGCTCGCCTGGGTGGGGATGAATTCGCCGTACTGCTTGATGACATAAAACATGTAGATGAAGCACGCAGCATTGCCGATCAAATCCACCAGCAAATTGCCTCTCCAATTAACCTGGAAGCTCATGAGATTACTATCACGACCAGTATTGGCATCGTAGCTGATGTAAAGGAGTACTACCGGCCCGCCGAATTGATGCGCGACGCCGACACCGCCATGTATCAAGCTAAAGCCCAGGGTGGCAGCCAACATGAAATCTTTGACATCCAGATGTATACTCAGGCGGTAAAACGCCTCCGCTTGGAAACCGAACTGCGCCAGGCTATCGAACGCGAAGAGCTAGAAGTACATTACCAGCCTATCGTCTCTCTAGCTAACAAGAGGATCACCGGAGTTGAGGCGCTCTTGCGCTGGGTACATCCTCAACTGGGCAACATTGCTCCCAGCGAATTCATACCCCTGGCCGAGGAGACCGGCCTCATTGTTGCATTGGGCCAGTGGCTGCTGGAGAGGAGTTGTGCCCAAATTAAAAACTGGCATTTAGATGGATACTGGCCTTTACGCCTGGCAATCAATGTTTCAATGCGCCAATTTCAAACAAGAAAGTTGGCCGAAACGGTCAAATTAGTCCTGAGCGATACCAGGTTGGCGCCAGAGGCGCTGGATATAGAAATTACCGAAAGCGTAGCTATGACCAGCACTGAACTTGATCTCGTCTGTTTAAGAAAGCTAAGTACAATGGGTGTGCAGTTTACAATTGACGACTTTGGCACAGGCTATTCTTCATTTAGCCGGTTAAAAACCTTACCCGTCAGCATTCTAAAGATTGATAAGTCTCTTATCAAGGACCTGGTGAGTGATCCAGACAGCCAGGCCATTGTCACCGCAATTGTAGCGATGGCGCACAGCCTCAAAATGAAGGTTATCGCCGAGGGAGTCGAAACAACAGCTCAACGAGATTGGCTGCAAGCCCAGCAATGCGATGAAATGCAGGGTTTCTTAATTAGTCCACCAGTCTCTACTGGGGCGCTAACTGAACACCTGCGAAAAAATTGGTCGTCAGGAGGGCCATCTACACATGCAACTTCTGGAGGATAGCCTGAGACAGATCGAACAGGCCAAACAAGAGTGGGAGGCGACCGTCGACTCCCTGCCTCAGCTTGTCTGCCTGCTTGATCGGGAGCGGCAAATCATTCGAGCCAACCGTACTGTCGAGAATTGGAATTTAGCTCCCGTTACCATGGTGAAAGGTAGAGACCTACACCAGCTCCTACACCCGGACTGTTCACGTCCAGCCTGCTACCTGGCAACCTTTTTAAAGACAGCCTGGCCCAACTTGATGGAAGGTCGCTCGGCCGAGACCGAGGCTGAAGACACTTATCTGGGTCGCTATTTCTATTTGCAGGCTCGACCCGTTTCAGCCAAACCGGGGCAGAAGAGTGAAGCAAGCTTTGCTACAGTGGTCATTCAGGATATGACCGAACGCAAACGGTTGGAAGAAGCACTGCGCCAGATCAACGAGGAGCTGGAACAAAGGGTAGAGGAACGTACAACCCAGTTAAAGCGGGTGGCCCTAGAAAATGTCCGCCTTTACGAGGCTCAACGGGAGCAGTACCAGCGACTCCAGGAGTCGCAGGCCGAATTAATCCGGGTTGAAAAAATGGCTGCCCTGGGACGTTTGGTTGGTTCGATTGCTCACGAGATCAATAACCCGCTCCAATCGGTTCAAGGTTTTTTGGGCCTGTTGGAAGAAGAGTTGGCGGCTCGCCGCAGGCCAGAAAAGCTCACCTATTACCTGAATATTGCTACAGGCGAAATTGATCGGATTGCGGCCATTGTCCGCCGGATGCGCGATTTTTATCGTCCTTCTAATGTCTCACAGCAACAACCTAATTCTCTCGACGAATTTTACCGTTCCACCCAAGCTGATTTACAGCCGGTTGACATCCACGCTACACTGGAAAGTGTCCTGGCCTTAGCCAATAAGAAATTGCAGCAAAATAATATTACTGTTGAACGTGACTGGATTGACCCATTACCCAAGATTCCGGCCAACCCTGATTATCTGAAGCAGGTCTTCCTCAACCTAATCCTCAACGCCGCTGATGCCATGCAAAATGGGGAGGGGGTGTTACGCATCTTAACCGCTTTAGACCAGACCATTTTGCATTCAGACCAAGCGCAGCCAGTTGTGCGGATTGAGTTTGTTGATACTGGGGTAGGGATGTCGCCAGAAGTATTAGCTCAGCTTTTTGAGCCTCTTTTCACTACCAAGGAACAGGGAACCGGCTTTGGGTTATTTACCAGCTACAAAATCGTGGAGGCTCACCAGGGCCAGATTTCTGTCAGCAGCGAAGTAGGGCGCGGTACCACCTTCACTATTCTGCTGCCAGTAGAAAAGTATGATGAGGTTAAATAAGTACAAATTAACGCAGGCCAAACTGCCCACTTCAGCCGAGAAAGTGCATGGTCTCTGTAGTTATAAATTTGCCAATGTAAAATCAACAGAAAGGTAACGCAACATAAACGGTGTCGGGAGTAAACTTATGGTATAGTGCAGAGAGCACCATTTTACCAAAAATCTTCTGTCAAATGGAGAACCTGATGAAACACTTAGACTCCTGCCCCAGATCAACCGGATTACGTTATCTCGCATGGCTGCTGCTGAAGTGCCCTCGAAGCCACGAAGAGGTCGTCAGCCGCATGATTGAACCGGTCAAGTTTGCAGAGAATTGGGCCTCTTGGTGGCAGTGTCCTGCTTGTGGCGGTTGGCATGTCACGATAGTTGAGGCGCAGCAGGGTGCCAGGTTGGGAACGGAATACGTGAGCGAATTAACCAAGTAAGTTGCGCCCGGAGGCTCTTTAAATGCAACACCCGGCATCTATCCCTGGAATTGCCGCTGTTTCAGAGCAAACATATGGCTTCTGATTACAAACGAAGTAAATCAAGTAAAAAACCGGTCCGGCCGGAAGACCACTCACCCCCAGCCGAACAAATCTCGCTCGAAACACTGGAGCAGATTGAACGAGCCAAGCAGGAATGGGAGGCCACTGTTGACGCCTTGCCTCAACTGGTCTGTCTTTTAAATTATCAAGGACACATTATCCGGGCGAATCGCGCCGTTGAGCATTGGGGATTGGGCCAGGTAAGCAAAGTTAGAGGACAGACGGCCCACGACCTGCTGGCCCCGGTCTATCAAGAGATGGCCAATCATCTGGATGATTTCCTGCAATCAGCCTGGGAAGGTCTGGCTCAGGGTCGAGCCAGCGAGCGCGAAGTGGAAGGCTGCCTGCCTAAACGGTACTGGCATGTTCAACTGCAGCCCATTCCAACTCAAATAGGCCGCCGGACTAAAGCTGCCAGCAGTTTCGCCGCCCTGGTCATTCACGATATCACCGAACGCAAGCTGTCAGAACAGCTCAAAAATGAATTTCTGGCTAATATGAGCGAGGAATTACAAACGCCGCTCACCGCGATTATCGGCTATAGCGAAATCATGCTACTGGGTCTGGATGGCGAATTGCCGGCAAGAGCGCACGAAGATGTCCAGGCCATATTGGAGAATGGGCAACACCTACTTCATCTCATCACCGAGATTTTAGATCTGGCCAAGCTCCAGGCGGGAAGTGTCAGGTTGAAGCCAGAGCGATTCGCTATTTCGCCTCTGTTTGAGGAGCTTAAAAGCCATTATAGCCCGCTCGTTAGTCAGAAATCCATCAAGTTTAGCGTTGAAGTAGAACCGCATCTTCCCAATCTGCAAGCCGATAAGGCCCGCCTCCGGCAAATCCTCGCCCACCTTATAGCGAATGCGGTTAAGTTTACTGAAACGGGACATATCCACCTGCGCGCTTTTCAAGAAGCCAATCGGCTTTGCTTCCAAGTTGAAGACACCGGCATTGGTATGAATGAAAGTGATTTGGAAACCATTTTTGAGCATTTCCGCCAGATTGATGGTTCATTGACCCGGCAGGCGAAGGGAGCAGGGTTAGGACTGGCAATTACCCAACATCTTGTTCACATGCATCAGGGCGCTATTGACGTCCAAAGTCAAGTAGGCCGGGGTACTATCGTAACTGTACGACTCCCCATCGAACCATAGAATAAGCCATGTTATGAACCAGTATCTTGACCTACAGATTCAGACCCAACTTGTCCGCCAGCAAAACCTGCCTTACGCCCTGGCAAATGAACATCTGATTGTGACAACCAGTAGTGAAGCTATGCGCCGCTGGATAGCCGACCCAGCCGATAATCTCGTTGGGCGACCTCTGCCTGAGCTTTTCCCCGAACTGGTGGGGCTGGAGGATAGACTCCGCTGGCTGGTTGACCATTCAGCCGAAATCTTGATCATTCCTCAAATCTATCGAGCTAGTTCCGATGATTTCGGTTGTTACTTTAATCTTCATGTGGAGGCATTCCTCGAAATTGACCAAACCCTGCTCGTCGTAGTGATAGAGGTTACAGAAGGAGCCCGACTGGAGCAGCATTTACGGCAAGAGCGAAACGAGCTCCGCTTGAGTATCTCGGCCCGTCAGCAGGCTGAAGCAGCCTTGCAAAAGGCTTACGAAGAGTTGGAAGAGCGGGTGAGAGAACGTACCCTGGCCCTCTCGCAGACCAACGCTAGCTTGCAGCAGCAAATTATTGAGCGCGAACGAGCTGAGGCAGCTCTGCGCCAAGCACATGCAGAACTGGAAAGGCGAGTTATGGAGCGGACCGCCGAATTGGCTCAGCTCAATACCAGCCTGAAAGAGGAAATCGCTGAACGGCAGCGTGTTGAAGAGGCCCTGCGGCATAACCAGACCAGATATGCGCTGGCGATTAATGCCGGAAAAGTGGGCGTATGGGATTTGCATATCGAAACCCGAGTCATTTATCTCCAGTCCAGTTTGAAGGCGATTTTGGGTTATGAGGACGATGAGATTCAAAATTTGGGTGCGGACTGGATGCGGCTGATTCATCCTGATGATTTGGATAAACTTATAGCTACCGCCCAAGCTCATCTTGACGGATTGATCCCCAATCTAGAGCTTGAACATCGGCTGTTACATAAAGATGGGTCTGAGCGCTGGGTTTATACGCGTGGTACAGCCATTATTAATAGGGAGACAGGTAAGGCAACCCGGATGATGGGGACGGTGACAGACATTACCGAGCGCAAACTGTTTGAAAGACAGTTGTTCGAGGCCGCCTTTCACGACTCTCTGACCGGACTGCCTAATCGCGCCTTGTTCATGCAGCGGCTAGATCAAGCGGTTAAACAGGCCCAAGACGATAAAGCCTATTCATTTGCCCTCTTTTTCCTGGATTTAGACCGGTTCAAGGTCATTAACGATAGCCTGGGACACACCTACGGTGATCAACTGCTGATTACTATTGCGCGTCGTCTGAAAGCCTGTCTCAAGCCCGGCGATACCGTCGCTCGCTTGGGCGGCGATGAGTTTACTCTACTGCTTAATAACTTGGCAGATACCCGGCTGGCTAAACAGATAGCTGACCAGATTTTGTTGGAAGTCACCAAGCCGGTTGATTTAGGTGAGCATAAAGTTTTTCCGACGGCCAGCATTGGCATTGCTTTCAGTTATAGATTGTATACGCATGCCGAAGACCTGCTGCGCGATGCCGATACAGCCATGTATGAAGCTAAAACCGAGGGCCGGGCCAGGTGCAAACTGTTTGACACCGGCCAGCACACGCGCGCGGTCAGCCGGATGCGCATGGAAGGAGACCTCTGGCAGGCAGTCAAACGGCAGGAATTTCGGGTCTACTACCAGCCTATTATTTCGCTCCAAAGCGGGCAAATTTTAGGTGTAGAAGCGCTGCTTCGCTGGCAGCATGCCCAACGGGGTCTGATTGAACCAAGTGAATTTATTGCCTTGACCGAAGAAACCGGCTTGATTGTGCCCCTGGGTAAGTGGCTATTGCAGCAAGCTTGTACTCAGGTCAAGGCCTGGCATACTATGGGCTATCCGGCGCTCCGGCTGGCAGTCAATATCTCACCCCGCCAGTTGGTAGAACGGCAACATCTCCTGGAATCTATGAGCCAAATTTTGACCGAAACCGGATTTCCAGCTCAAATGCTGGAATTAGAACTGGTTGAGACGATGGTCTTATCTCAGCACAATCATGGCCTGACTGTTCTGG
This sequence comes from Anaerolineae bacterium, assembly GCA_023382535.1. The sequence continues at coordinate 388,744 of JAHDWA010000002.1, read as the reverse complement.
ATGAATTACATACCCGAGGCGTGCGTCTCTCCTTGGATGATTTCGGGATTAGTTCGTCGCTTAACCTGCTCAAGCGGCTGCCCCTTACGACCTTAAAAATTGGCCAGTCTTTCATCAAAAAGATGACCCCTGATGATGAAGCAATCATCCTGGCCATCATGACCCTGGCCCATAGTTTGAAATTAAAAATAGTTGCCGAAGGCGTAACAACGGCCTACCAAGCTCGCTTTTTGCAGAGTCAGCAATGCGACGAGGCCCAGGGTTATCTGTTCAGCCCTCCCGTACCTGCCGACACCTTCACCCAACTTTTACAAAACGGTGGGCAGTTCTCGATCTAAACCGTCAAAGTTACGGTGTGGTTTGACCTATCAATACGGTAGTTATGAAACCTTCATCCGAACTTGAGATTTAGACCAATAATTCATGTTGGATTAAAATAGGGGGACCTCGTCTTTAATTAAAATTACTATATTTATCGGCGACAAAGGAGAGTAGACCCATGACCCAGCAATCGTCCCTTACCCAAACAAGCATACCCAAAACAGCCTCACTGGACGAGGAGCGTACCAAGGAAGGCAAACTGGCCAGTGAGCCGGAAGGCAGCGGCAAACCAACATCTTCGTCACCAGAGTCGAAGGCAGCTCTACCTTCAACAAATCAGGCAGAACTGGAGCGAGTCCGTGAGCTGCTTTTAGGCCCTGACCTGGTTCAGCAAAGACTGCGGGGCGCCGAAGTGAACCGCCTGCGGGAGATTGTTTTTGGCGACCAGATCCAGGAATACGAACGGCGCTTTACCGACCTTGAACGGGAGATGAAGCGAGTCCTGGCCAGTTTGCGCCAGGTGCAGGATGACCTTGGCGATTTTGAGAAAGCCCAGACTCAACGTTTGGAAACGCTGGAACGCGGGATGCATCAGGCCGACAATGAACTCCGGCACGAGTTGAGCCGGCTGCGCACTCACGAGGCCATGCTGCAACAGCTTCACACCCAGCTTCGCCAGCAAGAGATGCTGGGCCAAAGTGGCCAGGATCAAGCCAGCGCCTTGCGCAAAGCGGCAACCCAGCAGGAAGGTGATTTGCGTTCACTAAAGGCGATGGTCGAAGAGAATCGGATGACGCATGAGCGCAAGCTGGATAGCCTGAAGCGAGAGATGCAGCACGGCGCGGATGAGTTGCTGACCGAGTTACGCCAGGTAACCGAGCGGTTGAACACACAAAAAACTGATCGCAAAGCCCTGGCCAGTATGCTGATTGAAGTAGCCACCCGCTTGGAAACCGGAGGCAACGTGGCCAGTCTGTTCGAAGGATTAGCTGATTCGACACAGGAATAAAGCATGCCAACCGGCAAAGACAATGGATACGCGGCGGAACTGGAAGAACTCCGCCGCGTCCTGCTCAAACCAGATACCCTGGTAGACAAAATCAGCCCGGTCATCGCCGATATTTTGGAAGAACAGATTGCTCAATCGGGCGATAAAGTGGCCCAGGCCATTGCTCCCGTAATCGGAGAGGCCATCCGCCGCCAGGTCTATTCTGCCCGTGAGGACATTATTGATGCTCTCTATCCGGTTATTGGCCAGACCGTCAACAAGGCCATGACCGAAGCGGTACAGGAATTAGCCCGGACCATAGATAATCGGGTCCGCGAGGGCTTCCAGCCCTCCCAGAATTTGATCCGTCGTGGGTTGGCCCGTTTGCGCGGTGTCTCGGCGGCTGAATATAATTTGCGCCAGCTCTTACCCTACGCTATCAGAGAGATCTTCCTGATTCAGCGCGAGTCGGGGTTGTTGATTCACCATCTTTCCAATGAAGTGGTGGCAGCCCAAAATCGTGACCTGGTGAGCGGAATGCTGACTGCTATTCGTGATTTTGCCCGCGAGGCATTTGGGCGGGGAGAAAGTGGCGAACTGGGGGCCATCGAGTATGAGTCGCTCCACATTATTTTGCAGGCGGGTGGAGCTGCCTACCTGGCTGTGGTTTTAGATGGGACTGAACCGCCCGGATTTCGGGAACAAATGCGCCAGGCACTCATTCCGATTCACGAGCAGCACTACAACAGTCTAAAAAACTATGATGGCACTGATGATAAACTGGTCAGAACGGCTGATAAAGTACTGACTTCCTTTTTTCCCATCTCTCGAAATCCAGCCAAACAGAAGGGCCTCTCGCGTTTCCAAAAATTCATCCTGGTACTGCTGGCCATGGTCATAATTGTACCGCCAATTGCGCTTTGCAGTGGCTGGGCCTGGCACGTCGAAAGCAGTCTGGCCGCTCTGGCCGTACCTTCACCCACCCCGACCGCTACCTTTACCCCAACCCCTACCTTTACCCTGACGCCTACTCCAACAGCTACCTTTACCCCAACCCCAACCCCTACCTTCACCAGCACGCCGACGCCCACCTATACCCCCACCCCAACCTATTCCCCGACGCCAACCTTCACCGCTACACCCAAACCGGCAACAGCTACACCAACCAAAACCATCACCCCAACCCCTACCCCAACCCTATCCCCTTTTACAGGCGTGATGATAGGTAATGTTTTCCTGCGTAATGCCCCTTCAACCGAAGCCAGGAGTACCGGTTTGGTTGCGCCTTTGGGCGCACCGGTTGAGATTCTAGCCCAACAAGGTGACTGGTACCGCGTCCGTATTGTTCTGCCAGGAGAGCCGGCAGTTGAAATTATCGGTTGGGTTCAGGCTAACTGGGTCACTCTGCTCAAACCCGTGCTGCCAGAGCTGATTACGCCCATCCCAATACCCTAATTTTAATTCTGCTGTGACTCATCAGTATGGCTGAGGGCAAACACTCCGAATCCCAATTTAATAAAAAAGTATGTATCCTGGGTGATTTTTCCGTCGGTAAAACCAGCCTCGTACGCCGGTTTATCGAGGGCATCTTTAGCGAAAAGTATCTCAGCACTATTGGCGTGAAGGTAGATCGCAAAGAGGTTACGGTGCCTTATAAAGGGGAACCTGCGCATCTTACGATGCTTGTCTGGGACCTGGCTGGCAGTGAAAAATTCACTCAAGCCCGAGCCAATTACCTGCGCGGAGCAGCGGGGGCAATTCTTGTCTGTGATCTAACCCGTCCGGCGACGCTGGAAGGCTTATCAGGCTACATCACTGACCTGCACCAACTTAGCCCCACAGCCAAACTTTTGCTGGCGGCTAATAAGTTTGATTTGGTTGAAGCCCAGCAAACTACTTTTCCACAAGTAGCAGCAACAGCTAATCACTTCAGACTACCCTTTTTCCTGACCAGCGCCAAAACGGGTACTGCTGTTGAGTTAATGTTTCAACACCTTGGCCAAATGCTACTGGAATAAGCTGATGATCCCTATGGGAGGGTGATACCCGCTATTTTAACTGAGGCCGGCCAATTTCAATTCTGAGAACCCGTCTTGGCTTATATAACTGCCCTGACAGCCTCTGCCAACAAGGCTACAATCTCATCCAACTGCGCGTCGGTAACAATAAAGGGCGGCGCGATCATCACCTGGTCGCCGTTTATCCCATCGGCATTGCCGCTGCTGGGATAGACAATCAAGCCGCGTTCAAAGGCGGCATCGCCAATCTTTTTCGACACTCCCTGCTTGGCTGGAAACGGGGCTTTGCTGGCCCGGTCAGACACAAATTCCAGGCCCCACATCAGGCCCTGGCCGCGAATATCACCCACGTGAGGGTGGTTGCCAAAGACCCCCTGTAATTTCTGCCCCAACTTCTCTCCTTGCACCCGCGAGGCATCCACCAAATGGTGGCTTTGAATATAGCGCAGCACTGCCAGCCCTACCGCCATGCCGACGGGATGATGCGAGAAGGTCCCCCCATGCACAAAGTCGCCCTGGCCGGCACGAATGGTTTTGACATCCTCGGTTTTGACTGCGGTGATGGAGAGCGGGAAGTACCCCCCGCCGGCCCCTTTGGCCATGGTGATGATGTCCGGCTCGACTCCCCAGGCGGTAATCGCAAACCAGTAACCGGTCCGGCCAAAGCCGGTCATGACCTCGTCGGCAATCAGCAGCAGGCCGTAATGATTACAGATTTGATGGATAAGCGGCCAATATTCCGGCGGCGGGACCGCCGCGGCCAGGCTGGCTCCACTGATCGGCTCGGCAATAAAGGCGGAAACTGTTTCTTTACCAACAATTTTAATGGTATCTTCAAGGGCATGGGCGCAGCGCAGGCCGCAGGTGGGATAGGTCAGGTTAAAGGGACAGCGATAGCAGTAAGGCGGCTCGATATGGGGCGTTTGAACTATCATCGGTTGGTAAAGCTGGCGCAGGGCTGGCCGCCCGCTGACCGCCAAGGCCCCTAACGTGGTGCCATGGTAGCTGTGCCAGCGTGAAATAACCAGGTACCGCTGGATTTCACCGCGATCCACCTGCACCTGCCGGGCAAATTTAATCGCCGTTTCGACCGCTTCCGAACCGCTGTCGAGATAAAAGAAGCGGGGATTTTCCAGCGGCGTTACCTCGGCCAGAGCGCTGCTGTACTCTTCCAAGGCTTGAGTCGTAAACATTGTCGCGTGTAGGTAGGCTGCCGCAGCGGCCTGCTCTGTCATCGCCTGGATAACTTCGGCCACCCCGTAGCCGATATTGACCAGTACCGGTCCACCGGAAGCGTCAATGTAACGCTTGCCTTCGACATCAACCAGGTAGATACCCTCACCGTGCGACAGCATGGGCCGGGCATGGCTCATGCGCCGGTAAAAAACGTGTCCGTAAAATTCTTTATATTCACTCATCGGGTTTTTGGATTTCAGACTGCCCGTCAGACGGGCGTGGATTTTAGATTGTAGATTTTAAGGCCGAGTCTTTAAAAAAGCCAAATTCACGCTTTACACTCCACGCTTCACGTTGTCTTATGTCGCCTAGTTTGCTATAATGGGGGCTGAAATCAAATTGACGTTGCTGGGCGAATGTGCTACACTGATTTTATGATGATGCCGGCAGTTACCAGGGGTGTGTATCCGGTTACAGCAAAAAATCTCCTCCTTTATCGTGTAGCTGCCTTCGATGCCCACTCTTATTTAACCCATGCTATTTTTACACGCCAGGGAGGCTACAGTCAGGCGCCGTTCGACACACTCAATTTGGGTCTATCGGTAGGGGATGACCCTCAAGCAGTCAGAAAAAATTATGAGCAGGTTTGTCAGGCAATCAACATCTCGCCTGAGCAGACCGTTTCCTGCCATTTGATCCACAGCGCCGATGTTTTAACAATTAATCAGGCTAATCGGCAGCAGGTAATGCGCCAGGCCGATGGTCTCATTACCGCCACACCGGGTGTTTATCTTTCAATGCGCTTTGGGGATTGCACCCCGCTTATTTTTTTTGACCCGGTACGCCGTGCGGTTGGTTTAACCCACGCCGGCTGGCGCGGCACAATGAAGGATGTAGCTGGGGCGACGGTTCGGGCGATGGTCGCCCAGTTCGGCTGCCGGGCCAGCGATATGATCGCCGTCATCGGGCCGGCTATTGGTCCCTGCTGTTATGAAGTTGGGCCGGAGGTTCTGGCCGCAGCCTCGCCGGTTTTGCCTAATGCCGCCACGCTTTTCACCCGGCGCCATGGTCGGGCCGACCATGCTCATTTTGACTTGTGGGAAGCCAATCGCCGCCAGTTGCAGGCCGCCGGCTTAAAGCAAGTTATCAAATCGGAGTTGTGTACGGCTTGCCGGACCGATCAATTCTTTTCCCACCGGGCGGAGCGGGGCCGGACCGGACGGTTCGGGGTAATCATTGGTCTCCGGGGAGTCGCGGCGTGAGCGAGATTGCGGCCAACCTGGAAACCGTCTATCGCCGTCTACACCGGGCGGCAGAACGAGTGGGGCGTTCAGCGGACGAGATTACCTTGATTGCGGTCACCAAGACCCAGCCGCTGGAGACAGTCATCCAGGCCTATCAAGCCGGGCTGCGCCACTTTGGGGAAAATCGCGCCGCGGAAGGCCGGGAGAAAGCAGCCGGTTTGGCCCGGTGGCTGGCTCAGGCGGGAGGGGAAGCAGCCAGATGGCATCTCATCGGCCATATCCAAAGCCGGCAGGTGGATGAGGCGCTCGGAACATATCGGTTGATTCATTCGGTGGATAGTCTCAAATTAGCTCAACGAATTGACCGGCTGGCGACTAGAGACAACCAGCCAGCGGTGGAAGTTCTCTTGCAAAGTAATGTGTCCGGTGAGGCAACTAAATCAGGGTTTGAACTGGCGCAGTGGTCCACCAACCCGGAGCAGCTAAAGGCGTTTTTGGAAGTAGTTACTCAAATTGGCCGCCTCGACAAAATTATTATTCGTGGACTCATGACGATGGCGCCCTGGTTCGATAATGCCGAAGGCGCCCGGCCCACGTTCCAAAGCCTGGCTGCCTTGCGGGCCAGACTCCGGGCGGAGCTGCCCCAATTTGACTGGGCGCATCTTTCTATGGGAATGACCGATGATTTTGAAGTAGCTATTGAAGAAGGCGCGACAATGGTCCGAGTAGGTCGCGCGATATTTGGAGAAAGGGGATAGAGGAAGTAGGTAGTAAGGAGCAGGGAGTAGGGGAAAAAATGATTTTTTGCCTACTCCTTACTCCCTACTCCATACTCCCTGGTAACATTACATGCTACAAAATACCAAAGTCGCCTTTATCGGCGGTGGAGCGATGGGTGGGGCGATGATTGCCGGGCTGACCAGGAAAGAGTTGATCAGGCCGGAAGATATCACCGCCAGCGATCCTTATCCCGCTCAATTAGAAAAATTGGCCGCCACTTATCAGGTCAACACCACCCCGAACAATCGGGATGCGGTCAAGGATAAAGATATTATTGTTTTATCCATCAAACCGCAAAGCTTAGGGGAAGTTGGCGCTGAATTGCGCGGCCAGCTTCCCCCCAAAGCCCTGGTGCTGTCCATTATCGCCGGAGCGCCGATTGCAAAAATAAGCCAGTTATTGCATCATTACAGCGTCGTCAGGGTGATGCCCAACACCCCTGCCCTGGTGAGCAAAGCCATGTCCGTGTGGACGGCGACCGATGAGGTCAGCGAGCATCAGCGTAACCAGGTCAAAACCATTCTGGCCACTCTGGGCGAAGAGCTTTACGTGGACCACGAAGATTACCTGGACATGGCCACGGCCCTCTCCGGCACCGGGCCGGCCTACGTCTTTATGTTTATGGAAGCCATGATTGACGCCGGAGTCCACATGGGTTTTTCGCGCCGCGTCTCCGAGCAACTGGTCCTGCAAACCATCGAAGGCTCGGTTGCCTTTGCCCGCGACAGCCAGCGTCACCCCGCCGAGCTGCGCAATATGGTCACATCGCCGGGCGGTACGACGGCTGAGGCGCTTTATCAATTGGAAAAAGGCGGCTTCCGCACGGTCTTGTCCAAAGCCATTTGGGCAGCTTATCAAAAATCCCGTTACCTGGGAGGCCTTAAAAACAATGGGTGAATTCCTGGCGGTGGTGATTAATATTGTTTTTCAAGTCCTATGGTGGGCCATTCTGATCAGGGTATTGCTTTCCTGGCTGCCGATGGCAAATGTTCGGATAGATCCTTACAATCCGGCCATACGGTTTCTCTACTCGATTACCGATCCCATCCTGGAGCCGCTCCGTCGCTTTACAACCATCGGCATGATTGATCTTAGTCCATTGGTTGCATTACTGCTTTTGGATTTTCTCAGACAAATACTCATTTCCATGTTAGTTTAGCCGTATGTCATAGGAGACAAGGTCATGCGAGAGTTTAAGATTACCAAAGCCGAAGAGGGCGCCGCGTTTGCTGTCCATATTGTTCCTAAATCAGTCAAAAATGAGGTAGTGGGCAAACACGGGGACGCGCTGAAGGTTAAGCTCATTTCGACTACGGTTAGCGGGATTGCCAATGACACGTTGATCAACTTTTTGGCCCAAAAGCTCAACATCGAACGTGACAAGGTGGAAATCGCCGCCGGCCTGGGTTCGGCTGAAAAGATGGTGGTCGTGGTCGGCCTGACCCCGACCGAAGTGGAAAACCGCCTGCTGGGCTAAGTTTTGGGTAACTTCCCGCCGCCGGCGTCTTAGTTCCTGTTTAACCAAGTGCCAGCCGCTTCTAGTCAGAGCCGTTACGGGGGAACTTTTCTACTCCAACCAGCGTCTTAAAGTTAGCTTTAGCAATTATGGTTGGAGGTAAATTTTTATGCGATGTACTATTGGCAAACTCTATCTGGCGATGCTGCTGATTGGCCTGATTTTAGCCACGGCTGCCTGCGGAGTTGCCGCTCCACCGGAGGATATTCCGCCGATGACGATTGAAGCTCAATCCATCCCGGAAACCAGCCCTTTGAGCCAACCAGAACCGACGGCAACCAATTTGCCGGCTGAAATCTCTATTCCAGAACCAAGTCCCACCCTTCCCTCTGAGCCGGCCCCGACCAGCCTGCCTAACGAAATCAGTGAACCGGTATCACCGCTTGTACCGCCTGCAGCCGCACCGGCGCCGGTTCAGGCTGATGAAGCCGGTCAACCTGCCCCGGCTGCCCCCGGCAGCGAGACTGCTGTCGCCGCTGCTATCGCTGATCTATCCCAGCAGACCGGCGTCTCTGCTGATCAAATTACGGTGGACGCCGTCGAAGCGATGGACTGGCCCGATGCCAGTTTAGGCTGCCCCCAGGAAGGCATGATGTACGCCCAGGTTATCACCCCCGGCTACTTGATTGTTCTCAGCGCGCAGGGTCAAACGTATGAGTACCATGCGGACCAAAAGGGGAATGTCGTGCTGTGTAACAAATGACGATATGGAACAAAAAAGCCCCGGATTCAGTGGGTCCGGGGCTTTTTTATTACAATTGCGGCAGCACCATCCCGGCGAACGCCTCCAGCCCGGCCACATCATCCTGGTCGAGCCACTGCAACATGACCCGCTGCACACCGACTTCACCCAATCTTCCCAACTGTTCCACAATTCCAGCCGGCGTCCCGGCAATGATGCCCCGTTGAGACACCACTTCCAGGTCGCGCCCCTGGAGCTTGCGCTGGACTTCGACCTCGTCCCGGCCAAAGACGACTTCCGTCATCAAGGAACGGCGCACATCGGCGGGGCGGCGGCCTTGTTGTTCCAGCAGCCGATCCAACTGACGATTCAGGTCGCCAATTCTGGCCGCCGGGATGAAGACCGCATTCCACTCCTGGGCATATTTCGCCACCAGCGGTAAAGTTCGCTGCGGGCCGCTGCCGCCGATGAGAATAGGCGGCCCGCCTGGCCGCTGGGGCCGGGGCAGCAAAATCGCCTCGTGGAGCTGGTAATAGTCACCGCTGAAATCAAATGGCGTATCACTGTGGAGGAGTTGGCTGATAATTTTCAGACCCTCTTCAAACCGGGCAAAACGTGGCCCTATCTCCAGCAAATCCCAGCCATAGTTATGATGTTCGCGCTCTTGCCAGCCTGCGCCCAGGCCCAGGGTCAACCGTCCCCCCGACAAGTCATCCACAGCACTGGCCATGCGCGCGGTCATTGTCGGCTGGCGAAAGGAGACTGGCGACACCAGCGGGCCAAACTCGATACGCCGGGTATGGCTGGCCAGCCAGGTCAGCGAAACCCACAGCTCCAGCGAGTCTCTATCCGGCGGGTCGGCGTTGGTATAGTGATCAGAGCGGTAGAGACCAACAAAGCCCAAATCTTCAACCGCCTGAGCAATACGCTGCCAGCGGGGCCAGTTCAAACCGTCCTGGCCCTCGATCATAATCGCAACTTCCATAAGGTTCTCCTCAGTTATTGGTCGTCATCAATTTCTTCATCATCCTCTTCTTCGTAATATTCTTCATACTCGTCAAAGAAAAATAGGACCGCTGCCGCGCCGTCGGCTTTGTGTTTCATTTCGGTTACTTGGCCTACATAATCTTCCTGGCCCTCCTCGTCGAGCAAGTACAATTTACCATCATCAGCCACATAGCCGAGCCGCTCGTCACCTTCTTCGTAGCTGCCATAAATCTCGCCGTTTGCTTCCACCCAGCCCATATACATATCCTCTTCATCGTAAACTTTGCCGCTGGTATAGTCAATCCGGCCAATGTACTCGCTCTGGCCCTCATCGTCTTCGTAATAAAGTTTGCCGTCGTCGTCAATCCGGCCAATGAGGGTATCGGGCGACATTGCCACGTGTTCATAAATCTTAGCCATGGTTGTTTTCCTCTTTCTTAATAATTTGTTTAAGAATTACCAGGGCAGAGTTGCCATCTGCCCTGACTGCTACCCTTGCAATATCTCCATGGCCGCATTGCGGCCGTTCAGTCCGACGACCCCGCCGCCGGGATGGGTGCAAGCGCCACACAAAAATAGTCCCGGCATGGGCGTGCGATGGGCCAGCCGTTTGTCCCACATGTAATCCGGCGTAATTTCACCCTGGAAGATGTGGCCGCCGGTCAAGCCAACTTTTCGCTCGATATCGGGCGGCCCCAGCACCTCATAATCAAGTACCGCCTGGGGCAGGTTACTGCAATAACGCCCGATGGAATTGAGCACCACCTGCCCAACCTTCTCGCGATGAGTATTCCAGTCACCCTGGGCAAAGGTGTGGGGCACATATTGAGAAAAAATACTCATCGTATGTTTGCCCGTCGGGGCTACTGTCTGATCGTGTACGGTCTGGAAATAGATTTCCGTCCAGACCCGCTCCGGCAACTGCCCGGCAAGAGCAGTTTCAAAGCTGCTTTGCCACTCGGTTTTAGGCAGCGGCGTATCTACCACAGCGAAGTGGTGCGGCTCCAGCAGGCCGGGCCGGGCGGTAAAGTTGGGCAGTTCGTTCAGGGCGACATTCACTTTGACGGTACAGCCGGTGATGGGCATCGCCTCGACCTGGGCTTGCCAGCCAGAATCAGCCGCCCCAGCCAGCAATTGCAGCGTTACCCGCGGGTCGGCATTGGAGACGACGACCGGCGCATTGATCCGCTCCCCGCCGCTCAGTTCGACTCCCTCGCCGGGGATAATCCGGCCTACCGGCAGGCCGGAGGCAATGACCGCGCCATAGTCGCGGGCGATATCGGCCAGAATGAACGAGACCATGCCCATGCCGCCTTTGACAAAACCCCACTGGCCCAAAAACTCCCCCATCCGTCCGCAGAAGTGGTAGAAGTAGATGGAGGCTGTCCCTTTATCAAAGGGGCTGGCATTTGCCCCAATGATGCCCTGCCCGGCGTAAGCAATCTGCAACCGCTCGTCGCTCAGGTAGCACTCCAGGTACTCCATCATGGACCACTCAAAGATGAAGTTAATTGCCTCCTGGTCGCCCTTGAGCCGCTCTTCTACCTGCTCGCGGGTAGGCGCCCGACCAATCCACATATCGCGCTCGTCGGGGGGGCGAAGGGCCTCAGTTGCTCGGAGCAGCAGTTCGTGCATGGCTCGCCAGCCGGCCAGGTCACCCGGCGCTAGTTTTTTGATCTCGGCTTCACAGCGTTCCTCGTCATCCCAGAGATGAATACTGGTCCCATCATCAAAAGGAACAAACATACCGTTGGCTGCGGTCCACTCGAAACCCCGCGCCCGCATCTGCAGCTCGTCAATGATCAAGGGATGCAAAATCCCGGCCACATAAGCGCAAGGTGAGACTTTATAGCCGGGGAAGGGTTCTTCCAGGGTGCAGGCCCCACCGATACGCTCGCGCGCTTCCAGCACCAATACTCGTTTGCCAGCACGGGCCAGGTAGGCGGCGCAGGCCAGGCCGTTATGGCCTGCGCCTACCACAATCACATCCCAGGAGCGAGCCACTAATTCTTTGAGCGGCGCGGGCAGGCCCAACACACCGAGCCTCTGGGCGGCAGGTGAAATTTTAGAGGGCTGAGTTGGCATAGGTAGTCACTCCATCCTTTCAATGGGTGGACCTGATTTTTGAGGATTGAAATATCCACAATTAAGGAAGTCGACTCCTCAAATTTGGGTCAACAAGTTTAGTTTGAGGCTTGGGATTATAACATTGCTGTCCCTGTGTGGACAACTGGCTCATCTTCTCTTAAAAAATAAGACCCGACAGTATATCGGGTCTTAAAATTTATTTACAGCTCAAAGATTTGGGTTGGTTTAGCGACGGCCACTGCCTCGATCGCCGTAGCCGCCTCGATCACCTCTATCGCCGCCCCGGCTGCCGCCACGGTCGCCCCCACCGCCGCCGCCCCGGCTGCTATTGCGAGGCCCACGGCCACCGCCACCGCCGCCGCGATCTTCACGGCGTTCAACCGGACGAGCTTCGTTTACCTTGATCGCTCGTCCTTTCAAATCTTGTCCATCCAGGGCAGTAATGGCAGCTTGGCCTTCAGCGTTATTGGGCATTTCGACAAAGCCAAAGCCGCGTGATTGGCCGGTAAATTTATCTTTAATGATTGTGGCCGAGGTAACTTCCCCGTGAGGGGCAAAAGCCTGTCTTAAATCGTCATCAGTAACGGCCCAGGCCAAATTACCGACATAGATATTCATTGTGATCTCCTGTGTGGATAACCTTTTGCAAATAGCATAAAATACTTTTACCAATGTTTGACTGCAACGCCAATGGTCAGGAGATAGCAGCACTTTTTGTTAATGTGACATTTGAAATGCCGACCAAAGCCTGACAAGTGCTGAAGGCGCTCACTACCAGCAGGAATAAAAAAAGAGCATAGCCCCCTCGCGGCTATCCTCATCATTCAGCTATTCTTCGATAACCCTCCTCTTTCTCAATGGACCCTGCGTTGATTAAACCACGAAACTTTCGTATTCGTTTTCACAGGGTCGGCCCCAAACAGCCCGAAATTCTCGGGTGGCCGGGCGCATAATAGCTGCGCCACAACTTTCCAGGTAAAACGGCTCCTCGGGGTGGACACAGATGCCGTTGACCGCCTGGTGATCGCGAGTCAGGCTCATGAGATCAGTCCAGGTAATTCCCGTTTGGTTAAGCAGTTCTTTGCCTCGGTTGAGCCGTGTCTCGGAGCTGGCCCTGGATCGAGGCAGTCTGGCCCGTTCGACATTAATGTTGTGAGCAATCAAGCAATGATTGGTGTGGACCCACACGCCTGTTTTGACTTCTTCCACGTGATAGCACGAGGCCATCGCTTCCACATTGAACCCTCGGCCGGTTGAATCGGCTAGCAGATAATTATGGCCTCCGGCCAGTTGGGCCTGAATAATGCAGGCCAAGGCGTCATCGAGGTTAGCCTGAGCCAGCACCTTACGGACAACAAACGGCCAGGTAACACCAGGACGGCCATCGCCGGCCACGAGGTTGTTAATCCCAACAGCGATTCCCGCTTCATTCATGCCAATCATGCCAATACAGCCAATAATAGTAAAAGCGAGAAAGCGCAAGCCTCCTTGAGGTTTTCCCCGCAGTAAAATCAGGTAAGGCGTAGCAGTTTCGTGCATGTCCCAGGTTTGGCCCAGGAATCCCTGACCTTCGGCGGCAGTCTCAGGGCTGACAATGAAAGCCGTACAATCGTCGGCGGCGGGGTGGGCGGGGATCTGAGGGGAACTCTGAGCAGTTGTGGCTTCCCTGAAATCCCCTGGAGTTGCGGCCAGGCTTCTTAACTGCTGTTCATCAGCGCAGTAAATTGTGTCAACAAAGTCGGTAAAACCGTTAAGAATAACCAATTCGGTCACGCCTAAACCGACACCCTCGCTGAGACCGCGCAGTTCATCCATCAGCTCCGGAGCGTAGGCTTCGTGATAGGGCAGGCAGGCGCGACCCAGAGCCAGCACCTCTTGACGAGATAATTCCTTGCCGGTCCAGTTTTTATCACCGCTCAAACTGAGACGATCTTTAGTTAATTCTTGAATTTCTTTGGGGTAAGCCGCCGCGTGCTGACGACCCATCTCAAAAGGGGTACCAGAAACCTCTAGCAAACGCAACCTGGGCATAAATAACCTTGCAAAAAATCACCAATCAATAGCACTCTGGCATGGAGTTTAAGCAACAGAATTGAAGCAGGGGAAGATGAGGTAATGCCGCAGAGGGGTGAGGTGTTCATTTTCTTTGTAATTAGGAGTTTGGCGAAAAATTTTGGTTCCTAATCCAATTTTAACCGAACACGCGAATTTAAGCAACTGTAGGGTAGACAGTAATGGGGAAAGAAATGCCGTTCACTGCCTGCTGTCTCCTTTATCCAAGACAAACAACTGGCGCATCGTAGAAATGTAGATAGCGCCGTTGCCGTTGGCAGCTTCTTGTTTAAGGCGCAGGGTAGGTTCATGCAGAATTTTGTTGACCAGCCGGTGAGTCATCGCTGCCACCAGCTCGCGTTCGTGTTCATCTAAATCCAGCCGGTTGAAGAGACGTTCCAGTTCTCGCTGCCGGAGAGCCTCGATTTGCTGCCGCAGATCGGTGATGGTTGAAACGACATCGAGCGAGGCCAGCCAATCTAAAAAGTCAGCCATTTCATTTTCGACAATGGCTTCGACGCGCGGGATCTCTGAGGCGCGTTCCCGGACATTATCTTCAGCCTGGCTCTGCAAATCATCAATATCATGCAGATGGACATAGGGAATTTCGGTTACATCAGGGTCAACATCGCGGGGGACAGCTATATCAATAATTAATAGAGGTCGAGCCGAACGAAGAGCCATCGCCGGCTCCAGAAGCTCCCGGTTTAAAATAGTATGCGGCGCGCCGGTCGAGGAAATAATAATATCTGCGTCACTCATCGCCTCGGTTAGTTGTTGAAACGTGATGGCCTGGCCGCCCCAATCCTTGGCCAATTGCTCGGCATTTTTATGAGTTCTATTGGCCACGACAATTTTGGAGACGCCTCGCTTCCGTAATGCCCGGACGGCAATCGCGCCCATTTCGCCGGCTCCAATTAGCAGAATTTGCCGCTCCGATAAGTCGCCCAGCAATTGGGCGGCCAGCGCTGCCGCCACCGAACTGATGGAAGAAGGGTTAACGCCAATAGCCGTTTCGGTGCGGATGCGCTTACCGGCATGGATGGCCGCCCGGAATAGGGCCGACAACACCGTTCCGGCGGCTCCCTGTGACAAAGCAGCTTCGTAAGCCTCGGTAATTTGCCCTAAAATTTGCGGCTCGCCCAGCACCATCGAGTCTAGCCCCGCCGCCACCCGGAATAAATGACGCACTGCCTCCTCATCATGCCGGAAGTACAGATGCTTGACAAACAGGTCCGGGGAGACACCGCAGGCGCGCCCCAGAAAATCAGTGATCGCCTGCCCGGCCACCTCCGGATCGCGTACCAGGACGTACACTTCCAGGCGATTGCAGGTGGAGAGGATGATGCCTTCACGCACATCTTCCAGATGTGCCTGGGGATGCAGGTGATCAAAATGGGTCAGGGCCGAGCGCAGCGCATTATGGCTGAAAGCCAGCTTCTCACGCACTTCCACCGGTGCAGTTTTATGACTGAGTCCAATCAATAAAATTTTCATACAAACCCTTTAGAGGATTTTTTACTTAAAGATTTGCAAACACCATAAAACAAAAACGGTTCAATGAACAGTGACAAAAGTCAGTAATATGAGGTGTCATTCGACATGAATCAGCTAGCCGACACAGCTAACCGCTAACTTTTCTACTCAATCAGTCACTTCACCCATCCTCATTCCATCTCTACCGGCCCCAGAACAACTGCTTCCACCACCGCCCCGGCTTCAAAATCCCCCTGACCGTGCGGCAGGATGATCAAGCCATTGGCCCCGACCATTGACAGCAACCGCCCCGATCCCTGAAAACCAGTGGTGGAGGCGAGCAACATTCCGTCACTCCGGCGGGTCAGCGCCACCCGCTGAAATTCGGTGCGGGCAGCGCTGTGGCTGGTATGATGAACCAGGACAGCCTTTTCACGCGGGCGATAAATCCGGGTATGACCGGCCATTTTTAGCAGGGCCGGGCGCACAAAAACCTCAAAGCTGACCAGGGCGCTGACCGGAAAACCGGGCATAGCAAAGCAGGGTTTGCCATCTACGCTGGCAAAGGTGACCGGCTTGCCGGGCTTGGTGTTGACCCGGCCAAAATGAACCGTACCCCGCGCAGCCAGGTAGGGCTTCACCAGGTCAAGCTGGCCCATGGACACCCCACCGGAGGTCAGCAGAACATCCGCCTCCGCCAGGCCCCGCTCGATTGTCGCTTGTAGACTGTTAGCCTTATCCTTGACAATCCCCAAGTCAAGCGGTTCAGCTCCAGCCTGGCGAACGGCGCCCATCAACGTAAAACGGTTGGCGTCGCGGATCTGGCCAGGCTGGGGCGACTCATGCGGCTCCACAATCTCGTCGCCGGTAGACATCACCGCCACTTTGGGCCGCCGGTAAACGGTTACCCCAGTTTTACCTACTGTCCCCAGCAAGCCAAGTTCCGCCGGTCCCACAACCGTCCCTCGAGGCAGGACCAGTTGGCCGATTTCGATATCCTGCCCAATCGGGCGGATATTGGCGCCCGGCTGCAGTTCACCGGTCAAAAGCTGCACCTGGCCATTTGTTTCCTCGGTCTGCTCGACCATAACCATTGTATCAGCGCCGGGCGGGATGGGAGCACCGGTGGTCACACGAGCAGCAGTACCTGGCTCAACCCGCACTTCGGCCATGTAGCCGGCCATCTGATCACCAACAATCCGGCGTGGGCCGGGACCATCGGCGGCAATAACGGCAAAACCATCCACACTGGCAGCCGGGAAGGGGGGCATCGGCTCGGCAGCAAAAATATCCTCGGCCAGAACCAGGCCGAGAGCTTGCTCAAAGGGCAGGGGTACCGCCGGTAACAGCGGCACATTACGCTCAACCAGAGCCAATGCTTCTTCGATTAGAATCATTGGATAGGGGGATTCGGGCATAAAGTAACCTCAAACACCTCCAATTTTAACCAAGGGTAAGTATACTAAGAATGGGCTAAAAGTTCAAAATTGTTGAAAACTCAGGGGAAAAAGAAGGGGATAATCCACAGCTTACACAGATTGAGCAGGTTTATTCTTCGATAAGGCGAATCGCTTATATTCGAGTGAAGTTGTGCCATAGCTGCGCCGATAACTGTGTATGTCCAAGGGTCTTTCGGTATCATCAGAAATGGTCCTGTCTGTGTAATCTGCGCAATCTGCGGATTATTTAGGACCGATGTACCATCTGCAGGCCAGTCTCCGTCGCTACTATTGCTTCCATAGCCATGCCTAAAAAGAGACCGTGCTCAACTACACCGGGGCGATTTTTCAGTGTGGTAGCCAATTCAGCAGGGTTGTCAATACCTTTGGGGAAGTGGCAGTCGAGGATATAGTTGCCGTTATCGGTGACATAGGGTTGAGAGTCACCGCCGCGGATAAGTGGATGGCAGCCAAGGCTTTCCAACCAGTAAGCTGTTGTTTTCCAACAAAATTGGACCACTTCGACCGGCACGGGGGCGCGCGTGCCCAACTTCTCCACCACCTTGCTGCCGTCGGCCACGACGATGAATTTTTTAGCCGCCGACTCGATCATCTTCTCGCGCAGCAACGCCCCACCCAGGCCCTTAATCAGGTTGAGATTAGGGTCAATTTCATCAGCCCCATCAATGGCCAGGTCAACCACTGGATCCTCGTCCAGGGTGGTCAAGGGCAAACCATATTTTGCTGCCAGCGTGACTGTGCCCTCAGAAGTGGGGATGCCCACAATATCCGACAACTGTCCCGCTTGCCACAACTCGCCAATTTTCATGGTGGCATATTTGGCGCTGGAGCCGGTACCCAACCCCAGGACCATGCCGCTCCTGACCTGTTCAACCGCCTTTTCGGCGGCCTGTTTTTTGAGGTCTTCAATGGACATAGGTACGCCCCTGGCGACCACCGGCCAACGACCGCCGACCACCGCAGTTTTTTTACGGCGGTCAGCGGTCTGCCGTCGGCGGTCATATGTTAACGCTTGGATTTGTCAATCATCTCCAAAGCCCGCAGAACGACATTATCGGTGGTAAAGCCGAATTGCTGGAAAATGGTCTTGTAAGGGGAGGATGCGCCGAAGTGATCCAGACCAATGACAACACCCTGCGGCCCGACCCAGCGCTCCCAGCCCAGCGGCACGGCCGCTTCAATGGCAACACGCGCTTTAACGGTAGGCGGCAAGACCGAATCCCGGTACTCTTCCGACTGCTGTTGAAACAGTTCCCAACTGGGCATGCTGACCACCCGCGCGGCAATCCCTTGTTCGGCTAATTTGGCATGGGCTTCAACCGCAAGCTGAACTTCCGAACCGGTGGCAATGAGGATCACATCTGGATAAACCCGGCCAGCGTCAAGCAACACATAAGCACCTTTCAACAGGCCAGCCGCATCGCCCATTTTAGAGCGATCGTACACGGGCAGGGTTTGGCGGGTCAGCGCCAGCAGCACCGGACCATCTCGTTTTTCCAGGGCTACTTTCCAGGCCTGGGCCGTTTCGTTGGCATCCGCCGGACGGATAACGGTTAAGTTGGGAATGGCCCGCAGGGCCGCCAGGTGTTCGACAGGCTGATGCGTAGGGCCATCCTCTCCCAGCCCAACACTGTCGTGGGTAAAGACAAAGATGGTGGGGAAACTGGACAAAGCGGCCAGGCGGATGGCCGGGCGGCAGTAGTCGGAAAAGATGAGAAAAGTGGCCCCATAAGGGATGACTCCGCCATGAACGGCCATACCATTGAGGGCTGCGGCCATGCCGTGTTCACGGACGCCAAAGTGAAAATTACGCCCGGCATAACTCTCGCTGGCAAAAACGGGATAACCTTTCAAAAAGGTGTTATTGCTGGGAGCCAGATCCGCCGAGCCGCCGATAAGCGTGGGAACTACAGGGGCAAGGGCATTGAGCACCTGCCCCGAAGCCGCCCGCGTCGCCATCCCCTTGGCATCAGCGGGAAAGACCGGCAGCGCTTCCTCCCAGCCATCAGGGAGTTCGCCGGACAGGGCGCGGCGGAATTGTTCGGCCTCTTTGGGGTAAGCTTGAGCATAAGCCTCCAGCCGTTCTTTCCACTCGGCCTCCCACTTGGCTCCCCGCTCCAGAGCCTGGCGGAAGTGAGCCAGAGCTTCATCGGGGATATAAAAATCTTTGTCCGGGTCCCAGCCGTAGGCTTGTTTGGTCAGTTTGACTTCATCCGAGCCGAGCGCCTCGCCATGCACCTTGGCCGTATTGGCTTTGTTGGGGCTGCCAAAACCAATGGTGGTCCGGCAGGCGATAATCGAGGGTTTATCGGTAACAGCCTGGGCCGCCTTAATCGCCGCAGCGACGGCCTCTCGATTATGGCCATCAATCTGCTGCGTGTGCCAGCCATAGGCATCGAATCGTTTCATGCGGTCTTCGGTATAAGCCAAGTCGGTGCTGCCATCAATAGAAATATGGTTATCGTCGTACAGGTAGATGAGCTTGCCCAGTTTCATATGGCCGGCCATCGAGGCGGCTTCGTGGGAGATACCTTCCATCAAATCGCCGTCGCTGCAAATGGCGTAGGTATAGTGGTTGACAATCTCATGGCCGGGACGGTTGAAGGTTGCCGCCAGAAAAGCCTCGGCAATGGCCATGCCAACGCCGTTGGCAAACCCCTGGCCCAGCGGGCCGGTGGTCGTTTCGACGCCGGGGGTCAGGCCATATTCCGGGTGGCCGGGGGTCACGCTGCCCCACTGGCGGAATAACTTGAGCTGTTCCAGGGGCAGGTCGTAGCCGGTCAGGTGGAGCAGGCTGTAGAGCAGCATCGAACCGTGCCCGGCCGAAAGCACAAAGCGGTCCCGGTCGGCCCAATCCGGATTGCCCGGGTTATGGCGCAAGAATTGTGTCCAGAGGACATAAGCGGCATCGGCCATGCCCATAGGCATACCGGGGTGGCCGGAATTAGCCTTTTGCACGCCATCAATGGATAAGGTGCGGATGGTATTAACGCTAAGTTCGTCGAGGGTAGAGTTAGTCATTATTTGAGGCTCCTTTATTACAATCGCCGACAGTTCATGAATGCTCGGCGGAAAATATAGCGAAATTAAGAGGCAGACAAGACATTAGCCCGAAAAAGATCCTCTCTTCGGGCAGGAAGAGTTTAACACAAAAGTAGCTTTTAGAAAAACAGAAGAATAAAGTAGCGGAAAGTCAGGTCAATCGGGCAGAATGTAAACACATTCTTCCAGCAGGCGCAAGCCTACTTCATGCCCTGCTGGATGAATGACAATATGGCGCGGGTCAGAATTAACGATGGAGAGAGATTGACCGGCCACTTCGATATCATACTCGATCACGCTGCCCAAATAAGAGGCCCAGCGGACCACACCCCGATACTGGCCGTCTTGCTCAACCACCTCGATCACTTCAGGGCGAACGACCATTTTGACAGACTGGCCCGCCTTCAAAGGACGATCCGGTTTTGAAACGGTCAAAACCTGGCCGAGCGCCTCCACCGTGACCGAATCACCGTTCAGGCTGCGGACGGTAGCGGCGACAAAGTTAGCCCGACCGATGAAATCTGCCACAAAAGTGGTCCGGGGATGGCGATAAATTTCCGGGGGTGGACCGATCTGCTCAATCCGGCCCTGATTCATCACCACAATCCGGTCAGACAGAGTCATGGCTTCAATTTGATCGTGGGTGACATAGACGCTGGTGATGCCCAGGGCCTGCTGGATACGCCGGATTTCGGTGCGCATCACTTCGCGCAGCTTGGCGTCGAGGTTGGAGAGTGGCTCGTCCATGAGCAGGACCTTGGGTTCCATGACCAGGGCGCGGGCCAGGGCGACTCGCTGCTGCTGGCCGCCGGAGAGCGCATTGGGAGCGCGATTTTCCAGACCGGTCAATTCGGTCAACTCTAACACCCGGCGGACCTTCTCTTTGATGGTGTCGCCAGACAGGCGGCGGATTTTGAGTCCATAGGCGATATTTTCAAAAACGTTCAGGTGGGGGAAGATGGCGTAACTTTGAAAAACCATAGCCATGTCGCGCTGGTTAGGCGGCAGGTCATTAATCGTCTCGCCGTCAAGGATAATCCGTCCCTCGGTGGGGAACTCAAAGCCGGCAATCAGGCGCAGCGTCGTCGTTTTGCCACAGCCGGAGGGGCCAAGCAGGGTAACAAATTCACCCTGCTCAATACTGATATTGGCTCTATCCACAGCGCGAACCTTGCCCTCGCCACCGCGCCCTACAAATTCTTTGACCAGATTTTCAAGGAGTAGAAAGCTCACCAAAGTCTCCTAACCGAATCGGCGAATAAGCGAATGGCGAAAGGATTCTTATTCGCCATTCGCTCAATCATCTATTATACATTCAAATCTACCCGCTCGCCCGCGCTGCCCAGGGTGCGGCCCAAGATGAGGTAGGTCAGGCTAATTGCAGCCAAGACAATCAAGACCAGAATCACCGAGTATGCCGCTGCCAAACTCAAGCCGCCTTGCTCGACCGCACTCAAGATTTCAACCGTCAGGATGCGCCATTTGGGGTTGGACAGGAAAATAATGGCCGAGAGGCTGGTCATATGGCGGGCAAAACTGAAGATCAGCCCGGCAATAAAGGCGGGCAAAATCAACGGCAGGGTAATGCGGCGAAAGGTGTACTGCGAGTCAGCACCCAGGTTAGCCGAGGCTTCCTCGATGGCCGGGTCAATTTGCTGCAAGGCAGCCACCCCAGCCCGCACCGAAGCCGGCAGGCTGCGCACAGCATAAGCAAAGATAACAATATAGGAAGTGCCGACGAGAGCCAGCGGTTCGCCCACAAAAGACAACGCGGCGCTAACGCTCAACAACAACACGGCTACCGGCGCTCGCACCCGGCTGCCGACCTGTCCCAGGATGAAAATACCAACGGCGACAAAAGTTAAGCCCATGAGGGCTTCGGTGGGCTGCAGCATAACGCCCACCTGGTCGGCCAGACTGCTAACCAGCTTTGGCCAGTTACCGCCAGGCAGCGTTCGTCCCCAAATAACTACGGCCTGAAGCCAGGGGCCAACCAGATTATAGATAACCAGATACAGGGCCAGCGCCAGCAGCGAGAGAGACAACAGGCGGCGCTTCGCTGGCGCCGTACCCCACCAGGTTAGCCCGGCCGCCACCGCCAAGATAGCGGCTAAAAGATAATGCCACTCGCCAAAACTGAGCCAGGCATTGGAGCCGGGACCGCCCGGAAGCTGAGTCAACAGATAGCCAATGATCGTACCACCGACAATAACGGCCATACGGCCCGTTGGAGAACGAGTACTAATCGAGCCAAAATAAAGCGCCAAAATAGCATAGACCAGTAGCAGACTCCACCAGGGAGCTTGAATGAAAGCGATAATATAGCCAATACCCAGGATTGTACCCGGTACCGCCCCACCCAGGTTGGAGAAAAAGTCCAACGTCTCTTTGCCGGAGAACCTTTTGCGCACCACCATAAAGGCGATCAACATTCCAATCAGACCGGCCAGGGGTGTGGCGATAGCCGAGAGGAAGGTGGTATCAATGATGGCTTCCAGGCCACGGTTGAGGGCCAGGGTAAAATGTCGCAGATCAAACGAATTATCAATACCCCACAACCGCGTCAACGAACCAACCACAATTGACCCATAAAGTCCCAGGACCAGAATCAAGGTCAGCACGCTGACCGTGATGAATGACCAGCGGATCAACGGCTCTTTGACCGTTAGCTGGCCACCCGCCGGTTTGCCGGTGACCGAGATGTAGGAACGGCGGCTGACCCAATAATTCTGCAACAAGAAAACTGTTAAGGTGGGGATCAGCAGCACCAATGACAGGGCCGCTCCCTTCTGCTGGTTAAATTCGCCGTTAACCGCCAGAAAAATTTCCGCCGAGAGAACCGTGGTGTTGCCGGCGATGAGCAGCGGGTTGCCCAGGTCGGCCAGCGACTCGACAAAGAGTAACAAAAAGGAACCGGCGAGGCCGGGAATCAGCAGGGGCAGCGTGACCGTACGAAAGATATGGAATTTGCTGGCGCCCATGCTGAGCGCTGCTTCTTCCAGCGAGGGATTCAGCCGCTCCAGCATGGCTCGGATAATGAGATAGGCAACCGAGAAAAACGTGACCACCTGGACAAAAATCAAGCCGTCCAGGCCGTAAATATCGTTGACGCCGACGGTAAAGTCTATTCCCAAAATCTTCCGGGTAATAAGACCATTGCGGCCAAAGAGCAAAATAGCCGCAACGGCAATGGCAAACGGGGGCGAGATGGTAGGCAGTAAAGTCACGATGTGAAAGAGGCGGGGAAAAGGAATATTACAGCGGACAACCGTATAGGCAAAGACAAAGCCCAACAGTGTGCCGATGGCCGCGCTGCCTACCCCCATCACAATCGTGTCGCGTAATACATTCCAGGAGTGAGTGCGATAAACCGGGTCAAAGTAACGCAGAAAATATTCGAGGCTAAAAGTACCGGCAGCCGGATTATTACCTGCAGCTGGCACAAAAAAGCCCTGGACAATAACCCGCAGTAACGGCAAAATCACAAACAGGAAAACAAAGATACTGGTGAGGAGCAGTCCGGCCATGAGAATATTATCCTGAGCAATCAAGCGAAACTCGTTGATCCGGCGAATAATATTTTCTTGGAGGCTGCTCTGCCTTGTGCGGGGCTTCTTTAAAGGAACTGTTTCTTGCATTAGGCTCTATTTATCCGGTTGATTGGGGTGGGGGAAGCCAGGCGTGAAACGTGATGAATATGACCGTGCTGGAGTCTTTACGTTTTTAATCTTGTTCCCAAACTGAGTTTGGGAACAAGATTAGGAAATATTTTCACGCTTTAGCCTGGAGCTTATTCTTTCAAAGCGTCGGCGTTGGCAATTTCGTTGGTAAAGCGGTCAACAAAGGCTGATTTATTGTTGCCACAATAATCAAAATCGTAATTGATGAGATTCACTTCTAACAGCTCAGGCCGAGAAGCCTCAGCGCCAATCACCGTGGGCGCTTGAAAGGCGTTATACTTGGGGCCAAGTTCCTGGGCGGCCGGGGTCAAGGCCCAGTCAATCCATAACTTAGCCAGGTCAGGATTCTTGGCCCCTTTGATAAGGGCCGTGCCGCCGATTTCATAACCGGTTCCCTCCGCCGGGAAGGTCAATTGCAGGGGCAGTCCAGCTTCAATCTGCTTGACGATGTCATGGGAGAAGACAACACTGGTGCCAGCTTCGCCGCTACCCGCAAAACGAGCCGGAGCAGAACCGCTCTTGGTGAATTGCAGCACATTATCAGCGAAAGCCCGCATATATTCCCAACCAGCCTCCTCGCCCCGTAATTGTAAAATGGTACAAAGGGCAGTATAGGAAGTACCAGAACTGGAGGGGTGGGCAATCAAAACCTGATCCTTCCACTCCGGTTTGATTAACTCATCCCAGGAGGTCGGCGCGACCAGGCCAGGGTGGGCTTCCAGGTAATTGAGGTTGGTGGCAAAGCCTAGCGTGCCAATGTAAATACCAAACCAGGAATTATCCGGTGCTTTCATCAATTGAGGATCGCGCAGGTTAACCGCATTGGGAGAGTCGTAAGGTTCAAGCAAGCCCTCTTTAGCTGCGGTAATGTAGCTGTCAATTGGCCCGCCCCACCAGACGTCGAATTGGGGATTGGCTGCCTCATTGCGCAGACGAGTCAGCGACTCGCCGCTGGACATGCGGATCCAGTTAATCTGGATGCCAGGATAGAGTTTGTTAAATTCAGGAATCTGGCCCTCGCACCACTCCAGCTCAACCACACAAAGTAGGTTCAGTTCCCCGGTAATGTCTGGCGAGCCGGTGGTTGTGGCCGCCGCTCGCTCCGCCGAAAACTCCTCAAAATATTGAGCCGCTTCGGCCTCATCAGGAATCCATAACTTTTGGCCTACTTCAATCACGTTGGGGTTGGCGATAGCCGCAAAACTGTCATCTTCAGTGGCCTTGGCGTTGGTCGCTTTCCAGATGACCGGCCAGGCCAGCACGTCGCCGTAATTCTTTTCGGCCAGCTTGCTCAACCAGTCGTCGGCCTGAACCGTATACTCCTGACCGCCGCCCTGGGGCAATGGGGCAGCCGCGCTGGCGACACCCGCCACTACGGTGAACAGGAGCAAGGCCACTAAAGTTAAACCAAGAATCTTTTTCATACAATCCTCCTTATTGAATAAATAACTTGGAAATTAAAATGTGTCTATACTGCGAAATAGAACAGTCCTGGCTAAAACAAAACAGGCCACCCAACCGCTTATTTATCGGCTAACTGGCCCATTTATATCATTTGATTTGCTGAATTGGAGTGCTGCTTAAAATTTCAGGGGGTTTTTTGTCAAATCGTCTGCCGAGCGTCATTGCTCACCTATAAACGTTGATTAATCTATCATCCCAAGATGATGACCTGCCTATTATTATGGCAAGCACAAGATAGCATACTCTCAGAGATTTGTCAATGTTAAACGCAAGTTAAGAGAATTTTAAGTGATTGTTAAATTTATGTAAAGTAAACTTAACAAATAAGTTGTCTGGGATCATTGTTCAACTTATAATGAACGCATGATCAAAGACCCACTCCTTTCGCCCTGGCATGTTTTGGTGCCGGTCGGCCTCGGAACTGCGCTATCCCTCATTGGCGACACCTCACTTTATGCGGTCTTGCCGACGCACGTGGCTGACGCCGGGGTTTCCCTGGCCAGTGTCGGCATTCTACTCTCGGCCAATCGTTTCATTCGCCTTATCCTGAACGGCCCGATGGGTTGGGTTTATGATCGTTTCCCCCGTCGTTATCTGTTTATTACGGCGCTTTTCATTGGGGCACTTTCAACGGCCCTGTATGCCCTTGTAGATGGCTTTTGGCCGCTGCTAACCGCACGATTGCTGTGGGGTCTGGCCTGGTATCTGTTAAGCACTGTGATGATTGCTTTGATCCTTCTACTGGCCTGGCAGTGGGGTTTCAGGTCAAAACCTGCTGTCCAGGCTTATTACCGAACCACTCATGGCAGCGACCAATAATCTAATATCTCCTGGAGTCCGGCTGCCTCAGGCTGGACCGAAACGTACTTCACGATAGCCTTGACTTCGGCTGTAGCATTGACCGGGGCGGCAGATTGTCCCACCAAACGCAAAAAATCAATATCGCCGGCGGAGTCACCCACCCCTCCCATTTGGATGGGGTCAATACCGGTAACTTCGGCCAGCCAGTGTAGCCCACTACCCTTGTCAATACCTGCGGGATGAACATTTAGGGCCAAAGAGGCCGGAGTAACGATAAAATCGCCGGAGACTCCGGCAACAATCGCCTGGACTTCAGGTATCAGATCGGCCAGGGTGAAAGGCGGGTGGGCAAACATGGTGTGACAAACACTCTTGCCGGGCTGCCAGTAGGCTCGACCGCTCTGGATGATGGCCTGATCAAGCCGCTCAATAATGAGGCGCAACTTGGCCAGGTGGTCCGGGGTCAGGCCGGGGGCGGCCCGAAATTGGTAGGTCTGCGGAAAATAAAGGCCGGCGCCGCTTTCATAAAGAGCTGGCTGCCAGCCGTCAATGGCTTGCATAACGGCTTCGACATAGGGCGACGGCCGGCCCGTGTTGATGGTCACGGCGGGGAGAGCTTCACCCTGGCGGGCGCGGCGATTCAGCTTGCCCAGCCGGGCCAAAAGGCCAAGATCAAAGGGGTGAGCCTCGCCTGGGGAAAGAACACCGTCAATATCGAGAACAACAAGTTTCATGGGCTATTGTCATGCTGACCTTTCTAAGTTAGACTAGGTAAAAGGCAAAAATGATGGTACAATAAAGCCTTATCTGTCACTTTCTCTATTGTACGACAAATATTTTTAACCTACCAGTTATTCAATTAAAGGAGCGTTGAAACAATGAAATCCAGAGTTGCCAGTGGCATTCCCTTATTCCTAACGATTATTGTCGTCGTCATCATCGCCATCGTCCTGCTAATTTTTTCCAGCCAGTTCTACTACTTCTTTGAACGGGTTGAGGAACAAGAAGTCGGCGTCCAATTTGAAAGCGGCCGCATTGTTGATATTGTCGGGCCGGGTGTGTACAGCGATTTCGGCCTCTATGTTGAACTGCGCAAGATTTCTAGCCAGGCTATCCCCTTTAGTATCGAAGACCAAGAAATTATCACCAAAGACAAACAGCGCATCGGGCTGGTCGTCAGCGGTGATATTTTTAGACCAAACATTGCCCAGAAAGATATTCTACTGGAAAAATGGGCTGAGTACCGTAATATTTACCTCGACGATACCCTGGCCCAGAGCCGGGTCCAAGCCCTGGCCCAGCAGGCGATGAAAGTCTGTGTGGGTGACCGTAACTTTGATGATAACGTGGTTGGCACCGCGCGCGATGAGCTGAGAAACTGTATTGATACAGAAGTGAGTGATCTGGCCGCCAACTTTGGCTTACAAATTGAAAACGTTGTCGTGCCTAATGTTATCCTTTCACCTGAAGTTCAGACCGCACTAGATGCGATTGTACAGAGCCGGCTGGAAACAGAAAAAGCCGCCCAGGATAAGTTGAGGGCTAATGCTCAGGCCAGCGCTGAACAGGCCCGCCAGGAGGGTGAAATCCGGGTAGAGCAGAGCCGGATTCAGGAAGAGACCAAACAGCAAACGATTCTGGCCCAGTTGGAGCAGGAAAAAATTCTGGCTCAAAAAGCGGTCATCGAGGCTCAAAAAGCCAACGAATTAGCCCAGGTGGAAGCGCAGGAGGCCATTATTGAAGCCCAAAAGGCCAACGAGCTGCTCGCGGCTCAAAAAGACCTGGAAATTAACCAGGCTATCGCCGCCGCCGCCGCCGAAAAAGCCAAAGCTGACCTGGCCAACCAACTGGTCCTGGCCGAGCTTTACGGCGATAACCCCGACTATCTGGAACTGCAAAAAGTCCAGGCCAATGCCAACGCTCTGCAATCTACGGACAAAATCATTTTTACCCCCGAAGGTACTATTCCCAACCTGGTCATCCCCGGCCCCGGCATCGTCCCGACAGTTGATACCACCCCTGCGCCCGCCGCCGCGGAAAATTAGCCATACATAAATCGGAGCGAAGAGGCGAGAATATGGGAAGTAGGGGATGGAAGATAGTAGATGGAATATAGGGGATGGAAGGTATTCATTTACGAGTCCTATCCTCTATCTTCCATCCTCAATCCTCTACCCCCTGCCCTTCGCCTCACCTTCTCACCCGCTGGTTGTTCTTGCGGCTGTTGGGCCTCGTCTATTTCATTGCTTTTGCCTCTTTGTGGGTTCAAATTAGCGGCCTTATCGGCAGCCGAGGCATTTTACCGGCTGCCGATTTTTTGCCGGCGGTCCGCGCCCAATTCGGGCCGGAAAGCTACTACCTGTTACCCACACTCTTCTGGTTCAATGCCAGTGATACCGCTCTACACCTGTTGGGCGGCGGCGGCGCACTGCTGTCGCTGCTGCTCGTAGCCGGTATTGCTCCCGGCCCGATTCTGCTGCTGCTGTGGGCCTTTTATCTCTCACTGACCGTCGCCGGCCAGGATTTTTTAACCTTCCAATGGGACAACTTGCTGCTGGAAACCGGCTTTCTGGCGATTTTCTTCGCTCCCTGGCAGCTTTGGCCCAAACTATCCGACGAATCCCCGCCCTCGCCAATCTGGCTGTGGTTATTACGCTGGCTCCTCTTCAAGTTGATGTTCAGTTCGGGCGTGGTCAAGCTGTTGAGCGGCGACCCAACTTGGCGCGATCTGACGGCGCTCACCTATCACTACGAAACCCAGCCCCTGCCCGCCTGGACGAGCTGGTACGCCCACCAACTGCTGGAATGGTTTCAAAAAAGCTCGGTCGTTGGCATGTTCGTCATCGAACTCGCCGCCCCTTTTCTTATCTTCGCCCCGCGCCGGCTGCGTCTGCTTACCTGCACGGTTCTGACCGGCTTGCAACTGCTGATTATTTTGACCGGGAACTACGCTTTTTTCAACTGGTTAAGTATTATGCTTTGCCTGCTGCTGCTTGACGATGCTTTTTTACGACGGCTGCTGCCTCGCCGGTGGAATGCCAAATTAACTGCGCCAGAAGAAACAGGACGCGGATCGAACGAATCAAATGGTTTTTTTTCTTTTTTTTATCCGCTCGATCCGGCAAATCCGCGTCCCAACCTCTTTGCCAAGTCTCAACAGTTCTTACTGTTGACATTGGCAGTCATCATTTTTTTAATCAGCAGCGCCCAAATGATTCGGATGTTTATGACGCTACCACAGCCCATTCGGCAAGTTTTAAGCTGGGTAGCCCCCTTTCGCACCTTTAATGCCTACGGCCTGTTCGCGGTAATGACCACCACCCGCCCCGAAATTATCATCGAGGGCAGCAACGACGGCGAGACCTGGCAGGCTTACGAGTTCAAATGGAAGCCCGGCGATCCAATGAGGCGGCCCGCGTTCGCTGCTCCGCACCAGCCCCGGCTGGACTGGCAAATGTGGTTTGCCGCCCTGGATACTTACCAGAATAATCCCTGGCTGATCAATTTTATGGTTCGCCTGCTGGAAGGCTCGCCGGAGGTGTTAGGCTTGTTGGAGTACAATCCGTTCCCCAACGCACCACCCCGTTACGTCCGGGCCATGCTCTATCTCTACCACTTCACCGATTTCAGCACCACTCAACCCAACGGCGCGTGGTGGCAGCGCGAGCAGAGGTTGCAGTACGCGCCGGTCTTATCACTACCGTGAGGAATAGAGGGTAGTGGACTAATTTCTCGTTAACTGGTTTCAAGTAAAATAGCCACTAAAAGCAAAAACCCCGCTGCGACGGGGATTGCTGACAAGACAGACGATGCTACACCTGCACCACGACAATGGTTAAATCATCGTGGGGTTCTGTCTTACCGACAAAGGCCGCTACAGCCGCCTTTAGATACTCAAGCATAGCTTCGGCGCTGGCGGTTGGTCCACTGGCTACCGCTTCCTCCAGACGGTCAAAGCCAAACATTTCTCCCAGCCCATTGTTGGCCTCGACCACGCCATCACTGGTGAGGATGATCAAATCGCCTGCGGCGAGGGTGCTCTCTACTTCCTGGTACCCCACTTCGGCACTCAGTTCCATGCCCAACGGCGTGCCAAAAACTTCAATCCAGTTCACCGACCCATCCACCCGCCGGATAATGGGCATCACACAGCCGGCATTGGCTACACGCATAAAACCTTCCTGCTTATTGAGAAGCGGCGGTGTAATTTCCATATAAACCAGGGCACAATTCTGGCCGGTCGTCCTGGTATAGAGCGCAATCGCCCCGTCTAAATAAGTCAGAAGCTCTTTGGGAGCCAACCCCTGCCCGATGATCGCCTGAAACGAAGCCATACTGACTGCCATAAGCAGCGCGGCCGGCATCCCCTTGCCGGAGACATCGCCAACGGCCACCGCAAAGGATGAAGGAGTGTCTTCTTTTTCATCCTTCATCCTTCCGCCTTCATCCTTCCCAAAGGCGTGGTAGGCGTAGAGGTCACCCCCCATTTCGCGGGCGGGATGGCTGTAGCAAACTACGTCGGGGCCGGTCCATTGAGGATGGGTAGGCGGCAGCAAACTTTGTTGGATTTCCTGGGCCAGGGTCAGCTCTCGCTCAATCGCTAACAGCCGCATGCGTTCTCTTTCAACCCGTTTCTGCTCGGTAATATCCCGAATGATACCCTGGTAGCCCAGCATGGTCCCATCATCCGCCTGGCGCACCGTCGCGGTCACCAGGCAGTCTTTAACTATCCCCTCTTTGTCCAAAACTCTTATCGGAAAATCCCTTACCACCCCCTGCTGTTCTATCTCCTCACGAAACCTCATCCGCTCGACCGGATCAAAATATAAATCTTGAGCGTTTACGTGATCAAATTCAGTTCGAGTATAGCCAAACAGACCCGAAGCTGCCGGATTGATGTCAACGATTTGACCGTCTGGCGTGGTAATAAAAATCACATCCCTGGAATCTTCAAACAGAGCGCGGTATTTCTTCTCACTGGCCTGCAAGCTGGCCTCCGCCCGCTTGCGCTCGCCGATTTCGCCTTCCAGTTCGTGGGTACGTTCGGCCAGATTTTTGAGCAGGCTGCCGACTTCCTCAGCCATTTTGTTGAAACTGGCGGCCAGCACCCCGCTTTCGTCGCCCACTTTGGGCTGGGCGCGAGCTTCCAGGTCGCCGCCGGTAAAGCGGGTCACCACCCCCGTCAGATGAACCAGCGGGCCAGCCAGCAGTTGGCCCATGGCAAAAGCCGCTACAGCGACAACGCCGGCAATGACAATGGCCAGAAAGAGGGTGGTCCGAGTTTGCTGCTGGATAGGTGCTAAAAACAGGTCTTGCGGTTGAGCAAAAACTACTAACCAGGGCTGAGTTTCCAATTCTTTGGCCACCGCCAAATTCAGTTGGTCGCCCGTAGTATCAAGCCGGGTGGTAAAGTAAGGTTCAAAGATGGCATTGTCCAAACTGGCCGCCAGATCAGGTAAGGTGATTGCCTGTTGCGGGTCGAGTTGACTGGGTAAGCGCCCGGCGGCCTGAAGCCTGGTCATTTGGTCCGGGTCAAGGGGTTTAGCGGGTTGAAAGACGAGTTCCGGGGCAGCACCATGGGCCAGGCGAACGTAATTCTCGTCAAACAAAATAGCAAATGAGCCCTCGCCGATCAAACTATTGTTTTGAACTACCAATTGTTGGAGGATAATCGGCTTGTAGCGCACCCGCAGCACCCCCAGCATTTCGCCGGTAGTACGGTCGCGGACAGGACTGCTGAAGTACAGGCCGGCGTCATCTACGGTTTGCCCCTGACTTGTTCCAGTTGAAGGCACAAATTCGACGGGAGAGAGATAAGGCAGGCCGGTTTCTAACGGCTTTTGGAAATAGTCGCGTTCTGCTTCATCCTGGCCCATATTGGCCGGTTCGGTATCAATCACATTTTGGCCCTGGCTGTCTAACAGAGCGTAAGAAGCAATGAAGACTTTGTCTTTGCGGCTGAGTTCGCGCAGGGTGGCCGTAACAGCCGCCTCTTCCGAGCTGGCCAGGCGCTGTTCAGCCGGTAAACTTAAATAGGAGGCCAGAACGGGCAGTTGGGCTTCGGTGCGGACGGCTTCGAGATTATCATTAATGAAGGTGTCAATATCAGCAACGGTTTTTGAGGCAGCCGCCAGGAGGGCTTGCCGGGCCTTCTGCGTTAGCACCGTCCGGGTATGACGATCATTAAAAAAGGCCAGCGATCCCAACGGCAGCAGCGAGACGGCCAAAAAAGCCAGAACCAGTTTGGTGGTCAAAGGATAGACTCTGAACTGGCGCAGGGCCAAAGCGCCATACACTAAAACGATGGCCCCTCCTAAGACAGCAATCAAGATACCGAAGGCCGGTAAATTCAATTGGGTTGCCGGGGCCAGTAAATCCAACCCGCCGGCCACAATCGCCACCGCGACAGTCGCCATCAAGGCCAGGTTCGCTTCTTTATAAGGGAGGGTTTGCAAGGTAACGGTCAGCACAACCAAAATACTCCCCAGGCCCAGGATCAGCCCAAAGCCGGCAATCAGCAAGGGTGTGGCCAGCAGGGAGATGAGGGAAGCACCAATGAGCAACCAAACCCCCAGGCGAGGCCGGCCCTGCCGGACCAAAATGACGCTGGCCAAAGCCGCCCCGGTGACCACCCCGCCTATCCCCGCCACGGCAAACATCTGCCAGGCGCCGGTCTGCCAGGCCAGGTAAAGTTCGCCGGACACTGCTATGGCCGCGGTGACAAGGTATAGCATGCTGGCGCGAAAAGCGTTATAAGCTAAAGCGACAGGTTCGATCAGGGGACGAGAGGTGGGAATATTCTGTTCAAAATCGCCCTCTGAACCGGAGACGGCAGAAGGCAGCGGATTTTGAACATCAATTTTCATAGTATCTTTCCAACCAAATCCAGACCTTAGAGGTCTTAGAGACCTTTAAGGTCATTAGCTTTCGGCGACGTCTTTCCAAACGTCGTAGAAGAGATCGTAGCCGGTGGGGTGAGCTTTGACATTTTTGAATTCAGCCCGGGTAATATTCCAGACTTTGCGCCAGTAACTAATCCCAATGGGGCCGCGCTCCTGCATAATGTCTTCAAGCCGGCACATCAGCTCGCGCCGTTGGGCAATATCAAGGGTGCGCTCGGCTTGACGTAAAAGGGTCATAAACTCTTGATCCACCCAATGGGTCTCGTTCCAGGCTACCGGCTGGCCATTCTCATCCGCGGTGTAAGCCAGGGTGAGGACCATAGTATCCAGCGGACGGTGCCCCCAGACCGTCAAGCCCAGGTTCACCTCGGTCCACTCGCTCCAATACCTGGCCGGTTCGACAATGTTCAACTCGATCTCAAACCCGCCGGCGGCGGCCAGTTTTTGGAGGAGACGCGCAATCTTTGGCTCGCCCAGGTCATTTTTAGTGGTCAGCCTAACTTTTAGGCCGTTGGGATAACCGGCTTCAGCCAGCAGGCTCCGGGCCTGTTCGGGATCATATTTGGGAATCGGTTTCGGGCAATAGGCCGGATGAGGCGGCGCCACATGGGCGTCAAAGGCCAGGTCGCCCTGGTCCGAATAGGAAATCTCCAAAATCTTGGCCCGATCCTGGCACAGTTTTAGGGCCTGGCGCACGCGGGCATCCTGCCACGGCTCCTGGTCTACCCGCATCCGCAGCACAAACGTTTCGGCAGTACTGACCGCCTGAATGTTTAGACCAGGGGCATACTGAAGCGACTGCCAGTCGGAGGGCCGGGGGACAAAGAGGGTATCAATGGCTCCGCCCTGCATTGCTTCCATGCGCTGGTCAGGAGCCAGGTCAAGGTAAATCAGCTCGTCGAGGTAGGGCAGCGGCTGGCCATCCCGGCCCAGCCGCCAATAATCGGGCCGACGTTTGAAGACCGCTCGTTCGCCTTCCAGGTACTCGTCCAGGGTAAAAGGGCCGGTGCCCAGCGGCTGCTTGAGGAAATCGCCCTCAAAACGGCGCGGCAGGATGAGAGCCGGGTAATGGAAAAGATGTTCCGGCACGCCAATTTGGGGTTCATTCAAGTGGAGGCGAATGGTATAATCGTCAACCCGCTCAACGCCCGTCTTGCTCAGGTAAGAGAGCAGGCTGTTCATCGAGGAGCCAACAGCGGGATCAAGCCACTGCTCAAAATTAAAGATGACGTCGGCGGCGGTTAATTGATCGCCATTGTTGAAGGTAATGCCCTGGCGCAGGTGAAGAGTCCAGGTTTTGACCTCGTCGTCGGCCTCCCAGCTTTCCAGGAGCCAGGGCCGGGTCATGTTATCGGGGCCAGTTTCGGTCAGGTACTCGGCCACCTGGCGCAACTGGTTGGTCCCTTCGATCCAGGAGAGACGAGCCGGGTGGTCCAGCGGCTGGACCGCCGTGCCAATCTTCATGGTTCCCCCCCGTCGAACCGAAGCAGCCGGGGAGGGATCAGACGCGGTCGCCGGCGATCCACAGCCGGCCAGCGCATGGGCGGTCGCTGCCGAGACGCCGAGCAGAGTCGCCCAGCGCAAAAAGTCGCGCCGGCTCATCCTGCCCCGACGCAGGTCGCTTTGCCAATCAAAAACCGCCGGGTGAATTTTCTTTTTCCTATTCAACACTCCACCTTTTATTTTCCCCCGGGGTCTCGTCTTGGAAGATCATTGGGCAGAAAAATACTGGGGAACTCTACTTCAGTAAGATCATATTGTACCATAGAAATTGTGGAAAGACAGCTACAGCGTTAAGATAGCCAGCCGAATCAACTGCCGGAGTTCGGCGGAGGAAGATCCAGCTAGGATGGATTTCCTCGAGAAGCTAATAGCTCCTGCCGCCCAATTGTGCTACAATAGCCGAATTCTAGCGTAGCCAAGGAGCGATCATGCCATACATTCAACTCAAGACTTCTCTTCCCGGTCCCAAGAGCCAGGAATTGTTAGCCCGGCGGGCAGCGGCAGTCAGCGCTGCCCTGTACCAATCCGTGCCGATTGCCTATGCCCGCGCCTCCGGCTCGCTGGTCGAGGATGTGGATGGCAATATCCTGCTCGATTTGGTCGGCGGCATTGGCGCGCTGGCGGTCGGCCACGCCCCGGCCCAGGTAACCGAAGCCATCCAGGCCCAGGCCGAAAAGTATATCCACGTCTGCCCGATTGTCGCCAACTACGAGCCATACGTTGAAGTGTGTGAGCAGCTCAATGCCATCACTCCCGGCGATTTTCCCAAGAAAACCTTGCTGGCCAATGGGGGGGCTGAGGCCGTGGAAAATGCCGTCAAATTATCTCGTGCATATACGAAGCGGGCGGCGATCATCTGCTTCGAGGGTGCTTATCATGGTCGCAGTAATTTGACCATGGCTCTGACCAGCAAGTATGGCCTCTTCAAAAAGGGTTTTGGCCCTTTTGCCCCGGAAATCTACCGTCTGCCGCTGCCCAATCTTTACCGCATCCCGCCGGGGCTGGGCCAGGATGCTTACTTGGAGTGGAGCATCTGGAATCTAGAGAATGCCCTCATTGCCCAAGTTGACCCCAGCGCCATCGCCGCCATCCTGATCGAGCCGATTATCGGCGAGGGCGGCTTTATTCCTGTTCCAACGCCCTTCCTGCAAAAAATCCGTGAGATTTGCGACATGTATGGCATCGTCATGATTGCCGACGAGATTCAGTGCGGCTTTGGCCGCAGCGGTCGGCTCTTTGCCATTGAGCACAGCGGCGTTGTCCCCGATCTGGTGATCACGGCCAAATCGCTGGCCGCCGGCACGCCGCTAAGCGCCGTCACCGGCCGGGCCGAAATTTTGGACGCCCCCCACCTGGGCGGCGTCGGCAGCACTTACGGCGGCAATCCTCTGGCCTGCGTGGCCGCCCTGGAGGCAATCAAGCTGATCAACCGGCCCGAAACGTTGGCCAATGCCGCCCGGATCGAAGGTATGGTCCGCAGCACCTTTGCGCCCCTGCAAGCCGAAATCCCGGTTCTGGGCGATGTACGCGGCCGCGGGGCGATGATGGCCCTGGAGTTTGTCAAAGACCCGATCACCAAAGAGCCGTGGCCGGAGTTTGTCCTCAATACAATTCAAAAATGTACAGCCAAAGGGGTTTTGCTGCTGCGGGCCGGGCTGTACAGCAACTGCATCCGCCTGCTGCCACAGTTAGACATTCCTGAAGCCCAGTTGCGCGAAGGTCTGAAGATAATGGCCGGCTCCATTGTGGAAACATACCGGGAGATGCGGTAGAAATTAGCGCGCAAATGTAGGAATAAAAAACCGACCCCTGAACATTCATTGGGTCGGTTTTTTTTGTGAAGGTAAAAACCCTTCTTATGCACTTTAAGCCGGGCCGGGTTCCGGCAGATGGGGGCGGGTTTCGTCGCCGCGCAGGATGGGGGCGCTTGGCTCAGGCGGGGCCACGGGGACGGCCACCATCGGCCGGGTCTCGGCGATGACATGGCCGGAGGAATTGTCGTGCTGATCCGGCGGAGCCGCCGCCACGCTGGTGTGCGTGCCGCAGAAGGGGCAGATATTCCAGCGCAGATGCAGACTTTTCTGGCAGTTGGGGCAAATCTTTTTGAGCGTGGTATGGCAGTCGGGGCAGATAATCCAGGCTTCAGCTACCTGCCGCGAGCAGCCGGGGCAGCGCGGGCGCTCTTCCAAATCTTGCAGCAGCGCTTCTTCCTCCAAGGAGCGCTCGTACAGTTCGGCCAAGGTGACGGGTGGGCGCAGCAAGAAATAAAGGACCAGCCCCAGCGGGCCAAAAACGACCACCATCAGCGTCGCCAGCAGAATGGCAAAGACATCGCGCGAGCGCCGCTTCACATCCCGAAAGGTCCAGATGATCAGGCTCAACCACAACGCCAGAAAAAAGGCTCCTCCAAAGGCCAGGATAACCTGCAAGCCCGTAATAATGAAGGAGGGAATTTGAATCTCAGGCATTAAACTTTACTCCATCTCTTTGGTTCAACGGTTAAGGTTGAAACGTGAAACGTTCCAACAACCGTCGCATTATACCACAAGTTAAAAAAGACAAAAGAACCTGTAGCCGATTTACCCCACACCTAACCGTCAATTAGCCGACACACCGCACCCAAATACTCTAGGATTGTGGATTAAATCACTTACCCAACCTCGTTCCCAAACTGAGTTTGAGAACGAGATTGGCGGGTAAATTATTTGGTCCACCCGGTAAGTCAAGCCTAAGCTTGACCTACTTTCTCCGCGCGCCGCTCCAAATGCACCAGCAAAATGCTAATATCCGCCGGATTGACCCCTGCAATGCGGCCCGCCTGGCCCACGGTCGCCGGGCGGAAGTGTAATAATTTTTGCCGGGCCTCGTTGCGCAGGCCACCGACGCTGTCATAATCAAAATCGGGCGGAATAACCCTGCTTTCCAGGCGCTGCACCCGCTCGACGTGCTGCTGCTGCTTGGTAATGTAGCCTTCAAACTTAGTCTCGATGCTGACCTGCTCGGCGACCGGCTCCGGCAGCGGTTCGGGCGGCGGAACCAGCGAGGCAATGACTTCGTAAGTCACCTCGGGACGGCGCAAATATTGCAGGGCGTTAACTCCGTTCTCAATCGGTTCCAGGCCAAAATCGGCCAGCACCTGCGCGGTGCCGTTGGCCGAGGAAATATTGGTTGTTTTCAGCCGTTCCAGCTCCTGCTGCACCGCCCGTCGTTTGGCCTCGACCGCCTCGTACCGCCACCGGGGCAGCAGTCCCACCTCATAGCCCAGATGAGATAGGCGCAGGTCGGCGTTATCCTGCCGCAATAACAGCCGGTACTCGGCCCGCGAGGTCATTTGCCGGTAGGGTTCGGTGTGCTCCTGCGTTACCAGGTCGTCAATCAAGACCCCGATGTAAGCCTGCTCGCGGCCCAACATCAATGGAGTTTTGCCCTGGGCCTTTAAGGCGGCGTTGATCCCGGCCATCAATCCCTGGGCCGCTGCTTCCTCGTAGCCGGTAGTGCCGTTAATTTGCCCGGCATGGAACAACCCCTCGATTTTTTTGGTTTCCAGCCAGGCGTGCAGTTGGTCGGGCGGCACGTAATCATACTCGACGGCATAGCCGGCCCGCATCATTTCGGCGTGGCGCAGGGCCGGGATCGAGCGGACCATGGCCCACTGCGCGTCCTCCGGCAGGCTGGTGTTGGCCCCTTGCAGGTACACCTCGGTGGTCTGCCAGCCTTCCGGCTCCAAAAACAACTGGTGACTCTCCTTGTGGGCAAAACGGACAATCTTATCCTCGATGCTGGGGCAGTAACGCGGCCCGACGCCTTCAATCACCCCGGTGAACATCGGCGCGCGATCCAGGTTAGCCCGGATGACCTCATGCGTTTCCGGCTGGGTGTAGACCATGTAGCAGGGCAGTTGCGGCCGCCAGTCGGACTGCCACTCCAGCGGGTAAACCGGGTGGGGCGACTCCTTCAGCCAGGCCGGTAGCTCCGGCAGATTTTCGACGTTTTCAAAGCTGAAGTAAAGCGGCGTTTCACTGCCGTACTGGTGGATTGTCTGGCTGAAATCAATGGTCCGGGCGTCGAGGCGCGGCGGCGTGCCGGTTTTGAGCCGGCCCAGGCGAAAGCCCAGTTCGGTCAGCGAGGTTGACAGGCGCAGGGCGGCCCCTTCGCCGGCCCGGCCGCCCTGGGTAATAGTTTCGCCGGTGATCAGGCGTCCCCCCAAAAAGGTGCCGGTGGTCAGCACCACGGTTTTGGCGTAGTAGCGGCTGCCGTACTGCGTCTGCACGCCCTGAACCGCATCGCCCTTAACCAGCAGTCCTTCGGCCATGGCCTGCTTGACATGCAAATTGGGCGTGTTTTCGAGCGCGCGCTGGACCGTCCAGGCATAGCGCTTTTTGTCGGCCTGGGCGCGCAGGGCATGCACAGCCGGCCCCTTGCTGTGGTTGAGCAGCCGCACTTGAATAAAGGTCTGGTCGGTCAGTTTAGCCATCGCTCCGCCCAGCGCATCAATCTCCCGTACCAGGTGGCCCTTGGCCGAGCCGCCGATGCTGGGGTTGCAGCTCATCCAGCCAATGGTATCCAGATACATCGTCAGCAGGAGCGTCCGGCTGCCCATATTCGCCGCCGCCAGGGCCGCCTCTACTCCGGCATGCCCCCCGCCGACGACAATGACATCATAGGTTGCTTCTATCATTCTTATAAACCACAATTTTTACATACTTTTGCTGAAACGATAAGTATAGCGCAAGCGGTAGGTCAAGGCAAAATAATTTCCAAAGCCAGGAGACCAGAGACTTCGTTGCGAGAGAAAGAGCAATCTTCCAAAATTCCTGAATATTGCCTCCAAAAAGCCCCAAAAATCACCCTGGGCTATGAAAACGATGAAGAGGTCGTCATTTTCAAGCTGAAGCCCCGCCACTTTTCCAGAGTGACAGTGTTATAATTGTGGGGGGCAGTTTTGGGCTGCCAATACTGCTATGATTAACTTTTATCTAGGAGATGTTGCATGAATCGCAGAGTCGTCGTTACGGGCCTGGGCGCAGTCACACCCGTGGGTAATAATGTTGCCGAAGCCTGGGAAAACTTGAAGGCCGGTAAAAGCGGAGTGACCACCATCACCCGCTTTGATGTATCAGATCTGGAGACTAAATTTGCCGGGGAGATTAAAGATTTTGACCCGGATGCTTTATTTGGGCGCAAAGAGGCCCGGCGCATGGACCGCTATACCCACTATGCGTTTGAGGCATCGCGGCAGGCTATTGCCGACTCCAAACTCCTGGAAAATGGTACCGACCGGGAGCGGGTGGGGCTGGTGATCGGCTCCTGCGTGGGCGGCATAGATACTTCTTTCAGCCAGTACGATGTACTCACGCAGCGTGGCCCCTCCAAAGTCAATCCCTTTGGGATCCCGATGATTTTGCCCGATACTGCTCCGGCCCGCATTGCCATTGATTACGGCTTACGTGGTCCCAATATGGCCGTGGTTTCCGCCTGCGCCACCGGCTCCAATTCGCTGGGCGAAGCCTTTGAAATGATTGCCCGCGGCGATGCCGAAGCCATTATTGCCGGCGGAGCCGAGGCGGCGACCAACCGGTTGATTATTGCCGGCTTCAATGTGATGAAAGCCCTGTCGGTTAACAACGACAATCCGGCCGGGGCCTGCCGTCCCTTTGATTTGCACCGGGATGGCTTTGTCATGAGCGAAGGTTCGGTCGTCTTGGTTCTGGAAGCGTTGGAACATGCCAAAGCGCGCCAGGCCAATATCCTGGCCGAATTTATTGGTTACGGCACCTCGGTTGACGCTAACCACATGGCTTCCCCCCTGGAAGACGCCGCCGGAGCCATCCTGGCCATTCGCCGGGCCATTCGCCGGGCCGGGATTGACCCGACTGAAATTGATTACATCAACGCTCACGGCACCGCCACCGACCTGAACGATAAAACAGAAACCAAAGCGATCAAAGAAGTCCTGGGTGAGCACGCTTACAATGTCAACATTACCTCGTCCAAGTCCATGACCGGCCATCTTTTTGGCGCGGCCGGGGCATTGGAAGCGCTGGTTTGCGTCAAAACCTTAACCGATGGTATTATTTCGCCGACCATCAACTACGAAACACCCGACCCTGAATGCGATTTGGACTACACGCCCAATACGGCACGCCGGGCCGACGTGTCGGTGGCGATGTCCAATTCGTTCGGTTTGGGCGGTCATAATGCCACCATCATCCTCAAAAAATATACCGGCAACTGAAATTCGATTAAACGTTCAATGTTAAACGTTGAACGTCTCAGGAGTATTACTGTGACTACGTACGCCCATATTGTTGGCTGGGGCAAATATGTCCCTGAAAAAGTTGTCACCAACGACGACCTGGCAAAAATTATGGACACTTCCGACGAGTGGATCAAATCGCGGACCGGCATCTCGCAGCGGCGCTTTGCCGGAAAGGATGAGACCACCGCCAGCATGGCCATTACTGCTGCCCAGATCGCCCTGGACCGGGCGCGAATTACTCCTTCGGCCATAGACTTAATTATTGTGGCTACGCTCTGCCCGGAGCACATTTTCCCTTCAACGGCCTGTTTGGTCCAAGATGCTCTGGGGGCGGCCAACGCCGGGGCCTACGATTTGAGCGCAGCCTGCGCCGGATTTGTCTACGGTCTGGCGATGGGGGCTGGGGTTATCCGATCGGGCATGGCTAAGGTTGTTCTGGTCATTGGCTCAGAGACGCTTTCACGCGTGCTGGATATTGAAGATCGGACAACCTATCCCCTCTTTGGCGATGGGGCCGGCGCGGTCGTACTGCAAGCCGACGAAATGCCCGGCGGGGTTTTGTCTACCGTTCTCGGCTCCGATGGCTCAGGAGCGGAGCACCTGTGCATCCCGGCCGGCGGCAGCAAATTTCCCGCCAGCCGCGAAACGGTGGACCAACGCCTGCATTATATCAAGATGAATGGCCGTGAGGTCTACCGCTTTGCCACGCGGGTGATGGGCAAAGCCGCCAAGCAGGCCTGTGAAAAAGCCGGGGTCGCCGTTGAGGAAATTGACTTGTTCATCCCCCATCAGGCCAACGTACGTATTATCGAAAGCGCCAGCAAAGCGTTGAAGATTAGCGATGATAAGGTCTTCACCAATCTCGACAAATATGGCAACACCTCCGCCGCCTCCATCCCGATTGCCCTGTGTGAGGCCATCGAGGCCGGGCGGGTAGAGAACAAAGACAAACTGGTGATGGTTGGTTTTGGCGGCGGCTTAACCTGGGGCGCGACGGTGATCGAATGGGGCGTGCCGATGCCCTACAAGCAGCGCGAGTGGTGGTACAAGATGCTGCGCTGGATGGTCTATCGCTGGGCCAGGGTGCGCTCGGCGGCCAAGCGCTTAACGCGCTGGTTGGAGAGCCTGCTGCCGGCAGAGAGTCAAGATGGCTATCTTCCCCCGCTCAAAGAAAAGCAAGTGGAGCATCAAGAAAACTATCCTGCTCCCCCCAAAGAAAAGCAAAAGGAAGAAATCAGCCAGCCGCACAAAGGCAATGGGGTGAAACCACCCGTTGAGCTGCCCCCCAAACTACCCGTCATCAAGCCGGTGGAACCTGAAGAACGGGTCATGGAAATCGAGCGACCTCTGAACGGCAAATAGAGGTCAAATGAGAGAATAGGTAGGGGCAAGTCGCTGACTTGCCCCTCCGTTGTTTTTTGGGTGAAATGCGAGGCTTCATGGCAGATCAAAGCGAACCAACTATCCAACTTGACCAATTTTTGAAATGGAAGGGCCTGGTCAGCACCGGTGGCCAGGCCAAGCTGGTTATTCAAGGCGGCGAAGTGCAATTGAACGGCATCGTCGAAACCCGGCGTAAGAAAAAACTCAAAAGCGGCGATAAAGTTACATTTGCCGGCCGGACAATGGTAGTTGAACTGGAGCAATCATTCTAATACTATGATACTTGAAAGGGCAGTTGGTATAAACTTCTATGCGGACGATCACGCTTCTTTCCTGGAATGTCAATGGCATCCGTGCTGTTCACAAAAAGGGCTTTCTAGCCTGGCTGGCCGAGGTCAGGCCGGATATTCTGTGCCTGCAAGAAACCAAGGCAGAAGCCGCCCAATTGACCACCGAACTGGCCCAGCCAGAGGGCTACCAGGCTTTTTGGCACAGCCCAGCCGCCAGAAAAGGCTACAGCGGCACGGCCCTGCTCAGCCGTGAAGCGCCGCTCTCGGTGCAATTTGGCCTGGGCATGCCCCAGTTTGATGAGGAAGGCCGGACCATCATTGCCGAGTACCCCTCCTTTACCGTGGTCAATTGCTACTTTCCCAACGGCGGCCGCGATCACAGCCGTGTCCCTTTTAAATTAGCCTTTTACGAGGCATTTCTTAACGCATGTGAAGAGTTGCGGGCACGAGGCCAGACCGTCATCTTTTGTGGCGATGTCAATACCGCTCATCGCGAGATTGACCTGGCCCACCCCAAATCGAATCAAAAAACCACCGGTTTCCTGCCCGAAGAGCGGGTCTGGCTGGATCAGTTTGTTTCTGCCGGTTACGTGGATACCTTCCGCCACTTTTACCCCGACCTGGCCGGGCAGTATACCTGGTGGTCCATGGTCACGCGTTCCCGCGAACGCAATATCGGCTGGCGCCTTGACTACTTTTTTGTCGCCGCGGAGGGTTTAGATCGGGTAGAGGATGCCTTCATTCTCCCCGACGTGGTGGGCAGCGATCACTGCCCGGTGGGGATACGGCTGAGAGTGGAGGAATAGAAGATATAGTGGATAGAAGATTGAGAATAGACGATGGAGTGTAATGAATATCGTGCTTTTTCTATCCTCTATCTTCCATCTTCAATCTTCTGTCCCTTCCAGCAGTGATCGAGCCAGCTCAAAAACATCATCCAGCATTTTCTGGTTCAACCGGCCCGTTTGCGTGTTTTGCCGGCTGGGATGATAGGAGGTGACCAGATATTTACGCTCCGCCGGGGAGGCATTGGTGAAGCGGTAGCTCAATCCGTGACCGAATTTCGGTAGACGGGGGGAACTAGGCTGAATTTTCTTAGCCTCAGACTCAGCCTGATAACCATGCTCGCGTAACAGCCGCAAACAGCCCTCAAACGCAATCTGCCCCAGGGCC
Source organism: Anaerolineae bacterium (assembly GCA_023382535.1). The sequence continues at coordinate 345,459 of JAHDWA010000002.1, read as the reverse complement.
ACGATGACCTCAACCTGGGGCATTAGCTCAAACTCACGCTGCAAAAAAGGGCGACAAGCCGCCAGTTCCTGCGGCGTGGGCCGGTTCCCCGGCGGGGCGCAGCGCCCCACGGCGCTGATATAAGCATCGGTCAGGGTCAGACCATCCTCCCGATGGCGGGAGATGGGCTGGCTGGCAAAACCGGCGCGATGCAGGGCGGTGTAAAGAGTATCCCCGGAGCTGTCGCCGGTGAACATGCGCCCGGTGCGATTGGAGCCGTGCGCGCCGGGAGCCAGTCCGACCACCAGCAGCCGCGCCGCCGGATCGCCAAAACCGGGCACAGGTTTGCCCCAATAGTCCCACGCTTGATAAGCTCGCCGCTTGTCACGGGCGACCTGCTCCCGCCAGGCTACCAGCCGCGGGCAGGCTCGACAGGCAACAATATCGGTGCTTAAGGTTTGCCAAAGATTATTCACAGTATAGACCTCTGCAATTTCCAACCGACCCAGCCGCCCGCTGCCATACAAAGCACCCCAGGCAGCATGGTCAGTAATAGATATTCACGCAGGGTTGGATCGGGGTCATAGCTGAGCAGAAAAATATGAATCAAGATCACCACCCCCGTGGAAACCAATCCCCCTACCCCTGCCGCTCCAAGAGGCGAAAGGTGCGAGCGCAGCAAACCCACCGGCAGGCTAATCAGCAAGCCAATTACCGTCCCCAGAATGGTTCCCGGCAGCACCCCGATAAAACTGGCGCAGATGAACATAAAACCCGCCGAGGCCGGCCCGACCAGCAGCATCATCGCCGCATCGTCAGGATGGGTTGGAAGAGTAGAAATCGCCCCGTAAAACATTACCGCCAGAAAAAAGCCGATTAACAGCACCGTATATAGCACCGAAACGCCAAAGCCGGTCAGCGCGCCCAGAATCGCGCCGCGAGCGAGGATAGAGGTAAGGGGCTTTGTGGCCGGCATGGAGCAATTTATCCCCTATTCCATAAACTCTATCACTGCCTGATTCGCCAGGAAGCGGCCCTGGCGGGTCAATCGCAGATGCGGACCGTCTGGCGCGGCGATCCACTCGATCAGGCCGCGCTCCAAGCCGCGAGTAATGGCTTGGGGGTAGCGTTCTGCCATGACAACGCCAAAACGAGTCACAAATTCGGAACCGCTGACTCCCTCCCTCACCAGCCGCAGGCCGAGCAGCATGTGTTCGGCCATGGCCGTCTGCGGACCAATTGGCTCCAGGCTTTTTTCTTCGCGGGCCGCGCCCAACCCGGCTCCGGCTTCGATCCGCTCAATGTAGCTCTGCGGGCGTTTCACATTCATCCAGCGCCAAGTTTCCACCCTAGTTTTATTTTCGGATTGAACCGCAGAGAACGCAAAGGGCGCAGAGATTTTTTTGTTTTTGATTTTTTCCTCGGCGTTCTCAGCGACCTCGGCGGTTGAGAATTGAGCGACTATTTCAACAGGCAGCATTACTGTTCCATAAGCTCCTGCCCCCAAACCAAGGTAAGGCTGGTTGCGCCAGTAAATCAGATTATGGGCTGAGGCCAGAGGAGGTGTTTGCCACTCGGCTTCGCCGCCGGCCCTGGCCCAGTTAGAAATTTCGTAGTGGCTATATCCGGCTGCGCCCAGGGTCTCCACGGCATAAGCGTACATATCGGCGGCCAGGTCGTCATCCGGCAGAGGGATTTGACCCTGGCTGACCTGGCGGTGCAGCGGGGTGCCCGGTTCGACGATCAAGGCGTAGAGGGAGAGGTGATCCGGGTCGAGTTCGAGGGCGGCCTGCAAATTGCGCTGCCACTGGGCCAGGGGCTGCTCGGGCAGGTTAAAAATCAGATCCAGGCTGAGGTTATCAAACCCGGCGGTGCGGGCCTGCTCAACCGCGCAGTGAGCCGCCGCCGCATCGTGCAGGCGGCTGAGAAAGCGCAGTTCGTCGTCGTTAAAACTCTGCACTCCCAGCGAGAGGCGGTTGATCCCGCCCTGGCGCAGCGCCCGCAAATAATCAACCGAGAGCGTGCCGGGATTGGCCTCGACCGTGACCTCGGCGCCAGGGCGCAGCTCAAAGGCGCTTTTGACCGTCTCGACCAGTTCGATCAACGAGTCCGGCGGCAGAGAGGTTGGCGTTCCCCCGCCAAAGAAAATGGTCTCAAGGCCGGGCCGCCCCAGGCTTGCCCCTGCTTCGCTAATCTCGCGCCGGAGGGCAGCCTGATAACGGGTTTTGAGCGACACATCGCCGTCAACATAGGTATTGAAGTCACAATAAATGCAGCGAGTGGGGCACCAGGGGATGTGCAGATAAAGCCCGAGAGGAGTTAAGCAGGTCATTCGTCAGTCGCCTGCCGCATCGTGCTTAACCAGGGTTAATTCGTTGCCGCCCGCAGCGGTGATCCGGTGAATGACCTCATCCATGGCCCGCCGCACCAGATAAATTCCCAGTCCCCCTACAGGTCGTTTGGCCAGAGGCAGGGTTAAATCGGGCGCGGGGACGGTGGTCGGATCGAACGGCGGCGCTTCATCACGTAAACGCACCACCAGATCAGCGCCAGCGCGTTCCAGCTCGACCTCCAGGCTGCCACCCCGGCTCTGATAACCGTGCAGCATCACATTGGTCGCTACTTCGTCTACCGCCAATTGGACATTGGGAATGAGATCAGGTTCAAAGCCCAGCGTTTTGGCTGCCATTTCAACAAAATCACGAATTTGATTCAAATTCTTCAGTTCGGCGGTAGTCTGGAGCGTGTAACGGGTGGTCATGAGCTGCCGGTTTCAAAATGAGGCAAGGGCGTCTTTGAGATTGCGATGAACCTCTAGAAACATGTCAAAGCCCATTGCTCGCAGCGTTTCCGTGACCGCCGGGGAAGGATTGAGCAATTTCAAATGGGGCGATTTGAAGGTTCCGTCCATTAGCCCTTTTTTCATGTTTTCGTCGCTTTCATTGGGGGTATCACCTCGCAGCAGCAAGAAGATGGTATGCAGGGCGCGCAGCCCAGCGCTGCTGATGTATTTCATTTTGGTCAGGTCAAGCAGCAGGTTACGGGCGCCGGCTTCAATAGCGGCGCGGGCTTGTGCTTCCAGTTGTTGGTAGGAATTGGCGTCAATCACATCTCCATCAATCCGCAACACGGTGACCGGAACGCGCCCTTGCTCCTGTGAGACGGTAATCTGTAGCCCAGACATAATGAAATCCTCCTTATGAATAGTAACCAGAAGTCAGTAGCCAGCCCATAGGGGGCCTTCGGCTCTAGCCAGATAGAGTTGCCCAATCTGGCGACTTTGCTACCTGTTAATGGGGTCAGTTTGAACTTGCGTGAAAGCCTCAGCTACTCGGCGCACGGCCAGCAGGGTAATATCATCATACTGGTTAGCGCCGGCAACGTGGGCCTGTAAACCGGCTTCGATTTGATCGAGCAGGACCGGCGCTGATGGAGCGGGTTGCGCCAACAATGCCATCAGGTTTTCCCGGCTAAACATCTCTTCATCCGGACTGAGCGCATCCGTAACGCCATCCGTATAGCCCACCCACATGTCGCCAAGGTCTAATTGAACTTGCTGGATTTTGAAGGTGATCCCGGCAAATATGCCGACAACCGGACCCGTCGGGCCCAAAGAGGTCTTGACCCCAGCCGGTCCTACAATTACGGGCGCTTCGTGACCACCATTGACATAAACCAGCACTCCGGTGGCCGGGTTCAACACCCCCAAAAAAAGCGAGGCAAACATGCTGGCCCGCTGATGGGTCCGGGCTACATAATTATTGGTTAAGGCAATGGTCTGTTCCAGCAGCGCCACATCATCGTTTGAGGATGGCCCGGCTGTGGCTGCGGCAGGGGCAGCGCCGGCAAAATAGGTCATCGCTGAAACGCGAATCAGGCTGCGAAAGAGGGTCATAAAAAGGGCAGCCCCCACCCCTTTACCACAAACGTCACCCAGAACCAGGCCCACCTTTTCACCCCGCGCCAGGGGAAAAACATCATAGAAATCCCCGGCCACTTCGCGCGCAGCCTGGAAATAGGCGGCGATTTCCCAGCCGGGCGGCTGCGGCAGCGCCTCCGGCAAAAAGCCCGCCTGAATTTGCCGGCCAATCTCTAATTCGCGTTCCAACCCTTTGAGGTAAAGGTGTTCCTGGTCGCGCAAACGCTTTTTTTCCAGCGAGGCTTCCAGCCGCGCCCGCAGCAGCACCGGTTCAAACGGTTTAGGCAGATAGTCTTCTGCCCCTAATTCGATACCCCGCACCACGCTCTTCAGGTCATTCATGGCTGAGATGACAATAACCGGCAGGTCGCGCGTCTCCAAGTCGGCCTTCAGCCGCTCCAGGACCTGAAAGCCATCGAGTTCCGGCATCATGATGTCCAGCAAGACCACGTCAGGCTTTTCGGCGGCCACTTGAGCCAGAGCCTCCCGGCCATTCGCCGCGCTGACCGTGTCATAATCAAAGTCTTCCAACTCCTGCTCCAGGTAGTCAACGTTGAACGGCTCGTCGTCAACAATCAAGATTTTGGGGCGCGGACCCATATGGATTACCTCTCACCAGCCTGCGATAATCGCTGCAACGCAGCGACCATCGCCCGGTTATCTACCGGCTTGAGCAGGTAATCAGCCGCCTCAAGCCGGTAACCCAGCAGCTTTTTATCTACCATGGTCAGCATGATGACTGGAATATCGTGCGTAGCCGGGTCGCTTTTAAGATCGTGCAGCACCTGCCAGCCATCTTTACGGGGCATGGTAATATCCAGCGTGATAGCAAAAGGCTGGATTTCTTTGGCCTTTTGAAAGCCTTCGTCACCGCTGGTGGCCCCAATAACCTGATACCCGGCTTCGCTCAAGTTTTCGCCCAACAGGTAAATGGCATCCGGGTCGTCGTCAATAGCCAGAACAATCAGGGGTGACACTCCGGCCGCCTCTCGCCCGGCCTTGGTGTGCGCCAACCTGGCCTGATCCTCTTGACTCGGGCCTGAGGCAGGTGGGGAGATATTCTCGCTGTACTGGACCGGCAGGGCCAAAGTAAAGGTTGACCCTACCCCCGGCGTGCTGGTGGCGGTCAGATCACCACCAAGGAGGCGGGCCAGGTGGCGGCTGATAGACAAGCCCAGCCCGGTTCCGCCATATTGGCGCGTGGTGCTGCTGTCGGCCTGTTGGAACTCGTCAAAGACGCGTTCCAAGGCTTCGGCAGAGATGCCAATACCGCTGTCTGTCACCGAAATAATCAATAGATCAGCAGAAGAGCGATTTTCTGCGCCCCGGCTCCCCTGATCAGCGAGGCGCCTTTGCGCCGAAACCCCAACCTGCCCCGTATGGGTAAACTTAGCCGCATTGCTCAGCAGGTTGAGCAAAATCTGCTTCACTTTGTCCGGGTCGGAGTAAACCGGCGGCAAATCAGCGGGAACGGTTTTGCTCAGGCTGACTCCCGGCTTGAGCAAAGGCAGGGCCGTCGTCAGGCACATGTCTACCACCCCGGCCAGGTCAAACCGGGCCGGCTGCACCTCCATCCGGCCTGCCTCGATTTTGGCAATGTCGAGAACGGTGTTGATCAGCCCGAGCAGGTGTTCGGCGCTGACCAGCACTTTATCCAGATTTTCAAGCTGTTTTTCCGGTAACAACCCTTCCCCTTTGCGGCGGACAATACGGCTAAAGCCAATGATCGCGTTGAGCGGCGTGCGCAGCTCATGGCTCATATTGGCCAGAAAGGCGCTCTTGGCCTGGCTGGCCTGTTCGGCCACTTCTTTAGCCGCCTGGATTTCCTCAAAGAGACGGGCATTTTGGATGGCCGCGCCTACGTTGGCCGCAATAGTAGATAACAGGCGGACATCGCTCTCGCTGAAACGCCCTTCCTGGCCAATGCACTGCACGCTGATCGCGCCGATTGCCTCCTGACCAACCAAAATAGGCACCCCCAGGAAAGATTTGGCCTGAGCGCCAATCGACTCCGCGCCCAGCTCGTCCCGGCACCTCTCAAAATCCCGATTGATGAGCAGCGGCTGGCCCGATTCAATAACGGCGGAGGTCAAACCCTGGCCAAAGTGAATAGAATCCCCCACCACCCGCCGCCCATTTTCATAATCGTAGGGAAAGTGGATCAGCGCCGTCTGCGGGTCGTAAAGCGCTACATACACCACCTCCACGGCGAAAATTTGGCGGATCTGCTCGCCGATCAACTCTAACAGCGATCCAAGCTCCAATTCGGTATTTAGCGCTTTGCTGATGGTGTTAACCATGGCCAGTTCCGCGCTGCGCTGGCTGCTCTCCAGCAGCCGCTGTTGCAGCTCGGTATGAGCTGTTTGCAGCGCCGCCAGGGTCTGCGCCAATTCCGCCGACTGGGCGCGCACGGCCTGCTCGCTCTGGCGCAGGGCCGCTTCGGTATCGCGCCAACGGGACAGCAGCAGGTGCATAATCGTCCGAGATGCTGCCGGGCTGGTCTCCAAAAGCTGATTGAATTGATCCTGGTGAATAGCCAGCAGCACGCTGTCGGTGCGGGCCTCGGCGCTGGCCGAGCGCGGGGAGTCATCCAGCAGCGCTCTCTCGCCAATTACATCACCCGCCTCACGGGTGGCCAATAACATCACACCTGCAGCCGTGGCTTTGAGGATGTCAATTTGGCCCTCCCTGATAATGTAAGCCCGGTCCCCGGCGCTGCCCTCGGCAAACAACTGCACCCCAGCCGGAAGCTGGACCACCTCGACCACACTGCTCAGGTGGTCCAGGTCGCTTGCAGAGAGGTCGGCCAGGAGAGGAATTTTCCTCAAAAACTCATGCATCTTTAAAAGGAGGCGACGGCTGTCTCTAGGTCGGTGTGAATCTCAAAAAATTGAGTCAAGCCTGACATCTCCAGAACTCGCTCCACCTGGGGTTGGGGTTTAAGTATTTTAAAATGCTGCTGCAAACCCGCGTCGCGATCCCGGTCAATGTCGTGAAAAACGTTCCAGCCCGCCTCCAAATCGGGTAGCGCCTCCCCGCGCACTAGTAAGGCTATACTGTGCAAAGCCGCCAGGCCAGAGCTGCCCATAAAGGGTGTGTCACTCATATCCAGCAGAATGTCGCGTGCCCCAGCGGCATAAACCTCCCTACCTTTGGCAATCAAACTTTGAAAGCTGGAAGCGTCGAGGTCGCCGTGTGTTTTGAGAACTGTTACCGGGACTCGACCCTGGAGTTGTTTAACCGTGATATCCATCTAGCTACTCCTTAATTAAATTACTTCTGGGTGCGTTGTCAATGCGGGCAATTTTGCCAAAGCTCAAGCTGGCGGTCAATCGACAGAGGGAATTTTATCAAATTACAGATCAGCTTTGGACAGGTGAGGTAGACGAGAGGATTTTACCATAAGTAGACCTGCAGGGCAATGTGCATAACAACAATCTTGGCAGTGATCACGTTGACTTGCTGATTAACGCTTTCCGGTTTATCCAAAAGAGGTTATAATTGAGCCAGTAAGTGAAATTGAATACAAAAGCCACAGGAGGCCGGCATGGATTATTACATTGAAAACCGTACCTTCGACGAGATTCAAATCGGCGATACGGCCAGCCTGACCCGCAGCCTGACCCGCAAAGACATTCAGCTCTTTGCCGTCATGTCGGGCGATGTCAATCCGGCTCACCTGGACGAGGAGTATGCCCGCAGCGACCTGTTCCGCAAGATCATCGCCCACGGTATGTGGGGCGGCTCGCTGATTTCGACCGTCCTCGGCACGATGCTGCCTGGTCCCGGCACTATTTACCTGGGCCAGACGTTGCGTTTCAAACGGCCGGTCGCCTTGTGGGACACCGTGACCGTCTCGGTCACAGCGCTGACCAAAGATGAAGAAAAGCACCGGATTACCTTTGACTGCAAATGTGTCAATCAAAAGGGCGAAGACGTCATCACCGGCACGGCTGAAGTTATTGCGCCGACGGAGAAAGTCAAACGCCCGCGCACCATCCTGCCGGAAGTGCATCTGCACGACCACGGCGCGCGCTACCGCGACCTCATTGCCCTGACCCTGGGACTGGAGCCGATCCGGGTCGCAGTGGTTCATCCCTGTGACCGCAACTCGCTGCTGGGGGCAATTGATGCCGCCCAGGCCAACCTGATCATCCCCACCCTCATCGGCCCGGAGGCCAAAATCCATGCCGCCGCCGAAACGGATGGCATTGATTTGTCACCCTATCCCCTGATTGCAACCGAACACAGTCACGCCGCCGCCGCCAGAGCAGTGGCGATGGCCCGCGCCGGCGAGGTTGACGCCCTGATGAAAGGCAGTTTGACCACCGAGGAGCTGATGCAGGCGGTGCTCGCCAGAGAAACGGGCCTGCGCACTGGCCGCCGCATAAGCCACGTAGCGGCCGTAGATGTGCCGACGTATCCGCGCCCGCTCTTCATCACCGACGCCGCCATCAATATCTATCCTGGCCTGGAGGACAAGCGGGACATTGTGCAGAACGCCATTGACCTGGCCCTGACCCTGGGCATCCAGACGCCCAAGGTGGCGATTTTGTCAGCCATTGAATCAATCAGCCCCAAGCTGGAATCCACGCTCGAAGCGGCGGCGCTGTGCAAAATGGCCGACCGGGGGCAGATTAGCGGCGGCCTGGTTGACGGTCCGCTCGCTTTTGACGATGCGGTTTCGCCGGAGGCGGCGCAGGCCAAGGGTATTGTCTCACCCGTAGCCGGTCAGGCCGATATTCTGGTCGCCCCGGATCTGGAAACCGGCAGCATGCTGACCAAACAACTCGAATACCTGGCCGAAGCCCAAGCGGCGGATATTGTGCTGGGGGCAAGGGTGCCGATTGTCTTGACCAGCCGGGCCGACAGCGCCCTGACCCGGCAGGCTTCCTGCGCCGTCGCCCTGCTGCTGGCTCGCCAGAAGAAGACGTAGCTGTTAGCTTTTACTCTGTAATTTCTTCCTATCCTACCAATGCCCTCAACTCCGCCAAATGGCGCTCTGCCTCGACGATGCCAGCCTGGCGGGGGCCAGTCACATCCTTAAAATCCAGCGAGCCGTAGCTGCTGACCTGGGGCCGGAGCAAAACGTGCGGGGGATGGGCCAGGAGACGCTGCTGGTGCAGGTACCAGGTCATCACCCGCACCGAGCGCCACATGGAGGCGGCAGCCGTTGGAATTCTTTTCAGGCCGTTGCCGCTGGTGCTAAAAATACCGGGCGGTAGCTGGAAGCCCATAATCGCGCTGATAGGGTCGGTCCAGGGATTGGCTTTTTCCAGGGGCGGGTACACGTCCACGGCGATGATCCTGTCAGCACCCTGATCGTAGGCCACATGGGTGGCCAGGCTGTCAATCACTCCCCCGTCGGCCAGTTGCATCCCGTGATGGTGAATCGGCGGGAACGCGCCCGGCACGGCGCTGCTGGCCAGCACCGCCGGCAGCAGCGGCCCGGCGGAGAGAGGAACCTCCTCACCGTGGACCATATCCACCGCCATCACTGTCACCGGCAGGGCCAGATCGGCAAAAGTTTTGCCTTCCAACGTATCGGCAAAATGCTCGTGCGCCCGCCGCTGGCGGCCCCGCGAGCTGATCAGTTTGAGCCGGTCAAGGAAGGAAGCACCCTGCAAGGGGCTGAGTTCCACGGCAATTTGAGCCGGGCTGAAGCCCAGACCAAACAACACCCCCACAATCCCGCCCATACTTGTGCCGACGATCAGATCAACTGGGATCTGCTCCCGAACCAATACTTCCAGCACGCCGATATGGGCCAGCCCGCGGCTTCCGCCGCCCCCCAGGACCAAACCAATTTTGGGACGATTCAAGGCAGTATTTCCTAACCTAAAGGAACCAGAATGAAACAGGACAGAAAACCCCCACAGATAGACACAGATAAATAAAAAATCTGTGTCTATCTGGGTTGATCTGTGGACCCCATTTTCTTACCCGGCGTCCAAGGACGCCAATGCTAAGTCGTTAGCTCGACAATTAATTCATCTATCCGTTCCAGCCCGGCCCTGAGATAATCCGGCGGCGGGCCAAAACTGATCCGCAGGTGCTGATCCAGGCCAAACTGGTCGCCGGGGACAACCAGCACGCTCTTTTCGTGCTTCAAACGGTCCACCAGTTGGGTCGAGTTAAGCTCGAGATTGTAGCGCACAAAGGCGATGGCCGCCGCTTGGGGCGGGACACGGTGAAACAGGTCGCCGTGGCTCTCCAGCCAGCCATCCAAAATGCCGAAGCCTCGGCGAATGTAGGCACGGGTGCGCTGGATGAGCTGGGGCCGCACCTGCGGCGAGAGGGCGATGGTCGCCAGTTTGCCGGCCAGCATGGTGATGGTCAGGGTCGTGTATTCGTGCCGCCGCCAGATGTCGTCCACGGTTTGCGCCGGGCCGACCACCCAGCCGGTGCGCAGTCCGGGCAGGCCGTAGGCCTTGCTGAGGCCGTTCATGGCCAGCACCTTATCGTAGCGGCCCCAAAAAGAGGGGGTCTGCGTATCGGTGTACTGCTCCGCGCCGCTGTAAACTTCGTCGGCCAGGAGCCAGGCCCCCACCCGCTCGGCCGCGGCGACGATGGCATCCATCTCAGCTTCGGTCAGAATGTAGCCGGTGGGGTTGTTGGGATTGCAGACGGCAATCATTTTCGTCTTGGACGTGACCCGTTCGTTCAGTTCGTCCAAATCGGGCTTCCAGCCGCGCTCTTCGCGCAGGTGAAAGGCTTTGCGCTGGAAGCCAAAGTTGTGGGCCAGTCCCCAAATTTGCATGTAGTTGGGCAGCATCACCACGATTTCATCGCCGGGGTCGAGCAGAGTTTGCAAAGTGATAAAGTTAGCCTCTGCCGCGCCGACCGTGACCAGAACATTATCGGGCGTTGCGCCGGAGTAGAGGGCGGCAATATTTTCGCGCAGTTCGACCGGGCCGTTGGCCTGGGGATAATTGAGTTCCGTCGCCAGCAGCGCCTCGACCATAGAAGGGTCGGACAGCAGTTCCCGGACCGCCACCGGGTGGACTCCGCTTTCGGAGAGGTTGTACTGGACAACGTTCTCCCACTTGGACATCATGTGTTCCATTTCGAAGCGTTCAAATCTATTCACCGGCTTTTTCTCCTTGACCTGGTTTTAATTTTAAAATAATGACAGGCCGGGATGGGGGTGGGACAACAGACATCCACGGCGGGTAGGGGTGAGATATTAATCATCAGTTCCTTGGGTTAAAGTATAAGTGAGGTTAAAGTTCTGGACAAATTTATCGAAAAAGCCAAAACGCTGATCTGAGTTGAGGACGTACGGTTACCTGGCGGCGCTCAGGTTAATGACCGCGCCCACGGGCAGATGGTCAGATATATCGAAGGACGCACCCGGAAAAGCGAGGGCTTCGGCCGGCTGGTTCAAGAGCGGTGAAGTCCAGATCTGGTCAATTTTATAAGGGCCAGCCGTGGCGAGACGCCAGCCGGCCTGGCTCAAGACTTGATACTCCTGGCAGTCGGCGGGGTTATCCAAGCAATAAAAATTCATATCACCCAGCAAGAGGGTGGGCGATGGGAGATAAGGCGACATTTCCTCGGTCAGGGTGACCAGCTCAGCGGCCCGAGTTTTGGCCGAGAAAGGATCGAGGTGAACCACGAAGACATGCACAGTCTGTCCCTCAGGTGTAGCCAAACTGGCCCGCAAGGCCCCGACATTCCCCATAAGCGCAGATAGATTTTCTGCCTCGACAATTTTGAAGCGGGTGAAGAGAGCGACATGCAGCCCGCTGGGCGTCGGAGCCAGGAAATAATTCATGCCCAGTTCGGCGGCAACCTGCTCGGCCAGAGAGGGCGATCCTTTATCCCACCCCGCAGCCTCCTGGATGCCTAAAATATCAGGTTGGGCCACTTTGATTACTTCCAAAATTTGGGGCAGGCGATTGCCGGGATAATCAAAGGGGCTGAGCTTGGCCGCCGCTTGCTCCCAGGCGGGGTCGGCCCCGGCCCCGAACAGGATATTGTAAGACATCACTCGCAGCGTGAGCGGCTGCGGAGATGGCGTAACCGGGACGGTTCCGGCCTCGTTGTCAGTCCACTGCCGCAGTCCGGCCACAGTCCAGGCCCAATGCCGGCTGCCAGAGGTGAACATGGGGGTATTGCTGTTTTGCTGATAGAAAGCCTGTCCGGTTGTCGTTTTTTGCCAGGCATTGCCGGCAGCATCGTAGTGCTCGCACTCGAGCGGCTCGCCCATGACCGCACCAAGCTGAGCCTTGAGGAAAGCAAAGCCGTGGCTAAAGTGTGGCTGCTGGCCAGGGGAGCAGAACGTCTTACCCTGAGCGGAAGCCCCGTTCATGGTCAAAAATAGAACCAGGGATAGTAGTAAAATAAAAGCCGCCCAACCTGACTGTTTCATTTTACCGGCTGGCCAATCCCCCGGCGGTTTCGCCACCATCAATGATAATAGGCTGCCCCGTGATATAGGGCGCTTCATCTGAGGCTAAAAAGGCAAAGAGGGCGGCAATTTCCGCCGGTTTGGCGTGCCGCCCCAGGGGAATTTTGCGGTTTACCGCCTGCATCATGTCCGGGGTATACTCCGCTTCCTGCATCGGGGTGAGGACATAGCCGGGACAGACAGCAACGACCCGTACCGTCGGGGCCAGTTCCAGGGCCATCGAGCGGGTCAGTTCGATGACTCCGGCTTTAGAGGCGTTATAATCCGCGTAGAAAGGGTGTCCCACCAGGCCATTGGTAGACCCCATGTTGATAATCACCCCGCCGCCCTGGGCCAGCATGCGCCGGGCGGCCTCCTGGGCCATGTAAAAAACCCCGTTGAGATTGACACTCAAGACCTGCTGCCATTCCTGGGGAGTAATCTCCATAAAATTGTGGCGAATGCTGATACCGGCATTGTTAATCAACACATCCAGGCCGCCGCAAAGCTGATCCAGTTCGGCGAAGGCCCGGGCTACAGCCCCGGCGTCGGATACGTCGGCCACAAGCGTGCCGGTCAGGCCAGGATGAGCCGCGGCTATGTTTTGACAGCCAGCTTCATCGCGGTCCAACACCACTACCCGCGCGCCCTCTTCGACAAAACGGGCGACCGTTGCGGCGCCGATACCGCTGGCTCCGCCGGTAATCAAGACTCGTTTATTCTGTAAACCTCGCATGGCTTACTCCTTGGCCCAGAAATTTTAGGGATGGAGGAAAGCTTACACTCAATTACCTTAAACGCAAAACCTCTGGCTTTGGCGCAAAAACCAGGTGACAGGCACGTACCGCTGAAAAGTGCCTGTCACCTTAATCCCGTTTCATAGCTAGTGCATCTGGGCGGAAGTAAACCGGTGGTTTGTAGTAACGGCTTTAGCCGCCTAGACCCCTGAAGGGGTTACTACGTGCTCTGGAGTTACTTATGCCGCCATGTATTAGGAGGTGGGAGTGGGCGTTTTGTACTGAGGATCACACTCCCCAATCCGCCCGGCTTCTCCGTGCGACCCCAACCACCTGGCATCACCGCTGGCAAAAAGTTCAAGGGCCTCCTCCCGGGAAAAGCTTTGGTGCTCGATGCCCTCCGGGTCAACAAATTTCCCACCGCTCTGCTGCGGCACCAATTCGACCTTGCCGTCAGGGTACACTTTGAACAGGGCCACCGCTCCCCACAGATCAAAATCGCCGGCATTAGGGCCGATAAAGCGGGGACCGCGTGGGTCAACTTTTACCCCGTTGAGACCAAGTCCTCTGCTGGCGCAGGTAAAGGTATCGCGTTCATTATCCGGGTCATAATGATATTGCACCATTGTAACCTGGTTCAACACTTCCCGTACAGCCGGGTGGGTTCGATCAGCGGTCGGTTCCAGGGTAGGGGTGGGCGTCACTTGAACCTCCACCGTGACGACCTTTACCACTTCTACCGTCTTGACGACCTCTACGGTCTTGACCACCGGCACTTCTTTCTCCACCTGCACCGTCTTGACGACCTCTACCGTCTCGACCACCGGCACTTCTTTCTCCACCTGCACCGTCTTAATGACTGTAACTTCTTTTTCTACCTCTACCGTCACTAATTTTTCAACTTCCCTGGTGACGACAACCTCCACTTCCTTCTCCACCGTGACCGGCACAGTTTCCTTGACCACCACCGTCTCAACTTTAACCACCGGCGCAGGTGGGGTCTGGGTACAGGCGGCAATCAAAGCCAACCCTACAAATACGGCTAAAACCAGCAAAGACTTTTTGAAACCCATCATCATTACCTCCATTATCTGCTAAGTTGTAGGCTCTGCCAGGCAACTACTCGGGGTAGAGAAATGCACTGCCGATATTCGTTTTGGGTGGGTATGAAATGGAGTGAGGATTGAGAAGTGAGTCCGGGGTGAACGTTAGACACCCTTCGTGGCGGCGCTTAGCAGATCGAGGCAAAAGGCACACGACTAACAGGTTGAGAAGTTAAACAGAATCCGGAGCAAAATAGAGCAAATTTTCGGCAGTCTCCCCAGCACGATGAATTACCGTTGCTTGGAATAGACACAACACTGTTTCCCTATGCTTTATTTTACCCACCGCCTAATTTTTCCTTCACTCTAAACAGAAGGTAACGTTTTTACACAGCGGCTTATAGGTTGAACGCCATAAACAAAAAAAGAGACGGGGAATAAGCTGATTCCTTGTCTCTCTTTTGAAGCGATTCGCGCAGTCAGGTCTATCTGGCCGGGATCAGTTTACCAACCCCTGCACGTAGGTCTTGACAGTTATCTTGGCCGGGTCTATACCGACGGGCATATCCAGGTCAAGCTGATAAGCCGTTGCCTCTTGCGGTTCGATAATGCTGTTTTCGCCATATATATCGGTATCGCTCGTTGCCAAGAGCTGACCCTGTTGATCATAGACCGCCACGACCACCGTCGCCCAGGAGAGCCGCTGGCCGGAGTTATTGACGGCCTCGCCGCTGAAATGCCAATTCCCCCCCATCTGTTCCTGGGTCGTGTTGCGGCTTTCCAGGCTCACGTGTTCATAGTTGTTGGCCAGAGCCGACACCACCCGCACTTTGGCCTGGTCCAGCTTGTCAGACTGGCCGAGTACATTGTCCACCCCGCTGAAGTGGTTGAAGTGATAGGGAACGCTCTGGCCAGGCTCCAGGGCGTAGGGCAAGTAGGCGCTGTCCGCATCCAGGACGGTTCCATCGGCGGCGTAGAGGCCGGCCAGGATCAGAACCTCAACCGCTTCCTCGGCCTTGTTCGTCACGCTGCCCACTACATGGGTGTAACCTGCTTCGTCAAGATAGAAGCTCGGCGCTGACAGCTCCAGGTCCGGCGCTTTTTCGGTGCGGACGGGCTCGGCGTCAATATAAACCGCCCCGCTCTTGGCTGTTGGCGCGGGGCCGGACATGCTGATACGGAAAGCGGTGCGTTCGTTGCCGCTGGCGTCGCCGGCGGGGGCCAGGTAGCCCGCCATCGCCGCGTAGGAATTGGCGGCCACCACATGCCGGTCACTGTCAAGCGCCGCGCCGGCCATTGTATTCAATTCAACGGCTGTCTCACCCAGGTTGACCAGCTCCCCGACGATATAAACCGTCCCATCATCGCCCTTGACCATCTGGTCATTCTGCACTTCCACCTTCACCTCTTTGGCATCGGTTGGAATGAAATTGGCAACCTTGGCTTCATAAGTTTCCGGCTTGCCTTCTTCCATGTTGAGCAGATAGGCAAAGGGAGCAGACTGGCCGGGTTGAAGGGTCCACAGCAGGGGGTTGATCACCACCGTCTCCACCGGATTATCTGCGTCATCTTTGAGCAGCGTTTGGCCGCTGGCATCTTTGATGCTAATCGTCAACTCGACATGGGTCACAGCGGTATCAGTACCATTATAAATGTTACCAACCAGGTGGTAGTAACTAAAGAAGCCGCCCGTATCCTGATAGCCAAACACATCGGTCACGACCACATCTTTGGGCAGGTCTGCGCGAACCGACTCGTCTTCAACAGCCGCTTTCTCGATTTTAATGGAAGATTCCGGCGTATTCGCTGTCATTTTCTTCACTTGAGCCAGCGACTCAACCACCGCATAGGCCGGTTCACCAGGTTCAACCTCGACCGGCGCAGCAGCGTCCACTACCACAGGAACGGCCGGCCTTTCTTGGTCGCGCGAAGAAGCCGACGCCTGGTTACAAGCTATCGAAGTTACGGTAAAGAGGGCGATCAGAAGAAGAAAGAGTAGTTGCCGTAGCATGGATTAAACTGGTCCTTTGAGTTTTAAGATTTTGTTTTGGAGGTTTTTTGCTGGAGGGTCAAGTTAGTCTTGACCCTCCTCCTTATTACAGCGTGGCTCGCTTCAAGCGGGGTGGCTGTTGGGGTTTGGCCAATTTGGCGCGGACTGTCTGGACCAGGTTCCATAACAATCCCTGGCCGCTTGACTGCTCCAGTCCATTCGCCCGGATAAACCGCTCCTGCTTCGCTTCTCGCCGCAGGTCATGATACTGCTCTTGCCGCATCACCACATCAGAATGTCCGACTAACATCATAACCTCCCGGTTAACCTACCTGCTTTAATAACCTTCCAGTCCCCCAATTTTATTGGGGAACTGGAAGGGGAATTTGCTTCACTCTTTATTTTATAGGTATAGTTTAGGAGATAGCCGTCTCATGAACGTTACGGGGATCGTTACGAAAGACGTAAGATTGAGACCTTGGCCAGGCAATTTGGCCGTGATTTTGATCTGGCCTAAAATGCAGAGAGATTAGCAGGATGGATATAATGAAGGCTCACTTTTACAAGTACCAGGCGCTCGGCAACGATATGGTCGTCATTGATCCGGCTCGCTTTGATTTTCCACTGACCCCGGCCACGATTCGCCTGATCTGTGACCGTCACTTTGGCCTGGGCAGTGACGGCATTTGCTATGGCCCGTTGCCCGGCGAGAGATACCCCCACCAGATGCGTTTTTTCAATCCCGACGGCAGCGAGTCCGGCAAGAGCGGCAATGGCCTGCGCATTTTCGCCCGGTATTTGTGGGATCAGGGTTATGTGCAGGATGCAACTTTTGATATTCGGATTGGGGGGAGTGGGGTCAGGGCTGAGGTGAAAGACAAAGCGGCCCGGACCCTGACCGTCGAAATGGGCCGGTTATCGTTTCACAGCGCCGATATCCCGGTCAGCGGTTCGCCGCGAGAGGTCGTCAACGAAACAATGCGCCTGGCGGGAAGGGACTACCGTGTGACGGCAGTGACCATTGGCAATCCGCACTGCGTTATCTTTGCCGAAGAGGTATCTGCGGCGGCGACCCGTGCCGCCGGCCCGGCCATTGAAGTGGATGCGCATTTCCCTCAGCGGACCAATGTCCAGTTCGTGCGGGTGGTGGACCGGCATACGCTTCAAATCGAGATTTGGGAGCGTGGAGCGGGCTACACTCTGGCCTCCGGCACCTCCTCCTGTGCGGCGGCCGGGGCGGCGGTCAAAACCGGCCAGTGCGCCAGTCCGGTCGAGGTGCGCATGCCGGGAGGCGCTGCGTCTGTGACTATTGCTGCGGATTGGCAGGTTTCGCTGACAGGGCCGGTAGAAGCGGTGGGGTCGGGGAGTTTTGCCGGGGACCTGCTGGCTAAATTTGAGAAAAAGAGGCGGAAATGAGTGACAGGTTAGATAGAGAAAAACTGTTCCATGACGAGCGCTTTGGCGAAGATGAGGACCCAAGAAGCGGCCTGGCGAAGTACTATAGTATTTTTAGGCTTTCTAACAAATATTACAAAAGCCAGGTCAAAGCCTTGTGTAAAGACGCGGCCCTTTTAGAACTGGGTTGTGGTCTGGGAGGACTGGCTTTTGAGTGGGCTAAGTCTGGAGCGATGGTTACCGGCATAGATATTTCAGACGAAGGCATCAGAAAGGCGAAAAAAAAGGCTGAAAACAGCCGGCTGAACGTAACATTTTATCAAATGAATGCTGAAGATATGTTATTTGAGCCAAGCTCATTTGATGTTGTGGTGGGCACAGGTGTTATCCATCATTTAAACCTAGAAAATGCTTATAAGGAATTGGCCAGAGTTCTACGCCGGGATGGTCATGCCATCTTTGTCGAACCGCTTGGACATAACTTTGTCATCAATCTGTATCGAAAGTTCACGCCTTCTCTAAGAACAGCAGATGAACATCCCCTTCTCATGAAGGATATTAAAGACGCCCGTAACCATTTTGTCAGCGTCGAAGTTGAGCATTTTCATCTTTTCACCCTGCTGGCGGTTCCATTCAGGTATTTCTTCTTTTTTGATGCCTTATTAAATACTTTACACGGTGCAGATAGAAATTTAATGAGGCTCTTTCCTTTTTTAAAGCGATACTCGTGGATAGCCGTTATTCATTTACACAAGCCTAAGAAATAGAAAGATGTACAGGGTTGGAACATAACCTATGGGTTAATTTTAAGCCGTGGAAGATTGGAAGGCTGAAAGATTAGATTTTACCAGCCTACCCATCCTCCAACCCTCCCCTGTCTTCCCCTCTTGATTGGCTGGGGTTGAAGGCGTCTCTACTTTTTGATTTTGCAACGTTCCAGTCCCGGCCAGCGCCTCGATTTCGGCCCGATCTTCAATGATCCGCTCAATTTTGCCGTCGAGCATCTGCACCACCTTATCCACATAGTGGCACATGCGCAGGTCATGCGTGACCATAATCCCGGCCCGGTCGTGTTCGTGGATCAACTCGGCAAAGGTTTCGACCACCTGGAAAGCCCGCTCAGTATCTAGGCTGGCGGTTGGCTCATCGGCCAGCACCAGGTTAGGATTATGGATCAGAGCGCGGGCAATTGCCACCCGCTGCTGCTGTCCACCGGAGAGCTGGCTGGGCAGATTATGCAGCCGGTCGCCCAGTCCCAGGCGGGTCAAGAGATCTTTCGCCCGCTCCCGGCCTCGTTTGTCGAGGCGCTTGTTAAGCCGCAGCATCAATTCCACGTTTTCCTGGGCGCTTAAAAAGGGCAACAGGTTATTCTGCTGGAACGTGAAGCCGATTTTCTCCCGGCGAAAGCTGGTACGTTGAGCCTCTTTCATCTCAGCCAGGTTATGCCCATCAACAATGATCGCGCCGCTGCTGGGATTCAAGAGGGCTGCCAGCATCGCCAGCATGGTTGTTTTGCCAGAGCCGCTTGGTCCCACCAAACCAATAAATTCACCGGCCTGGATGGTCAGCGACACCGCATCTACCGCTTTAATAGTGGTGTTGTCGCTTTTATAAATTTTGCTGACAGCCTGAGTTTCGAGAACAACGGTCATGCACCTCTCCAATTTAGTAAAGCTTTGTCGGTGGTATTAACGTACAGTATGATACTCCGCCCGACCTATTTTATGAAGCCAGGCCCAAGGCTCGCAAGGGTTCAACTCGCAGCAGGAGTCTAAGGGAGACCAGCCCGCCCAGAGGGCCAATCAACAGCAGGGTAACAATGGCGGTCACGACGGCGGTAGGGGTGAAGGCAATGGCACTGATCGAACTCAGCGCCAGCGATAATCCCAGGGTACCCAACCCGCCAATGGCGATCCCCAGGACCGTCACCGTAATGATTTGCAGCATCGCCGCGATGGCGACGGTTAAATTTGAAGCGCCAATGGCCTTGAGTACGCCAATCTGGGCGACTTTTTGCAGTGTTTGAATCTGGAAAAAGCCGCCGATCACGAGGATACCAATCAACAGGGTAAACGTCCGCTGCGTGCTTAAGGTGCTCTGCTGCGGCCCATAGCCGGGCGTGTTTTCGTAAGCGGTCTTGAGGTCAGCCGCTTCCAAATCACCCACCTGCTGCTCGATCCGCTGAGCCAGGGCCTCTCGGCTGAACGGATCATCTAACTGCACAGCAATGACATTAAAGATTAATTCTTGAGCCGAGTCACGCTCCACCTGGGCTTTGGGCTTGATTTCGTCCCAGGCGAGAAGCGGCACAAAGATAGAGGGCTGAATCGAGTAGCGGCGGCTGTCCGTGACACCCACTACCCGCAGAGTATAGAACTTTTCTTCGGTCCCTTGAATGGTTTTGATGGTAAAGGTATCGCCGATATTTAAGCCTGCCTCTACGGCCACATTCTGGTCAATCACCGCTTCTTTACTACGCCGGCTCTGCAAAACGTGACCTTCCCGCACGGGTGGCGACCCTGGCTTACCCGGCTCAACACCAATGAGCGAGGTGTCCAGTGGTTCCTGGCCCGGCAGAATGATAGAAGTACTGGCAAAGCCGATGGGGCCAACCTCCTTGACCCCCGGCACACGGGCGACATCGTTCAACTCAGAGCGCCCCACTCGGCTGGAAGGGATGGAAACCTCCACATCCTTTTGATACATCAACAACTCGGCGCTGAGATTCTCGATATACTCGCGGTTGCCCAGTCCCAGCCCTTCAGCCAGGGCGGCAATGAACAAGACCAGCGTTGTAATAAGGGCAATCACCAGGCTGATCAGGAAAAATCTTCCCTTGTTCCGCCACATTTCCTTGAACGCCAAATAAAAGGCCATACTCCACCGTTTTCAGACCTGTCAGGTCTTAACGCTAACCCAATTTAACTTGTAATGCAAACTAATTAAACCGAGTATAACATATTTTTAATAATTTGTCAATATATTGTCTATGTTTTTGAGATTTCTACAGAAACAGAGGAGATAAAAAACGGGATATTTCTTAGAGGGGGTCTTAAAGGTGTCCGCTAGGGCCGCTCCAGCCCATGCGCCTCGAGCAGCTCTACGTCATTCATCAGGATTTCGGTTGGCCCGTCGGCCACAACCCGGCCCTCGTCCATGATGATCATCCGGGGAAAAAGCTCGCGGACCATGAGCATATCGTGGGTGGAGATGAGCATGGTCAGCGGCAGTTCGCGCAGCAAGGTGATGAGCGACCGCCGGGCGCGCGGGTCCAATCCGGCCGAGGGTTCATCCAGCACCAAAATCTTCGGGTCCATGGCCAGCACGGTCGCAATGGCAATGCGCTTCTTCTCCCCGACACTGAGATGATAGGACAGCCGTTCGGCGTACTGGCTCATACGCACCTGCTCCAGCGCGCGCGCCACCCGCACCCGTACCTCAGCTTCGGGCAGGCCCATGTGCAGCGGGCCAAAGGCTACATCCTCGAACACGGTCGGCGAAAAAAGCTGGTCGTCGGGATTTTGAAAGACCAGCCCCACTTTGGCCCGAATGACCGGCAGATTCGCTTTAGTGAGGGGGAGTCCAGCCACCTGGATGGGACTGTCGTGCCCTAAGATGCCGTTCAAGTGCAGCATCAAAGTGCTCTTGCCCGCCCCATTCGGCCCTACCAAAGCCACCTTTTCGCCCCGGCTAATCCGCAGCGACACCCCCTTCAAGGCTGGATGTCCATCAGGATAGTGGAAGGATAAGTTTTCCACCGCCAGCGTCACAACTTCATCATCCTGAACGCTCTTGCGGGTCGCTGGCTTGGGTAGACTGGCAGAGGCTACGGCTGGGTTATGAATGACCGGCATGGCAATAATCCTATCTTGGAGAAAATAAGGGGGACAAGTTGGCAGCTTGTCCCACAAAATCAAACTCGCCCGATAACCTGGACGATGAGCAAAATCATCCCGGCGGCCAGGCCAAACAACCAATCATGGAGCCGCATCACGTGCGGGTTCAGCGTTAGAAATTCGCCATTATAACCCCGAGCCAGCATGGCGTTGTAGACCCGGTCGCTGCGCTCGTAGCTGCGAATAAAAAGCTGGCCGGCCATGTGCCCGGCAACCCGCGCCCGCCAGGGAATTGAACCACCGCTGCGGTAGCCGGGCAAACGGGCGCTGCGCGACTCGCGGGCGCGGAGCAGGCGCATCACTTCATCCACCAGGACAAACAGATAGCGGTAGGTAAAAGAGACCACCGCCGTGATCAAGGGCGGCACGCGCAGGTGGCGCAGAGCATGCATCAGATCTGGAAACTGGGTCGTTGCCACCAGCAGGATGGCTACTTGCACCGACAGCCAGCTCCGGGCGACGATGCTGGCGCAGCGAATAAAACCGGCATCGGTGGCGCTCAACTGCCAGGGGCCGAGGAGCAGCGTGAAAACGGGCTGGCCGGGTATGGTAAAAATCAGGGCCAGGGCCGGCAGGGCAAACGGCAGAGCAATAAAGGAACGTTTGAAACTGTAACTGATGCCTAAACCAGCCTGAATATTGGCCAGCACCACTACGCCCCAAGCCAGCAAAAACGCCAGCCAGGCGCCATCGGACAGCAGCGCATTGGATACAATAAAAAGAACCGTCACCACCACCTTGACCCGTGGGTCCAGGCGATGGATCAGGCTCTCTCTCGCTTCGTAGCGATCGAAGGTACTGGCGTGCATTACCGCGAAGCGGGCTGCCCGGCCTTAGGAGTTGGCCTTGCCGCCGGACGGAATATAAGCCGCCCAAGGCCGTAAGCAATAGCGGCAACAACGAGCGCGCCAATCAGCCCGGCCACAATCGTTGAGGCCGCACTTTCACCCAGGAAAGGAATGGTGTAATCAGGCAGGATATTGTAGGGCGCAGCCTGTCCCTGGGCCAGGAAACCCATATCTTCGGCCACACGTTCCAGCCCATCCGGGTCAGCAGAAGCCAGGGGCGAAAAGAGGACGAGCGCAAGAGCAATGGTCAAGCCGATGACGACCCAACCTGTCCCCCCGCGAGCCTTAACCGTTTCTGCTTCCAACAAATCGGGCCGGGTTTGGGTGATAAAAGCTAAGGCAGCGACCGTGATTAATGCCTCGCCAAGGCCAATCAGGGCATGCACGCCCAGCATCGCCGGGATGGCCACGCCAAAAGGCGACGTCCCGCTGAAGCCTAATTGCAGCGCGGTCACAAAAGCCCCCGCCATGACGGTCAACCAGGCGGCGACAGCCGCCACCGCCAGGCGCACGGTCCGGCTCTGCCCAGCCACGCTGCGATAGAGGCCGTAACCAATCAGCGCGGTCAGCAGCCCCATGTTAAAAATATTGGCGCCCATGACCAGCAGGCCGCCGTCCTGGAACAACAATGCCTGTAAGCCAATCACGCAGGCCATCACCAGCATCCCGGCCCACGGGCCAAGCACAATCGCCGCCAGCGCCCCGCCCAACATATGCCCCGAAGTACCGCCGGCCACCGGGAAGTTGAGCATCTGCGCGGCAAAGATAAAAGCGGCCATAATGCCCATCAGCGGAATCTGGCGCTCACCCAGTTGGTCCTGAGTTTTACGGACCGCAGTACCCAGAAGTACAACCGTTGCGATCCAAAAAATGAGGGCAATGGGTAGACTTAGGAAACCATCAGGAATGTGAAGAGCCGGGTCATCAACGACAACCTGCCAGAAATCCGGGAAAACCGGCAATAACAGCAACATCATTTACCTTCCTTTCCGTTTTTGTTTTGGGATTCTGCGGGGAAATGCAACTATTTGCAGACGTATTGTATGGCAGAAAAATATATTTGTCAAGTCAATATTTAGCTAAAGTTAATAATCTCAAATGCAAATATTCACAACCAGGGATTGCCGGCTCGCTCGCGGCCAATGGTCGTCACCGGGCCATGACCGGAGCACACCACCGTTTCATCGGGCAGCACCATCAGTTTGTGGTTGATGCTGGCCATGAGGGTTTCATAATCACCGCCGGGCAGGTCGGTGCGGCCAATACCCCCGGCAAAAAGAACGTCCCCATCAAAGATGACGCCGGCTTTTTCCTCGTAAAAACTTACGTGGCCGGGGGTGTGACCGGGAGTGAACAACACCTGAAATGTATGTGTGCCAAAGGAGAGAGTATCACCTTCGGCCAGGAGCAAATCAGGTTCCGGGCTGGGCGGAGCGTCGAAACCAAACAGGCCGGCCCCACCGTTTTGACGGAGCAGGGGCAAATCCAGCGGATGAAGTGCCAGGGGCGCGCCCGTCGCTTTGACCAGCGGGCCGTTGGCCAGAATGTGGTCAAAGTGAGCATGTGTGTTTAAGATATATTTGATAGTCAGTCCCAAAGTTCTAATCTCGGCCAGAATTCGCTCCGGCTCTTCGCCGGGGTCAATGACCACGCCTTCCCTGGTTTCTGCGCAGCCGGCAAGGTAGCAATTGGTTTGGATCGGTCCAACCGGGAGCTGCCGGAAAATGCCAACCCCACGGGAACCTGGGGTGATAGTACCACTTCCTGTTGCGGCCATAACGTCACCTTTCTTATCGGTTTGTTTAATATTCTTACCCCTAAATAGACGACACTGGGGTGCAAAATCTTTCGATTTTGGAGGAATTGTTTTCGGGGTCAGCCTGTCCCAACGATCAGCTCACCCAACACCGCCGGCTGGCCGGTCCGGTTGGCTGACCGCCCCCACTTTGGCGGCAGCAATGACCAGGGCCAACGCCAAGAGAAAAGGTACAATGGACGGCAACTGAAGCTCCTTCCTGAAAAAAGCCATGCCACTCGTATTGATAGATTGGATTACAAGACTGGGTTGGCGGGACACTTTTGCTGGAACCCGTATTATGCCCGATAAAGATGGGTTAGCAAAACTTATCCCATATACAGGGATGATTACGCCGCAGACCCCGGCTGAGCTGCTTTAGCTATTCCAGAACTGGAAAGAACAGGTCAAGCAGTCTCATCCCGGATCTGCTAAGAGGTTATACGGCTGCTGTTTGCGCTGCGATCTGAGCGCGCCGCTCTTGAGCGCGAAGGTAAAGAAACGCTACCAGCGCCGTGGCGAGCAAGGCGAGTTGCGGCAGGGTTGTCTCCCAGGTTGGGTAGAAGCCGATCAACGGCAGGGGCGGCAGAGCAGGGATAGGCGAGGTCGGCAGGATGCCGGCGACCTGCAAGGCATGGATGCCGGTCCCCAAGAATTTGAAGCCCAGGTAATAAACCAGCAGCCCGGCCACCTGGAAAAAGGGGCGCAGCGGCAGCTTCATGCCGACCAACAGCATCAGGACAGCCGCCACCCCCAGAAGGGCAACGCCGAGGCCCAGGCCCAGGAGCAGGTTTTCTAAAGTGATAGATGAAGCCATACCCAGGTAAAAGACGGCCGTTTCAGCGCCTTCCCGGAATACGGCCAGAAACGAAAGCATGGCCAGGCCGGCGACACTGCCCCCCGCTAAAGCCCGGCTGGTGCTTTGATTGATATATTTTTGCCAGCTATGCAGGTTAGCCTTGCTGTGCAGCCAGTAAGAAACGTAAAAGAGCAGCCCGGCGGCAACCAAGCCGGTCACCCCTTCGATGACCTCGCGATTTTGGCCGGCGCTGGCGCGGCTAAAGACTGCTTGCAGGGCAAATGCTACAGCAATACTGGCCAAAACGCCTAACCCACCGCCAACCCAAATCCAGGCCCGCTTGTCGCTGTTGCCGGAGCGGCGCAAGAAGGCCAACAGGGCGACCACGATCAGCAGCGCTTCCAGGCCCTCGCGCAGGATAATCGCGGCAGCGTCAAACATGGTATAGGTTTGTCCTCCCACAAAGGGCAATAAGGTTTCCCGCAACCGCTCCACGGCTGCCTCGGCTTCGCTTAAATTGGCCGGCTCAGCTTTAAGCGCCGCAGCCGCGCGGCTGAGGTCTACCTCGATAGCGGTATAAGCTTCCTGGGACTTGGCCGCAATGGCCCCTTCGACACTCGGCCAGGCCCGAATAACCTGAGCCAGATATTCAGCGGCTTTGTCGGCCTCGCCTTCTTCAAGCTCATGATAGGCCACATCCAGATTCTTCATCAGGTCAGCCGGGGTGGCTTCGATAGCCGTTGCGGCTACCGGCGCACCCCCGTTAAACCGGGCGGCAATCTCCGTGGCCTCGTCCATCAAATGAGCATAAGCTTTTTCGACCGCGGCCGAGTCGAGCGGCTGGGCTTGCAGAGAGGCCTTAAGCGCATCGAGCGCCCCTTCAAGTTCGACATAGGCGGTCGGGTTCTGCTCGCGGACCCGGTCCTCAAACGACTCCCAGGCTTCGTGAATTTCGTCGAATTCGGCTTGCATGAGAGTCACATCGTTATGCGCGGCGGCTTCCATACCCTCTTCAGCCGTGTGCGCCAGGGCTTGCAGCCGGTCGGCCAGAGTCAATTCCTGGGCCAAAGCGGGCCAGGCCAAAAGCAGGCACAGCAGCACCCCCATTAACGGGACGAACCGGCGCGACTGAAATTTAAAGAGCGCCTGGGTGGATCTATTTGTTGAGAAAAACCGGGTCAACAGCATCGTTAAATTATTCTTCCTCTCTTTGAGTTGAATGGAACAGTTTGGATGGATAAATTAGGGAAAAGTAAAGCCCATCCGGCTATGCGCAGATATTAGCCTATTATTCTCAAGGAATCAATAGCCCTGCGTAAAGTATGATTATGCCACTGGCTAATTCAACTTTTAATCCTGGTTAATTTTTTAATAGTACTATATCTTGTACTTCTATGCCCTGGTTCTACTACATATTGATTGTAAACATAAAAATTACCGGCATCGTTTTACACCTGGCTGGCTCGGTGCTATAATTTGGACTATGATGGGCGCAAAGATTCCACGACGTATCTTCCTCAAAGGTCTGGGAGTAGCCCTGTTAGTTACAGGCTGCTCCCCAGAAATTGCCACACTTCCCTTCCAGCCGCCGACACCAACCCCCACCCCACTGCCAACGCCGACCCCGACCCCGCTGCCCAGCGCCGATGCTGTTTCCCAGACCTACCTGTCAGCCTGGGCGCGGGGCGATTACGCCACGATGTACAGCCTGTTGACGCCCGAGTCTCAACTCCGCCTCAATTTCATCCAGTTTCAAAGCGCCTACGCCGACGCGTTAACTCAGGCTACGGTCAAGCAGGTGGCGACCCAGCCCCAATCCCTCTTGCATACCGGCGACCAGGCCTCGGTCACATTTCGCTCGGTCTGGCAGACCCACCTTTTTGGTAATCTCAATGCCGATAATTCCATGCGCTTAAAATTTAGCCAGGGCCGCTGGGGCGTCGAATGGCAGCCAACGCTGGTCTTGCCGCAGTTAGGAGAGGGGGTCAGCCTGGTCTTTCTGAGTGAACAACCGGCGCGGGGCAATATCTACGACAAAAATTTTCACGCGCTGGCCTCCCAGGGCCAGATGGTGACAGTCGGCGTTATTCCTCAATTTCTTGAGGATGAGCCGAAAGTCATTGCTTACCTGTCCACCCTGACCAAAGTGCCGCCCGATAAAATCCAGGCCCAAATTGACGCCGCCCGGCCCGACTGGTTTGTGCCGGTCGGGGAAATCACGTTTGAAGCCAGCCTGGAAAATGACAACATGCTGGTTAACCTCGCCGGGGTAGATCGCCGCGCGCATGAAGTCCGTATCTATAATGATGGCGAGACCGGCGCTCATATTATCGGTTACATGGGCAAGATTCCCGCCGAAGAAAAGCAGGAGTACCTGGCCCAGGGGTATCAGGGTGATGAGCTGGTCGGGCTGGCCGGCGTCGAAAAGTGGACCGAACGCGACCTGGCCGGCCAGCGTGGAGGCCGCCTAGTGACACTCTCCTCCGCGCGCCAGGTTTTGTCTGAGATTGCCACGCTTCAGGCGCGAGCGGGCAGCAGTGTCTACTTGACTGTAGATACCCTGTTTCAGGCCACTGTCGAACAACTTTTAGGGACACGCCTTGGCGCGGTCGTGGTGATGGATCCCAACAGCGGCGCGCTTTATGCCCTGGCCAGTTATCCCCGCTTCAAACCGGCCGTCTTCACCACCGGCTTTGATGTAGATGCCTGGGCCAAGCTGTACAGCAGCGAGAAGCGTCCCCTGTTGAATCGAGCCGCGCAAGGCCTCTATCCACCGGCTTCTGTTTTTAAGGTGGTAACGGCCAGTGCCGCTATAGAAGCATTGGGTTTCAAGCCCGACATGATGTTTGTTTGCACCGGCAAGTGGGACGGCCTGGGCAAAGAGTTTGAAAAGAAGTGCTGGCTGCAAGGAGGACATGGCCGGATCAACCTGGTAGACGGCCTCACCCAGAGCTGCGACGTGGTTTTTTACGAGCTGGGCCTGGCCTTGCACAGACAAGACCCCCAACTCTTACCCAACTGGGCCCGCGCCTTTGGCCTGGGCGTGCCGACCGACCTGCTGGGCTTGACCGAGAGCGCGGGAGTGGTGCCGGATGCGGCCTGGAAGCAGGCCAATCTGAGCCAGCCGCTTTTTGATGGCGACGCGGTGAATACGGCGATTGGCCAGGGGTATATGCTGGCCACGCCGCTGCAAATTGCCCGCCTGCTGGCAGCGGTGGGCAACGGGGGGCGACTGCTCCGGCCCCGGGTGCTTGATAAAATTGTCGGCGTAGATGGCAACGAACAACCCTTTGAACCGGAAATAGCCGGAACGCTGCCCCTCTCTCCCGAAAGCCTGGAGCTGATCCGGCGCAGCCTGGAGGCGGTCGTTAGCGGGGCGCGGGGGACCGCCCGCTCTGCTTTCAATAATATTACCTACACCGTCGCCGGCAAGACCGGGACGGCCGAATCAGGCCAGGAGAAGCCGCACGCCTGGTTTGCCGGCTACGCCCCCGCCGAAGACCCCCGCGTGGCCATCGCCGTCATTCTGGAGCACGCCGGCGAAGGCTCCAAGGAAGCGGCCCCCCTGTTCAGACAAGTCGTCGAAGCCTTTTTTGAGTGGGAAGCCAAACAAATCTAGCAGGGCTGCGCGATCCATGTCATTTCGAGGAGCGCAGAGACGAGAAATCCCTCATACCTATACCTGTAAGACCAGGTTTTAGGGATTTCTCGTTTATGCCCTTTGGGTACTCCTATCGTCGCTCGAAGTGACATTTAATTGGACAAGCACCTCCGTCCTTTGATTTTTCTCCCACTGCCAAATTCAGTCGAATACACTCTATTTTAACAGCAGCGATTTTTTTATCCCACCTGTTCACTTTTAACATAAAAAATTAGGGAACAGGGCTTCAATAACCATTTTCTTGCTCTTCTTTCATCCCACTCTGGCTGTATTAGCAGTCCTTTTTAACAGCGTTATGTAATTTTATAAATTAGAAATTAGTTAATAAACACATTGACATAGTTTTTTTCTTATGCTATTATGACCCCAGGGTTACAAACCACCGTTTGAAAGGAGATAATGGACACCAATGGCATCTCGTACTGAGCAAATGATAGCCCGTTTGAGAGATTTACAGGCTGGCACGGCTGATATTGAGGCTTCGGCCGTGGTCAGCGTGGATGGGTTAATTATGGCCTCTTCTCTACCCGCCGATGTTGAGGAAGACCGGGTTTCGGCGATGTCGGCCGCGATGCTCTCCCTGGGCGAGCGAATTGCAGCGGAATTAGGGCGCGGCATTCTGGATCAGGTTTACATTCGCGGTAACAAGGGGTATGTAATTCTCATGTCCATCGGCGAAGAAGCGGTGCTGACCGCCCTGGCTCGCGGCGATGCCAAGTTGGGCCTGATTTTCCTGGATATGAAACGCGCCGCCGAGGATTTGGCCAAGCTGGTTTAACCGGACTGCCGCAGCAATCACTGATTATAAATAAGGCCGCTCATTTGTGAAGAGCGGCTTTTATTATTAACGAAAAAACATCCTCAACCTCTTCCACCCTCGTAACCTAACTTTGGATAGGTGACGCTTTATCTGCCCCGGTGGTATAGTGGAAATACCAAGACTCCTTCCAGGCGGTAAAGCTATGTCAAACCAAGAAGCTCCTTTCGTAAAATTCGACAAAACCAAAGCCAGGCGCTGGAATTGGCACAGTTGTCTGGTGGTAATAGGGGTAATAATCGCGCTCATTTTTATCACACCCCCCGTGGCTCGATTTGGCTACTGCCACGGCTGATGGCTCAAGCCAACTCGCTGGGCCTACTATTGGTGGCTGTGCGACTGCGGCCCGGAGTTTGAGCAGAGCTTGTATCCTGATAACATCGAGATCGTTGTTTCGGCTTGTAGTGATCCCTGGGAAGCGACCCTTTCTCCTGATGGACGATACATGATTGCAGGGTTAGGGGTGACAGGAAAAAGCACTTTGTTAGATTTTGTGACAGGTCAAAAACGAGAATGGTTATATCCTTTCTCATTGCCAAGTGATGTGGAATTTTGGACAGATAGGCTGGTAAAAGTCCTGGATGTTAATCAGAAAAAAATTTATTAATTGATGTCGCAGATGGGAGCATCATCAATTTCACAATATTCGAAACTTCTCAAAAAAACAATCAACTTGTTATCCCAGCGGAGGCTATCCAAGTTTTTAAAAAAGCTAATAATGTACTGGTGCGAGATGGTCTTATTGAGGTTGTCCTGGCCTTGGACCCCGATCCCAAGCAAAATCCAGGCAAGAATTACGTTTTATCCTATCCAGAAGATTCTCAAAAACAATTGGAAGCCCTGCTATCAGCAAATGATATAGACTATCAGGTCTTAAAATTGTGTTCCTGTGCAGAAAGCTCATGTACTTCTCATAATGGTCGCTTAGTAGCAACAAACAGGGCGATTTTTTTATCCGAGGGACAATTGCTCGCTCAAGTTCAAGGAAACCCCTCATTCAACTGGGGGATCATGCTGATCGGCTGGGCGCACGATGACAGTGGGGTCTATTTACAATACAATCCGGCGAGTTACATCATTGACGGTGGGGGCTTTGTCTTTCCCAATCGGTATCGCCTGCCGCAGCCTATTGTCAAATTGAAGGTGCCGGAGGGGTATCAACAACCGTAGGTTTTATCGAAACTGCTTGAAGATTATTACAGAGGTGTTCGCGAATCTGGGGTACACCACCAATTATGAAAGGGTAGCAGAGACGTATAATCCCCCTTTATTTACGAAGAGAGTAGAACAAGCTGTTAGCTTGTTGCTACCTCGGACAAACTGACAGTTTGTCCTACCATTCTGTACGAGGAGGCGGTCAAAATGTCAAAAATTACCCCCCCTCTGGGCTGACCACGGGGGCAGCGTGCTCCAGCCCAAATAAGAACCTTATTCATCCTCTTTCTAACAGCCACAATGTTTTTGACAAGCTTTCCAAGAAGGACTAGAATGGTCTTACCATTTGACCAATGTCTGCTCATGGTAAACCAATGGACAAAACCTTCGAGCCGTTCGAAAAAGCTGTCCTCCCCAAAAAAATCACCACCCGGCTGCTCTCGCTGATCAAAGAAAAACACCTCAGGCCGGGGGATAAGCTGCCGCCTGAGCGCGAATTGGCCAGCATGATGCAGGTCAGCCGGCCCTCGCTGCGCGAGGCTTTACAGGCGCTGGCCCTGATGAATATCATCGAAGTCCGGCAGGGCGACGGCACCTACGTCACCTCGCTGGAGCCGGAGCTGCTTTTTGAACCGCTCCATTTTGTCTTTTCCCTCGATGATTCGACCCTCCACCAACTTTTCGAAGCGCGAAAAATTGTCGAAGTCGCTCTGGCCGACCTCGCCGCCCGGCGGATCACGGCCGAAGAAATCGCCGGCCTGGAAGCTTGCCTGGCCCAATCCCTCCAGGCGGTTGAAGACCCGGACGCTTTTCTCCGGGCCGACCTGGAACTGCACAAGCGAATTGTGGCGGCCGCGCGGAATCCGATTATGCAGCGCTTTATGGACTCGATCGGCCAGCTTGGCCTGGCCAGCCGCTCCCGAACGACCTATATTCCCGGCCTGCTTCACCACAGCGCCGAAGATCACTGCGCTATTGTCGCCGCCCTCAAGCGGCACGATGCTGAGGCGGCGCGCGAAGCCATGCTAGACCATCTGAACCATGTTGAGCAACGACTCAAGGATTTAGAATCGCCGCAAGCGTAACCGATGAAGATCGCCAATCATTACACTTTTGCCGCTCCCAGAGAACGCATCTGGCCGCTGATTTATGACCCGGCAGCGCTGGCCAGCCTCATCCCCGGCTGCGAAAAACTGGAGCAGGTCAGCCCCGACGAATATCGCGGCCAGATCCAGCTCCGGCTGCCGGCGGTGGTCGGCCTGTATCAAACCTATGTTAAGCTGCTCGAGCGCGAAGAACCCGATTACTGCCTTTTTGCGGGTGAAGTCAGCGGCTCGCCCGGCATGATTAAAGGCACTGCTTCATTCAAATTGCAGGCTCTCAATGAACATGAGACCCTGATGACCTACGAAGGCCAGGCCGTCATTAGCGGGCCGCTGGGCCAGCTTAATTCGCGTTTTATTGAGGGCATTGCCAATACCCTGATCAAGCAGGGGTTGGGTAAGTTGAACCAGCAGGCGCAGACCTCCTCCCAACCCTCCCCCTCATAGGGGGAGGGCTAAGGTGGGGGTGCGGTCTGCGGCCGGCTGTCGGTGGTCAGAATATTGCAAAAATCCTGTGGAGGATATTTATGGCTCGTATCGTTGATCTATCCGTTCCCATCGGCGAAGACACGCTCAGCCCGCCGTCGGTCAGCACGCGGCTCAAGCTGACCCGTTTTCACCGGGGGCCTGGTTTCTGGCAGGCCAGCAAGGTGGAGATGGTGCTGCACACCGGCTCGCACGTAGATTTCACCAAGCACGTCCAGGAGAACGGCGAAACCGCCATTGATGTCTCCCTGGATCGAGTCTGTGGCCCGGCCCTGGTGGTTGACCTGAGCTTCGCCGAGGCCAACCACGAGATCAGCGTGGCCGATATGGAGGCCCACGCCCAAATGGTCGGCCAGGGCGATATCGTGCTGGTCCGCACCGACTGGACCGAGAAACAGTGGGGTAATTTTCCGACCTATTACATGGAGTCGCCCTACTGCTCCCCGCAGGCCGCCCAGTGGCTGATTGACCGGGGAGCCAAGGCCATCGGCTTTGACTGCTTCAGCGAATACTGCGCCCGCCTGCCCGATTTCACTTCCGAAGAGTTCATTATCCACAAAATCATCCTGGAAAATGGGGCGATTTTGATGCAGCAGTTGACCAACTTTTCCCAACTTCCGCTCGGCCGCCGTTTCCAATTTTTCGCTCCTTTCATTAAAATGCGGGGCGCGGAAGGATCGCCGGCGAGATTCTTTGCGTTGCTTGAGTAACAGGTAGCAAAGTAGCAGGGTAGCAGGTAGCAAAGTGGGCAAGAAGAGCCATGCCCAGTTATGAAGATTCAAGTGTTTATAAGTTAGCTAAACAGATGGCTGTTGAAATTCATAAGATGACGTTGGACGAACTCCCAAAATTTGAAATGTATGAACAAGGTTCTCAAATTCGCCGTTCCAGTAAGTCTATTGTTGCCAACTTTTTTGAAGGGTACGGGCGGCGGCATTATAAAGCTGAATACATCAAATTCTTGACCTATTCTCTGGCTTCTTGCGACGAAACCAAAGCTCACCTCGAGTTGCTACATGAAACTGGTTCGTTGCAACCTAACAGATTTCAGCACTTTTTCGCCAATTACCGTAGAATTGGTGCAATGCTCTATAACTTACGTCAATCTGTAATGGATGGGCAAGCGCGTTAGCATTTACTTGCTACTTTGTTACCCTGTGACTCTGTTACTTTATTCTAACAAGGAGGTGTCAATGTGTCTGTAAAAGAATACTTTCTGCCTCAATCATTGACTGAGGCCACCGGCTTGCTGGCCGAACACGGCCCCTCGCTGCTGGTTATGGCCGGCGGAACGATTGCTATGCCGCTCATCAACGAGGGTATTTCTATGCCCGAACGGGTAATGGGCCTGTGGCGGGCCGGGCTGAGTTACATTCAGCGCAGCAATGGGACCGTAGCGATTGGCGCGACCACGACGTTAACCCAAATTGTGGGCCTGGAGGCTGTGCCCCTGCTGCAAACGGCTGCCGACAACGCCGGGAGCTGGTCCATCCGCAACATGGGCACGATTGGCGGCAATATTTTTGCCCCGCCGCCGGCCGGCGATGTGGCCGTGGCGCTCCTGGCCCTCGACGTGCGGGTCAAGCTGGTCAAGCAGGGCGGCGAGCGACTCATGCCCCTGGCCGATTTCTATACCGGCTTTATGACCAATGCCCTGGAGCCGGGCGAACTGCTGGCCGAGATTCGAATCCCGGTTGCTAAAGGAAAAACGGCCTACCTCAAATATGGGCGCAAACACGCCGTCACCCCGGCGATTGTGACCGTGGCCGCTCACCTGGTTTTGGACGGATCGAAGGTGAAGGAAGCGCGGCTGGCGCTCAACGGCGTTGGACCGCATCCGCTGCGGGCTAGAAAGGCTGAACGCGTTCTGGCCGGTTCAGCGCTAAGCGCCGCCTCGATTGCTGCGGCAGCCCAGGCGGCCAGCGAGGAGTGCGACCCCTTTACCGATGCCATTGCCACGGAATGGTACCGGCGCAAGATGGTCGGTGTTTACGTGAAACGCGCTTTGGCGCAAATCGCAGGATTGGAGGCATAACTGTGGCCGCTAAAATCATCAGTTTTACCCTGAATGGCCGCGAGGTCGAAGTTATGGTTAAACCGCTGGTTACGCTGCAAACGCTGCTGCGCGAGCAGTTGGACCAGACCGCTACCAAAACGGGCTGCAAACAGGGCGGCTGCGGTAGCTGCACGGTGCTGGTCAACGGCGAGCCGGTGCTGTCGTGCCTGCTGCCGGCCGAAGATGTGGCCGGGCAGACAGTGACGACCCTGGAAGGGATTACCCCGGTTAATGACTTACACCCGCTGCAAGCCGCCTTTTTCGACAACTTTGCCGTGCAGTGCGGCTACTGCTCGCCGGGCATGATCATGGTGTCCAAGGCACTGCTGGACCGCAACCCCACCCCCTCGCGGGAGGAAATCGTCAAGGCGCTGACCGGCAACCTCTGCCGCTGCACCGGCTACGAACCCATCATCAAAGCCGTGGAGGACGCGGCAGAACGGCTGAAAGGAGCACAAAATGGGCGCTAAAGACATCGAAGCCGTGGCCGAGAAAAAACACAATGTTGTCGGGCAGTCGGTGCTGCGCCGCGACGGCCTGGGCCATGTGACCGGCAAGACGGTCTTTGTGGATGACATCAAGTTCCCCGGCATGCTGCATCTCAAAATGGTCCGCAGCCCGCTGCACCATGCCAAAATCAAGGGCATTGACTTCTCCGAAGCGGAAAAAGTGCCGGGCTTTGTCAAGGCCCTGACCTACAAGGACGTGCCCAAGAATATCTACACCATCCTTTGCCTGATCGGCGTCGGGCCAGACGACGAGCCGGTGCTGGCCCAGGACCGGGTCCGCTTCAAGGGCGAGCAGATCGCCGCCGTTCTGGCCGAAACCGAAGAGGCAGCCATGGAGGCAGCAGCCAAGGTGAGGCTGGATTTGGAAGAGCTGCCCGCCGTCTTCGACATGGAAGAGGCGCTCAAGCCCGGCGCGCCCATCGTCACCGATTGGGGCACTAACTACTTTGTCTACGAAGGGCATCACTGCCGCCGGGTGCGCTACGGCGATGTGCAGCAGGGCTTTGCCGAGGCCGACTTTATTGTCGAGGAGCGGTACAGCACCAGCCCTATCGAGCACGCCCCGACCGAAACCACCGCCTGCATCGCCAAGCCGGAGCCGGATGGCCGCTACACCGTCTACACCAACACCCAGGCCCTCTTTTTCAGCCTGGACAACGCCGCCCTGATCCTGCAAATCCCCTTCAACAAGCTGCACTTTGTCGGCGGTACGGTCGGCGGCGGCTTTGGCGGCAAGGTAGACGTCATCACCGAGCCGATTGCCATCCTGGGGGCGATGAAAACAGGCCGCCCGGTCAAGTACAAATATACGCGCAGCGAAGAGATGCAGGTTTCCTCGACCCGCAGCGCCTGGCTCATCTACATCAAAGATGGCGTGACCAAGGATGGGCGCATCATTGCCCGGCAGGTCACCTCTTACGCCGACGCCGGCGCGTACAACCGGCACACACCCTACGCCGTGACCAAGCACGCAGCCAATGCCGCCGGTCCCTATGCCATCCCTAACGTCTCGATTGACGTCCACTGCGTCTTTACCAACCGCCAGCCGACCAGCGCCATGCGCGGCTTTGGCGTTACCATGGCCTCGTTTGCCCTGGAGGTGCAGATGGACAAGATTGCCGAAACGGTCGGTATGGACCCGTGGGAAATCCGCCTGATCAATGCCTACCGCAACGGCGATATGAAACCGCACCGCAAGGAAGTTGAAGACGCCACATTGGTCGAGACCATTCAGGCGGCGGCCAAGATGGTCGGCCACGAGCTGCCCGACCACCTCAAAGCGATGAATTCCTGGGACAGAAATGGAGGCAAGCATGGCTAAAAAGCGCGGCGTCGGCATGGCCGCCGTCAACTATCCTACCGGCATGAACCTGGGCGGCGACCCCTCGCAGGCCCTGATTCACGCCACCACCACCGGCACCTTTGTCATCAGCCTGTCCAGCACCGATCTGGGCCAGGGTCTCAAAACCGTTATCGCCCAGATCGGGGCCGAGGCGCTGGGCGTGCCCTTTGAGAATGTTTTGATTGACACTGCCGACACCGATACCGGCCCGCACTGCATGGGCACCTTCGCCAGCCGGGCCACGCACCGGGTCGGCAACGCGGTCATCGCCGCCGCCGAGGAAGCCCGCAAGGTGATGCTGGAAGTCGCCGGCGAGGAGCTGGAGGTCAGCGTCGAGGACCTGGAAACCGACGGCCAGGGCAATATCCGGGTCAAGGGCGCGCCCGACCGCTCGATCAACATCGTTAACCTGGCCCTGGCCGCGCACTTCAAGCATGGCAAAACCATCTCCGGGCGGGGCATGTTCATGAAGCCCAAAAGCGAGGTTGACTCCGAAACCGGGGCGATGGACCCCGACTCGACCGAGGCCCATGCCTGCACCGTGGCCGAGGTCGAAGTGGACACCGAAACCGGCGAAGTGACGGTGCTGAGCCTCAAGAGCGCCTATGAAATCGGCTGCGAGGTCAATCCGGCCCTGGTCAAAGGGCAGATCACCGGCGGCTCCTTTATGGGCATGGCCCACGCCCTGTACGAAACCACTGCGCCCTACTACCCGGTCCAGGAGCACAATCCGAGCAGCTTCAGCGACTACGTCCTGCCCGGCCCGACCGAGCTGCCGGTCATCGAGAGCGTCGTCCTGGAATATCCCTCGGCCACCGGCCCGTTCGGGGTCAAAGGCGTCGGCGAGATGACCGCCAATCCCCCGATTCCGGCCATTGTCAACGCCATCAACAACGCTCTCGGCGTGCGGATTACCGATCTGCCGGTGACGCCGGAGAAGATACTGAGGGCGTTGGAGGAAAAGGGAGAGGCGTGAGGCGAGGAGGCGAAGGGGCGAGACTCTTCTCATCGCATCTTCGCTTCACTTATCCTCGCCTCTTATTCATAAATTTATCATTCGGAGGCAAAACAACTTATGCTTAAAGTAATTTCCCTGATGAAACGGCGCGACGATATGAGCCTGGAGGAGTTCCGTCACTGGGCGACGGTAGAACATCCGCCGTTTGGCCTGAAACTGCCCGGCATCCGGCGCTACTTTATGAGCGTGGTGCTGGAAGACAGCCCCGATTTACCCTACCACGCCGTGTCAGAGTTCTGGTTTGACGACAAGGAGGCGATGATGGCCGCCTTCGCTACCCCCGAAGGCAAGGCCGCCGCCGAGGACGCCATCGCTCACTGCTCGCAGCGGACGCGGCTGCTGACGGAAGAGAAGACGCTGATAGCCTAGCTTAAACCAATTTACTCTTTTAAAATAAAAAGCTCCAACTCTTTCAAGCAAGTTGGAGCTTTTTATTTGGACACGTAAAAATAGCCCATAGGGGCCATGAAAATCCCCCAGATGAGTATAGACATGACTCAAGAAATTTAATACCCTTCAAAGTAGGGAGTGCTTGTTTATGAGTAAAGACAGTTTCCTGACGGTTGTGCAAATGAATGATAGCCACGCTTACCTGGAGCTACACCCGGAATTATTCTGGGCGGGCCGCCAAGCCGAGTACCGGCAGGTGGGTGGGTACGCCCGAATCGCTACCTTGCTCAAACAGATACGACAGGAGCAGTCGGGCCAGGTTTTGGCTTTGGATGGCGGTGATACCCTGCACGGCACTTATACCGCCGTGCAAACGCAGGGTGAAGCCCTGCTGCCTATTCTTAACCGGCTGGGCTTTGCAGCGATGACGGCTCACTGGGAGTTTGCTTACGGCCCGGCTCAGTTTCAGCAGTTGGCTCAGAAATTAGCTTATCCGGTACTAGCCTGTAACTGCTTCCGCCAGAGTGACAGTCGGCCATTTTTTCAACCTTACCTGGTGCAGGAGGTCGGTCGGCTGAGGGTGGGCGTGGTCGGCCTGGCAGCCACCATTGTGGATAAAACAATGCCGCCCTCCTTTAGTGAAGGCATCTACTTTACCCTGGGGAATGAGGAACTCCCCGGTCACATCGCCGCCCTACGTGCTGTGGAAAAGGTTGATTTGATCGTCGTCCTTTCCCACCTGGGCTTTCCCCAGGATTTAAAGCTGGCGGAGGAAGTTGACGGGATTGACGTTTTGTTGAGCGCCCACACGCACAACCGGCTCTACCAGCCAACTTTCGTCAATAACACCCTCATCATCCAATCGGGCAGTCACGCTTCCTTCCTGGGGCGGCTTGACTTGCAAATTGAAGCGGGACGGATCACAGATTACCGCCACCAGCTTGTAACGGTTGAGGCCCAAATTCAACCCGATCCGGAGGTGCAGCAGTGGGTAGATGAGGCGTTAAAACCCTACCGCGAGGAACTGAGCCGGGTGGTTGGGCATACCGTTATTGCCCTCAACCGCAACACTATGCTGGAAGCGACGATGGACAACCTGCTGCTCCAAAGCCTGCTCCATCAGACCGGGGCGCAGATAGCCTTTTCTAACGGCTGGCGGTATGGAGCACCGGTTCCCCCCGGCCCGATCACCATGAATGATCTGTGGAATATCATTCCGGTCAATCCGCCTGTCTCGACGGTAGAGTTAAGCGGAGATGAAGTGTGGGCAATGCTGGAAGAGAACCTGGAGCATACCTTTGCCCGCGATCCCTATCAACAGATGGGCGGCTATCTCAAGCGCTGCCATGGGCTAAATCTCTACTTCAAAATTGAG
The DNA here is from genome assembly GCA_023382535.1 of Anaerolineae bacterium. The sequence goes on along the minus strand of JAHDWA010000002.1, from coordinate 306,754 downwards.
AATCCTCATGGGCAGCGCATTCAGGAGCTTTTTATTGGGGATGAGCCAATCCGCCCGAATCAGCTATATTCTGCCGCTTTTGTAACCCAGCAAGGCGTACCGGCCAAGTATGGCAGCAAGCGCCAGAAATTGGATGTGCACGCCATCGAGGCCATGCGGGGCTACCTGGCTCAAAACCGGCCCGTGGAAGCGGGCCTGCGGGGAACGGTCGTCGCCATCTAAACTGCTCTTTGCGGCTGCTTATTTTTGATCACCACCTTTTTTACAGTAGACGGCAAAGCCGGGAGAGGCACAGAGATTTTTTGCTGTGCCTCTTTTGCTGAATGACAAATTTTGCGTAATATTTTTCGGCAAGCCGGTTGGGAGTGGCCAGAAAAGTAAAAGATGCGTTATCCAGTGGTTGTTCATAAAGATCCGCAGAGTGATTATGGGGTGAGCGTGCCTGATTTGCCGGGCTGTTTTAGCGCGGGCGAAACGCTTGATGAAGCGCTGACGCAAGTGGTCGAGGCGATCGAATGTCATCTGGAAGGGTTATTGGCCGATGGCGAGCCGATTCCCCCACCCCAGGAGATTGAGGTTCACCAAACCAACGGCGATTATCAAGACGGCATCTGGGCGGTGGTGGCGATAGATATTTCCAGGTTATCGGGTAAAACCCGGCGGGTAAATATTACCCTGCCGGAAAGGGTTTTGAGCCTGATTGATACCTATGCCGCCGGGCGAGGGGAAAGCCGCTCCGGGCTAATTGCGGAGGCGATGATTGAGTATATCGCTACCCATACTCAGGGGGATTAGGGGTAATTAATGCTTTTGTGAATTCAGGAGAGGCACAGAGTTTTTTTCTGTGTCTCTTTTGCTGATTCGAGCCTGTTGGCAGTGAAGGACGATCTATGATGGTATTGGATCATCGGGATGCCTGATAATCCAATACACGGGTTTCCCGCTATTTCAAAGTAGGCGCTATTATGCGAAAGTTATCCAAACCGCTTCAGGAAGTGGAGAAAGCACATCAAATGTTTCTTAAAAACAGTCCTATATTGGCTGTTATAGATACAATTTGGTTCGGCTGCCGCTTTGACACTTCCACACCACGCTATATACCGAAAGCGTTCTCTCTTGCCTTTAGATTATACGACAGGTATAAAGATAGCGATACAGAAGAAGAAGCAATCGCCCATTGTATGTTACTACTTGGAAGAGTATTCAACGCAAAAGGGGAATACCTTCCAGCATGTAGATTCTTTCTCTGTGCTAACAAATTGTATAAAAGTGATTATGGGATAATAGCAATGGAATTCTTGCGCGAGGAGTTGCGGAGTCAAGAGGGTAAAAGGCAGATAGGATTGTCCAGAATAGAGTTTGAAGAGAAGTACAAGCGCGATACACACCAGATACTTGTAGAGGAATATAGGCCAGAAGATCACAGCAGGGGGTAAGAAATCAAATTAACATTGGGTGCTGATTATTGTTGATGCCAAAACAGTTTTCGCAGGTTGGGTAGAGCGAAGTGAAACCCAACTGTTGGGTCTCGTGCCTCGACCCAACCTACAATTTACTACCCTCGTTGCGGAAAGTAAATTTCCTTAAACGCCGCTGCCCGTTCTTGCAGCGGCGCCTCAATCGTCATGCGCTCGATGCTATGGGAACTAGCGGTCATAGGCTTTGCGGCTGAAAGCGAGTGATGTTATGGAATACGACAAAGACAGAGTTGACGAAATGGTCCTGGCCCTGCTCTATCTCACCAGCTCTCACGATAAATATGGGACCAGGGCATGGAAGGGCCTGGATTGGGCAGTGCTGGACAGGTTATACCAAAAAGGATACATTGGCGATCCAAAGGGAAAATCCGCGTCAGTGGTTGTGACCGAAGCAGGGGCAAAACTTTCAAAAGAGTTATTTTTCAAACATTTTGGCGCAAAAGAATAAAGCAGCGCCCATATCCACATAGGTTCATCTACCCTGTGTGACCCCTTGAGAAAACTGAATATTTTTAAACGCCGCCGCCCGCTCTTGCAACGGGACCTCAATCGCCATGCGCTCGATGCTGGAGCCGAGCTGCACCCCGTGGCAGCCGGTGTGATCGAGCATGTACTGGGCGTCCTCGGGATTGACCAGGGCGGCCCCGTGGGCCAGTAGAATAACGTCCGGCTTGATTTTCTGGGCCAGGTCATAATGGACCTGGCTGCGGGCCGCCATTTCTTCCATGGAACTGCCGGCGGCGTAACCGGTCGAGCCACCGCGGGTAATGCCGGCATGAAAGATAAAGATGTCCGGGGCGGCTTCGGCCATCAGCTTTTCGGCGTCAACCTCGTTGAAGGCGTAGCCGATGGTCAGCATGTCCAGCTCGCGGGCCAAGTTGAGCATGTCAATTTCCAGTTGGTAGCCCAGGCCGGTCGCTTCCAGGGTGCGGCGGAATTCGCCGTCGAACCAGGCCACGGTGGGGAAGTTATGCACCCCGGAAAAACCAATCCGGCGGCAGTCTTCCAGGAACAGGCGCATGTCGCGCAGCACATCCACCCCGTTCAGCCCGGCGATGACCGGGACTTCTTTGACCTGCGGCAGCACCTCGCGCCGGCCCATCTGATAGACCAGCTCGTTGGCGTCGGCCATCGGCAGCATCCCGGCCAGCGAGCCGTACCCCTGCATGCGAAAATAGCCGGTGTTGTAAACACCCAGGATATCCACTCCACCGCGCTCGATGAACTTGGCGGCAATTCCGTTGCCCGCCCCGGTCATGACCAAGGGCTTTCCCCGCTTGATTTCCCCCCACAAGCGGTCTAAAAACTCTTGCCGAGAGTAACGTTTTGCCATTTTTCAACCTCGTACAAAAAGATCCGCAGATAGACACGGGTGAACTCAGATTCTTTATATTTAGGACTTACGCGTGTCATTCTGAACGAAGCGCAGCGAAGTGAAGAATCCCTCGAGGGTACGCTTGCAAGGGTACGTATCCAAGGATTTTTCGCTCCTTCGTCGCTCAAAATGACATGTTTTGCGTAAGTCCTGATATTTTTACTTCATCTGTGTCTACCGGCGTTTATTAGTGGACTCGAGAGCATTCGGAAATCCCAGAGCAACCTTGCCACTGGCGCTCGTCCGGCGATGAAGTCGCCGGACTATACTATAGCGCCCGATTAATCGGGCTAAAACCGGGTTGACCCGGCACTGTTCCATAGCCCTGGCATTCATGCCGGGGCGGACAAGTCAGACGAAACAACTTCCGAACGCTTTCGACTCCTGTTGTTTTTACTTTGCCTCAATTAACGAGATCAACAACTCCACCGCTTCGGCGGCGAAAGCCGGGTCCTCGATGTGAGTGTCGCGCTCGATGATGCGAATGTTGGGCGGCAGGCCGGCTTTCAACTCGGCCACAAAGGCAGCATCCGCTTCAGGGTCATAAAAGCCCTCTCCTTTGACCGCATAACTATCGTAGCCGGCCGTCGGGATCATGAAAACGGCGTCAGTCTGGGTGTGCTGGAGACGGCGGGCGACTTCGCGGCCCACTGCGGCCATTTCTTCCTGATTCAAACGGACATCGGTGATTTGGGGGCTGTGGGCAATCAGGGTACGATCCCGGTACCGGGCCGGGACCGTCTCCGGTTCATTGAAGACCAGCACCTCGATCGCGCCGGGGCAGAGCACCTGCGGCATGCCCAGCTTCCCGGCGACAGTCAGACGCTCCGGGCCGCCCGCCAGCAGGGCATGGTACATTTCGTTGGAGACTTCAATGGTCGAATAATCGAGGACCGCCCCGATGACCCCTTCTTTCATCAGTTGTTCCATCGCCCGCCCGCCGGGGCCGATCGCATGGAAAACGATGGTTTCATAACCGGCCGCTTCGAGGAGTTCGATGGCTTTCATCGCGCCTTTGGTGGTGATGCCCACCGTAGTCACCCCGACCAGCGGCTTGTCGCCCTGTTCCAGCTTGACCTCCACATTGGCCATGCCACAAACTGCCCCGGCCGCGTTGGCCAGAACTTTGCGGCTGACCGGGTTAAGCCCCAGAATGTCGGTCACCGAGAACATCATGGTCAGGTCTTTGATGTCTACCCAGGGCGCGACATTGCCGGAAGCCATCGTCGAAACCATCACCTTGGGAAAACCGTAAGGCAGGGCGCGCATGACCCGGGTGCTGAGGGTTGTCCCCTGGGTGCCGCCCATCGCCACAATGCCGTGGACCTGGCCGGAAGCGGCCAATTCGGTCACGATTTGGGTGGCGCCAGCGGCCATTACCGGCGCGGCAACCTCCCGCGTCGGATGATCCAACAGCTTGGCCAGGGGGACACCGCCCGCCTCGGCCACTTGCTCGCGGGTAATATCGGCCTGAATGGCCGGCGCGCCAACTACGCCTGTGTCAATCACCAAAGCCCTGTCGCCCAACTTTTCGATCTGCTCGCGCAGGTAGTGGGCCTCGCGGCCTTTGGTATCGAGCGTCGCCAAAACGACAATTGTTTTCACCTTACCTCCTTGTAGGGTTTTTGTTTGTAATCTATGGGCCGCCCAATTTTACACCCTGGCCGCCCGACTCACCAATACGAAAAGGTCTTTTCAGGCAAATTCGTCCAAATAAAAAAGACGTTGTATTATATGGCTACACGACTACCCTATGGAGGAGACTTTTATGCCCATCAATTTTGACGCCCTGACCGCCTTGCTGCAAGCGATGGTTCGCCTGCACACCCCGCCCGGCGAGGAAAAACCCCTGATCGAACTGCTGGTCGCTGAAATGCGCCGCCTGGGCTTTGACCGGGTTTGGGTCAACGCCGAGGGCAGCCTGATCGGGCTGATCGAGGGAACGCAGCCCGGCCCCACCCTATTGCTCGATACCCACGGCGACACGGTCGGGGTCGCGCCGGGAGTGCCCTGGCAGCACGACCCGTTTGGTGCGGTCGTCGAGGGCAGCCGGATGTACGGGCGCGGCACGTCGGATATGAAAGGCGCGCTGGCGGCCATGATTTTTGCGGCTCTCGCCGCCGACCGGCGCCGCCTGGCCGGACGGGTCGCCATCAGCGTGACGGTCATGGAAGAAGTTCTGGAGGGCATCGCCCTGAAAACGGTGATGGAGGAGGTCAAGCCCGATTTTGTGGTCATCGGCGAATCCACCGAATTGAACCTGAATCACGGCGGGCGCGGCCGGGCGGAAATCCATCTGGAAACGATTGGCCGGCCGGCGCACTCGTCGTCGCCGCAATTGGGCCTGAACGCGGTTCACTTGATGCTGCCGGCTGTCCAGGCCCTCAAGGAGCTGTCTTTGCCTGCCGACCCGCTTCTCGGCCCAGCCATCCTGGCCCTGACCGACATCATCTCCGACCCTTACCCCGGCTACTCCGTTATCCCCAGCCGCTGCCGGGTGACGTATGATCGCCGTTTGTTGGCGGGGGAGACCAGGGAGAGTGTGTCAGGTTCAATTCAGCAATTGCCTGAGCTGGCCGGGGTGAACGTAACCATCGCCTGGGGAGAACATACAACCTACACTGGGGCCAGCCTGCGCCACGAGAAATTTTTCCCGGCCTGGAAATTTGCACCCGACCATCCGTTTGTCCAGGCGGCCCTGGCCGGTCTGCGGGCCGCCGGGCTGAATCCGGGCCTGGGGGCTTACCGTTTTTGCACCAACGCCGCTTACAGCGCCGGTATGGCCGGCGTCCCGACCATCGGCTTTGGGCCGTCCTCAGAAGGGCATGCCCACGTGGTTGACGAGCATATTGAGCTTGAGCAGTTGTTTAGCGCGGCGCGTGGCTATCTGGGAGTCATTGAGAGTGTCCTTACAGCAACGTCATGAAACCTTGACGATTTCTTCAACTCTCTAACTGTTTTCTGATAAAGTTCAAGCCAGATTCAAATATAAAGTTGTTAATATAAGGGAAAGTGATGTATTATTAGCCCCAGGAACTACCTTTGCTCATTAATAATCACTCATTGTAGGCAAGGCAACCGGCCATGGTTAAGTGTCAATTTTGTCAAACAGTCCACGTAGATAATACGATCTTTTGCAGCGAGTGCGGCTACTACATGCTGGAAAACACCGGCCGTGAAACCGATCCCCTGGACACTCTTGAGGTGCGTGATGATGAGGAAAAGCCGGTTAGTAGCTCTGACCTGTCAGCCACAGTCCAGCGGGCTGGCGAGTCGCTGGCTATTCGGCTAAAGATTGGCTCCAGGCAGCGCGAAGTGGAAATGCCCCTGAATGTGATTACCCACCTGGGGCGAGTTGATGCGGCGGCCAGTGTCTTTCCAGAGGTGGACCTGAGCGATGACAGCGAGGCTGCCCTGGGTGTTTCCCGCCGCCACGCCCGCATTCTCAAGCAGGGTGGGATGGTGGTGGTCGAGGACATGGGCAGCATCAACGGCACGTTTATCAACGGTAAACGGCTTGACCCCTATCTCCCCGAAATCCTCAACGACGGCGATGTGCTCCAACTCGGCAAACTCAAAATAGAAGTTAAGATTCGTAAACGATAAAGCCCCCTCCTCACCCCGCCTGGTTCGCTCTGCTCCAGCGGAAGTTATAGAAAAGTTTGACATTCTTGCTGAAACGGCTAAGATAGGCGAAAGGCCTTTTAACAGCTTACCTTAACCATGCAAGTTAGCCTTGTCTCTATCCCCCAGGCAAAAAGCCCTATCCGGGCAAAAGGTGCTCGTTTTAAGAACGTGTTTTTTACCCTCCTGGCCCAACGGCTCTAAAACTCTGGTGATGCGCACAAAAATCTTAGCCCCTACAACCCGTTGTGACGTTTCCTGAAGCGGCTCGTCGCCTCTCCCTCGAGCAAGAGTAAGGTTAGCGACACAATTACATTTAGAGAAAAAATCTGCAGGAGATCGGAGGAAAAACAGTCATGTACGAACCAAAACCCGAACATAGGTTCACTTTTGGCTTATGGACGGTCAACAATCCAGGCCGTGACCCTTTTGGCGAGCCGGTGCGCTCCCCGCTGTCGCCGCATGACATTGTTCACATGCTGGCCGAAGTCGGCGCTTATGGGGTCAATTTTCATGATAACGATCTGGTTCCGATAGATGCCACCGCGGCCGAGCGAGATAAAATTGTAGCGGATTTCAAGAAAGCCCTGGCTGATACCGGCCTGGTTGTCCCGATGGCAACAACCAATCTCTTCAGTGACCCGGTTTTTCGGGATGGCGCTTTTACCAGTAATGATCCCAAAGTACGCGCTTATGCCTTGCAGAAAACGATGAAGGCCATGGATCTGGGGGCCGAATTGGGCGCGCAGGTCTACGTCTTTTGGGGCGGCCGCGAAGGAACAGAAACCGATGCCGGCAAAAGCCCTCTGGATGCGGGCAAGTGGTTCCGCGAGGCGCTCAATTTCTTGTGCGAATATAACCTGGATCAGGGCTACAATCTTAAGTTTGCCCTCGAAGCCAAGCCGAACGAGCCTCGCGGCGACCTCTACCTGCCGACAACCGGGGCCATGTTAGGCTTTATTGCTACCCTGGACCACCCGTACATGGTCGGCGTCAACCCTGAAGTCGCCCACGAACATATGGCCGGGCTGAATTTTATGCATGCCGTCGCCCAGGCCTGGGATGCCGGCAAGCTTTTCCATATTGACTTGAACGACCAGAAATTTGGCCGTTACGATCAAGATTTCCGCTTTGGGGCCGAATCCATCAAGCAGGCCTTCTACCTGGTCAAATTCCTGGAGGAAGTTGGCTATGAAGGCAGCCGTCACTTTGATGCCCATGCCTACCGCACCGCCGACCTCAACGACGTCAAGGAGTTTGCCCGCGGCTGCATGCGCACCTATCTCATTTTGAAAGAGAAAGCCCTGCAATTCCGGGCCGATCAGGAAATTCAGGCGCTGCTGGCCGAGATCAAAGCCGACGATGGCTCGATGAATCCATACTTTGGCCCCTACTCCAAAGACAAGGCTCAGGCGCTCAAAGCCCACTCGTTTGACCGGGTGACCCTGGGCCGGCGCGGCCAACCGTATGAAAAGCTGGACCAACTGCTCATCGAACTGCTGCTGGGGGTGAGATAAGCGTCTTTAGCCAACCCTACATTAATTAATCTGACCACCGGCGGCGGATCACTGATCACCGGAAAGTTCTCGGCGGTCAGTGGTCGCCCGTCAGCGGTCGTTATTACCAAATCAAACAAAGGAGTTTAAGGTATGCCAGGCACATTTCGCTTCTCATTTGGCCCCTGGAATATACATGAAGGAGCCGACCCGTTTGGGCCGACCGTCCGGCCCAGTGTCCCGTTTGCCGAAAAGCTGAAGTTTTACAAAAAACTGGGCTTCGACGGCGTCCAGTTCCACGATGACGACGCCGTGCCCAACATCAACGCTCTCTCGCGGGCGGAGATTGAAAAAACCGCGCAAGAGATGCGCCGCATGCTCGACGGCGAGGGGCTGGTGACCGAAATCATCGCCCCCCGGCTGTGGGAAGACCCGCGCACCATTGACGGCGGCTATACCTCCAACAATGCCGCCGAGCGGCAGTATGCCCTGGAACGAACCTTGCAGTGTATTGACATCGGTAATACCCTTGACTGCCATAAATTAGTGCTGTGGTTAGCCCGCGAAGGGACCTATATCCGCGAGGCCAAAGACGCGCGGCTAGCCGTTGAGCGGCTGGTCGAAGTAATCAATAAGCTGCTGGCCCACGATCCCAATCTAAAAATCCTGATCGAACCGAAGCCCAATGAGCCGATGGATTTGGCCTACATCCCGACTATTGGCCATGCGGTCGGACTGTCCTACTTAACCGACGATCCCAGCCGGGTGGGCGTGCTCATGGAATCGGCCCACGCCATTTTGGCCGGCCTGGACCCCTCCGATGAATTGTCCTATGCCATCGCTCACAAAAAACTGTGGAGCGTCCACCTCAACGACCAGAACGGCCTTAAGTTTGACGAGGACAAAGCCTTTGGGGCAGTTGATCTGCGGCGGGCTTTTATGCAGGTCTGGGTGTTGGACCGCAACGGCTACGGCAATAACGGCGAGTTTGTCGGCCTGGATGTCAAGGCCATGCGCACCCAGAAGGCTGAACAGGCCACCCAGCACCTGAGCAACAGCCGGGAAATTTTCCTGGCCCTGTTGGACGTGGTCCGCGGGCTGAATACGGCCCGGCTCGAGGCCCTCATTGCCGAGCGCAATTACGAACAGTTGGAAATGGAAATTATCCGCGCCCTGATGGGGCGGAAATAATTGTGAATTGCCCATAGGGGGCCTTTGGCTCTGAATTGGCAATTATGAATGGATAATTATTTCTTTTCATTCACAATTCATTATTCACAATTAAGGAGTTTGAAAATGGCTTACTTTCTGGGTATTGACTCCTCGACCACCGGGGTGAAAGCCCTAATCATTGACCAGAACGGGCATGTCGCCGGCACGGCGACGACGGAGATTCCCCTCTCGACCCCCAAGCCGCTGTGGAGTGAACAAGACCCGGCGGATTGGTGGCAGGGCGCGGTCAGCAGTATCCGCCAGGTTTTGCAGGAAACAAAGCTCAGCGGCGCGGATATCGCCGCGGTTGGCTTGACCGGCCAGATGCATGGCCTGACTCTGCTGGACGAAACGGGGGCGGTGCTGCGCCCGGCTATTTTGTGGAATGACCAGCGCACCGGCGCAGAGTGCGACGACATCCGCGCCCGGCTGGGCAAAGCGCGGCTCATCCAGATCACCGGCAACGATGCCCTGACTGGCTTCACCGCTCCCAAAATTTTGTGGGTGCAGAAAAATGAGCCGGAGGTCTACGCCAGGATCAGGCATATTTTGCTGCCCAAAGATTACGTCCGCTATAAGCTGACCGGCGATTTCGCGGTAGACAAGGCCGACGGCGCCGGCATGCTCTTGTTTGATTTAGCCAAACGCGATTGGTCGCCGGAGGTGCTGCGCGCCCTGGAGATTCCGGCGGAGTGGCTGCCGAAAACTTACGAAGGGCCGGAGGTGACCGGTCAGATTTCGGCGGAAGCGGCGGAGGTGACCGGCTTGAAAGCCGGTACGCCGGTTGTCGGCGGCGGCGGCGACCAGGCGGCGCAGGCGGTGGGTGTCGGCGTGGTCCAATCAGGCATTATTGCGCTGACCCTGGGCACGTCCGGGGTGGTGTTTGCCAGCACCAACGAACCTTTCGTCGAGCCGGAAGGACGACTGCACGCCTTTTGCCACTCGGTGCCGGGCCGCTGGCATTTAATGGGGGTGATGCTTTCGGCGGCGGGCAGCCTGCGCTGGTACCGTGACACGCTGGCTCCCGGCGTTGACTTTGACCGCCTGCTGGCTCCGGCTAATGAGGTTCCGCCCGGCAGCGAAGGACTGCTCTTTTTGCCCTATCTCACCGGCGAACGCACGCCCCATCCTGACCCGCTGGCCCGCGGAGCATTTGTTGGCCTGACCGTGCGCCACACCCAGGCCCACCTCAGCCGGGCGGTGCTGGAAGGCGTCGCCTTTGGCCTGCGCGACAGCTTTGAGCTGATGAAGTCGGCCGGCCTGGCCGAAATCAAGCAGGTGCGGGTGTCGGGCGGCGGGGCCAAGAGCCAATTGTGGCGGCAAATCCTGGCCGATACGCTCAACGCCGAACTGGTCACGGTCAACACCACCGAGGGCGCCGCTTATGGGGCGGCTCTGCTAGCCGGGGTTGGCGTCGGGGGATGGCCGGATGTAGATGCCGCCTGCCAGGCTGCGATTAAAGTCACCGGTTCGACCCGGCCGCAAGCGGACCAGGCCGCGAAATATGAGCGGGTCTATGCCGAGTACCGGCAGCTCTATCCCGCGCTGAAGGCGATTTCACACAATTTGAGCAGTATATGATGCGGGCGAACGCCTAAAAAAAAGCGGCACTGCTGGCTCGGCAGTGCCGCTTTGTGATTCATTCAGTTTAGACCGGCAGGGGCGCCGTTGAAGGGGGCAGCCGTCGCGGCGGCGCGTCGGGCGAGTCTTTGGAGGTTGTGCCTGATTGGGGGGAAGCAGGCTGAGGAGAGGTCTCGCCTTCGACAAAGAGGGCTGCAAACTCCTGGGCGTCAATCGTTTCCTCTTCAATCAGGCGCTGAGCAACCAAATGCAACTTATCAATGTGGTCGCGCAGAATTTGCAGGGCACGCTCGTGGGCTTCGTCAACCAGTTGCCGCACCTCAAAATCAATCTGCTCAGCCACTTCCTCGCTGTAGTTGCGCTGCTCGCTGATTTGCCGGCCCAAAAAGATCAACTCGTCCTTGTCACCAAAGGTGAGCGGGCCTAACTTTTTGCTCATTCCAAATTGGGTCACCATCGCCCGGGCCATGCGGGTCACACTTTCCAGATCGCCGCTGGCCCCAGTAGTCACACTCTCAAAGATAATTTCCTCGGCGGCACGTCCGCCCAGGCTGACCGCCAGGCGCGCTTTAAAGGCTGAACGGCTGATCAGCGTTTGGTCATCTTCCGGCAGGAACATAGTAAAACCGCCGGCGCCGCCGCGGGCAATAATACTGACCTTGTGGACCGGATCGGCCTCCGGGATCATGTAGGCAACCAGGGCATGGCCGGCTTCGTGATAAGCGACAATCTCTTTTTCTTCCTGGCTGATTACCCGGGTGCGGCGCTCCGGCCCCAGGCGTACTTTTTCAATCGACTCCTGCAAGTCGGTCATGGTGATTTGCTTCTGGTTGCGGCGAGCCGCCAGAATTGCGCCCTCGTTGATCACATTTTCCAGGTCCGCGCCGGAAAAGCCAATAGTGGCTTTGGCCAGGGCTTCCAGGTTGACATCACTGGCCATGGGTTTGCCGCGGGCATGGACCTGCAAAATTTGCTTCCGGCCCTGCCAATCGGGCCGGTCCAGCACCACCCGCCGGTCAAAACGGCCCGGCCTCAGCAGCGCCGGGTCAAGAATATCGGGCCGGTTGGTGGCGGCAATGACAATCACATTGGTATCGGTGTCAAAACCATCCATCTCGACCAGGATCTGGTTGAGGGTTTGCTCGCGCTCGTCGTGGCTGCCGCCCAGGCCCGCCCCTCGATGCCGGCCTACGGCGTCAATTTCGTCCACAAAGATAATGCACGGGCTGTTGCGTTTGGCCTGGTCAAACAGGTCACGCACCCGGCTGGCTCCCACGCCGACAAACATCTCGACAAACTCGGAGCCGGAGATGCTGAAGAAGGGCACACCCGCTTCCCCGGCCACAGCTTTGGCCAGCAGCGTTTTACCACAGCCAGGGGGTCCGACCATCAGCACCCCCTTGGGAATACGCGCCCCCAGCGAAATGAATTTTTCCGGCTCGCGCAAGAATTCGACCACCTCGGCCAGTTCTTGCTTGGCTTCGTCGGCGCCGGCCACATCGTCAAAGGTGACAGTCGGTTTGTCGCCGGTGAGCATCCGCGCCCGGCTTTTACCAAAACTCATCGCCTGGTTGTTGGATCCCTGCGCCTGGCGAACCATAAAAAAGAGCAGGCCGCCAAAAATGAGCAGCGGCAAAACGGTAATCGCCAGAGTTCCCCAGTCGCTCCAGGCGCTGGGCGGAATAACCTCGATATCAACTTTACTCAGCTCTTCATTGGTTACACCAAGCTTCTCAAATGTGGTGAAGATGCTGACCCGCGACTCCTTGCGCGACTTGACCGGAATCTTGTTTGACTGGACATACTCTACGGTTACGTCATCATCTTTAACACTAATCTTTGACACTTTGCCTGCTTTGATGTCACTGGCAACCGTGGTAATATCAAGATCATTGTTATCTCTGGGGTTGGAAAAGATGCTGAAGATAAGCGCGGCTACGGCTAACAAGATCAGCAAATAAACAATACTGTTCTTAAACAAACCTGAATTCACACGTTCCTCCCGTGGATACTCTAGATACCCGTTTTCTTAGCGAAAGCCGAGTATCCGGTCCTAACTTCAGGACTTAAAGAAGTTGACCGTAATTATACCAAAACAAATGGGATTCGCCAACCATATAAAACGTTAAACGTTTGAACGTTACGGTACAACCTGGATTGTCCGCAAGATAAGCGCACCTAAATTATCCGGTTGCCCTCGGCCTGGCTCAAAAATGGGCAGGCGGGCCTTGGTTTCGGCATTATATAAGCCGATGCGGATTTGATAGTCACCCGGGGCAGTCGTGGGAGGGATGGGGAGTTGATAAGGATCAACGATGAGATCGCCCACGCCCCAGTTGCCGGTCGGCCTGACACCTCCCTGGGGCTGGGTATCAATTTGTGAAACAATACCACCCTGGGGAGTCGTCAGGTGGATAAACAGGTTATAATTGGCCGTAGGTGGAGTGACAGCCTGCCAAAAAAAGGTCACACTGACCGCTTCGCCAGGTTTATATTGGATGCGGGGAATCTCGTAAGCATTGAGCACAATCTGGCCGCCAAGATTAGCCCCGACCGGAACGCGGGACCCACTGCTGACCACCAGCGTGACCAGAGTGCGGTTAGCCACCAGCGACGCCGCCGGTGGGTCCTGGTTGATCACATTTCCAGGCGTTTCCGCGCTCCAATCCTCATAACGCTGCACCACCAAATCCAGGCTTTCCAGGCGCGGCTGGGCTTCTTCGTAGCGCAGGCCGACCACATTCGGCACTTCGATCAAGGGCGGCCCCTGGCTCAGCACCACGCCAATGCTGCTGCCCGGCGTTACGGGCTGGCCAGCCTCGATGGATTGGCGCACAATCGTAAACGCCCCCAGCTCCGGGTGAGGTTCTTCACCCTCGACCACCAGTTCCAATCCCATATTTTGCAGGGCCGAGCGAGCCGCATTTTCTTCCAAGCCAACGATATAAGGCATCCGAATCTGTCCTGGAGCCAGGGTGGGCAGTCCAGAGGTTGGATTATCGGCGGCCGGTTCCCGAAAATAGGCGGCATAAACGGCTACGAACAAAGGGATCAAGCCCATGATGGCCAGGATAGCGATAATGCCCAGGGCAAACATCAGTACATCAAATTTGCCTTTTTTGCGGCGGGCTGCCTGGGCGGCCGGGACATAATGGCGTGGAGGAGGGGGCGGGGGCGGCGGCACGGCCTGCGCGACTTTTGGCACCGGTAAACCCATCACCGCCGATATGGGTGCGCTCATGGCCGGCGTACTTAACCCTCCCTGCTGGTATAAAATCAACGCCTCGCGCAGATGGTCGCCGGAAAGGAAACGTTCATTGATATTTTTGGCCATCGCCGCGTCCACAATCCGGGCCAGTGGCTCAGGAATGCGATGATTGATTTGGTCAACCGGAATGTGAGCTTCGTAGAGCTGTTTGCGGGCCACATCCTGGTCGTCAACACCCACAAAAGGAACACGTCCTGTCAGCATCTCATATAAAATAATGCCGATGGCGTAAACATCGGTGGCAGGCAGAACCCGGTCGCCGGCAGCTTGCTCCGGGGCAAAATATGCCGGCGTCCCCCAGACGACTTCTCCGGCATCCATGGCACTGTCACCCAACGCTTTAGCCAAGCCAAAATCAGTTACCTTGACTTTGTTAGCGGCCGTAATCAAAATATTGCCCGGTTTCAGATCCCCGTGAACCAAACCAGCCCGGTGAGCAGTTCCTACTGCCCCGCTGATTTGAATCCCATAATCAACCACCTGATCAACCGGCAGCGCGCCCTGGGTATCAAGAATGGTCCGCAGGTCAGAGCCAGCCACCCATTCCATAACAATGTAGGGACGGTTTTTATCCTGGCCAAAATCGTACACAGCCACGATGTGCGGGTCGCTCAAGCGAGCGGCGCTTTGGGCTTCGCGATGAAAATTGACCAAAAAGTTGGGATCGCGAGTATATTGGGGTCGCAGCACTTTCACCGCGACCAGCCGTCCCAGGGCCATATCCTGGGCTTGATAAACTTCGGCCAGGCCGCCTTCACCGATTTTCTTAATGAGTTGGTAGCGATCGTTGAATACAACTGGGAGTTGCAGTTCCATGCCTGCCGCCTTAAAATGGTTCGCAATGTTTGCCCTATTTTACCCTATATGCTCAACTCTATCAAGCAGAGGGATTTCTGATTTTAATTTTGGACGAAGTCCGAAGTCAGGAGGCTTCGGACTCCACCTAGGGAGGCTGACGACTCCTGTCGTCCCCAGTTGCCAACGGCTAAATTCCAAATAAAATTGAACCATATATTCAATGACCAACAACCTTGAACCCACCTCCACCGTCCAACCCTCACCCTCGCGCCGGGCCTGGCTCTATTTTTGGCGCAGCTTACAATTAAAATGCCCGGTCTGTGGGGTGTCGCCGCTGTTTTGCCCGCTCAGCCAGGTTCGCAGCGTGACAGATTGGTTTCGAACTCTCTCCGGCTGCCCCCGCTGCAATTACCTCTATGATCCTGAGCCTGGCTATTTTTTGCTGGCTTTCTGGATGTTTGACTACAGTTTTGCCGGTCTTTTTGGGATTGGACTGTTTTTGACCCTTTATCACTATTTTCAGCTCTCCATGCTTCCGGTGTTATGGATAACTCTCATCGCCGTCACCCTTTTCGCCCTGTTGATTGTGCGCCACTGTAAGGCCTTTTTCCTGGCCATGGACCATTTCTTTTTCCGGCATTCCAAAGGAATTTAGCCGGACAATTTAAATGAGGTAAACCATGAAAATCACTAAAGCCGTCATCACCGCCGCCGGGCGAAATCAGCACACTTTGCCTTTGCAGACACTCATTGACCGCGACGGAACCGAAAAATCCGTCCTCGGCATCATTCTCGAAGAGGCCCTCCGCGCCGGGATCGAAGAAATTGCTGTCGTCGTCCGGCCCGGCGACGAATCTGCCTATGCTGCCGTAGCCGGGGATCATGCTGGCCGGCTCCACTTCGTCTATCAGGAAACGCCGCTGGGGTATGGCCATGCTGTTTACTGCGCCAAAGCCTTTGCCGGCCATGACTCCATTCTGCACCTGGTGGGCGATCATCTTTACGTCAGCCGCCGGGAAAGCGGCTGTGCCCGCCAACTGGTCGAGGTGGCCGAAGCCGAAGCCTGCGCCGTCTCGGCCGTCCACGCGACGCGCGAAAGCTTGCTGCCCTACTACGGGGCGGTGAGCGGGTGGCGGATGCCGCGACGTTCCGACCTCTACCGGGTTGAAACCGTCATCGAAAAACCCACGCCGACCGAAGCGGAGCAGCGGCTGGTTGTACCCGGTCTGCGGGCCGGCCATTACCTCTGCTTCTTTGGAATGCATGTCCTGACTCCGGCGATATTCGACATCCTGGCCCAACACATCGAAACCGCAGGCGAGCGCGGCGGCGTCACCCTCTCCGCAGCCCTGGCCGAATTGGCCAAACGAGAACAGTATCTGGCCCTGGAAATCCAGGATTGGCGCTACGATGTCGGGGTTAAATATGGCCTGCTGACCGCCCAGTTGGCCCTGGCCCTCAGCGGGCAGGATCGGGATGAGGTGCTGTCCAAGCTGTTGGAGCTGCTCGCCTTGCGAGAACTGGGAGCGACGGGACGATAAGAACAGTGAATAGTTAACGAGGGGAATCATAATTCGTAATTCATCGTTCACTATTCACAATTATTCTGAGGATACTCATGAGCGAACTAACCCAAATCATCACCGCCACCGACCCGGCTGTCCGCAACCGCTCTCTTGACGCCTTCGCCCGGACCGCCTCCTTGCATGAACTCCTGGCCGAGTGCGACGCCCTTGACCGGCTCCGGCGCACCAACGACAACCTCTATGAACGGGTCCGTGCCCTGTTTTTCCTCTACGCCATCCACCGCTTCCACCTGCCCCTGAAATCCGGCCTGCAGACCAAGAGCCTGATCCCCTTCGACGGCTACACCAATCTCCTCAAACGCCGCTTTGAAGAAGCGATTGAAATTTTTTTGGCGCTGCAAGCAGCCCACGGCCCCAACGAGGGCATCTCCAGCGCCCTGGCCGCTGCCTACCACAACCTCGGTTTCCAAACCCTGGCCGATCAAGTCCGGCGCAGCGTCCGCTCGGTGCGCGGCAACCAGTGGATGTTCCGCATCGGCCACCCCGCCGATCACCCGCTGCGGGTCCGCCCCGAACTGTTCGAGCGGACCGAGGCCAACCCGCTCTTTCCTATTTTAAAGGAAGCGACGCCGGTGCGGATGGATTTGACCCACAGCGGCTGGAGCGACATTTTCTTTCTGGGTATGGACTTCCCCGAAGGCGCGCGGGTGGTCAATGTCTCTATTGACCTGGCGGTGCGCGATGGCAGCGGCGCTAAGCCCCAACCGCCGGTCGAAGCCTATTTCCGGGTAATTGACCGGCCCGTGCTGCGGCTGGTCAGCGTAGACCTGGGCGCCAGCGCCGAAATTACCGCCCTGGCCGAAGTCTTTGATTTTGCCCGTGATTACCTGGGACTGCTCAAGGCGGCCATCATCGCCTCCGGCATTATCCCGCCGGGCATGGAGGGCGCCGACCAGCCCCTGGCCGAGCTGCTGGCCCACCTGGTCAAGCCGGGCCACGGCCTGGAAATCGTCAGCCGGGTCAACGGCATCCCCAAAGGCTCGCGCCTGGCTGTCTCCACCAACTTACTTGCCTGCCTCATCGCCGTATGCATGCGGGCCACCGGGCAGACGCGCGCCCTCACCGGCCAACTGTCAGAAGATGAGCGCCGGCTCGTAGCGGCACGGGCTATCCTGGGCGAGTGGCTGGGTGGTTCCGGCGGCGGCTGGCAGGATTCCGGCGGCGTCTGGCCGGGGATGAAGCTCATCCAGGGGGTCAAAGCGACCGAAGCTGATCCTGAATTTGGCATCAGCCGGGGGCGCTTGTTACCCAGCCACCAGATATTTACCCTGGCTGATGTGTCAACAGAAACCCGGCAAAAGCTGCAAGACAGCCTGGTCCTGGTGCACGGCGGGATGGCCCAGGATGTCGGCCCGATCCTGGAGATGGTCACCGAAAAGTATTTACTCCGCTCCGAAGCCGAGTGGCAGGGCCGCCAGGAAGCCATCCGTATCCTCGATCAGGTGGTAGCCCATTTGCGCCAGAGCGATGTCCGCTCTATCGGGGCAGCCACACACCGCAACTTTTTCGGCCCCATCCAGGCAATCATTCCCTGGGCCAGCAACCTTTACACCGAAACCCTGACCGAGCGGGCCAGGGCCGATTTTGGATCTGATTTTTGGGGCTTCTGGATGCTGGGCGGCATGTCCGGCGGCGGCATGGGCTTTATCTTTGACCCGGCCAAAAAACCGGCTGCTCAAGACCGCTTACAGACAATTATGAGTGAGACCAAGCGCCGGTTGGAACACGCCGTGCCCTTTGCCATGGAACCGGTGGTCTACGATTTTGCCATCAACGAACGCGGCACCTGGGCCGACTTGCTGGCCGGTCCGGCAGCATTAATGCCGCCCGGCTACTACACGCAAACGGTCCCCGGCCTGCTGCGGCTGGAAGCGCGGCAGTTATCCGCCTCCCGCCGCGCCGAGTTGGACCGCTTTGGGGAGGCCTGTCGCACCGACCCAACCCTGTCGGGCATGGTCCAGACTCTCTTTGACCGCCTCTTACCGCGCTCAGATGTAACGGAGGCCGGCGGACAGAGTTTGGCGGCCCTGCTTGACGAGTACGGCTTTGACCGGGTTCAGCATGAACAGATCAAGGCCGACCTGCGCAGCGGGCGAGTCGGCCTGGCCCAAAATCGTCTGCCGGTCAGCAGCAAGATCGAGGATGCCGGGCCGGACGATGTGGCCGACGCCACGCAGGGCTTGCCCGACCGTTACTATGACCTCGGCCTGGAGGCGCTGGCGGCGGGCGCAGTGGCGGTCGTTTCGCTGGCCGGGGGCAGCGGCAGCCGCTGGACCAAAGGGGCCGGGGTTGTCAAGGCACTCAATCCGTTCTGCAAATTGAGCGGACGGCCGCGTACCTTTATCGAGGCCCACCTGGCCAAAAGCCGGCGCATCAGCCGCTTGTGCGGGACTCCGCTACCCCACCTGATCACCACCAGCTACCTGACCCATACCCCGATTGAAGGCTTCTTACAGGCAGAACAGCAGTATGGCTACACCGGGCCGCTGTACCTGTCACCGGGCCGCAGTGTTGGCCTGCGCCTG
Source organism: Anaerolineae bacterium (assembly GCA_023382535.1). The sequence continues at coordinate 287,811 of JAHDWA010000002.1, read as the reverse complement.
GTGCCGATGGCCCGTGATCTGCGCTTTGCCTGGGAGGAGATGCCTCAGCAACTGCTGGACGAGCAGGCCCAAAAAGTACGCGACAGCTTGCACCATGCCCTGATTGAATGGGCACGGCATACCGGCGAGGGCAGTGATTACACGGATAACCTGCCTTTGCAGTGCCTCCACCCGGTCGGCCACTGGTACGAGATCTCCAACCTGTTCCGCAACGGCGTACTGGCCCGCCTGCTGGCCGAGCGACCCCACTTGAAATATCTCATGTTGCACAACATTGACACCCTGGGCGCGGATGTGGATCCGGCTCTGCTCGGCTGCCACATTGACCAGGAAGCCGACCTGACCGTCGAAGTGATTACCCGGCGCATTGACGATCGCGGGGGCGGCCTGGCCCGTATTGACGGCCATCTGCGGCTGATTGAAGGCCTGGCCCTGCCGCGCGAGGAGGTCGAGTTTGAATTGTCCTACTACAACTCCAACACCTTTTGGGTTGACCTGGACCGGCTGCTGGTCACCTTTGGCCTGGCCCGCGCCGATTTGGCCGATGAGGAAAAAGTCGCTACGGCGGTTCGCACGCTGGCCGCGCGTATGCCGACCTACATTACGCTTAAGGATGTCAAGAAACGCTGGGGCAAAGGCCAGGAAGACATCTTCCCGGTGGCTCAATTTGAAAAGCTGTGGGGGGATATGACGGCCCTGCCGGAATTGACCTGCCGTTTTGTCGCCGTACCGCGTATGCGCGGCCAGCAGCTCAAGGAGCCGGCCCAACTCGACGGCTGGCTGCGCGATGGCTCGGCGGCCTACTTGGAAACACTGTGCGAGTGGAGCTGAAGCGGCCCGGTAATCCCTTGCGCGTGGGGTGATGAAATCGTTGAACCCCGGCCCAAACTCATCCAGAATGGAGCCAAACGAACGTACAAAACCTGCCGCGCCTCACAATCGCCGTTCGCCATTCTTGTGGAAGCGAGCCAGAAAATTAGTTATCCCCTCTTGGGCTGCAACCGAATGGGGGTAGATAGTTCCCGCAGAAAAATTGAGGTTGTACCTGGGATGAAAATCCGGTCATTTCTTCATCATGGACGACAACGGGAACAGATCATCAATGAAAACCATCTGGCCGGTATGCATGGACTGGTTTGCGGCAATGCCTACCAGCACCGAGGCCGCACCGTTTATGTGCGAAGCAGCCCGATGATAAGGATCGGGCGGCGGCGTGGGTGAAAAAATCTGCTCCAGCATCACCGGGTCTGCGCCGCCATGGCCGCCTTCACCCACCGGCACGTCCACCTCATACTCTTGCCCAAACATGGGGAAAACACGCATGCGCGCCCGCTTAAACGGTCCCTTGCTGGCCGACACCTGCCCATCCCCCAGCAGATGGGTTATGCTTTCTTCTATATCCATTTCGATACGCCCCTTGGTGCCGGTAACAGCCACCCGCAGCCCTTCCCAGGGAGAGTAAGCCACCAGCGAGTACGAGAGCAGCGCCCCGTTGCTGTAGCGGGCCACAACCGCCATGGTATCTTCAATGGTGATAGGTTCGCCAAAGACGTTGCGGTCGCGGATGTAACCTGTTTCAGCCTCGGCCTCCAGGTACAGGCCGCGCAGCGCCTCTTTAGAGGTCAGAAAGAGGGCGAAGGGATCGTTTTTTGCTTCGGGAACGCCGGTATAACGGGAATAGGGGTAGTGCTCGCCGCGGGCTTCGGCGTTTTCACGGCCGTAAAAGCTTAAGGCCCCCATGGCAAACACACTGACCGGGTAGGCATCCACCCACCAGTTCACCAGATCAAAATGGTGGGTGGCTTTGTGGACCAGCAGGCCGCCGCTGTTCTGTTTTTCCCGATGCCAGCGGCGAAAGTAGTCAGCCCCGTGGCTGGTGTTCAGAATCCAGGAGAAGTCTATCGCCAAAGGCTGCCCAACTGCACCCTCCATGAGCAGTTGGCGAAACCGGGTATAGGCCGGGGCATAGCGGTAGTTAAACGTGACCCGCAGCGTGCGCCCGGTTTGTTCAATGGCCGCAAAAATTGCCTGCAGTTTGGGCAAATCGGTTGTCATCGGCTTTTCGGTGATCACGTCGCAGCCCAGGGCCATCGCCCGGGTGATATAGATATGGTGAGTGCTATCTATCGTGGTGACGATGACCGTGTCCGGCTTTACCTCGGCAATCATCCGGTCAAACTGTTCGGCATAGTAGGTAGGGCGAGGGTTCAGCCCGTTAGTTTTCACCAACTGCTGGTTATACCAATTCATCCGGGCCTGGCTGTGGTCGCAAAAGGCGACCAGTTCGGCCACGTCGGCATAGGTTGTGGTTATAGCTTTGACAAACATGCCGGCACGGCTCCCTGTACCGACAATGGCGTATCGTTTTCGCTGATTCATAACCGGTTTTTCACACCGCCCCAACACTTTCCAATTCCACAGCGGCAAGGATAAACGGCCCGATACCATGCAGGTCGTTGGTGATGATTGGCTCACCGACGTAATATTCAAAGGAGCCGTCACGGTACGGATCGCCCCCCAATCCGGCGGTAGAGCAGATGCTATGCAGATTGACCAGGTCCTCGGTATCTACCGTCACCAGGTGCTTGAGCAGCCCGGCGAAGCCCCTGGCGGCGATGGGCAGCCAGCTTTTGTCAAGATACCCGTGGCGCACACCTTTGGCGATGGCGTACACAACCATGCCCGTACCTGACGCCTCCAGGTAATTCCCCGGACGGCTGCCCTGGTCGAGGACCTGCCACCACAGGCCCGTCGCCTCATCCTGGACGCGGGCAACGGCTGAGAGGGTACGCTCGAGAATAGCCAGAAACTCCTGACGGGCGGGGTGTTCTTGCGGAAAATGATCCAACACGTCTACCAGGGCCATCAGGTACCAACCGATGGCTCGACTCCAGAAGTGGGCCGAGCAGCCGCTGACAGGGTCGGCCCAGCGCTGCTGGCGGCTTTCATCCCAAGCGTGGTAGAGCAGGCCGGTGCGGGGATCGCGGGTGTGTTTTTCAACAGCGATGATCTGTAAGGCGATGTCATCAAAGGCGGCCGGCTCAGCGAAAGTGGCGGCAAATTCGGCATAAAAAGGAGAAGCCATGTAGATGCCGTCGAGCCACATCTGAAACGGGTAAATCTGTTTGTGCCAGAAACCACCCTCATGTGTACGGGGCTGGCCATGCAGTTGTTCGCGGAGCAGCCAAATCGTCCGGCGATAACGCTCCTGGCTGGTAGCCCGATAAAGGGGAAAGAGCAGCTTGCCCGGATTGATCTGGTCAATATTGTACTCTCCCAGCGAATAGGTAGCGATCACGCCGGAAGTATCCACATAACGATCCACATAGGCGGCCAGACTCTGCCAATAGCGGCTGTCTCCTGTTTGCTGCCATAGGCGGTAAATACCCTTGAACAGAAGCCCATCTTTGTAATGCCAGCGGCCTTCCGCTAAAGAGTAACGATTCAAGGCAGAAGTGGCCATTCGCTGCGACCAGGGAATGGAGGCGGCGTCGGCCGGCTGGCTCAAGGCGTGGTATTGCATGGAATATCGTTCCTTACTCAAGGCAATGGGTCATTGAGGCTGGGAGGGGCGGCCTTGATCAATCTCATTTTATCATGTTCATCGGTCAGCGCCAGATAAGCAGGTTAGTGTTGCCGGCCTGAGCTGCGTCAAGCACGCCGGACCACAGCCCTCGCGCCATACCGATGTGGATGTTTACGTCAGGAGGCCGATGGTAGGATGTGTCGCCTTGTCCATTCTCACCACCTCATCTGTTAATTTTACCTCAGCTTCCTGTTTTCGGATACTGCAGCTAGCTAACCTTCTGATGACAAATGTCACTGAGGATGGCGAGCCTTGTCACTGTTTTTTGACGGCGAGTTATATTAAACTTCTTATGTACTACTTTTCAAAGCCCAATTCTCCTGGGTGATGCCTTTCGAACATTTTGTGTTAGGCTAATTTCTCGTTTTCTACCCTGCCTCTAAGTCCTCACCATCCAGCCTGCAATTTAACTGGAGACAGATTGATACCTGCTCCTGTACTCCAGACTTATCTTGAACTGTAAGGAAAAAAGCATATAATTTATCTGAAGTATGTGAAAATATTCACAGTAAGTGACCCAGAAAGAGGCTAAACTATGCATGCAGTTGTGGCGATTAAACAAGTGCCGGATACCTCTAACGTGCGGATCAATCCCGAGACAGGCACGCTGATCCGGGAGGGTGTTCCGGCCATTATCAATCCCTATGATGCTCATGCCGTCGAGCTGGCCGTCCGCCTGAAAGAGAAGTTTGGCGGCAGAGTAACCGTCCTGACCATGGGACCGCCCAAAGCGGCAGAGGCCATTGTCGAGTGCATCGAACAGGGTGCAGACCGGGGTATTGTCATCACCGACCGCAAATTTGCCGCCGCCGATACCCTGGCTACTTCCTACGTCCTGGCCCAGGCCATCGAGGCCATCCAGGCTGAGGAGCCGGTGGACCTGCTGCTGTTTGGCAAGCAGGCCATTGACGGTGACACGGCCCAGGTGGGGCCGGGCGTGGCGACCCGCCTGGGAGTCCCCCTCATCACCTATGCCGTCGCCGTCGAGGCTTTTGATCCTGAAACGCGGACCGCCCTCGTCCACCGCAAAACCGAGCGCGGAATCGAGGTCTGGCAAACCGCGCTGCCGGCTTTACTGACGGTGGAAAAAGAAATTGCCGAGATTAGCCGGGCGCCGCTGCCCAACCTGGTCAAAGCGGCCCACTATCAGCCGGAGATCTGGAGCAGCACCGAGCCGGTGCCATTTGAACCGAACAAGATTGGGATCAAAGGCTCGCCGACCATCGTCGGCAAGGCCTTTACCCCCCCACCCAAACAGGCCGGCGAAACAGTACCTGTAACGGATAAGGGGCTAACTGAGAGTGTGGCCTACGCCCTGGAACAGATTGGCCGGGTCGGGGTAGTTGAAGCCCTCAAACCGCTGGCCCAGCCGAATGGAGGTGCAAAATGATTGAAACGACGCCAGCAAACAAACGCATCTGGGTCTACCTGGAGCAGGAGGAGGGCCAGGCCCATCCGGTTTCGTGGGAGCTGCTGGGCGCGGCGCAACGTCTGGCTGTTGACGTGCCGGGCAGCGTGGTCGAAGGGGTGCTGCTGGGAGACAATGTGGCGCACATTGCCGAGGAAGCTTTTCGCTACGGAGCCAGCCGGGTTTATCTGATTGACGATCCGGTGTTGGATGTTTACCGTAATTTGCCTTACGGGTTTGGCATCAGCAACCTGGTGCAGAAGTATCAGCCGGAAATCTTCCTGGTTGGGGCGACGACATTGGGCCGGGGTCTGGCCAGCGTCATCGCCACCCGGGTGCAGACCGGCCTGACCGCCGACTGTACCGAACTGACCATTGACCCCGATAAGAAAATCCTGGCGGCTACCCGGCCTACCTTTGGCGGCAATTTGATGGCCACCATCCTCTGCCAGAAGCAGCGGCCGCAGATGGCTACGGTCCGCCCGCGGGTGCTGCCAACCCCGCAGCCGCTGCCCCAGGCCAGCGGCGAACTGATCCGCGAGCCTTTGGGAATGAGCGAAGCAGAGGTAGCAGTCAAGCTGGTCCGCTTTATGCCAGCCGATACTGAAGAGCGGATCAACCTTGAATACGCCGACGTGATCGTTTCCGGCGGGCGAGGCGTCGGCGACCCGGCCGGCTTCAAGCTACTGGAAGAGCTGGCCGGCTTATTGGGCGGCGTTGTCGGCGCGTCGCGGCCGGTGGTGGATGCCGGTTGGGTCTCCTATGCCCACCAGGTTGGCCAGACCGGCAAAACCGTGCGGCCCAAACTGTACATCGCCGCCGGGATTTCCGGCGCTATCCAGCATCGGGTGGGCATGAGCGGCTCTAATTTTATCCTGGCGATCAACAGCGACCCCCAGGCGCCCATTTTCCAGGTGGCCGACCTGGGTCTAGTGGGCGACCTTTACCAGGTAATCCCCGAGCTGATCAACCAGGTCAAAAGCGTTCGGCAGGCTCAGCCAGAACAAGGAGGCCAGCATGTCTGAGAAATTAGTTTTTGATGTCATTGTCGTCGGAGGGGGTCCGGCCGGGATAGCCGCTGCGATCACGATGGCTAAAGGGGGCCTGAAGGTGATGCTGATCGAGCGGGGTCGTTTTGCCGGGGCCAAGAATTTCTTTGGCGGGGTGCTCTATACCCACGCCCTGGCCGACTGTCTGCCCGATTATTGGGAACGCCGCCCACCTTTTGAGCGGCCGGTGACCGAGCAGGGCTATTGGCTGCTCTCGCCCGACAGCGTGGTCCGCTTTATGCATAAAAGTGAGCATTACAAGCAGGAACCGGCCGACGCCTACACCGCCCTGCGCGCCCCGTTCGACGGCTGGTTTGCCCAGCAGGCTGCCAGCCTGGGCGTCCTGGTCATTACCAAAACCACTGTGACCGAGTGCCTGCGGGATGGCCGGGGGCGGGTCAGCGGGGTCAAGACTGACCGCCCTGACGGCGAGGTTTACGCGCCGCTGGTCATCCTGGCCGAGGGCGTGAATAATTTACTGACGCAGCAGTTGGGATTGGCCAAAGCCGACTTGCCGCCGCGTTTTGTGGCTTTGGCGGTTAAAGAAGTGATCGGCCTGCCGGCAAAGGAAATTGAAGCTCGCTTTGGCCTGGCCGGTGCGAAAGAAGGAGTGGCCATTGACATTTTTGGCGATGCCACCCTGGGCCTGCCCGGCACAGCCTTTATCTACACCGACAAGACCGCCATCTCGATTGGGGTGGGCCTGCTGCTGGAAGAGTTTGTGCATCATAAGCTGCGCCCCTATGAAGTACTGGCCCGCTTCAAAAATCACCCGGTCGTCCGGCCCTACCTGGCCGGGGGCGAGTCGCTGGAATACGGGGCGCACCTGATCCCCGAAATGGGTTACAACCGCATGCCGGCTTTAGCCGCCGATGGGGTCATGGTGGCCGGTGACGCCGCCGGAATGGTGGATGCGCTCCACCGCGAAGGCACAAACCTGGCCATGACCGCCGGCCGGCTGGCCGGGGAGACCGCCCTGGAAGCGCACCGTCAAAGTGATTTCTCCGCCGGATTTTTGAAACAGTACCGCCGCCGGTTGGATGAGAGCTTCGTATTAAAGGACTTGAAGCAATACCGCCGTATGACCGATTTTCTCGACAGCACGCCCTATTTTATGAAGACTTACGTCAACTATCTGAATGAGGCCGCGCTGCGCTATTTCACCGCGCACGGCATCCCCAAACGGACAATGGAAAAGGAAATTATGGGCATGCTCTTCGAGCGCCGCTCCTTCTTTGGGGTGGCCCGCGATATGTTAAAATTACTGCAAGGGATGCGAGGTTAGCATGGCTGAAAGAAAACATTACCCCTTAGACCCTGAAGTGGAAGCCAGCCTGCCCCACGTCAATGTTGACGATATGGTGGCTGCGCTGAAATATTACGTAGATGAGGATTTTGCGCATCTCTGGGTTAAGGACCATCAGGTTTGCAGCCAATGTCAGGGCCGGCCCTGTCTTTACTTTTGCCCTGTCGGTGTCTACCAGTTGGACCGGCAGGGAAAAGTGATGGTGGGGTACCAGGCCTGTGTGGAGTGTGGCAGCTGCCGGGTGGGCTGTCCCTTCAACAACATCGGCTGGGCGCTGCCGCGTGGGGGATACGGCGTGGCCTACAAATTTGGCTAACAGAAGAACAGGGTAGCAGGTAGCAGAGTAACAGGTCGTCGAAAAAAACCTGCTGCCTTGCGACCCTGCTACCCTGCTACCTTGTAACAGGAGAGAAGATCATGCACGAGACCGCAATTCAACAATTGGATCGGGCGGCATTGACCCTGATCCAGGCTCTGGATCAATATAGCGAGGAACTTAAACCGTATCTGGAAGGTGATCAATTGGAGTCGCTCCAGCGAGACGTGGTCAACCTGCGGCGGGCGCTGTTGGGCCTGCAGATGGGTCCACTCTACTGGGAAACTCCTGCCGAAATTGTCGAGAAAGTGGTCAACAGTGAGGCGCTGCCAATAGCGGATGCCGCCGCGCGCGCCGCCGAAATGTTGCAGCAACGCCAAAACGATACAGATAAAGCGTAAGGCCATTGGCGCACTTCCCCTATAAAAGATAGCAGCCTTCTGATGACAAATGTCACTGAGGAATGGCGAGCGTTGTCACTGTTTTTTGGCGTCGAGTTATATTAAACTCCTCATGCACTACTTTTCGGAGCCAAATTCTCCGGGATGATACTTTTCGAATATATTGCGTTAGGCTAATGTCCCGCTTTCTATCCTACCTCTAAACCCCCACCATTTAGCCTCGTTTTCTACTATCAGAGCAGTCACTTGGATTGAAGGCAATACTAAGCAGCAGGTCACTTTACAGAGCGGAGACAGACTGATGCCTACCCCTGCGCCCCAGACCTATGAGGTTGATTTTGAGCCAATCGGCAAGCGGGTTAAGGTACTGTCCCATACAACCCTGCTTGAGGCGGCCCAGCAAGCCGGACTGGCCCTGTCGTCGGCCTGCGGCGGGGTGGGGAACTGCGGGCAGTGCCGGATTGCGGTGCTGGAAGGCCAGGTATCCTCCCCCACTCTTGATGAAGCGTACATCCTGACCGAAGCAGAATTACTGAATGGGGAACGGTTAGCATGCAGCACTCAGGTTCAGAGTCATGTCAAGGTTCATGTCCCCAAAAGCTCCCTCATCACCGAACAGCGCCTGCAATTGGGAGGCGAGGCCGGCGTGCTGACGCTCGATCCCCTCATCCACGCCTACCAGATTGAAGCGCCGCCCCCCACCCTGCACGACCCTCGCTCAGACCTGGAACGCATTACAGCCGTCCTGACCGAACTTCAGAGCGAAGCAAATCTGGTAGCGGAACCCGCCGTTATCCGCCAGATGGCCCCCCTCGCCCGCCAGCATCACTGGCGTTTGACCGTTTACCTGCGCGGCGCTGAAATTGTCGGCCTGGCTCCTCCCGAATCAACGGCAGTTGGATTAGCTGTTGACCTGGGAACCACCAAAATTGCGGCCAGCCTGGTTGATTTAGCCACCGGCGCAGAGCTGGCCGTGGCCGGGGCCTTGAATCCGCAGATTGGCTACGGCGAAGATGTGATCAGCCGCCTGACCTATGCGCACCGCAACCCTGAGGGAGCTTCTCTCCTGGCTCTGAAGGTCAGGGAAACATTGGATGATCTGTTAGGCCAATTAACCGCCCAGGCAGGCGTAAGCCGAACCCAGGTAGCCGATGTTTGCATTGTCGGCAACACGGCCATGACCCACCTGCTGGTAGAACTGCCTATCCAGCAGCTTGCGCTGGCTCCTTACGTGGCTGCAACGAATGCGGCCATTGATCTGAAGGCCCGCGATTTGGGCCTGACCACTGCCCCCGGCGCCTACATCCATGTACTGCCCTGCATCGGCGGCTTTGTCGGCGCTGACCATGTAGCCATGATTCTGGCCAGCGGTCTTGACCAAACCGAGCGCACCACGCTCGGCATAGACATCGGCACCAACACCGAAATTGTGCTGGCCAAACCCGGTGAGTTCTGCCTCACCTCGGCGTCATGTGCTTCCGGTCCGGCCTTTGAAGGGGCGCATATTAGCGATGGGATGCGAGCCGCGTCCGGGGCCATTGAAGCGGTCAGCCTGACTGAGACCGGCCTGACGCTCAAAACCGTGGATAACGCTCCGCCCGTGGGGTTGTGCGGTTCCGGTATTATTGATGGGATGGCTGAGCTGCGCCGCTGGAAGTTGATCAACGAGCGCGGGCGCTTTGACCGGCAGAACGAGCGGGTGCGCAGCGGCCGCCATGGAGTGGAGTTTTTACTGGTTCCGGGGAGTCAGAGTGGTAGCCGGCGTGATGTAGTTATTACCCAAAATGATATTAATGAAATTCAACTGGCTAAAGGGGCCATCCGGGCCGGGCTGGAGGTCCTCCTGGAAGCCACCGGTACCTCGCCTGAAGAAGTGCAAGATGTTATCATTGCCGGGGCGTTTGGTTCATTTCTCAAGGTGCACAGCGCCCTTGATATGGGGCTGCTGCCCCGGCTGCCGCACGCCCGCTACCGGCAGGTTGGCAACGCGGCGGTGGTCGGCGCTCGCTGGGCCTTGTTGTCCCGCCAGGTGCGGGAACGCGCCCGGAAAGTTGCCAGCCGGACTAACTACCTGGAATTAACGACCTATCCCAAATTTAACCGGCATTTTGCTATGGGGATGCTGTTTCCCTCTCTTAATGAACCCGAGAGAAGCCTAGCAGAGTAGCGGGCTTCGTACTGCCCAGTTACAAGGGGCCTTTGACCCAGGCTCAAGCCGAAGGATTGTAAAATCATATCTATCTGACTACTGATTACTGACGACTGACTACTATCTTTTCAAGGAGCAAGCCTATGGAAATAATCGGCGAAAAAATTAACGGCACGCGCAAACGGGTCGCCCAGGCTATTGCCGAGCGGGATGCCGGCTTTGTCCGTGACCTCGCCTGTAAGCAAGCCGAGGCGGGTTCAGCCTGGCTCGACGTCAACGCCGGGACCCATCCCAGACAAGAAGCGGACGACCTGGTCTGGTTGATTGAGAATGTACAGGCTGTGGTTGACACGCCTCTCTGCCTGGACAGCGCCAACCCGGAGGCCCTCACTGTGGCTATTAAGGCCGTCAATAAGACCCCCATGATCAACTCAATCAGCGGCGAGCCGCAACGCCTGGAAGGGATACTGCCGTTGGTGGCCGAGTTTGGGTGTCGAGTCATTGCCCTGGCGATGGGCGAGAAGAAAATCCCGGAGACAACAGCAGCGCGGGTGGCTGTGGTTCAGCAAGTGATGGAAGCTACCCGGCTCGCCGGTATCCCCGACGAGCACATTTACATTGACCCACTGGCAATGACCATCAGTACCAATATCCAAAGCGGATTAATCTTCCTTGAGACGATGCGGGTGGTCCGTGAAGCCTATCCGGCGGTTCACTTTACCGCCGGGTTGAGCAATATTTCTTTTGGATTACCGGCTCGCTCTTACGTTAACCGGGCCTTCTTAACCCTGGCCCTGGCGGCCGGCCTGGACAGCGCCATTCTTGATCCCTTAGACCGGGAACTGCGGGCAACGCTGCTGGCGGCAGAGCTGGTTTTGGGGCGCGACCGTCATTGTCTCAACTACACCCGGGCTTATCGGGCCGGTGTGTTTGACAACGCCAAGGACAAAGCGTAGGAAAATTCTAATTTCTGCACAATAGTTACAAAGGAGTAAGTCTATGTCACAACAACTTATCGAAGCCATCACCGACATGAGAGAGGAGGATGCGCTCAAAATCACCGACCAAATGCTCCAGAGTGGGGCCAATCCACTCGACGTCCTCGAAGCCTGCCGCCAGGCGATGGACACCATCGGCAAACGGTTTGAGGAAGGCGCCTGTTTTATCCCGGAATTGATTTTAGCCGGAGAAGTGCTCAAGGAGATTGCCGGCAAAGTCAAGCCCCTGGTACAGGAGCAGGTCGGGACCGCGGAAAAGCGGGGCAAGGTGGTCTTTGGCACGGTGGAAGGAGACATCCACGATATTGCCAAAGACATCGTGGTCTTTATGCTGGATATCAACGGCTTTGAAGTCACCGACCTGGGTGTAGACGTACCGCCGGCCAAGTTTGTGGAGGCGACCAAAGAAACAGGAGCCACCGTGGTGGGCTTGAGCGGATTTCTAACGCTGGCTTACGACCCCATGAAGGCGACGGTAGAGGCATTAAAAGCAGCCGGCCTGGACAAGGTTAAGGTGATGATTGGGGGCGGTCAAGTTGATGACCAAATTCGCCAATACACCGGGGCCGATGCCTTTGGGCGCGATGCCATGGCGGCCGTATCTCTAGCCAAACAGTGGATAGGAGGTTGATCGTAATGTTTACCAAACCCGAAAACTGGAACAACTTAACCCCTAAAGAAAAAGTGGAGGCTCGCTTCAATAGCTGGATGTCGCTCAATGTTGAGTTTGCCAGCCCTGAGAAGGCCCAGGCGTACAAGCAGCGGGTCCAGATGATCAAAGATGCCACCTATTTGCAGAAGCCTGAACGTATCCCGATCATCCCGTGGTGGGGGGTTTATCCGGCTGAATACGGCGGTATCACCATGCAGGAAGCCATGTATGATTACGACAAGCTGGGCAGGGCCTGGAAAAAATTCAACGCGGACTTTGAAAACGATGGCCTGGTTACGTGCAGTCTGGTGGGGCCGGGAAAGGTTTTTGACATACTTGATTACAAGCTTTATAACTGGCCCGGCCACGGGACCCCCCCCAACACCTCATATCAGTGCGTTGAAGGCGAGTACATGACCAGTGACGAGTATGACCTCTTCATCACGGACCCCTCCGGCTACTTTATGCGCTACTACCTGCCACGTATCTTTGGAGCGTTAACACCCTGGCAGATGCTGGCGCCCTTTACCGACATTCTTGAACTGCCCTTTGTGGGGCTAGGCTTGATCCCCACGGGTATCCCACCCGTCCAGCAATCCTTCAAAACCTTCTTGGAAGCAGGCCAGGCCGTTATGGAATGGATCTCGGCCATTGGCCCCATTGACGGCTATTCCATGGCCACGCTGGGTGTGCCTAATATCATCGGCAGTTTTACCAAGGCCCCGTTTGACGTTCTGGGCGATACCATGCGTGGCACCCGGGCCATCATGCTCGATATGTACCGCCGCCCTGAGAAACTCATCGAGGCCATGGAACGAATCGTGCCGATTGCTGTAGAAATGGGCGTGCGTTATGCCACCGTCAGCGATACCCCGATGGTCTTCATTCCGCTGCACAAGGGGGCCGATGGTTTTATGTCGAACAAGGATTTTGAGAAGTTTTACTGGCCGACCTTAAAAGCAGTGCTGTTGGGTCTGATCAATGAGGGCACCGTCCCTTATCTATTTGTGGAGGGCGGCTACAACCAGCGCCTGGACATAATTACCGACCCGGATATTCCTGCCGGTCACACCATTTGGATGTTTGACCATACCGATATGAAGGAAGTCAAGAAGAAACTGGGCGGCTGGGCCTGCTTTGGCGGCAACGTGCCGGGTTCGCTGCTGAAAGCGGGAAAACCCCAGGAGATTGAGAACTACGTCAAGGAGTTGATTGACGGGGTGGCTCAGGATGGCGGTTATATCCTGGCCAACGGCGCCGTTCTCGATAATACCACCCCCGAAAATTTGCACGCCATGCTTGATACGGGCAAAAAATACGGCGTCTATAAATAGTCAAATCACCAGACAAACAGGGCCTTGACGGTCCCCGGATAAGGAGCGTCAAGGCCCTTTTGTTTATCCAATAATTCTCTCTATTTCAAGTAAGGAAGACAGCCTGTGTCATCATCAAAAATCGCTTCTTCTGACCAATACCTGCCCGGGCCTAAAACGCCCGCCGTAGCCGGTTACGCCTGGGTGATTTTGTTGGTGGTATTTCTGGCGAGTGTGGCGGCGCCTCTGAACCAATTCAAAGTTCCGCCGCTGATGCCGGTGCTCATGGAGACATTCCGCTTAAATCTCAGCCAGGCCGGCCTGTTGATGTCAGTCTTCGCCTTTACCGGCTTGATTTTGGCCCTGCCGGCCGGAATTGTCCTGCAAAAACTGGGCCCAAAAGCCGCCGGGTTGATTGCCGTAGGCTGCCTGGTGATCGGCTCGGCCTGGGGAGCGCTTTCCAACAGCGCCGGCGTGCTGTTAGCCAGCCGCATCCTGGAAGGCGTGGGGATGGGACTCATCGCCGTCGTCGGGCCGGCTTCAATCGCGATGTGGTTTCCCCGCGAGAAACAGGGCACGCCGATGGGCATTTGGGCTACCTGGGTGCCGGTAGGAAGTGTTACCATGTATAACCTGGCCCCGGTCCTGGGAACTTCCGCAGGCTGGCAGACGGTCTGGTGGGTTGGCGCCGGTTTTGCCCTGGTCGCCTTTATTCTCTACGGGTTGTTTATGCGGCTGCCCGCTGCTTTGGCCGGCGGCCAAAAACCCGGACAAGAAAGTCCCCTTGACGAGACACCACCCCAATTGAGGGAAGCCTTAGCCAACCGCAACATCTGGCTGCTGGCGCTGCAATTTTGCTGCTTTAACCTCACCTTCATCGGTTTTGCTACATTTTTTCCCACCTTCTTGGCCGAAGAACGCGCTTACTCATTGGCCCAGGCCGGCTTCATTGCCAGCCTGTCAACGATCGTGGTCCTGGGATCCGCTCCACTGGCCGGCTGGCTGTCCGATCGGATCGGCTCGCGCCGCTTAGTCTTTAGCCTGCCGCTCCTGGTCGTCGCAGCGATGATGACCTTACCCTTCCACCTGACCGGCTGGACTCTCTACGTGTTTATGATTCTACTTGGGGTTGTTACCGGCGCCGTGCCTACGGCGACCTTCGCCGCAGCACCGGAGGTGATGGGTAATCCCCGGTTAGCCGGCATTGGGCTGGCGGTTGTCTCCGCGGGGCAGAATCTGGGTATGGTCATTGGACCTATCCTCTTTGCCAGGTGGGTAGAGACCCAGGGGTGGGCGGCGGCCGGTTACTGGCTTATCCCGGTTTGCCTGCTTGGCTTTATTGGCGGCTGGATGGTGAAAGTCCGCTGAATTTGGAGCGCGCTGGGATTTAGGATTCTCTCAGCTTTATCTCATTTGCATTTTAGAAAAGGATGCTATAATTACGGTTACTTCTGGCATTAGTTCCATAGAGGTAGTTCCAAACACCTGCTGAATAGCTGCTCCAAACTGAATGCAGGTCAGTTTCCTCAGGGGGGAAAATGGATGGATCTTCGGCTTCACCAGCGGAGTTATGGCGAGGACGCCTGCAACGTCTCCGTCCCTATATTCGCAGTACCGCACCCTTCGCTGCCGGAGTGTTGGCTGCGCTCGCGGCGCTCCTGCTTTACAATACTCTGTTTCCCGCTCCAGCCCAACTAACGACGCGCGAGGTCAACGACTCGATTGTTCAGGCCCTCGCCTCGGCCACCCCACCGCCCGCCTTTTCGGCACGGGTATACCAGGCCATCCGGCCCTCGCTTGTTTTTATTGAAACGGAAGTTTCGGACACAAACGGTGAGGTGGATAATGGCATCGGGAGCGGGGTGGTCATTAACGACCAGGGCGACATCCTGACCAGCCTCCATGTTGTCGCCAACGCTTCTGACATTCAGCTCATCTTCGCCGACGGCACCGAGTCGAGCGCGGAGGTGATCGCCACCCAGCCGGAGAACGACATCGCCGTTCTACGCGCCAGCCAGCCCCCGGGGCTGCTCGTGCCCGCCATCCTGGGGAACCCGGGCGCGATGCACATCGGCGATGAAGCATTTGCCGTCGGCCATCCCCTCGGTCTCTACGGCTCGATGAGCGCGGGCGTTATCTCCGGTCTCGACCGCTCCTTCAGACCCCCTGACAGCAAACAAAGATTGAAAGGCTTAATCCAGATTGACGCTGCCGTAAATCCCGGTAATTCCGGCGGACCGCTGCTAAACCGGGATGGCCACGTGGTCGGTATTGTCGCCGCCCTGGTCAATCCAACCGAACAGGATGTCTTTATCGGCATCGGCTTTGCGGTGCCGATCAATGTGGCGGTTGGGGCTGTCGGCTCGCCGCCCTATTAAGTATTCAGTGAGCAGTAATCAGTGAAACAGTAGGGGATTAAACTGATTACTGCTCACTATCCCTTCATGACTGTTTACTATATTTCGCAGGAGAATGCCCATGGATCAATTTATGAACCCTGAGAAAAGAAAACCGATGGAACGGGTGCTGTACGAGGTGAAGAAGATCATCGTCGGGCAGGACCACCTGTTGGAACAACTGGTCGTCGCCCTGCTGGCGCGCGGGCACATCCTGGTCGAAGGGGTGCCGGGTCTGGCCAAGACGATGGCGATCAAAACCCTGGCGGAAGCAATTGGCGGCGAGTTCAAGCGCATCCAGTTCACACCCGATCTGGTCCCCGCTGATTTGATCGGTACGCGCATCTACAATCAGAAGACCGGCGAATTCAACACCTCGCTCGGCCCGGTCTTTACCAACCTTCTGCTGGCGGACGAGATCAACCGCGCCCCGGCCAAGGTCCAAAGTGCCCTGCTCGAAGTGATGCAGGAACGGCAGGTAACGATTGGGCGCGAAACCTTCAAGGTGCCGCATCCTTTCCTGGTGCTGGCGACCCAGAATCCGATCGAGACCGAAGGTACCTATGCCTTACCCGAAGCGCAGGTGGACCGTTTTATGCTCAAGGTGCTGGTCGGTTATCCGAGCGCGACGGAAGAATTTGTTATCGTCGAACGCATGACAGGCCTGCTCCAGGCTGTGCAAAAAGTGCTGACCACCGAGCAACTGGTGGAGTTACAGCAAGAGGCCGATAAAGTTTACGTGGACCCGGCCCTTATCGAGTACGCCGTCCGTATGGTGACCGCTACCCGAACGCCGAAAGATGTCGGCTTGAAAGAACTGCAACCCTACATCGTGTTCGGCGCCAGCCCGCGCGCTTCGATCAACCTGATCCTCACGGCACGGGCGCTGGCCTTTGTGCGCGGGCGGTCTTATGCGCTGCCGCAGGACGTGCTGGACATGGCGCTCGACGTGATGCGGCACCGCATGGTGCTGTCGTACGAGGCGCTCTCGGACAACGTCAGCGCCGATGACCTGTTGAAAAAGATTCTCGATCGTATTCCCATTCCGGTGGTGCCATTGCATGAGCATGTCAATCTCCGCGTCAACGCCTGAACGTATCCTGCAGCGTCTTGATTGGCAGGTCATCCGCCGGCTGGACGGCCTGCTGCAAGGCGATTACCGCACCCTGTTTTATGGCTACGGGGTGGATTTTGCCGATCTGCGCGAATACCAGCCCGAAGACGATATTCGCTATATTGACTGGAATGTGACCGCGCGGATGAATTCGCCCTACGTGCGGCAATATATCGAAGACCGCGAAATAACCGGCTGGTTTTTGCTGGACCTGAGTCCCTCCATGGATTTTGGCCCGGTGC
This sequence comes from Anaerolineae bacterium, assembly GCA_023382535.1. The sequence goes on along the minus strand of JAHDWA010000002.1, from coordinate 270,881 downwards.
AAACACTCAAACGGGAGGTGCTGATTGATTTTGTCACGACCATTGCCCGGCTGCTCACCCGCCACGGCAATCGCATCGGCGCGATCTTCTATGGCAGCCGCGTTGAGCGGACAATTCCCGCCAGCGGCGGGAAGCTCCAGGTTTTGCGCCTGGTCAATGACCTGCTCAAGCAGCCGCCTCCACGCCAAACAGCCTTTACCAATTTAAAGCCGCTGCTCGACGCCGGGCTACACGCCATTAAAAAGCGCTCTTTGATCTTCATCATCTCGGATTTTATCAGCGAGCCGGGCTGGGAGCGGCCGTTGAAGTTACTCAACCAGCGGCACGAAGTCCTGGCCATCCGCTTGTGGGACCCGCGCGAGGTAGAACTGCCGGACATGGGGCCGATCATTATGGAGGATGCGGAGACCGGCGAGCAGCTCTATGTAGACACGCACGATCGGCGATTCCGCCAGCGGTTTCAAGAGGCGGCGCGGCGGCGCGAAACAGCCTTGAACGAAGCATTTAAACATGCCGGAGTGGAGGCGCTTTCCCTCTCCACCGAAGAAGACCTGGTCAGGGCTATCGTGCGCTTTGCTTCGCTGCGGCGGCAGCGCCGGAGGTAGGTTTAGTTTTACCGATGTCATTCATTTGGCCCACGATGCTATTATTCCTGTTACTGGTTCCGCTGTTCGTCTGGTTATACTTGCAGATGCAGCAGCGGCGGCGGCGCTTTGCCGCCAGTTTCGGTCCGCTGGGAGTCGTCCAAGAGGCCGCGGGGCGTACGCTGGGCAGACGCCGCCACGTTCCTCCGGCCTTCTTTTTAACCGGTCTGACCATCCTGCTGCTGGCCATGGCCCGCCCGCAAACGGTTATCAGCCTGCCCCGCGTGGAGGGTACGGTTATCCTTGCCTTTGACGTTTCCGGCAGCATGGCCGCGGACGATTTGAAGCCAACCCGCATGGAAGCGGCCAAAGCTGCCGCGCTGGAGTTTGTGCAGCACCAGCCGGCCAGCGTGCAAATAGGTATTGTCGCCTTCAGCGACGGCGGCTTTACCGTACAGACGCCGACGAACGACCAGGAGGCCATCCTGGCGACGATCAATCGCCTGACGCCGCAGCGGGGCACATCGCTGGGGCAGGGCATTTTCGTTTCGCTCAACACGATTACCGGGGACGTTGAGCCAGCTCCCTCTTTCGACAATAGCCAGACCCCAGCACCCACCATTACGCCAACGCCCCTGCCGGAAGGGACGTATACCTCTGCGGTCATTATCCTGCTCACCGACGGCGAGAACAACCAGGCCCCCGACCCGCTGGAAGCCGCGCAGGTAGCCGCAGATCGCGGGGTGCGCGTCTACCCCATTGGTATTGGCAGCACGGCGGGGACACTCCTGAAGGTCGAAGGCTTCACCGTTCACACCCAGCTCGACGAGGCGATGCTGCAACAAATTGCGCAGCTCACCGACGGCGACTATTACAATGCCGAGAATGAAGAAGAGCTGCGCACGATTTACCAAAACCTCGACCCCCAGTTTGTCATCAAAGAGGAAAAGATGGAGGTCACTTCTATTTTTGCCGGCGCGGGTATCCTCGTCCTGTTGATGGGCGGTACATTTTCGCTCCTGTGGTTCAGCCGTGTGCCGTGAGGGGAGGTAGTTAATGGATTTGCTTTGGCCCGGGTTCCTGCTCCTGCTGGGTTTAATACCGTTGATTGTGGTCGGGTATATTTGGATGCTGCGCCGGCGGCGGCGTTTTGCGGTGCGCTACTCCAGCCTGGCTCTGGTGCGCGAGGCGCTGCCTTCCCAGTCGCTCCTGCGACGCCATCTGCCGTTTGCCCTGTTCCTCCTGGCGCTGGTTAGCCTGGTGATTGCCCTGGGCCGCCCGGTGACCAGCGTTAGTGTACCGAGCGGCCGGGCGAATATCATTCTGGCCCTGGATGTCTCCCGGAGCATGTGCGCGACCGATATTCCGCCCAATCGCCTAGTGGTGGCCAAAGAGGCGGCCCTGTCTTTCATCCAAAGCCAACAATCCAACACCCAGATCGGCATCGTCGCCTTCGCCGGTTTCGCCGAGTTGATCCAGCCGCCGACGGCCGATCAGGAAGTGCTGCAAGACGCGGTCGAAGGGCTGGACACCGCCCGCCGGACGGCGATTGGCACTGCCATCCTTAAGTCGCTGGACGCGATTGCTGAAATTAACAAGAGCGTTGCTCCCAGCGTCACCGGCACCTCGTCCGGGGTCAAGCCAACGCCTGTACCTGAAGGGATGTATGTGCCGGACGTCATCGTTTTACTCACCGATGGGGCGAGCAATTCCGGTGTATTGCCGTTGGAGGCTGCGCAGCAAGCCGTTGACCGGGGTGTTAGGGTCTACACCATTGGCTTTGGTACCGAAAATGGGTCTGAGTCGCTTCCTTTTTGCGGCCGGGGTTTTCAGAGCAGCAACTCAATGGGAGGCGGCCAACAATTCGGCGGAGGCTTTGGCTTTGGCGGCGGGTTTCGCCGGGGGATTGACGAGGACACCTTAAAGGAAGTTGCCGATATGACCGGGGGGACCTATTACTCGGCTGAGAGCGCAGACGAACTTCAGGATGTTTTCCACGAACTCCCGACTTACCTATTTACCAGGCGCGAAATCACGGAAATCAGTGTTATCTTCACCGCTTTTGGCGCGCTCCTGGCGGCGCTGGCGATTGTCCTATCGCTGATCTGGCATCCCTTGCCGTGACAGTTCGGACCGAGCCAGGATCACCGGCCCGGTAAAATCTGGCAGCTCTCTTGAATCAAAAAGCCCCGCCTTAAGACGGGGCTTTTGACTCTAACAAACATGTCCATCCCTAACGGGTATATTTGGCCATGTTTAGAGAACTAGGACCGTTTAATTCTAATTGGCCAACCCCTCCAGTTCATCTCTGGCTGCATCCACCTGGTCCATACAACTGGCTACCAAAAGGGCAACCGTTTCCTTGGTGTCATCATTAAACGTATCGAACCACTGATCCATCAGCTCAATGGCTTCGTTACACTGGTTCAAGCCGGTGGTCAACTTGTGGTGAGCTGCCTGGGCCGGGGGAGGGGGCTTAAGCTGGTTGATTTCCCGGATCGCTCCCTGAACGTGAGGGACAAATGACAAGAAACTGTCCTGAAATTCGGCCAGGGTCAGCTCGTCATCGCGATAAGCCAGGGCGTCCTGCCCAAATTTTTGCCCCGCCGCGTTTATCTTTTCACCCAGGTTAGCAACCGCCTTCAAGTAGACCAACAAGACCGCCTGCTCGTTGTTACTGCCGGTTGCCGTCGGCTCAGCCTGAGGTGAGGATTTTGCCGATTCTGTGGGCGTGATTGGGCCTGGACTGCTGGAGCCGTCATTTTGACCGCTGGCCTCGGGGAAAATGAAACCCGGTATGACCAGTTCAGACTCAGGGGGAACCGTCAAATCAGACCCAGACATACCGGTCAGGCCCATACATGGCGAGGATGCTCCTTTAAGCGGAAGACACACAAAGACGAGCTGCTCTTCAGCCAGGGCGGGCACGGCTGCCTGCTGTTGAATGGACTGATCGCCAATCTTAAAATCCTGTTGAATCGCGCCCCCTTGCCAGTGTATTTTTACCGGCCCGATACCTTTGGCAAACCAGTAAATATTGGTCAATTCTACAATTTCTGTAGCCCGGATCATCTGATCCCCCAGGTCAAAATCGAGTTCAAGATTAAGGTTCAGTTTTTGTTCGAGACGCAGCGCTTCTCGCGGCCCCAACGGCGTTTCCAGCGACTCAAAACCGGTGGGCGTGTAAGTTGCTGTGGCCCATCCCCGGCTAATCTGGCCTGTTACCAACTTATCCCCTTGGCGAGCCTCAACTATACCGGCGACGTCAAACTCCTGTGTCCAGGGCTGGCCGATAGTTTCCATCAGCGCCGGGCCAGGTAAAAACATGCCGCGTGGATTACTGAAGTTAAGGCGGCCCAGGGCGCTGAGGCGGCGCATGTCCCCCAAGAAACCACCCCCCAGACCCTTCTGATAACAGACCAGGCTAAAGTAAAGCGCCTGATTTTCGTAGGAGGTGCTCAACTCAACCTGGTTGTTGGCAGTATTATCCACCAGGAGGCTGTAACTGGTAGCCGGGCTGTTAAATGTCCACCTCGCGTCGAGGGGCAGGGGCCAATAAGCATGCCCACATAAACCTAAATCAACAACTTGCTGCAGGCTATTATCAGGCCGGGATACCTCGCCGGTCAGGGTTGGCGTATGAACTGGGGAACGATCCAATTCCAAATTCTCTGTTGGCATGGGGAGAGCGGGGCCAGTTTCTACCGGCGTCACCGGAGATACTGAAGAATCGCTGGCATGAGCCAGGTCAGGGTGAACCTGAACTTCGGCCTTCGTCCCAGCGGCGCTTATTTCTTCCACTGCCGCCCCTGTGCCCTGTAGAGCCAGCCTGTTTCTCAGACGGCTGATATCTTGCCTGGCCTGTTTGAGATAGCCGGCCAGGGGGGTTTGAGCGAGGTCAATTTCAACTGGCAGGGTTGTATCGAGTTGAACCACGGTATCAACGTTGAGTGTCTCGTTAAAAGTGACCGGAACAACCGTGTCTATGGGGAAATCGCTCTTGATAGGCACCTCAAGCGCAACTTCTCGCCCCCCTATCGAAAAGGGGACGGTCAGTTGTTGATCAACCGGGATAACGGCGTTAATGGGGATTTCCATCGTGCGGTTAAAAGGCACATCCACCTTCACCGGCACGGCCTGGTTCACCTTGAGGTTATAAATGATCACCTCGTTGGACAGGCTGTCCAGGGTCGTTTCAACTTTGCTGAGGGTTTCAACCGCAGTAAGCCGGGCCAGGTTGAGCGCATCGAGCAGGAGTAAATTGAAGATCAGCAGGATAATTACCAGCGCCCAAAGAATTGGGATTGATCGTTGCATCGTTTAGCCCCTTCGATAACTTACCTGTTCTTTAAAATAATTGGCAAAAAATTTGGGCCGATGGGATTCGCTGCTTGAAAACCTGCTCCAACAAGAAGGGGATTGAAAAAGTAACTGGCGTAGGTTGCCCCTACGTTGTTTGGCCCGCCGGCAGCAGGCGCTAGAACAAAGAGGGCGCTGTCGAGCGTAAACGCCGGATTGATCCCCCCCTCAATCAAGAGGCCGGTATCGCCATAAGCGACGTTATCCCCTGATTTCGGCGTGCCATCACACTCAAAAGCACCCGGGTTGGGGTTATTATCGTCACAGTAATAGTTTTTCTGGCTACCTCCGGCGGGGATAGCCGAGGCAGGATTGGCAACCTGGACCAGCCGGCCTGTGGTGGTACTGACCTGGCCCCAGTTACTTAAGGGGACCACGGGCACGGCGTCCGGTCTGCCATCAATAACGACCCCCCCAGCGACGGAGGCGTTGTAAAAGGTGGCCCCGGTGATGGTGTGATTGAAGTCAACCGACGTGCGCACCTCAGAAATAGGAAACGTGAAGCTAACGCTGGCTGTTGACTGCAACAGGGAAGCATAAGCCAGATTCGTGATACTGACGCTGCCCTCGGCAATAGGCGGCGCCGGCGAAGCGCTCACTTGCTGCATCAGAATCACCCGTACCGGCCCATCTTTAATTAAAATGGTTTCCACATCGTTATTGCTCAGATCATCCTCGGTAAAGGGCCAGGCAATACCCAAAAAATTGATGACAACCCGCAGCTTGGTCCGATCAAGGATATCGCCGCTCCCATTTAGATTGAAATGATCTAACCCGGCGTAGGCGTTGGTGAAACCTGCCTCATACCGGTTCGTGGTGACGCGCTGCTTGGCCGTCAGATAACTAACATAATCGCTGCTAGCTGAGACTGGCAGACTGCTGGAGCGAACCAGGTAAGCCCAACCTTTTTTGGTCGGGCTGAGGGGGTCGGTCACTTCAATTTCGTACCAGGCCGCGCTGATCGGCAAAGTCGTCGTGAGCGAGGCTGGATTGGGAGCGCGGTCTCCCAAATCTTTGGCCATAAAAACAATTTCGTCGTTAGCATCTAACAGCCCGTCCTCGACGGCGGTGTAATGGCCGCTCAGCGATACTTCGTCCACCTGGACCGGGATTTGCCCGCCCCAGGCAGTCCCATTAGAAGTGTAGACAAACAGATGGTCGACGGGAGATCCGATGAGGGAAGCAGCCTTGTTTCCCTCGATGACCACCGGTTCCAGGTTTCTGTCCAGCGTCTTTACCTCACCTGCTCCGGCAGCAACCCCGGCGATGATCTTACCCAGGAGGCCCGCACTAACACCTATAATCAAGAGTGACAGGATAGATGCAGTGAATAAACGTTTAAGGAGATAATAAGCCACTGGTTGCTACTCCTTCCTTTTGGATTAGGCCAAAAATAATTCCCGCTAATGACTATCGCCACTATCCACACCAAGCGGCGGCAGACGCAGGTAGTCAGTCGTGTGTTGCTTGCGGGTAAAGTCGGCGAAGGCGCGCTGCACCTGGGTTTCGGTCAGCCCCATGCCCTGGGCTACCTCCGCCACCGGCACTGTTTGACTCTGGGCATACCACAACAGGTCCATTGTTTCAAAGGGCAGCCGGAAGAAGAATTCTTGCTGGGTGCAGGGCGCGCTATAAGTGTCGGACGTGGGCGGGCGGCGTCGAATGACCGCCGGTACGTTAAGATACTCCGCCAACTGGTAGACCTGGGTCTTGAAGAGGTGAACAATCGGCTGCACATCTACTCCGCCGTCGCCATGTTTGACAAAGAAACCCTGATCGTGCTCATTTTTGTTGGCCGTGCCGATCACCGCATAGTGGCGCAGTTCAGCATGATAATAGAGCATCGCCATGCGGGTGCGCTGCTTAAAATTAGACGCGGCCACAATTTGATGATACTCGCCCAGGGGCAGCCGCATCGTTTTCTCTTCGCCGGTGGGGGTAATGATGGTCAAGGAGAAGACGTTAAGAGTATCCTGATCCAAAAGGTTCGGCGGCAGTACAATTTTGGCCTTGTAGCCGGCGGCGGCGTCAAATTCTGGAAAGACACGGCGGATAGCTTCGTCACGCCGCCGGTAGCAGCCAAAGCCGGCCAAGGCAGGCGTGATTTCCTCCAGCACCGGCTCGACTCCGTAGTGCTGCGCCACCTGACGGGCTAACTGTTCACTGATGGGGTCGGAGTCGGCTTCGGGCAGCATGAGGGCGGTCACCCGCTGTGGGCCAAAGGCTCTGACGCAGAGAGCCAACACGACCGCCGAGTCCACTCCCCCGCTGATGCCAACCACCCCCCCCCGGCGATGCATCACCCGGCTAACCGTGTCGCGTAACAGCGATACAATCCGTTCGGTTTCGGCAGCCGGGTCTATATCAAGGCTGTGTTTATCAAAGCTCATCTCAAATTCTCCTGGCTTCTAAAATTTCAGAGTGGCGTCCAGCGCAGATTTTGACATCATCGGCGGCGGAAAGAGGCGGCGGCATGCTGAAATCAGCCACAAATTGCCGGTAAACAAGCTGGCTTGAGAGGATGCCCACCAGCGCCATATCGTCGGTTTCGCTCAGGCGCGCTCCCCGTTCCAGTTTTTGCACCAGTTGACCCACCGCAGCAGGCTTAAAAAGACCCGCCGTCCGCACCTGTTCCGGCGACAACAGCTCACGCACGTAGTCAAGTGACGGGTCACGCTGTTTCTCCGGCAGCGGAAAGAAACTGCGGTGGATGGGCGCCCGGTAGGGCCGCTTGGGCCGCTCCCAGATTGCAGCGGGCAGCCAGGCGCGGGCCGCCTGCTTTAGCAGGTATTTTTCGGTTAAACCGCGTAACTTGAGCCGGGGGGGCAGGTGATTGCAGAATTCCACCACCCGGTAGTCGAGGAAGGGGAAACGCCCCTCGACTGAATGGGCCATGGCGACCCGATCCCCCTGGGATGACAACAAGTACTGGGACAAAAAGATGGTGATTTCCAGGTACTGAGCGCGGTGCAGCGGGGGCCAATGGCTAAAGCCTGGGGGGTAGTCAATACTCAGAGCTGCTGAACCATCCCTATTTCGCAGTGTCTGGCAGAGGTCGTCGGAAAAGAAACGTTTGGCCCGGCTGGTCGTGCGCCAGCGAATGGCGTGGGAATAGGCAGGCGCTGCTACCTCGGCCAGGCCCTCGCGGAAGAAAGCCGCCAGGTAAGCGCCGGGACCGCCGGATAGATGGGGGATGTCAGGGTAAAGCCGTTTGAGCAACTCCGGGCGCAGCGTAGACTCCGGCTGCCTGGCCCAAAAGCGCCGGACCTTGTCTTCCTTAAAAATGTCGTACCCGGCCAGAAATTCGTCGGCCCCCTCGCCGGTCAGCACCACCTTAAAGTGACGGTCATGCACAAGTTTAGAAAGCAGGAACATGGGTGCAGGTGAGGTGCGCAAAACAGGTGTTTCGGTGTGCCAGATAACCTGGGGGAAGACACGCCCAATGTCGGCATGGGTCGCATAAACCACCTGGTGGGTGGTGCCCAGGAAGCGGGCCATCTGTTGTTGATAGGCGCTCTCGTCAAAGTCGGGGTCACTAAAGGCAATAGAAAAGGTATCCAGGGCATTGTTGGTGTACTTACGGATAACGGCGGCAATGGTTGACGAATCGAGGCCGCCGCTGAGGTAAGCGCCAACCGGCACATCGGCCCGCAGCCGGATGCGCGTGGCATCTATCAGCAGCTCGCGGAACTCGGCCAGGTAATCTTCCGGATTCCGGGAGTTGGTTTCCACTTCTGTTTCTCCGGGGAAACTCAAGGTCCAATAGGGCTTTGGCCTCACCTGGCCGTAACCGGTTAGCAGGTAATGCCCCGGCGGTACCTCAAAAATGTTGGCAATAATGGTGCGCGGGGACAGGGTGCTCCAGAAAGTAAAGATCTGGTCGAGCGCCAGCGGGTCTATGGCGGCCCGGAACCGGGGATGGGCCAGGATGGCCTTGATTTCGGAGCCAAAGATCAGGCTGCTATCGGTAAGAGTGTAGAAAAGGGGCCGGACGCCCAGCCGGTCACGCGCCAGAAAGAGGGTTTGCCGCCGGGTGTCCCAGATTGCCAGGGCAAACTGGCCGTTAAGCTGCTCCAGGCAGCGGGGGCCGAGATCTTCGTAAAGGTGGAGAACGACCTCGGTGTCCGTGGTCGTGGTAAACCGGTGCCCGCGCGCTTCGAGACCAGGGCGGAGTTCAACGTAGTTAAAAATCTCGCCGTTAAAGACAATCCACAAGGTTTCATCTTCGTTGGCAATGGGCTGCTGGCCGGTATGCATGTCTATAATGCTCAGGCGGGCGTTGCCCAGGCCAATCCGCTCATCCCGGAACAGGCCAAATTGATCCGGCCCACGGTGGCGAATCAGCGCCAACATCTGGCGCAGGACGTTTTCTTCAATCGGGGCGCAATCTTTCAGGTTGAGAACGCCAACTATCCCACACATGACGCTGTCAGGTTAACTCGGTCTTTTTAATCTTACCCGACGTAGTTTTGGGTAACTGCTCGCGAAACTCGACATATTTGGGCAGCATAAAATCTTCCAGGTGGGCGCGGCAGTGCGCTAACACATCGGCTGTGGTTACTTGAGGGCCATTAACCACCACAAAAGCCTTGATCGCCTCACCCTGGAGCGGGTCGGGCACGCCGACGACCGCCGCTTCAACGACGCCCGGCAAGGCGTAGAGCACGTTTTCCACTTCTTTGGGGGCTACCTTTTCGCCCCGGCTTTTGATGATATCATCTTTGCGACCCACGAAGTACATGTAGCCCTCTTCGTCCATGCGAAAAAGGTCGCCGGTGTAACACACGCGTTCGCCGGGCACAGGGCCGGGGCGATAGCGGGCGGCGGTGGCGGCCGGGTCGGCCCAATAGCCGCGCATGACGTGCCGGCCGCGGACAACCAGCTCGCCTATCTCACCCGGGCCTAAACGCTGGCCCTGCTCGTCCTCAAGCCAGACCTCGGTACCAGGGATAGCGATGCCGACCGAACCGGGCCGCCGCTCCAGTTGCGCCGGCGGCAGATAGAGCGTGCGCTTGGTTTCGGTTAGCCCGTACATCGAATAAATGGTGGCATGGGGGAATTTCTGGCGGAGGGCCATAATGTGGCTGGGAGGCAGCGCGGCGGCGGTATTGGTCAGGTAGCGCAGGCTGGATAAATCGTAGGGGGCCAGGTCCATTTGCAGGACGATGGCAAAAATGGTCGGCACGCCAGGGAAGCCGGTGACCCGCTCTGCCGCTATCCGCTGGAAGATGGCGGCCGGGTAAGCAAAGGAACGCTCCAGCACCAAGGTACCGCCGAAGTTGAAGACCATGAGCAGTTGATACAGGCCGTAGTCAAATGACAGGGGTAACACGTTGATAACGATGTCGTCGGCCGTGTTTTGCAGGTATTCGACGATAGAATTGGCGGCAAAGACCATATTACTGTGGTCGCTCATCACCCCTTTGGAGTCGCCGGTGCTGCCGGAGGTATATATCAGACAGGCTAAATCCAGGTCTATGTTGGTTTGAGGCGGGCGGCCGGTGGGATAAGCCGCTTGAACGGCATTGAAATTAAGTCCTGGCTCGGGCGTCGCGCCAGCAGTCCGGGCGGTCGGCTGGCCGCAGCTTACGCTGAATTTTAGGGACGGAACGTCGGCCATGAGCTGCTGGCTCAGGGCGGTCTTGCCGGCTTCGATGAGCAAGGCTGTGGCCTGGCAGTTATTCAGAATATAAGCCAGCTTGTCACGCTTGGTGGTGGAATTGACGACGACGAAGACACCGCCGGCTTTGAGAATGGCGAAAATCCCCACGACTGCCTCCGCCGAATTGGGTAGGTAGAGGGCCACCCGGTCGCCCCGCTTGACCCCGTGTTCGAGCATCGCGTTGGCCAGGCGGTTAGCCTTCGCTTCAATTTCGGCGTAGGTCAGCCGCTGGCCCTCGCAGATGAGGGCCACCTTATCCGGCTGACGGGCGGCGCTACGGTGCAAAAAATCTTGAACCAGCATAGTAACCTCTCAGCCCGCTATGGGACCACTGACGGCCATTTTACCGGCCACATAGTTAGCCAGCTTATTGACCGAGTCAAAATTGTCGGGGATGATTTCCTGATCATCCGCAGACACGCCAAAGGTTTCTTCAATAAACATGACCAGTTCCAGCACCCCCATCGAGTCGACAATACCTTCTTCCAGGAAGGAAGCATCGTCGCTGTACTTGAAACCGTCACCACTAAAAAGCAGATTCTTAGCCACGTACTCCCGGATTTGGGTTTGAATTTCCATAGTTCTACCTCAGCTTGTCTAAAATTTGGACAAATAAAGTTGAATCTTTATGGGGTTGAGATAATGGGCGGTGGGTCGGTGTACTTGATCCAGACCGGATCCCAGTCGTCGAAGCCGGTCCGGCTGAAACTATATTTGTTGTTGCCGTCGGCATCCATCACCCAAATCTGGCGGGGGCCGTTGGGGTTTGTCCAATAAACGATCTTTGACCCATCCGGCGACCAGGAGGGATGGCGGTTTACTTCGGGGACGAAATTATCTTTACCGATCTCGCGCCCATTCAACGCTTCATTGCTGGCGGTCAGTTGCAGTAAATTGCCCCCATCCCGGTTGACGACCCAGATTTCGTCATCACCGCTGTCGTTGGAAACCAGGGCAATCTGTTCTCTGGTTGGGGACCAAACGCCTTGATAGGCATAGCCCGCTCCAAAATGAGTGACCTGTTCTTCAGCATTATAATAGGCATCGTGCCAAAACACGGCCGGTACTTCTTCCGGGATGGCCTGCTCAGTGTCCCCTTCGCCAATCATCCGAAAGTGGGTGATGTTCTTGGTAAAAACCCGGAAACGTTGATCCGCCGAATAGACATCACGGGCACAGGCCAGGTCATAAGGCCAGCGCTCCGTCAGCAGGGCCAGGTTGCTGCCGTCCGGGTCTACCACATAGACCAGCGGCTCCTCGCCCTCCTCCACCCCCCGGTTTGACAGAAAGGCAATCTTGCCGATCAACTCCAGCGGGATTGGCCGCGGCGTGGCCGTGGCCGTGGGGGTAGGCCGGGGGGTAGGGAGTTCGCCGTTAAGCAGCACAAAGATGGGCGTAGGCGTGGCCGTCCACATATTAAGCGGGGTAGGCGTGGGAGTGCCAAAAACGATAGCCGCGGCCGTAGCCATAACCTGCTCGTAAGCGGCCGTGGCCTCATTCCCCGGGGGTGGGTTGGGGGTATAGACGATGGGCGTGACCCAGTTGGCGGGAAGCGGGGTGGCAGTGCCCATGGTCGCCGCCATCTGGGTAGCGGCGACGGCCAGAGGGACTGCCGTCAGGAGGTTTTCCGCCGTGGGTGTACTGGTGACGATCACCGGAGCCGGGGTCGGAGTTGCGGTCCAAAAATCGGTAGGCAGCGGGGTGGGCGTGCCGTACAAGAAGGTTTCGGCAGTGGCTACGGCCGCCTGCCAGGCGGCAGTGGCCGCATTCTCCGGCCGGGGAGTAGGTGTGACCACGACCGGCGGGGTGGCCGTGACAATATTGGCCGAGGTGGGGGTAGGCGTACCGATGGCGGTGGCCTCGTATGTAGCGGTAGCGGCCTGGGCCGCAGCCGTAACCGCGTTGGCCGGGGTGGGCGTGGCCGGGAGGTCCACCACGACCATGGGGGTCGGGGTTGGCGGCAGTTGGTAGATAACGCGCAGGGTCGGCCTGTGGCCAAAGCCCCCCCCGTAACCGGTATCCCAGGTAAAGAGGTTATCCGGACCCCGGCTGGGACCGTCGAGGCGAAATGAGATCAAGCCGCTTTCCAGGCGCCGGGCCAGTTCCGCCAGGTGAGCCGGCGTAAAGGTAAATGTATTAGGCTGGCGTACGCCCAGGTCGGCCGGCTGCAGCTCCGGCAGGATCGTGTCAAGGACTTCGGCCTCCTGAACCTGGCCGGACGTAGCGTTGCCCCAATTTTTGTCAGCCTCCTGGCTCAAAAGCCGCAGGCTCCAGACACCGCCTCGGCCTAGGTGCTCCGTACTCAGGCCCATTAGCTCGAGAGTTGCTCCTATAATTTTGGAGCCGGCCGGGATGGCAGCCAGATTGAATTGGATGGCCCCGTAATAGGTTTGGCCTTCGTACCGGCCGACATGCAGGTTGCGATCCCCGAAATGGTTGAGCGGGTCGGCGCTCGACACCCAGCCGACCGCGTTGCCGGCCGGATAGAGAGCGGCTTCCATTTGCCCGGGAGGCAGGTTGAGCGCAGGCAGCGGCGGCAGCGGGGTGGAGCTTAAGGCGGGCGAGTCGCTGTGCCGGACGAGGGTGGCGGAGGAGGTGATGACAGGCGACGGGGAAAGAGTGGGCATCACCACGACCCGCTCAGCCGTGGCAGAGGGAACCCCGTCTAGCAGCGATCGTCTCATGTTCAGATAATAATAAACAGCCACCCCGACCAGGATCAAGGTGACGAGCCAGGCAGCCACCTGCAGCTTTGACACCCCCTCCAGCCACGCCCACAGCGATAACCGGGCCGGCGGGTAAGACCTGGCCGCCTTTTGTTGGGGGTGAACGGCGCCAGCAGCCGCCGGGGCGGCAAAGTGGGGACAACCTTCAAAGCCAGGGGTCAAACAGAAGGCTAGCTGCTGCTCCAGGTCAACCCGCTGGCCTTTGGGACTGACAAAGCAGCGATGCTCGAGCGCAGGCTCAAGAAAAATCGAGGCGCGGTCAGCTTGCAGGCCCAGATAAGGGCAGCTACGGCGGTGAAGGGGTGATGGTTGAGACATTACAGGGGTAACATTGACAATCTATTTTGATAACTGTGAATGGTGAACAGCGAATTGTGAGTGGTCTGACCTGCTTGTTGCAGCCGGTCAGGCCTCTTCTTCTTCTCTGTTCACAATATCAACCGCCGGGCCATGGCCGTTGCCGGCAGCCGGGTGGACTGTGGGCTGGGTCAGAGGGTGCCACAACCTGGCCTGGTGAAACGGGGTCGTTCCCTGGGGCTGCTTTGGCCGGCCCCGGCGGCCGGCGTGAGAATAGTAATCGTAGTAGTAATATCCCTTGGCCTGGCGGGCTGAGAGTTTATTGAGGACCACCCCAAACAGCTTTAAATCAACCTGCTCCAGGGTTTCTTTAGCGCGCCGAACCACCTCGCAGCGCGTCTGCCCGGCGTCTACCACCAGGATGACGCCGCTGCAGAGAGGCCCCAGGATCGCCGTATCTGCGACGGCCAGGACGGGCGGGGTATCAAAGATGATCACCCCGGCCAGGGCCTGCAACTGGGCCAGCCGCTGCTGCATCGGCGCTGAATTGAGGATATCGGCCGGGTTGGGCGGGAGCGGGCCGCTGGGCAGCAGCCACAGGCCGGCCACGGCAGTCTCGACCAGGGCGGCCCCGACGGGTAAGGACTCATCCAGCAGCAGGCTGGTCAGGCCGACCTGGTTGGACAGGTCAAAGAAGCGGTGGAGCGAGGGCCGGCGCAGGTCGGCGTCAACCAGAATGACCGGCTTGCCGCCATAAGCGATGGTAATCGCCAGGTTGCAGGCGGTGGTGGTTTTGCCCTCGCCGGGGCTGGCGCTGGTCACCAATATTTTGGGCAAGGGGTGGTTGAGGGTGGCAAACTGAAGGTTGGTGCGCAGCATGCGGTAGGCCTCGGTGATGGGCAAGTAACTCTCGTGAAGCGTTACCAGGTTATCGCCAGGCTGCCGGACTTTGGGAACGCGGGTAATGGTGCCCAACGTGGGCAATTTGAGCACCCGCTCGACATCTTCCTTGGTTTTGAGAGTATCGTCCAGGTATTCCAGCAAAAAAGCAGCGCCCGCGGCCAGGGTAAAGCCGATGGCGGCGGCCAGCAGCAGGAAATATTCAACCCGGGGACTGACCGGGGTGGTGGGCACGGTGGCCTGCTCGACCACGCTCAGGTAGTTGGTGCGGCTGCCCTCGTAAAAATTGAGCAGGTCGGCGTAGTTGCTCTGCCAGGTGGAGACCTTCTGCTGCAAGGTCTGGATCTGGTTCTGGATGTCCTGGATGCCGCGGGCGCTGTTTTCCAGGGCCAGCCGCTGTTCCAGCTCTTCGATTTGCTGCTCCGCCTCCTGGATTTGCGCCTGCAAGGTCCCCAGCCGCTGGCTGACAAACTGGCGGTGCTGGCTCTGGTCTTGCTCAACCGGGGTAGGGCTTTGCCGGATAAGCTGGCGGGCAATTTCATCGGCCAGGACCTTGGCCCGGTCCGGGTCGGTATCCTGGACGGCGATTTGGATCAACTGCGTTCCCGGCACGAGGGTCACGCTCACCTGTCCGGCCAGGGCCTGCCAGGGCAGGTCTAAGCCCAGGGCCTCAATCGCCCCTTGTAAGACGGGCTGGCGGCGGACCAGCTCGAGGTAGCTCTGGGCGAGCTGCTGGCTGATATAGAAATCCTGGCCGGTAGGGTCGGCGGTTTGGGTGAAGCGGCCCACCATCAGCGTGGTCGAAGTGGAGTAGATGCGCGGCATGCGGGTGGTGGCCCAAAAACTGGAAACGGTCGCGACCATGGTGGATAGAACGATCAGCCAGCTCCACTTCCACAAGGTTGACAGGTAAAATTTAAGTTCCATAGGTTTCCTCGGGCAGAGTTGGGCTGCGGGTGGACAGCCAGCGCCGGACCCGAACGGAGAGGTCGAGCAGGGCCAGGGCGGCCAGGGGCATCAAGACGGCGTCCACCGGCAGCCGGTAGCGGACCATGGCCCAGGTCAGGAGATGGAGCAGGGTATAAAAGGCGGCAAAGAGCAGCAGCAGCGAATTCTGCCTAACCAGGCGGCGGTCTCGGCCGGCCAGATACAGGCCGTACAGGATGAACGGCAGCAGCAGGCCAAACGAGCCGGCCCGGCCCAGGTTGTGCAGCAGGGTGGTATCGGGCGAGGGCCAGCATTCAAAGAAGGCCCGCACCCGGCTCAGCGAAAGCAGCAAGTAACGCGGCGGATCGTCGAGAATGAACTGGATACCCAGTTTCAATAGTTCCCGATCTAGTTCCGCTTCCGAGCGGCCCCAGGCTCCCGCCGGCAGCGGTGCGGCCGCGAACTCCCGGAAGCTAACGCCGTGCATGGGGTGCTGGGCCGAGTACAGGGCATAGCCGGTGTTGGAATTCAGCAGGAGAAAGCGGCCGTAAACCTGGTAATTCCGCCAGGTCCAGGGCAAGATGCAGGCGAGAACGATCAAGCCGGCCAGGGCCAGCGTCTGTAAGGAAGCTCGCACCTGGTGTCCCCGCCGGGCTTGCCAGAGCAGCCATAAGCAAAGGACCGGCGCCCAGGGCAAGATTGACTGGCGTAATAAGGCGGCCAGGCCCAGGCTCAGGCCCAACTGGAGGGCCAGGTGCAGCGGGACTTTCCGGCCCTCGCGCCAGGAGTCGCCCAGCCGGAGCGCTGCCTCGAGCGACCAGAGCAGGGCGCTGATAAAGAAGGATTCGGTCATCAAGGTGGCCGCGTAGAGGATGAAGTAGCCGTAGAGGGCGGCCAGGACGGCGGCGACAAGCGGCAGCCGGCCATCGTTGCCCGCCCATCGGCGGGCCAGCCTGTAGACCAGCAGCGGCAGTAAAACCCCGGCCAGCACTCCCTGCACGAGGCGTACCGCCAGCGGATGAACCCCAAACAGGCTGTAGACGCCGGCCACAAAAAGAGGGTATAAAAAGGACCAATGTGCAGTCGGCGTATCGGCGGGGGTGAAGGGGTACCACGCCTGGGCAAAACTGTAGCCCTTCCCCGCCAGGAGACGCGCGCCCAGGGCGTGATAGGAACGTTGATCGGTCAGCAGGGCCGGCGCGTCCACCTCGTCGCCCAGGTAGAGCGCTGCGCCCAGTCGCAGCAGTACCGAGATAATCAGAACAAGCCCTAACCGCCAAAAGGTTTTAGATCTCATTGACTCCCAGTAACAGTTCAACAGGTCTAAATTTGAGGAGCCAGCATCCCCAGATGCGGCTCCGTTCGGCAGCTAGGGATGCCTCTCTCCTCAAAAATTAGCTTCACTGAGTGTGCTGTACACCTCATCCCAGCGGCTATATACTTTACGCCAGTTGTAATGCTCCTCTACCCATTGCCGCCCGTTTCGGCGCAGTTGCTCGCCGAGGGCTGGATTCTGCAGAACGCGGACCACGGCTGCGGCTAAGGTCTCGGGCGTATCGGCAACCAGGGCGTGAACGCCATCCTGGAGTTCAATCCCCTCTGCCCCGATCGTGGTCGAGACAATGGGCGTCCCCCAGCACCAGGCATCGGGGATTTTGACCCGCATCCCCCCGCCGGCCCGCAGCGGGACGATAAAAACAGCCGTTTCAGCCAGGTAGGGGGCCGGGTCGGCCACGTAGCCGGTTACTTCGACGTGGCTGATTTGGGCGGGCAGGCGGCAAACCTCCGGGGGAGGATTCTTGCCGACAATCACAAAGCGCGCCCCTGGTACCTGGGCCGATACCTGCGGAAAAACCTCCTGGCCGAACCACATAACGCCTTCGACGTTGGGCGGCCAAAACATCGTGCCCAGGTGAGTAATGGTTCCGGGCGATGGCGCTCGCTCGATCAAGGGCTGGGCGGTGGGGTCTACACAAATAGGGATGGTCGTATAGGGCCAGGAGGGCCGGCCATTTGAGCAACGGGCTAGTAACGCCTGGCGGTCTTGCTCGGCTACAAAGACCACGTGGTCAAACCGGCCCCATAACGCCGCCTCGTACCGGGCCAGGGCGCGGGCTTCACGCTGTAACAACAGCCGCTTCAGCGGGTTATGCTCGTGCGCCGCCAGCCGCTCCGGAATCCGGTACAGCGCATTGTGCGCATCCAGGATAATCCTGGGCCGGCCGCCGGCCTTGACCGCGTGAGACCTGGCATAGAGGGCGTACTGGGCCATCGAGGTCTGGTCGGCGTGGATAAGATCGAACGTTTCCTCCCTGACCAGCCGCCGGAGCAAAGCGCGCATTGCGCCAAGCTCATCCCGGACGATGATGGCCGGTTGGCCGGTGAAGCCGGCGACCAGTACAGCCCGTGCATCCCGCAGCCGGGACCGCTGCATTGGCAGCGGATAGACGGCCCGGCAAAAACCCTGGAGATGGCTGATGTCTTCCGCCCGGTCGTCTGCCCGGACGAAGGAGACCAGGGTCACCTGGTGCTGCCGGGTCAGGTGGCGCAGCACGTAATAGGCCCGGATCTTGGCCCCAGAGTCCAGGGGATAAGGCAGCACCTGGGTCAGAAACAGAATGCGAGCCACCGCTCAATAGCCTTTAAACCGCAGCATCACCGGGATGGTCTGGAGAAAGATGAGCAGGTCTAAAAAGAAACCGGCGTGCTTGATATAGTACAGGTCGTACTCCAGCTTGATCCTGGCGCTCTCGATAGAGTTGCCGTAACGATAGCGCACCTGGGCCCAGCCGGTGATGCCGGGCCGCATGGCATGGCGCGCCCGGTACAGGGGCAGGTGGTGAACCAACTCGCCCACAAACTGGGGGCGCTCCGGGCGCGGGCCGACGACGCTCATCTCGCCGCGCAGGACGTTAATAAATTGGGGCAGTTCGTCCAGCCGCGTCCGCCGCAGCCAGCGCCCGAGCGGCGAAACGCGGGGATCGTCGGCCTCGGCCCAGACCGCGCCGGCCCCATTTTCGGCGTCGGGACTCATGGTGCGGAACTTGACCAGGACAAAGGGCCGCCCACCCCGGCCAACCCGGTGCTGGCGATAAAAGAGCGGCCCGGGCGAGGTCAGGGCGTTCCCCAGCGCCACCAGGGGACAGAGGGCGATCATCAGCCCTATGCCCACCAGACTCAGCAGGATGTCTGCCAGGCGTTTGGCCGCCCGGAACAACCTTTGCCCCGGACTATCGGCCGCGCCGCCGCTGGCGCCGGCCACCAGGCACAAATCCTGGGCGGCAAACTCGACCGCCACCCGGGCCGTCAGCCGCTCGTAGGCCGCCGACAGCGGCGCGACCTGCAAGCCCAGCTCCCAGCAATCCAGGAGAGCCTCGCGCAGGGTCAGGGGTAAGGCCTGGCTGTCGGCGACGATGATTTCGTCAACCGCCAGGTGGCGGGCTTCGTGAACCAGGTTCCCGGCGGTCAGGAGGGGGATGCCCTGCCGGGTTTGGCCGGGCCGGGTGTCGCCGTTTTCGACCAGGCCCACCACCTCATAGCCGGTACCCCGGAAAGGATTGGCCCGCTCGGTAAAGGCCGCCGCCCGTAATTCGTTGAGCAGGATAGGGTTCGCCGTCTCTCCCTGCACCACCAGGACCCGGTGGCGGAAGGCAGGTTGGAAGAAAAGACGGGCGTAAAGCACCCGCCAGGCGGTGAGGCTCCCTACCGCCAAAAGGATGAAGCCAAAGGCCAGCAACCGCCGGCCCACGGGCGGGGTGAGCCAGGGAATGGCCAGGTAGAACAGCCCGGTCAGCAGCGCGGCCAGGCCCACATAGAGCAGGTTCTGGGTCACGCTGGCCGCCCGGGTGGGGTTGTAGATGTCGAGGGCTACGCCGACGATCAGCCAAACCGCCGACAGGGTCAAAAACCACTTGAAATTGGCCGCCAACGCCGCCGCCGCCAGGGGAAAATCACTCCAGATGAACAAGGCCACGATCAGGGTGATATTGAGCAGCAGCAGGTCAAGCGCACCCAGCAAAAAGCGGCGCTCGGCCAGGGTCAGGCCGACGCTAAATTGGTGCAAGCGCTCCCGCAGCCGCAGCGGCTGGGCGATGGACCACTCGCGTGGGAACAGCAGGTCTGATCTGTCAATGTTCATGCTTGTCTCCTTAGAGCCGGCCTATCCTGATTTGATAAAGCTGCTCTTTGCTCAACTTGTTCATAACGGCGTCCTCGACCAGGCGTTCATACATCCGTTCCAACACCTGCTGCTCGGCGGTGCGCTGCCGGTCGTACCAGGCCCGGCCTGCAGCGCCCATTTCGGCCAGGTGGGCCGGGTTGGCCAGGGCAGCGTCCAGACAGCGGGCCAGCGAAGGGGGGTGGTCCGCTTCCACCAGCCAGCCGGTCCGGCCCGGTTCCACGTATTCGGGCAAGGCCCCGGTATATGTGACGATGACCGGTTTGCGGAAAAAGTAGGCCGCCGGGATCAAGGCCGATTGGGTCGCATCCAGATAGGGCAAGACGACCAGGCCGCAGCGGCAGAACAGGTCCAGGGCCTCTTCATCGCCGATGAGCCGGTCTCTGACCTCGATCCGCGGGGGCAAGGCCCCGGCCCAGCGCGCGGCCAGCAGGCCCGGCCCGGCCAGCACCAGTTTCGGCCCGGCGTCCTGGTAGTGATTATTAAGCATAGCGCAGGCGGTGATCAGGTGGTCCACCCCCTTGTAATGTTCCATCCGGCCAAAGAACAAGGCCCAGGGTTCGTAGCTGACCTCGCCGGTGAGGTGTTCGACCCCTTCCAACCAGGTCTGGCCCAGAAAGAGGTGCAGCAGGGGGACGTGAGTCACCCGCCGGGGGGGGATGCCCTGGGCCAGCAGCCGGTTGAGGTAGCGCAAGCCGTGTACTAAGAGATGGCCGGCCAGGCGGATGACCAGCCAGTTCCAGCCGTAGAGCAGGCGGCCATAGATCGCGCCGCTGTGCGGATCCAGGTCGTGCAGGGAGTGGACAGCCGGGATGCCCCGGCGGCGGAGCCACCACAGCAGGGGCACATTCCAGAGGTGGGGACCGGTGATGTGAACCAAATCCGGCTTTAACTCCGCCAGGGTGGCCTGCAAGCGCGGGAAGGCCCGCAGGCGGAGACCGTCGGGAGAGAAGCCGGTGTTACGGGTGTTGATGGGGGTGTGGACGGCGACGGCGGGCAGGTAGCGGTCGCGTGGATAGCGGGCCGTGGTGACCAGGTGCGTTTCGTAGCCGGCCTGGGCCATGCGGTTGGCCAGGTCGGCGGTGTATTGGTGCATGCCAAAGGTGGGCGAGAGCAAAACGTAACAAAGACGCATAGACGGGTGAGTT
This sequence comes from Anaerolineae bacterium, assembly GCA_023382535.1. Next base: position 250,101 of record JAHDWA010000002.1, on the reverse strand, counting down.
AACCAGTTGTCAGCCAAAAAGAGAGCATTCGGTAATTACAAAATCACCTCAGCCACGCCGCTCGCCTCGCGTTGAAACGCCCGGCTACTATAACTGAAAGCCCGCTGAAGCAGGCTGCTGAACCGCTTTGAAGCGGTTTTCACCTATTGTAGCCGGGGGCTTCCAGCCCTCGGCGGGCAGCTCTCAAAACGTTAAAAACCCCCAGAAATTGGGGTAGACCGGTTCCAATTTTAAAGGTACAATCTTAACACTGTAAAGAACCGGTCCTTTACTCAGCCAAACAACAAATTTTTATAATTAAGGAAATTTTCTGTTTATGAGTATCACTTACACGTTGTCGAAAAATAATTTAATGAACGGCGCCAACCAGTACCGGGCGGTGGTCCAGTCAATGGATACGGCCAACCTGGAACAGGTGGTTGACCGCATGGTCGCCTACGGCTGCGCCGTCAGCCGGACCGACGCCCTCAGCGTGCTGCAGCACTACTTTGCTATGGTCGAGACGATGCTGCTCGAGGGCTACCGCATCGTGACCCCGGGGGTCAACTACAGCATCAGCATCAAGGGCAACTTTGACGGCAAAACCGACAGTTTTAGCGCCGAGCGTCACAGCATCGAGGCCATCGTTAGCCCGGGGGCGCGCCTGCGCCGGGCCATCCGCGAGCGGGCCCATGCCCAGAAGGAACTGGCCGTCCAGGCCCGGCCTGAACTGCTGGAGTACATTGACTGGAACAGCAGCCGGCGCGACAGCAGCCTGACCCCCGGCGGTCTAGGCCAGATTGTCGGCCAGCGCCTCAAGTTTGACCCGGCCCAACCCGAGCAGGGCATCTTCTTTGTCGCCGCCGGCGATAAAACCTATCAAGCCGGCGTAGTCAGCAAAAACACCAGCGCCGAATTGACGTTCCTGGTGCCGGCCAGCCTGCCCCCCGGCGATTACACCCTGGAAGTGCGGGCTGCTCTCAGCCAGGGGCCGCTGCGCAGCGGCAGCCTGGAAGCCGCCTTGACGGTCAACTAAATATTTTTGCCCTTTCCTCCTCCCGCTAGAGGCGAATGATCAATCATTCGCCTCTAGCTTTTCTGCTCCCCCAACTCGCTGCTTAAATCCTGTAACCTCAGGCGATCCTCCCCGAATCACCATAGTATTTTTTCCTAAATCACCGGCTGATTTGAGTCGAGTCAAGCAGTGACTCCCCTCGAATCACCGGCTGATTCTGTACGAATCACCCCGGTGATTCTGAGCGAATCACTGTAATGATCCGCTCAGAGCTTAACTGAGTCACTGAGTAGCTGGCCTGCTGGCCAACTTTGTAAGACCTGTCAAGCTCGTAATCAAGGCATCCGATTTTGGCACCTGAGACCATCGTTATCAGGGTAAAAATGATGCTGGAAAGGCTTAAACTGCTCCGCCGCAGTTATTTTTGTTCAAAGGGAGGGGATATGTTTAAGAAGATACCAATGTAACTTCATTCTTTCCTTAGCAGCCAGGCTACTTTTTTGCAGTAAGGCAACGAACAACCACCACGCCAGCTTAACTATGGTCGAGAGGGTAAGGGCTGCGGTGTAAATGCGGGCAGCGCTTGCTCCCCAGTATTTGCAAAAGAATAACCTCTTATGAGATAGCAAGAGTTCATACTTATGTGGCATAACCCGATTCATGGTTTGACTACCATAGTGGATGATCCGGGCATGAGGCAAGGCGTAAATTTGCCAGCCAGCATGCTTGATGCGGTAGCACCAATCCACTTCTTCAGAATAGATAGGGTCAAAGGCGATGTCCAATACCCCTACCTGTTCAATAATCTGCCGCCGCACCAGCATCGCGGCACCACAGACACTATCCACTTCAAAAGGTTCTGTGGCTTGCCTTGCCGATTGATAGGACCAATTCGTTGCCGCCCAAATACCTTCAATGAATGGGTTTGGAAAGCGGCTGAAGGCGGGCTGGAAAGAACCATCCGGGTTAAGTAGGAAACTTCCCGCCGCTCCGGCTTGGGGGTGAGTATCCATGAATTCAACCATGTGATCCAAAGCCTTATCAAGCACCACTGTGTCGTCATTGAGCAGCATCAGATAGCGACCCCGCCCGCTGCCCAGGACCATGTTATTGTTGGTGGAGAATCCCTGACGGATCTCGTTGCGGATGACTTTAACCTGGGGAAACATTGCCTTGACGGTTACGGCAGTGTTATCGGTAGAGGCATTATCTACCACATAAACTTCTAAGGTAACTTTGTGTGTATTTTCGAATACCGAGTGTAAGCAGGGCAGAAGCAACTCCAGATTGTTAGCACTGATGATCGAGATGGTAAGGTCAGGCGGCATAGCTCCCTTCCTTAAACGTTTCACGAAGCATCATATTCTCCAGGGCTACTAATCCACCCAGAAACAGCCAGACCAACACGCTGGCCTGGAAGCCGGGGAAGCCGATGTTGTAAACGAAAGGCAGGATTTCATCTACAAATAGCATTAAGATCATCGCCCCCGCCCAGATAGCTAACATAGCGTTAACGTAGCCAGCCGCAAAGTCATGGGTGAAATAGATCCGCAAGCGGAGTCCCAGCCTGGTCAATTCGATTGCAAACCAGAAGAACAGTCCCAGCCCCAGGAAGCCTACATGGGAAAAGAGATCCACATAGTTGTTATGAGAATTGATTTGGGGTGCAATCCAAAATGCTTTTCCGTAAGCCAACGGCTTCATCGCTACATAACGACGATAGGCCGCCGGCCCGAGGCCGGTGATTGGGTTACGCATAGTTGCCTCAACCACTCTTCCAATAAGGGTTAGACGCGAGCCACCGCTCTCTTCCCACTCCTCATCCCCACCAGCGAAATCATACACGGCCGAGGAGAGAATACCCGTCATGGTTAATACAAGAAGAAAGATCACTGCCAGCCAGCGCAGGTGCGGCCAGCGCAGCCAGGTCAGTACCCCCAACACGGTAGCCACACTTACCCAATAGGCAACCGTTTGGCGTTCCAAATAAAATGCATAGTATAACACCGCTCCCAGGACAGCCAGCAAATACAAACGCCAGCCTTTGGAAAGTCTCCAGTTGAAAAGCAGTTGCCCGCCGGCTAAAGCAGCCACTAACAGCAAAAAAGAAGCGCGGGCCACCGCTATCGTCGTCACTCCAAGCTTTACCAGATTGGCACCGCCGGACAACGCAATCGCCAGGGTTAAGCCGCCCCCAATAGCCAGGAAAAGCTTGATCAGCCGCTGCAACCAAATCTCCTTGTATACCAAGTTACCCATTAACCAGAAGACACCAGCGGAAAACACAAAGATGGCCCACTGTGCCAATTGTACGACGATGAAACGGCCAGGCCGGGATACCGCCGGATCCCAGAGGGCATTACCAATCAAGAGCGAGAAAAGACCAGCCAGCAGGAAGAGTAATAACGGCCGGTTAGTGCGCGAAGGCGCCAAGCGCACCTCTTGTCGGTGCACCATACCCAGCACCCAGAGGGCGAGCAGGGCTGGCACTAGTAATGAAGCTGGGTTGAGGGCCACTTCACTCCCCGTACCAATCTCAAGTGGTATGACCAGAGCCGCAGGAATCAAGGCTAGAAGTCCCATGATGGGCCATCTTAGCAGAATGAGCGCTCCTATACTGACGACAAGTAGGGCGAGCCAGAGGATGGAAGGATGAGATCCGAGATAGGCGGCTCCAAGCAGCACAATCGTAATCACCCCCCAGGTCTGTAGACGGTTGTTAAGGAAGACATCCTGCATATTACCAATCACGTTGCCATTCCTCTATGCACATACTTCTCAACAACACCTTCGACCAGATCTACAAAGCATTGACTAATCCGGGACCAGTCGTAACGTTGTTCGACCAGACGTCGGGCATTCATTGTCAGACGCTGACGAAGGGCTGGATCGCGTAGGAGTTGCAGGGTGCGCTCGGCAAAAGTGGCGGGATTATCCGCCAGCAGGATATGTTCACCATTTATGACATCTAATCCCTCAGCTCCTTTGGTAGTAGCCACCACCGGTGTACCCAGGGCCATCGCTTCCAGTATCTTGATCCGAGTGCCCCCCCCAGAGAGGATCGGCACGACTGAAATCCAAGAAGTAGCTATCAACTGACGAACGTCATCCATAAAACCAGTCAATGTCACGCTATTGTTCAGGGGTAAACGGTCCAAATCAACCTTACTTGTGGACCCAGTAATGCATAGACTAACACCAAGACATTGGCTGCGAATCCGCGGGTAAATCTGATGTAGGAAGAACTGCATCGCCTCATAATTAGCATAGTAAGCCAAAGCCCCCGTAAAGATCAAGGTGTTGGGCTGGGGTTCAGCCAGCCCGGACCGAAATTGTTCGCAATCAACGCCGTTGGGAACTAACACGACGGGTGGTCCTCCATTGGGTATCAGCTTACGGCTAGTGCTAGCATCCCGTTCCGAAGCCATCGTGACCAGATCGAATTGGGGAAAGAGGTGAGACTCATACAGAATTGATTTGCGCCAGCTCAACCAGCAACGCAGCCTCGGCAAAGGTAAAATCTGAGCCAGGAAACGGTCGTGCATCCAGCGAGTGTGGGAGTTATGTTCCTCCAAGATATGGGGCACACCAGACACTTCAAGAGCATAAGGAGCCATAAGCGCATTGCTAGCAATAGCGACATCAAAAGGTCGATCAGCATGCAGTCGGCGTACCTGATGGACCATTTCAGGAAAGGGGATGTAGACAATGGGCCTTATAGAGAAAAAGCGAGTGGCGGTATGCAACCGTCCCCGCTGGAACGGATCCCTGGGTATTACGATCACCCGCTGGCAGAATGGCGCGATGGCCTCTATCTGGGGTGGCGCCCAGCCCTGCGGGTCTAAGGTCAACAAAGTAACTTCATGGCGCTGGGCGAGCGCGCGCAATTGGTGGTAGACGCGGATGCGGGAACCGGTGTCCAACGGGTAGGGTAACCAGGGAGAGAGACACAGGATTCTCATGTCCGACTAGGATAGCACACCACTTCAACGTCCGGGCCCATTTTGCCCCAATGTCCGCGTAGCACATCACGTAGCGCCAGTAAACGGGCATTACGATTAGGTAGTCGCCGGCCACCATGGGACTTGGCAGTGTAAGCAGCCACTGCCAGCAGGTTGCGACCGCCGACCAGCATCAGAGAGCACAATCGGGCCAATCCCCGCCGATTCTTGGCCAGGAAGAGCAGTACATTTCGTGTCATATAGTAATCGGTTGCTGGCGAGGTGGGGCCCATTGCGGCTGAAACTTTGTGCCACAAGCGGGCGCGAGGCACGTAGAGGATGCGCCAGCCGGCTGTCCGTGCCCGTATACACCAGTCAGTTTCCTCATAATAGATAAAGAAGCGAAGATCCAGCAAGCCAATTTGTTCAACAACGCTGCGCCGGAGGCAAATGGCGCATGCAGTGATAAAGTCAACCTCTTGCGGCTGTTCATCCAGACTGAGGTCAGGCTGCTCAGCCTGGAGACGAATGCTGCTACCCAGCCACCAGTCAATCCGGTTGCCGGCACACCAAATTATGTTGGGCTGTTCAAAGTAAAGCATTTTGGGGCCAACGATGCCCACAGTGGGATCTTGTTCTATCACCTCCAGTAATTCGTTCAGCATCGAAGGATCTATTGTAGTATCATTATTCAATAGCATGAGGTACTCCGTGTTACTCTGAAGGGCGTAACGGATGCCTATATTGTTGCCTTCGGCAAAACCAAGGTTTTTACCGTTCTCTAAAACACTTACGGATGGGTAGCGTTCACGAATGGCCAGGGCAGTACCATCCACAGAACCGTTGTCTACGACGATGATCTGCAGTCGGTCGGCAGGGTAGTTCAGGTCTGCCAGGGAGGCCAGACAATCCAAGGTCAAACTGCACTGATTCCAGGTGAGAATAATGATAGAAATTGTAGGGTGAGCGTTTCTAGCCATATTTACCTCATCTATATATCTGTTCAGGTTTGCCAGCTCGGCGGGAGTTCTTGACGTATTTCGATATTGTGGAATTCCTGACTCTGGCGTGCGCCGAACCGCCTGGCCCAAGTAGCCATGCGCTCAACCCCTTCTTCAAGACTTACGGTGCCACTTTGTCCCAGAATATGGTGAGCTTTCTTATGATCTGCATAAGCGTGAATGACCTCGTTGCGAGGGGGTAGATACTGAATTTCGGGAGATACCCCGAAAGCCCGGGCAACGACTTCTGCCAGATACTGAACGGTATAGGCTTTGTCTGCTCCGACGTTGATTACCTCGTTATAAGCTTCGGGAATGTGAACACTCCCGGCAATGTATGGGGCAACATCATCAATATAACTAAAGGCACGGGTCTGCATGCCATCGCCAAAAATCGTCATTGCTTGGTTTTGCATAATCTGATTCATAAAGATGCCAATCACATTGCGGTAACGATCGCCAATGTTCTGATTCTCTCCATAGACATTGTGGGGTCTGAAAATAATATAGGTCAAACCAAACAATTCACACGCTGCACGCAAGTCAAGTTCTACCGCATATTTGGAAATCCCATAGGGATCCTCTGGCTGTGGAACCAAGTTTTCGTGCATAGGTAATTGATTGGCGCCATAAACGGCAATGGACGAGGTAAATACAAAGCACTTAACCCGGTGTTTCACTGCTTCGTTGATCAGATTGACACTGCCAATGAGGTTGTTGGTGTAATTGAAGCGGCGGATAAAGTGTGACAATCCCTCCGCGGCATAAGCCGCTAAATGATAAATATAGTCAACCTTATGCTCTTTGAATATACGCTGGATTAGTTCATGGTCAGTAACGCTGCCCTGAATGAAGACAGCACCTTGGGGAACCTGGTCAGCAAAACCGCCGCTGAGATTGTCTAGAACGACGACCTCATGCCCCAGTTCCAGACAGTGCCGAGCAACATGTGAGCCAATAAAGCCCGCCCCTCCAGTTACCAAAGTACTCATTTTCTTCCTCCCCAATTTGACCTGCCGGTAATCATAGGATCAATGTTTCATAGAGATTGGTAAGTTCGCGAACCTGTTGATCAATTGTCTTAACCTTCGGGATGCGTTCTCTAAGCTGATCTAATATCTGGGGGTTATCAATAATCATCTGCAGGTATCTACTCAAGTCGTTCACATCTCCTGGAGAGAACAGGAAACCGTTTACCCCCGGCTCTATCGCCTCAGGAATAGCCCCGATATTCGCGCCGATGACCGGTACCTGGGCGATGAATCCTTCTCGTACTACGTGACAGAATGTTTCCGGCCAAGTTGATGGCACTACAAGTACATCAATCTGGCTGAGCACCTCACCGATACGATGGTGGGGAAAGCCGCCTTTAAAGTGAATGCGTCCATTGTGACCAGCCAACACCCGTAAAGAATCGGTATACCCCGGATCATGGTCCAAGTCACCAAAGATCAAGAGCTCGGCAGGCCCCGTCAGTTGTCGCATTGCTTGAATAAGCAGGTGAACACCTTTCGGAGGGATGATATGGCCGATATATCCGATTCGGACAACGCCAAATGGGTGGTCGCTAGCCTCTGCCGGCCCCCAACTGGTGTCTTCACCATCCGCCAGCACTACCAGCTTGTCGAAGGAAACTCCATGTTGGGCAAAGACATCGCGCATATAGCTAGATTTGACAATAATCCGATCGCATTGCTGCAGGGCCTGTTTCAGGAATGTCCTGCGATGATCGATGTCAAACGCCTGGCCAATGAGGCTGCTCTGCCGACTGAGCGATGGTTGCCTGGCTACCCAACGGAGCATTGTCGCTACAGCATATTCTGGCAGCACCCGGCTGGACCAACGATACACCTTGGTACCCCACAGGGTGCACTTGAGGCACTCCCAGGCCGCCACATGACCATCGCAGCACTCACCTCTTTTTGTGATTAACTTGATACGTGGGCAAACAAACCAGAAATCGGTCAGCGTCAAGACCAGGGGTAAGCCCAGCGAAGCTGGCGCAGTAAGAGCCGCAGCCGACACAGCTATGCATGAAGTCACATGCACCACGTCGGGGCGAGCAGACGACAGATAGACATGAAGGTAATCACCTACCAACGGGTTATCATATTGATACCGGCAGGGATCCGGGGCTAACTTCCAATTGATGAGCAAACGGGTCACGGGTATGCCTTCGTATACATCCTGGATCTCGCCATTCCAATGATGGGGTCCGTCGTACCAACCATCGGCACATATTACCTGGACGTTGTGGCCAGCTTGCTGAAGTCCGCGAGCGAGGGTGTGGGTGGACATTTCTGTTCCCCCCACATGGTTGGGGGGATAGGCAAGGGTGATGAGTAGAATATTCATGTTACTCCGGCTCCATCCCGGTCACACTAAGTCTGTCTCCAACTGATCGGTACCAAATCTCAAAATTCAAGAGCAGCCACAACTGCCGGGCATAGTTGCCTATACCATTCTTGTGGCGTTCGAGCATCTCTTTTATCCAAGCTTGGTTAAATAGGCCTCGTTCGCAGGCTGACCGATCTGTGAGCAACTCAAGGGTCATTGGGTATAAGTCATCTCTGATCCATTCATCAATCGGGATACTGAAACCCATTTTCTCTCTTTTTAGAATTTCGGGTGGCAAGAGATTACCAAAGGTGCGACGGAAAATATATTTGGTTTCACCATTTCGGATTTTCATTTGAGGGGGCAAAGAGGCGCTTAGTTCTACAACCCGGTAGTCCAGCAGTGGTGAACGTACCTCAAGTGAATTGGCCATGCTGGCAATATCCACTTTCACCAGAATATCATCTGGTAGATAAATGCTCTGATCCAGATAGAACATCTTGTCCAGCACGTCCCAATGCTTCTTGTCGGCCGATAGGTTTCTGACTATCCAGGGTATGCCATTTATACAAAGCTGGCGCTGGAAATCATTCGAGTAGAGACGTTGGCGCATGGAGTTTGACAGAAAGGTCATTCGATTCGCAAACGCCAGCAACGGGTGGTTTAGTTCGCCGAGCGCGGACGAAACACCGCGAACTGTTCCTCTTAACGCTCCAAACATGAGCCGGACGTCGCCACGGCGGATGTTATGGGTGAAGGAGTGGAGACCATTTCGTAAATGGCCTGGAATTAGCTCCAGGGGATGTAACGCGGAAATGCAGCGGATGTAACCGCCGAAAGCCTCGTCACCCCCGTCACCGCTCAACGCAACAGTTACTGATTGCCTGGCCACTTTTGATACATAATAAGTGGCGACGGCAGACTCATCCCCGAAAGGCTCTCCGTAGTGTTGGCTCAACTTCGGCAGAATGTCAACCAACTGCGGTTCAACGATGAACTCATGATGATCTGTTTGATATCGCTGGGCTAACTGCCAGGCGTAGCCTAATTCATTCTGGCTTTCAGAGGTATAGCCGATGGAAAAAGTCTTGACCGGTTCGCTCATTAACCCGCTCATGACAGCCACAACAATGCTCGAGTCAATTCCGCCACTGAGAAATGCTCCTAACGGCACATCGCTGATCAATCGCCGCCGGACGGCATCCTTCAACAGGAAACACAACTCTTCAGCAGCCTCCTCTTCGCTGATATCGCGCTTCACCCCATAAGGAATATCCCAATAACGCCGTATCGAAACCTGGTCATTCTCCCAGATAAGGTAATGGCCTGGTCGCAATTTGCGGATAGCTTTAAAAATCGTCAAGGGGCTTGGCACATACATCAGGGCCAGGTAAAGATCTATCGCTTCGTAATCTAACTCACGTGGAACTGCCGGGTCCTGAAGAAGAGCATAGATTTCAGAACCGAAAACCAACCCCCAGGGCATCAAAGCATAGCAGATGGGTTTTTGTCCCAATCGGTCCCGAGCCAGGAATAACCGTTGCCGGGGTTGATCCCAAATCGCAAAGGCAAACATCCCGTTCAAGTACTGGAGACAATCCAAACCATATTGCTCGTATAGGTGAATGATAACCTCAGTATCTGTTCGCGTCGCAAATCGGTGACCGGCTTGAATGAGTTCCTGCCTCAATTCTAGAAAATTATAGATCTCCCCATTGTATACAATCCAGATGGACCCCTCTTCATTGCTCATAGGCATATGCCCGCCGGCAATATCAATAATACTGAGGCGCCTGGCCCCCAATCCTACGTAATGATCGCATAGAACACCTGAGTCATCCGGACCGCGATGTATGATTGCCCCACACATGCGAGTAATGGCTGATTCAGCAACAGGCTGCCTGTCGAAGTTCAGTTTGCCAGCGATACCACACATTACTATTATCTCCTTTTGGCCATTTACCCAGAACGGCCTTTGTTAGAGACGCCACGTCAGCTCCGACCGGACAGAATCGCCTCATATATAGCATTATATTGTTGGCTGATTTCCGACCAGGCATATTTACTCTCAACTGAGCGTCGGCCAGCTTGAGCCAAACGAATGCGTTGTTGCTGATCATCAAGTAAACTGAGAACAGATTGGGCGAACTGATTGGGTTCATCAGCCAGGAGGATATTTTCACCGTGTTGAACGGCCAATCCTTCAGCACCTAACGTGGTTGAGACAACTGGCCTGGCCGTTGCCCAGGCCTCCAGAATTTTGTTGCGTATGCCACTGCCAAAACGTAGAGGAACGACCGCCACCATACTATCAGCGACATATGGCCTGACATCATCGACAAATCCGGTCACGGTAATATTGGGGTCGTTATTCAAAGCTATGATCTCTGGAGGGGGACCCCAACCCACCACATGGAAGTGAACGTCCGGGCGGTGTTGCTTGATTAACGGCAAGATCTCTTTACAGAAATACAAGACAGCATCCGCGTTCGGTTCATATTGCATACTACCCACAAAGACTAGATTTCCCTTCTTCGGTGAAGCAGACTGTGGCTGGAAGTAGTCGAGATCAACCCCGTTGGGTACCACTGCTACGTGGGCATGGGAGATGAGTTTTAAGAATTTCTCTTTATCCTCCTGGGATATAGCAACGCACATATCGAACTGGCGCACCGCCTTACGTTCTAAGGTTTGCATTTTCTTCCATTCTAGCCAGGCCGCGAAGCGATGGGTCGTTTTGGTCTTGGTTAGCATGACCAGCCGTTCGTGTTCAGAAAGGATGTCCGCCATATCGAGGATCGTTGCCGCTCCCGTGTGGGGCAGGAATTTCGCCAGATAGGCCTGGTGAACCTGGACAATATCAAACTGCTCTTCATTTATAAGAGCATTAATCTTACGGCGCATTTGAGAAGCCAAAGGATAGCGGCCGCGCATAGGGTAAGGATCCAACAAGGCGTGCCGCCAGCCATTGATACGCCAGTAGAGATGGGACCGGTTTTGCTGGGCGGGGACTAATGGAACTTGCAGTTGAATCACTTCAATGCGGTGGACAAATTGTTTTACTGTGTCCAGGTCACACATCTGGGCGGGGTAGGCATAGCAAACCACACTGAACTCGTGCCGTTGCGACAGTTCACGGATTAAGCTGAATTGGCGAATACTGCCGCCGATGCGACTGGGCAGTTGCTCAGAAATCATTAGTATTTTCATCAACAATTGCTCCTCCGAAATTGGAAATACCTTTTCAGTCGCTTAGGATCTCCAGTTGGGGCAAGCCCTGGTCATTTGCTAGCCTCAGCTAAAGGTACTGACGCCATCCTTTTGGTGAATTACATTCCAGGTCAAAAAGATTCACGATAGACTATCTTGTCCTCCGATTGCAGGGTCTCGTATACTTCACCCAACTTGGGGGCAAGGGCGGACCAACTACAACGTGATTCAACCAACTGCCGGCCCGATTGGCCCAGAGAAAACCGGCGCTGCGGATTAGATAACAGGTTGACGACATACTGGGCGAATTGATCAGGTTCGTCGGCAAGTAGGATATTCTCACTATGCACAGCCTCCAGCCCTTCGGCTCCTAACCGGGTAGAGACAATCGCCTTCTGCATAGACCAGGCATCAAGGATCTTTAACCTGGTACCGCTCCCGAAACGTATCGGAACCACACAAACAGCGCTGTTAGCAAGATATGGCCTTACATCTTCCACAAACCCGGTGACCGTCACATCTGGATCGTCATTCAACTCGATAATTTCTGGAGGGGGGTCCAAGCCGACCACGTAGAAGTGAACATCTGGCACTTGCTGTTTGATCCCTGGTAAGATGGCGTTGTAGAACCAAAGCACACCGTCGCTATTGGGTTCGTATCTCATACTGCCTACGAAGGTCACATTTGGCCCTTGTTGTAAAGCAGGCGATGGGCAAAAATAATCAGTATCAACCCCATTGGGTACCACTGTGACATGCGCTTCTGGAACCAATTGCAACAGACTCTTCTGGTCGTGCTCCGACACTGTGACGCAGGCATTGAATCGGCGTATTATATTGCGTTCCAGAGCCTGCATTTTTTTCCATTCGAGCCAGGCATGGACGCGGTGAGTGGTCTTAACCTGAGTGAGCATAAGCCTAAACTCGTGATCGGAGAGGATATCGTGCATATCGAGTATGGTTGGTGTTTTGGTGGGGGGCAACAACCGAGCAAGATGGGTCTGGTGTACTTGAATGAGATCGAAGCTCTCTTCGGTCAAGAGCCTGCTAATCACCTGCCGCATGCGAGAGCTGCAGGACAGCCGGCCCCGCAGTGGGTTCGGGTCAAACAAGGCTCGTCGCAGGGCATTTAACCGCCAATACAGATGGGAGCGTTCTGGCTGAGGTGACAGTTCGAGTTCAATCCCTTCGACCTGGCGTACATAAGGGGCCAAACTCTGCAAGTGAAGTCTATCCGTTTGATCCACAGGACAAATCACTGTAAATTCGTGCTGACGTGACAGTTCACGGATTAGGTTGAACTGACGAGCAGCTCCCCCGCTGAAGCGACTGGGTACTTGTTCGGTAATGACCAGTACTTTCATTAATAGTTGCCCTGCTGCAATTGCAGGAGCCACTGCATCGGTATATTCCTGGCGAACGTCTTGCCAGGCTGCTGGAGTCCACAAGCACAGCGCAGACTTCAATCATCGGGTTGGGAAGGGCAAGCCCAATATTTCCCGCAGCAGAATAGACCAGACGCCCCAATTACGCAGCCAACGTGGGGCATAGTACACACCCAGTAACCAGTCTTTAAGTAAAGGGCGTTTGCCAGCCGTATGGGATCTAAATACACGTCCTAAGTGCAAAGCAGTGAAGGCTTCCTTCCGATACCGGTACAAATGAGCAAGAGAGGCTGGCAAGTGATCAAATACAAAGCGAATGTAAGCACTTGCGTTGGTAACCCGAAAGCTGCTGGCGAAGTTGGCAACGTCAACTACCAGAGGGGGTGGAAATCCCTCCTCCAGTGTGGGATTCAGGGTCAATGCTTGGATCAGATCCTCTTGAGCCGAACCTGTCTGACCAGAGGCATAGGCGTGGCATGCTCCACCCAGATAGTAGTGAGCCCGGAGCCGGGACTCTTCTGCCAACACATCAGCAGGGAGGTCAGGGCAAGCAAACAGCTTGTCCAACATCCTCTGATAAGCACGACTGTATCTGGCACCGTCTGACTGAGAATTAGCGTTATGTACCCGGTAGGCACTGACTATCTCGGGCAGCCAATCCATTCTACAACCCGCATGCAGCAGACGGATGAAAAGGTCCGTATCCTCGGCCGGGCTCAGTCTCGGGTCGAACCAGTGATCTAGCCGATCCAACAAGCAGCGACGAAAGACGACAGTGGAGGGGATCAAGGGGCAACTATACAAGCAATTGCGGAAGATCAGATTTGGCTGATCCTCCCAGGGGCGCCAAATGCCGTGTACTTTGCCATGGTCTTCGATAAGCTGCACTCCGGCACCGATCAGGTCGATATCGGGGTGAGTCTCTAAAAATAATACCTGCTGGGCCAGCTTGTGCGACAGGAATAGGTCGTCATCATCCAGAAAAGCCAGGTAAACACCTTCTGCTACGGCCATCCCACGGTTGCGGGCCGTGCTGCGCCCAGCTTTCACTTGACAGAGATAACGCACCCGAGCGTCACGGATATCACCCACAACCGTTGCTGTTTCATCAGCCGAGCTGTCGTCCACAACAATAACCTCAAAGTTGCTGTATGACTGCGCTAATACGCTCTGGATAGCCAGCTCGAGGTAGTAGCAGCGATTGTGGGTCGGAATAACGATACTTACGAGTGGTTCATGGCTCGACATGATGGTCATCCTCGGTGACTTTGTCCTGTCGCAGGATAGGCAGGAGTGTACGTGCCGTGATGGACAACACCCCCCGGTTCCACAGCCAGGTGGGATCGAGTCGCAGGGCTTGGACGAGGCAGATACGTACGGTTTCCCAATCGCCAAGACGATAGGCAGTGAATACCTGGCCCATGTAGCGGTTGGACATCGCCTTATGCACCTGCCGCTTGGCAGAGGTCACCCGTACCGGCATATGCCGAGCCAAGATGTCAAGATAGGCATCCTCATCGCCTACTATGGGGCTGCTGGACCACCCTATCAGTATTTCGATGAGCCGGCAAGGGTTGCCTTGCAGCAAGCCGGGATCGAATTCAACCGCCCGGTTGACATTGTGGCTAGCGGCACCAACATCCCGGGCAGCGTAGGCTCGAAATGCGGCATCAATGTAAACTGCGGCCAAGGCCGATGGTCGCAAGGCCCGTACATCGTCTGGCAAGTCCGGGCGAGTGTATAGCTTGTCCAATGCGACAAGGCCGCCATCTCGCATACGTTTGGCATTACGCGCCATATTGCTACCACTTAAACGATAACGGCAGACTATGATGGGCAGCCACTCGAAACGACACCCATCTGCCACCAGTCTCAGCCATAGATCCCAGTCCTCACGCCAATGCAGACACTCATCAAACAGTCTAACGGCATCCAACCAGCACCGCCTTACCTGCACGCTACTGGGCACTACCGGTACGCCCATAACGCACTCGGCCAGACCCAGATGTGGTTTCCAATGCCATGGCTCAACTGTCTGCAGTGACCTCCCTTGCTCGTCTGTTTCAATCCAGCCACCAGCGACTATACCCACCCCGGGATGCTCATCCAAGAAGCCTGCTTGCCACTCAAGTTTGTCTGGCAGGAACCAATCATCCGCATCCAGAAAGGCAACATACTCGCCGCTGGAGGCCCGAATGCCCGTGTTGCGGGCAGCAGGCAAGCCTTTGTTTTCCTGCCATACATACCGAATCCGACAGTCGGTAAAAGCCTGCGCCACTTCCGGCGTGTTGTCCGTGGAGCCATCATCTACGATGATAACCTCAAAGTCCGGGAAGGTTTGATTCAGGACGCTTTGAACGGCTTCTCCCAGATAGTGACCATGATTAAAGCAAGGAATAATGACGCTAGCTCTGGGCACCTGGGCCTCCTCTGAGACGCCGCAGCAGGGCAACCGGAGCGCGACCGAAGCAAGACTGAACGGCGATAGCCAGCAGACCTCGGTTCCGCCACCAGCGAGGATCGTACCACAGCCCCTGAACTGCGTGCGACCAAGTTCTACGTCTCTCTCCGAGTGAATGGCTCAGAAAGGCGAGTTCGACGTGGAACCGTGCCAATATTTTTCTCTTTGCTTGCGCGACGCCGGTCATCTCGGCAGGTATATGCTCAAATAAGGCATTAAGGAATTTCAGCGCAGCTTGTTGTCCTTCCTGGTGGGTAACTGCCATTGCGTATTCAAACGCTATACCTCCAAGGTGTACGGCATCGGTCCAGTCGTCTGGATTGAGGGTAACTACCTCGACCAGCCTCTTGGTACCACGGTCAGAACGCCCGTGGGCGAAGTCAAGCATAGCCGTCCGGGCTAGATGGGTGGCTGTCACGCGCCTCCTCACCTCTTCGACATTTTCCAGATTGGCCGGCCAACAACGGTAGATCTTCTCCTTTGACCTGAGGACATCTTCTAGCCAGCGCTCGGTCTCCTCGGATTGCTTTAGTAGACTGGTTTGTGTGCCCCCCGTGTGTACCCTGCAATATGTCAGTGGCTCAGGCACAAAGGCAATCAACGATCGAAGCGCCAGCCGGGCCCACATGTCCCAATCCTCGCCATATCGCATTGTTACATCGAACAGGCCTGCCTGCATGAGAGCTTCTCGCTTAGCCAGGATAGTGCATGCATTCACCGGGCAACGCCAGAATATGGTTTCAAATGGAACTAGTCCCTCAGGTATGTGAAACCGTTCCTCGGTCTCACGGCTGAGACATTGGCCGTTGGAATCGATAGGTAGGGCGCTGTTGCACACCAAAGCCACATCGGGATGCGCATCCAGGTAAGCCACCTGTCGTTCCAACTTGTGGGGCAACCAAAGATCGTCATCAGCGAGAATCGCAATTAGCTGTCCCCGAGCCATTAGAATACCCCGATTCAGGGCAACCGATACACCTTGGTTGGTTTGGAGAATGTAACGTATCTGCTGCTGAAATTGCTTGAGAACGTCGCCAGTACCATCCGTGGAGCCATCATCCACGACGATCAACTCTAAATCCTGATAGGTTTGGGTGAGTACGGAGTTGATGGCCTCTTGAATATAGGCTTTGCGATTGTAGGTAGGGATGATGACACTAACCCTCGGTATATTCATGCCAACTTTTTTTCCAAAGATGGACCTTTTATCCTCACTTTTGCGCCAAGGTCTACCAGTCCTCGCGCCCCACCTGAATCTGTGACCCAGAACACAAGAGCTCGCTCGAGCCGGTCATAGTAGTGGCTCAAGTTGGCTGCGGCAACATCAGCACCTAGCTCATAGGCCCCTTCAAGCAGAGGTAGGCTCAACGTGTACTCGACGCAGCAACGCTCCCCGGTTGAGAACCTCGGTGTTTCGACTTTCATCCAACGCGTGGTTGTGTCGTAAACCACCTGTCCGTCAGGTGTACGGATGGTCAAGGCAAAGATAGGCTGGTAGACTTCACGATGAAAGACGATATTTACAGCCACCCGGGCTATTGCACCCGACGATAAGGTGGTGACTGGCCAGCCTGCTGCATTCAGCAGGCTGATATTCTCGATCTCGGCATCAAACGTCATCACGCGCTCGGATAAACCGTTTTCCGCAGACAGGGCCACCCGCCCTGCACGGGCGGCCTGGCGGATGGCAGTTGAATAGGCTGCCACCGCTTCAGCCGAGGTTCCCTGAAAAACAGCCTCACCGCGATACATCACCAGCCCTCTGTCACAGACTCGCCGGACCGCTTCCAGGTCGTGGGAGACCAGGATCAGGGAGGTTCCCTTGGTCCGTAGTTCGTCCATCCGGGCATAACACTTGGCTCTAAAGGCAGAGTCACCCACCGCCAGCACTTCATCTACCAGTAAGACCTCTGGATCAACGTGGGCGGCAATAGCAAAGCCCAAGCGGGCATACATCCCCGACGAGTACCGTTTGACCGGCGTGTCCAGGTATTGTCCGATACCGGCAAAGTCAACAATCTGGTCGAAACGGGCTTCGATCTCGGCCTTGCGCATGCCCAGAATTGTGCCGTTGAGATAAATGTTCTCCCGGCCGGTAAGATCGGGATGAAACCCGGCCCCCAGCTCGATTAAGGCCGAAAATCGTCCATTTACTTTGATCTCGCCGCTGGTCGGGCGAGTCACTTTTGATAACAGTTTGAGAATGGTGGTCTTCCCGGCCCCGTTTGGGCCAATAATACCCAGCGCCTCGCCTGGCCGCCCTGCAAAGCTCACATCCTTAACCGCCCAGTGAAATGTTTCAACAGGAGGATTTTTCCAACCAAATAGTATCTCCCGCAGGCTTCGCAGCCCTCGGCCAATTCGGTAGCGTTTTGAAACGTGGTTGAATTCGATAGAGGGAACCATGATTTCCAACCTATACAACATCGGCAAACTGAAACTCAAGCCGCTTGAAGAACCAGTAACCAATCAAGAAGAGGACCAATGCCGTTGGTGCTGAGGCGAATAGGTAAGAACCCGGCATCTCTTGATCGAGCAATATCGCTCGATAAGCTGCAATGACGCCCGCCATGGGGTTCAGGAAATAAAAGGGCCGTAGATGCTCCGGTACCAATAATACGGGATAAATAATCGGCGTGGCATAAAACCAGAGCTGTAACCCCAGGATAAACAGGTATCGCACATCGCGAAAAAACACATTCAAGGCGGAGCCAGCTAAACCTAGTCCCAAGGCCAGGAGCAATTGAATCGTTAAGACAAGCGGCAGGTACACCAGGCCAAAGGAAAAGAATGGTATCTGATAATACAACATCAGTAGGACTAACACGGTGCTGGCAATCCCGAAATCCAACAGTCGCGCCAACAGAGCTGCAATTGGCAAAATCTCACGGGGAAAGTAAATCTTGCTGACCAAGGCCATGTTGACGACCAGACAATCCACCATGTCGGTGACCGAAGTGGCAAAAAGGAGCCACGGCACCATCGCTGTGTAAGAGAAGACTACATAAGGCAGCCCACCGGTGTCTACCGGGACAAATAGGGTGAAGACGATGCTAAAAATGGCCACCATGGCCACTGGCTGAAGAATGGCCCATAAACCACCCAAGATAGACTGTTGATACCGAGCCCGGATGGTACGCAGGGTCCAGGCAAACAAAAGATCACGATGGATATGCAAGTCAGTAAAGTACGTGGTCTGCATCCCGAAACCTCTTAATGGAGTCCATGGTGATACACTTGACGCACAACAATGGCTGCTGAAATCAGCAGGATAACAGGCACAATGGCAGCGACCAGGGTCAGGGTGGGATTGGTCGCCATCAAGGCAGAATCACTGACTTGACGGTTAATCAGCACACGGCTAGGCGAGGCCGTTGCGGGGAGTACAGGCGGTGTAACCGTTGAAATCGGGGTAGCAGTAGGCGTCGCGAGCAGAGTGGGTAACGGCACAATTGGTAGCTCGGGTGCGTTCAAAATCGAGTAGGAATACCAAACCCCGTTAAGTCCGGCCATTGGGTCTGTCGTCCAAGTTACTAGTAGTATATTCCCCTGGCTAATTACCGCTTGAGGACCAGTTGGGTCAAATCCTTTACCCTCCGATCTTGACACAATTGCCTCTAATTCACTCCAACGATCCCCCTGCCACACGCTGTGCCACATGCCATGGGTTGCCGGAGCCTCACTATGAGGAATACGATTGCCCAGGATTAGGTGCAAGGTCGCGTTACTGTCCATGAGTAGGACTGACTGATAGTATTCGCCAACATATTCAAAAGGTCGAATTGGATCCGTCCAGGTTTCACCACCATCTACTGAATGACGGAACCATCTGGTCGCCGGGAACGAATCTTGGTAGACGACGAATATCTCGTTATGACGGGCTATGATACAGGGCCAATCGGCTTTATAGTCACCCTTATCGCGTTCCGCCAGCAGCACCGGCGTGCTCCATTGAAGGTGGTCGGTTTCCAGCCTGGCATAGTAAACCGCCTCACCGAGGCCTTCGGCGTTCACAACAGACCATACAACGTGTAGTTGATCTTGGTCGTTCAGATCCATGTGGATTTCAAACGGCCACAAGGTCTCACTGCCGGTCAAAAAAAAGGAGGTAGGTTGCGACCAAGTATGGCCGGCATCTGGTGAATGGACTGCATAGAGGCCAAGGCCCTCTCCTTTGCTGCTGTACACGAGATACAGATTGCCCTCATCGTCACCAGTAAGGGCAACACTGCCTGGAGATGCAGCTTCTTGGCCCACAAGTACTGGGAAAGACCAGGCGCGAGCCGAAGCAGCATTAATGGCGGGTGCGCTAGAGTAGTATATGCTTGCACCTTCGTCGCTGGTGTAGGTCCAAAACGCCAAGTGCATCATGCCAGTCCGGTCCAGGAACGCACCTAGCTCAGTATAGGTACTAGAACCAGGTAGGAGTAAGATATCCACTGGGGCGGTCCATCCCTGCTCGAGCGTCCATTGACTATAAAGAATGACCGGGGTATCGCCAATGGCTTGTGAATTGAAGGCGTGGACCGTACAATTGCGGTCGGCCACCAGAAACGGCGAGGGAGCATCATCGTCGTAGTAGGGAATACGCTCCTGAGGCGACCACAAATTCACTTGAGCCAATGCAGTTACAGGACGGTTGGGACTTATAGACGCCAGCAAGAACAACGTAAATCCTGCGAGATGAAATATTAAGCCAGCCTTTATCATGAAGAAGTATCTTCCATCTGATGTTGGTTGGTGGAAACTATAGCCACGCCGGTCCCATCGAAACGTAGATATGGCTCACAGGTGGCGCCGGCCTGGTTAAGGTTAGGGAAGACCTCAAGTGGTAGAATTCACGGTCTGTAAATTGTCTGGTATTTCTCAACGGCATCAATAATAAAATCAACAAAAAGCGGTCCGATAGTCTTATTCGCCGTTCGATTAGGATGGGAATCTGACCCTTCTCGATATTCCCGGCGGAGCATATTGTAATCAGGCGAGGTCAGATCAGCCTCAGCCAGATGCCCGAAGAAGTCAAATACGAAGACATTAGGATGTTCCCGCAGATACTCATCGGATTTTAGCCAGTTAGCAAAGATCCTGGCTCTGGTGGCTGCCTGGGGATTCGTCTCTGCCGGGTTCAGCGGCGGCGGCGTCATGACGATGAATAGCCGGTCAGGGTGCCGATCCATCACGTCCCGTATGGCCAGATAGTAAGATTGGTACGACTCCAATTGCTGGTCGCTGGTGATGTGGCTGACCGGAAAGCAGGACTTGAAGACGATAATCTCATGCTGCAGGAGGCCGCTAAAGGCATTGACCGGCAATCCATACACATACTGGGTGAAAATCCTGGCCAGGCCATCAGGGTCAGTGTTGTCGTCAGGGATGTTATAGTTGTAGCTGGCCACGCTGCCATTGGGACGTTTCAGCCCAGGCCAATTGTAGTCATGGTCCCAGAAGTCGTAGCCAGCTTCGGCCAATCTCGCCCGGATCTCGCCTTGTTCAATCAGGTTACGGCCAGTGGAGTGGTGGAGGAAGATGATATTGGTGAAGTTGCCGCGGCTGTAATCGGAGACAGCCTGGCTATCCAACACCGCCTCAACCAAGTTTGAAGTAAATCGTATCTGGGAGAAGACAATATTCCATAATCCTAGACTGCGGCCTGCCATCAGGCGAAGGGCTACAAGAGATATGACGGTTATCGCCAAACCGATACCAACTAGGCCTACCAGTGATTTGAAGTGAATGCGAGTTTGCCTGCTTGTATTCATAGGCACGTTACCTGGAGTATAACTCACAGAATGTTTTTATTCTCTGGCTCAACCAAACAGATAGCGATAAGAGCGGCGCGCCGGTGATCTGGAAACAAGGGTCATGAACAGTAAGGGAACACCTATGGCCATCGCCACCAGCAAAGGCTGGAAGATGATCTGGTGGGCTAATATCCAAGGTATGATCTGACGGATGAGTCGGGCGACTACCTCCAACACGGTGAAATGCAGCAAGTAAATACCGTATGAATTCTTACCAAGTTGCTGGACGAATCTGGTAGACGGAATTGGGATCCCATCAAAGGCTAAAAAGCATAGAATGAAGGCCATTGCATACAACTGAGACGAGATTGTGTGAAGAGAACGCGCCCACTCCATTCTTGTTGCTTGTAAAGGCGCCTGGGGCTCGAGTATAGCCAGTAGGCCCAGTACGACGACGGCCACGAGCACACCCCACCTGAACTGGGAGAGCCATTGCTTGAACCACACACCGTGAAAACCGGCGACTACGCCCGAGACAAAAAAGAAAGCCGATAAAGGAAAAAGCCAGTTTGGTGTCATCTTTATCATCAAGGTCAGTGTGGGTGTTTCCGCACCGTAAGCCAGCAAGTACCTCACGCCGACTGCCCCCAGTTGGAGGAGCGCTGCTACTAGCAGAACAAGCTTTGCTCTGGTCTTGGCGAGGGGGGCCAGCAGCGGCGAGCTCAGATAGAACTGGCAAATAAGAGGTACGTAATAATAGGCCGGCGTAGCTTCTCCTAAAGCGAATCTCCTTAGATATTCGAAGGGGGTATAGGTGGAGCCTTGCAGTGCTTCGCTCAGAAAGATGACACCTGACCAAATGGCGTAAGGCACCAGCAAACTTTTGATTCGTGTGGCGACTCCCTTCCAACCGAAAGAAGCCCGGCTGGCACGCTCGGCATAGGCCACGAAAACACCCGAGGCAAAGAGGAAGGCCGGCACACTAAAAACAACCAGTTGTTGGATAGATAGTAATATGTGATAGGGGAGTGTACCCATTTGGTCGAAACAGGGGACTGCCACCGGACGATAACGATTTGTCCAGGCAAACATAGCGGTAAAGCCCCATCCTATGGCGTGGTTACATACCACGGCTATAATGGCCAGCCCGCTGAGAAGTAACAGCCGTTTAGACATTGAAATGGGCCTCAATCACAATGCAATCTTCAGGTAGTTAATCTGGTTATAACCATTCCCCCAAGGATCACCCCGTTCGTAGGTACCGAGTCCGACGCTGGCCGCGTACTCAAGGTAATCATCAGCCGTAGTCCGCTCCTGGGGACTTGCAGAGCTACGCTCGGTGTAGAGAATGTCGCACATTACGCAATCTATGGCCACCGGATCGGTAGCGAAGAAAAGGCTGTTGGGGGCGTTATCACCAAAGCTGGACCAGGGGGTAGGTGCACTGAGATTATCCACCCAATTGCCAAAAAGCCCGTCACCAACCGTCAGGATGGTCTTGCTTAGGATGTGGGGATTACGATAGACGTCCACGAGCGGATTGTAAGCGGTACCAGCGCCGTAAGGTCCCATGACCCAATCGTGAAGGAGCGAGCAGTTAGCAATGGAGCCAAAGTGGTTTTTGAACGAGAGGGTGACTGCGGTGCCGCCATGAGCTTTCATAATCGGCATGTTGATCATGTAGGCGGCGTTAACTAGGACATCGGTGACCCGGACGAGCGGCGGAGTAGGAATATTCTGCGGGTTACGCCAGGTAATTGCTGCAGTTGGGTCGGTATTGGTGTAGCCCACCGTTTCGTTGCAGCCTCCATCAAAGAAACGAACGCCGGAGTATACACAGCCGTTCTTGAATCGTGCAGGAATCATGCGCGAGGTGTTAGGAGGTCTGGGGGCTTGCGTAGCGTCGTAGACCCAGATATCGCGGGTATCGAAGTAAGGATAGGCCCGGAGGAAGCCACGGATAATGGCATTAACGGGATGAATGAGAGCATCAATATAGCAGGGCGCTGTTGTGTTACACCAGAAGCAATTGTTGAAGTTGACCTTGATGGCGATAGCTTTACCAGGAGCGTAATCGGGAGTAAGGGTCTGCCAGGCATGAGCCACGGATGAGGTATTGGTAAGTTCCATCACTCCCCGGTCCACCATGGTATTTACCACATCTTGACTGACAAAGTCGCCGTAGTAACCACTCCCGAAATCCCAAAACGTAGCCTCCACACTGTGAACGTGGATGACCTTACTGCCAGTAGGTGTCACGGT
This sequence comes from Anaerolineae bacterium, assembly GCA_023382535.1. The sequence continues at coordinate 226,769 of JAHDWA010000002.1, read as the reverse complement.
TAAGGTAGCGGCCGGGGTAGATGTGGCGGTTGAGGTGGCGGTCGGGGTAGGAGGGGGAATAAAGTTCTTGAGGATGACGGGTAAATAGGTGTATTCATCCATTTCTTGGGCTGCCCCTTGCTGGGGTGATCCTCCCAGCACCTTTTTCAAACTGACACCACTGGCTACCGCTGCCAACACCTTCAATAGTTGACGCCTAGAGATTTTCTTCATTGTTTCCTCGTATATACAGCTTATTGCTTCGCTGTTTCAAGGATTGACCTGATATATTTTCAGGGATGGTCCTGGTCGCTCCCGCTGCCAAAGACTAATGGCTGGGCCGTAGATTTCATCAAAAATAAATGAAGGGTCCGTGCCATTTTCGCCGGGATGAAATTCTTTCACCAAGGCAAACTCGTCACCCAGCGAAGCGTAAAACGTACGCCGCTCTGTGTCTTGGTCTTTATACACTAAGGGGATGTTGTAGATAAAACTGCTTGTGATTAGGTAATCAAAATCCTGTTCCCGATACCAAGCTATAGAGTGATCTGAAAGTCCTGTCCCGTTTATAATCATCACGTCATAAACTTTGTCTGAGTATGGTATTGCCCATCCTGGCATAGATAGGGGCGGCCCGTGTACCCCCCAATCTACGGCTATCCTTGTTCCTGGCGGAAGATTGGCTTCGATCCAACGCTTGGCCTGGGTACGTGTGTCTTGTCGAGTGAGGATAATATCATGTCGAATACTAGAGACCAGAGGTTGGATGATAACAATTAAAACTAGCCCAGGTGCCAAAACTTGGGCCAATCTTACCCATTTAGTTCTGATCCAGGCTAACAGAAATACTATTACTTCAGCAGCGAACAACGCGAAAAAAGGCACCAGTGGCAGCGCATAGCGGGCAAAGTAGTGACGAGTGGCCCCCATAAGTAGGTAATAACTCAATGGGAATGCTAGAATTAAAAGGCTCATTCTGTCTTTTCCCTTGGAGCTGATAAGAATATAGCTCATTGCTCCAATCGCTCCCAGAACAAGTAACATTCCTCCCAAACCATAGCATAACGTCTTTAGGTAGAAAACCCAGCCAGATACTGTATCAACCTGCCAGACGAAGAATCCTCCTGCTGTGCCAGCCTGCGCCTCATGGAGAGCGTAAGCGATGAAAGCTGTCGGCCGCAAAAAAAGTTGGAAGCCACCTATAAAGAAACCACCGAACAAGGGAAAAAGAATGGTAAATGCGCTAGGATTAAACCGTCCGTTTCGCTTGTAGAGGTCATATCTTAGAAATCCTCCATAGACAAATCCGATTGCCAGTGGAATTATGATCAGCAAGACGCTCCATTTCACGGCGATGGCAAAACCGCCTAATGCGGCAGCTATATATAAGTTCCACCAATTACGCCGCTGCACTGCACGGACACACATGAGCACAGAAAAAGTCACGAAGAAAGTTACCGCCACATCTGGAACGGCATAGTGGGAATCTCGAACGTGTAGAAAGGCCATCGCCAGGAACAGGGAAGCCAGTAACCCCACGAGCTGGTTTCGTATCTCCCATCCAAACCAATAAACAATGAGGACGTTTAAGACTCCGAAAGTCACGCTTGTTATACGCCCCAATAGGATGAATGTACTTGGATCTGATTGATAGGCTTGTTTGAAATCCGCAATGGTTGGGAAAAGGCCTGCTAACCAACCCAATATAAAATACGTACAATACTCAACAAAAAGAATATTTGAGAATCCTGTAGGGTTGGGTTGATGGTCGATGATGCCTACTCCCAAATTGAGGGCAGCACTGATGTATGCCTGCTCATCAATATGGTATCTATAGGGCAACCCAAACCCAATCCCCCAGATCCGCAACCCGAGGGCAAGAATTAGAAATCCGATCAAAACAAATATTAAACAGATGCTCTTATTCAAGACCTCAGTTTTATGTTCACTGACTTCTTGTCTATTGACCTCCTTCATAAATTTAACGTTAGCCATCATTTCCCAGCAGACCGAGCTGCAGCTTTGGCGATACGAACCCCTTGCTCTGGCTCGCCCACAGAAGCATACCAGCGCTGCCGCAGCGTTAGCTGCCCCTCGCTCACATCTAAAGTCTGCCATAAAGCCGCGGCCCGCTCGATCTCCCCCGCCAAGGCATATGCCTCGCCCAGCAGTTGGCGGGTGGCGCGCTGGCCAGGCGCGGCGGCGTAAGCGGACTCCAGGTGCTGCCGGGCCGAGTGGTACTCTCCCAGCGACAGCTCGATCTGCCCCAGCCGCCGGTTGGCGGTGACATTGGCCGGGTCGAGGGCCAGAGCCGACTGGTAATAGGCGATGGCGGGGGCAAGATTGACCTGGGGGGAGCGCCGGACCGCGTCTTGAATGGGCCATTCCGGCCAGTGGTAGAGTGAGAGTTCGGCCCGAGTTTGGGCTACGGCCCCCAGGTTGGCCCGGAAAGCAGCCCGTGAGGTGGGCAGGAGCAGGAGAGCCAAGGCCAAAACGGTCACCAAGCCCAGGAGGGGCCGAACCAAGCGGGCGTGGCGGGTCAAGATGGGTGCAGCGGTCCGGGGCGCTTTCGACACCCGCTGCCGGGCACAGCCCCAGGCGAAACCAAGAGGCAAAAAGCCGATGAGCACCGGTGGGCCGTTGTAGTTGCCCGCTTCGCCCAGCCCCTGGACTAACAGGGCGATGACTGCCGCCGTCGCAGCCCAGCGCAGCGCGGCCGCGCCATCCCTGCGGCGATACCGGCGCAGCAATTCCCCCAGCGCCAACCCTAACAGCCCCAGAAAAGCGGCCAGGCCGGGCAGGCCCTGTTCGACCGCGATTTGCAGGAACAGATTGTGGACATTCCGGTCAATGTAGCCGACGTGCAGCAAAAGGACATAGCTGGAGTAAACCATCTCGGTGCTGCCCAGGCCGCTGCCGGTCAAGGGATAATCGCCAATCAGGCTCAGCGAGTCGCGCCAGAACTTAAGGCGGGCGATGGCGGTCGCGCCGCGCGGCAGGGCGTCGAGCCACGGCTCCAGGTTGGGCCAGGTCAAGGCCAGGCCAAAGCCAATCAAAGCCGCCAGCAGCCCGCCGATGAGGAGACCATCGCCCAGCCGGCGCAGAAAGGGCCGGCGGGTCAAATAAGGGCGGCCTTCCAGGTAGCCGGCCGCTAACAGGCCCAGGCCAAGTCCCAGCCAGGCCCCGCGGGAGGCGGTCAAGACCAGGGCTAGCAGACCCAGGCAGAGGGCCAAGGCCCCCACGCTGGCAGCCCGGCGGTAACGCTGCCTCCAGCCCCAGGCTGTACCGCCCATGCCCAGCGGCAGGAGCACCACCAGGCCGCCGGCCACCAGGTTAGGGTTCAGCTCCTGGGCCGGATATAGCCCCAGCCGGTGCGCCTGTAACCAGAGGCCAAGCTGCTGCAAGGTGGCGAACTTCACGTGATTAATCGTCGTCCAATCATACATCAGCAAAAAATAAGCGCCGATGGCTGCCGCCAAAATGGCGCTGGTCAGGCCAATCGCGCCGAGGGCGCGTTCGCCGCCGCGCTGCCCGGCCCAGGCTGCGCCCAGGGCGACCAGCAGCCCCCCGGCAATCAGTCCAAACCGGGACCAGGCCACGGTCCGGTCATAGGCGGCCCAGACCCCGACGAGGGCGGTCAGCAAAAAGAGACCGCTCGGCGTTAAAGCCGGGGTTAAGGTTGATAGTGAAACCACAAGGGAATTCCAGGTTAGAATGCTGATCTTATCTCTAAACCAAATAAGCCAGCACCCAATAGAGTTTTTCGCCACGAATTACACGAATACTATGTTTGCACTTTTCATAACCGGCCAAAAATTTGCACGCAGATAACGCAGATTCGACTGATTTTCGCTGATATTTCCTAAATTTCTCTGCGCAAATCTGCGTTTATCAGCGTTAATCTGCGTTCTATTTAAAAAGTGTAAAGGTAGTGTAACTCGTTAGTCAGCCACGAATTCAGCCGAATTTTCACCTAACCCTGGACCGGGCTACGTCCCGCGCATGCTCAGCACCACGCCGATGGTCTTGAGCAGGATGATGAGATCCAGGTAAAGCGACTGGTGCTTGATGTAGTACAGGTCGTATTGCAGCTTAACCAGGCTGTCCGCCACCGAGTTGGCGTAGGGATAGTTGACCTGGGCCCAACCGGCCAGGCCCGGCCGCACGGCCAGCCGGGTGCGGTAGAAGGGGATTTCTTCCTCCAGCCGGGCGATGAACTCGGGCCGCTCCGGGCGCGGGCCAATCAGGCTCATCTCGCCCCTGAGCACGTTCAGCAACTGGGGCGTCTCGTCCAGACGGCTCTGGCGCAGGAAGCGCCCCACCCGCGTCACCCGCCGGTCCTGCGGCTCGGCCCAGCGGGGCTGCCCGTCCGGCTCGGCGTCGGCGGCCATCGAGCGCAATTTGACCAGGCGAAAAGAGCGCCCGGCTCGCCCCAGGCGCTGCTGGGTGTAGAAGACGGGGCCGGGAGAGTCAAACTTGATCAGCAGGGCCAGCAGGGGTAAGAGAGGCGCAAACAAAAGCAGGCCCAGCGCCGCCACCCCCACGTCGGTTAACCTTTTGACGGCGTTATACAGCCGGTACCCGCCGTTTTCTTCCACCGGCAGCACCACAAACCAATGACTGCCCGCGTGCTCCACCGGGACGCGCTGGGCCAGTTGTTCGTACAGTGACTGCATGGACAGGACGCGCACCCCTCGCTCGTAACACCCGATCACGGCCTTCAGGAGATCGCCGCGAAGGTCATGCGTAATCGCCAGCACCAGGTCGGTGGCGCCTGCTTCGGCGACCAGGCGGACCAGGTTGTCGCTGTTCCCCAGCACCGGCAGGCCCTCCACCTGGCCGTTTCGTTTCGCCGGGTCGTCGTCAACAAAGCCGGCAATGGCCACATAGGGGGCCAGGTTCTCGCGGATCAGGCGCACAATCGTCTGGCCGGCCCAGCCGGCCCCGACAATAACCAGGCGGCGTTGAAAGGCGGGCGCAGTGAAGACCACACCGTAGAGCCAGCGCCAGCCCAGCAGCAGCAGGCTGAAGATGACCCCGAAGAAGGCGATGACGTGGCGCGGCAGCGCATACGGCGGCGTCATAAAATAGACCACCAAGTACAGCAGCAGCATCTGCCCAATGGTCAGCCCCAGGGCCAGAAAGCCGGCGGCCAGGTCCGAGGTTACGCGCGGGTTGTAGGCATTGTTGGCCGCCGCCAGCAGCAGGTAGAGCGTGGTCAGGCCGGCAAACCAATAGGCTTTCTGCCATAAGAAAGTCCCGGAGAAATCCCAGCCCGAACGCAGCGCGCCCAACCACAGGCCGGCCAGGGTGGCGATGTTGAGCAGCAGCACATCGCCAAAAACCAGGAGCAGCTTGCGTTCCGCCAACTGCAAAGAAATAGAGGGAGCCGTCCGGGCGGAGGGGGCCGCGGCGCAGGTTGAGTTAAAGCCCAGATGCATGGCTTTCCTCAGCCCGGTTTAGCTTCAGCGCGAGCCTTAAGCTTCTCTTAATGGGTTTCATCAGGCATCTCTAAAATCTTGAGCGGTGGCGTTCAACAGGTAAGCCAGGCGCGCCCAACTTCGCCCGTACTCGTTGGCCAGCCGAATTGGCCGCAACAGCCAGTAAAGGCATGACAGCGAGGCCGGCAGCGGCAGGAAGTCCCGGTCCCGCTCATTGGGGAAGACCTTTAGGCGGGTCAGGTGGAGCCAGTAGGCTAATCTGGCGGGCCAATATCCCTCGGTTTTAAGATAGAATTCGTACTGCTCAAGGCGTTTAAACGGGATATCGTCTTCGGAAAAGAGCCATGCACCTGCCTGAGCAGCCAGGGACCTTACAATGAGGTCGGCCTGTAGTCGCGCCTCTACGGACGCCGGGAGGGGCGCTTCCAGAAGTTGGCCGGCCATAAAAAGCCCCAGGTAGAGGATGCGCTGGCCGCCGAGCCGGCGAGCCTGTTCCATAACCCGTGCCCAATCCAACGCCGGATGAAGGCGGAGCAGTTCGCCCACATCACAAATCCAGCTTAATCTCGACCAATGGTGCTTGGCCCCGTGGAAACATAAGAGCAGCAGCAGGTCCTCCGCCGGAAAGCAGCGCACCTCCGACCCGGCCAGGGCTAACGGCTGGAGACGCTCCCAGGCATAGCCGGGGTCAAGCGGCCAGGCGAAATGCCGCCTTGTCGTTCGCCAGTGAATCTCGACGTGGATGGGGCTGCCATTGGACCGCACAAAATGATGATGATACTCGATGGACGGCTCTAAAAGCTCATAGCCCTGGGCCATGAGCAGGCCTGTGGTTTTAGACACATCCTGCGGGTAAACCAGAATATCCAGATCGCCAAACTGGCGGAGGGCCAGGTTGCCGTAGAGCATCGCCGCCAGAACCGGCCCTTTGTAAGGGACAGCCGGAATATGGTGCGCCTGGAATAATTGCAGCAGCTTAAGCAGCTCCCCGGTCAGAGAAAGGTTGTGCCGGGCATTCGCTTCAAAATAACGGCGGAGCTGGGCGATGGCGGGGGGCGGCACCTCAGCCGGGCAGGCGGCCTGTAGCTGCCAGTACAGCAGCGGCGTCAGGCAGTGGGCCGCTGCCAGCGAGGTTAGATAGGCCCAGTCTATGTCGGCGTAAGCCAGGGTTTTGAGTCGCTCCGCATGGGCGGCATCCAGCCGGGTGCGGGCGCAGCAAATGAGCAAGCGGACTTCGGGCCGCAAATCTGCTGTTATGTCCTGGAGCGGTAATCTATCCATATTCCTGGGCTGCTAACGTTTGCTTCCGGCCATTATGTTCTATTTGGCTTGGTTCAAGCTCATTGCGCGCCTGGGCCTCGCCCTGTGTTTGCGCGCGCCACGATTGGGCGTAGAGACCGCCCTGGCGGAGCAGGTCGGCGTGGCTGCCCGATTCGACAATCTGGCCGTTATCCATCACATGGATCACGTCGGCCCGCATGGCCGTCGTGAAGCGATGGGTAACGACCAAGGCCGTTCGCCCTTCAACCAGCGTCCGAAACCGGGCCAGCCATTCAGCTTCGGCCCAGGAATCCATGAAACTGGTCGGTTCGTCCAGGATGACGAGGGGGGCCTGCCGCAGAAAAGCCCGGGCCAGGGCCAGGCGCTGCCACTCTCCCCCGCTGAGTTCGACCCCATCCGCGAACCACTTGCCCAGCAGCGTTTCATAGGCTTGGGGCAAACGGGTGATAAACTCATGAGCGCCGGCGCCTCGGGCGGCGGCTTCAATCTCAACTGTGCCTGGCGCTACCGCTAAATCGCCCAGGGCAATGTTCTGACCGGCAGTGGCATGATAAAAAACAGGGAATTGGAACAGCACCGTGATCCGGCGGCGAAGGTCTGCCGGGGCCAGGCGGCGAATATCAAGCCCATCGAGTTCAATGGAACCGGCTGTGGGGTCATAAAAGCGGCAGAGCAGCTTGAGTAACGTGCTCTTGCCCGCCCCATTAGCGCCGACAATGGCCACAATCCGTCCGGCGGGAATGGCCAGATCAAAGTTTTGCAGGATAACCCGCTGGCTGCCCGGGTAGCGAAAGCTGATTTGTCGAAAACGGATACCCTCTTGCAACGCTGAGGGGGCCGGGAGCGGCTGGGGGGGAGCCGTAATCTGTGGTTCCAGTTCCAGAAACTCGAACAGGTTGCCCAGGAATAAGCTGTTGCTGTAGATTTGCCCGACATTGCCCAGCAAGGAGCGCAGCAAATTTTGCCCCCCATGAAAAGCCTGGTAGAAAAGGGCCAGGTCGCCCAGCGTTCCCCGCCCTTGGCCCATTTGCCATAGTTGCCAGATCATGACAACACCGGTGATCAGCACGGCCATGAGGCCGGCCCCCAGGCGGGCCAATCCTTGTTCCTTGGTCAATTGTAGCCGCTCGCTTCGCAATTGCCGGCGCAGTTTTTGATAAGCCGACTGGAAATGCGGTCCCAGGTTAAACAAACGCAGCTCGGCTGCGACGGCGTTGTGGGTCAGCATGGCGTCATAGTAGTGGGTCCAACGTCTAGCGGCGGTCGTCTGCTCCCACCAGCGATGATAGCGGCGGTTGAATTGAAACACGATGTAGAATGCCGGTAAAATGCTCAGTAATAAGACCAAAGGCAGCCAGGAGCCGTATGGCAGCATGAGGGTGAGCATGGCGACCAGGGTAATGCCGTTTTGCAGTAAGCTGCCTCCGTTTTCCAGCAAGGACAGCGGACGGGTGCTGGCGTCGTTTTGGGCGCGGTGCAGCCGGTCATAGTAATCGGGTGACTCATAAAAGGCCAGGTCCACGGCGGCAGACCTGGCCTGGATCATGGCCCGGAGATGGTCCTGGATGAATTCTGCCTGAGCGGTGCGAATCCATTCACTCAGGCTGCCCAGGATCTCGGTTAACACCATGGCCCCGGCCATCAGGGTCGCTAAAATCAAGGTGAGCCGGGCGCTTTCCCAGGAACCATTCGCTTTAATCATCGCCACCAAACTATCAACCAGTAATTTAGTCAGATAGACGGCGACGGCGGGCAACACCCCCTGCCCAACCAGCATGAGGCCCCAGGTCAGGGTCAATCCCGGCGAAGCCGCCCAAACTAAACGCATGGTTTTGGGTAAATAAGATAATTGTACGGTCAAGCGGTGTGGCTCACTCATGAGGATACCGGCTGCAGGTCGGCGGCGGCATGCGCTTCCACCAGCCTGGCTGCATCAGCCAGCCCGGCCAGGCAGTCAGGCCTTTCCAGGCGATAGACGTTTATTTTGTTCACCAGGGTAGCACATTGGAGAAAATGGGTTGAAAGCCCCAACTCCTGGAGCAGTTCCGGGCCAAATCTGGCCCCATACCAGTGCGGCAGCAGTTCGAGCAAAGCCTCGCGGGGGCAGAGCGGTTCGATCTTTAGCTCCTGGCCCTGTTTGAGCAGATAGATGCTTTTGAGCGGGACAGAGGCCGTTGCAAACCTGGCGGTGAGACGACACCCCCGCTTCTCTGCCTGGGGGTGCAGGCGGGGCCACATCTCCGGGGCGTAGCCAAGGGCAGCAACCGCGTCAGGCCATAGTTTCAGGTAGGGAAAGCCGGGCAACGCCAGCGGACACTCAGGAAGCATATTAATCGCCAAAATATCGTCGGCCAGCAGCTCATGCCCCCGGGCATGGAGAGCGGCGGCCATGATTGACTTGCCCGCACCCTTTTCACCGGCAAAGGCTATGGCTTGACCGGCTATAACCGCCGTGCTGGCATGCAAAACCGCCAGCCCTCGCTGCTGGAGTAGCAGCGCCAGAGGGGTGCTCAGGATAAAGAGCCGAAGCGTGTCCTCTGTCACCCCCGGAGCGGGGTCAATCACCATCTCCCGCCCACCATGGACCAGGAATAACCCGACCCCCTGCCAGAAAAGGTAAATCCCCCCGGCAGTAGCCTGAAGGCGGCGGGCCGCACCATTTGTGGCAAACGGGGCAGTCGCTATTTTTCCCAGGCGAATAACGACATCCGCCTCGTTTTCGGTAAAAGCGGCCTCAACAGCCATGAGTTCCGGCAGCGGCAGGGCGGAGCGAATACTCCACCCATAGGCCATGTACGATCCCATTGTTCGACCTTAACTCCCTCGGAAAATGAACCATCTTACCCATTTAACAGCCAGAATTATCAGCTACCACACCAGATAGGCACCGACTGAAAGGTATAACCGTCTGAACCCCCATGCATTTTGTCACAACCCTTCGTAATTTTCTCGACGGTACCGTGGACAACCAAGCAGGGCGTGTTCCAAACCTTTTTGGGGCGCTGTTGTTTATTGTTTGTTTCCAAGTCTCACCCTCCTTTCTTTACCATGGTTTCTCAACCGATTTTCTTGCGAGCTGGGCCAGGAAGGTTCATCTTCCGCGGGAATTAGGGTGCTAAGCTTGACTTCTGCAGCCATAGAGCCAATATCACCACGCCGTAGATGGTGAGGGCATCTTCTTCTGCTTGCATGGGCTGGGAGGTGTAGTGTTGATAGGCGGCATGCAAAACCGGTATATCTACATACGCCTGGATAAGCTCTGGCCGGTGCAAAATGACCGCATCCAAAGTCTTCCGGTCGCAATCCAGCAGCCGCCGTTTGAAATTTGGGCTGAGGTTAGCTTTACCAAAGCGCCACTGCACCGCTTCGGGCAGAATGCCGGCCATAGCGCGGCGCATAATTACCCGCGACCAGCCGTGACGAAGTTTTTGCTGCGGGGGCAGGGCCAGGCAAAACTCAACCAGGCGCCGGTCAAAAAAGGGATAGCGGGCTTCCAGAGAAAAGGCCGCCGCGGCCTTGTCGGCCAGTTCCAGCGTATATGGCATCAAAGCGGAGGTGAGACCATGCCAATGGATCGCTCGGGCGGTATACGCCGGGCCAGAGCCGTTCACTTGCAGCGTCTGTATACGTTCCGCCAGTCTCACCCGTTGGGCCAGCACGGGGTTGACGATCTCGTTCGCTGCTCCTGTTGGCCGGGAGGGGCGTCGCCGCAGCAGCCGGCAAGCCCGCACAGCGGCTGCAGGCACTAAAGGTCTAAAGCCATACTGCCAGACGATTTGGCGAGCGGTGACGGAAGCATGAGCGCGCTGGGAGAGGGCGGCGGCCTCCGAAACCAGGGTCTTCCACTTCCCAGTGCGGGCAAGTTCCGCTAAGTAGCCCAAGCCATGAGAAACGGTGGTATCGCCATCGAGTCCATCCAGCAATATGCGCACATTTTCCTGCTGGGCTGCGCCATAAAGCGCCCAATGCATGTACAGATTCGGGGCCAGGAAGGCCTCGTCTTCGTGCCAGAAAACCCGCTCCAGGTCGGCCAGGGGGCTGAGACGGTCGGCCTGAACATAATGAGGCTCAAAGCCACCCCCGGCCAGGATGGCCTGGATATAGCGGCGCTCGTCAATCTGGGGCAGGTCTGTCTCAGGCAGGCCCGGAAAGATAGCCGAAAAGGTGTGGAGACACTTGCCCCCGGCTGCGGCCAGCAATTGGCGGCTCATACAGGCAACGGCGGAGGAGTCCAACCCGCCGCTTAAAGTAGAGCCTACCGGAAAGGCGCTGCGCAGGCGGCAGCGTACAGCCTCGGTGAAAAGTTCGCGAAAGGCTGCGGTGTAGGCCGCATCTGAGGGCAGCCGCACCTCGCGGAAAGGGTCCAAAGACCAATAAGCACGAAGCTGTATTTTTCCATCGCCGACCGTCAGACTGTGAGCCGGCGGCAAGCGCAGTATATCCTGGTAAAAGGTGCTCGTCTTATCTTTGAAGATCCGCGCCAGGTGGTCGGCCACCCTGACCTCGTTGAGCCCGCGCGGCACTTCCGGCAGGCAGAGGAGAGCTTTGATCTCTGAGGCAAAGGCAAATAACCGGCCGGGGGCATGGAAATAGTAGAAGGGCTTGACGCCAAAATGGTCTCTGGCGCAGAAAAGTGTTTGTTTGCGCGCATCCCAGATGGCAAAAGCGAAATCGCCCAGAAATTGCTCCGGGCAGCGCTCGCCCCACTTGGCATAGGCGGCCAGGATGAGCTGGCTGTCGGCGATGGCGCTGGGCGGACGGCCGGTAAGTTTCAGGGCCAAAATCAGGTCAGCGCGATTGTCAATACGGGCATCGGCAGTAATGACCAGTTTCTCTGTTGCATCCACCCAGGGGAGCTTTTCCTGGAGCGATTCTGGTGTGGTGTAGAGCATCCGTTGACCAAGTCCAACAGAACCTGCGACCCAAACGGCGCCGCCATCCGGCCCCCGATGCGCCAGAATTTCTGCCATTCGCTTTACCTGGGCCTGGTCTGCCGGCCGGCCGTCAGGATAAAGTACGCCGGCGATGGCGCTCACTGCCTCTCCCCCTCCAGGAGTGGCAGGAGAGTATAACGAGCCAGATCGTTTGAATTGCCGATGACAATCCGGCCCTGACTTTCCACCCAGGCATGGGCTTCTAACTGTCCCCCTTCACCTTTAGCCACGCCGATACGGAGGCTGGAGGAGTATCCTCTTTGTTTAAGTAACGTTTGTACGGCCAGGGCTTGGGGCAAACAGGTGGCCCCAGGCACATATCGGCCGGCTGCTTGCACTACCCGGGCGACTCGTTCCGGCGATGGCCGGTTAGTATCCTGCAAGGCGATAGAGTTCCGCGCGACACCGGTCAGCCAGCGTCTTAGAGTTTGAAATGAAAAGGCTCTCAGACCTAGCGTGATGAGACCCAGCAACAGGGCAGCCTTGATTAAAAGTTGTTGTTCAGTTGGAGACAGGTTCAGGAAGGTGCGGGCTTGCTTCATCTTTGATTTCGATAAGTTCTTCAGTCAGCAGTCGCTCCAATAACGCCAGGATGTCATGCTCACAACGCTCAGGCTCCACTTCATACTCATCCAAAATAACCTCACACACTTTTTGCACGGTCTTTGGCTCTTGAATTAAATCCCAAATTCGAGCGCCCACAGGATCCAGGCCATAATACATACCCTTTTTGAGCTGAAGAATAGCCACCTCTTCGCCCAGGTCCGAAGAAATCTGATTCTTAGTTACAACTATTGTTGAATGTAATGAGACCATTGAATTTAGTCCTGAAGGCTTTGGGGGATAAAAAACAAAAAAGCACCGCTATCCAGGAGAAGGAGACTCCTGGAGGTAAATCAGATATAAGCATTTTCTGGAGCGTTGGCTACAACAGAAAATGTTTAGAGGAGTTGGCAGGAGGGTGGTCTAACTAAAACTCTTGACCACTTTTACCAGGATAGTACCACTTTGTATAAAAGTAATAAGAAAAAACTTAGAAAATGGTTAAAGAGTTATCCCTGCCAGGCTGGTATAGCCCTGTTAATGTAACGGCCCCGGCCCCGCGTGCGCCGAGGCCGTTTGGGCAGCGGCACGGCGGCGTCAGGAGCGGCTTTTTTCAGATCGGTCACATCAATCTGCAGGCGGCTGGCATGACCTAAAATGGTCAAAAGCACATGGACTCGTTGGGCAGGGGTGGTCGGTCCCTCAAAAATAGCCAACATATCATGGAACGGGCCGGCGGTGATCTGCACGGCATCCCCTGGCTTAAAGGAATGGCCCGGCCAGCCGCCGCTCGCCTTTATTTCGTCCAGTTGCCGCCGAATCAGGGTGATGATTTCTTCGGGTACAGGCAGCGGACACCCGTCACCCGTCACCACACGGCGCAGTCCCGGTGTCCACTGCACCGAGGTAAGACTGATGACCTCAAGGTCGAGGTTGACGAACAAGTAACAGGGAAAAAAAGGTTTTTGCTGGTTCCCCTGGCGTGTTTTAGCGATCTCAACCTCGGGTAAATAGGTTTGAATATCACGCTGCTGCAGGGCCGTGGCCACTTGATATTCAGCATTAGGTTTGGTATAAAGGACATACCACTGGTTCATCTATCAGACCTACTCCGGGCCAATCTCCAGTCCAAAGGGATTATCCTCTAAACCTGGGCTGCCATGATTGGGGTTTGGCAAAAGGGGCTGGGTTGTTTCCAACAGATGCAGCAGGTCATCGCGGTGAATACGCCAATGATGCCCAATGTGGCTGGCCGGGATGAGGCCGGTCTTGCACCAGCGCCAGACTGTCACCCGGTCAACCCGCAAAAAGGCAGCGACCTCTTTGACGGTCAGCATCTCATTCTGCCAGATGTCGGTTGCGTTTTGAGTTGACAAGCCTTTCATGATCTAGTAGAATCAAAATAGCTAGGTCTAACGCAAAATAGCGCCCAATTGTGTTCTAAAACACAAAGGCCGCTCCCGGCAAGTTTACTGGCCCTAAACCTGCTGGCGTTGCTTTTAACCTGGCCCCACAGAGCCGATCCTTAATCAAGGTCGGCTCTTTTTTGTTGCATTAGATATTACTGGATTATATTAATTTACTCTTGTGAATTTTGGTACAGGTGTAGTATAACGAGTTTCTCAGCCCTTGCCCAGTATCTATCGGTCTATCTGTCCTATATCTAATTGCCTAGTTTTAGGTTAGGGAATAGGCCAATTGGCTTACGCTAAAGAGTGTAATTACAAAAACGGGGTCATTGCAACAAAGTATGGTATAATGGGATGGGTAGACGTAGCGATCCCGGCAGGGGTTGTTACCATACTTAAGAGGATGCGGAATGGAAAACACAAATGGAGAAGAGCACCGCTTGCTGGCCGAAACACTGGGTGAAGTCTTTCTGGCGCTGACCGCTCATACCAGCCTTAAAGCTGTTTTGGATGAAATTCTCTGCCAGGCGCGGCGGTTGGTAAATTACAGCGCCGCCAATATTATGTTATTAGAAGATGGTCTGCTGCAGGTTGTCCGCTGGCAGGGTTACGAATCTTTGGGCAGCGAAACGCTGCTGGCCAGTCTGGCCCAACCCCTGACAAGTCTCCCCTTAGATGCGCAGGTCGTTCAATCAAAATGCCCCGTCGTGATCCGCGATACTCACCAGGACCCTCGTTGGATTACGATGCCCGAGTCAGCCTGGATTCGCTCGTTTATAGCCATGCCCCTCTGTCTCCAGCAGCGTATTGTGGGTTTGCTGCGCCTGGACGGCGAGACCGTAGGCCAATTCTCCTGCCAAGATAGGGAACGCTTACAGCCATTAGCCCACGCTGCCGCGATTGCCATCGAAAATGCCCGCTTATACGAGCAGATGCGCCAGGAACTACTCGAGCGGAAGCAAGTCGAAGCTGAAATCATTCAACGTAACGCCGAGCTGCTGACCTTGCAATATGCCGGTGCGGCCATCGCTTCCAGCCTGGACCTGACTTATGTGTTGAACACGGTCGTCAGAGAAATGGCGACCCTGTTGAGCGTTGAAGGCTGCGCTATCTGGGCCTGGCAGCCGGCCACCCATATTCTGACCCTGCTCGTTGAATACAGCCCAATCCTTGAGAAAGCCGCCAGCGGACGCAGCCAAGTGTATACCCTGGCCGATTTTCCGTTAGCCCAGCGAGTTTTGACGGAACGGCAGGCCCAGCAGTTGAGCCTGGATACAGCCCAAATTCTGGGAGACCCGCTGAAGGCGGTCAATTCAGCGCCGGCGGGTGCTGTCGCCCGGTTGCCGCTCGCTCATATGCAGATGCTCAAAGTTAAAACCTTGCTGCTGCTGCCCATGGAATTTCAGGGCCGGATTATCGGTCTGGCCGAGCTGATGAGTACCCAGGCTGAACGTGTTTTCACTCCATCACAGGTGGCTCTCGTTCAACTTTTGGCTAATCAGGCGGCCGGCGCTATTGAAAATGCCCGCTCATACGATCGAGTACAGAAGGAGCTGGCGGAACGCAGACAGGTTGAACGCGAACTACGCCAGGTAGCGGTCACAAAAGAAGCTATTCTGACGGCCCTGCCCGATTCAATCTTATACCTGAGCCGCGAGGGACGGCTTCTCGACTTCAACCTGCCCCGGGATGATGTTTTAGCCCCAGGACTGTGGAGTAACCTGGTTGTTGGTCAAAGCTTGAGCGACATCCTCCCAGCGGCTCTGGCTGATCTGGCCCGATCTTACATTGAACAAACCCTTGATACCGGCCAGATGCAAACCTTTGAATTTCGATTACCCGGGCCGGCAGGCGCCCAGGATTTTGAAGCCCGTTTGGTGGTGAGCCAGCCAGGTGAAGTATTGGCCATTATTCGAGATATTACCCGGTATAAGCAGGCTGAAACAGCCCTGCGGGAAAGCGAAGCCAAATTTCGCACTCTGGCTGAAACAACGCCCGCCGCTATCTTCATCCATCAAGATGACCACTATCGCTATGTCAACCCCGCGGCTGCAACCATCACCGGCTATAGCCAGGCCGAGTTGCTGGCTATAAACTCTCAAGAGGTGCCCCACCCTGATTTTCGCCAACTGATCAAAGAGTGGGAGCTGGCTGGCCGGCGGGGTGAACCTGTACCCTCTCAGATTGAACTCAAGATTCTAACTAAACAAGGTGAGGAACGCTGGCTTAATGTTACTACAGCTCCAATTGAATATGAAGGTCAGGCGGCTGTGGTGGGGACTGCTTTTGACATCACCAAGCGCAAGCAAGTGGAACAAATTCTGGCTGAAAGTGAGGCCCGTTTGCTGGCCGAAATGCAGAGCGTGCTGACGATTAGCCGGGCATTAGTTAATGAAATCAATCTGAATAAATTACTAGAGCTGATCATGGCCGAGGCCGGGCATTTAACCAATGCCGACGGAGTGGCGGTTTTGCTGTTGAGCGAGGATAGGCAGTGGCTTGAAGTAGCAACCTCTTCCAGCATTGAAAGATGGTCGTCCTTGATTGCCGGCATGCGAGTTTCCGTACAAGAGTCGCTGGCCGGGCTGGCTATTACCAGCCGGCAAATCCAGGTCTCGAATGAAGCCTCAACGGATAAACGGATTAAATTTTTCAAAGAGCCGGGGAAGTCGGTTAAAATCTACTCGCTGCTGTGCGCCCCGTTGATAGCTCAAGACCAAAGTTTGGGAGTGTTAGAAATCTGGCATACCCACGAGCGGATCTTTAGCTGGCATGACATTCGCCTGATGAGCTTGTTTGCCGACCAGGCCGCCCAAGCCTGGCATAATGCTCATCTGCACGCTCGCAACCGCCAACTGGCTATTATCCAGGAGCGCCACCGCTTGGCGCGTGCTTTACACGATTCGGTAACGCAGTCGCTCTACAGCACCGGCCTGGCGGCGCAGGCGGCCTTGAAGATCTTGGGGCAAGACGCCGACAGCCAGGTTCAGACAGCTCTTGAGCATATTCATACTCTATCACAATCGGCCCTTATGGAGATACGGGAGCAATTATATCACCTGCATCCAACCGTACTCAATAAAGAGGATCTGGTCGAAACGCTAAATCAGCATTGCTACTTCCTCACCCAGCAGTATAACTTAGCCATAGATTTTAAAGCCGGTTTGGCTTCGTCTTTATCGTTGCTGCAACGGGATGAGCTTTATTACATCGCCAGGGAAGCTCTTTGGAACATTGTTAAACACGCCAATGCGCGCCATGTTTGCCTTACCTTGACCAGTGAAGGCGATCATGTAGTGTTATCTGTTGCCGATGATGGTATCGGCTTCGACATGACCGCCGTAACCCAAGCCGAAACAATGGGCTTGCGCGGCATGTTTGAACGAGCCAAGTTGTTAGGTGGCGTTTTCGAATTGCACTCGGAGCCGGCCCACGGAACCCAACTGATGGTACGGATTCCGGCTTAATTAATCTTTCTCAAACTAAATTCAAATTTTTTTGTGGTATGCTGTTATAGGAGCAATCTACCGATTGCTCCTATCTTCATTGAGGTAGTCAGCAGGCATGAAACGGACTCGTCTCTTGGTTGTAGATGATCATGCAGTGGTACGTAAGGGTATTCAGATGATGGTGAGTACCGAACCTGGCATAGAAATCGTGGCTGAAGCTAGCAATGGCCAGGAGGCAATACGCCAGGCTTGTCACCTCCAGCCTGATGTCGTCTTAATGGATCTCGTGATGGCTCACGGAGACGGCCTTGAGGCTATTATGAAGATAAAACGCTGCTGCCCTCAGATCAAGATCATTGTTCTGACCACCTTTGAGGATCAAACCAGGGTCACGGCAGCCATAGAGGCAGGGGCAGATGGCTATTTACTAAAAGATGCGGACGGAGATGCCTTACTCCGGGCAATTCAAGAAACGCAGCACGGCGGCATGCCCCTCCATCCGCGAGTGGCTCATCAGCTAATTAAGGGTAAATCAAAATACCCAGAGCTGGATGGGGCCACATCATTAACCGAACGGGAAAAGGATGTATTGCGGCTAATGGTCAAGGGGTTGAGTAACAAAGGCGTGGCCCAGAGTTTACATCTTAGCGAAGGCACAGTGAAAATTCATGTGAGCAACATCCTGGGCAAGCTAGAAGTAACCAGCCGGACTGAGGCGGCTATGGTAGCAGTGCAAACAGGGCTAATTACTTTGGAAGAGAATGAAACGCTTTAGCCAATGAATCAAAGAGCCGAGGTTAACCTCGGCTCTTAAGGCGACGGCCGGATTCGAACCGGCGCATAAAGGTTTTGCAGACCTCTGCCTTACCACTTGGCTACGTCGCCGTGACCCCAGCGATTAGAAGAAGCACGCTATTCAATTCGAGTGTTATTCTACCATATCTTCCCCTTTGGTCAAATCGCCGTTGACTTAGGAATGGCCGTAATCTCATTGGATTTGTCGTCAACCTTGATTTGACCCAGGACCAAATCGTTACTGCGGTCAACTGAATCACACCAAGTTTTGCCATCAATCGCCACCACCTCGCCCGCCGTCAGATGACTGAGGGTAGTACCCACCTGATAAAACTCACTTGAAGCAGACTTCCGGCAACAGCCGGGGAAAAGGTGAGCGCGTGCGGCTTGTCCCGGTTCTAAGGTACGCGGGGCAGTTAGTGAAGACTCAAAACC
Source organism: Anaerolineae bacterium (assembly GCA_023382535.1). The sequence continues at coordinate 208,503 of JAHDWA010000002.1, read as the reverse complement.
AGGCCAATATCGCCTTCACCCAACACCGCGCACCCGGAGGCGTAAGGAATATGGGCTAAAAAACCTTCCAGGGGCCGGATTAAAACTTGCTGCTGCCCAATTAACTCGTCAATGGTCATAGCTATGGGTTGATGGTCTTTTTCAACGACTAAGAGAAGCTGATCGGCCAGAATTTCTTGGCTGTAATTGCCGGTTAAACTTTGAATGGGAATTAAAGCTTCTTCGAGGCGAAACAGGCTTTGATGTCCACTGGCTGAAGTGTGGACAATAGCCTGAGCTTCAGGCTTAACAATCCGGCGAATAGCACTAACCGGTACCACGTAATGTACATTGCCGGCGCGCACAACCATACTATCCATGACTACCCTATCGAGAGGAAGGTAAAGTTCAAAGCTTAGTCCGGTCCCAGGCTGGCTCGCCAGCTTCAGTTGTCCTCGACGGGCCTGTAACTCATTTACAAGACGGGCCAGGTCGGGCAGCTCGCTCCCCTCTACGCTGAACCCATCTCTGAGCACCCACTTAACCAACTCATCCTCGCCTGCATGCTCACGTGTGATCCAACCCAATTCACGGGCGCGACGTAATCCCGCCTCCTGGTCAAGGCCACTTCCATCATCGCTGACGAGTAACTGCATGTGATCTTCCTGTTTACTCAAGGTCACCGAGATTCGCCCTGCGGCTGACTTCTGGAGGGCCTGGCGCTGCACCGGGGTTTCCAGACTAGCGGTAACAACAAATGAAACGAGCTGCTGGGCCGCGTTAGCCAGGAGGTTGAAAATACTGCGGTCGAACTCAATTTCGGCCCCCTTCACCTCAACTTCTACCTTTTTACCCTGCCGGTTGGCCACCTCTTGAGCCAGGAGGGGTAAAGGATGCAATACTTCCGCTGCGGGCCTGACCCGCAAAGCCTGGGTCATATCATGGAGGCGATTGAGGGATATGTTCAGCTCGGTTTCGATCTCGGCCAAGAACTGCTGATGATCTAACCAGGGTTTTAAGGCCTCCTGTAATTGTTGTTGAGCCTGCTCTCCATTCACTCCGGCCTGCTTCATCAACCCGGTCACCGTTTCAACCAGATCCGCTGTGTGCAGCTTATCCGTGGCCCGCTGTAAAGAAGCATGCGTGGCTACCAACTCGCCAATTGTACCCATCAGGTTATCCAGAGACTGCTCTGCCACCGGTTCCTGGGCTAGAGTATGGGGAGTTGGCTGCGGGACGGGGAGAGGGGGGATTCTCGGCTCGTCGTTACCAAACTCAGACAGTGGCGGCTCTGCCAGTAGTTTACATTCAGTCAAAGAAAGATAACACCCCTGTGGGTCTAGCCGGGTTAAGGTGGCCACGACTTCCTCATGAGATGCTGTGGTGGCCAAGAGAAAATTAAACAGGGAACACTGCTCCTGGTAAACGGTGGTATTGGTAATGAGTTCTATCGCGCCCGATTGCACCCACTCGTAAAAACCCAGCCCGACCGCTTCGTCCTGCTCCAGGTTGGCTAATACCGTGTAAAAGCGGGCCCCGTTTGCCAGCGCCAGCCCCGCCGTCATCAAGCTTTCGGGCGTAATGACCTCTTTAAACTCTGACGGTAAATCTAACAGATCAAGGATATCGCGGGTCATCCGCGAAACCCAACTGGTTCCGGTCAGGTATAGAACCTTCTCAACCTGTTCAAGGAGTGCTTCCAGAGGGCGCAATTCCGGCATGTCCCCCTCACTGATAGCTTGAATGGCGCTGCCCAATTGGGTCACGTAGCCGCGGGTCAGGCTAAGCAGGAGGTCACCGGGTGTAATCTCCCCTTGCACGATCCGAGCGTACAGATCTTCTAAAGCCAACGTCAGATGCGCCACTTGCTCCAGGCCAAAGAATAAGCAGCCATGGTAAATAGTCCGCAATAAATAAGCTGCCTGGTTAACCCATGTTTCATTCCAGGTCAATTTTAAGCCCTCGGCAGATAGTCGGTGGGTCGCCTGTTCGAGATCATCCATCACTTCGCTGAGACAGGCCAAATTGGTAAAAACCCGCTCGGCATACCAGTGCCGGAACAGCCAGGCAATATCCGGCCCCGCCTCCGGGTTAATTAAATTTTGAGACTGCGCCTGCTCCTCGATCACTGCCAATTCTTCAAACAGATGGAGTTCAGACTGATTCAAGTGCAGCGTCCGTGTTTCGTCGGCTGGCTGGGCGGCGGTTGTGATAATGTCATCCAGCGTCGCCCCCAATCGGGCATACCCCATATGTTCGGCCGCATGTTTGAGATTATCTACCACGGCGGTGATTGCCTGCCGACCCGCTTCATCATCGGTCTGCAAAGTATCCAACCCGGCGTGTAAGTGCCCTAATTCATCTCTGGCCAGGTCGAGAAATATTTGCACAAACGTGGGGTCGGCCGCCGGGTCAATTCGTTCGATGGCTGGAAAAGGCGTTTCATCGGTAACGAGAGGTGAGTCTTCAGCGGAGGCTGTCGGCGCCATCTCCTCAGCAGCCGGAAGGGCAGTTTCTTCGGCCCCCCCAGGAACGACTTCAGGCGGCGCCGGCGCTAGAAATTCGTCGGCAGTCAAAAGGAGCGGATCAGTTTTGGCTGGAATGTCCGAAGGGACCGCCGCTGCGGAATAATCGGCATGCATCACCTCAAGTCGCCCGATAAGCTCCGCTACGGCAGTTGGCTCAACATCCAGGCGATTGGCCAGGACTCCCTCCAGAATTGCGCGCAGGCGATCCAGTACCTCCAAGAGCAGGCTGATCATCTGGTTATTCAGGGGTACGCCTTCGTCCCGTACCAGGGCAATGAGATCCTCGGCCCGGTGAGCCAGCGACTCTGTGACCGAGAGGCCCATCATGCGGGCCATTCCCTTGAAGTTGTGCATCGCCCGAAACAACTCGGCGATTTGCCCGGTATTGCCCGGGTCTGTCTCTGCCTGAAGCAGCATCGCCTCAACCAGGTCCAGGGCTTCCTGACCTTCCTGGCCAAACAGCAGCCACACTTCTTCCCACTCCTGGGTGTAGTTGTCCTGAGTCTCAGTCATAGCGTTCTCATCTTCCTAATTTGAAATTCCTATCGGGCCATCAGCTTTTATTGGGTACGGCTGCGCCCCACGCTCGTCCAAACAAGCACTCGGCAGCCGTTTAGGCAATATTAAGCAGCTTATGAATCACTTGAGATAATTCACTGCCCCGTTTCGCTTCGAGATCATACGAAATTGCGCCGGAGGGTTTGCCGATAACGGCGTCGGCGCCTAATGCCTTCGCTTGAGTTGCCTTTTGAGAACCGGCTAAGGCCACCGAGGATAGCACCACAATCTTGGCCCGGCTTTTCAAGCGGGCATGGCGCAAGAATTCCAACCCGTCCATTTCCGGCATTTCGATATCGAGCAGAATCAAATCCGGGTTTGTTTGGTTCAATTTTGCCAGCGCCTCTTTACCGTTGCCGGCATAACCAACGACCTCCAGGTTTGGGTCCTGTTTGAGCGTATTCATAATGACGATACGCATCATGGCCGCATCGTCCACAATCATAATTCTTTTCTTGTTCATGCCTGTCTCCCCGGAACTCTTCTGTTGGAACCCCGACACGTTTTGGAAGACGTGTCGGGGCGACCCCACCAGAACAGATACAAGTTAGAATTGTCCGTAACCGCGTTCATCACGGTCCAGGATTAATTCCAGCTTACCATTTTTCTCTTTGCGGCCATTCACCCCCGGCTGGGGTTTGGCTTTGGTTGGCGTTGCAGCGGCAGGTCCGCCGGCGGCAAGCTGCTGCTTGACCAACTCCACCAGTTGCTGCATCACCTCAGGACTGACTCCACTCAGGCCCAGGCCGCCGAGCGCGTCGCCAAAAACATGCTGTTCGCGCAGCTTGAAGCGCCCCATCTCCTCGCGCAGCCGGTCGGCCAGGCTGCCCAGTTCATCGGCCGTGCTGGCCAGCTCTTCGCTCTGCTGGCTGCCGGCTTGGGAGCCCTGGTTGACTTGCAGCATGGCGGCGTTGATTTGCGTCACCGCGCGGGCTTGCTCTTCACTGGCCACGCTAATTTCCGCCACCAGATCCTTGACTTTGACCACGTTCTGGACAATGCCGGCCAGGGCCTCGGCGGTTTCATCAACAATAGCCACCCCTTCCTGTACCCGGCGGCTGGAGCCTTCGATGAGTTCGGCGGTCTCCTTGGCCGCCTTGGCGCTGCGCCCGGCCAGGTTGCGCACTTCCTGGGCGACGACGGCAAAGCCGCGCCCGTGCTGCCCGGCGCGGGCCGCTTCGACGGCCGCATTCAAAGCCAGCAGGTTGGTTTGGAAAGCAATCTCGTCAATGACCTTGATAATCTTGCTGATTTCCTGGGAGGACTGGGCAATGGCTTTCATCGCTTCGGTCACAGCCTTCATTTTTTCCTGGCCGACATTGGCCGTTGTCGTCGTTTCGCTGACCAACTGATTGGTCACATTGGCATTTTCAGCATTGGCTTTCACCTGCGAGTCGGTTTCCTCCAGGTTAGAGGTCACTTCCTCGACGGCCGACGACTGCTCTTCGGCGTTGGCTGCCAGATCCTGCCCCACAGCCCGGACCTGCTCCACGGATTGCGCCACCTGCTGCACCACGGCGTTGGTCTGGCGAATGGTCGTGTTCAGACCTGACAGAGCCGTTTCCAGCGCGTTTCTGATCTGGGCAAAATCGCCCTTGTACTGGGCTTCCGGGGCCACCCGTAGATCGCCCTCGGCCAGCCGCTGTGAAATCTGGACAATATCTTCGACGACCTGCTGGTTGAAATCCTGGAATTCGTTGATCAGGCCTTTAATCCGGTTATGATCGCCCTTGAAATCGGCAGTGATCCGGGCCGACAGATCGCCGGCGGCCATGCGCTCCAGGATTTCAGTCTGGATATTGACCGGCTCCAGGGCTTCATCCAGAATGGTGTTGACCCCGGCCATAATCTCGCGCCAGTCGCCCACGAACTGCTGCACCTCTGCCCGCGCTTTCAAGTCGCCGTTGCTGCTGGCCTCGATCATCCGCCTGATCTCTTCCTGGGCCTTGCCGGCAATGTCGCCTACCGCATTCAGGGCATTTTTACCCCGGTTGTGCTCGCCCTTGAACTCCTGGCTGATCTTTTGCGACAGCTTTCCTTCGGCCATCGCCTCCAAGGCCCCCACCTGGATATTGACCGGCTCCAGGGCTTCATCGAGGATAGTGTTAACCCCGGCCATAAGTTCGCGCCAGTCGCCTATAAATGCCTGGACATCGGCTCGCGCCTTGAGGTCGCCGTTGCTGCTGGCTTCAATCATCCGCCGCATCTCGTGCATGGCCTTGCCGGCAATGTCGGCTACCTGGTTCAAAGCCTCTTTGGCCCGGCCATGATCGCCTTTGAATTCCTGGGTGATTCGTTGAGAGAGATCGCCCCGGGCCATCGCCTCCAGGGCTATAACCTGGGCATTGACCGGCCCTAACGCCTCGTCCAGGATGGTGTTGAGGCCGAGCATAACCTCGCGCCACTCGCCGCTGAACCCCTCTACCTCGACCCGCGATTTCAGGTTGCCCTCTTTGGTATCCTGGATGAGCCGGCGGATTTCGGCTAAAGCGCGTTCGTCCACGGCCCGTTCGACTTTTTCTGGTACTTCTGATGTCATTATGTATGTCTCCTGCATTTTAAATTTTCTTGTTGAGGTTGGGTCTTGCTCCGGCTTTTGGGTAGCAGCCAGATGAGACCCTATTAGGTTGATATGGAATTGAGTGAAACGGCGGCGCAGGGCCATTCGTATCACCTATAGCAAATATGTCTCTCTTTTGCTGTTGTCTGCCGCTCTTTTCAAACAGCCACTGCCGGCAGGACGGCTTCAGGCGAAGCCTCGCCCAGGAAGGACTGCTCATACAGCAGCCGCCCCACGTCGAGGATGACGCTGACGCGCTCCCCCTGTTTGCCCAGGCCCTTAATGACTCGCTGGGTCCCGCTGCCATGCCACCGCGGCGGCGGGTCCACCTGCCCCTGGGGAATGGCAGTCACGTCGTTGACCCGATCAACGACCAGTCCTGTCGGCGCGCCGTCGAGTTCGAGCACGATGATCGTGGTCCGGTCGTCGTACTCCCGCCAGGGCAGGCCAAAGCGCAGCCGGACGTCCATCACCGGAATGACCTTACCGCGAAGGTTGATAACGCCCTTGATAAAGGCGGGGACGTCGGGCACCTCGGAGATTTTCTGGATACCGACAATCTCGGTCACGTGACCGATATTGACAGCATACTCTTCATCCTGGATGCCGAAGGTGAGGTACATTTCGTCAATGTTATCGTCCTCATTGATTTTTAGTAGATCATTTTCCTGTTCAGCCATTGTTTTGCTCCTTTAGAAATAGTAGATGGTAGACGGCCTGCACTTGCGTGAGGCGAGTGTAGACAGGGAAATCATAGGAACCTGCTACTTGCTACCTTTTCATTTTTTAATTCTTGCTCAAATCCTGAATGAGCCGCTCGCAATCCAGGGCAATGGACACATCGCCGGAGCTGAGGAGGGCATAGCCCGCCCCCGCCCGGATATCCTTGAGCTGCCCGTTCAAAGGCTTCATCGTTACCTGCTGCTGGCCGATAATTTCGTCAACCGGCAGCCCCAACAAGCCCTGGCTGGTCTGGACGGCTACGACGATCTGATTGGTCAAGCTGTGTTTTTCGCGGCTGTCTTCATACAACTGCTGTAAACGGTAAACCGGGACCAATTCACCCCGCAGCCGGACCAACTCGCTGTGCTCGGCTGAAGCCTGCGTTACCTGCTCCGCTTCGGGCTTGAAAACCTCACCCACCACGTCAATAGGGATGGCGTAAAGGCGATTTTCGGAGCGGACCACCAGGCTCTCCAGAAAGGCCAGGGTCAAGGGAATCCGCAGATTTATGCACGTGCCCTGGCCGGGGGTACTATCTATCTCGATCCGGCCCCGCAAAGCCTGAATAGCCGCCCGCACCACGTCCATCCCCACGCCCCGCCCGGAGAGATTCGAGACTTCCTGGGCCGTGGACAAGCCGGAATGGAAAACATAGTTCCAAACCGTCCGGTCATCCGGCTCGGCGCCGGTCTCCACCAGGCCCAATTGGCGGGCTTTCGCCAGGATTCTATCCCGGTTCAGGCCCCGGCCATCATCGCTAATGGCCAGATGGATCTCGCTGCCCTGCTGTGTGGCCCTCAAGGTAATGCGGCCCCGCTCTGATTTGCCGGCGGCCCGCCGCTCCTGGGGTGACTCCAGACCATGATCGGCGGCATTGCGCACCAGGTGTACCAGCGGGTCGTGCAGTTGGTCCACCAACAATTTATCAATTTCGGTTTCGCCCCCCTCCAGGGTGAGATCAATCGGTTTGCCGGTCTGCTGAGACAGGTCGCGCACCGCTCGCTGGGCCCGCTTGAAGATCTCATTGACCGGCACCAGCCGCAGGCTGGAAGCCAGGTCTTGCACTTCCCGGATCAGCAGTTCCAGCCGGTGGACGGCCATCTCAAAGCCTTCCAGTTCCAGCTTTTCCAGGGCGGGATGGCGGGTTACTTCAACGGCAGCCAGCCCCAACTCGCCCACCAAATCCAGCAGTTGGCTTACCTTTTCAGCCTTGACCCGCAAAAAGGCGTCCTGGGGAGTATTAACATTGATTCCTGGTCCATCATTTAGTGCACTCATCTCAACCCCGCTTATTCAAGATGGGAAAACGTTGTACCTGGCACAACACCCAAATTCTAGAACTGGTCATAACCACGCTCGTCCCGGTCAAGGGTTAACTCAAAGCGCCCGTTTGTTTCCTTGCTCTTCGCCGGGGCTTTACCTCTGGCGATAGCTGCTGGAGCGCCCTTGGTGAGGCGTCGGCTCCTGGTAGTGGTGGTTGGCAGATCAGGGGTCAACTCCTCAGCCGGGTCATCCTGCTCCTGCCCGCGCCCATAGCCGGCCTCCTTGTCGAGGTGGAAACGTCCCATCTCCTCACGCAGCCGGTCGGCCAGGCTGCCCATCTCGTCGGCGGTGCTGGCCAGCTCCTCGCTCTGTTGGCTGTTATTCTGGGCCCCCTCACTGACCTGCATCATCGCCCGGTTAACCTCAACGATTCCTTTGGCCTGTTCCTCGCTGGCGATATTTATTTCGGCCACCAGATCTTTGACCTTGACCACCTGTTGGACAATATCCCCCAGCGATGTGGCCATTTCCTCGGCAATGCCAACTCCCTCCTGCACCCGGCGCACCGAAGTTTCGATGAGTTCCGAGGTTTCTTTGGCGGCCCTGGCGCTGCGCCCGGCCAGGGTGCGCACTTCCTGGGCTACGACGGCGAAGCCGCGCCCGTGCTGCCCGGCGCGAGCCGCTTCGACGGCGGCGTTGAGCGCCAGCAGGTTGGTCTGAAAGGCGATTTCGTCAATGACCTTGATGATTTTGTTAATCTCTTGCGAAGATTGGGCGATGGCAGTCATGGCCCCGGTCATTGATTTCATTTTGGTCTGGCCGGACTCGGCTGTTTTAGCCGTTTCGGTGACCAATTGGTTGGCCAGGCTGGCATTGTCGGCGTTGGCTTTGACCTGGGCCTCCGTTTCTTCCAAATTTGAAGTGACCTCTTCAGCCGCCGAAGACTGCTCCTCAGCGTTTGAAGCCAAGTCCTGGCTGACGGCGCGAACCTGCCCCACCGACTGCGCCACCTGCGTGGTGACGTGGCTGGCCTGGGTCATGGTCCGGTTCAAGCTGACCAGGGCCGCCTCCAAACCTTCTCTGATTTGGACGAAATCACCCCGGTACTCGCCGCGCGGTGTGACGGTCAAATTGCCACTTCCCAGGCCGCCTGATACCTGGGCCAAATCCTCAATGACCCCCCGCAGGTTATCCAGGGCCGATTCCAGGGAGTTCTTGATCTGGGCAAAGTCGCCCCGGTATTGAGCCTGGGCTGTAGCTCGTAAATTACCTTCGGCGAGTTTCTGCGAGATTTGGACAATATCTTCCACCACCTGCTGGTTGAACTGCTGGAAACCGTTCAGCAGGTCTTTGATTCGCTGGTGGTCGCCCTTAAAATCAGCCGTAATTCGGGCCGATAAATCGCCGGCCACCATTTTGGACAGGAGTTCAACCTGAGCGTCAACCGGTCCCAACGCTTCGTCCAAAATTGTATTGACTCCCGTCATAATTTCGCGCCAGTCCCCCTCAAATTGCTGCACCTCTGCCCGCGCTTTTAGGTCTCCTCTCCGGCTGGCTTCAATCATCCGCCTGATCTCCTCCTGGGCTTTGCCGCCAATCCCGGCCACCTGATTGAGAGCGTTTTTACCGCGATTGTGGTCGCCTTTGAACTCCTGGCTGATCTTTTGAGATAGCTTCCCTGCGGCCATGGCTTCCAGGGCAGCTACCTGGACATTGACCGGCTCCAGGGCTTCATCCAGAATGGTATTAATGCCGTTCATCAACTCGGCCAGATCTCCGGCAAAAGCCTGCACATCCACCCGGGTTTTCAACTCCCCCTCGCGGGAGGCTTGAATGAGCCGGCGTATTTCGGCCATCGCTTGCCCGTTAATTTTTTGTGTAACCTTGCCGTCGTGGGATGCGAAGGGCAGGCTAATTTTGAATAACATGTTTTTCTCCTGTTCTGTTAAGGTTTAATGTGGCTGCCACCTCATCAAGCGATAGCTCTGATTAAGGACGGCGATTACTCCCCGGTTTCCAGTCTTTAAAATTGGCCGTAGCCGCGCTCGTCGTGGTCCAGGACTAATTCAGCCCGGCCATTACCCCCGACACCCTTACCGGCTTGTTTAATCTTCACCGGGGTCAAGCTACCAGCCTGCTCTCCTGCGGCCGTTGGCAGAGAAGCTTTGACCGGGGCCCTGTCCTCGGCCCCTCCGTAGTCAAAAACCTGCTGTTGTTTGAGGCGGAAGCGAGCCATCTCTTCGCGCAGCCGGTCGGCCAGGCTGCCCAACTCGTCGGCGGTGCTGGCTAACTCCTCGCTCTGCTGGCTGTTGGCCTGCGCCCCCTGGCTCACCTGCATCATCGCCCTGTTAATCTGGGTGATCCCCTTAGCCTGCTCCTCGCTGGCGACGTTGATCTCGGCTACCAGGTCTTTAACTTTAGTCACCTTCTGAACAATATCACTCAGCGCCGCCGCCATCTCTTCGGCGATAGTCACCCCTTCCTGCACCCGCCGGCCTGAACCTTCGATCAGTTCCGCCGTTTCTTTGGCCGCCTTGGCGCTCCGCCCAGCCAGGTTGCGGACTTCCTGAGCGACCACAGCAAAGCCCCGGCCATACTGCCCGGCCCGCGCCGCTTCGACGGCGGCGTTGAGCGCCAGCAGGTTGGTCTGGAAAGCGATTTCGTCAATGACCTTGATGATTTTGCCGATTTCCTGGGACGATTGGGCAATGGCGCTCATCGCCCCGGTCATCGTCTTCATCTTGTTTTGGCCCACATTCGCCGTATCGGCGGTTTCGGCGACGAGCTGGTTGGCCAGGTTGGCGTTGTCGGCGTTACCCCTGACCTGGGCGTCGGTTTCTTCCAGGTTGGAGGTGACTTCCTCGGCGGCGGAGGACTGCTCCTCGGCGTTGGCCGCCAGATCCTGGCCGACCACTCGCACCTGCTCCACCGACTGCACCACCTGGGCGGCAATGTTGTTCGCTTGGCCAATTGCACTGTTGAGGCTGGCAACCATCTGGCTAAAAGCATTACCTAGCACATCTTCGGCCGATTTAGATTCAACTCTCACGGTCAAATCGCCTTGACCCAATTTTCCGGCTGTATCAGCCATCGTCTGCTGGTAAGCGATCATCTGGGTGAAGGCATTACCGAGCACGTCTTGTTCGGAGTAAAGCGTGATATTAACCCCAACATTGCCTTGAGCTAAAGAGTTGGCAGCACTTGCCATTGCTTTCAGATAAGCTACCATCCGGCTAAATGAATGTGCCATTTGCCCAGTTTCATCTTTAGACTCTGTGGGTAGTACTACGTCTAAATTACCTTGGGCTAACTGTAGGGTGGCGTGAGTAAGTGTTGTAATTGGTTTTGTGATCAAGCGGGCAAACCACCAGGCCAAACCTAGCCCCAAGATACTCGTCAGAATACCTGCACCAATAAGAGTCAAGCGCATATTGTTTATAGTAGCCTGGGCACTAACATTGGAAAGATCTGCAAACTGGCGATTAACGTTTACTAATGTATCAAACGCTTCTTGGATACGGGTAAGATCATCCTTTAACATATTAGAGTTAACCTCCTTACCCGCCAGGAGACTATCGCGGTTGGCGGTGTAAGCATCGTAGGCCATGTGAAATTGGGTAAGCGCATCAGCCTCGATAGTTTGTAGACCTTGTTGGTTCTGAGCGATTAATGAGGCGCTGAATTCAGAACTGAGCGTGGTGAGCCACTCTTTTTCATACTGAGAAATGGCTGCCCGCATGGCTTCATCCTCGGCTTGGATCGTTTTTATGAGAGTGCTGCGTTCCTCAGCAGGTAAGTTTGGTCGGGCCAGCTCGTTCAAACTAGTCATCAAAGCTTGGCGATGGAGGTTTCCTTGATCTAAGCGCATAATAGGGATAAGCATAAAACCATACAGATTATCATACTCGTACTTTAGAGAATCCGTTGCCCTCAGAGCGATTGCCCCTATAATCACAATGGCGAGTGGGATCATAAGCGCCAAAAGAACGAGTTTTCTAAATAGTTTGAGATCCCGAATACTGAATTTCATAATGTTCTCCTTATTTGGTCCGGTTACCCTTTCAAAGCCCGCAGCAAGCGGCCAGGTACTTCGTCGAGCGGCAGCAGCGCCTCGGCCGCGCCGATCTCCCAGGCCACGCCGGGCATGCCAAACACCACGCTGGTAGCCTCATCCTGGGCAAAGGTGCGGCCCCCGGCCTGGCGGATAGCCAATAGTCCCTGCGCCCCGTCGTCGCCCATGCCGGTCAAAAGAGCGGCGGCGGTGTTCCGGCCCACATAGCGGGCCACCGAGCGGAACAACACATCCACCGAAGGCCGGTGGCGTGAAACAAGATCGCCTTCAATCAGCGCCACCCGGTATTCGCCGCCGGAGCGGCGCACTTCCATGTGGCGTTCGCCGCCGGGCGCAAGCAGGGCCAGGCCGGGACGGACCCGGTCGCCATGCTCGGCCTCTTTGACCTGGATGGCCGACAGCTCATTCAGGCGGGCGGCAAAGCTGGTGGTAAACCCGGCCGGCATGTGCTGGACGATGACGATGCCCGGCGATGTCGCCGGAAAGGCGGGCAGGATACGGGTCAGCGCCTGGACTCCCCCGGCGGAGGTCCCGATGGCGATGACCTGATCGGTCGACTCGTGCAGCGCCTCGATCGTTTCAAGCGGCGGTACGGACCGCTCGGTTTGTCGGCCCACGCGGGCATACCGGCTGACATCCACCGCTGCCGCGGCCTTGACCCGCCGCTGCAAATCGGCCATCATGGCCGGCAGTTCGTCAACCACGCCGATTTTGGGCTTGGCGATGACGTCCACGGCCCCGGCCTCCAGCGCTTCGATGGTGATCTTTTTGCCTTTCTCGGTCAGGGCGCTCAGAATAAGGGTTGGCGTGGGGTAAACCGCCATATATTTTTTGAGGAAAGTGACGCCGTCCATGCGCGGCATTTCGACGTCCAGGGTGATAACGTCGGGCCGTTCGTTCACCAGGATGTCGCGCGCCATGTAAGGGTCGCGCGCCGCGCCGATAACCTCGATGGTCGGATCCTTGGCTAAACCCAGGGTCAGAATTTTCCGCACCAGGGCCGAATCGTCCACAATCAAAACCCGAATTTTTTTCTGCACCTTACTTGACGACATTAATTCACCTTGCGATACACGCCTGACATCACCGCCCGCCAGCGGGTGTTCAAGCCCCACAGCGATTCGGTCACGCTGGTCAGCAGCCAGCCGCCCGGCGTTGTAACTTCGTAGATTCGTTCCAGGAGAGTGCGCTGGTGATCCCGGTCAAAGTAATACAAGACGTTTCGGCACAAAACCACGTGGAACGAGTCCTTAAACGGCCAGGGGCTGCTCATTAAATTGAGCCGCCGGAAGATACAGGCTTTTTTTAGCTGGGGGCTAATCCGCCACTGGGCTAAGCCCATCGGCTGAAAGTAGCGCTGTTTCAGATAGCCCGGCACCAAATCCAGCCTGCGTTCATCGTAGATGCCGCACTCAGCCCCCTCGATCATCGGCTGGCTAATATCAGTGCCCAGCAGCGCGACTTTTTCGGTCAGCCCGTCCAGCCCAAATTTTTCGGCAAAAAGCATGGCCACGCTGTAGGCTTCTTCACCGCTGGCCGCTGCCGCGCTCCAGATGCGCCATTTTTCCGTAGCCGGCAGGGTGGGGGTGATCTGCTCCTGCAAGACCTGCAAAACTTCCGGTTCACGTAAAAAGTAGGTGTGATTAGTCGTGACGGCGCGAGCTACCTCAACCGCCAGCCCCGGCCGGTCTCTCAGTTGGAGATGGTGATCTAAATCCTTAAGGTCAGCGATGCCCAGGTGCCAGCACAGCTTTTTCAGGCGTGGATACAGCAGTTGGTGCTTGCGCTCGGGGAAGTGGAGGCCGGTATGCGTATAAATCCACTGGCGGATCGACTCGAAATGAAGCGCTTCTTCGGGACTCAGACGGTCCTGGTTTGCCTCTGGGCCAGCTTCGAACTCTGATTTGGATAAAGTGAAGGCAGGATCGTTTTTTAGCATCAGTGATAGGGAGAGAAAAAGTGTCAGTCTACGGAAATTCGATGGAGTTAGGTCCGGTTTTCACTTAACTCAGGCCAATCAGCCTTTTACAGTTACACATAATTTTGCACTTTAGCATAAAAGCAGAGGAGTTTCAGTAAAAGAAACCTCAATGCGGCATAAATTTTTCGTAAAAACTGTACGACCATAAACTTTAGCGGGATTAAGGTGACAGGAGGGGGGTGGTCTGAACCGGACGGCGGCTCTATTGATGAGCCAGGCTTACTTGCGTCTTTTGCTGGTGCAGCACATTTTTACGGCGGGCTAAATAGTGTAAAAACGCCTCACTTTTAAGGGCAGCAACTTCTTCGATAAGCTTGTCGAGTTTTTGCTCTATCCGCTGAAAGCCCCATTCAGCCCCTTCCCGTTCCACCCAATCTGCCGTGGACTCGCCGGGCTGGCGCCGCTGCGCTGCCGCATCCAGGAACCAGGTCTTGATCTGGCGTTGATCATACTGCTGCCAGTTAAGTAACTCTTCCAACACTTGCTCCCACACCCCAAAAGAGTCCACTAATTTAACCCAGGGCGCCATCAGGGAATGCTGCTGATGCCGGCAGCACACGGCGACGACCCCGATCTTGGTCAAAGCAACTCTAACGTCAACATCATTGGCATGACCGTGGAGCACTGATTCGGCGTACTGCACCCAGGTTGTGGTAAAGAAACGCCAAAAGGCATGGTCTGCCGGGAAGTAAGGCTGGTACATCTCGGTAAACTTGGTGTGAAAGAAATGCAGCGCCGGCGACAGATGGGGATGTTCGGAAGTATTGGTCAGCCGCATGGCGTAGTAGCCGTTGACAAAGGCATAAACGAGATTGGTATGAAAACTAATATCAACCCGGCCATAGAGGCTGTGCGCCAGCCACCACAGGATCATTAGTGCCGGATAGGTGGCCTCGCCGCTCAGGAAATCCTCGACCGATTGGGTTCCAACCAGTTTCTTCTGCCAGTTGGAGACTTCCTCGGCCAAATACACGGCATTATAGCCTAACAGATCAACCCGCATGCGTACGACTGCGGCAGTGATCAGATTACGCGAAAAGGTTTCCGTATATGCTTTTTTGGCGTTTAGTTCATTAATTAAATTCATGGGAGCTCAATTCGACCCAAATGTTAACGAGCCACAGGGGGCGGCCGGGTTCTGGATAAAAGATCCGGCAGCAAATACCTGTAATGCGAGAATTGTTTTGAACAAAAGAAGGACGGCGGGCAGGCGCGCGAGGCAAAATTGAAGCTGTCATAGAGTCCCCGGTATTCGTTTATGGTTAATTTTTTGACCGAATGGTAATGCCATCTAAGGAATTATGTGATCTAACACTTACCGGAACACTATTTTTTTCTGGCGAGTGCAGTCTGGCGGTTCCACAGGAAACATGGAAACACCAGGTATTTACGCTATATATTCGGTCCAACCTCCAGAAACTTGAAGTTTATCTTTGGTGCTTTTGTCCTAGCGCAGTTTAGCCTTTACTTAATCTTTATGGAGCGAGCCGGATTCAGGCCGAAATATTTAGGGAGGGGCGGCCCTTTGGTCATTGCTGCCGGTTAGACGCCTTGAATAAAGAACTGCAGCCGCAAAGAGGTTTGGCATGAAGTTATCGTTAGAACAAAAAATTTATGCAGGCTTTGGCCTGGCCCTGTTCATCCTGATCCTCATCGGGACCGTCTCCTATTGGAGTACGGTTCAATTGGCTGAAGTGGCTGAAAGGGAAGAGCAGTCGTTTACCCTTCTCGCCAAACTGCAGGACGTATTTTCTCTTTTAAAGGATGTCGAAACGGGCGCGCGTGGCTACGTAATTACCGGCGATGAACGCTACCTGAAACCCTATCGGGCGGCCTTCCCCGTAGTGGACCAGCAAATTGGAGAACTGCGCCAGTTGGCGGGAGCCAATCCGAAATTAAGCCACGATCTTGATGCGCTTGAAGCGCTCATCAGGCGCAGGCTGGCCATTGCCAGGCAACTCACTGATACCCGGCAAAATGAAGGCTTCGAGGCAGCGGTACAGTTGGTCTATACTAATCAAGGGCAGCAGGTCATGGAGGAAATTCGCCAGGTTATAGGGCAAATGAAACAGGATCAGGCTGCGCTTTTGCGGCAGTGGATTGAGACAGAGCAAGTCAGTGTTGCCCGTACTACCATCATTGTCCCTACGGCGGGCCTGTTGACAGTGATATTTATGATTGGATCGGCCGGGGTTATTCGCTACGATATTAGGCAGCGCAAGCGAGTTGAGGCCGCGCTCCAGGAAAGCGAGGCTCTTTTCCGGGCGACGTTTGAGAAGGCGCCCCTGGGCATTGGCCTGACGGATATGCAGGGCGGCATCCGGGCCAGCAACCTGGCCCTGCAGGAAATGCTGGGCTACAGCGCCGAAGAACTGCGCCGGATGAGCATCACCCAATTCACTTATCAGGGCAACGTGGCTGAAACGGCGCGGCTGTTCCAGGAACTGGTTGACGGAGAACGCCCGTTCTATCAGATCGAGAAGCGCTATGTCCGTAAGGATGGCCGGCTTGTTTGGGGACGCTCAACCGCTTCGCTGGTGCGCGACGGCCAGGGGCGCCCTTTATTCACGATTGGCATGGTCGAGGATGTTACCGAGCGCAAACAGACCGAAGCGGCGCTGCGCCAAAGTGAAGAAAAGTACCGCTCCGTTGTTGACCACATCAAGGAAGTCATTTTCCAGGTTGATCTCGCCGGCTGCTTGACCTTTCTCAATCCGGCCTGGACTGAAATCCTGGGGTACACAATGGAAGAATCCCTGGGTAAGCCCGGTTGTGATTATATCCATCCTGACGACCGCCAGCGCAGCACCGACCTGTTCCAGGCTATGTTGCAACAGGATATTGAATATTGCCGCCACGAATTCCGCTTTATCGCCCAGGACGGCCGTATGTGCTGGCTTGAGCTTTATGCCCAATTGACGCGGGCCGCCGATGGCTCCATCCTCGGCGCCTCCGGCACCCTCAACGATGTTACCCCACGGAAGCAATTTGAAGACGCCCTGGCTAAAGAGCGGAATATGCTGCGCGCACTCATTGACCATTTACCTGATTATGTATACATCAAGGACAACGAAAGCCGTTTTTTGCTGGCCAATCCGGCCATTATGCGCCAGTTGGGCGCAACGACGCTGACTGAGGTTATTGGCCGGACAGATTTTGATTTTTCCCCCCCGGAACTGGCCGGGCAATATTATGCCGATGAACAAGCTCTCCTGCAATCAGGCCAACCGCTACTAAATCATGAAGAACCGGTCATTGATCAGGAGACAGGTCAGCAGCGCTGGCTTTTGACGACTAAAGTGCCTTTTCGTGACAGCCAGGGCCAAATAGTCGGCCTGATCGGTCTAAATCGGGATATTACCGAGCGCAAACAGATAGAGGAGGCCCTGGCCGAAGAACGCAACCTGCTGCGCGCCTTTGTGGATAACATGCCCGACACGGTGTATGTGAAAGACAACGAGAGCCGTTTCCTCCTGGCAAACCGCGCCGTCGCCGAAGTGATGGGGGCAAATACTGTTGACGATCTCATCGGCAAAACGGATTTTGATTTTTATCCTAAAGCTATGGCCGGCAAATTCTTTAAAGATGAACAAAACATCATCCGTTCCGGTAATCCCATGATTAACTATGAGGAGCGGGTGCTGGACCGAAGCCAGAATGAGGAGCGCTGGAATTTGTCCACCAAGATACCTTTCCGGAATCGGGAAGGCAAGATCATCGGCCTGGTGGGCATGAACCGTGATATTACCAGAAACAAGCAAATAATGAGACGGTTACGGGAGAGTGAGGAACGCTTCCGCCAGTTGGCCGAGACGATCCACGAAGCCTTCTGGATGATTTCCTCCTCCCATAGAGAATACATTTATCTCAGCCCGGCTTTTGAGGAGATTTGGGGTTGTCCCCGGCAGACTCTATCCGAGCAGCCCGGTGCTTTCCTCGATACAATCCACCCTGAAGATCGGGAACGGGTGCGCGTTGAGTTAGAGCAAGAAGTGCGGCATGAGCACGAGATGGAATTTCGGATTGTGCGGCCCGATGGTGCGATTCGCTGGATTCACTCCCGCTCCTTTCCCATCCGCAACGAGCAGGGCCAGATTTACCGTATTGCCGGGGTCTCCGAGGATATCACTGAGCGCAAGCAGATGGAGCTGGCGCTGGCCGAGGAACGCAACCTGCTGCGGACCCTGATTGATAATTTGCCGGATAACATCTACGTTAAAGACACAGGAGGACGGCACCTGCTTGCTAATCAAGCCCTGGTTCAGGAAATAGGTGTTGTCACGGAGGCCGAGCTGCTGGGAAAAACCGACCTCGACCTGTATCCCGCCGAAGTAGCCTCACCCTGGTACGCCGACGACCTGGCCATCGTCCAGTCGGGCCGGCCGCTCATCAACCATGAAGAACCTACGATTGACGCTGACGGGGGTCCTGGCTGGGATTTGACGACCAAGGTTCCTCTCTTTGACAGCCAGGGCCAGGTGGTGGGCCTGGTCGGTATAACCCGGAACATTACCGGGCAGAAGCGCATCGAAAAGGCGCTGCGTGAAAGCGAAGCTTTGCTGCGCACGGTTATTGATGCCACCCCGGACTGGATTTTCATCAAGGATCAAAACCACCGTTTTCGCTGGGTCAACCGGAGCTTTGCCGATACTGTCCATCTATCACCTGAAGCCTGTATCGGCAAGAACGACATAGAGCTGGGTTTTCCAGAGGAGGCCGTTAAGGGTGATCTGGAGAAAGGTATCCGTGGTTTCTGGATGGAGGACCGTGAGGTGATGGACACGGGCATGTCAAAGGTTATCGCTGAGGTACCCGCCGTGATCAATGGCCAGCCGGTCGTTCACAGCGCCGTCAGGGTTCCGCTCCGCGATGAGGAAGATAGGGTTTGGGGTGTGCTTGTCTTTGTCCACGATATCACCGGCCTCAAGCGGGTCCAGGATGAGTTGGAACAGGCCAAAAACGTTGCCGAAGCGGCGACCCGGGTCAAATCCGAATTTCTGGCTAACATGAGCCACGAAATTCGAACCCCGCTCAACGCTATTGTCGGCATGACCAGCCTGTTGTTAGACACCCCGCTCACGCCGGAGCAGCAGGATTTTGCCGAAACAATCCGCACCAGCGGCGACACCCTGCTGGCGATCATCAACGACATTCTTGATTTTTCCAAAATTGAGGCCGGTAAACTGGAGCTGGAAAAGCAGGCCTTTGATTTGCGCCAGTGTATCGAGGAGTCGCTGGGCCTGGTTGCCATAAAAGCGGCTGAAAAGAAACTGGATTTAGCCTATCTTGTTGACGATGAAACCCCCAGCACGGTGGTTGGCGATGTGACCCGCCTCCGTCAAATCCTGGTTAACCTGCTGAATAATGCCGTCAAATTCACCCCACAGGGGGAAGTTGTTTTATCGGTCAGAAGCCAGCTCTTAAGACACAAATTAACCGAGGGCCAGGCAAGTCAGAACGGATCGGCTCCGTCCGCCGCTGCTTACAAAGTTCACTTCGCAGTGCGCGATACCGGCATCGGTATCCCCGCCGACCGGATGGATCGCCTCTTTCATTCCTTCAGCCAGGTGGATGCTTCGACTACACGCAAATACGGCGGCACCGGCCTGGGTTTGACGATCAGCAAGCGGTTGAGCGAAATCATGGGTGGGCACATGTGGGTTGAGAGCAACGGCATTCCCGGCGAAGGCTCTACCTTCCATTTCACCATTCTGGCTGAGGCTGCGCCCAGCCAGCCGCGGATTTACCTGCGCAGCAAACAGCCCAAGCTGGCCGGTAAGCAGCTCCTCATTGTTGACGATAATGCCACCAACCGCCTGATTTTGGCCCGCCAGGCCCAGGCCTGGGGCATGCAGCCCCGTGCCGCCGCCTCCGGCGAAGAAGCGCTGGCCTGGATTACTCGGGGTGATCCATTTGACCTGGCTATCCTCGATATGCAAATTCCGGAAATGGATGGCCTGACTCTGGCCCAGGAGATTCGCCGGCATCGGACCGCTCACGTTTTGCCTTTAGTCGTGCTGACTTCCCTGGGGCTGCGCGAGCAAAGTGAGCAGATGGCTCAAGTTGAATTTGCCGCTTTTCTGACCAAACCCATTAAACCCGCTCAACTCTATCACACGCTGCTGGGTATTTTTGAAGGCCAGCCCACTAAAGTAAAACCAGACGCGCCGGGCTTAACCGGATTTGACCCTGAGTTAGCCCAGCGCCGCCCCATCCGCATCCTGTTGGCCGAAGATAATGCTGTGAACCAAAAAGTGGCCTTGCATCTGCTCGAGCGCATGGGTTACCTGGCCGACGTGGCCGCTAACGGCCTGGAAGTGCTGCAGGCCCTGGAACGCCAACCCTACGATGTCGTCTTGATGGATATGCAGATGCCCGAAATGGACGGCCTGGAGGCAAGCCAGGCTATCCACAAACAATGGCCGGCCGGGCAGCGCCCCTGGATTATCGCCATGACCGCCAATGCGCTGCAAGGGGACCGGGAGCGATGTCTTAGAGTCGGGATGAACGATTATGTCAGCAAGCCGGTACGGCCCGATGACCTGGCGCGGGCGCTGAACCAGTGTCCGGCTCGTCTGGAACCGCTTGAGATCAAAGCCCTGACGCCAGCCAGTCATCCGCCAGACCGGCCTGCGGGTGAAGGCAATGGTCACCTCCCCCAAAAAGATCAGGTACTTGAAGCCAGGGTACTGGCAGAATTGCGGGAACTCCTGGGGGAACAAGCCCCTCGAATGATAGTCGAGTTGATTGATCTTTATCTTGAAACCGCCACGCCTTTGCTGGAAGAGATACGCAGTGCCATTCGGGAGCAGGACGGGCCTGCTTTGTACCGTGCGGCGCACACCTTAAAACCAAGCAGCGCCCACCTGGGAGCTGTTTATTTGGCAGCTTTGTGTGAGGAGTTGGAAACGTTAGGTAAGACCGGTCAACTGGAAAAGGCAGCCGCGACGCAAAGGCAGCTCGAAATTGAGTTTAACCGGGTTAAGCCAGCCCTGGAAATTGAAAAAGGGGAGAAAGTCCCCGAGTAGAGCATGGGGCCGGCGAAAGCTAATAAACTTGATAGGGCCTGATTCATCCGCCCAATAGCGCCTCAATCGTGGCGACCAGCCCTTTCAAGCTGACCGGTTTGGTAATATAGTCATTCGCCCCAGCCGCCAGGCAGCGTTCCCGGTCGCCGGGCATGGCCAGGGCCGTCAAAGCGATGATCGGCGTGCGGGCAAATTGAGAGCTGGCCCGCAGTTGTTGGATGGCTTGCAGCCCATCCAGCAGCGGCATCTGGATGTCCATCAGGATCAAATCCGGCTCGCATTCGACGGCCTGCTGCAACGCTTCTCGACCATCACGGGCGACGATAAGTTGATAGCCTTGATACTCCAGATAATCGCCGACGACCTCGCTGCTCATTTCATTGTCCTCAGCCAACAAAATCGTCCCCTTTTTTTCTGGCGGAGTTGCCCCCGGCCCAATCCCGGAACGGAGGGGACGGATTCCTTCTGTGGTCTGAGCGGGGGGCTTGGCCGTAATCTCAGCAGGGCCAGCCCAGGGCAGGGACAGCGTAAAACGGCTGCCCTGACCCGGCACACCCGCGCTCTCCACGCTCACACTCCCCCCGTGCAGGTCCGCCAGCCGGCGCACCAGGGCTAAGCCAAGCCCGGTGCCTTCAAAGTGCCGCGACAGGCTGGCATCCAATTGGATGAAAGGTTTGAACAGTTTGGCCATATCTTCGGCCGCAATCCCAATGCCATTGTCCTGGACGGCAAAACGAATGGCGCCCTCCTCCGGGCTAGGCGTCACTTCTAAACTCACCCGCCCGCCGACCGGGGTAAACTTGACCGCATTGCTCAACAGGTTGACCAGAATCTGTTTCAAGCGCCGCGGGTCAGCCTTCACGTTCACCTGCCAGTCGCTCAAATCGAAAGAGAGTTGCTGGTTTTTCTTGCTGGCCGTTTCTTTCACAAAGGCCAGGCTGGCCTGGCAGACGTCTATCACCGAAACCAGCTCGGGTTGCAGTTCCAATTTGCCGGCTTCGATCTTGGCCAGGTCGAGGATATCATTGATCAATTCCAGCAGATGGTGGCCGCTCTGTTCAATCGTCCTGACCGATTTGAGTTGGTGCTCGTTGAGTGAGCCAAAAATCTGCTCCTCCTGCAAGCTTTCCGAAAGCCCCAGAATGGCGTTGAGCGGCGTGCGGAGTTCGTGGCTCATATTGGCCAAAAACTCGTCTTTGGCCCGCATGGCCTGGGCCAGTTCGGCGTTGGCCCGGCTAAGCTCGGCAGTACGCTCTTTTACCCGCCGGGCCAGGGAAGCCCGTTCCGCCTTCAGCTCCATTTCGGCCTGTTTGCGGGCAGTGATATCCTGGCTTGTCCCGACCCCCAAAACCGGATGGCGCTCCGAACCCTCGCCTTCAAAGTAAACTCTCCCATAGATAGACACCCATCGAATTGCGCCGCCGGGATGAATAATTCGATATTCCGTGGTGTAGTGCTCGTCACTCGCCGGGTCAAGCGAGGCGGCAATCTCTTGCCGGAGCCGAGCCAGGTCATCGGGATGCACCCGGGTGAGCAGGTCTGCCAGTAAAACGGCGCCGGCGTCAAACCCAAAGTGGGTGCGGGCACGCGCATCAAGATGGAGCATGCCTGTGGTAAGATCGTGCCGCCACGTGCCAAGGTCGCCCGCCTCGTAGGCCAGGCGCAGCCACTCCTCACTCTCGCGCAGTACATTTTCCGTGCGCTTGAGATCGGTAATATCGCGGAACATGCCGGTCAACATGAAGCCCTGGGCGGTGGGAATCGGATAAAGTATACCCTGGACGAAACGCTGCTCGCCGTTTAAATGCTGGATTATCTGTTCAAGTGGGCGAGCGAGCTCCATCTCCTTTTTTCCAGTCTTCAACAGCCGATGATAGAAAGCCTTTATCCGCTCATAAACTTCCGGCGTCTGCCGGCCGGGCAGGGCCAGGCTAAACTGCACCTCCCAGATGTGTTGGCCTAAAGCAGCACTTCGCGCCAGCCCGGTAATCTCTTCCTGGGCCTGATTCCACTCAAGAACCACCCCATCCCCGCCTACCAGCATAATACCCTCTACCGAGCTTTCGATAATACTGCGATATTTTTGCTCACTCTGGCGCAGCGCCTCCTCAGCCAGCTTGCGCTCGGTAATATCCTGGACAGTGCCGACCAATCGTAATGGCTGACCGCATGCGTCGTAAGTTACCCGCCCAAAGTTGGATATCCAACGTATCACTCCGTCAGGCCGGATGATACGAAATTCCACGACGAAACTCCCCTTTTTAACCAGAGCCTGTTCTACTAGCGACCTCATGGGAACAATATCATCGGGATGTATGAAGTCCAAGAAAGATTCCAGGGTTCCCCCAAAGTGTTCTACGCCAAAAATCTCGTAACACTCAGGTGACCAGAAAACGGCATCGTTTTGCAATTCCCGCTCCCAAACACCCATTCCCGATACGGTCAGGGCCAGCCGGAGTCGTTCTTCATTCTCACGCAGGGCCTGCTCGGTCTCCTTACGCTCGGTAATATCCTGGAAAATTCCTCTGACTTTAACAACCCTGCCATTTTGGATGATCGGCGTACCCATGCTTCGCACCCATTTGTGCTTACCCTTCGCCGTTACCAGCTCTAACTCTAAATCGTAGGGCTGGGCCTTTTCAATCGCTTCCTTGATGGCCTGCTCAATTTTTTCCCGTGAGTTGCCCACATAGAAGCTGACTCCTAGTTCAACGTTGGTTTCTTGGCCAGGGTCAAGCTCATGGATGCGGGCCACTTCGTCCGTCCACGTTCCTTGTAATGTCAGGGAATCGAACTCCCAGCCGCCCACTTTGGCCATTTCGCCCGTCAGTTGCAGTAACTCTTCTTTAAGCCGGATGGTTTCTTCCGCCTGCTTGCGTTCGCTGATGTCGCGCGACACGCCATAAACTTCCAGGTGGCCGGTGTTGTCATTGGCAAAAAAGCGGGTCGTCGTCTCAGTCCAGACTATCGTACCATCGCGGCAGGGCTGACCAATTTCGTCAACATAGCTCTTTGTCTGTCCTTGCTGAAAGCTATGCAATCGTTGCGGCAGGACCTGCTGCAAGTATTGGAACGAGTCGGGGGTCAGGGCCTCGGCCAGGCTCTGTTCCAGCACCTCGGCTGGGGTATAGCCGCGCAGCCGCTGCACCGAAGGGCTGACATAGCGAAAACGACCCGTATCCAGATCCAGAATCCAGATGACATCGGAAACATTTTCCAGCAGCAGGCTATATAGGTTTTGGTCCTCTTGCAGTTCAGCCATAACTTATTTAATTCCACAATTATATCACCTATACTATAATTTTGGTAGAATTTGAAGAGATTGGTTAAACTTCAGGGAATTTCTACGACTTTAAATTTTTTCTATGTAACCTCAACATAGTTCAAACATTTCTGCTATATAATCACCCCCTCATATGTGCTAGAGTCAAAACAGGAAGATTCGGCAAGAATTTCCAGAAACATGGTCCGGACTGAAGGGTAAAGCGAACAGTGATAAGTTACGAAGGAACTTTGGAGATGATATCCGCCAGTACGATTTTAATTGTGGATGATGATCCGGTTAGCCAGGAAACTCTGGCGGGATTACTGGCTAATCAAAGTTACGAACTGTTTCTTGCCAGCCGTGGGTCCGAAGCATTAACCCAGGCGGCTCAATTGGTTCCAGATTTAATCCTGCTTGACGTAATGATGCCCGATATGGATGGTTTTGAGGTCTGCCGCCGCCTGCGCCTGGATCCCCTGTTGGCCGATGTGCCGGTGATTATGGTCACTGCCCTGGACGATCGGGACTCGCGCTTACGGGGTTTCGAAGTAGGCGCTGATGATTTTATCTGCAAACCTTTTGACCGGCTTGAATTGCGCGCCCGCGTGCGGGCCATTACCCGGCTCAACCGCCAGCGCCGGCTGCGCACGCTTGAACTACAAAATGAACGAGACCGCACCCGGGCTATCCTGGAGGCACTGGGCGAGGCGGTCATCGTCACCGACCCGGCCGGCATTATTCAGTATGTCAATCCGGCAACCATAATCTTGACCGGTTTTACCGGCAAGGAGTTACTGAGGCAGAATTGGCGGATTTGCCAGAGCGATCGGCAATCAGCAGATTTCTATAGCCATATCGAAGCCACAGTCCAGGCCGGCCAAATCTGGCACGGTGAGGTCACGCACCGCCGTAAAGATGGAACCCTGTACGAGGCTATGCTGACAGTCGCCCCCCTGTTTCAGGCGTCTGAAAGTGATCGGCCGGTTGGTTTTGTCAGCGTCCAGCGGGACATCACTCCTTTAAAGGAAACGGAACGTTTGAAAGATCAATTTGTTTCCGATGTTTCGCACGAGTTGAGTACACCTCTTTCGGTGATTACGCTGCTGGCTGACAACCTGGATGGTCTATACGATCGCTTGAACAAAAACAGGCGGCGAAAAATGGTGCAGGATATCCAGAAACATGCCCAGACGCTGAATGACCTGGTTGGCGGGATATTAGAAGTATCTCGCCTGGATAACCGCCGGGTTTCCATGGAACGCCAACCCCTTGACCTGGCTCAATTAGCCCATGACGAGGTGGATAAACTGCTCCCTCTGGCTCAAGAAAAAGCCCAGGGCCTGAGTATAAACTGCACCGAGAGATTTCTGGTCTGGGGCAATGAGAACCAGTTGCGGCAGGTTATCCGTAACCTGCTGGAAAATGGGATTAAATACACACCCGAGACCGGGCAGATTAATTGTGAGTGCCGTTGTCTCACTACAGCAGGAGCCAATCATAAGGGCTGGCCCTACAGCGCTAATCTCCCAAATGGCCGGTGGGCCGCTTTCCGGGTGGTAGATACAGGCTGTGGTATCAGCCAGACTGATCTGCCCCGTATATTTGAACGTTTCTTCCGGGTTAAAACCCAGGGAAATATCCGGGGAACGGGCCTGGGCCTCGCTATTGTACGGGAGTTAATTGAACTACACACCGGGCACATCGGTGTTACTTCTAAACCGGGCCAGGGCAGTATTTTTGCCATCTATTTACCGCTGCTGGACGAGGAGTAAATAATGAGTATAGCCACAATTTTGGTAGTAGATGATGAGCCGGATTTGCTGGATAACCTCCGGCTGGCGCTGGAGGCCGAAGGCTACGGAGTTATCACGGCCGGCGATGGGCGTGAAGCCCTGGCCATTCTGCCCGTGCAGCCCGTGGACCTTATCCTGGCCGATATTGCTATGCCCGATATTAACGGCTATCAATTGTATGAGCGGGTCCGAGACAATCCGGCCTGGGGAGCGCTTCCCTTCATTTTTTTGACGGCCCGCAAGTTGGACAGCGATATTCGTTATGGTAAAGAGTTAGGAGTTGACGATTATCTTACCAAGCCTATCCGGGCCGCCGATTTACTGGCCGTTGTCCGGGGCAAATTACGCCGGGCGCAACAACTTCGCCAGTCAAGCGCCTACCTGCATCCCCCGGCTAAAGCAGGTCGGCGTTTCTTGATTGCGGGGCAGTTAAAAATTGACCTGCATCGCCACCAAATTTGGTTGAATGATCAAGAGGTGAACCTGTCGGCCAGGGAATTTACTTTGCTGGAATACCTGGCGCGTCAGGAGGGCAAGATCGTTTCTCCGCAAGAGCTGATCAAAGTTACTCACGGGATGGATACAGACTCCCTTGAAGCCGGAGCCTTGGTTCGTTCGTTCATTCACGCCATTCGCCAGAAGTTAGGTAACTGTATTGAAAATGTTCGCGGAGTAGGCTATCGCTTAAGTTTCCCTGAAGATTAATAAGCCGCTTCTGGCCCCAGGTCTTAACTGAATAAGATTGACTATTGGCCCAGGAAAATAAACGGGAAAAAAGTAGTCAAGGTTGCTCCAATGTTAAATTGATTGCTGGCATAATTCGCTTCTACCCTGCCGCTGTTGTCATAGGCGCGGGCTTCAACCAGGTATTGGCCAGACGACAATGTGTTTGGGGCAATGGTTGCCGAAAAAGCTTCATAACTGCTGTTAAACGCCCCATCGGTGGCTTGGGCCGGCTGCCATTCCTTCCCACTTATTCGGTACTCTACGCCAGTAATCAGATTACCTGAGAGATGATAAGCGGCCCCCTTGATCGTGATCGCCGCATTATTCGCGGCAACACCGTTTATCGGGTAAAGTTCGGTGTTAAGACCACCATCCACCGGGTCAAGCACGGTGAAGACCTGGCGGGCGTAGGCAGCCGACATATTACCGGCCGAGTCTTTTGCTGCCACTTGAAGGGTGTAACTACCCACAGGCAGTGGTGGTGTGGTCAAATTATAAACCTCAGCCAGGCCATCAAATGTGCCATCACTGGCGTTGGCCTGCTGCCAGCTCCCCTGGTTCAGCCGATACTGCACCTGGGTTAAGTGATTAATCGTTATATCGGCGCGAGCAGGGGAAGGATACGGAATAATCCTGGCTGTACCGGTGACAGTTACCACATTGCCGGCTTGAGAGAAGCTGTTGATATTGATAGGCAGGTCGGTATCTAAAGGGTCAAAAATCCCGTCGCCGTCGCCATCTCGCCAGCCAATCTGTCCGGCGGCGTAGAGGTCAATTGCTTTTATCGAATAGGGGTATATCTGCCCCTGCATGATGCTGGTAACATGAGAGGTGCAGGCGCCAAATTGGCTGTTCTGATTTTGAATATTGAGATAACCTGAGCTGGAAGTACAAGGCTGAGCCGCCGAGTAATATTGGTCCAGAGCCAGGAAGATATGTCCAATTTCGTGGGCGGCAACCGCATCCATGTTGGTCGGGCCGTAACCATTGTTTTCAGATGTCATCACCAAAAATGGTCCACCCAGGTATGCATAAGCAAAATGACCATCACTAAAGCGATTATCAAGGTCAGCGGAGCTATCAACTACAAAAATGGTAAAAGCCCAATCCGTTTGATACGTGTCTCGTAAATGGTTATTATAATCGCGCACCTGGGTAAAATAGGACAAAGCTCGAAAGCCTAGCGCGCCCATCGCGTCGGCAATCCAGTACTGCTGGTGGAAGTAGGGACGGGTGATAGGTTCGTAGCCGGTGGGCAGCGGGTTGGAAAAATGATCGTCATAAACAAAACTGAGATGCGCCCGTGGTTCCAGGTTAGACCACCATTCTAAGGCAGCCACAATTTCGCTAAAAACCACATCCTTTTCGTCGTCCGTCCAGTTTTCGGTAGACGGGTCTACCTGGCCGCTGCTTTCAACCAGGATGACTCCCACCGCTACTGAGCCGGCCATAAACTCGCTTGTTTGAAGGTAGCCGGGGGTAATATCGCCGGCCGCGCTCAGGTTGTCCTCAGCCGGCCAATCTGGAGGAGTCAAGGCGTCATTAGGCTCATCCCCATGAACCTGAGCAGCCGCGTCTAGCGGCGAGGCTGACGGCGACAGCAGGTTATTCCAGACAAGCGCAATCCGCCGGGCGCCTGGCCCATGGACAGGCAGCGTGGCCAGTTCAACCGGACCGGTGTACACCGCTGCCACTCCGGGCAGGGTGACAAGTTGGGCCGCCATACTCGCCGGTCCCTGGGCGATAATCGCCTGGCCGGGGAAGGTATGGGTAGCCTGCCCCTGACCCGCCTTGATAGCTGCCTGTAACTGGGACATTGCCGGTGCAGGGTTAGGTTGGGGGGCCAGCAAGATAAAGATCGGTGCTGGCGAACTGTTTTGAGCCTGGACAGGTGGAAGTTCGAGCCGTAAATTGATGATGATAACGGTCAAAAACAGGGCTAAAAAAACCTTTTTGACCGGTCTGGCTGGCCGCATGCTAAATATCCGCCTCCGAAAACAGCGCCTTTAATGCTAATAATCTAAGGTTAGCCCAGATTGGCGTCGAAATATATAGGCGGAATATTCAGTTTTTGTTAGAGTTGAATTGAGAAAAAATAGGAGGAGTTTGAGTTACTGGCCCGCTGTATCCGGCCAGAGTTGAAGTTTCTCAGGCGTGTTTTTTAGATGGGTTATTGCTTCTTGTTGTAAAGCCAGCCATTGTTTATCGTCGTACTGGAAATCATTTTCTTTAGCCCAGGCGCGCGCGGCAAAGCTGAGAACTCCCACAACATTAGGATGCTCCAATTCGGCCTGGAACTTAGCTTCTTTGTGCAAAGCGGCATAAATTTGCCGGGGCGAATACCGGGGGAGCAAGTTTTGGTTGGCCCACTTGATAAACTGGTCGCCAGTCGTCGGTTGGTACTTGTAAAGATATTCGCGGATTTGGCCTTCCAGAGACAGGTCGCTGACCGAACTACAAGCGCTGAAGGTTAGGATAAGTAAGGGGAGGATGAGCCACTTTAGGTATGAGCAGGGCGATGGGAAGCACGGCATAATTTATATTTCCACAACAAAGATAGACCCGGCTGGCTGATTGTCTTCTACAAAGACGCGGCCCCCATGCGCCTCAGCCACCATTTTACAAAAGGCCAGGCCCAACCCCACTTGCAGAACGCCACTTTTTTTCAAGGCCAGTGTTTCAAACTTTTCAAAAATACGGTGGCGATATTCTGCGGCGATGCCAGGGCCTTCATCTATAACTTTGGCGCGCATTAGAGGGACGTTTTCCCTTTGAGACCGACGGGCTGAAACCGGAGGATATTCCACCTGTAAGGTGACAGTACTTTTAAGCGGGGCAAATTTTAAGGCGTTTGAAACTAAATTGTCAAGCAGTCTTTGCAACAGGTTTTTGTCAACAACAACCTGGCGAGACACAGGGGGTAAATCAACAGCCAGAGTAATTTCTTTTGATTGCGCCACGACTTCATAAGTAAGTCCCACTTCCCGGACGAGCGAGTTTATATCCACCGGCGCAGTGTTCAACAAGAGCCGTCCCTGTTCCATTTTGGTCAGCAGTAAAATATCGTTGATGAACGAACTCAAACGATCAGCCTGAGAGTTGATCAGTTCGCCATATTCGAAGGCTTCGGCCAGAGTAGTGCTATTTACCGTCAATAGCTGGCTAAACCCCATAATGGGACTCAACAGGTTTTTCATGTCATGCACCATCATGCTGGTTAAGTCCTCACGCAGGCGCATGGTCGCAGCCAATTCATCGTACTGCTTTTTTATGCGTAACATCGAGCGTACACGCGCCCGTAGTTCAAACCCATTCACCGGCTTGGACAAAAATTCGTCCGCGCCGGCCTCAAGGCCGCGCACCAGGTCTTCCTTGGAGTCCAGAGCTGTCACCAGGATCACGGGAATGTGCCGCCATAATTTGTGCGCTTTGAGCTGCTGGCAAACGGCAAAACCATCCATTTCAGGCATCATTACGTCAAGCAGGATCGTGTCGGGCTTGAATTGATCAAGCAGATCAAGGGCGACCAGGCCGCTGGTGGCAAGAGTTAACTCATACCCCTCCGGGAATAACAGCGCTTCAAGGGTGATACGAGCGCTGGGTTCATCGTCAACAATCAAGACGCGCATCTTATCTCTTTGGCTTTGAGTCGGTATTTCTTGAGTTTGGTTCGCTCGCTTTTTTGCCACTGTTTTTCCTATACTAACCGCTTCTACCAAAACCCCCGCCCCGGTTCTCAATTATAACCAATGGCTTTGCTACCATTTTGAAGTAAAATAGCGTGATGTCCCATGTTTAGCAAATAAGCAGATAAGAATTGATAGCAATCCTTATCCTGGCCTGCCGTACCTTTCGGTTAAATTAAATTCTGCCATTGTGTTTCTCCTTCATCAATAGACCACCAAAGGCCGGCCGCCGCTCCCTGAAAGACATTTTCGTTAGCGGGGGTATGCAGGAGGCTCGTGACGCCTCCAATGGTAGTACCAGTTCTACCGTAATCCCTGATCCAGATTCCCGGTTATACATGCGGCATGTACCCCCGGCACTCCAAACCGTCGCCGCAACCATAGGCAACCCCAACCCCATACCGGCTGCTTCACCGGTAAAATACTTCTCGCCTTGATAGTACGGCGTCCAAACTTGTTGGAGCTGCTCCGGTGATAAGGTTAATCCATCATCGGTTATTCGAATAACAGCCTCGCCAGGATTCCGGATCTCGACAGAAATCTCTATCCGGGGCTTCTTTTCAGGATGAAACTTTTTAGTGTTCTCCAAAAGTTCGCGCATAATTAGTTTGATCGCCGGACGAGAGATACCAAGCATTACTTTACTCCCGTTTAAGGCTTGATCCTTGAACAGGATCGCATGCGGTAGTTCCAAATCGGCGCAAAGTTCGATGACCAGAGCTTCGAGTTGGCCTAGCTCAAATTCCTGTCCCAAGCCCGGCTGCGGCCTGGTGGAAATACTTGTATGTTGAATGATATCATCTACTTCACTGCGGAGACGCTGGACACTTTGAAGCGCCCGTTTTGCCAGTTGCGCCACTTCATCCGGCGAAAGGTCTTGGGCATAGTTAGCTAACAACTCCATCCCGCCGATCATATGAACAAGGGGGGTGCGCAGTTTATGAGAGACCATCGCCTGAAATTGCCAGGTACTTCGCTGCATATTCATTTGCTCGGTTACATCACGCAAACGGATAACCCAGGTGGTATCTGATCCCAAAGCCAGGTCAACCTGAAGCAAATCCACTTGCAGCCAAAAAGCGTTAGCCAAGGCTGATTCCGGACGCACCAGGTAGCGGGGCATTTGTTCGGCCAGGGGGGATTGCTGCGGCCAGCCTCCGTGGGTCCAGGCTTCCTGGGGTTCACAGCGATACTGCTCATGAATCAACTCTTGAA
The DNA here is from genome assembly GCA_023382535.1 of Anaerolineae bacterium. The sequence goes on along the minus strand of JAHDWA010000002.1, from coordinate 177,126 downwards.
ATCTTTTGCTAATCGTGCGGTTCCGGTCGCCGGTGAGGTTAAGGTACAGGCGCGCCTTTTGATTGGCGTAGTGGATTTCACCCTGGTCACCGACGATCAAGTAGCCATCCTCAGCCTGGTCAACCACCCACTCAAATTTATTGCGCTCGCTCAGCAAACGACGGAAGCGATTGAGGCGAGTGATCGTCTGCACCCGGGTGCGCAGCTCAACTCGGTCGAAGGGCTTGGTCACAAAATCATCGGCGCCGGCCTCAATACCCTGTAAGCGGGAGTCACGGTCGTCCAGGGCCGTGACGAAGATGATGGGTATCTCGGCCAGAAGGGAATCGGCCCGTAGATACCGGCAAACTTCAAAACCATCCATGCCTGGCATCATTACGTCGAGTAAAATCAGGTCGGGGGTAAATTCTTGCGCTTTTTTCAGAGCTTCTACACCGCTATTGGTAAAGACCAAATTGTATCCCTGATTAATCAACAATCCTTCCAACGTTTCAAGACCTGCCGGCTCGTCGTCAACTATAAGGATAGTAGTTAGGTGGTTCATAGCTTTGTTGATCCTATTCTCTCTGACTTTGGTTAAGTTGGATTTCAATATCGCTAAACCTCTCCGCTCGTCATTTCGACCGAAGGGAGAATTCCCGTTCTCACTCGAAATGACATGGCAGTCACTCTAAACCCCATCAATTACCTTTGCGCTGAAACGTGAGCAGATAGCTAACGTGGTGCTTGGCTGGTAAGCCTATACCTTCAACTACATCGCTTGGAGCGCCGTCCACATAAACCCGGTAGACCGAATCGGGCAAGGCGCCGTATAAGGCGCCGTTGGCCGCATATTCAGGCGTGGGTTTGTTCTCAGTCATCATCGTGGCTTTTTCATTGCCCCAGGCCAGGATTACCGGCTGGCCCAGAATCCGCTGGCCATGCTCGTCAACCACTTCGACAAAAACATGATGTAAACCTTGAGACTCGTTCTCATCCCAGTAATGAGCCGCGACCAGCCGGTAGACGGGCTGTCCTGGCTGCGTTTGGGCTTGATTCACTTTGACCCCCACCGCATCCAGGCGCGGGTCCCACAACCTGGTGGCGCCATTGTTGTTCTGGGTAGTAGCTGCCGGCGTGGGGGTCGGAGAAGCTGCCGGCGTCGGCGTGACCGGGTAGGGCGAAACGACGGCAGGCTCCCCGGCAGCCGCCGCCTGGCGTTGAAACGTAAGCTGATAGCTGACGTGATGCTTACCCGGCAGTCCTAAACCGCTGACATGGTCGCTGGGCGCGCCATCCACGTAGACCTCGTAAGTCCCGTCGGACATTTCGCCATACAGGGGCGCATTGGCCGCGTACTCAGGAGCCGGTTTGTTCTCGGTTATCAGCGTACTGCGGCCATCTTTCCAGGCCAGGCTAACCGGCTGGCCGACGATGCGCTGGCCGTTTTCATCCAACACCTCAACGAAGACATGGTGAAGCCCTCTGGCCTCGTTTTCATCCTGAAAGCGGGCTGCCACCAGCCGGTAGACCATCTGTCCGGGTTCAACCTGGGCGCGGTTCAACTTGATACCCAGCATGTCAAGCCGGGGGTCCCACAATACCTGCCCCTGAGTATTGGTCATTATCGGGGTTGAGGTTAGCGTTGGAGTAGCCGGGGCCGGCGCCGGTGTGGATGTCGGCGCCACGCTGGAGATGGGCGTCACGGTGATGATAAGCGGCGTTGGCGGCATGGATGGGACCGGGGCCGGTACAGGCTCTGCCTGGGTGGGAGCCGGCGAGTACAGGGCCGCCGTTTGGGCATTGGGAGCGGCCCGCACGCCCTGGGTGGCAGGATTTTGAGGGCCGGCGGCCGGGTCGGTGGCGGCTAAGGTCTGGCCTGTCTCGTCTATTAAAGTCAGCCCCCACGCGCCCCCGTTTATGGGGGTGGGGGGAAGATAACTATCCTGGAAAGGCCGGTTAGGAGCCAGCGAAACCGGCCAGCGGGTGACCTCGAGGCCATCACGCCATAACACCAGTTGACCGTCGAGGGGATAGGTGCTGACCGCGGCCACGGGCACAGCGGTGATTTCCGGCTTGACCTTGAGCGCAGCCGCTTCGTTGGCAAAGGTAAAACCGCCCGTATTACCTACCGCGTACCAACGCTCCTGCCAGGTAACCCATTCGCCGGGGTTGAGGGTAACAGTGTCGGCAAAGGTGGGGGCCAATCCGCCCCACAACTCAAAGTAACTGCTGCCATCCGTCGTCCAGAGATTGGGATCTAAATTGGCCGGGCCAAAAACTTTTGCGCCGCGAGCCACCAAATGAGGAAAGATGCGGGCCACACCCAGATTAGCAGGGTGATTGTATGCGCCCATGAAGTCGTCCTGAGCGGCCGGCGCGGCAAAGAAGCCCAGGTAGCTCGTCCACGTGCCGTAATCGCTGAGATTACGCCCGTTAAAAACCGGCCATGACATAGGCTGGTTCTGGCCGGGCAGGGAGGAGTCTCCGCTGGAGTGGATCGTGACCCCGCCACCCGGCAGGACAAATTCGATCCCCGCGCCGGGCTGAGGCGATCCCAGGCTGAACATAGCGTTGAGCCAGAATTTGTAACTGACCGGCGCGTTGGTGGGATTGATCAGGCGCGGAGCCAGGGTAAAGTAGGCATGGTGGGCGTCGAGGGTAATCATGATTTCGGAAATAAGGCCGGAATGATCTTCGGTATCGCTCAGGTTTACCCCCACCTGATCACCTCCCTGGTGCAGCGTGTACGTCCAGGCTGACGCCTCACTCAAACCGTGCTCGTCAACCGGCAAAGCCCACTCCATCCCGCCGGTCGCCAGCCACCAGCCGCGATTTCCCCATCCCGTCGGTTTAATGACCGGGTTTTGATAAAAGAGATTTTGCCCGCTGGCCTTGTCAAGCCAGCGATAAATTCGCCCGCCCAGGTCGGGCAGGATGGTCAGTTGGAGATAGCAATTCTCCATGATGACTGCCCGGTAAAGTTGGGGAGCTGGCGGACCTACCTGGTCGTGGTTCAGGCGCGGGTAGGGATAGACCGGATCGTCGGGCGCGGTGGGCAGCAGGGCGGCCTGGTAGTTATAGGTAGTGAGAGAAAGGGCGGTCTCGCTGATGCTGGGCGCGGAACAGGCCGAATTTGCGCCAGGGTCAGCGGTCTGGCTTTGAGGTTCGACAAGCGGCGCTGCGGCCTGGTTTGGAATGGATGGTTGGGCCAGTACCGGCGAAGGCGCTGCCTCCACCGGTGCTGCTGTAGGCTGGACGGGCAGCGGCGTTGGGGCGGGCGGGGTCGGAGCAGCGGGAGGCAGTGGCGCAGGCGTTGGTAAGGATAGACTGACCGTCGAGGTTGAAGTTGAAATAATAACCGGGTTCTGCAATTGACGCGGCAGCGTTGGCGTCGAAGTAACCGGAAGTGATGGAGAAGATAAAGCGGCGGCGGCTGTTATGCTGGCGCTTATCGTCGGCGAGCTGATCGAGGCAACCCCACCGGCGGGGGATATCTCCGGCACATATCCAGCCTCTTCCCCCTTAACAGCGCCTGGAAGAGCAGTTGCCACAGCCTCAGTTGCTGCCGGAGTGGGAGTGACGTCCTTAAGGTCCGGTGCGGGCTGGGTTTCCGGCGGGTCAGCCGCCGGCAGGGTTGCCGTTGGCGTTGGGCTGGGCACGTCAGTGGACGTCGGCTGAATCGGCAGAAGCTGAGACAGGTTAGCCGAGGGCGCGGAGGATGCCAGGGGGACAGTGGTTGGTTCGGAAGTGGGAGTTACCGGACGAGCAAGAGCAATCTTGCAGCCGGAAACGCCGATCAGGGTCAAGAGGGTGAGAGTGGTTAAGAGGATATGCTTCATAGTTCGTCTTCCTTATCGGTTTATTGGCCCACCTGCCGAAAGGCCACATGCAGGTCGTAACCATCCGTGCCGGTAGCCTGGACTGCCTGGCCGCTGCCCCCGGCGACGCTGATAGTGTAGGTTTCTTTAGGATTGGCCAGGAACATGGAGGCGCTGCCCCCCGCTTCGGGAACGAGCAGGGTCCAGCCGTCTGACCAGGCTACCCGCACCTGTTGGCCGTTGTTATTCAGCAAATTGACCCGCAGGCGTGGATAGGGGCTGGCTGCCGTCTGCCACTTGGCCTCGGTGACTTCTTGCGCCGGGCCGGGTCCAATGATTGGAACAATCTCCGTATTGAGAGCAGCGAGAGGCTGGCTGGCTGTGGTTTCGACCGGCGGTTCGCCTGGATTGCCGGGCGGGGCGGTTTCGGTCAGGGGCAGCGGGTTGTCGGCGGGCGGATTCAGCAGCGGTTGGTAGCTCCAGTTTCTGACCTCCAAACGGCGGGGGTCATTTTTCAGCAGGTCCACCACCGGCAGAGTCGTGCCGTCGAGCTTGTACCAGGCCGCCCCTTCCCACGCGCCATCCCAGTGACCGCCCGCGCCGTTGGCTAACAGCCAGGGAGTGAAGGCAAAGTAGTAGGCCGGGGCGCTGTCGAGCATGGTCTGGTACCCCCGCAGGGTCAGATTGGCGACATCCTCGTCGGTAACGGCGGGATAACGCGGATCTTGCTGGTCGCCGGCGAGCGGCCCACCTTCGGTTGAGATGACCGGAATGTAATAACCAAAACGATCGTGGAAAATCTTGGCGTAGGCTTCAAATTTGTAAAAGCCGTTCGAGTCTTCATGGATCGTATCGCCGACGTAATAGCCGCCAGGCTGGCGAGCGTTGGCCCGGGCGGTATTGATCCTCTGCACCTGGTCAGGGGTCAGCCCGCGCTGAGCAATTTCAGCGGCGCTCAAGAGGACATTATTCAAATTGACCGGGTCGGCCGGGTAATCAAAGGGGTGATTGAAAAAGTAGTTGTGCAGCGGCAGCCAGGCCCGGTCGAGCAGGTCGGGGCGCTGTTGGGCCAGCAGCAAATCCAAAAAAGCCCGCAGAAAAGCCATGTCCTCGTAGTCACCACCGGCAGCCAGGGAGGGCAGACCGGGATAGCCGCCGGCCTGGTGAATGGCCTCAGCCGCCGGGAACCACAGGGCAAAGATACGCTCTACGCTGATCGTCTCGCCGTCATGCCAGCCGCCGGGAAAGCCGCCAATATTCGGTTCGTTATACAGTTCATAGTAATGGACGCCCAGCGGCAGCGCCGCTTTGACCAATTCTCCCAGGTGTTCGTAAGGTTCATTGTAGGGCTTATAAACCCGCAGGATCGGCTCGATGTTATGGGCGACCAGTTGCTCAATCAGGTACTGGTGTTCAACCTTGGGCAGGTCGCCCTGCATGACCTTGACCCATTTGATATTCAAAGCCAGCAGTTCGTTAATAAAAAAGTCAACCATGCCCGCAGGTTGAGCCAGGATGGTCGGGGCATAGTGGACGCCGCGGCCGTTGTCATTGGCCGGACGGGGATAGTGGGCCAGCCGTCCCAGCGCCGACAGTTTTGAGATTGTCGCGGAGTCCGGGGACAAAGAGGAAAAGGCCGGGCCGGTGGAAACGGGCTGAACCAGTCCGCTGGAGCCTTGATCCCAGCGGGCCTGTCCCTGGCGGGGGTGATTCTTCAGGGCGTCAACGATGGGCAGGTGGTTACCTTCGCGGTCGTGGTACCAGGCATTGCTCTCCCAAACGGTCCCGCCGCCAAAATCGAGGGCGCGGTTCGCAATCAGCCAGGTGCAGGTGGCAAAGTAGTAGGCCGGCGCCTCGTCAAGCATGTACTCGTAAGCGGCCAGGGTCCACTCCATCTGAAGCTGCTCGTCTACACAGGGGTAACGCGGGTCTTCGCAGGAGCCGACGGTTGCGCCCCCTTCGGTGCTGATGAGCGGAATTTCAAAGCCGAACAGCTCGACAAACTGGTCGTGATAGCCAATAAACTGCAGAAAGCCGGTCACGTCGAGGGTCGGATCGCTGCCGACGTAATAGCCGCCCTGCTCGTGCATGGTGGTCCGGGCCTGGTTGATGGCCTGGACATGGCCTGGGTCCAGGTGATAGCGGGTAATTTCTTCGGCAGTCAGCAAACGCCCGGTCAGGTTGACCTCATCCAGGGGATAGTTGGGAGGGTGGTTGATGAAATAGTTGTGAACCGCGCCCCAACTGCGGTAAAGAAGCGGGGCATCGCCGTTGGCCTTGATGGCCTGGAGGAAGCGTTGGAAAAAGCTGTGCTCCCAGCCGGGAACATTCTTACCCATCGGGAAAATGGAGGGCAGGGAAGGATAACCGCCGTGGGCTTGAATTTCGCGGGCGGCCGGGGCCCAAATCCGGGCCAGGTATTCCGGGTCAGGCTCAGGATCATCGCACCAGCCGCCGTCGTTCCCGGGGATGTCGGGTTCGTTGTATAACTCGTAGTAATAAAGCCCCAGCAGTACATAATGCTCGACCATACGCGCCAGTGACCCCAGGTCTAACGCGTCATTACAGCCAATGTAGAGCCGGGCCACCGGCATAATATCGTTCGCCACCAGTTGCTGTACCAGGTAATCGTGATGGCGGCCTTCGGTCTGGTCATTGAGGAACTTGACCCATTTAATATTCATCGCCTTAACTTCGGCCACGAAGTAATCGGTCACCGCCGGGTCTTCGCCGTAAGGCGTGGTGCTCCAGTGAATACCCATGCCGTTATCATTTTTGGGCCGGGGATAGGCCGAAAGCGGCAGCGGGCCATCAATGCCGGGGCCACCCGGGGTGGGCGGGCCAACGGGCGCTTGAGCCTGCGCGGGAGATATGCTGGTGGTGACTAAAAAGAGCGTGATGAGCAGATAGGCCCAGCACGTTTCAAATAGGTAGAAGTGGCCTGCAAAACCTGCTGATTTTGTCCGTAGCCGGGAGACTTCGGACTCCTTAATGAGCTTAAACGGTGTCGGTCTCATGGCGTCTTTTTTAACCTGTAAACAAAAGCCAACACCTCGGCCACCAGGGCGTATAGCTCCGGGGGGATAATCTGGCCCACGTCGAGTTGGGCCAGCAGCGCCACGAGGTCGGGATCATGGCGAATAGGGACGTTGTTTTCTTTGGCCACAGCAATGATACGGGCAGCAATTTCACCTTGTCCGGTCGCGCTGACAGTTGGGGCAGGCATAGCTGCCGCATCGTAACTGAGAGCCACTGCGCGAGGCCGCTTCTTTGAGACATCGGGAAGACGGGATAAAAGGGGGCGGTAGGGTCGGTGTTTCACAGTCAGGCGCTCAGATCTATGCCACTAAAGTCCGGGGGCTGGTTCGGTGGGCTGGCGAGAGTGGTAAGTAAGCCACTGGTCAGGGCATCAATCTGGTAGCCCAGGCTGCTTAAACCGGCAGACAGATGGCCTAACTCGACCTCCACCAGCCGGTGCGTCTGGGGTTGGCGGCTGAGAATTTTACCGCTGAGATGCTGCTCGAAAACAGTCAAGTCTATGGCAATTTCCCCCAGCGAAGGCAGATCAAGCAGGATCGCCAGCCGGACATTCTGCGGGTCTACGTGGGCCTGCCCCGGCTGCGGATAGATTTTGAGCTGGGCCTGGCGCGGCCCGTTGGGGGTCGCCAGCAGCAGGGGAAAAGCATAGCAGGGTTCGACAGTTGGGTTCAGGGTATTGGCCAGGTTGGCTAAGTGGCCGGCGTTTAGATCATTGGCAAGCTGATCAAGATGACCGGCCAGCCGGTGTAAAGCCCGGGTGGTGGACGCGTCCAGATTGTCTTGCCCCAGGGCCTTGTTCACTGCCGAGATCAGGCGCTCAAGGGGTTCGGGCTGGATAGATTCTTCTGTTTTTGTGATAGAAATGGGCCAGGCGCCCTTTTCAAGAAATGCTGCCAGATTTGCGGGGACCAGCTCCGCCGCCGGATTAGCAGGGGGCAGGGCAGTCGAAGTAATGAGCGGTGAGCTGGCCACTTTTGCTTCGGCTGGCATCCCCAAGTGGCGGGCCAGCGTGACCAGGCCGGCAACAACCTTTTCCCTGGTCTGGTCTGGCGAAACAGGCCAGTTGGCGATCTGAGTCCGCACCGATAATAATGTCTCGCGTAATTCATCCCGCGCCGGCAGACTCCCTTCAAAACGGTAGAGCTGCTGCAAAACATCGTCCAAACTTTGCTGCAAACCGGCCAGTCGTTCAGTTAGGGGAGGCAGGCCATTGAGCCAATGCCGGGCTAAGGCCAGTGTCTCGCCGTTGAGCGGAAGTTTGGCCAGATGCAGATAAGTTAATGCTTCTATGGCTTTGGTCGCGCCGTTTAGGGTACCGGCGAGGCCACGGTCGAGAGCAGGAAGTGCCCGCCACACAGTCCGAATGGCCTCGACATCAGCGGGCGTAACGGTGCGGGCCTGGGTGAGCAAGGCCTGAGCAATAGCCAGATTGACGTCGTCAGCTTCAAGGCCCCAGGTGGGCAGCAGGGTTGTGAAATCGAGCGAGGGGTTCTGTGGAGCAGGGTGTTGCACTTGTAAGTGAACCCGCAGCGGACTGGCCTCGACCACCTTGAGCAAAACCTGCTGATCTGGCCGCAACGGTATCTGGGTGTGAGCCTGGACCATCTGCCCGTCCAGCTTGAGCCAGACGACTGAGTCAAGCACCTGCTGCACCGTAGCCTTGATGAGCTGGCCGGCAATAAATGCATCCGGCTTGCCGGGCAGGGATTGAACAGTTTCCGTACCGGGCGCGGGTGCTGGCAGAATTTTGACTAAATTCGTTAGGTCAGGTGTAACCGGATGCATAAGTGTTTATAACATAAGCGGTCAGTCTCAGCCGTGAGGTGCAAGCTGGAAAACTGACCGCTTATCACGAGGGGCTGCTTTTATAACTACCGTTTGAGATTAACCAGGTCTTGCAGCATTTCATCAGACGTCGTAATGACCCGGCTGTTGGCTTGAAAACCCCGTTCAGCCACGATCATACTGGTAAACTGCTGGGCCAACTCTACGTTCGACATTTCCAAATAACCAGCCGAAATCTGGCCGAGGCCATCCTGCCCCGGCATCCCAATTTGAGCTGATCCAGAATTGGCCGAGGGTGCAAAGAGGCTCTGGCCCATCTTTAACAAACCGCCAGGATTCAGAAACTTGGCCAGCGCGACCTGGCCCAATTTCCGGTTAAGGCCGTTAGAAAAGATGCCGACAAGTTCGCCGGTGCTGCCTACCGTGAAGGTGGTAAGGTCCCCCGGAGGCAAGCCATCCTGATTGGCTGTATTAATATCGCTCAGCCCCATCAGTTGAGTTAAATCGCTAATGTTTAGCGTGGTGGCGTTAGGGCTGGTCGAACCATTGGTAAAGGTAAGCGAGAGTGAGGTGGCCGGATTGGTCTGGCTGAAACTACCATCGGAATTGAAACTAATGGTAGTGCCTGTTGGCGTAATTCCGCTGATAGTTGGATCCGTCGAACTGGCTGTCCAGGTCCATTGGTTGGCCGTGCCTGTTTTAGTAAAAGTCAGGGTGACATCATGGGCCACGCCTAACGAATCATAGATATTGGCGGTGGCAGTCACCGTGGTCCCGGCCACCGCTTCGGCATCAAGATTGCCCTGCAAATTCATCTCGCTGGTGGCGCGAGCCATGCTCTGGCCATAAGGAATTTTGATGGCGGCCAGGGGCTGAGTGGTATCAATATTGCCTGAATTATCAGCCGGCCAGCCCATCACTCTCATCCCTGTGGCCAGGTGAAGCAAGGAGCCATCAACCCCGATATCAAGGCCGCCATCACGGGCATACTGCAAGCCGTTACCGCTGTCGAGCGCAAAGAAACCATCACCCTGAATGGCCAGATCGGTTTGCTTGCCAGTGTCTTGCAAGCTGCCCTGGGTAAAAAGGGTATCCACCCCGCCGATAGCCATCCCCAGCCCGATCTGAATGGGGTTAAGACCGCCGACGCCGCCGCGCGGCGCACTGCTGCCGCGCAAAGTCTGGTTTAGCAGTTCCTGAAAGGAAATGCGGCTGGCTTTAAAGCCGGTGGTATTGACGTTTGAAATATTGCTGGCCACCACATCCATATAGACCTGGTGGTTGCGCAGCGCTGAAATTGCTAAAGACATTGAACGCATCATTGTTTGGGTACTCCTTATTGATTCCCCAGCCTCCTCGCAGAGGGCCAGCCGGGTACGAATTGGGATTTCGATTTTGGATTTACGATTGCAGTTACCTGCAACTTGCTACATTAGAACTACGCTGTCAATGTTAGTGAAGACATTATCCTTTCTGCTGTTCGCATCAACTGCCGTAACGACGACACGATTTTTGATATTTACGACCAGGGCCAGGTCATCCATCAGGATGAGGGATTCACGCGAGCCTTTACGGGCCGCTTTTTCGACCGCCTGTTCCAGGCGAACTGCTTCATCGCCGCCAAAGGGGATCTGGCGCGCTTCCAGGCGGCGCTGGGCGTGGGCCGACAGCCGGAAATCTGGCGGCCGTCCCAACTGAGTTTGCAGCAGGTCCTCAAAACTGGCCTGAGCCGTACCCTGGCCGCCTGAACTGCCCGCAGGGGCCGGCAAGTTACTTACATTTTTGGGACCGGCCAAACCCTGAACGAAGGTTGAAGTGGGGTCAATTTTATCTACCATTACCTCACCTTTCCTTTACCCCTGGACCGACTTGACCCGGTCAAGCGCCATCTCATGCCCGTCTACGTCCAGCGTAACTTGGCCGCCCGCCAGGCGCACCGCAGAGACAAGTCCCGTCACCGTGCCGCCGTCGCCGGAAAGGCCGCTCACGGTTTTGCCAATGAGGGCGCTTCCCTGGGCCAGAGTTTGCGAGGCCATCAACTCTTTTATCGTTTTATTCATCTCGGTGAGCTGGCTGAGCGAGTTGAATTGAGCCAACTGGGCGATGAAATCCTTATCTTCCATAGGTTTGAGCGGGTCTTGATTTTTCATCTGAGCCAGCAGCAGGGTCATAAAAGCCTCCTGCCCCAATCCTTCCATGCCGGCTGAGCTGGATTTGGCCGGTTTTGTCTCAGGCGTCGTCGTTGAGCCGGTAGAAGAGACTGCACTTACTGACATAAAACCTCCTTACTTAAGCAGCAAATTTTTTGCCGCGCTTTTGATTAAACCTGGTAATCAACCCGGTACAAACTGCTGCCCGCTCTGGAGACAGGTCCAGGGCTGGCCGCCGGATCGGTCTCGCGGATCGGGACAACACTCGGCGGATGAGACGCTGGTTGGGGCCAGTCACCCGGTTGGCGGCGCTGCATGTCGAAGGCCGAGGCGTCGCTGCCGATACTGACAGCCAGGTTGTCCAACTGCAAACCCTGGTCCGAAAAAGCAGCCCTGAGTTGGGGTAGATGCTCCTGGATCAGATGGCGCGCCTGCGCCGTTTCGGCCAGCATCCGCACCGACGTTTCATCGCGGGTAACATGGAGTTGGATGATAACCTGGCCCAGCGACTCGGGGTGCAGTTGCAGCCGGACTTCGGTTTCGCCCTGGCGGCTGATCAGACTCATCTTTTCGACGATCTGGTGCAGGGCCGGCACATCAGGCAACTGCAAAGCAGGCGGGGTGGCCGCCGTCTTAACTTCACCTGTCACCGTTGCGGGAGGGGTGGAGGCAGACTGCAAAACGGGCTGCGGGGCCTCCGGCAAACTTTTAACTTCAGGCTGAGGGATAGGTTTAGCCTCGCCGCCCGGAGCGGGCGCGGGTGAACGTTCCGTTTCAACAGCTTCGCTTCCAGGAAGCGCCTGCTGAGCCAGTTCTTGAACGAACGAAGCGGCCGATTGTGACGCCGCGTTCACTGGAGCAGCTCCTGCTGGCGGGCCGCTGAGTTCGGATTGTTCACCCGGAACCACACGGGCAAAGGGCATCGTTGAACCGGGGGTGGTGATCTTTTTTCCGTCCGGTCCAACTTCGGCCGCCGGGCTGACAGTGGGTGTTAGCGTGACTTCCAGGGCCGGGGGTGGAGAAAAGACGGCCGGCGGCTGGACAAGCGCTGCGCCGGGCAGGGTACTTAAAGCCTTCAGATCGAACTCGTCGCGGGCCTGCTCGTCACCGGGAAGGTCACCCGGTTCATCATCTGCCGGGGCAGCAGGAGGTAAGGCTATACTGCCCTGATTGACGACGGGCTGTAAGGCAGCAATGAGTTCAGTCAACGTGACCGACAGCTCAGGCGACTTCCCACCTGGGTCTGGCGTCTCCTGAAGAAGGTCCAACGCCGTATCGGCTGCACCCGGCTCCTGGCCGAAAATCTTAAACCAGGCGGCTGGCCAGGCGGGTGGGTTCGTTGTATCCAGCAGGGGGTCAGTTGACATGAGCGCCTGTTCGCCGGCCGTTTTCAACGCCAGCACTTGACCAAAAACGCCGGCATCCTCTTCGCTGCCAGGGGTTGTGTTTTGCCCATCAGCGGGGGGTGACGGGTTAGGTGTGCTTAAAAGATTAGGGATATTCATGGTTTCACCTCCTTTCCTCAATAGTTTGAGTGGATAAGCTTGATTATCAATTTAGCACAGGCCGGGGGGATTTGCAGTAAAAGATGGGTCAACGTAACGTAAAATCCGGGTAAACTCAGCGCGCCTCACGAATGATCGTTTTGAGCAGCGACAGTTTCATTCCGGCCAGTTGGGTCAAACTCTGGTAGCGCAGGGAAGTTTCGGCCAGGCTGGTCATCTCCAGGTCAATGTCCACGTTGTTGCCGTCGTTGCGCAGTTGGTTGTCCTGGTGATCCATGCTGATGACCGCCGATCTGGCCGAAGGGCCATGCAAATCAATGTGGCCGGTGTGGGTCACTTCGAGGGGCAGGCTGCTTTCCGGTTTATCCCGCAGGGCCTGCTGCAATTGGGTCTCAAAGCTGACCTGCTGGGCTTTGTAACCCGGCGTGTCCACGTTGGCGATATTGTGCGCCGTCGCCTTCTGCCGCAGCGACAGGCCGTCGAGGGCAAAGGAGAGGGCGCGGAGGGTGGTGTTGTTGGAGATGGGATTGGGCATGATGAGACTCCTCAACTTAAAGATTTACGCGGACCATCCCCGATACTGCTCTCTTAAATCCATCACCCGCGGAACATAGGCGCGGGTTTCGCTGTAGGGGGGCAGGCCGCCCCAGCGATCAATCGCGCCGGGGCCGGCATTGTAGGCGGCGACGGCCAGGAGTTCGTCGCCATTGTAGCGGTCGAGCAGTTGGCGCAAAAAGCGAGCGCCGCCATCAATGTTTTGGGCCGGATCGAAGGAGTCTTCGACGCCGAGGTGACGGGCGGTGGCGTCCATCAATTGCATAATCCCTTTGGCTCCGGCGTGAGAAACGGCCAGGGGCGAGAAGCCCGACTCGGCCTGAGCGATGGCCTTGAGCAGGGCCGGGTCCAGGCCATAGCGCTCCGCGGCGGCCTGAAGCGTGTCGTCAAAGGCAGAGGGGTGCGCTTTCAGCCCACTGCTGCCGGCACTGCCATAAGCGCTGCTGAGCAGGCCGCGCAGGTCGGCCAGGAGGGATTGCAGCATTTGCTGCTGGAGTTGGGCCATGATCGGTTCAAGCATCAGGTTTACCTTTCCGGGTGTAACGGGTGGTGACAAGGTCGTCAACCATATTGGCTTCGCGATGCTGCAAAACCTGGCGCTGCCTGGCCACGTGTTGATCGCGCAGCTTTTCCAGGGTTTTCTGGTCCTGCACCATCTTGACCAGTTCCTCGCGTTTGGTTTCCACCTGGCGCTCGGCTTCTTTAACACGGGCGGTCTGGATGCTTTCGTGTTCGGCCAGGGTTTGGAGATACTGCTGGCTCAGTTCGATGGAGCAGCAGTCGAGCGGGCCGTTTTGCTGCTGCCGGCTCAAAACCTCCATTTCCTCGGTTTTGCGGCGCTGAAGTTTCTCCAGGCGGGTCACTTCTTCTTGATGAGCCATTTTCAGGTGGGCAAATTCGACTTCGAGAGTGTCGGCCAGATTTGACTTGAGGTTGAGTACAGGTTGTAAGCGAAATTCTTCTAAACCGGACATAAGTTAACTTTTTCCTCGCTGACTAAAATTCGGCCTTACTGATGGATTGCAGCCGGTTTAAGGTTTCAGAGTAAAGCGTGGGCGCGTGGGCATCCTGGCGCAAAAAATCCAGGAGAGAGGGCATTAAGGCAATCGCCTGGTCAATAGCCGGATTGGAACCAGCCACGTACGCGCCAATATTGATCAAATCGCTGGCCTTGTGGTAGGTCGCCAGCAAATCACGCAGGCGGGCGGCGGCGGCGCGATGAGTTGAGTCGGTGATGGCCGGCATGACCCGGCTGATGCTCTCCAGCACGTCCACGGCCGGGTAATGGTTCTGCGTGGCCAATTCCCGCGACAGCACAATGTGCCCGTCGAGAATGGAGCGGACGGCGTCGGTGATCGGTTCGGTCAGGTCATCGCCTTCTACCAGGACGGTATAAAAACCGGTAATCGTGCCGTGTTCGCTGGTGCCGGTGCGCTCCATCAATTTCGGGAGCAAGGCAAAGACAGAGGGGGTGTACCCTTTCATCGCCGGCGGCTCGCCAATAGCCAGACCAATCTCGCGCTGGGCCATGGCAAAACGGGTTACCGAGTCCATCAGAAAAGTGACATCCCGGCCCTGATCCCGGAAATATTCGGCAATGGCCGTGGCGACCCAGGCTCCTTTCAGCCGGACGAGGGCCGGCTGGTCGCTGGTGGAAACCACCACCACGGAGCGGGCTAACCCTTCCGGCCCCAGGTCGCGCTGAATAAATTCCTGGACTTCCCGGCCTCGCTCGCCGATGAGGGCGATCACGCTGACATCCGCCCGGGCGTGGCGGGCAATCATGCCCATCGTGGTGCTCTTGCCCACGCCGCTGCCGGCAAAAATACCCATACGCTGCCCTTTGCCGACCGTCAGGAAGGCGTCAATGGCCCGCACGCCGGTTTCCAGGGGTTGGCCGATTGGGATACGGCCCAAAGGTGGCGGCGCAGCGCCGGCGACAGAGTAACTGGTGGGACAAAAAATGGGGCCTTTGCCATCCAGCGGCTGGCCTAAGCCATCCAAAACCCGGCCCAGCAGGGAATCGCCGACCGGAACGCTCAAATATGAGCCGGTCGCTCGCACGGCGCTGCCAGGCCCAATTCCCCGCATTTCGCCGAGCGGCATCAGCAGGGTGCGCTCGTCGCGGAAGCCCATCACCTCGGCCGGTATTTCGGTCTGCCATTCTTCGGAAATGATGTAACAGAGTTCGCCCACTTGAGCATTCAAGCCCTGGGCTTCGATGGTCAGACCGATGACTTGAGTGACACGGCCGCGCTTGACGAGGGTGGCGGCCCTGGCGAGCTTTTGGTGATACGCTTCCCAGTTAACAGTGACCATTATCGGCTCAACGGTTAAGCTTGATATTCCTGGACCAAGCTCTGTGCTTGTGGGTTTAAGCCGCCGCGCATGCGCGCAGGGTAAATAAGGTCGTGGCTGAGAGGCCGGGCTGTCCGCAGGTTATAGGCCGAGATGTCAGCCGTAGGATGGTCAGCCGCTTTCAATTGGGCGATAACTCTTTCCAGATCATAACTCACCCGCCGGAACTCGGCCTGATAGCCGCCTTGCGGCTGCAAGTGCAGCAAAACGTAACAGGCGCGCGGGTCACCGTCAAAGGGTAGACCCACACTGCCGGTGTTCATAATCCGCCGCCTGCCAAGTTTTCGATCAACCGGAACATGGGTATGGGCGCAGAGCAACAAATTGTACTGCCCTTCAGCTTCTTGCCCGGAAGGAGTCAGGGGAATATCCAGCATAGCGGCCAGTTCAAAATCGGGAGTGCCGGGCCGGATATTTTCTTCGTCGCTGCGCGGGGAGCCATGCACGGCCAGAATGGCATGGTTCGGGCTAAAGCGAAGCAACTGCTGGGAGGGTAGTTGGGCCAGGAATTGTAACCCCGTTTGGCCCAAGACCTCGGCCGTCCAGGGAAAACTGGACAGGACTTGTGACTGCCAGTCCTGACCATTCGGGTGACCGGGATATTTTCCCTCCACCAGGTAGCGGTCGGTATTGCCGCAGAGGTGGTAGATGAAGCCATACTCCTGGAGCAGCATGAGCACACCTAAAGGATCCGGCCCGAAAACAGCCAAATCGCCAAGTACAATCACGTAATCCACCCCGCCCTGCTTCGCCACGTCGGCAAGTACGGCTTTAAGGGCAATACTGTTACCATGAATATCAGATAGCACGGCGAGTTTTGTCATAGGTTATTGTGGGTGAGTTGCGGCTGGGTGAAGCCAATAAACGACGGATTGTTGAGACAAATTTATAACCTGATGATACTTGATTAGGCCGGGAATGTCAGTAAACGGGACGTCAAGGGCAAGTAAAGAATGGATAAAGAGATGGGCCGGGCAGGGTATCAGCTTTGCAGGGCCAGGGCGGCCTGCTCTAATTGGGTCTCCAGTTGAGCGTCAATGGTGCCGCCGCCTACCTCAATCAGGCAGCCGCCCGGATTAACCCGGGGATCAGGCGCCAATTCCCAGGCATACCCAGGGGGTTGTAATGAGGGGACTGCATTCCAGTACGGCTCGATAACCTCATAATCTTTTGGATTGACCCGAATGCGGCAAGCCCCTCTGATACTGGCCGCCCGGATCGCAGTGGCCACGATGTCGGTGATAGTTTTGGGATTCAGGGCTAACTCTTTGCCAATGATTTTTTCGGCCACGGCTACGGCTAACCGGCCCAGTTCGGCCTGATTATCCCGCAAAAACTGCTCGTGAGCTGCCGCTGCTGCTTCAGCCAGGCGCCGGGCCGAGGCCAGGGCCTCAGACAATTCAGCCTCAAGCGCCTGGCGCGCTTCCGTATAACCGGCTTCCCAGCCGGCCTGGTGAGCTTCTTCCTGCCAGGCGGTCACTTGTACCTGGGCCTGGCTAAGCATCATCTCGACATGCTTTTGCGCCTCCAGCAGCAAGTCTGCCGATGCCGGATCAGGGTTAGCCGGTTCATGCGCAGCGGAGGAAGGGATTGCCACCGCATCCAACGCCTCGTCCTGATCAAATTGGGGAGGCGGAGGCATTCTTAGCTTGGGGGTATCCAGAGTCACGCTGTGTTCGGAGGCAAAATTAACCGATTTAAATATTCTGGACATAGGTTCAGGAGATAATCTCGTCTTCACCGCCGCGGGAGATAACAATCTGTTCCGCGGCTTCCAGTTGCCGGATGACATTGACTATTCGTTGTTGAGCTTCTTCCACATTGCGCAGCCGGACAGGACCGCTCATGCTCAGATCTTCCTTGAGCACTTCGGCCGCCCGTTTCGACAGGTTGCGGAAGATGAGTTGCCGCACCTCTTCGCTGGCGCCTTTGAGGGCTAAAATCAAATCTTTGTTGTTTACCTCACGCAAAATACGCTGGATGGCCCGGTCGTCAAGAGTAATAATATTCTCAAAGACGAACATCTTCTGGCGGACTTCTTCGGCCAGTTGGGGATGCTTTTCATCCAGCGCATCCATGATGACTTTTTCAGTTCCGCGATCCACCTGGTGCAGGATACTGACCAGGGAGGACACCCCGCCGCTGGTGGCATAATCCTGGGTGATGAGTGACGATAACTTGCCTTTCATGCCGGCTTCCACAGTTTTAATCACATCGGGTAAGACCCGATCCATCACGGCGACGCGGTTGGCAACTTCACCCTGCCGCTGTTCATCCAGGTTAGAGATAACGGCGGCTGCTTTCGTCGCCTTGAGATGAGAGACAATCAGGGCGATAATCTGCGGATGTTCATTCTTTAAGGCATTGGCTAACTGCGCAGGGTCAGCCCCGTCAAGAAAATCGAAAGGAGCGCCCTGGGTGCGCAGCCGCACCCGCTCCATAAACTCCACCGCCTTTTGGCTGCCCAACGCCCGTGATAGGATATCGCGCGCATATTCCACGCCGCCCGAGGCCACCCCTTCGCTGACAAAAGACATGTGGTAGCACTCCTGGAGCAACGTTTCCTTCACGGCCCCCGGCACAGAACCCATATTAAAGATTTCCAGGGTCAACTGTTCAATTTCGTCATCGTCAAAGTGCTTCATGATATATGAAGCGGCTTCTGGACCTAAGGTGATGAGAAGGGCAGCCGCTTTTTGCCGCCCGGTCATATCGAGTTCGCTCATTGTTTATTCCCGTCTTCAGTAATCCAGAATTCGATAATTTGGGCCAGGGTTTCTGGACGATTTTTAGCCATTAACTGCAACTGGCGCAACATTTGCGCTTTTTCAGAAGCGGCCTGTTGTTTGCTGTCAAAGGTGGGCGGGCCAATTGGTTCCAGACCAAGTGTTTTGTCGTCCTCCCCTAACCCACCTGCCCGGCTTACTTCCTGGAGCAGAACCGTCCGCGGGTCGGTTGGAACCGTTAGCTGGGGTGTGATTGTTTCTACCAGAGGTGGAGGATGTAGATGGCGCTGGATGCCGCGTCCAACAAAGAGGAGCGACAACAAGGCTATCGCCACTGCCCCCCATTGGGCCAGCTTGAGATAAAACTCCTGCTGTTGGGCCGATGCCAGGGTGGCTTGCTGCTCGAGGTCCAGGCTTCGGTCAAACGGCACACTGCTCACCGTCAGCACATCGCCCCGCGCCTGGTCAATCCCGGCAGCGGCGATGGTGGCTTGCTGGATGGCATTGAGCGTGACCGTATCGGTAATATTGTCTACCATCACTGAAACCGACAGGTGCTCTAATTTCCCGGTGGCCGGCTTGATATGAGAAACGGAGCGTGAGACTTCATAATTTGTGGTCAAATCAGTCCGGGCATAGCCGCTGCCATTCGTCCCCGAGATAGCAGTTTGGTAGGTTGAGGCCGCATCAGGAATGTTACTGGCTGTGCCTGGAATTCCGGCAGCAGCGTTATCGCCTGCCGCCTGGGTTTCGGTGATGTAGCGGGAGCTGCGGATGACACTCCCCTCCGGGCCCGGTTGGTAAGTTTCGCTTTCGGTTTCTACCTGGTCCCAATTCATCACGGCTGCCACACCCACGACCGCCCGGTTAGGGCCTAACACGTTTTGCAGCATCCCTTCGATCCGCCGCTCCAGATTTCTTTCAAAATTGTGCTGGGCTTCCAGTTGAGTGGCGGTGAGTACAAGGGAGGCCGAACCGGTGGTGTCGCTGCCATTGGCCAGCATATTGCCATCCATGTCCACAATGGTCAGATTGGCGGGCTTGAGACCCTCCACCGCGCTGGAAACCAGATGACTAATCGCCTGGACCTGCTCTCGGCTCAACTGCTGGCCGGGTTTCAATTCCACGACAACCGAGGCCGTCGTCTGTTTTTCCTCATCGCTGAACAGCGTCTGCTGCGGGATAACAATGTGGACCCGCGCCGATTGGACTGCTGAAAGGCTGCTAATCGTCCGGGCCAACTCCCCTTCCAGAGCGCGTTGGTAGTTGATTTGCTGGGTAAAGTCGGTCATGCCCAGGCTGGGAGTGTCGAACAGTTCAAAACCAACCGTCCCTTTACCCGGCAAGCCCTGGCCGGCCAGCGCCAGGCGGACTTCATGGACCTGGCTGGCTGGCACACGAATGCTCTGGCCATTGTTTGTCACTTCATAAGGAATGCTATTTTCCTTAAGATACTCGACAATAGCCGCGCCGTCTTCGGCCTGCAAGTCGGTGAAGGCGGCGGCATAGTCGGGGGTTTGGACCCAGGTGCTTAATAAAACCAGCCCGGTGACAGCGGCTACAAGCAGGGCAGCCAGGCTGACCTTTCGGGTTAGACTTAAGTGGCCCCAAACGTCCCCTAATTTGGTTTGATTGAGAGAAGTAATGGCTTGAGTCATGTGCGTTTTAGTTTACGATGGGGAATTTGTCAAAGAGGCGGCTAAACCTGCATCCGCATTACATCCTGGTAGGCTTCAACGAGTTTGTTGCGGATTTGCAAAGCCAATTGGAAGGAGAGGTCGGCTTCTTGCATGGTCAACATGACCTGATGCAAATCTATATCTTCGCCGGCGGCCAGGCGGGTAACTGCGTCGTTGGCGGCGCTCTCCGTTTGATTCAAACGATTCAGAGCGTTGTTCAACATTTGACCAAAACCAGCCGGGGCTGCGCCTGGCAGGCTGGTTTTACCAATTTCGTCCGGGCCGGTCAGGCGGCCAATACGGTTGACGCTGGTGATGGGATCAATCGGCATATTTTTCCTTTTCTTTAACCACGTCCAATATCAAGGGCTTTGAGCGCCATTCCCTTGAGGGCATTGAAAACGGTCACATTGGCTTCGTAGGAGCGGGTGGCCGACAGCATATCGGTCATTTCGGTGGCCAGATTAACGTTTGGGTAAGCAACGAAACCTTCTGCGTCCGCGTCAGGATGGTCGGGATCATAGACACGATTGCCGGGGGCGTCGTCGGTCAGGATGATCTCTACACGTACCCCGGCCAATTGTGTTTCACCCTGGGCATTGTCCAGAGGAAATGTAGGGGCCTGAGCTGTAGTGGTAAGACGAGAGGCAAAAGTATCAACTTGATTGGCAGCAAATACAACTTGCTGCCGTTGGTAAGGGCCGCCTGCCTCGGTCCGCGTCGTCTCGACGTTGGCTACATTGTTGGCGATGACATCCATCCGGAGGCGTTGAGCCGTAAGAGCTGAAGCCGCGATCCGAAAAGCGGAGAAAATGCCGCTCATACCGTTCCTCCCGCGTTCATCTTCTTCAGAGCCTGGGCCAAACCTGTCGGACCTCCGGGGCGAAGCAGCGCGTGCTCGTCCCAGGCGGCGTCGTGGCCGTTGGCAATAATCCAATAGGTATAGGCGAAGTTGTAGGGTTCGCGGTGGCGCATGTAATTGTAAGCGCCGGTTACCATCTCAATCTGTTTTTGTTCCGGCACCTGTTCGGTGATATGGGTGCCGCCTTCCGTGCCGATAATCGGCAGGGAGCGGCCCAGCGCCGAACGGATGATGGTATCGTACTGCTTAAAACGCATGAAACCATCGGGGTCATTCAGGGGGCGCGGGCCGGTATAGTTATGCATGGCCAGCCATGAGCGTCCCAACAAACCGGCCTGTCCCCGGGCTTTAAGATTAATAAGGGCCTCGCTCAAAAAGCTTCGATCATCCATTTCCCCTTGCGGGCTGAGGGCGCCAAAGCCAGGCAAGCCGCCCGCCTCGATAACCTGCCGCGCCGCCGGTACCCACAGATCAAGATACCGGTCTACGTTGGGGTACTGGCCCCCCGTTTCGACCATTAAGTTCGGTTCATTGTAAAGTTGAAAGTAGCGCACCCCCAGCTCAGTATAATGGCTAACCATTTCTTCCAAATCACCATTGATCGGGGTCAGGCCAGGCGTGTAAACCCGCATTACCGGCTCGATACCGGACTGGGTCAGCCGTTTAACCAGGTAATCATTGGCCCCGACCTGGGCGCCTTCGTTAAGAAACACAACCCATTTCATACCCATTGCCACGGCTTCATCAACCAGGCGATCTACCGTTTCAGGGGTCTGGCTGACCGTCGGCACCCAGTGGATGCCCCGGCCATTATCGCCAGACGGATGAGGGTAGTCGGCCAGGGCGAGCTGCGGCGCAGTAGATAAGGCGGTAGGAAGGCTGGACTCAACGGCGGAGGCTTCATTATTAAAAGAAGGTTCGCTTAGGGCAAGGGTGCTCTGCGTCCAGGGCCAGGAGACGGGTGCTACTGACTGGGTAGCCAGAAAGTTAAGGCTCCGCCAGATATTTACCGGTGCTTTCGAGGGTGTGACTGCTACGGGTTGTTGGGCCTGAGCCAGAACCTGGGCAAAGTCCCCTACCCCTTGTCCCCTCCCCGAGGGGGAGGGGATGGAGGAGGATAGCCGGACACCCGCAGTGTCCGCAGTAAAGATGGATCGAGTTGAAGAGAGTGTCTCTTGGATTGAGGGAAATGGAGCAGAGCTAAGGGTTTTGATTTCGTTCATTGTTAAGTGGTTCCCATCTTTACTGAGCAAAAATATAGCACGCCTGGCCTGATATTTCAGTAAAGTTGACGTGAAACGCCCATGAATTTTGCGTAAAGCCAGCCCCAGTCCCTTTTACGTAGATTTTATCCTCCGTTCACGCGCCATTTACTGAAAATTACCCGTGGGGGTGATATAGTCAGAATTGAATCATCTGGAGGATATATGATCAAAGTGACCCGCCTCAATAACAGCGCATTGTGGGTGAACGCCGAAATGATTGAATTTGTGGAAGCGACGCCTGATACCGTGATTTCGCTCATCAGCCATACCAAACTTGTGGTTAAAGAATCGCCCGAAGTCATCGTCGAGGCGGTGGTGGCCTACCGGCAGCGTATTTTTAGCCAACGCCCTCAAATTGTAGAGGCAGAAGCATAACTATGGAAATAGCAACAGTAATCGGCTTGGTTCTGGGATTGGGGGCAATGATCGGCTCAATGGTTATTGAAGGCGGCAACCCCATGTCCCTCTTAAATGTACCGGCATCGGTCATCGTTTTTGGTGGCTGCGCCGGTGCTTTGTTTGTCGCTTTTCCGCTAAAACAGGTTTTAAGGCTCCCGGCGACCATTGCCCAATGCTTTCAGCCTTACAAAGGCGATCCCCAGGCTCTGATTGATTTATTTGTTAAGCTGGCCGACCAGGCCCGTCGTGATGGTCTCTTATCCCTGGAAGAAGAGGCTCGCAAAATAGAAGACGACTTTATCAAAAAAGGGGTCATGCTGATTGTTGATGGGGTAGACCCGGCCGTAGTCCAAGAAGTCATGGAAATAGATACGAGCCAGGTCGCCGAGCGGCATAAAGAGGGGATCGAGATGCTCAAAGCGTTGGGTGGGTATGGCCCGACCATGGGTATTATCGGAACGGTCATGGGGCTGGTCAACGTCCTCAGCCGCCTATCGGACCCGGAAAACCTGGGCCACTCGATTGCAACCGCTTTTATTGCAACCCTTTACGGGGTAGCCAGCGCCAATATCCTCTGGCTGCCAATGGCCAATAAGTTAAAGCAAAAAAACCAGAGTGAAATGAATGCGCGTGAAGTAGCTCTGCAAGGCGTGCTGGCGGTCCAGGCCGGCGAAAACCCGCGCATTGTTCGTGAGAAACTGGAATCATTCCTGGCTCCGAAATTACGTGGACACGAAGGTAACGCTCATAAAGAGTAACTATGTCTGCAAAACATAAACCCACTCACGAAGAGCATGAAAATGAGGAGCGTTGGCTGCTTACCTACGCCGACATGATCACCCTGCTGATGGTTTTTTTTGTCGTCATGTTTTCGATGGCTAATACCGACCTAAAGAAATTTGCCCAGGTGGCCGAGTCGATGAGCGAAGCTTTTCATGTGATCAATATTGGCACAAAACCAGGCGCGGTCATTGTTGGCCAATCCAAAGGGGGCAGCAGCCAACAGCCTTCGCCTAATTTTTTTGAGATGCTGTCGCCCCGGCAGCGGGATTTTGTCTCGGTGACATCTGAGTTGACCGCTTTTGCTTCGCAGGCCAATCTCACCGGGGAGATTAGTGTCAATATGAACCTGGAAGGGGTGATTATTAGCCTCTCCAATGGGTTGATCTTCGAGTCAGGCAGCGCCGAGTTAAAGCCAGAGTCGCTGGAAACCTTGCACAAGATTGCCGAGGTTCTCAGAACCATTAACAATCCGGTTCGGATCGAAGGTCATACTGACAATACACCGACAAATGATCCTCGTTATCCGACCAATTGGGAGCTATCGGTGGCTAGAGCCGTGAGCATTGTGCGCTATTTGATAGAACAAGAGGGTATTGCCCCGGAGCGATTGCTTCCGGCGGGCCATGCCGAATATGCTCCGGTTGCCCCCAATGACAGCCGGGCCAATCGAACCCTGAATCGCCGGGCCGATATTATCATCATCTATCCGAACGAGTCTCGCCAATTTTCGATAAAAGACACGTCTGTTGCTGCAACCTCTCATTAAGACAAGGTGATTCCTAATGAAAAAATTCTCAAATCCTAAAATTCTCATCCCGGCCGTCGTTACGGTCCTCCTCCTGGGCATGGTTGCCTATGTTTTGCTGGCCCCGGAAACATGGTGGAAGCCTATCTACATCGAATTTGACGCCGAGGCTGCCTCAGCCAACACCAGCACACCTCCGGCCGCCACCCCGGAAAGCCAGGCCCCAGAAATGATTCCGGCAATTGAGCCGGGTCATTTAGAGCCGGCCAGTGCGGCGCCGCAACTTGTGATGCCCGCAATTCAGCCGGGCCAGGGTGTAATGTATCAGCTTGAACCCAAGGTGGTCAATCTGGCTGAGCCGGGGGGCTTGCGCTATTTGCAGGCCGGCATCGTGTTAGAGTTCCATCCCACGGTAAAAGAGTACTACCAGGCCAGGATGTCCGGCGAAACTGCTCCTGCTCACGGCAGCGGGAGCGAGGACTCAGCCCTTGATCCTTTTCAAGGAGCTATTGACGCCATGCGTCCTGTTATAGACGATATTGTGACCACGGTTCTATCCAGCAAAACCTTTAATGAAATTTCCACCATCGAGGGGAAACAGGTCCTGAAACAAGAACTGATTACAAAGATAAATGCGGTCCTGGGTTATCAAGGCATCGTCAATATTTATTTCACCGAATTTGTTGTTCAATGATCCCCATCCAGGCTTTTATTGAGAATTTGATGGTGATAACTGGTTATGACCAAAGAAAAATCTCTAACCCAAAAAGAGATTGATGCGCTTCTATCCATTTTGCCAACAGACGGAACTCCCCTGCCCGGTGGAGAACACATCATCGGCTCGGTACGAGCTTACGATTTTCGCTCGCCGGACAAGTTTTCCAAAGAGCAAATCCGCACCTTGCAGATGATCCACGAAAACTTTGCCCGCCGGATTAGTTCGTCTTTGTCCGCGTATATGCGCGCCACAGTTCAGGTGATGTGCGTTCACCTTGAGCAGGGCAGCTTTGCCGATTTTATGCAGAACATTGCCTCGCCCTCACTTATTAATATTTTCCAAATGGAACCACTCCCCGGCCGCATGATGCTGGCGATAGATGCGCCGACCGTGACCATCATCATTGACCGGCTGCTAGGCGGTTTTGGCCGTCCGGCCGACGAGAGTCACGATATTACCGACCTTGAGCAGACCCTCATGTACGGGGTTAATGAATATATCTCCCAGGATTTACAGGAAGCCTGGAAAAACGTGATTGAACTCAATATTGGCGTCTCAGAAACCACCCTAAATCCCGAATTTGCCCAGGTTGCTTTGCCGTCCGATGCGGCTGTTTTTTTGGGGTTTGAAATCAAAGCAAGAGAAAACACCGGCATGATGAGCATCTGCCTGCCGTACTCACTGCTGAAACCCATTGCCTCGGCGTTAAGTCCTCACACCTGGGTAGCCGGGGAAACCAAAGAGACAGGTGCTCATTCCGACGCGTTACGCCGGCACGTCCAGGAAATGGAAGTAGATGTGTCGGTGCTGCTGGGAGAGATAAGCGCCAGTTTTGAAGATTTGTTACACCTGCACCTGGGTGACGTGCTGATGCTGAACACAGTGGTAGGGCGCTCTCTCCCCGTTTTGGTGGGTGAGTGTCCTAAATTTCAAGCCCAGCCCGGCCAATCGAGTCGTCACCTGGCCGTGCAGATTATGAACGTTATGGAGGTAAAGAGTAATGGATCAGTTAGCCATAACCCCTGAAGAATTAGCCCAGCTAACAGGTGAAATGGGAGGCCAAAAAGAAATTACGGCTC
The DNA here is from genome assembly GCA_023382535.1 of Anaerolineae bacterium. The sequence goes on along the minus strand of JAHDWA010000002.1, from coordinate 151,678 downwards.
GTCCGGTTCAGTTTGCGCCCCTGAAGCCGGCCAATTCGGTTTCCACTCCGACCAATCTCGATCTGCTGCTTGGTGTGACCCTGCGAGTAGCCGTCGAATTGGGGCGAACCAAGATGAGTATTGAGAGTATTCTCAAACTGGGGCCTGGTGCTGTTTTGGAATTGGATAAGCTGGCGGGTGAACCGGTAGATGTGTTAGTCAACGACCGGCTGATTGCGCGGGGAGAGGTGGTTGTTATTGACGATCGTTTTGGGGTGCGCATTACCGATATTTTACCCCCGGCCCAGCGGGTTAATTCGCTGCAATAGGGTTTGACCATGTTTGGCAACCAACAATTAGCCGATAAGCGCTCATTTTTTGGTTGGGGCATCTGGCTGTTTATCTTTGGACTGGGGCTGCTGCTTTTTTTTGTCCAGCAAACCTCTTTTACCTCCCCTCAGGCCCAGGATAAGGCAGAGGCATCGAACATCCCAACAAAAATCTCTGTCGAAAGTGGTTCAAAAGAACCTCAAGCAGAGCAGCCATTCTTAGCCGAGTACGATCCAAGTGCCATCCCTTTCCTGGCTGGCAATGCCGAGGATGAGCGCCCTCTTTGGCTAAGTGGCGGGGAACTGGCTCTAAAACTGTTCCTGGTGCTTGGCCTGGTTTACCTGGCCCTGCTGGGATTGCGCTGGCTGCAGCGGGGCCAGCGTAAACTTGTGACCAGCGGGGCCACGATCCGAGTCTTAGAGACAGCCGGCCTGGCGCCGGGTCGCGCCCTGCACCTGATCGTGGTCGGAGAAAAGACACTGCTGATAGGAGCAACCGACCACCAACTCTCCCTGTTAGCCGAGCTGGCCGATGTAGCGACCCCCTTAAACGAGGAAGGCTCTCCTTTTGCTGAAACCTTGGCCGCTACCCAAAGGCAAAGCAATGCCTCTTCTTCACTCGATTGGCAGACCGCCTTCGATAATTTGCGGACCAGTGTTCAGCGTATTCGACCAACTGGGCCAGGGTAAGGAACAAAAAGTAAAAGATTTCGTTAAAAGATAGATCAGGAACCCCGGATTTGCCCCTAAAGGAATTGGCAAATCCATTTTGAGGCAAATCAGATCTCTGAGATTGGGGAACAACCAATGAACACCAAACAGCATCTTAATAAGTGGCTTATCTGCCCGAACACGGGGCGACAGAAGGCCGGAGAACCGGTCACGGTGTACCCGATTCCCGGGGGATGGGCGGTCTGGTGGCGTTGTTCGATCTGCCATCGTTGGCATATGATCGAGATAGCGGCCCCCTCAAAAAACTCCTCTCAGCTACCCTGGGAGGACGCGCCGGAAAACGGGAAGGATTACTTTTTTAATGTTCAACCCTGAGCCACCGCTCTCTGGCCCAACCAATACCGCTAGTGGTCAGGCCAAATGCCGGCGAAATTTTCTGTTGGGCCTCCTGATGCTGGCTGTCCTGTTGGCGACCACAGCCTGCGCTGGCGAAAGTACGGCTGCTAATCCCCTGACGAATTTGGGCCAACCATCCATAAACCTTGATAATCCCCAGGTGGTGAGCGGCGGCTTGCAGATTATGCTGCTCCTCACCGTTTTGAGCCTGGCTCCGGCGGTGTTGGTGATGGTCACCGCCTTCACCCGCATTATCATCGTCTTATCTTTTGTGCGCAGCGCCCTGGCCGTGCCTCAACTTCCACCTAACCAGGTCTTGATTGGTATGGCGCTGTTTCTGACCTTTTTTGTGATGGCCCCAACCTGGAATCAGATTAATGAGCAGGCACTACAACCCTATCTCAACGAGGAAATTGACCAAAAGACGGCTTACGAGCGGGGAGTTGAACCGATACGTGTATTCTTATTTCGACAAACCCGTGAGCGTGACCTGGCCCTCTTTGTTGACCTGGCTAAACTGCCTCGTCCCAAAGCTCAAGCGGACATACCGACCTATGTCCTCATCCCGGCCTTTATCATCAGCGAATTAAAAACCGCCTTTCAGATGGGCGTCATTGTTTTTATCCCTTTTCTCATTATTGATATGGTCGTATCCAGCGCCCTGATGTCAATGGGGATGATGATGCTGCCGCCCTCGATTATCTCACTGCCTTTCAAGCTGCTGTTGTTCGTCATGGTTGATGGCTGGCACTTGATTGTAAGGTCGTTGATGCTAAGTTTTGGCGGGGGATAAATCCATTAAAGGATTATGAAAAGGAGTTACTGAAATGACTGAATCTTTCGTGATGACCGTCGGGCGCGACGCCATGCTGATGGTCTTATTGTTGGGTGCGCCGATGCTGGGGATAAGTTTGCTGATAGGGTTAATAATCAGCCTATTCCAGGCCGTAACTCAAATTAACGAGATGACCCTGACCTTTGTCCCCAAACTTGTCGGATTGGCTTTGGTCTTACTGGCCCTAGGCCCCTGGATGCTGGAGCAGGCGGTCGGGTTTACAGCCAGGTTATTTGAATTGCTGCCCTATATGGTGCGCTGACTACTCCTATGAAAGCTCAATCCTCAACTATTCTGGTCATTGATGATGATAAAGAGGCGTTATTGTACCTTACCTTTATTTTAAAGAAGGCGGGGTATCAAGTTATAACCGCACTCAACGGCGACGAGGGGCTGCGCTTAACCCAGCAGGAGCAGCCCGATCTTATTTTATGCGATGTTATGATGCCCTATCTGAATGGTTTTGAAGTGCGGAAAATCCTGGCTCGCGACCCGCTTACAGCAGCCATTCCCTTTATCTTTTTGACTGCACGGTCGGCGCCAGTAGACAAACTGTATGGCATCGAGGCTGGCGCAGACGACTACATTACCAAGCCCTTTGACCGGGAAGAATTACTGGCCAGGATCAATGCGGTTTTTCGCCGCGTCGCTTTGAGCCGCCAGCAGGGCTTAGCCGAAGCCCAAGCGGCGATGGAAACACTCCGCACCACCATTTTAAGTGAAGCCAGCCAGGAACTACGCCCCTTGTTGGAACAAATCCTGGCTGCGCTGACGCTGACGTTAACCGAACGTTTCGCCGGTAACATTCAGCAGCAAAAAAGACTCATCCAAATTGCGTTGCATAACACCTGTCACCTGCATAATTTAGTTAAAGAAATGGCCAGTGCGGGTGAAGTGAGGCAAGAACAGGTAGATACCTTCTTGCGTGAGGTGGTTGATTTAGAATCTGATTTCTATAAGATAATTGAAGAATAGAGCAGGCAGGAAATACCGCCTGTTAACGATGTGATAACTGGGACAAAATTTCTGGCAAATATCTAAACAGATACTCCAAATCTTCTCTGGAGGTCTGCCGGCCAAAACTGAAACGAATGATACCATAACGGTCGGTATCAACTCCCAAAGCCTTGATCACGTGAGATGCTTCTTTGCTGCCGGCGCTACAGGCCGAGCCGGCCGAAACGTAAACGCCGATCTGGTTCAGACTGAGCAGGAGCGAACCGCTGTCTACATGCGGAAACCCAATATTTAAGTTATTGGCCAGGCGGCCTTCAAGCGAGCCGTTCACGGCAAAATCAGGAACAATTGCTCGCAGCTCGGCGAGGAAAAAATCTCTTAAAGAGAGCAGGCGCCTGTTTTCCCGGTCCATTTCCCGATGGCTCAACTTAGCCGCCTGGCCAAAGGCCATAATTGAACCGACATTTTCCGTGCCCGAACGCAGACCAAACTCTTGACCACCCCCGTGGATGAGGGGAGTGAGCGGGATGCTTTCGTCAACATAAGCCGCCCCGACTCCCTTGGGGGCATAAATCTTATGCCCTGACATCGTCAGAATCGAAATACCCAGTTCTTTTGGTCGCAATGGTACTTTACCAAAGGCCTGCATGGCATCTACCAGCAAGGGTACGCCAGCTTCCCGGCAAATCTGGCCAATCTCACCCACAGGATTGATCACCCCTATCTCGTTGTTGGCGGCCATCAATGCCACCAAAAGGGTATCTTTCCGCAGGTGGTCTCGAACTGTCTGCGGTAAAACACGGCCTTCGTTATTCACCCCCAGATAAGTGACGTCAAAACCAATCTTCTCTAAAAAATTCAAGGTGAGTAAAACGGAGGGATGCTCAACCTTGCTGCTGATAAAGTGTCCTTTTTTTTCAAGATGTTGAAACGCAATGCCTTTCAAGGCCAGGTTATTGGCTTCTGAACCGGAGCCGGTAAAAACTATTTCCGCGGGCTTAACCTGCAAACACTCGGCGATTTCGGTGCGCGCTCTGTAGATCAAATCATACGCCTTTTTCCCCAGATTTGTGCTGCTGCTAGGGTTTCCAAAATCAGAGGGGGCGGCAAGGTGTCTGGCTAACGTGTCAACAATTTCCGCTCGCAGTGGCGTAGTGGCATTATAATCGAGATAGACCTCTCTGAAATCTGCCACAGCTACGCTTGCCAGCGGTTTGCACAAGCTGCTGGTTGAATGAATGGGAATTCCTATCCAGGTGTAAACGGAATTGAGGCCGTGGGGAAATAAGCGCTCGATCTCTTCTTTGCTTGCCCCAGTGTTCCTTTTGAGATTCTGATACACAGGTCCAACTTTATTTTGCTCATAGTAAATGTGAGCATATTCGAGGATCCGCATATGATGGTCAGTTAGAACCGTACCGGTCATCGCGGACATTCGATTAATCAAGGTTCTGACCAAATTATTCATTTTTCAGCCGCCCCCGGATAAAGCGGGAAGGGGAAGCCGGTTCGGGAGTCCTCCAGACCTTTCACCACAATTTCAAACAGTCTGAAGGGCAGCCCCAGCCCGAGACGATTGGCTTCGTACTGGGCAATTAGCCTGGCTCCCAAACAGTAGGGAGAAACGTTAATATCCTGGGTCAGATAAGGGCGCACAATCAGGTCAGAGCTGACTGCCCTTAACCCGCCCATACTAGCAGTGACTCTTTTGCCGGTGTTATACTGGTAGCCCTGGATGAGGCGAGTCAACTCGACGGGCCTGACACTCAGCACCACCACATCAGGGATAACATCAAGTTCCACAAAATCTACGGAGTAGAAGAAGACTGCCTGCATAGTGGGAGGCTGAATCGCCAGCATGCCGGCTACCGCCTGTTTGGCCGTATTGACATCCCTGTACCGCCCGCTGTCCTCTTTGCCAAACAGGTTGAACTCAGGCCGGTTCGCCTCAGGCGCGGCGTAAACGATCCCCTCGGTGAAATCGTTGGGTGTCGGTGGTTCAAAGCTATCACCCAAACCGGATTGATCGTACATGAGATCCGTGTAAACCCGCGGCCCGCAAAGCGGGGTTTCCTGGTTGGCGTCAACCAGGCCCAGGCTAACGGCAGCGGCAATGCAGCCGATGTTAGCCAGAGTCAAGAGGACCGCATCTCCTAATGAAGCCTGTTTGCTGGCCTGACAACTGGTTAAGGTGATGGTCGTGGGATGATTATCCAAAACCTGGCGGGGAATATCTTCACCAAGCCGGTAGAATTTTACCGCGGTTATGGGGATCTCAAGATTTTCTTGCTCCATTGCCGCCATCATCCGCTGGTACATCCGCGTAAATGTGGTCATACTGCAAATCCTCCAGGAACAGGACGGCCTCTCAAACTTCACCAAACAAACGGGCCGTATCAAGCAAGATTCTGATTTTTCCGTTTGCCTTAGCGTAGCCAAGAATAAAACTTGCCCGCGGGTTTTTTTCAACTGCGCTAACCTCTTCAATCTCTTTCGCCCGGATGTCTATCACATCCGACACCGAATTGACCGCAATTCCCACGGGAATAGACCCTTTATTCGTGGCAACTTCCACAATGATGATCCGGGCGCGTTTGTTGTACTCGCTTGCCGCCATACCCAGCCGGCAGCCGAGATCAACAATAGGCACAATCTCGCCCCGTAGATTAATGACCCCTTGCACAAAAGCTGGGGCATGGGGCACAATCGTCACCGGCTTCATCACGGTGATTTCCTTAACTCCGGTGACATTAAAAGCGAATTCACCGTTTCCAACCATAAAACTGAGATATTTCCCTTCCAGATTCAAATTGGCCTTAGCTCCACGACTGCTGGCTTGATGACCTGTCAGCGCTGCGACAATTTCAGAAACATCATGCAGCACAGATGTTCGACCGGTCCTGCTCTTGCAGGCGACCTCGGCAAAGCGGGTGTCAACAAATTTATGCAAATCAATCAGACTGCCAATGCCGATTTCATTGACCATGTATCGCTGCATCCGCTCCAAATCTTCAATCACCGGAAACAAATCGTTGGTTTTGATCCCTTGAGCTTCCTTCAGCACATCCCGCAGCACCGACTCCTTTAATCCCAATTTTCCGTGAGGATCTAAAAATGGGACGCCAATCGCCGCAGCCGTCTCCGGTCTTTGCTCAATAAACTGCCCGGCCTGAACCAGCATGCTGACAAATTCCTGGACCGCTTCCGGGTGCTGTTGCACAATCTCGTCGCGCAGCGCCACCACACAGCAGGGATGATTCTCCCAAAATTCGCCCGAAAGAAACATGAGGTCGGCAATGCCTTCGGCAATGGCTTTTGTGCCCAACGGTTCCGCCACTAAATATCCCCCCGCGTCGGGATTCTTAGCCAGATATTCCGGCATATTGATCGGCGGCACTACCTCAAAGAAGGTATCAAAGTCCCCCTGGCCGCGAAAACCCGGCCGCAGGCCGAGGCCGCGCAAAAACATGTGCGAGATCATGTGGTGGATAGACAATTCGTGAGGCAGGTAGAAGGTTTTGTTTCTGAAAAATTCAGCCAGAGATTTCCCGTTGTCTTCGCTTCTTTTCCGCACAAAAATACTGCCGTTCTTGTGGGCTAACAGCACCAATTTAATCGGCACACCGAAACCAAAAAGGTCCATGGCAATCGGAGCTAAAATAAAGGCCGCATCCACTTCACCCTTTTCCAGGGTCTGTTGGACGGGATTCCAGCTTGGCATACAGACGGTTTCAAGTTCAAAATATTGCGGTTCACACTTGCCGGTCGTAATCAGATGTTTTAAAACTCCCAGGGCTAAATGGTCGGTGATTTGAATGTGAGAAACTTTCAAAAGTAACTTTCCGGCTGCGGTCTTACGGGGTTGCATCGCTTTGAGATCCGTTACCTTTTCCGGCTTACCCTTCACCTCAAAGACCTTTTGGATGAGTTCAAGCAGCTCATTTGCGCTGAAAGGTTTGGTAATAAAATCGGTGACGCCAGCCTCAATTGCTTTGGTTACCTGCTTCTTTTCACCCCGGGCTGTGGCCATAATAAAAGGAACTTCCCGGTATTTTTCACTCGCCCGGACCCAGAGCAGGAGTTCGTAACCATCTTTGTTGGGCATCACCCAATCGCTGACGATGATATCAATGTTTTCCCCTTGCTGGAGCTTCTTGATAGCCTCAATGCCATCTTCGGCCTCAATAACATTTTCGAAACCCAGCCCATTTAAGCCTTTCTTGGCCGACCGGCGCACAAAGTTGGAATCTTCGACCAACAAAATTTTCATGCGGTAATCAATTGTCATTTTATACTTCTCCAAAAATAGTTTTCAGTAATCAGTTATCAGAAATCCTGGCCATCGCTCAGTAATGCCATTTCAGCCTCGATTTGGGCCTTCAGGGGGAGATTATCTACGGCTAAATTTAAGGCTTGCGCATAAAAGGCCTGCGCTGTTTCGACATCAGCCTGGTAGAAGTGCAAACGCCCTGACTTGTAATTGAGGTAGGCCAACTCGCCGGCTTTATCCTCACCCCATTCTTTCACTGCTTCATAACCCAGCTCGGCTTCAGCAAATTTACCGCTAAAAGTAGCGGCATCTCCCAAAGCGTTGGATACATTCAGATAAATATCACCGCTGGGGTTGGGAATGGCTTTCAGAGTCGTCCAGGCCAGTTGCAAGTGGTGGTAAGCCTCCTCAAATTTAAACTCGTCAAGCGCACATTGACCCACTAACCAATTGTAAGCGACCAGTTTTTCTTGGTCGCCGCCGGCAGCAAAGTGATGAGCCAGTCTCCTTAAATCCTCCTGACCAGAGGCGATTTCAGCCTCAGCCTGCCGGGCAATACGGTTGTGCAACTCCTGACGTGTTTTACGTAAAATGCTCCGGTAGGCCACTTTGCGCATCATCGTATTGGTAAAAGCAAAAGAGCGAGCCGTGTTTTCATCCTCGCCGGGCAGAGCCGTTATAAGACCCCGCTGTTCCAAATCGGCTAACCGGCTGTCCAGGTCCTCAACCGGGCTGATAGCAGCCAGCATTGAATAGCTGAACTGGGGACCAATGACCGCAGCGTATTGCAGCAAAGTTCGGGTTAGCGGGTCAAGCGCGTCGAGGGTCGCCAGGATCAAGCCCTCGATGCTCTGCGGCAATTCAAGCTGCTTATCGGGGCGGGTGAAACGCCAGGCTCCGTTCTCCCGGACCAACTGCTTGGATTGAATGATACTCCGTGTCGCTTCGACCAAGTAGAGCGGGTTACCCTGGGACTCCTGGCTCAACTGCTCGACCAGCGACAGGGGCAGGCTGCGCCCGGGCAACAGATGTTCAATCAAGTCACGGTTGGCCAGGTCGCTGAGCGGCGCGAGCACCAGCGTCGCGGTGGCAGCCGGGATTTCGGCCAAGATCTCGCTTTGAGGCCGCGAGGCCAGCAGAACCAACAAGCGATACGGAATCCGCAAGCCATCCCGGCGAATGGCTTCAATAGCCGTATGCAGTTGGGCCAGCCATCTCAGGGTTTCGGAACCAGCCCACTGGAGATCATCAATAATCAGCAAAGAGGGGCGATGGCTTGCTTGCCTCAACAAAACAGTCGCCGCCATTTCGATACTATAGTCCCGCAGTGAGGCGTCAATGTTCGCTTCTAAACCGGTTAAACGGGGATCATCTCGGTACCAGCCCAGGAGATAACCCATCAGGGGCACAAAACCAGGCTCATTAATGCTCAAAACGCGCGCCCGGTCTTCTATCTTTCGCCGGTAGATCAGGCTGGTATCTTCCGGGGTCAGGCCAAAAAGTTGATAAAGCAGTTCGGCCAGGGGATGATAGTCCTCATGAGAGACAGATTTACAGTTGGCATGTAAAACTAAGGGCTGCTTGTCTATGGCATAGGTGTCCAGGCTATTGGCAAACTCAGTCAGAAGGCGGCTCTTGCCCAATCCGGCATCGCCCCGGAGGAGAACGATCTGCGGAGCGCCGGCAATTGCCCGCGACCAGTAGGTGTGCAGTGATTGCAGCTCATGGTCCCGCTCGACCAGGGGAATATGGGTTTCAATTAATTCTTGGCCGGTAGTAATTCGCTGGTGAAGGTGAAGGGGAGAATAAATCGGAATTGTCCCCGTCTTGTTTTTCACCGTGATGGGATCAAGAACCTTAAATTCAAAGATACGCCGGGTACGTAGATAGATAGCTTCCGACACGTAAATTTGGCCGTCCTTGGCGGCTTGTTGCAAGCGAGCCGCCAGGTTGACCACATCGCCGATAACAGTGGGTGCAGTTTTACCGGCTGGACCGGCCTGGCCCCAAACAACGCTGCCGGTGTGGATGCCGATATTTAACTTGCAGGCAGCGCCCACTTTTTCTCGCATGACTGGCGCCAGTTCCTCTATAGCTGCCTGCATGGCCAAAGCCGCCCGAACCGCCCGAACCGGGTCATCCTCGTGGGCACGGGGAGCACCGAAAAGGACCATGAGTTGATCTCCCACGGTTTTATCCAAATAGCCGCCCTCACGGTCGCACTCAGCCATCAGCCGGGTAAAAACGTGGTTGAGCATGTCAATCACGTCTTCCGGATCGGCATTCTCACTTACGGCGGTAAAGGAGGCCAGGTCGGCAAACAAAATGGTCACGAGTCTGCGCTCGCCCAGCGACAGTGGCGCGGTGTTGATCTGGCGTTGGCCGCAAAGGGGGCAGTAAGCAGCCCCGAAAGGGAGTGATTTATTACACGCAGGGCAGATGAGGAGTGGGCCGGTCATAGAGCTAAGGTGGCCTCCACGCTCATACTTAATTCGCGAGCCAGGTCTAGCTCGATGGGTAGAATCCGCCCTCCCTGAGAATTGTAAAGCAGACGAATCAGGGGCCGGTAGGGTTGTTTATGATTGACTTTAACGATGACCCCCTTATAGCCGACGTAACGCCCACCTTGAACGATGACCCCCAGGCCAACTGGCAGTATAGTCAAGAGAGACAGGAAATGTTCGGTGATTTCACGATTGAGGAATGTTCCAGTCATACGGCGCATCGTGTCGGAAATTTGCGGGGGGGTAAGGGCGGGGCGATTGGGCCGGTGCGTGTTGAGCATGTCATAGACATCGGCTACGGCGGCAATTTCGGCTATGAGCTTGATGTTTTGAGCGTCTTGCATGGGGCGATCAATTTTGTTAGTGCCGCGTAGATTACGAGGGTAGCCCAAACCGTCCTGGCGTTCATGATGTTCCAGAGCTACGTGGTTGACCAGCACCGCGTCAGGGTTGCGGGTCCGGAGCAGTTCATAACCTAACCGGGGATGTTCCCGCAGCAAAGAATGTCGTTGAGCCAGAGTCGTTGACGGGCCGGTCGTTGCAGTTTGATCCAGAAAAACCTTGCCAATATCGTGGAGCATACAACCCGCGCCTAATTGTTCGAGATCGCGCCGGTTGAGGTGAAGCCTCTTGCCAATCATCAGCGCTGTGGCCGTCACATTGATCGAGTGGCTAAAGAGGACATCGTTATGATTTCGAATTTGGGTAATACTGTTGAGCAAGTTTGTGTCCAGAAGGTTATCCAGGATAGTCACAACCATTTGCTCAAGTTGTTTAAAACCGTCATGGCTGCGTAAGGCATTGGTAACCGTTGCATCACCGAGGCCGGCGATGACTGTTTTGCCATTAGTCTGGTTGAAATCGGCCGAGACTTGCTGTACAAAGTCAAAAACCTGGACCAGTGCAGCCTGGGCAGTTTGACGAATCTCTTGCGACAGAACATCCTCGGCCACAATGTCTTCAGTATCTCTATCTTTGACGAAAACACTGGCGAAGCCTTTACGTTTGAGAACGTTAATATAATCAGGTGTTAACGGAACGTTGTGACGCAGCAATACCTGACCGCGTTCATTAATAACTGGCTTGGCTAGGATCATCCCGGGTTGGAGCATTTCGGTCGGAAGTCTAAGCATCACTTATCTCAAAATTTTTGGAAACGAGCAACTATTCAGCAGAGGTATCCTTCAATACGCACGTTGCGCTACTCAGAATGCGATAGCCAATCCGTGGCCTCCTGAATTGGCCGAAGGCCATATCGAAGAATCCGCAGATTTTAGCTTGAGTTAGATCCATTGCCTTTATTTGTTTCGGCACTTTGGAGCCAGGCTTTACCTCTGAACGGCTAAAATCGCCCGTCTTTACGTGCTTTTTATGCCCCCTTGACCAGAACTTTACTGATTCCCACCGCTGGGTGTGATATAACTGTGGTGTACTCAAGGGGAGTCCTGTACCGGCAATTATGCTCACCAAAATACCCTCAACAGTTCAACTTCTCAGCCTGTTTTTAATCTTCGTGCGCGTTTTGGCTATCTTGATGACCGCCCCGATTTTCAGCCAGCGGAGCATCCCCGCGCCGGCTAAAATTGGTCTGGCCGCCCTGCTGTCGCTGCTGCTCCTGCCAGTGGCCCTGCCCCCAGCTGGGGGCATTTCAAGCCCTTTACCCCAAGACCTGCCACGATTTCTTCTGGTTGTGGCCCAAGAAATCCTGATCGGAGTCTTGATCGGCTTTGTCAGCAACCTGGTTTTTGTTGCCCTGGATATGGCCGCAAAAATGATGGGGCTGCAAATTGGTTTCCAGGCAGGTAACCTGTTCGACCCGCTGAGCAATGCGCCGAGCACCGCCCTGGAACAATTCTACACCTTGCTGGCTTTGCTGTTATTCCTGGCCATCAACGGCCATCACTGGCTTATCGCCGCCCTGGCCCGCACATTTGAGATAGCTCCCCTGGGTACCTTTGTTATGACCCGCCTGACCATCGAGCGCTTGATGGTCTTGACAAATGAAACTTTTATCGCTGCTACCCGGATTGCCCTGCCGGTTATGGGGACATTATTGCTGGCCGATCTAGGCCTGGGATTGGTAGCCCGGGCTGTTCCACAAGTTCAGGTCTTCTTTTTAGGACTGCCGCTTAAGATGGGCCTGGGGCTTATAGTTTTAGCTTTAACAATGATCATCACTCTCCCTTTGGTTAAAGATTTGTTGGCAAACATGGTCACAAATGTACTGGCTATCAGCGGCCAATAAAGACGATGGAATAAATGTCTGAACGAACCGAAGCCCCCACCCCTCGCCGGCGCGAGGAAGCGCGCCGCAAAGGTCAAGTAGCCAAAAGCATTGAAATCAATTCCGCGGCTATATTACTGGCCAGCTTCTGGCTGTTAAGTGTGCTTGGCCCTAATTCGGTTGAAAGCCTGCGCGTACTGATGCAGCGCAGCTTTACTGCCCTGGCTGCTCCTGTCTTTATGCCGGGTACTCACAACGCCACCGCCGACCTCACCTTCAACAGTGTGCGCGCCGGTGGTTTAGCGGTTGGCCAGCTTACCTTGCAGGCTGTTACCCCGCTGCTGGGGACGTTGATGCTGGTCGGTATCGCCGTTAATGTGGTGCAGGTGGGCCTTATGTTTAGCCAAGAGGTTTTTAAGCCGGATTTCAACCGGGTCAATCCCTGGTCGGGTTTGAAGCGAATCTTCTCCAAGCGCGGGCTGGTTGAACTGCTCAAATCATTGCTCAAACTGACGGTCATCGGCTTTGTCGTCTACACCACGCTCTGTGACAACTCCTTGACCCTTGCTTCGACCAGCCGGATGAGTCTTGCCGCAGCGGCTGGCAGTCTGACCCAGGTGGGGATAAGTGTCGGCCTGCGGGTCTCCGCAGCTATGCTGGTTCTGGCGGCGGCTGATTATCTCTTTCAGCGGCGCGAGTTTGACAAAAGCTTGCGGATGACCCGGCAGGAGGTCATCGAAGAAATGAAACGTTATGAAAATCCGCAGCTTAAAGCCCGTATTCGCTCCCGGCAACGCCAGTTAGCCATGAACCGGATGATGGCCGCGGTTCCCAAGGCCGATGTGGTTATCACCAACCCGACGCACCTGGCTATCGCCTTGATTTACGAACACGGCAAAATGCGCGCTCCCCAGGTAGTCGCCAAAGGCGAACGGTTGGTAGCAGAACGAATTAAAGAAAAGGCCCGTGAGCATCGCGTACCGTTGGTGGAAAACAAACCTTTGGCCCGTGCCCTGTTCAAAACGGTGGAAATCGGCCAGGAAGTGCCATTAGACCTCTATCAGGCAGTAGCCGAGGTGCTGGCATTTGTTTACCGAATCAAAGCCGGTCATAAAGGATCAAGGCAAGCAGGTTAAGAGACAGTGCAGGAAAAAATGGCAAATACCAACCTCATTAAGTCTGTCCTAAAGAGTGTGGATGGCCTCAAACCACTTCCCTCGACAGTAACGCGGGCGCTAAAGCTGCTCGAAGAACCGGACGTTTCCATTCGAGACATCGTCTTGGTTATCTCCGTGGACCAGGCGCTGACTGCCCGCATCTTGAGCTGGGCTAATTCAGCTCTCTTTGGTTTCGCCCACCCGGCCACCACGCTGCATGAGGCTATCACCCGCCTTGGCTTTCGCCGAACCAAAAATATCCTTTTTACCCTATCCTACTCAAGTCTCTTGGGCCGGCGTGTCGCCGGTTACAACCTGGGGAATGGGGAGTTGTGGCGGCACTCTGTTGCCGTGGGGTTGGCCAGCCAGCGTCTCTCGGAGCGGGTTGCCTATCCTGCCCCGGATGAAGCTTATGTAGCCGGCCTTTTGCACGATATCGGCAAATTGATGCTAGACCAATTTTTTAAAGTCAATTGGGACCACTTACTGGAGCTTGGGCAGAAATATAACTTTTCATTGATCGAAGCCGAGGAATATTTGTTAGGGTTAAATCATGCCCAAGTAGGCAGTGAGCTGGCTAAAAAGTGGGAGCTGCCTTCCCGTCTGGTTGAAGCGATCGCTTATCATCATGCGCCCACGTTTAGCGGCGCTGCTCCGAAGTTAGCGGCAATTGTGCAGATAGCCGATCACATTTGTTTGCGCCTCAACCTTGGCCTGCCGCATCCCGATTTCTTGCCTGATCTCAGCGTCGAAGGGCTGCGCCTGCTTTCCCTTGAGTTCGAGGATGTTGACGAGTTAACTGAGCTTTACCAGGATATGTTAAGCACGCAACTGATTTCCGAAGAAAGTCTGGCTCCAGCTACAGCCTAGTAATTGGGATAAAGATGACTGCCAACACCAGTATTGCCCCAACCGTCGGCCTGCGCCGTCTGCTCAACAACAGTGATGTCATTTTAGCGATTGCCGTCGTGGCCATTGTCGCCATGATGGTTATTCCCGTGCCGCCCCTCATGTTGGACATTCTGCTGGCCTTCAACATTGGGCTGGCGGTGACGATTGTCCTGGTTTCCCTTTACATTCAGGAGCCGCTTGACTTCTCGGTTTTTCCTTCGTTGCTGCTTATCTTGACCCTCTATCGGCTGGGGCTCAACATTTCCAGTACCCGCCTGATTTTACTGGAAGCTCATGCCGGAAATGTAATTTCGGCCTTTGGCAACTTTGTGGTGGGGGGCAATTACACGGTCGGCGTCGTCGTCTTTATCATCCTGATGATTATCCAATTCATCGTCATCACCAACGGCGCGGGGCGCGTGGCCGAAGTATCGGCTCGCTTCACCCTGGATGCGATGCCCGGCAAGCAGATGAGCATTGACGCTGACCTCAACGCCGGCTTGTTGACCGAAGACGAGGCCCGCAAGCGGCGCAAGGCCATCCAGCATGAAGCCGACTTTTATGGTGCGATGGATGGGGCCAGCAAGTTTGTCAAAGGCGATGCCATCGCCGGCATCGCCATTGTGCTGGTCAATATCCTCGGCGGCTTCGTTATCGGCATCCTCCAGAAGGACATGTCGCTGCTGCAAGCGCTGCAAACCTACACCTTGCTAACCGTTGGCGATGGCCTGGTTTCCCAGATACCGGCACTGCTGATTAGCACGGCTACCGGCATCATTGTCACCCGCACCGCCGCCGACGAAAGTATGGGCAGCGATGTCATCCGCCAGCTCATCGGCAAACCCCGCGCGCTGATGATCGCCGCCGGGTTGATGCTTGGCTTTGCTTTGATGCCCGGTCTGCCCAAGATCCCCTTTATCGCCATGGGGGTAGTTGCCGGCGTAGCCGCTTTTTTCTTGCAAAAAGAAAAACAAGCCGGCCAGGCTCAGATCGAAGCCGAAGAAAAAGCGCCGGTATCCCCTGCCGCTCTCGAAACTGAGACCGTAACCGATTTACTTCAAATTGATACCCTGGAAGTCGAAATTGGCTATGGCCTCATCCCCCTCGTTGAAGGCGGCCCCGGCACCGGCCTGCTCAACCGTATCACCATGATCCGCCGCCAGATTGCCCTGGAGTTGGGTTTTATCCTGCCCAAGATCCGCATTCGCGACAATTTACAGCTTCCCCCTAACACCTACACCATCAAGCTGCGCGGCGAAGAAATCGCCCGGGGCAATCTAATGCCCAACCACTTCCTGGCCATGGCCACCGGCCTGGTGACGGAGGAGTTGGCCGGTATTCCGACCACTGAACCGGCCTTTGGCCTGCCTGCCCTCTGGATTGACGCAACCCGTAAGGAACGGGCCGAAACTCTCGGCTACACCGTGGTAGATCCCGCCTCTGTCATCGCGACCCACTTGACCGAGATCATCAAGAGCCACGCCTTTGAAATCCTGACGCGGCAGGACGTGCGTAACCTGCTCGACAACTTAAAGAAAGATTATCCGGCCCTGGTCGAAGATGTTGTGCCCGGTTTGCTGTCGCTCAGCGGTGTCCAGGAAGTGTTGAAGAACCTCTTGCGCGAGCGAATTTCTATCCGCGACCTGGTGACCATTCTGGAGACGATCAGCGGCTTGGCTCAAAGCGTAAAGGACCCGGACCTATTGAGCGAAGCTACCCGCCGCGTCATTGCTCGGACTATCTCAAACCAGTATCGTTCCGCTGATGGGGCTATTCACGTTATTACCCTCAGCCCGCGGGTTGAACGCATGTTGGGCGAAGCCATGGATGACCCCAGCCGAGGTATTATCTTACACCTGGAGCCGCGTCTGGCCCAACAATTACTGGAAGCGACGGCTAAACAGATGGAAGAGATGGCAGCCAAGGGCTATATCCCTACCGTGCTCTGTTCCGCGGCGGTGCGGCTGGCTTTTAAGCGGCTGACCGAACGTGTTTTAGCCAACCTGGCGGTGCTCTCCTACAGCGAGATTGTGCCAGGGATTGACGTGCACGCCGAAGGCATGGTTGACTTACCCAACGCGTAAGAGCTGTTGGACGCCGGCAATGGTAAATCGTAAATTGTAAATCATCAGATGCAAGTCAAAAAGTACCGCGCCCATAATCTACCCGAAGCCATGAAGTTGATCCGCGCTGAGCTGGGACCTGACGCGCTTATTATTCATTCCCAGAAGGTATCTCAGAAAAATTTGCTGGGCTGGGCGCAACAACCCATTCTGGAAGTTACGGCGGCAGTTGATAAGGACCTGCGTGATTTTCCTCAACCGACAGCAGCTATGACGGAAGCTATTCAACAACTGCAAAATGAGCTGGCTGCCCTGAAACTGGCTACAGGCCAGGCTGCCCAGGCTCAACGACAGCCTGATCTACCTCTCAGCCTTGACGATTGGTACCGGCGGTTGCAGCAGCAGGGTATCGCCAGTACGCTCGCCTGGCAAATCATCCGCACCCTGGCCGATGAATTAAACCTGTGGGCCTTGGACAATCCCAACACAGTCGGCCAGCATGTACACTCGCAACTGAAGCGCCGGCTCCCCCTGGCCTCCTTATCCTTTGCCTCCGGCCAGCCGGATGTTCTATTCCTCATCGGCCCAACGGGTGTGGGCAAAACAAGCACCATTGCCAAACTGGCCGCGGCTCTGGCCCACTCACCTGCGCGCCAGCCTAGTTCTAAAGAGGGTGTCCTCATCATCACTGTGGACACTTTCCGCTTGGGCGCACTCTCGCAAATTGTTACCTTTGCCGAAATCCTGGGCGTGCCCCTTGTAACAGCTTACACCCCTGAACAACTGGCGGCGTCAGTAGCAGTTCATCGCCAGCATCACTTTATTCTTGTTGATACACCGGGCCGCAGCCAGCGCGACACGGCTGCCCTGGCTGAATTGGGCGGCTATCTTTCAGCCGTACCGGATAAGCTTGTCCATTTAACCCTGTCCGCTGGAACACAATATGAGACGATGCGGCAAACGGTTGAGAGCTTCCGCCCGCTCTCAATTGATGGCCTGATTTTTACCAAACTTGATGAAACTGCCTCGCTGGGGCCGGCTTATACCCTGGCCTGTGAAACCGGATTGCCCCTCAGTTATTTCACTACCGGCCAGCGCATCCCTGAAGATATCGAAGCAGCTACGGCGGATCGTTTGGTTAATTTTATGCTTGGACCGTTGCCAACCCAGGTCAGTCCTGCATCCAATGATTTGATGGGGGCCGATTTTAGCCAAAGTCAGACCAGAAGAAATTCGTATGGATTACCCAGTTGAGAGAAGCGCCCAAAATTCTATGATTCAAACATTCCGCAGCCGAGTTATCGCGGTGGCTAGTGGTAAGGGCGGCGTGGGCAAAACCAACGTGGTGGTTAACCTGGGCTTGGCCCTGGCCCGGCGTGGCTTACGGGTGGCCCTGCTTGACGCCGACCTGGGCACTGCCAATGTGGACATCGTGCTGGGTTTGCATCCGCGTTATCACCTGCATCACGTTGTCACCGGGCAAAAATCGCTGGCCGAGATAATCGTTAACGGGCCTTTTGGCTTGCAGGTCATCCCCGGTGCATCGGGTCTGCCTGACCTGGCCGACCTGCCTGAGGTACAGCGCGACCTGCTGCTACGGGCGCTGTTAGTTCTGGAAGGAAATATTGACCTCTTGCTGATTGACACTTGCGCCGGGGTAGGGCGCAATGTCGTCCAGTTCATCTTGGCCGCGAGTGAATTGTTGCTGGTCACGAACCCGGAGCCAACCGCCCTGACCGACGCTTACGCCTTGCTCAAAGTACTGGCCAACTACCAATGGCCTGTCTTGACCAAGCTGGTCGTTAACAATGCCCGAAACGGCCCTGAAGGGGACATCACCGGGCGTAAACTGGCAGCAGTGACGGAACAATTTTTGGGCCGGCGGGTGGACATGATCGGCACGGTTCCTCACGATCAAAGTGTGGTCGAGGCCGTCAAGCGGCAATCACCACTCCTGCAAAGCTATCCTCGCTCTCCGGCGGCAGTAGCCATTAATCGGCTGGGAGAACGATTGTGGGCCGGCTCGGCGGAGGTGGACTCGATTACCGAAGTCAGCCAATTCTTCAAACGGTTGTTGTCGTTAGGAACCCTTTCAAAAACGATGAAAATGGCTACATGATGCCTGAGACTTTTTCCAGAGAGCTTCGAAGATGACGAAATATCACCCTGATTGGATTTTTAACCTGGCTATGCAACTCGCCGTTGCCATCTGCCTGAGCACACTTGTGCTTGGTCTGGTGATGAATGTGGCCCCACTGACTGCTTTGTGGCGTAGCGGCCTCATCTTTTTTGTCTTTGTCAGCCTGGGTTGGGCTGTCTCATTAATCTGGCAAGTGCCCGCGCCGTCAGAAGTTCCGGTTGAAGCCGAAAATGAGCCAGCAGAAAGTAACGAACCGGTCCCAGAGAATTGACTTCACCCTCTCATTTCAGTCGGTAACTGTTTGATAAACGATTTAAGGAATGGTGCCAGATGGACGACTTAACCCAGCTATGGACCTGTTATACTCAACAAAATGACCGCCAGGCCCGCGAGACGTTAATTCTTCACTATGCCCGCCTGGTTAAATTCGTAGTCGGCCGGCTGGCGCTAACTTTGCCACCCAGTCTGCAAGAAGAAGACCTGATTGGTTATGGGGTTCTGGGGCTGATTGAAGCGATAGATCGGTTCGACCCGGCTCGAGGCGTTAAATTTGAAACTTTTGCCGTCGGCCGGATTCGCGGCCAAATCCTCGACTCGTTACGCCATTTGGATCTTCTTCCCCGTTCGGCCCGCCGTCAGGCCCGGGAACTTGAACAAGCCATGGCTGACCTGACCCAATCGTTGGGCCGCTGGCCCAGCGATGCCGAAGTAGCGAGCCACCTGGGTCTTGATCTTGAGCAGTACTATGAGCGCCTTCTCAACTCCAACTCGACCATTATTTCCCTGGACAAACCATTGGCCGAACAGAGTGATGAGGCCCTCACCTTATACGATTCGGTAGAGGACAATCACATCCCCAACCCAGTTGCCCTAGTAGATGACAAGGAAACAAAAACCGAGTTAGTCAGGGCCATTCAAACGCTGCCTGAACGGGAGCAGGTTATCCTTTCACTCTATTACAATGATGGCTTGACTATGAAAGAAATTGGCCAGTCTATTGGCATCTCCGAGTCGCGCGTCAGCCAGATGCATGCCCGAGCTGTATTGGCCCTGCGCAGCCAGATCAGAAACCGGGCCGAACCCAACCTAACCCGTGATGACAGGAGGGGAATCAGTGCTACCGTATTTGCCGTTGCTCATTGAAATAGCTCTTTTAGCCGCCACCGCCTACCTGTACTGGCTGACCCGCCAACTGCTAACCCGTTATCAGGCAGATAGTGAAAGCGAAATTGCCAACCAGAATCAGGTGGAAAAGATGCAGGGTGTTGCCGCCTTGTTGAATGAGTGGCAAGCCGCCGCCAGCGCCGCTCACGAGGAGTTTCACCGCCAACAGGTTAGCCTGCAAGCGACTCGGCAGCAGACTGAAAAAACCATAGCCGAACTGCGCGGCCTGATTGCTCAATCCGAGACCTCAAAAGAGAGTCTGGCCCGGCAGGAGATGTCGAGTTCGGTCCGTTACGGGGCAAATCTATCCATGGAGTCCGACCACGCCCTGCCGCCTGCCGTTTGCCCTTCAGAGGAACGGGAGATTTTACCCTCTTTACCCGCTGCCATGGCTGAAGCTGTCCTGGCCTTTTCCGACCATCTGCGCGAGAACAATTACAGCCAGGTAACCATCATCCGCACTGCCAGCCGGGCGCAGCATTTTGTTGCCTGGTTAGAAGAACGGGGGTCAGCCCGGGTTCCTTTGCGCCCGATAAATTCTGACGAAATAAAGGACTATGGCAGCTATATAACGGTTCAGCCTGATCAGGCCGGCTTTAATCTTGAGCGGGAATTAGTAGCCATCAAGATTTTTGCCGCCTGGATTAATGAATTGTGTGATTGTCAGCAGCCGCCAGATGGGGTAGAATTAAACCGTTCTGTTCCTGTCTTACCCTCTCCCACTCAATCTACCGGATCAGCAGTGCCTTTAGCCCAGGGAGCGGACCGCTATCGCAGCGTCTTTATCCTGGCTGACCAGGGGGTAGATTCGGCAGCCATCACAGCTCAGACCGGTTTGGAACGAGAAGCCGTCCGGCTTTTATTATCAATGGGGCCGTCCTCCCCGATGAGGAAATCGGCGCGTCAGAATGCGTTTTAACGCCCTGCTGCAAGAGGAGAATAAGTAACGGTGAAATCTTTAAAGTGGTTAATTTGCCCTCTCATCATCTTATTTTCGGCCATTCCCGCGGCCGCTAATGGGGCGCCCGTCAAAATATTTCTAAACTATCTGCCCGAATTCTCCAACTATGGCTCAGCTCAGGCAACCGGCGTGGCCCTGGTCAGCTTTGGGGAAGCATGGGTAGACATCCAGGCCCAGGGTCTGCCGCAGTTAAGCGGGCAGCTTTACGAAGCCTGGCTGGCCAGAACTGAAACAAGCGACATGATCAGCCTGGGCAAATTCAATGCGGACGCCAGTGGACAGGTCGCCTACCACGTCGAATTTGAGCAACTGCCCGAAGCAGATTATCGCTACTTTTTTATCAGCGTCGAACCTGATCCCGACCCCAGCCTCGAGGCCGATGCTCGCCGGACCCTTGCCGGCGTCTTTCCTAATGCCGAGGTAATCCAGGTCACCGGAACGCCTACGCCCACCCTCGCGCCGGGAGTGACGCCGACCCCAGGCGCGCCGGCGGCGCTGCCGGTGACCGGTAATTTAAAAATCCTGTATTGGCCCCTGGTTTTGGGTGCGGTGAGCCTGGGCATGATTTTCATCCTAACCGGACTGTTTTATTCCAGGAGAAATAACTCATGATTCGCGGCCTGTACACTTCGGCGGCTGGTATGCTCAGCGACCTGTTCCGCCACGAAACCATTGTCCACAACCTGGCCAATCTGCGCACGGTGGGCTACAAAGCCGACCGGGCGACTGTAACTGATTTTCCGGCCTTACTGCTAACGCGGATCAACGGAGCTGAACCTGGCCCGGAAATTGGCCGGGCCGGCACGGGCGTTTCCCTGGCAGCGCTGACCACTAACTTCAATGATGGCCCTCTAAAATTGACCGACCATCCTTTTGACTTTGCCATTTCCGGCGACGGCTTCTTTCGCCTGCAGACACCCAATGGCGTGCGCTACACCCGCGATGGCCGTTTCCACCGGGATGTGGATGGCCGGTTCATCACCGCCGAGGGTTATCCGGTGCTCGGCGCTAACGGCCCGATCACCCTGCCGGAAGGCCAGTTAACCGCCACACCTAACGGCCAGCTTTTTGTCAATGATGCCTTTGTTGACCAGTTAAGTTTAGCCCGCTTTGACGACCCGGCCAATATTCTCAAAGACGGGGAAACCACTTTCACCCCGCGCGGACCGGAACCGCAATTAATGGCAGCAAACGAGATGCAAGTTCACCAGGGTTATCTGGAAGAGTCGAATGTTGATGCCTCTCAGGTGGTTACCGAAATGATGAGCGTCTTGCGCGCTTATCAGGCCAGCCAGCGCCTGGTACAGTTTCAAGATCAAATCAATGGTCAGGCCGTCGCCGATCTGGGGAGAGTCTAATGCCTTCAATTTCACTAACCTCTTTGCTTCACATTGCCCGTTCCGGACTGCTCTCACAGCAGATTGGCATTGATACCGTTGCCAATAACATTGCCAACCTTAATACTACCGGCTACAAATATAATCGAGCCGAGTTTCACGAACTGCTCAACGCTCAACTGCAAGCACCACCCGCCGGCAGCAATCGCCCGGCCGGCCAGGCCGATGGAACCCTCCTGGCAGCGACACAGCGCATTTTTTCTCAGGGTGAAATCCAAACCAGCGACCAGCCCTGGGACATGGCCATTGAAGGGGATGGCTTTTTCCCGATTCAGCAGCCGGATGGGTCCGTTGCTTACACGCGTGACGGCTCTTTTCGCCTTGACGGTGAAGGCCGCCTGACGACCGCGGATGGATTTTTGCTTTTACCCGTTATCACCCTTCCGCCCGATATGGAAGAGGCGATGGTTAATTCCAACGGTGAGATTATGGTTCGCCGGAAAAGCCAAACTGAACCTCAAGCCATTGCCACCATCAATCTGGCCCGCTTTGCCAACTTTGCCGGCCTCAACAAAATTGGCGATAATCTGTACCAACCCACCGACGTGTCCGGCCCGGCCCAGGCCGGCCAACCCGGCCAGAACGGCCTGGGTAAAATTATCAGTCACGCCCTCGAAGGTTCTAATGTGGATCTCAGCCAGCAGATGGTTGACCTCATCAGCGCCCAGCGGGCCTACACCCTCATGGTCCGGGCCATGGAAACGTCTAACGAGATGCTGGGTCTGGTCAACCAGATGCGCTCCTGATTGCTAGAGTTTTAAGCAATTGGGCTAAAGTTTTCCCCACTTCTGCCGATAACTTGATAGACAAAGATACAGGCGACGCGCCAGAGCGGCCCGCCTCTTTGTCTTTGGCTATCGAAAGGCGCAGACAATAGATGATCAATAAAGTTCAACCCACCCAACCGACCCGTTACACCAACGGAGCACATCGCGTTGAGGGCAAACTGGAAGCAGCCCAGATCAAAGCGCATGGGGATACGGCCCAGGTCAGCTTGTCAGGCGACGCGCTGGCCTTGCAGCGTGTGACCCAGGCAGTCAAAGAAACACCTGATGTTCGTGTTGATGTCGTCAGGGCCATTCGCGCTCAATTGGAAGCCGGAACCTATCAGGTCAATGCGACCAGCCTGGCCGAAAAATTATTACCCCTGTTGAGCTAAGGGTGACTTATGTCCTCTCAAAACTCTTCTCTCCTTGAGGCACTACTCCAGACCCTGGTCAACGAGGTTGAAGATTTTCGCCGGCTTGTCTCCCTTACCCAATCCGAACGAGCCGCTTTGCAAAACGGCAACCTGGCCGATCTGATGGCAGCGATTCAGGGCAAAGAGAGCCTGTTGAACCGCCTGGCTCAATGGGAACAGGCCCGCAGTCGAATTTTGAGCAGCCTGGCGGATCGGCTGCAGCTACCCGCCGCTTCCTTATCAGACCTGCTGGCTCATTGTGACCAGGTTATCGGCCAGAAATTGTCATTGTTGCGCCAGGAGTTTGTCGGTCTGGCTGAGCAATTGCGCTTGCTCAATCAGGGCAATCAGCTCCTCATGCAAACGGAACTGGTGCGGGTTAATGCCACCCTTAATTTTGTGCTGGCCACGCTTGCCTCCGACGGCGCCTATTCAGGCGGCGGTTCAAGCCAGACCCCCCGGCTGCCTACCGCCGGCAATGTTTTGAACTGGCAAATTTAGTGATGGGAGGCCGATTATGACCTCGACCTTTGGTAGTCTCAATATACCGCTCGGCGCGCTCCGGTCCATGCAGCGCGCTATTGAAGTGACCGGTCACAATGTCTCCAATGTGGAGACAGCAGGCTACTCGCGCCAGAAAGCGCTGCTCACGGCCGGCGACCCCTATTCCGTACCGGCCAACAACCGCCAACAACTGGGACAGGTCGGTACCGGCGTTATTGTCGAGAAGCTTCAGCGTTATCGTTCCGACTTCCTCGACAGCCAGATCCGCCAGGAAACGTTAATGCAAAAGGGTTGGGAAGTCCGCCGGGATACTCTCCAACAGATTGAAGTGGCCTTCAACGAACCTTCAGAAGTTGGCATCAACCATTACCTCGGCGAATTCTGGAGCGCCTGGAGCAATCTGGCAACTTCGCCTGACAGCGTCTCCACCCGCGCCCAAGTGGCCGGAAGCACCGCCAGCCTGAGCGCCACCATGCGCGAGACATATCGTCAGCTTAACAATCTGCAAGGCGAGTTAGATGATCAGGTAGGGCTGCAGGTGCAGCAAATTAATGACCTGGCCCACCAGATTGCTGACCTCAATGGAACCATTCGGCAGGTGCAGGGTTTGGGCCAACAACCTAATGATTTACGCGACGAACGGAACAAGCTGCTGACCGAACTGGCCAGCATTATTGATGTTGACACCTTTGAAAGCGAGTCCGGCTCGGTGACAGTCAACCTGGGCGGCAAGTGGCTCATCAGCGATAAGGCAGTTTCAGAGCTGGAAGCTCAGGCCGACCCCAACAATACCCAGGCCGGCGGCGGGCAGATGCTCAAGCGAATAATCTGGGCCGATACAGGGGCGGCCGTGCAGGTCAATGGCATCACCCTGGAAGGCAGCCTTTCGGCGCTGGCAGCCGAGCGATTGGGCGGCAAACTGGGTGGAACGCTCATTGCCCGCGATCTCATTTTGCCCGGCAAAATGGCTCAGCTCGATCAGACAGCCAGCGCGCTGATTGGGGCGGTCAACGGCCTCCACCAGACCGGTTATGGCTTAAATGGCACAGTTGGCGGTGGAGCGACCAGTGCGACCACTGTCCCGGGTACGGTTAATAGTTTCTCTGCGGTTGCGCCCTGGGCGGGGCAGGCCGGTTTGCCTGATGGAACTTACTATGTCGAAATGCGCGATAACAACAATACCCTTGAATTTCGCCTGGTTGACGCCGCCGGTCAGGCTGTCGCTGTTGACGATGCCAGCACCGGGGGAGCGGCCAGCACCAGCAACTGGCAGCCTTTCGGCCTGGTGGATGGAACAACTTTTGACACCGGGCGGGGGTTGGCTGTAAGTTTCGCTCCTGTGGCCGATCATAGTCTGGGCAGCATTAATACCAACTCTGATGTCAGCAACTTTACCATCAGCGGGGTAGCCCCGGGAACGGCTGAATTATCAAGCAGTACCTATTACCTGGAAATTCGTACCAACAGTGGTATCTCCGAATTCCGCCTGGTAGACGCGGCGGGTAATCCGGCCCAAATTCTTGACAGCGCAGCCGGCAATGGCTCTCTGACCACCGCCTGGCAGACCATTCCGGCAAGCAATAGTTTTGATACAGGCCGAGGCTTAACCATCCAGTTTAGCGGCGGGCCGTATGTTGATGCGGTGCGCGGCGGTTCGGCCACACCGCCTCCCATCCCGGCAGCCAGTGTGGCTTACACGGCCCGCGGGACGCAGGTAGGAACTTACAGCTCCGGAGCGGCCAGGGTCAGCTTTAATAACTTTTTTAGCGGTACCGGCGCGCGAGATATTGCTCTCAGCAGTTATATCACTACCGATTACAGCCGGATCGCCACGGCTGCCTCAGCCAGCAGTCCCGGCGATGGCTCTGTGGCCTTAAAGATTAGCCAGCTTCAAAGCGCCATGCTGCTCAACGGCGGTACGGCCACGATTGGCAACTTCTACCAGATCACCATCGCCAAATTGGGCCAGGAAGCGCAGCAGGCTGGAACCATGACGGACAACCACGGCCTGTTGACCCAGCATCTACAGACCCGGCAGGAGGAGATTGCCGGGGTGTCATTGGATGAAGAGATGGTTGCCCTGACAGCCTATCAACGGACCTACCAGGCGGCGGCCCGGGTCATGACCACGGTTGATGAAATGCTGGACAAAGTCATCAATGGCATGGGCGTTGTCGGTCGCTAAATTCTTGAGGAGACTCAATTATGCGAATTACCCACAAAATGCTTGATCAAACTGCTGTCGAGGGGATGCAGGCCAACATGCGCCGGCTGGCCGATATTCAAAAGCAAGCTGTAACCACCAAGCGGGTCAGCCGCCCGGAAGATGACCCCTTTGCCGTCGAACAATCTCTCGGCTTCCGCGCCCGGCTGCAAAACGGCGAGGCTATTTTGCACAATGTCAGCATGAGTTCCGATTGGCTAAATGCTACCGACCGGACTCTGAGCGACATGAACATGCTATTAATGCGCAGCCAGAACCTGGCTTTGCAGGGATCCAACGAGGCGATGGGGCCGGATGAGCGCCAATCCCTGGCCAGCGAAGTTGAGGGAATTCTGGAAGAGGCGGTGGCCCTGGGCAACACCCGCCATGGCGACAATTACATTTTTGCCGGGTTCCAGGTAGATCAGCCTGCCTTTACCACCAACCGCGATGCCACCACCGGCCTTATCACTTCGGTTGCTTACGAGGGCGATAGCGGGCAAATTATGCGTGAGATCGAACCGGGAATTAATATGGGGGTTAACGTTTTGGGCGACCAGGCCTTTGCCGGTATTTATGATACCCTCATCAGGTTGCGCGATGCCCTCAAGGCCAGCCCTTTTATAGTCGGAGATGTGGCCAGCAAAGTGACAGACATCCAGAACCAGGCGAGTAGTTTATCCGATTTACAAGCTGCCGTAGGGACCAAGCTTCGCCGCCTGGAGAATACCGCCGACCGGGTTGAGGCAGCTCAGATAGGGCTTCAAGAACTGTTATCCAAAGCTGAGGATGCCGATATGGCCGAGGTTATCAGCCAACTAAATCAACAGCAGTTTGCCTATCAAGCGGCGCTTCAAGTCAATGCCCGCACGTTAAATATGTCACTACTGGATTTTCTCAAGTGAGTTTACCCTTCTTTTACCTTACCTTGACCCAAAGTTTATGCAAAAAGATGGGTTTGTGTGCTAAAGTGAGCGGTAGAGAAAAATTTTTGGGAGCCTATTGAATGACCACACCGCTTGAATCAACTGCTATGTCTGAACTTTTTGAAGAGAGTAAACCTATCGAGTTCCCTGCCGGTTTGATTGGCTTGAACGAATGGAAACACTTTGTTTTAGTCACTCACCCTGACAGTGGACCGCTTGGCCTTCTGCAGTCCCTGGACGATGCGCCGATGTCCCTTATTGTTGTGGACCCCAGGCAGGTTGTCTCTGATTACCAACTCTCCCTGTCTGAAGCCGATATGCAGGCCCTCCAGTTGCCGGCAGGATACAAAGTGCCTGTCCTAGACGGAGGGCAGGCCGGTGTCTACTGTATTCTATCGGTCCAGGCGGAGCCGTTCAAGGTGACCGCTAATCTGCTGGGGCCTGTTGTCATCAATTGGCCGGCTGGGCTGGGCCGGCAGGTGATCTTATCAAACTCCGGTTACAATCCCCGCTTTCCTATCGCCAGTGAGCCTTTGTTCGAGGGGTTAAATTCGGCCCCAGGAAAGGAGACGGAGTGATGCTGGTCCTGGGACGTAAAACCAACCAAAGTATCATGATTGGCGAAGAAATTGTCATCACCATTCTGGCCGTGGACGGCGATCAGGTCAAGATTGGTATAAATGCTCCCGCCCAAGTGACGATCCTGCGCCAGGAGTTGTATGAAACCGTAAAACAAGAGAACTTGTATGCAGCAACGTTAGCGGCACAAGTTAACGGTAACTTACTGCCGGCGTTACAACCCCTGTTCCAGAAAAACAAAAACGGTAAGTAACCGGGCAGCATCTTACAACCCGCACTCCAAATCTGACAACCAGTGTCATGAATAATGATCTCTCAACATCATCTTGCAAAATTAGCAGCCGTCTCGATACTCATACTGATTACAACTTCTACGGTTGGATGTACCCTGGTTGTCAAGCGAGATGGCAGCGCCGCTGCCGTTTCCCCCGATATACCGACCCCGGTAGCGCCAAGCGAAACCCCCGTACTTCTTGATCCGTTAGCTACAGCCACGGCGATCAGCATTGGGCCAACGGTCACAGAGGTTCTGCCGACGCCCGTTATCACACCCATCATCACCTCAACCGAAACTATCGTCAATGCTCTGCCGACGCCGTGGCCGACCTCAACGCCAGCCGTCGTGCCAACCTTGGCCCCCGTGACCTATATCGTCCAACCCGGCGATACCCTGGGACGTATTGCCAAGCGGCTGGGGCTTAACGATCCCTATTTCATTGCCACCTACAACCACCTGGCCGATCCTAATATTCTCGAAATCGGTCAGGCTTTGTTGATTCCGCAAAATCTGATCGGCGCAGCGCCAACAGGGCAAGCGGCCCCTGGGGCTGTTCCCGCGGCGGTGATCAACGCTACGGCGACACCTGTCTTCATTCAAACGGCCACGCCGGTATTAGCCACACCCACGCCTACGCCGACCCCGACACCGGCCACAGCCACGGCTACACCTCAACCCGCGCCGACGGCGACTCCTGTCCCGAGCCCCACCCCAACGGCGACGCTTTACCCAACCAATACACCCTACCCGACGGCGACGGCCTATCCAACACCCACGCCAACCGGCCCGACGGCCTATCCAACCAATACACCGTATCCAACTTCGACCTTTTACCCCCAGCCGACCTACACTCCGGCCCCAACTTATACCCCTTACCCAACTTTTACGCCCTTGCTCCCGGCGACTCCGATTGTCGTCAATACGCCAACGGCGACGGCCACCTCAACCGGCACAGTTGGGCCGACAGCTACGGCGACGGTGACCCCTTTTAAGTGAGACTCCCCTAGATGAACGGCCGAAGTAATTTCTCCTGGCGACACTTGGCCCTCACCCGTTTTCAGATGAGGATGGGCGTGCTCACCCTGCTTGACCTACTCGTTCCTTTTCAGAGGCCCAGGCTAAACAAGGTGGTCGCTTCACTTTTGCTCGCGGGGTTATTTCTCCTCTGCCTGATCCCCTGGGTGATGGCGACGCCGGTGGGAGCTGCCGGCATTTCTGTCTGGAAAACGGCCTCAGCCGACCCGGTTAAGGCCGGTGAACCATTTACTTACACTATTCACGTCAGCAATTCGACGGGTAATCAGATTAACTTGGTGATCACCGACGAGATTCCTGCCGGGGCCACAGTCGTTAATCCCGGCAGTGGTACCCTCACCAACGGAGTAATGCGCTGGTCTGTCCCGGCAGTAGATCATGGCAGTACCATTGAAGTGTCTTTTGCGGTCGCCATCAACCAGGCAGGCCAGGTCGTTAATGCCAACTATCAGGCGAGTTCGACCCCAAATTTTGGAACAGGGAATCCCCTGGTTACGACGATCATTCCTAATGACCCGGCTGTTATCACCCTCGACGCCGCCCCAAATCCCACGACTGTTGGCAGTTCAACCGAGCTTGTTATCACCGTTAAAGATGCTTATGGCAATCCGGTAGCCGATGGCACAAATGTCAGCATTAATTTCGATAAAGGAATGATTGATGGCCAATCCGCCGGGACGCCGGTCAACGGGGCTACCTCCGGCGGGCAAGTCGTCAAAACACTTTCGGCGGGGACCGTAGCCGGAACGGCCCACGTTGTAGCTACTACTGGCGGCATCCAAAAAAGCACCGATGTAATTTTTCAGCCGGGTCCGGCTGCTGCCTTAACCGTTGCGGCCACACCGGCTTCAATTCCGGCCAACGGGAGTGCGACCGCTTCGATTTCGGTCAATGTGCGTGATAGTTACGGCAACCCGGTTGCTCAAACCCCCCTGACCATCACCACCAGTCTGGGACAACTTAATGGCAGTGGGACCACCCTGGTGACCCATACCGATAACGGTCAGGTTATAGCCAACCTGAGCGGCACGGTGGCTGGGCTGGCCCGTTTAACCGTCACCCTTGGTTCACTCGTTGATACCACCCAGAGTGTCTATCTGGCCCCTGGCCCGCCGACTCATCTCTCATTACAAGCCAATCCGGCCTCGATTACCGCCGATGGAGCCAGTAACAGCACCATCACGCTGCTGGTATTGGATGAATACGACAATCGGGTTGACGCAACGGTCCCTGTGACCATCACCACCAGTCGAGGCAAGCTGGCCGGCGGGGCCGCTGCTTATACTGAAACAACGAACGATGGCGAAGTCCAGATACCCTTAACGTCCATTACCCAGGCTGGCACAGCCAGTATCTCGGCGAGTGCCTGGGGATTAAACACGGCCACCAGCGTTGATTTCGTTCCCGGCCCGCCGGCGCAGATTACCCTGGATACCAATCCCCTAAACATTCCCGGCGACGGCACGAGTACCACCGTTCTTATGGCTCTGGTTCGTGATACCTTCGGCAACCCGGTTAATACTCCAGTAGCGGTTACCTTCGCTGCCGGGTCAGGCACACTCTTGCCCGATAACGGCGGCAGTACAATCAACGGAGTCATCACCCGAACCCTGCGCAGCAGCACCATTTTGGGCGCCGTACCGTTGACCGCCACCGCGGCAGGTTTAGGACCACCGGCCATCGGAAGCGTCAACTTTACCGTGGGACCGCCGCATACGGCCGATGTAAGTTTGAGTCCCACTTCTCCTATTACCGCCGGGACGCCGGCAACTCTAACCGTGACGGTACGGGATAGTGTGGGCCACGTCGTACCCGGTGTAGCGATTACCGTCACCAGCGGTCTGGGAACAATCACCCCTAACTCTACAGGGATCACCGACGAGAATGGTCAATTGCAGCGGACGCTGCTCTCCACCCGTACTGGCCCGGAAATGATCAGTATTTCTAGTACGCGAGGAGTGCTTGATGTTAGCGGGGGTTCACTCTCTTTTAAGCCTGACCTTCCCGTTCAAGCTGTCCTGATCGCTTATCCGACTCAGTTATTTGCCAATGGTACTACCACTGCTGTTGTGACTGCCACCCTAAAGGACCAGTACGGCAATGTAGTTCCGGGAGTGGTCCCCAACTTTACTAACACCCTCGGTACACTGAGTGGTGATAGCCAAACGAATGCCTCCGGGGTAGTAACTCGCATCCTACAGTCAACGACCCAACTGGGAACCACGGTTTTATCTATCAGCGGCCTCCTCACCGTGACCAATGCCAGCGTTGATTTCGTGACCGGGCCACCGGCTATAGCCCTCCTGGACGCTCAGCCAAGCGCCGCCACGGCCAACGGCACGGATAGAGTGACCCTGGTTATTACCGTAACCGACAGTATCGGCCATCCGATTGTGGGCCAAACCCTGGCCGTCACCAGCAGCATCGGCACGGTCAGCGGCAGCGGCCCAACCAATTCCGAGGGTGTGCTCAGCCGGAACCTTACTTCTACCAGGAGCGGCCAGCCGCAAATCTACGTCGCCGGAATAGCAGCGACAGGAAACGGGTTCACTTTTTTGCCCGGCCCGCTGCACCGGGTGGCGATCAGCCCTTATGGGTCGTTTACCAGTACAGTCGCAGCTTCTGCCGGCGATCCCTTAATCTTTACCGCAACCGGCTACGATTTCTATAATAATCCAATTGCGGGCCTTAGTTTTGGCTGGAGCAAAGCCGTCCAGGGGGGCGATGGACTCATGGACGCCGGCGGCACTTTTACCGGTACGCTTGTTGGAACGGTCCAGGTAAAAGCCACCCATCAACCGACTGGCAAAACCGGGGTAAGCTTTGTCACCGTGGGGCCGGGTACAGCCGCACAGGCCACTTTGACAGCCCAACCCGACACGCTTCCTGCCGATGGCTTGAGCGCTTCCGCATTGACTTTCTACGTCAAGGATATTTACGGCAATGCCGTCGCCGCGGGGGTCCCCCTGACAGTGACCGGCTCAATCGGCATCGTCCGCGGGAGCAGTCCCACCGGGCCAGGCGGAATTGCCTCCCGGACTATTGACTCAACCCAGGCCGGGCAGGCGACCATCGGCGTGACCAATCTCATTACCATAACCGGGGACCGGGTGATTACTTTCACCCCAGGCATTCCCTATCGGGCCTATATCTCCGCTTCGCCCGCTTTGCTGCCGGCTAACGGCGTCGCTACCTCAATCCTCTCTATCACTCTGTTGGACCGTTTTGACAACCCGGTGGGCGCCGGATTTAATCCCGTCGTTCAGGCTGGGCTAGGGACAATCAGCGGTAATGGAACCACCAATGCCAGTGGCGTGCTAACCCGGACCTTAACCGCGCCCCTCCAGGCAGGCCAAGCCAATTTCGTCATTAGATACAATAATGTTCTCCTTCCGCCTCCCAGTGGAGACAACGTTTCATACACGGTTGACGTACTGGACCATGTCGTTATCAGCCCAAATACCGCCTTAAATTTGATTGCTGGTCAATCTATGACCTTTACTGCCCGCGCTTACGACAAAGATAATGCGCCTATTCCTGACGGCGTCACTTATGGCTGGTCCCTGAACCCGGTTTCGGGCGATGCCGAACAAAGCCTCTACTTCGGTCCCGAAGTTACTATTACCGGCACATTGGCTGGAAACTGGGTAGAACTTAATGTCTGGGCGGTTGAAGATCAAACCGGTTCTTACGACGACGCGCTCGTTTACCTCACCGTGCTGCCCGGCCTGCCGGCGGCGGGTACCGTAACCCTTGCCCCCGCCACGATAACAGCCGACGGGGTCAGCCCGATTACCTTCACCCTGACCAACTTGATTGATGGTTACGGCAACATGCCTGCCGATGGCGCGGTCCTGACCGTCACGCTCCAATCAGCCCCCCTGGTGCGATTAAATACGGGCGCAGTTAACAATGGCGAGGCCAATATCAGTATGGCGGCTACGACCCAGGCCGGGACTTATCCATTTTCTGTCAGTACCTCTGCCGGCCCCTTGACCCTGGACGGTCCCACGCATGTCTCCTTTATCCCCGGCCCGCCAGCCCAGGCTGAAGTTATTTCGTTCAGCGCGCCGGCAGTTATAGCCAATGGAACAAGTACCACTACGGTTAGGCTGCAATTGCGTGATGCCTACGGTAACAAGGTGGCGAGTGGTTTGACTCCCGTGGTGACCGCCACCCTGGGCACGGTGCTGCCCGGGGGCGGCCCGACCGATGGGAACGGCGTACTTACGCGCACCCTCCAGGCCGGTTTAGTTGTGGGCGAGGCGCAACTTTGTATCACCGGCTTTGCCGCCTATGGCCCAACCCTGGCCCTCATTCCGGGGCCTCCGGTTACTGCTCAGGTCACAGTTATAACCTCAACCCTGGCCGCCGGGGGTTCCAGCACCCCGGTTACGTTTGATGTTCGTGATGCCTGGAATCATCCGGTGGCTAACGGGACCATCATAACCCCGACCTTGACCCCGGCTTACGGCACATTTAGCGGCGCTCGTCTAACGGTGGGGGGAGTGGTTCAACAAACTCTGACACCCGGCACATCGGTCGGAACGGCAACGGTGAGTAGTTCGGGAATTTCGACGGCCGGCGATACCCTTGTTACCTTTCTGCCCGGCCCTGCTGCTCTGGCTCATATAACCGCCTCACCCACCTGGCTTAAAGTAGATGGGACAACGTCTCTTACCATAACGGTTACCGATGCTTACGGTAATATCGTTCCACCCACCCTCATCACGGTAACGGCGATACCTGGAAACTTTAACGGCGGCGGCCCAACCTTTAGCCAGACAACAAGCAGCGGCGCGGCGACAATCACAGCTACCCTGACCTCAACGACGGCGGGGACTGAAACACTGATATTGAGTGGTCCGGCTGGACCACTGACCATCTTACCCACCTCCGACGACATCTTCTTTATGCCCGAAGAGGCCCTGACGGTAACACTAAACCCGCCCGGTCCGATCACTGCCACCGCCGGAGTAACCCTCACGGTAACCGCCAGCAGCCGTGACAGGTTTGCCAATGCCGTTGATCCCTGGGCGCCGGTTGATTACACCTGGTGGCAGGGTGCTTCCCCCGGTGCGCCCGGATTCGGTCTCCTCACCCCCGCCGATGGGCATGCCCGCTCCATTGGATTTAAACCTATAAAAGTTGGGCCTAATCTCTTGTGGGCCACCGGCGGCATTACCACCAGCAACGTCCTCACAGTTAACGTAGTTGCCGGTCCCCCGGCTTCCGCAACCCTTGCTATCAGCCCCACCATCTTGCCGGCTGGTGGCGTCAGTACCTATGGGATTACCCTGACCAATTTTACCGACGCGTTTGGCAACGCTATTCCTGATGGCGCACCGCTGACCGTAACCGTCCAGTCCGTCCCGCCTGTCGTAGGCGCAGGCACGACGATGAATGGCGTCATGACCGGGATTTTACCCACCAGTACGGATGCCGGGACACATCCGGTGGTGGTGACCGGGCCAGGCGGCCCACTGACCTTAAGCGGCGATACCAGCATTACGTTTACACCCGGCCCCCCCACGCGTGCCTTTATTACCGCAACCCCTAAAACCATCCCGGCAGATGGGATGAGCACAACTGATTTGAGCCTGACCATTCGTGATGCTCATTCAAATTTGGTCGCGGATGGGACGCCGATCACGGTCACTGCCAGCGCCGGCGCCCTCAGCGGCAGTGGCGCTACCACCAACGGACAGGTGACTCAAACTCTCCGCGCCCCGATCCAGTTAGGTACGGCTCAATTTACGGTAGAAAGTTCTTCCGGTCCGCTTTTCGTTTCCGGCGATACCGTGGAGTTTGTTCCTGGGCCGCCGGCGCAAGCCCTGGTCACGGCCACTCCGGCCCAGGTACTGGCTGACGGCAGCAGCCTAGCCCAGATTAGTGTGACCATTAAGGACGGTTATGGCTTCACCATACCAGGGAATGGGTCTGCCTCACTGAGTGTCAATCATGGTTCACTGCTGCCGACAACTACGGTAGTGACAGCCGGTTCCTTCACGGCTACCTTCACAGCCGGTACGTCGCTGGGCCTGGCGGGTCTTTCCGTCGCCTATAATGGGGTAGCTTTGCCGGCAGTTGGCGATACGCTTGAACTCATTCCCGGCCCCCCTGTCACCGCCACCATTTCGGCTAATCCGGCGAGCCTGGTGGTGGGCAGCAGCCAGCAGTCACTCCTAAAGATCAGCCTCGCTGATGCCTGGGGACACCCGGTAGCGGATGGACAGGTAGTTACTGTCACCAGTTCTCTGGGCAGCATCTTGCCCGATAGCAGTACCACCCAGGGCGGCATGGTAACCCGGGCCTTAACGCCTGGCCTGACGATGGGTACGGCTGTTTTTACCGTTACAACCAGCGCCGGTACGCTTTCTTCGGCAGGGGATAGAGTCACCTTGACCTCCGGCGTTTTGGACCACATCGCCTTGTTACCCATTGGGGCCGCCCAGGTGGTAGCCGGGAATAGGATCACCTTTACGGCCAAAGGATATGATGTGTTTGGCAATGAAACCGGGACGGGCGTTTTTACCTGGCGGATGTGGCCGCACACAGGCTACGGCACCTTATCAAGCAGCGGCGTGTTTACCGGCGTGCTGGCAGGCGAGGTTGGAATCCAGGCTGCGCAGGGAACAGTCTACAGTCAAATCAAAGATGTAATCATTCTCCCTGACTCAGCTATTACCGCTGTTGTCAGGGCCAGTCCGATTTCGATTCCGGTGGGAGGGGCGACCAGCACCCTTACGATCACGGCCAGGGACTCATTCGGGAACGTGGTCGCTAACGGCACGGCCCTGACCGTCACGACGAACCTCGGCTCTATGACCGGTTCGTCCACCACGCAAAATGGTGTGCTAACCCGCACTTTGACCTCCGGCAGCTATTACGGCGTGGCCACCGTTGTCGTCAACGGGTTCGAGGCAGGCGGCGATAAGGTAAGCTTCATCCCCCGCTCGCGTTTGACGGCTAATCCCAGCAGCCTGTACGCCGACGGTTTCAGCCAAACTACCTTGACGGTTGAGGTCTTCGATGTTTCGGGGCTGCCAGTCGCCGATGGCACAAAGCCAAAGGTGACGGCCTCACTCGGTCTGTTAGACTGTGACGAAAACGGCGCTACAGCCGGCCGGCTGACCTGTACCCTGCAAGCCCCTTTGACTCCTGGAACAGCGCGGGTTTACGTAGATAATCTTCTGGTCGAAGGTAGTGTGCCTTTCCTGGTGGGTCCCGCTGCGGTGGCCCGTGTCACGGCCAATCCGCCCTGGCTAATGGCCGATGGCGCCAGCCGGTCAACCCTGACCCTGAAAGTAGAAGATGCTTACGGACACGTTATCACAAATGCCGGTCCATTGACGGTAACGACAAGCCTGGGAACTATTAGCAGCCGAACCCCTACGGTCAATGGAGTGACAACCCGGGTGCTCACCGCCGGTGCGCAGTCCGGCGCTGCTCTCATTTCGGTGGCGGGCCTTAGCACAACCGGCGACTCGAAAGTTCACTTGGTGGGGCCGGCGCTGCAAGACAACAGCTTTGAAAGTGGCGGGCTGAATAATTGGAGTCTCGGTCGGGTTACGACGTTAACAGCCAACTTCCCCGTTTCGAACCCGGCTTACTCAGCCACGGTCATAAGTGGGGATGTGCTGGGTGGTATAGCGGTCATACCTCCCAGCGGTTCTGAAATGGTCCGTTTAGGGGCAACCACTAACGATAAGACGCCTCATCAGCTTAGTGAAGTTTGGCTAAGCCAACCGGTTTATGTGCAGCCCAGCGGCCTGACCCAGGTGACATTCTTGTACCGCATCCTGAGTTATGATGTTGCTGTTGGGTCTCTCAACAATGGTTCCAAAGAGTGGGATCCTTTTGAAGTATATCTAAACAACCGGGAAGTGTTCCAAGATGGCTTCCGCTGGTCTCAGGAGTGGGAAAACTGGTATCGGAGTGACCCCACTATCCCCAAAGATATGGGCTGGAAACAAGGCGTGCTGGATCTCAGCCCTTATGCCGGGCAGGTCGTCACCCTCCAGTTTCGCCTATCAAACCGGCAGTGGCCCCAGGATAATACCTGGGTCTACCTGGACAGCCTTAACCTAAAATTCTTGGGAACAAAAGTACATCAGACCTTCCTGCCGGTCGTGTTACGGTAACCCCCTTTAACAATAATTTCCCCTAAATAAAGCCTCAAAACCTAATATATGGTTTTGTTTAGACGATTCACCTAAAGAGTCCGAACTCTCCTGATAACTCTTTACCCTGATTTTATGGAGAAAATCACTGAACTGGTCGAAATAGATTCAGGTAAAAACAAAAGAGGGGGACGACCTCAACGAAGGAACTGCCAAAATGAATATCTTTCGAAATCTCAAAGTAGGAACAAAAATTGTTTCAGGTTATCTCATCGCGCTTGTGCTCATGGCGGTGGTAGGGGGCGTTGCTCTGGTGAGTTTGGGCCAGATCAACGACAAAATGGGTAATATCACCAACA
Source organism: Anaerolineae bacterium (assembly GCA_023382535.1). The sequence continues at coordinate 114,553 of JAHDWA010000002.1, read as the reverse complement.
ACCTGATTGATGACGAAGCGCTGGCGCGAGAAATAGTGGCCCAAATTCTGTCAGCCCGCCTTTATGCCAACCGGTATATCCGCAGCCAGAACCAGGATGATCTCATTACTTACAGCGAACAGTGGGAGAAGCTGGAAAAACTGTTAGCCAGGGCTGATATAGCCATCACCCAGGCGGAGCGGGTCAAGTTGCTTAGACAGATCAAAGCAGAGACCGATGCCTACCAAACTGCTTTTGCCGAAACCGCCAGGCTGATTGCCGAACGCGAGCAGGTGACCAAAGAGGTGCTTGATGTAAAAGGTGCGCTTGGCGACGACAACTTGAACCAGTTGCGATCCCAGGTTTCTCATACCTTTAATTTAACCGCGCTCAATCACATCGCCGACGTTCAAACTTCGTTTCTGCTGATGCGCTTGAACGTCTACAAGTACCTGTTTGACGGCAATGAGGAATGGCTCTCCAAGTTTGACGAACACGAGGCCCAATTTCTGGCGGGCCTGGACCAGTTGGACGCCGCGCTGAAAGACATAAACCAGCGCCAGATGCTGGCCGAGGCGAGGACTGTGACGGACGATTACGTGGTCGCCTTTAAGTCGCTTCAAACAGGTTATCAGCAGCAGAATGAGTTACAGGCGAATTTACATGATGTTCTTGGCCCACAGATTCAGACCACGGCGACCCAAATAGCCGACAGCGTAGCTGTAGACTTAAAGGCGGAGACTGCGGCCAGCGATCATTTGGTCGTCCAGACACGTATAGTGTTGATTGTCACGATGCTAACGGCCGCTTTTGCCGGCCTTGGGTTAGGCTTCTTTATCTCGCGCGGAATTACTCGACCGCTGCAAGCTGTAACCCGGGCCTCGAAACAAATTGTGGAGGTGGATCTGCACAGCCTCGTCACCACGCTTGAGGCTATGGCCCAGGGCGATCTGACCCGCACAATGAGCATAACGGCGCAGCCCCTGCCTGTCGCTTCTGGCGACGAAGTTGGCGCAATGGCGACTGCCTTTAACACAATTATTGAACGTTTGCACGAAGCAAGCAGCGCTTTTGGGCAAATGACGACCAACCTGCACAACCTGGTCAGCCAGGTAACTGAAAACGCCCACAGCGTCGGCGCGGCCTCCGGCCAACTGGCAGCTTCGGCCGACCAGGCCAGCCAGGCAACCACTCAAATTGCGGCAACGATCCAGCAAGTTGCCCAGGGCACAGGCCAGCAGACCGCAAGTGTGAACCGGGCTGCCCATATTGTCGAGCAGGTTTCGCGGGCCATTGATGGGGTGGCCAAGGGTGCTCAGGAACAAGCGAGGGCTGTGGTTAAATCGGCCGAAATCACTAACCAGATGGCGACGGCCATCCAGCAAGTGGCAACAAACGCCCAGAGTGTGACCCAGGGCGCAGCTACGGCCGCCCAAACAGCCCAGAGTGGAGCCAAAACCGTTGAAACTACCATTCAGGGGATGATCGCCATCAAAGCCAAAGTTGGACTGTTAGCGCAAAAGGTCCAGGAGATGGGCCAGCGCTCCCAACAGATTGGGACGATTGTCGAAACCATTGACGACATCGCGTCTCAGACGAATCTTTTGGCCCTCAATGCTGCAATTGAGGCGGCGCGAGCCGGTGAACACGGCAAAGGGTTCGCGGTGGTGGCCGACGAAGTCCGCAAACTGGCTGAAAAGTCGGCAGTTGCTACCAAAGAGATCGCCGGGCTAATCCAGGGCATCCAACACTCTGTGGCCGAGGCGGTAACCGCGATGGCTGAAGGCGCAGTTGAGGTGGAAAGTGGCGTCAGCCAGGCTAATGAAGCCGGACAAACCCTGGGCAATATCTTGAAAGCAGTTGAAGCTGTCAGCCAACAAGTCGAAGAAATTTCGGCGGCTGCCCAGGAGATGAGCACCTCGGCCAATGAGTTGGTAAGTGCGGTAGATACTGTTTCGGCGGTGGTCGAGGAGAATACGGCTGCAACCGAGGAAATGGCGGCCGGGTCCGGCGAGGTTTCTCAGGCCATTGACAATATCGCCAGTATGAGCGAAGAGAACAGTGCTGCGGTAGAAGAGGTCAGCGCCTCGGCGGAAGAAATGAGCGCCCAGGTGGAAGAAGTGACAGCATCGGCGCAATCGTTGAGCCAGTTGGCCCAGAGTCTGCTGCAGCTTGTGGCTCAATTCAAGCTAAGTGCAAGCAAGGCCCATCAGCAGGAGCTCCAAATATTCAATCCGGCGCCGCCTGCCGAAATAGTACCCGCCTGGAACCAAACAACTCCCTATGAACCTGTCGTGGTTCCTAATCACAACGGCAGGAAAGTTTAAAGCGTAATATAACGACTTATACCTGAATAGGGCGATAAACCATGGAGAAACAACTCGTTATTTTTGAACTAACCAACGAATGCTATGGCGTAGATATTGCGGCGGTGGAAAGCATTATCAAGCTCCAGACCATCACGGCTGTCCCCTTTGCTCCCCCGTTTGTCGAAGGTGTGACCAACCTGCGCGGAGTCGTGCTGCCGGTCATTGACCTGCGCAGGCGGTTCGGTTTGCCCGCCGTAGAAGCCGGCAAAAATACACGCATCATTATTGTCGAAATTGATGGTTTGACCGTTGGTATGATTGTGGACGCCGTGTCAGAAGTGCTGCGTGTCCCGGCTGAGGCTGTCGAACCGCCCTCGCCCTTGATGATGACCGTCGACTCGGCTTTTATTACGGGTATTGCCAAGGTGAGTGAGCGGCTCGTCATCCTGCTGGATTTGAGCAAGGTGCTGACCTCCGTAGAACGCGCCGATTTACAGCAATTCCGCAAAGCTCAAGGCGATGTTTTAACGGCGACACTCTAAGCCGGTGCTTTATCATAAGGAGATAAACGATGAAACTCAACATTCGAACTAAAATACTGTTTGGCTTTGGCTTTGTGCTGCTGCTGATCAGTGCTGTAAATATCTACGGCCTCACCCAGATGGAGGTACTGGCGGAACTGACCACCAAAATTTATGACCATCCTTTGCAGGTAACACGGGCGGTCCTCACTGCAGACGGTTATATCATCAGAATGCAGCGTAACATGCAGGATGTCCTGCTGGCTACAAACGACAAGAGCCTGGAGGAAGCGGTGGCGGCGGTGAATCAGGATGAAACGGAAGTCTACCGGCAACTGGCGATTGCCCAGAAAAATATTTTGGGCCAGGAAGGCCAGGAGATGGTGACTGCCGTAGTTCAACTCTTCCATCAGTGGAAACCCACCCGTGACCAAGTGATTGCCCTGGTAAGGGAAGGGAAAAGAAATCAGGCGATCACGCTGGCCAGGGTAAAAGGGATGGAGCAGGTGACGTCGCTGTCCGACGAAATTAGTAAGCTGCGTGACTACGCCGCCAGCAAGGCGAGCGAAATGTATGACACTGCCCAGGGCACTCGTTCCACGGTTTTGACGACGATGATGAGCGCGCTGGTTATCGCCATCGTGGTGAGCGGTGTCTCTGGTTTCTTCCTGGCCCGAAGCATCTCCAACCCGCTCAGCTTGATGGCCTGGGCTGCCAGCCAAATCGGCACCAAAGGTGACCTGAACCGGGACATACCGGTCGAGGTTAAGCAAAAACTGGCGGCGATGAAGGGCGAAATTGGCCAGATGGCTCAAGGGTTGATCGGAATTGAGACAACCTTGCAGGCGCGGGCCGAAGATACGGCTCGTATTGCCCAGGGTGATTTGACGGTTGAGATTGAGCCGCTGTCGGAGAAAGATGAGTTTGGCCTGGCCCTGGCCCAAATGGTGATCCATCTGCGCCGTTTGGTGGCGCAGGTGAGCGATAATGCCACCCACCTGGGCGCGGCCTCCAGCCAACTGGCCGGCGTGGCCGAACAAGCGAGCCAGGCTACCAATCAAATGGCCGCCACCATTCAGCAAATTGCGGCAGGCGCCGGCCAGCAAACCGAGGGAGTTGCCAGGGTCGCTCTGGCGGTCGAGCAGACAAGCCGGGCCATTGATGGGGTAGCTAAAGGCGCTGAGGAGCAGGCCACGGCGATAACCAAATCCTCACAAATGACCACCCAGCTATCTCTGGCTATCCAGCAGGTGGCAAGCAACGTCCAGGCTCAGGCCAGAGGTTCGGTTGAAGCGGTCGAGGCGGCCAGCAACGGGTTCAAGACGGTGGAAGGCACAGTTAAAGAACTGGAAAACATTAAGGTCAAAGTGGGGCTGTCGTCTCAGAAAATAGCAGAAATGGGCCAGCGGTCGCAGCAAATTGGAGCCATTGTAGAAACAATAGATGACATTGCCAGCCAGACCAATCTGCTGGCGCTGAATGCGGCGATCGAAGCAGCACGTGCCGGCGAACACGGTAAAGGGTTTGCCGTGGTGGCCGATGAAGTCCGCAAGCTGGCCGAGAAATCAACCGCAGCCACCAAGGAAATTGCCGCACTGATCCAGAATATCCAACAGAGTGTGACCGAAGCCATACAGGTGATGAAAGACGGCACGAGCCAGGTTGAGGCAGGGGTAGCGCAGGCGGCGGTAGCCAGGCAGGCTTTGACGGGTATCCAACAAACGGTTGAAGCAGGCAATCACTACGGTGAAGAAATCCTCGTGGCCGTAGAGCAAATGAAAGCCCTATCGAATGAATTGTTGGGCGCTATGGAAACAGTTTCAGCCGTGGTTGAAGAGAACACCGCGGCAACAGAAGAAATGGCCGCTGGTTCCAGTGAGGTGACTCAGATTGTCGAGAGTATTGCCGGCACAAGCGAAGAGAACAGCGCCGCCATTGAGGAAGTGAGTGCCACTGCCGAAGAGATGACCGCGCAAGTAGAAGAGGTCAGTGCTGCAGCGCAATCCTTAAACGAAATGGCCCAGGCTCTGCAGGAGGGGGTTGCCCAATTCAAGCTTCACCGCCATTCAGTAAAAACTGAAGAAGCAGCGGTGGTTCCCCCACCGGTGAAGCAGGTGACCCCGACCTTAGAATTGGCCGAGACGACCCCAAAAATGATTACATGGGACAACTCGATGTCTACAGGCATTCTAAAAGTAGACCAGCAGCACCAGCAGCTTATTGCTGAATTAAATCGCTTGGTAGCGATGTTGCGCCAGGGAAAGGCGCGGCACGAAATTAGGCCGATCCTGGATTTTCTAAGCAAATATGTAGAAACTCACTTTAATTTTGAAGAGGAGTGTATGGAAAAGTACAACTGTCCCGTGGCTGCCGGTAACAAAACGGCCCACATTCAGTTTGTAAAAACTCTTGATGAATTTATTGCTGAGTTTGAACAGAAAAGCACCAGCGCGTCGTTAGCCATCAAGGTTGAGAAAGAGCTGTTGAACTGGTTCGTTCATCATATCCGGGGAGTTGATTGCCAGCTTAATTCCTGCCGCAAGCAACTTCGGCCAGAAGAAGTAAGAGCATAACCTGTTTTGGGGAATCCAATTAGAAGGTCGTGGTCGAGGAGAATTCGGTGGCGACTGAAGAGATGATGGGCGGGATCGCCGGCGTCAGCAAACAGAACAGCCTGCCGATAACGATCTTAAACTCATAGAAGCCAGAACCTGCCCCACCCCTTAATGCAAAGTTAAAGCTTACTAACAGGAGTAAATACCATGGAACAATTTAGCCCAGTCCATCTATCGCCTACGCCCCTCGTTTTGATCGTTGATGATGACCTAAACATGCGCTTCTTTTTACGGGTTCTCCTTGAAAAAGACGGTTATACCGTAACTGAAGCTGATGATGGTGCACAAGCCTTGTCTATCTATGAACGTTTGCAGCCAGACCTTATTCTGCTCGATGCAATGATGCCGATAATGGATGGTTTTACCGCCTGCCGCCAGCTTCGGCTGCTACCTGGAGGTGAATATATTCCCATCCTCATGGTAACCGCTTTGAAAGAGGATGAGGCGATTGACCGAGCCTTTGAAGTGGGCGCAACCGACTACATCGTCAAACCTGTCCATAAAACCGTATTACGCCAGCGCGTGCGGCACCTTTTGCGGGCAAAAAAAACCGAGGATGCCCTGCGCCAAAGCTTATACCTTTATCAAACTCTCATTGTAAATCACTTGGGCCAGCCGGTTAATGGGTTTGAAAAGATACGATAGTGAGATGAACCCACTCCTAAAAAATCTGAGTGACATTGGTTGATTGTTATGGGCGCTAAAATAAATTTTGATATTGCAGCGGACGAACTGGAAATCTTCCTCGAAGAGTCTAACGAACACCTCCAGGCTCTGGAGAGCGGGATTCTGACCCTGGAACAAGGAGCTGAGGCGGGCACGCTTAATGCTATCTTCCGAGCCGCGCATACCCTCAAAGCTCTGGGTGGCACCATCGGCCATCGGCGGCTGGCCGAGTTGACCCACAAAATGGAGACCTTGTTTGACGCTATGCGGTCAGAGAAATTTGTGCCCACCCAGCGGGTTATTGACGATCTATTGGCCGCAGTAGACGTGTTAAAAACCTTGCTCGGCGAGATCGTCAGCCAGGAGTCAAGTGAAGTTGATGTAGCCAGCATTATCGCCCGTCTCGATGCTGCCCCGGCCACGGATGCTGCCCCGACGACTCCAAAGAGGAACCCCGACGCCGCTCCCGCTCAGGCTTTGACTCCCGAGCTGGTCAGGCAGTGCCAGGAAGCCGGACAAACTCTGCTGGAGATTAGATTGAACGTGACTGCTGAAGCTTTTGCTCCAGCAGCGCGCTTATCTCAGGCGGTTATGGCTCTGCTGGAAGTGGGGCAGATTGTGGCCCAGCAGCCTTCTTTGGCTGACCTGGCGAACAGCCAGCACGAGGGCGTGCTGTGGGCCGTTCTGTCCACGTCTGCCAAAATTGAGACGATCAGAGAGGTTTTGGCCGACATGCCAGACCTGGTCGAAATTCAAGTGGAGGTCTATCAGCTTAAAACCACGCCTGCGACAGCCCCAACCCCAAAGGGAGCAACCTTAAGCTCCGGGGGACAAAGCAACGATAAAACTATCCGCATCAGCGTCGAACGACTGGATACCCTGGTGAATTTGGTCGGCGAAATGGTGACCAGCCGCAACCGGCTGTTGCAGCTTGAAAACACCTGGCACAATCAAGCCAATGGTAAGGGAACCGAGCCTGACCTAAACGACATCATTAGCCATATCAGCCGGGTGGTGGACCAATTGCAGGAAGAGGTGATGACCGCCCGCATGGTCCCTATTGCGGCCCTCTTTGAGAAATTTCCCCGCATTGTGCGCGATGTCGCGCGCGTGACAGGCAAAGAAGTCAAGCTGGTTGTCGAGGGAGAGGCGACTGAATTAGATCGCTCTCTGATCGAGGTCATCGGCGACCCACTCATTCACCTGCTCCGCAACGCGGTTGATCATGGGATTGAGTCGCCGCAAGAACGAATGGCGCTTGGTAAAGCAGCTATCGGTACGGTGCGCCTGACCGCAGCCCACATGGAGGGCCAGATTGTCATTACCATAGCCGATGACGGGCGCGGGATCAATCCGGAAAAAGTGCGGCGGGCGGCCCTTAAACGGAGTCTGCTGTCGGAGGCAGAGATAGGCCAACTCGATGACGAGGCAGCCGTTGATTTGATCTTCCAGCCTAACCTGTCTACTACCGAGCAGGTGACCGAGGTTTCCGGCCGGGGTGTGGGCATGGATGTGGTGAGGTCAAACGTAGAACGGCTGAGTGGATCGGTGGTAGTCGAGAGCGTTGTGGGCCAGGGCACGACTTTCCGGGTTACGCTGCCGCTGACGCTGGCCATCGTTCAGGCGATGTTAGTCTCTGTCAATAGGGGGATCTATGCTATTCCTCTCGCCAGTATTATTGAGTCGCTCTACTTATCGGAGCAAATGATTAACACCGTCAAGGGTAGACCGGCAATCCATTGGCGGAATTCCGTCTTACCCCTGTTAGATTTACGTGAGTTTCTTAAGGGGCGGCAAGATTTAGTAACAGTTGAAGATAAGCCAAAAGAAAACAGCAGTTCAAAACCGGCGGTGATTACGGTCAATTCGGGGAAACTGAAGGCGGGCCTGGTGGTAGATAAAATCATGGGCAAGCAAGATATTGTCGTGAAATCGTTAAGTCCGATTATTGGCGAAACGCCAGGATTATCCGGTGGCGCAATTTTAGGCAATGGTGAAATTGCCCTCATTATAGACGTGTCCAATCTCATCAATAATACTGCTCTACGCCTCAAGAAACAGTTAGTCTGAGGAACGAACAGGATGATAAATCGAACGTGGTCTGGTCTAGTACCTGACGCTCAACTGGAAAATTTATTACGGACAGCCATGACGCATGCGGCGCATGGTCTTTCCGGGATGGTGGGGCAAGTGATTACCATCAACGTCCCGCAAGTAGAATCACTGCCCATTGGTCAGATTCATGGTTTTGCCGGCGATCCTGAAACAGAAGTGGCCGGCGTATATCTGCTGATCGAGGGTGACTTTACCGGACAGGTTATTTTGATGCTCCCTTTGTCTGAAGCGCATTGTCTGGTTGACCTGCTGCTGGACAATCCAACCGGCACGACAACTGATCTCGGTGAGATAGAGCGGTCAGCTTTAGCCGAAGCCGGTAATTTGACCGCCTCTTATTTTCTCAATGAAATTGCCGCCTGTACCAAAATTTCAGCCCGACCCTCGCCCCCGGCTGTTATAATTGATATGTTAGGAGCTATTATTGACGTTGTAACTATCCCCATAGCGCCGGTTAGCGATACTTTGCTCATTGCCGAGACAACTTTTCATATATCCGGGCAAACAGTTCTGGCCTACTTTTGGGTGCTGCCCAATCCAGTCCAGGCTACCGTTCAGCCTGCGGAGATAACCAGGTGTCCCTATCCTTGACCCGCTCTCTTGTTTCTGAAAGTCGGTGAAACGTGCCTGAAAATGTAAAGTCAGTCTCAATTGGTGAAATGATAGTTAGCAACACACCGGAAGATGTTTTGGTAGCCTATGGGCTAGGTTCCTGTGTCGCCGTCTGTCTATACGATCCGGCGGCAAAAGTGAGCGGCATGCTGCACGCGTTGCTGCCCTCTATGCCTGTAAATGAAAAGGTGAACGGATTGCCGGCCAAATTTGTTGACCAGGGATTACCATTGCTCATCAGGGCGGTCACCGATTTAGGGGCACAGCGGTCCCGGCTCATTGTCCATTTATGTGGCGGCGCCCAGATCCTGACCGCGCCCGGCTTTAACAACGTCCTGAATATTGGCGAGCGTAACATCGCCGCAGCCTCAGCCGGGCTGCAAGCCGCCGGACTCCGCATTAAAGCCCAGGCAACGGGTGGTCACTGCGGCCGCACGGTCAAACTCTACGCCGCCAACGGCCAGGTAACTGTAAAAACTTTGGGACAGGGGGAAGCTATCCTGTCTTAAGAAATGTTAGGAGAAAATTATGCCTAAAATAATGATTGTAGATGATGCCCAATTTATGCGAGTTCGTATCTCAAAGTTACTCAGCGGCCACGGGTACGAAGTGGTCGAGGCCGAGGATGGTAACCAGGCGGTGAAAATCTACCAGATGGCCGCCCCTGATGCCGTGTTGATGGATGTGACGATGCCGGAGAAGGACGGGTTACAAGCCTTAACCGAGATTCGCCGCTTTGATCCCAAGGCCAGGGTTATTATGCTCACGGCGTTGGGGCAAGAGTCAATGGTGGTTCAGGCGGTCCAGGCAGGGGCCAGAGATTACGTGGTTAAACCTTTTGATCCAGACCGAATCGTGGCTGCCCTGCAAAAAGTATTACGGTAAAACTTATGGCAACTCCTATTCGAGTTTTGGTGGTGGATGACTCGGCCTTCGAGCGCTATGCTATCGCCAAACATTTGGAAACCGATCGGGAAATTACGGTCGTTGGCAGCGCCCGTGATGGTTTTGACGCTCTAACCAAAATACGGTCACTCACACCCGATGTCATCACCCTGGATGTGGAGATGCCGCGTATGGACGGGTTAGCTGCGTTAAAGCGGATCATGGCTGAGTATCCAACCCCGGTAATTATGCTCAGTTCGCTGACCCAGCCCGGTGCGCGCACGACTATTCAAGCGCTCATGCACGGTGCAGTTGATTTTGTATCCAAGCCGAGCGCCAGCATCAGCATCCGCAATGTAGTCGAAGATTTGAGTATAAAAATAAAAGTAGCAGCGGGGGCCAAGCGATCTGTGGAAAGGATTCGAGCTAAAAATCTCTTAACCGAAACGCTTGCTTCCTCCCCTCCTGGCAAATTAGGCTTAAGTCCCTTTCAAAAAGGTGACCCGGTCATCGTCATTGGCACTTCCACCGGCGGCCCGCGCGCCTTGCAACAGGTACTGGCTGATTTACCGGCTAACCTGCCGGCCGTTGTGGCGATTGTTCAGCATATGCCCCCTGGCTTTACCCGTTCGCTGGCCCAACGCCTGAATGAACACTCACCGCTCATGGTTCAGGAAGCCCAAGATGGCGACCGGCTGGCTCGCGGCCTGGCCCTGTTAGCCCCGGGTGACTTCCACTTACGCTTCAAGGGGGATAAGCAGGTTGGGCTGGATCAAGGGCCTCGCCGCCAACACGTCCGCCCGGCCGTAGACGTAACCATGGAATCGGCCAGCCAGTACCATCAGGCCGCCGTGATTGGGGTAATTCTGACCGGGATGGGCGCTGATGGCACCGCCGGGGCTGCTTGTATTAAGGCCGCCGGGGGCCAGGTGGTTGCAGAAGACGAGGCGACCAGTTTGATTTATGGCATGCCGCGCAGTGTTATTGAGGCCGGTCTGGCCGACCGAGTTGTCCCCCTGCCTGAAGTGGCTTCGACGTTGGTGGAGTTAGTCCGCTGTGGAAACCCTGGAATATAACTACGTAAAACGAAAAATCTTAACCTTGACCGGAGTAGACCTGAACGGCTATAAAAGCCCCCAGATGCAGCGCCGGCTGGATACTTTTTTACAACGGTCCGGCCACCTTACCTGGCAGAGCTTTTTTTCAAGTATCGGCCATGATCCAACCGTGATCAGCAAACTTAGAGACTATTTAACCATCAATGTCTCGTCTTTCTTTCGGGATAGCCAAAAATTTGATTGTTTGCGCGAGATCATTTTACCCGAATTACTTGCTCACCGTTCTACCCTGCGCATTTGGAGCGCGGGCTGCTCGCGCGGTCACGAACCTTACTCGCTGGCGGTGCTGTTGGCCGAGATAACGGGTTCCTACCGCCAGCACTACATTTTAGCCACTGATATTGATCATTCGGCTTTGGCCTGGGCGCAGGCTGGCGGCCCGTACCTGTCTGAGGAGGTAGCCAATGTACCCTCCTTGTGGCTTCGGCGCTACTTCATCCTCCGCGATAATGGCTATTTTGTCGCCGACACTTTACGGCGGCGGATTACCTTTGGCGAGCATAACCTTCTAGCCGACCCTTTTGAACAGGGGTTTGATTTGATTATTTGTCGTAATGTAGTCATTTATTTTACGGCTGAAGCAAAAGACCAGATCTATCTGCGCTTTCACCAGTCACTCCGGCCTGGAGGAATATTGTTTGTCGGAGGCACCGAAATTATTTCACAGGCCGCCGAGATGGGCTTTGAGACGGCCGGTATTTCCTTTTATCGTCGTAGAATTGGGACTGCCCCGGCTCCCCCCAGGTTTTTTGCAAAACCAGGGAACTTTAGAGGTAAAAAATCATGAATGTAAAGTTTCTAAGTCCGTTTGTAGAAGCAGCTTTTGCGGTGTTAGAGGCCGAAGTAGGCATAAAAACAGCTCAACGCGGGGGTCTGGCCTTGCAGCGTTCAGCCTGCACTACCAACGACGTAACTGCTTTGATCAGTATTGTTGGACAAGTCCAGGGGGTGGCCCTTTATGGGATGAGCCAAGACATGGCTCTGCAAATCGTGTCGCAAATTTTAGGCCAACCCTTTGCAGAATTCGACGAACTGGCCCAGAGTGGGATCGGCGAACTGGCTAACGTTATTACGGGCCAGGCCAGCAAGCGTCTGGCGGAAGCAGGTTACGAGGCGAAAATCTCACCTCCCACTCTCATTCTTGGCAAAGGAACCCTTATCTCGACTCTCGACTTTGATCGAATCCAGGTTCCCGTGTTGACCGATTTGGGTGAATTCCAAATTCACCTGGCTTTACGTGAAACACAAACATTTAGTCCGCGGCCTACAGCCGCAGTCAAAACTGATGAAATAACTCTCAAAGGGTAACCAGATGCGCACCGAAATTTTTAATGCTTTCATTGCTGCTGCCAACACCGTCTTAATTTCTGAGGCTAATATCCAGGCTAGACGGGGTTCTTTAAGTTTAGAACGCGATGCTTACACCACCGATGATGTCACCGTCCTGTTCAGCCTGGTGGGGGACGTGTGGGGCATTGCCATTATCAGTCTCAGCTTTGAGACGGCCAAGAATATCACCGCGCGTATTTTAGGACAGGAGTTCATTGATTTTGACGAATTGGCCCAGAGCGGGATCGGCGAATTAGGCAATGTCATTGTAGGCCAGGCCAGCACCAAGTTAGCCGAGTATAACTATCAGACCCAAATCTCGGTGCCGACGCTGATTGTGGGTAAAGGGGCGCGCATTTCCACGCTGGATATTGATCGGGTCATTATCCCGCTCCAAACTGAACTGGGCCTGCTCCAGCTAAACCTGGCCTTACGGGAATCCTCAGCCAGTGATCTGACTAAAGCCGGTCCCTCGCCATCCACCGGGCTGATGCCGGTTTCGGGCCAGTGAGCCGTCCTGGCCCCATTATCGGAGCATGTCGCCGGGGCGACGTGCTTTTTGTTTTAGGTGGGCCGGTCCGTTTTTCAAGCGGCGGACTGCACTTACATAACGTGTAAAGTTAACGTAAATATTCCCCAAACCGCTAAAGTTCCTGTTTATCAGACCGATAATATAGGCATACAACCAAATACAATCAACTTTTGGCTGGAGGCGCTTATAAAATAAATAGTACTAAAAACACGGGAATGGGGCTGTTTCCCAGGCAGACACCGACAGCCCTTAACGGCAAAAACTCTAAATTCTTAATTTTTAATTCAACCAACAGGGTAAGGATACCCGTTATGCCATACACGGAGGTAATATCATGGCACAAGCAGATTTCTCTCGAATAGCTAGTAACATCGGCGCGCTGAACGCGCTGAACTCACTCAATAACATCAACGCCAAGCTGGGCGTGCACCAGCAGCGACTGGCCACCGGCAAGCGCATCAACAGCGCCAAGGACGATCCCGCCGGTTTGACCATTGCCACCAAAATGAAAGCCCGCTCCGAAGGGTTGAAAGTGGCGATGGACAACATCGCCGACGCCAACAATATGCTGTCGGTAGCGGAAGCCGGCATGAGCAAGATCACCGACATCCTGGTGACCATGCGCAGCAAGGCCGAACAGGCCGCCAGTGACACCCTGGGCGCTTCCGAACGCGCGGCCATTCAAAGCCAGCTCTCCAGTTTTGCCGAACAAATCACCGACCTGGTCAACGAGACCAAATGGAACGGCACCCAGTTGTTGGACGGCACGGCGAACAAACGCTTCCAAACCGGCGCCGACAACGGCGAATACACCACCTGGTCACTGACCGACAAACAAGATGCCACCTCTCTGGGCGTATCAGAAGTAGTCCTGGCCACCAATGTTTCCAATAAAGTGACCAGCGCCGGCCTGACGGATGCCGCTGTCGCCGCCACCATTGGTAATCTGAGCGCTGTTAAAACCGGCTCGTATTCCTTCGAAGTTTTAGATAAAGCTGCCTCTGCCGCCGTCGGCAAAGTTAACGTCGAAAGCCCCTATATCACCGACGTGTCGGCTATGGCTGCGGCAGCCCCAACCAATGCCGGAACGGCAACGGAGCTGAAGAGCGGTGAGTCTTATACGTTAGTAATTGACGCCGTCAATCACGGTGGCGCCAATGGTATTAACGGGGATGTCAGCTATCGCATCATTGATAACACCGGCACTACGGTATATGATATAAATAACGCTAACTTGACCGGTACTGGCAGCAGCGGCGCTTTGGAAGCCACTGCTGGAGGTGACGACCTCGGGGTCACGCTGACCCTGGGCGGTACGGGCCTTGTGGCCGGCCAAAGCATGAACTTTGAATATATCAGAGCCGGCGCAGTGAAGTACGAACTCAACGATGGCAGCGGCGCGGCGATGACCATCAGCGCCGGCGACGCCGGTGAGGTGGTTGGCACCACGGCCAAACACGGTTACAATGCCGCCGGTGGCACGCTTAATTCCGGTGTTGGGCTTCAGGCTACCGCAGCCGCTATTGGCGCCGCCGGTGTAGGTAGTACCGTCAGCTTTGACTATAAAGAAGCCGGCAACTTTGTGGTTGATGTTTCAACCGCGATCAAGGCGGCTAACTATATGGACACGGTCAACTCCGCCCTCGATAAAGTCAATGCCAGTATGGCCGATCTCGGTTCACTGATGGCTCGCCTGGAAATCAAATCCGAAGCCGTCGCCGTGTCCCAGGTCAACGTCGAAGCGTCGTACAACCGCATCATGAACGCCGATATGGCGATGGAACAACTGGAAGCGACCAAGTTCAGTATCTTGCAGCAAACTTCAACCACGATGCTGGCCCAGGCCAACACCGCTCCCCAAGGTATCTTGAGCCTGTTCCGCTAGGCTCAAGCTGGTAGATAACACCTGAAGTTGCAGGTGGCTGAATAGAGTTAAGTAAGGTTCGGGGGAGGCTGTACAGCCTCCCCCGCTTTACCACCACAAGTAATCAATGGGGAGCAAAACAATGGTCTCAAATCACACTTACAGCAGAAATTCAATGAATGGGACAACTTCGGCCAGCCAGGCCTACCGGCTTAATCAGGTTAACAGCGCCAGCCCGCTGGAACTGCTGATTATGGCCTATGATGCGGCCTTGATCGGCTGCGGCCAGCGAGACCTGGAACGAACGGCCAGGGCGCTGTCGGAGCTGCGGAAGGCGCTGGATTTTGGCTACGACGCCGATATTGCCATGGGCTTTTTTCGACTTTATCTGTATTGCGAAGAGTTGGCCCGCAAGGGTGAGTATGACGAAGCCGCCGGCATCTTGCGTGAACTGCGCGCTGCCTGGGTGCAGGTCAAAGAGCAGTACCAGCCCCAGCCGGCTCCATCACCCCAGCATTTCTCCCAGACTCAATTCCAAAGCGTGGCTGCCCCCTCGCGGGTGATGGTTACGAGTTAAGGCAAAAGATGGACATAAATCTGACGGTAAACCGGCAGGGATGAAAATAACCCGTAGTAACGCCTTCAGGCCTTCCGGGCTTTAACCCCCTAAAGGCGTTACTACGAGAAGTTATTGACGAAGGAGAGCTAAGGTTATGGCCAGTAACGTTTCAAGCAGCGGATCAATCTTTAATGCGGCCGGGATTGAGCAGTTGATCAAAGAGTCGATGCAGTACCGGCGACAACCCCTGATCCGGCTGCAAGAACGGCGGGATACCCTGGAAGTGAACAAGGGGATCTATGATGATATAAAAACCAAGCTGGAGGCGGTTCGTTCGGCCATAAGCGCCTTAACCGCCGATAGCGGAACCCTGAACAAATTTGTGGCTGCCGTCGGGGGCGAAAACGCGGCGGGCCTGGGTGTGACGGTAGGGGACAGTGATAAACTGAGCGCGGCCAAATATGCCGTGGAAGTTACTCATCTGGCCCAGGCCGACCGCTACGCTTCAACCCAATTCAACAATGCTCCCGGCCTCTCAGGCAACCTGACGATCAACGGGCAGACCATTTCTGTTGCTGCGGGGGACAGCCTGGCCAACATCCGCGACAAGATCAACGCCGTTGATTTTGCCGGGGCCGATGTTGAAGCGGTTGAAGCCTCAATTGTGGATAACCGGCTGGTGCTGACCAGCGTAAATACCGGCACGGCTGCCACAATAGCTGTGACGGATGGAGTAGGGCTGGGTTTTCTGGACCCTGCCGATGCTGACGGCAACGGGGTGCCGGATAACCATTTGCAGGTAGCCCAGAATGCGCAACTAAAGGTTAACGGTTTGCCGGTAAGCCGCAGCAGCAATAGCAAGCTGGATGATATTGTGGCCGGGTTGATCTTTAATCTCAAAGAGACGGGCAGTATGACCGTAACCGTAGCCAAAGACAACAGCGGCACGGTCAGCAAGTTCAAGAGCCAACTAAACGCCGTTAATGACTTGATGAGCCATCTAAAGCTCAAAACCACCGCTCAGGCGGGTGAACCGGATGATAACGGTAATCCTACGTACACCCAGGCGCCGTTGGCCCACGATAAAGGGATGCGCTCACTGCGCACTGAGATTGCGGGCGATATGTTAAGTATTTACGGGGGGGCTGCCAGCGGCCAACCGCACAGCCTGGCCGACATCGGGGTGACGATTGGGGACGATGGCAAGTTTAAGCTCTCGGATGAGAGCGCTTTGACTTCGGCTCTGGAGAACAACTACGAAGCCGTGTCGGACCTGCTGAATGATGTGCTGGGCAGGGTGGAAAATCGTGTCGCCAGATATTTAGATGGTACGAACGCGGTCATTAGTCGCACCAAATCAAGTATTGACAAACAACTCGAGGCGCTCAAGCCGCGGATAGATAGCCAGGACTCATTACTTCAGCGGCAGGAAGAGGTTTTGCGCAAACAGTTCTATGGTTATCAGGCTCAGGTATTTGCGATGCAGTACGATTTACAGTCACTACAGGCCTTTATGTTAAGCAATCTCAATTCTATAAATATGCAGGGTTGAGGGGTTAAGACAAATTTTTTGAAACGACGGTCTTAGAAAGCAGGTATCACTATGGTTGAACCAATCAAACCTATCGAGGGTATCTTAAAAGATGCCGAAGGCCAGGCCTCGGTTTTGGCTAAGGTGGTCCGCGAACGTTATTGGCAGCAGCAGACCCAAGATGTGCCGCCCGTGAAGGCGGGTGAAGAAGCGGCTATGGGCACTGAAAAACGCCGTAACCCAACGGACCAGAAAGCAGTGTCCTCCCCAAGTCGCACCTACGCCGAGTTCGAAGTCAACCGCGAAACCCGGGAGGTCATCGTGCGGGTCATTGACGCCGAAAGCGGCAAACTGATCCGGACCATCCCGCCAGACGAATTGGTCAAGGAGATTATTAAAGGGAACTTTCAGCCAAACCAGCTCCGCCGTCGGGCCATCATCATCTAAACCCAAGTTGAGTCTGTGATATGGAGTCTCCACTTAACCCTCACCATCATCTATCTAACCTTGACAGCTATACCTATCCTCAATTCATCATTGATGAGGCAACCGGTAAAATCGAGGTCAATTTTATAGACAAAGAAAGTGGTCGAGTGCTGCGCCATATCCCCTCAACCGAGTTGAACGAAATTGTTAAGGATTATTACCTGATGTTCGGGATAAAGGCCGATGGCACAACTAAAGATCAGAATGGGGCGTAATTTTCAAGCAAGCTGGCTGCTCTGGCCGGTCATTGCCCTTATCGGGTTGGGGACGGTAGCCTGCCGGGTAGAGATTGGCATCGGCCCGGCCGCCGCCGCACCCGTGCAATTATTACCTACTGCAACCCTGGCAAGAAACAAACTGCCCACCCTGCTCCCCACGGTTTCGGCGACCCGCACCGCAAAGCCGGAAAGCAGTCCCACTTCTTTTCATCTGCCCCCTTCTGCCCCATCTCCGACCGCGCCGGTTTTTCTCCTGACTCCCACCCCAGTCTCCACCCCCACACCTCAGCCCTCTCTTCCGGCCCAATCTCCCCCCACTCGAATTATTATTCCGGCCATAAACCTCGATGCCCCCGTCGAAGTAGCTGATTGGACGGTCGTGAAACAAGCGGGGGTTGAGACTTCAACCTGGAATGTGCCGGACAACGCTGCCGGTTGGCATCAGAACAGCGCTTTCCCCGGTAATGGAGGGAACGTGGTTTTATCGGGGCACCACAACCTGGGAGCCGAAATTTTCCGTTACCTGGTTGATCTTAAAAAAGGGGATGAAATTTTGCTTCAGGCTGAGGGTCGTGCTTATCGCTACACAGTCACCGATCATTTTATTTTGCCCGAACGGGATGTTTCCGCCGAACAACGGCAGCAGAATGCCCAGTGGATTATGCCCACCACCGGCGAACGTCTCACCCTGGTTACCTGTTGGCCTTATACGGGCAACAGCCACCGCTTGATTGTCGTAGCCAAATAAGTTTAGTATGGTATAATAATAGTAAGAGTGTTCACATGTCTGTGGCACGTCGCCAATTATGAAAAGGTAGCCGGGCAGCGAGGCGGCAAGGGTTTTCATTTCCCTGCCTTCTGGCTGCCGTCTACCATCTGTTATTTTCAGGGGTAGGTAACTATGACAAACATACTGGTCGTTGACGACGAAGAACGCATTGCTTTAACGATCGAGCGAACACTGCGGCGGGAATATCAGGTACGGGTGGCCTATAACGGTCCGGATGCCCTCAAGATTGCCCGGCGTGAAAAACCTGACCTGGTAATCCTTGATATTAACATGCCCGGTATGGACGGTTTTCAGGTTTGTAAAGAACTTCGCTATGATCCAACGCTCAGCACTGTACCCATCTTATTTCTGACTGCCAGGGGCCGGGTAGAGGATAAAATTGACGGTTTTGAGGCCGGCGCGGATGACTATCTGACCAAGCCTTTTGATGTGCGCGAACTTCTTCTCCGCGTACAGGCGATTATTCGTCGCACCACCGCCGAAACAGATCCCGCAAACACCGAACAACTCATCATTGGACAGCTCTGCCTTAATTGCCAAAACTACCAGTTAAGTATCGGCGAAAAAACCGTCCTCTTAACGCCGGTAGAATTTGATTTAATGTATCATCTCATGAGCCATCCTGGCCAGGTGTTTGGGGGGGAACGGCTGCTGCGCGAATTGTGGGATTACCCCAGTGACACCGGCAGCCCCGATTTGGTGCGGATGCACATTAGAAATCTACGGCTCAAGATAGAGCCTGATATTCAGCATCCCCGTTTTATTCTCACTGTCCCCCGGCACGGCTATACCATCGCCACTGAATAATGGGGGGTCCAGCTTCCGCCGGGCCAATAAGAAGTTTTGATAGGATTGCTTCGTAATGGAGTTCAGAGATCGTATCCTGGTCGTAGATGATGAGCCTTTTGTACGAGAATGGGTGGCGACGGTATTATGCGAGGAAGGTTATCTGGTCGAGATGGCGGCCGATGGCTATCAGGCCCTCGCCATGCTCGCCGGCAGCTCTTTTGACCTGGTCGTCTCTGACCTGATGATGCCGGAACTGAACGGCCTGGATGTTTTAGCTGAGGTCAAAACCCGCTGGCCGGCTACGGAAGTTGTTTTTATTACCGCCCACGGATCGCTGGACTCGGCCGTAGATGCTTTGCGTCAAGGGGCCTACGATTATCTTACCAAACCTTTCAAAGCTCAAGATTTACTTTTTAGTGTCCAACGCGTTCTGACCTATCACCACTTGAAACTTGAAAAAGAGAAGCTTTTGGCCAATTTGCAGCGCCAAGTCTGCACTCGCAATGCCCTGGTCCAGGCCAGCCAACGGATTGCCGCAAATTTAGACCAATCAGAAGTTATCCGTACCATTTTAGAAGCTGCTTTTAATGTTTTGCCCGAAGTTGAACTGGCGTTAGTCTGTTATGAAGCGGCGGGTAGAGAACTGGTTGTGCAGGGGTTGGACAATCAAACGGCTGAGGTGAACAGTCTTCCTTTCTCCAAGAACCTGATTTCCCAGGTCCTGAACCAAAAACAGACCCTTTACGACCCTCATTGGCTGCCACCAGAACCAGACGCCCACGGTTCAGGCGAAGTTAAGGCCAAATCATTAATCATTGAGCCGTTGATCCAGGCTGATTCTGCGTTGGGGGCTTTAGCTGTCATCAGTCAAGAACCAGCCGCTTTTGACGAAGACTACAGCCAGCTTTTAACTATGCTGGCTGCCCAGGCCACTATTGCCATGCAAAATGCCCAGTTGTACGCCGAAGCCCGGCGGGTAGACGAACTTGAAGCCCTGTACGAAGCCGGGCAGGTTATCAACCGCACCCTTGATCTGCAAGAAACTTTATCGGCCATATTAACCATTACCCGCCACCTGACCGGGGCTGCTGTAGGCCACGTCTATCTCTACGCCCCAGAAAACCACCGTCTGGCTTCGGTAATTACCTCCGGTGAAGAACTGGCTCTGACAGATGCTGACCGGCGGCGGTCTGCCGAAATTGCCTTACACCTGCTGGCAGATTCCCGCACCGATCACCCCACTCCTGAGCAAAATGTGACGGTCATCCAGGCCCAAGCGGGCGATGCTTCCGTTGATGAAACTGAGAGATGCAGCATCCAGAGCTGGTTGGCCGTTCCTTTAAGCCGGTCCAGCAAATTTCCTACCGGTGTTTTAGAACTGGGCAGCGAAAAGATTAACGCTTTTACCGCCGACGACATCCGGCTTATCCAGGTTATTGCCGCCCAAGCTACCACCGCCATTGAAAACACTCGTCTTTATGAAGAAGTTCGCTGGCGCTTGCAGCAAACTGAAGCGCTGGGAGTCATCAGTCAAAGTATCATTAACACCCTCGACCTGAGCCGGGTGTTTGACCTGGTTGTCCACGCCGCGACCAAAACAATTCCCGTCGCTACCCATAGCTGGCTGTATCTTCTCCGTGAGGAGAACGCCGGGTTTACCCTTGAGGCCAGGGCAAGCAAACAAAATATACCTGCGCCGGCGGAACTGGAACTTTATCGAACCCAGGTTATGCAGCAGGCTGCCCGGCAAAAGATCCCCCGGCGAATGGTTTGGTTCGATGCACAGCAATCTGCCTGGTCGCTGTTAATCGCCCCCCTTAAAGTCAATGAAAGGGTTATTGGGGCTATCTCGATAGAGAGTCCGCGCCCAGATGCCTTTTTGTCCGGCGATGAAACCTTGCTCAATACATTTGCCAATCACGCCTCGATTGCCATTCAAAATGCTAATCTATTCCGTGAGTTATCGCTGGCTTATCGTGACCTGGCCCAGCATCAGGCAGAAATTCTGCGCAGCCACAAAACATTGCAGGCTCTCTTTGATGGAATTACCGATGGTTTGTACATTGTGAATGAGGCGATGCAGATTGTTGCCATCAATCAAGCCGAGGCAAAAAGGCTGGGAGTATCGCCCGAGTCGCTTATTGGGCGGGCGTGTGATGCCTCCTTATGGGGTGAGGCGGCCCCGGCCTTGACCAGCATCGTAATGAACACTTTTGCCACAGGCCATGAGGGTAATTGGGAAAGTCAGGCCGACGCGTTCCAGAGAGGATCTTTTGTTGACCGCGCCGTAAGAACCTATCCCATTTTTCTCTCATTTGCCTCAAACGCGCTGCCGGAAGAAGCAGAAAAAAGAAGGGTGGGCCAGGTTATTATCTTGGCTCAGGATGTCTCCGAAAAACGGCAGTTACAGGCTTCGCTGTTTCACTCGGCTAACTTAGCCATCGTGGGCCGGCTGGCGGCCAGTGTTGCCCATCAAATCAACAATCCGCTCACCGTGATCATTGCCAACGGGCAGTTGCTGGAGCTTGAGCCTGAATCGCCGGATTATCCGGTAATGCAAGATATCGTTGAATCAGGCATGCAAATCCGCCAAATTGTGCAGAACCTGCTCGAGTTTTCTACTCAGGAGAGTTACGATTGGTTTGAAACCGATATCCAAAAAACGATAGAAGACGGTTTGGCCCTTGTGGCCCAGCCGTTGCGCAAAAGCAATATTGAGGTGGTCAAGCAGATTAACGATATCCCCCCGATTATTGCCAGTGCCAGCCATTTGAAACTGCTCTGGATGAATCTGTTACTTAACGCCCACGATGCTATCGTTGAAAAAGGACAGACTGGAACTATCGAAATTTTTGCCGGACAAACCCCCGCTGGCCAGATCAAAGTTCAATTTGTTGATAATGGCGGCGGGATTGCTCCGGAACACCAAAAACGTCTGTTTCAGCCGTTCTTTACGACCAAACCTCCCGGCCAGGGGCTGGGCCTGGGGCTTTATACCTGCCACACGATTGTGGAACAGCATCGCGGTCAGATTGAGGTTTACAGCCAGCCTGACCAGCCGGGTACAACGGTCACCGTCACTTTCCCTATCTAGAGGGACCATTTTCAGATCAGTGAAGCCGCGCCCATAAAATCTGCCTCAAAACCAAACCCATAAGAGGCAGCGCCAGACAACTGCTTCCGGCAGCACCTGGCCTGTTATCTTCGCAAGTTCTATTGACGCGGAATAAAGGCGTGAACGTTTCCTCAGCCCATCACTTCTTGGCAGCATCTTAGCCACAGGGGCCATCGTTCGGTTAGACCCAGTTCTGCCAGATAGACGGCGTCAACTCCTGCGACCTGCTCTATTTCGCCGGTTGGCGGTATTTCTCTGGCCAAAGCATTGGCAATGTATACGGCGGTTAGCGGGCTAAATTCCCTGGTCAGTTTTTTCAGCGGGGTATGGTGAAAAGCCAGCGCCTCTACGACGGGATCAGGGACTCCCCACAGCCCTAACAGGTAAGCGCCCACTTCCGCGTGACTCGCCCCAAACAGCTCGTGCTCCATTTGAGACAAGCTGTCACCTTCTTCCGTCGAACGCTTGAGGACTACTTTATATTTCTCGGGTAAGTTCGCGGCCAATATCAGCTTGCCAATATCATGCAGCAAGCCGGCAATAAAAGCATAATCAACCAACCACTTGGCGGCTTGTTCGACCTCGGCGATACGCCTGGCCAGGGTTCCCACCATAAAACCATGCTCCTGAAAGGAGTTAAACCAGTTTATCCCCAGCCTGGTTTGATCAAACTGGGAAAAGATCTGGATCGAAAAAAGGAGGGCCTTGATTGTATCCAGACCGAGGAGCGCCACGGCCTGGGTTGGGTCGGAGATCTGCCAGCGGAGGCCAAAAAAAGCCGAGTTGACCAGTTGGAGAATCTGGGTAGTCATCCCAATATCCTGCACAATAATCCGGCCCACCTCTTTGATGGAAGCATTGGGTGAGTGAAGTTCTCGCATAAGGGCGCTCTGTACGGTTGGCAGGCTGGGTAACGACCCCATTTGAGCGATCAACGTCTTAAGTTCATCCGCCGCCAGCAAATCCCGCAGGGCATGGGTTTGAGCCAGGGCAGAGATCAATGTCTCTTTATCACAGGGTTTGGACAGGTATTGGTGGGTCAGGCCAACAGCCCGCAAGGCCACCTCGCTATCGCCATAGCCGGATAAGATCATCCGGGTCATCTGGGGATACTGCTCTTTGACCATTTTCAGCAGTTCCGTGCCGTCCAGGCCCGGCATACGCATATCAGTTACAATCACCTCAAAAGGCTTCTCGGCAAGCCGAAGCGTTTCCAGTGCTTCAACTCCGCTTTCGACAAAGGTCATCTCCCACTGCTCGATCATTGAGTTCAGGGTGCGGCGGAGGTCCTGCAAGACCCTGGGCTCGTCGTCAACAAACAAAATTCGCACTTTATCCGGCATTAAATCTACCTGCTTCCTCGGTTAACCTCAAGCGACAGGCAGATAACAGCCTCATGCCTGAAAACCGTAAAAATTTCTTCATCCCTCATTAATTCGGCACCTAGCTTACCAATCTGCATAAAGGATGAGTAAAGGGTAACTGCTTAAGGGTTCGGATGATTATCACCCTTTTGGCCCCCTTTGCCGGCTCAGTCCTCCTTTTACAATTTTTACATAATTCTTGAGCTTCCCCTGCGTGTCAGGATTTCATCTTCTCTTTTACGTTATTTTTACTTGTACTTAACGTTTCTTTTACTGATGTTTTATCCTTTGTAGAGTATTATCAAATTGTTTCTATGGTTTTTATTCATAACCGTAACATTGCCACCGGGCGTAAGGATCGAAGATGGAACGATGGTATGTCCTTCACACCAAGTTAAACATGGAGCATCAAGTTACAACGGTACTTCAGAACCGAGGCATACAGTCCTATCTACCTGAAATCTCCCAGCCACAGGCAAAAGATAAAACATGCCCTTTTTTCCCTGGCTATCTTTTTATCAAAATAGACTTTAACACGGTGTCGTCTTCATTCGTGGAGTGGGTCCCCGGTCTGCGCCGGATTGTGGCCTTTGATAACCAGCCCATCCCTCTGCCGGATGAAGTGATCGAACTCATCCAGCACCGCTTGAGCGAACTGAAAGCAGCGGGCGGCTACCCTGGGCACAATTTTAAACCCGGTGATACCGTACGGATTATTGACGGTCCCTTTAAAGAGATGGTGGCTATTTTTGACCGGTCAGCGCCGTCATCCCAACGCGTGCAAATCTTGTTAAGCGTCCTGGGACAGGCCAGCCGGGTAAAAGTCAATGTAACCGATCTGGCGAAGTTTTCACCGGATCAAGAAGCGTCTATCTCGAGACCGCCGCGCCGCACCCGTGGCCGCGGCCGTCCCATTATCGTTCATTAAATTGCAGCTAACGTCCCGGTTCCCGATCTCGACCACGTTACCTAATCTTACACCGGTAACTGCCAGACGTTAGACTCAGAACTCCTTTACCAGTTCATTCAAGGCTAGCCAGGTTTTGAAGCTCAGCTTCAGGGCTGGCCCTACGGCATGCCAACACTCTCTGTTGTAGCCGCTGCTCCGGAGAGTGATATACTCTTTTTTTGTCCGGGCGCTTCTCGCGCCGGGACGGCGGAGCCTGCCAAAATTATTCTTCCCCCGTGTAAACAGAACAAGCTCTCGGAGCAGCAGTTTATAGAGGATAAGTATTGATTGTAAAATTACCTACTACCAATCAATTTAATACAAAAAAGTCCATAGGCTTGTCACTTCGAGCCAATTTTTCCTGGACATTTATTGGTAACGTTTTTTATGCCGGCACACAGTGGGGACTGATCGTGTTGCTAACCAAGCTATTCGACCCTACAACTTTTGGTCAATATGCTTTGGCATTCAGTATCGTTACCCCAATTTTTACGGCTAGTGGATTGCAGCTTCGAAATGTTCAGGTTTCAGCAGTTGAAGACGCAAACAATTTTGCCGACTACTTTCTCTTAAGACTAATCACTAGCATATTAGCTCTATTAGTGTTGGTACTGTTGTCTGTTCTTCAGATATTTCCGGCTCACTTATTTTTTCTGATAATACTCCTTGGGTGTAATCAAATTGTTGTTTTAATCAAGGATTTGTACCAAGGTTTAATGCAAAAGCAAGAGCGCATGGACTTGGCCTCATCCTCCCAGATTTTACAGGGCGGAATGACATTGATTGCAGCGACTGTTTTGGCTTTCATTACACCTAATATTTATCTCGTTGTTATCGGCTTATTAATAGCCCGGATTCTAACCCTATTACTTTATGATATTCCCCGTGCTCAAGCAGTAGTGATAGATTCCAAACCATTAATTACCAGAGATACCCTCCGACAAGCAGCCAATTTATCCAGAATATTCTCCTTGTCCAAGGCGGCTTTTCCGCTAGGCTTGGTTTCATTGTTAATAACTATGCACGGCAATTTACCGCAATACTTTTTAGCAGGATCTGGTGAAGCAGCCGTAGGATTTTTTGCAGCAATGGTGGCAATGATGAGACCCCAACAGCTCGTCGTTGGGGCTTTAGGTTTATCATCAGTTCGCAGATTATCCCTTTACTATGCAACAGACAGGAAGAGGTATATAGGTTTACTGGGACAACTAGTGACAATTGGCGTAAGTCTGGGCATAGGCAGTGTAATCGTGGCCCTAATTTTTGGCCGAGTCATATTGACTACATTATATCGGGCCGAGTATGGCGGTTTTGTGAACGTTTTCGTCTGGTTGATGGCAGCAAATTTGATATTGAATGCCCAATCTTTTATCGGATATGGTCTGACAGCGGCCAGAATGTTTAAAGTCCAGGTATGGATTTATGGCTTCATGTTGCTTTCAATGTTCATTTCCGCTTGGGTCTTGATTCCAACCTGGGCTGGATTGGGAGCCGCATGGGCTATGTTCATCTCTGCGACGATTACATTGATAGCAGGGTTTACTGCAATAGTAGTAGGCCTTAAAACCAGGGAGGACTACCATTGTGACAATACCCACTAGAGTTTTACAAGTGGTCTATGAAATGAACCGGGGTGGTATTGAGACCTGGTTGATGAACGTACTGCATAACATTGATCGGGAACGTTTTAGGTTTGACTTTCTGGTCTATACAACAGAACCTCGTGCTTATGATGCTGAAATTCGTGAATTGGGGTGTCAGATAATATCATGCACTCATCCCTCGAAAACTATTGTCCACTTACGCCATTTACGAAGGATTTTAAATTCGCACCAGCCTTATGATGTTATCCATGCCCATGGTTCGGCAAATATTGGCAGCACATTACGTGAGGCAGCTATTGCCAAAGTTCCAATACGTATCGCTCATTCTCATAACACTTCTCGATCTGTGGGATGGAGAAGGATTAGGAGTTATTTCTATCAGCCCATAGTCAGTTATTGGTTGAAAAGGCATATGACCCATGGGTTTGGGTGTTCCGAGTTAGCTTGTGCGCATCTTTTTGGAGATTCCTGGCAATCGGATAGACGGTGCCAGGTATTGTATTATGGCCTGGACTGGGAGAATTTTCAGCAGAAAGCAGATGTAGCTGCAATCAGAACTTCTCTTGGAATACCTGATCATGCATTAGTAATAGGTCACGTAGGTCGTTTCTATCCCCAGAAAAATCATGATTTTTTGATTGAAATTTCGCGCCACCTGGTAAATCAACGCAATGATATTTACTTTTTATTAGTGGGTGATGGACCATTGAAGGGTGAGATTCAAGAGAAGGTTTACCGGCTGGGATTAGAAGATCGTTTTATTTTTACTGGGGCGCGTGCCGATATCAATCAAATACTCCATATAATGGATGTTTTCTTGTTTCCCAGCCATTTTGAGGGTTTAGGGATTGTTCTACTAGAGGCTCAAGCCGTTGGTTTACCGTGTGTTACCAGTAATTTGGTTCCTCCAGAAACAACCGTGATCGAAGAGTTAGTGACGAGATTACCCCTTGAATTTTCCCCTGAAAAATGGGCTAAGACCGTATTAGAAACTGCAACAACCAACCAGTATAGAAGAGATCATTTTTCAGCCTGGCAAAAGGTTGCAAACAGTAAATTTTCCATGGGACAATGCCTGGAAAAACTCTGCCAAGTTTACCAAGAGATACGTTAGTAGTTTATGAATTTACTTACACATACATCTAGCAACTTTCTGTTAGAAACAAAAAAAAGTTATCTTAGTCATAAAGTATTGATCACTGGTTACATTTCAGCCTGGATTGTTATTGTTTTTTTGGCTCTCAACGAGACTATGTGGCATTGGTTTGTTATCCCTACGTTTATCTGTGGAGTTTTAGTTGGAGCCGATGCTATAACATGGTTAAGAGGGGAATTTGACCTGTTTGATCCCAAAGGTGTAATTGGAGCTTCGGGATGGTACTTTTTCTTTCTCGCCCCATTACTCTTTGTACATTGGGATATAGGTATACGATACGTTATAAATCCACCAGATTGGCGGCCCTGGGTAGGATATTGGTCTATACTGAACATAGCTGCTTTACTGCTTTATCTTCAGTCCCAAAAAGTGGGATTCCGTTTCCCTATTAAGTTAAAACCCACGATTTGGACAATAGAGTTTGCACATGCGACCCCTTGGATTTTAGCTTTTATCGGGTTAGCTCTGGTTAACCTGGTTTACTACTTCTACCAGGTCGGTGGAATCGCGGGACTTGTCAGTACAACTATGGTAAGAAGACAAGCCGAAATGCGATCTACAACAGGGCTTGGGGTATTTGAAATTATAGGTAGTTCATTACCCTTAATTTGCCTGATATTAATCACCTTGCAACGCTACAGACATGGAACTAGCCGCTCCAGGCTAATTATAATTTCATTTCTGGTACTCATTTTAAGTATTAGTCAACTCTTGATTGGCGGTCTCAAAGGAAGTAGAAGTACAACCATTTGGCTGTTAGTATGGATGGTCGGAATTATTCATTACTTTTGGCGACCATTTACCCGTTGGAACGTTTTTGTGGGTTTGCTAATACTTATAAGTTTTATGTATCTTTACGGCTTTTATAAAGGAAATACCCAAATTGGTGGCATGGAAGCGATCAATATGCTTGCTGATGGAGTTCCACTAAGCGAACTCGAAATGGTTACAGGGCGTCAATTTCGGGCAATGCTTATCGGAGACCTGGCCCGAGTTGATACACAAAGTTACCAATTATTTAGGTTCATAAGTGAAGGGGATTATGATTTGCGATGGGGTAAAACTTATTATATGTCAGTTCTGTCGTTTATCCCAAGCTGGCTGTGGCCAGATCGACCTCCCGAACCTGCGAAAGTTGCTGCAGGTACAGAATTGTTTCTAGGTAGAGGGTCATATGTGCCAGGAAATAAGTTCTTAAACTCTCAACGGGTTTACGGTTTAGGTGGAGAAGCGATGTTGAATTTTGGTATTTTGAGTTTCCCTTTACCCTTTATCATTTGGGGTTTTCTCATTGGCTGTTATCGCCAAATTAACTCGACCTGGCAAGAAAAAGACGCACGATGGTTTATTGCGCCATTCATTACATTATTGTTTTTAATTTCTTTATTCAGCGATTTAGACAACATTTTAGGATTCATTATCGCTAATGGGTTATTTCCTCTCCTCTTACTTTGGCTAATTTTCAAACGAACTGGTAACAAGGTTACTACATGAAAGGTTCAACTCAAAACAATCCTCTTATCTTTTTTGATTTTGCCACTCATTATGGTGGTAGTTATCAATGTACAGTTCGATTAATTGAGAGGTTGAAATACTGGACAGATATTGTAGTTATTGACGTATATGGTAGTACAAGCCAATACGTATCTGATTTAGAAAAAGCAAAGGTACCCCTAATAGTACTCTTCCCCGAACATAGAGGTCGAATTACTCTAGGAGGTAAAGGATTCAATCGTTTATTCATTTTACTTTATTCTAGTTTAACTATAGTCAGAGTAATATTTCACCTCAACCGAATAATTCGTGAATTAAAACCCCGAGCAATTTGGGTGAATTCCGAGAAAGCTCTCTTTGTTTCATCCTTAGCTATTCGCCAAAAGTTGCCACTGGCAGTTCATGTGCATACCGAATTGAAGAGAATAAAAAAGTACTGCTTGTTTGCCTGGCGTCGAGCTGATCTGGTTATAGGGGTATCGAAGCTCAGTTTAAAGAATCTGCGTAATATCCCGTCTGCTAAAGAGAATATGCAAGTTATTTACAACGGAATTGATATTGACCGTACAACTAGACAAGCTGAAGTAGAATCAAGTGATCTACCTCCAAGAAAACCAGGGGATATTATATTGGTGTTTCCCGCCAGTATGGGAAGTCCGCTTAAGGGACATGTGATGGGTATTAAAGCCATAGCAAAATATGTAAATACTGGAGGGCAAGCACAACTGTGGATCTGTGGTGATATTCCGCCTGGAGCAACAAATGATTTCTATAATCACATCAGACAATTGGTTGTGGATTTAAACTTACAAGAATATGTTCACTTCTTGGGGTGGAGAAATGATATTTTCTCTGTTATTACTAAATCAGATATAGTCATTTTACCTTCGTTTTCCGAAGGGTTTCCTCTTTCACTGTTAGAGGCCATGGCTTTAGGCAAGCCTATCATCTCAACAAGGGTTGGTGGTGTTCCCGAGTTGGTTCGTGATGAAGTTGATGGAATCTTAGTGGATCCAGGCGATCCGGATGCAATTGTACGGGCCATAAGAAAGCTTGAAGATCCAGTAACTCGAGGACAAATGGGGCAAGCCGGTCAAGAAAGGGCCAGCTATTTCTCTTTAGATACCCAGGCCCGGCAATTTCTGGATGCGATGAATAACTTGGTAGAGAGTCGAAGTTAGAGCTGGAGCAAATGGTGAAGTTACTAATTGTAATATCGTCACGCTATTTTGTTAACGAACAAGGGGTCTGGACCACCAGTTCTTATGACTACGAGATGTGGTCAGAATGTTTGACTAGTTGGGATGAGATTACCATTGCCGCCCCCTGTATTGAGCAAGAGCCGCCCAAACAGGCGAAAAGGGCCGACGGGCCATCTGTACGATTTGTGCCTCTTAAAGACTCCAAAGGCGTAACGGGCGCGCTCCTGTCAATCCCAGGCCAATTCCTGCTTTTGCGTCGGCCTGTTCAGGAGCATGATGCTTTACTTCTCCATGCCCCCAGTGATTTAGGAACTCTGGCTTCTTTTTGGGCACGTATTTTTAAAAAGCCATATGGTTTAGATGTACGTGGAGATCAAACTATCAATATTGATTATCTAAGAGCGCGTGGCATCCACGGAGCAAGCTTTATGGTGAGTGCTTTTCTGGGGGCATTTCATTGGGTACGTGCAGGCGCAGCATCGGCTATTTATGTGTCACAGGAACTTAAAGACCGCTTTCCCTTGCCGGAGAACCGCCCCATGTCAGTTTTTAGTGATATTCGCTTATCAGAAAAGTGGTTCAAGGAGCCGAGAATTTATCCCAGTCATGCTGGGCCGTGGCGTATTTGTTCTGTTGGACGGTTAGAAGCACAAAAAGGATATACGTATCTTCTTGAAGCTTGCGCCCGGTTAGCTGAACAAATTGGACAAAATTTTACTCTGGAATTGATTGGTACGGGTCCCGAAGAAGAACGTTTGCGGCATCAAGCAAAATCTCTGGGGATTTCAGATATTGTTTCATTTCGAGGGTTTGTCCCATGGGGGCCAGCTTTACAAAGATATCTTTTAGAGGCTGATCTGTTTGTTTTATCATCCTTAACAGAAGGTATGCCTAGAGTTGTGCTGGAAGCAATGGCGTGTGGTTTACCTGTAGTTTCTACAAGTGTAGGAGGCGTACCCGAAGTTTTGGCAGCACAAGATCTGGTTCCGCCATCGGATGTATCCGCTCTTACCGGTAAATTAGTTGAGGTAACATCTCAGCCAACTATTTTGTCAGAAATGTCGCATCGAAACTGTGAACGAATCAAAGAGTTCCATCCAAATAAGCTACGTACTGGTAAACAAGAGTTCTATCGTTACCTGCAAGAGATAACTACACCTCATCAGCATGAAAACAGGAGTAAAGATCAAGTTGTCTCCAAATCCTTTAGTTAGCGTTATTATTCCCACTTATAATCGCCGGTCTCTTCTGCCAGATGCGGTTAATAGTGTATTAGCCCAAACATATCCCAATTATGAGATTATTGTGATTGATGATGGTTCAGTTGACGATACACCCAACTGGGCTGCCGCCAATACGAAATGGTTTCGTTATTATCGTCAGGTTAACCAGGGCCAAGCAGTCGCTCGTAATAACGGGGCTGAATTAGCAAAAGGAGAATACTTAGCCTTTCTTGATGCAGACGACATTTGGTTGCCAGAAAAATTGGAGAAACAGGTATTAGTAGTCCAAAAAAATCCAGGTATTGCTTTCACTTTTACAGATGGTTATCGGATTACTGCAACTGAACATCCTGAACAATTAGCTAGAAGCACACAACCTCGCTTGAGTTCACTCTATACTTGTCCTCCCCAAGTGTTGACTTTTGATTTTGAATTCCGTGTTCATTGTGTTCCAACCAGCAGTATTTTGGTGCCAAAAAAACACTATCTGGATGTGGGGGGCATGCCTGACCTGAGACAGGGGGAAGACTTCGTGCTTTGTTGTCTGCTTTTACTGCAAAATCCCGCCATTTACCTTAATGAGCCACTGATAAGTTATCGAGTTCATACACAGAATATAAGCGCTAGGGTGAGTGGTAAACAGAGTGCACTCCATAAAATACTAAGAAAGGATAATGCCAGACTACAAGCCTCATTATTAGCAGACGGTTCTGGAAAATGCCCAGCTCTCGCCCACAGGTATGCTCAACTCCCACTTCCTTTGAGACTGTTATGGTTGTTGGTTTGGCGAGTACGGTATGGTTCATCAGTGAAAAAAATTTTTTTCGATCTCTGGCGGTACTTGAGAGCTTAAGCAGGAGGTTTGTCTTCCATGCGAGGACGTGAGTATTTTGCTAAATTACAAGGGGGAATAGATTTTTTACAACGGGCCTTGAATTTTATGCCATTGTCTTTGGTCAGTGGTGTACTAGAACTCTTCCGACACACACCAGGATTAGTCGGGTTCGGAGTCCGATATGTCTGTTTGAGGCGGTTAGCTAAGCATTGCGGTGTAGCTGTAGCTGTTTATCCGGGTGTTTATTTTCTAAACGTTAATGGTTTAGAAGTAGGCGATCATGTTACCATTCATCAAATGTGCTATTTAGAATGCGTTGGAGGATTAAAAGTTGGGTCGAACGTAGCTATTGCTCATAGTACCTCTATTATCACTCATGAACATGATTATTCTCAAGTTCAACTTCCTATAAGAGATGCGCCGGTCCAATTAAAACCTGTTGTAATACAGGATAATGTATGGATTGGAGCAGGCGTACGAATTTTGGGAGGAGTATCGTTGGAGCAAGGGGCTGTGATAGGCGCAGGAGCCGTAGTAACAAAATCTGTCCCAAAACATACCATCGTAGCAGGTATTCCAGCTAAAGTAATTGGCCACAGATAATTAAGGGTTTGAAATTACAAGTTAGAAACAAATGATTAAAGTCGCTCATGTCACCACTCTAGCCACGAGTTTGCAGTATCTATTACTAAATCAATTACAAGGTATCCAGCAAGCTGGCTATGAAGTCGTGGGGATTTCATCACCTGGAGCTGAAGTTTCTGCAATTCAAAGGGCGGGCATCCGTCATATCCCTATTCCTATCACTCGTGACCCATCTCTTGTGGCTGATCTTATCTCATTATGGCGTCTTTACCGAGTTATGCGCCGCGAACGTTTCACCATAGCCCATACCCATCTCTCAAAACCTGGTTTACTGGGTCAATTGGCCGCTAAAATGGCTGGTATCCCTATTATAGTTCATACCGTCCACGGTTTTTACTTTCATGACCAAATGCCGAGAAGTCAACGTCGCTTTTATGTTTCTCTAGAGAAAATTGCAGCTCTATGTTCTACCTCTATTCTGTCCCAGAATGAAGATGATATGCGGATAGCTGTTGAAGAAAAGATTTGTCCTCCAGAAAAAATTAGATATCTGGGTAACGGGATCGATTTAAGACAGTTTGATCCAGATCGTTTTACAGATATAGAAATAACTGAAGAGAAAGAAAAACTGGGTATTACCGCAAACACACCAGTGGTGGGGTTTGTCGGACGGCTGGCGGCTAAACGAAAAGGTTTTCTGGATTTTCTGGCGGCGGGTCAAATTGTCGCACGACAAGTTCCAGATGTTCGCTTTCTAATTATAGGTTCGGCCGATAAGGGTAGGCCGGATGCTGTTGAACCTCAAATTGCGGCTACTTTTGGTTTAAAAAATCATTGTCTGTTTCTTGGTCAACAGCCCAACCAGAGATTGCCTCGCCTTTACAAAATTATGGACATGCTTGTGTTACCCTCTCTACTTGAAGGTGTTCCCAGAGTGGTAATGGAAGCATCCGCAATGGGAATTCCGACCATTGTCACCAACGTTAAAGGTAATCGAGATGCAGTAGAGCATAATCGGAATGGTTTGCTAGTACCGCTACATAATCCTCAAACCTTAGCTAAGGCCATATTAGAATTGTTACATGATAGCGGAAAAGCTCGCTGCATGGGCCATGCCGGTCGCCGGCTGGCCTTAGAGCGTTTTGACGAGCGAGTCGTCTTTCAAAAGATCCAGGCAGAATACGAGCGTCTCCTGAACGAAAAAGGGCTGCTGGATCAGAAATCGCAAGTCTCTACCGTGACCGGTTCAGATTTATCCAGTTTTGCTAACCCTGACGGTTAGATTTATCCGCACCTAACTTTTCCCTCCCATCAACTCAATAAACATTCTGTTGGTGCTATCGGCCAGGTGTACGACAGCGTCAGCTTAATTTTGTATTTAGTCTGCAAACCACTCTGACTGAAACTCCGCCACCGGTAGCTAAGTCAAAATTAGACAAGGAGATTTAAGATGATTTATCAAAATTCCGGCAAACGATTAATTGATCTTGTTCTGGTCATTCTGGCCATACTCCTGTTATGGCCGGTGCTGGCGCTGATCGCCCTGCTGATTTATCTGGATCTGGGCGGGCCGATCTTATTTTGCCAGTTGCGGCCCGGTCTAAACGGACAACCGTTTGCTCTCTATAAATTCCGGACGATGAAAGCTGCTCGCGACAGCCAGGGCAATCTGCTGCCGGACGGCCAGCGCCTGACCGCCTTTGGCCGGTTCTTGCGCAGCACCAGCCTGGATGAGTTACCCGAGCTGTTTAACATCTTAAAAGGCGATATGAGCCTGGTTGGTCCCCGGCCGTTGTTAATAGAGTACCTGGAACAGTACACACCGCAGCAGCAGCGGCGGCACGAGGTCAAGCCGGGGCTGACCGGCTGGGCCCAAGTCAACGGTCGCAATGCCATTACCTGGGAACGCCGCTTCCGGCTGGATGTCTGGTATGTAGACAATGTTTCTTTGAGGCTGGATCTTCAGATTATCCTGTTGACGATTGAGAAAATCCTGACCCGCGCCGGTATCAGCCAGCCAGGGCATGACACGATTGAAAAATTTCAGGGCTACTCCGTGGACCGGCTATGAAGGTTCTGATCATCGGCGCTGGCGGGCACGGGCAAGTGGTTGCCAATATAATCCAGGCCAGACAACAATGCGGCCACAACACCCTTCAGCCAATCGGTTATCTGGACGATGATCCTACCCTGCATAGTTACTCTTTTTTGGGTCTACCGGTGCTAGGCCCGGTGGCCAGTCTCTCTGGCGTCGAGCACGACGCGGTGATCGTTGCCATTGGCGACAACGTAATCCGGCAAAAAATATGCAGAAAGCTGGCCGAGGCAGGAGAACAGTTGGTTACTGCAATTCACCCGACGGCCATCATTGGTGCGGAGGTGGAGATTTGCCCTGGCACGATGATCTGCGCCGGGGCCATCGTCAGTACCGGTACCAGGGTGGGTCGGGGAGTCATTCTAAACACCGCTTGTACTGTAGACCATCACAATTGCCTGGGAGATTACGCCCACATTGCGCCGGGTGCGCATTTAGGTGGACACGTGACCATCGGGCAGGGCGCCCTGGTCGGAATCGGCGCGGCCATCATTCCGCGTAATTCCGTCGGCGATTGGGCTATCGTTGGGGCGGGCGCTGTAGTTACCCGGGATGTCCCGGCTAAGGCCACGGCCATCGGCGTTCCGGCCCACTTAAAAGTTATTGAACCTTTACCTCTTATGATAGGCATTTAACCATGATTATTCTGGAGAAAGTCAGCCGAAAACCGGCTCTTTTAGGCGCTGAGCCGCTCTTTACTGAACCCTTGGGCATCGTCCGTCCCCTCTTTCCAACCCTGGTCAGCATAGCGCCGCAGGTTAGCGAAATGTTACGCACAGGCCAGTTGACGAACCTTTCGAAAAACGTCCCTGCCCTGGAAAAAGAGTTGAGCCGGTACATGGATGTGCCTCACTGTGTAGCCGTAGCCAACGGGACGCTGGGGCTGATCCTGGCCCTGGCCGGGTTGAAGCTGTCGGGCGAAGTGATCATTCCCAGCTTTACCTTTTCGGCCACGGCTCACGCGGTCCGTTGGGCCGGGCTGGAGCCGGTGTTTGCCGACATCAACCCGGAGACTTTTACTCTCGACCCGCAGGCCGTCGAAGCGGCTGTTACCCCCCGCACCGCGGCTATTCTGGGAGTGCATGTCTACGGCCACCCCTGCGATATTGCGGGGTTACAGGCAGTAGCCGAGCGGTACGAGTTGGCCCTGCTGTTTGATGCCGCCCATGCCTTTGGGTCCGGTTATCGAGGCCGCAAGATCGGAGCTTTTGGTGATGCCGAAATATTCAGCTTCCATGCCACCAAAATCTTCCCGACAGGCGAAGGCGGCGGCGTAACTACAACCCATCCTCACCTGGCCGAGTATGTGGCCCTGGCCCGGAAATTTGGCGACCCCGGTACGGAAGACACGCTCTTCTGCGGGATGAATGCCAAAATGCAGGAGTTCAACGCCGTCCTGGGCCTGGAGAATCTGAAACAGATCGATCGCTGGATAGAAAACCGCTGCCGTTATGCTGACCTCCTGGTTGAACGTTTGTCCCGGATACCGGGCTTACGGTTTCAGCAAATTCAACCCGACGTGCAGACGAATTATCAGAATTTCGCCGTTTTGGTTGACGAAGCTGAATTTGGCCTCAATCGAGACGAAGTGCATGCGGCCTTGGCGGCCGAGAACATTTTTACCCGCAAGTACTTTTATCCGCCTTTGCACCAGCACCAGGCTTACGCCCCAGAGCGGGCCAAGTATCAAGGCCGGCTGCCGGTGACTGAAATGGTGGCAAATAGGGTGTTGTGTTTGCCTTTCTACTCGGAGATGAACCAGGAAATGCTGGAGGGGATATGCCGGGCAATGGAGTCGATCCACTGTTACGCCGGCCAGTTAACATCCAGTCAAATAGTAACCAGGAGCTAGATCATGATCAAAAGTACCATCACTCGCCGAAGAACTTTAATTGTTATTGATACTGGAGTCATTTTTCTATCCTTTTTGCTGGCCGGACTGATCCGATTTGAGGTAACTGCGGAGATGTTCTATAGCTTTTATGCCTATCAGAGCTTACTCTGGGTCTCCCTCCTGGTTCGCCTGCCGGTATATTTATTTTTTGGCCTGTATGACCGCCTGTGGCGCTACGCCAGCCTGGCCGAAGCAATGCGAATTATGCTGGCCAGTCTGACCAGCCTGGTTTGCATTTACCTCGTTAATTTTTTGCTTTTGCCGGCATGGGGCTGGTCCTACGGAAACTCCTTCTCCATCTTCGTGCTGGATGGCCTGCTGAATACCTTTTTGTTAGGTCCAAGCCGCTTCTGGCTGCGCATCTATTGGAACTACTGGTTGCTAAAAAGGAAATCCAGGCCGGTCGAGTTTGTAGGAGATCGAATCAACACCTTAGTGGTTGGCGCCAACGATATCGGCGAGGGCCTTGTCCGTCACGTTAAGCAGCACCCGGAATTGGGAGTTGAAATCGTCGGTTTCCTGGATGAAAACGCAGCCATGCACCACATGCGCGTTCACGATGTGCCTATCCTGGGCGGCTACGAACGGATACAGCAATTCGTCCAGCAGTACGATGTCAATGAGGTGATCCTGACGAACTCCCACGCCTCGAGCGAACACGGCAAAAATATCGAGGAGTGGTGTCGCTCCTCTTATCTCTCTGTTAAAACTGCCTCGTCCGTAACCGAACTCTTTAAGCTGGTTGATGAGAATCATTACCTGATGCGGCAGGCTGAAACTCTCCCCCGGCTCCCTCTCAAATTCAAGAATGTGCTGGTCACAGGGAGTGCGGGATTTATTGGATCTAACTTCGTGCATCATATGCTGGAAGCCCATCCGGATTACCGGATAGTGGTCTACGATAAGTTAACCTATGCCGGCAACCTGGATAACTTGCGCGGCCTGGCCGAGAAATACGGCGAACACTATCGTTTTGTTCGCGGCGACATCTGCGATGCTGACGCTGTGGCGCGGGCGATTGAACAGTATGAAATTGATGGCATCGTTAACTTTGCAGCAGAAACCCATGTTGACCGCTCCTTGATGACGCCGGGCAACTTTGCCCAGACCAATGTTTACGGCACTTACGTTTTGCTGGAACAGGCCAAAAAGTATCAGCTTCAACGTTACCACCAGGTTTCTACCGACGAGGTTTACGGCCAAATCCTTCAGGGAAGCTTTAAAGAAACGAACCCGATTGATTGCCGCAGCCCCTATTCGGCCAGTAAGGCCGGTGGTGATGTGATGGCTCTGGCCTATCACACCAGCTTTGATTTACCGGTCACAATTAGCCGGGGGAGCAACAATATTGGCCCCTATCAGCATGTGGAAAAGGTAGTGCCGTTATTTACCACCAATGCCCTGGATAATTTACCTCTTCCTGTTTATGGGGATGGTATGTATGTACGGGATTACCAGTATGTGCGGGACCATTGTGAAGGCATTGATTTAATCTTTCATCGAGGCAGACCGGGAGAAGTTTATAACCTGGGCGCGGGCCGGGAAATGGCGGCAATTGACCTGGCCATAAAAATCTGTGATTTACTCGAAAGACCACACCACCTGATCCACTTCGTTCAGGATCGGCCTGGCCAGGATCGGCGCTACAGTTTGGACTGTTCCAAAGTTGTTGCCCTGGGCTGGCGCCCTCGCCATACGCCCAATCAAGCCATTGAAAAAACAGTACAGTGGTATGTGGAAAATGAGTGGTGGTGGCGCAAAATCAAGCAGGGTGAGTACCGGCAGTACTATCATCGCCAATATGGAGACCGCTTGAAGAACGCCACTCGAGCCTTCTTAAGCCCGGTCACCGCTCCAGCCAATGGCATTGGCTGAGTTGGTTCACATTCTCCGCACCACCACTGTAATTTGCAGATCCTATCCAGAGGAAAGACAAAGAGTTAACAAACTATGGAAAATCAATCATGGACTTGCTACCTGGAAGGCCCGGCCCCGACTCCAAGCGAAGCCAGCGCTCCCCAGGTAGAGCATAGCGGCAAACACGATCAGGCTTATCTGCCAACCCTGGCCCCCTATGGCCCGCTGCCACCGGCCAACGGCTCGTCCGTTGTACCCGACTTAAGATCCATCCCTGCCGACCTACCTTTCCCGGTCTACCCGCAGCGGCCAGGAGTTAACTGGCGGTTAATCATCTGGGCTGTTTTTGTCACCCTGGGAGTGCTCCTGCTGGTTGGCTATGGTCAGAATATCTTTTTGGCCTCGGCTGAAGAAGTGACAGCTCCTGAAAAGGCCCGCTTTGTTGTCCCGCTCGACCCCACCCCGTCGGCTACGCCCTCGGTTACGCCAACGTCGGCGGCGGCCGAGGGGGAGGTCCTGAGCTTCGCCGAAGCTACCGCCACGCCGACCCCTGTATCGGGTGGACGCATCCTGATCTTAACCCCGGCGGCGCGAGACGCGGGCTGGGTCGTCAGCGGCGACGAGACAATCTTCACCGACTATGATCCTCAAAATCATTTTGGCGACTCATTTCTCTACGTCGGTGTACTGAATGGCCAGGTTTATCATGGGGCGCTCCAATTCGACCTGAGCCGTATTCCGCGTGGAACTAAAATCAACGCAGCCAGCCTGCGCCTGACCGGGCTGCGGGCAGACCAGGCGCTGACTATTGGCGAGTGGCGCTTGCAGATGCTCGGTCCTGAGATTGACCTGCGCTGGCGGGACCATAATTTTGAGCAAATCCATCAGGCCGCCATCTGGAGCACCTTTGAAGCGGCCCTTACCCCGGAGGAGTTGGACGAGGGCCAGGTTAACCTGTTTGAATTTTCGCCAAAACAGCTTGAGTTGTTAGAACGCCGCGTGCTGGAAGGCAGCGACCGGTTTGGCCGGCTGGTTTCCTTTCGGCTGGACGGGCCGGCCACGGGCGATGATAACCTGTTTGCCTGGGATTCGGGCTACGGTCCGGCCAGCAAGGGCAAGAATGCAGTCCCCCAACTCTTCCTGAGCCTGGGGCCTGCCCCGGAGGAAACGCCTCCGCCGTATTACGTGGTCATCACCAGCACCCCTACCCCGGAGCGTATTGAAACCGCGGTCGCTAACTCCCTGCGCATGACGGCGGAAGCCGAACGCGTCGGCACAGCCACGCCCCTGCCGCCCCATTGGGTTACGCCGGTTGTAGTCACGCCGACCCCCACCGCCGAAAACCAGGCGACGGCTCAAACGATGGCTAAAATGGCTACGGCCATCGCCCTGACCACCGGGGAGCCGCCCAACCTGGCCACGGCGACAGCTACGCCCACCTACGTCATCATTACCAGCACGCCTACGCCGCTGCTGCTGGAAACGGCGGCCGCCCAGGCGAGAGCGGCCACCGCCGCGGCCATAGCCAACGGGACGGCCACGCCCTTCCCGGAGAACTGGGTTACGCCGGTGGTCGTCGTAAGCACGCCGACGCCGGAGAACACGGCTACAGCTACTTACTTTTGGGCCATAGCCATGACCACCGGCACACCTACGCCAACGCCGGGCAACGTCCAAACTGCCACGCCCACGCCGGTAATGATGGTCCCGACCATCCTGCCCACCACCACACCCACGCCCTCGCCGACGTTTCAGCCCATCCCGGCGACCCTGGTCGGCCGGATTGTGTTCCTGTCGGACCGAGAAGGAGCGACCGAAGAAGAGCGGCTGCGCGCCGATAGACTCAAGGTAACGCCAACAGTTATCCCCCAACCTTACGTATATGATCCTCAAACGGGTGAGGTTCAACGACTGACTGACCTCTGGCCTTACCAGTCGGCAGCCCTGCGTGATGCCTGGTCGGCTGATAAACGCTATGAGACCTACAATCAAAAACTGCTCTGGACGAATGTCAATGGCTACCCAACCAAAGAATTCGCCATTCACAGCTATGACTTTGAATATAATGTCGAGACCCAGGTCACCTTCTTTGGCTCGGGCAACGCCTGGGACCCGGTCTGGTCGCCGGTCGAAGAGCGGATTGCCCTGGTTTCCAACGACAGCGGCGATGACGAGATTTGGGTCGTCAACCGCGATGGCAGCAACCTGGTGCGGTTAACCGAAACCAATGAAGCCTACAACGCGCGCGAAATCGGGAAAGATACGTTCATCCCCGAGGTCAACGGGCACCCCTCCTGGTCAGCGGATGGCGGGCAGATCATCTTCTGGTCTAACCGTACCGGCCAGCGCCAAATCTGGATTATGAACGCGGACGGGAGCGATCAACGCCTGTTAATGGCGCCTAACCCTTACAACGACTGGAACCCGGTATGGATCAAGTATCAGGACCCGTCTCCCTCATTGCTGCGGCAGCCCGATTGGCGTTTCACCAAGCCTGTCGAAGAAGCCGGCGCCAATCCTTAAGAAACCATCTAAAAAGTAATCAGCGAACAGTGAGCGGTCATCAGTTCAACTGTTCACTGACCACTGATTACTGATTACTGACTACTCTTCTCACTGGAGATACTTCATGAACGACTCACTTAACCTGCGTCAATATATTACTATCGGCTTAAAATGGTGGTGGTTGATGATCCTGGCCACGGTAGTGGCTGCCGCCACCGGCTACCTGGTCAGCGAACGGCAGCCGCGGGTGTATCAGGCCACAGCCAAGATCATTGTCGGCCAATCCATCCAGGCGACTGAATTGACCAGTTCGGATATTTTGACCAGCGAGCGCCTGGCTCAAACCTACGCCAAGCTGGCCCAGCTTCAGCCTGTACTGCAAGCGGTGGTCGAGAGCTTAAGCCTCAGCGACACCTGGCAGGAATTGCAGGAGCGGGTGACCGTGCGGCCAATCCGAGACACTCAATTATTGGAAATAGCGGTCGAAGCTCCCTCACCGGAAGAAGCCCGGCTTACCGCCGACGAGGTGGCTAACCAGTTGATTCTGCGCAGCCCTACGGCCATGCAAAACCAGGAAAAAGAGGAAAACCAGCGCTTTGGCCGCCAGCGCCTGGAAAGCCTGCAGGCCAAAATCGAGGCAGGACAGGACCGGCTGGCCGAACTGGAAACTGCCATGACCGGCTCCCTCTCCGCCGAGAAGGTGCAGGAGCTGCAGGCCGAAATCAATGAGCTGGAAAAATTGATCGCTGATTGGGAAAATAACTATACCCAGTTGCTCATCTTTGTCGAAGGCGACAAGTCACCCAACTACCTGGCGGTCGTTGAGCCGGCCCAGGCCATGCTAGAACCGGTCCGGCCGCGCGTACTTTTGAATACGGTGCTGGCCGGGGTGGTAGGCTTGATGTTGGCCCTGGGCGTTGTCTTTCTCGTCGAACATCTGGATGACTCACTCAAGTCTACCTCTGATCTCAACCAGGTCTTGGGCCTGACCACCCTGGGGACGATTAGCCAGATCGAAGGTAAAAACTATCACGACCGGTTGATTACCACCAAAGATCCCTTTTCACCGGCCACGGAGGCCTATCGCATCATTCGCAGCAACATCCAATTTATGTCGGTTGATCGGCCCACCTCAACCCTATTGGTGACCAGCGCAGTACCGGGCGAGGGCAAAAGCGTCACTGCCGCTAACCTGAGCGTGGTTCTGGCCCAGGCCGGTCTGAAGACAATTTTGGTAGACGCCGATTTAAGGCGGCCGGTGCAACATCAGATGTTCCAGGTTTCTCCAAATTTGATGCTCCTGGGCGGGCTGACCGAACTACTGTGCACTCCGGCGGCTGAAGCCGGCAACTTTTTGCGCAAAACCGGGGTGGAAAACTTGTCGCTCCTCACCAGCGGGGCTTTACCACCTAACCCGGCCGAATTGCTGGGTTCCCAGCGGATGGTCCAGGTACTGGCCGACCTCAATGAATTGGCTGACGTCGTGATCCTGGACAGTCCCCCGGCAACGGTAGTGACCGATACAGCCGTCCTGTCTACCAAAGTGGATGGAGTGGTACTGGTGGTTAAAGCCAGCCAGACCCGCCTGGGCCTGGTCAACCAGGCAGTCATGAATCTGAACCAGGCTGGGGCCAGATTATTGGGCGGTATTCTCAATCAAGTGTCGCGGCGTAAGAGCCAGGGCTACTATTACTATCATTCCTACTACTCGCCCAAGTCCTACAAGAACGGCCGGTCGCCGAACCTGCCGGTCCAGCCCGCCAACAAACCTTCGCGGCGGTGGCAATGGTTGCCTTTTAGCAAGTAATCAACGCCTCATGGTTAAACTTTTTCATCACGCGGGCGGAGCAACGAAGTCGTCGCTTTGCTGGTTATTGCCCGGCCTGGCCTTGCTGCTGTTCATGGGACAGGCGCCTCTGGTTAGCCTGGTACAGCGCCAGGTTGGGCTACGCACCTTTCTTGGAGCAACTTACGCTTCTGAAGCTGTGCCGGTCGAAGAGCGCTCTGCTGAATTGACCGCCGCCCAGGTTGAAGCCTTCCAAGCTGCGGCCTGGCAGTTGCAGCAGGCAGGGGATCAAGTTGATACAGACCGCGTCCTGGGCCGGGTAGCCCTGGCTGCAAATCGCCTGGGTGAGGCCGAGCAGCACCTCCTGCGCCGGTTAACTGCCGCGCCTGGCGACGAAATTGCGCGTTACTTCCTGGGCGAAACCTACCTCCGTCAGGGGAAAACACCAGCCGCGATTGCCCAGTGGGCAATCGCCAGGGACAGCGAGCGATTAATTACTCTGGCCCAGGAGTTAAAGCCTGAACAACCCACCCAGGCTTTAGAAGCCCTTGAAGCCGTAATGGCATTTGATCCAACCAATTTATCAGCCCGTCAGGTGATGGCTGATCTATGGTTAAAACAAGGTAATTCAGAACAGGCTCTCGCCCTATCCCGGGAAATTATCACGATCGCCCCTGAAAAACCAAGCGGTTATGCGCTCACCGGCAGCATCCTGTTCAGAGAGAAACGGTTTGAAGAAGCGATTGCCTCCTTGCAGCAGGCCCTTCAGAGGAGTGAAACGGGTCCGCAGTGGGTGTTGAGCTTGCTGGGGCAATCGTATGCCGGCCTGGGCCGGTGGACTGAAGCCGCAGAAGCCTATGACCGGGCCATCCGTGCAGACCCGGCGAAGCCCGGGCCTTACGCATTAATGGGGGAGGCGCAGTGCCAATTGGGCCATCCTGCCGAGGCTCGCCTTGTCTATGAGCAAGCCATCAAGCTGGGCGATCAAAGCAACAAGGTACGCCAAACCCTGGAGTACATCACCCAGCATGGCGACTGTCCTGACTCAAGTTCGGAAAAAAAGTAGATGGCACTCACAAAATCGCAGCTTCCGACTCCTTCAACTTTAAATCAGCCTTTATTGTTAACAGAAAAACGAGGCGTTGCTGCCTACTACAGAGATATCCTTGTCGGTCTCTTGCTCTTAGCCGCACCCTTTTTACTGTTCCCCCGGGGCTATGGACTGTTAGCCTTGTTGATCCTGCCGGGGCTTTGGCTTTTACGCTGGGCTTTAACCAGCCGCTTCATCCCCCGCACCCCCCTAGATTGGCCGATCCTGGTTATCCTGGTCATGGTCCTGCTCAGCATGGGGATAACCTTTGAGCTGGGTTTCAGTATCGGCAAGATTGCCGGCCTGCTCCTGGGAATTGTTCTTTTCTACGCCGTGGTTGATTGGGCTGATAAAGAGTCTGCCCTGCAAACGGTGCTCACATGCTTTATTCTAAGCGGAATGGGCATTGCCGTGATGTCGGTTCTGGGAACGAGATGGCCAGATAAATTCCCCTTTATCCAATCGGTTTTAGACCAGTTGCCTGAGGTTTTACGGCGGGTGCGAAATGCGGAAGATGGTTTTAGTCCGAATCAAGTCGGAGGTGTTCTAATTTTCTTTATTCCCCTCCAGCTAATGTGGGGGAGTTACTGGCTGAACCGGCTTTTATCCCGTGCAACCAAAGGGTTGGCTGCTCCACTCGCCGCAACCGACGGAAGTAAGGGGCGAATCAAGGGTATGCTCGGACTGATGTTTGTAGGCATGTCACTGCTGGTGACGGGTGGCGTGC
Source organism: Anaerolineae bacterium (assembly GCA_023382535.1). Next base: position 70,154 of record JAHDWA010000002.1, on the reverse strand, counting down.
TCTTGTTAACCCAAAGCCGGGGAGCGCTGGGTGGTCTAATCGTGGGTTTATTCGCTCTTTTCGCCATCCGGACCCAGTGGGGTAAGGTGTTAGCCATTGTCGGGACGATGGTCCTCGCCTGGTTATTTTTCCTCGGCAGCATGGGCGATATAGTGGGAGCCGGCCTGGATACGGAGGTTGCCGGAACTATCAGCCTGACCGGCAGATTTGAAGTTTGGTCACGGGCTGTGCAAGGGTTAAACGATTTTCCCCTGGGGATGGGCATGAACAACTTTCGACGGGTCATGCCGATCCTTTACCCGGCCGTCTCAGTCCATCTGATGCGAGATATTGCCCATGCCCATAATCACTTCTTGCAGGCTGGCCTGGACCTGGGCATCCCCGGCATGATCGCTTATCTGGCCCTCTGGTTAGGCGCCGGATTTTTACTGTTCCGGGTAATTAAGAAATCTCAGCACCCCTTTTACCAGGCCGTGGCCCTGGGTTTGACGGGTAGCTTGGCAGCCCACTTCATCTACGGCTTAACCGATGCCGTCGCGCTGGGCGCCAAACCCGGGTTTGTCTTTTGGTGGCTGTTAGGGCTGGTGATGGCGACCTATAAACTTGCTGCTGAGGATCGTCTACCTTCATGATAGATTGGCTCCTTGTTTTTTATCATACGATCTGGATGCTGGGCCTGGCCCTGCTGTTGACCGCCTTCAGTTGGACCCACTGGCAAACAGAACGTGCAGGCAAATCGTTAGGTCAAGGTCTGAACGAGCCAGCGTATCGTTTGGCCAGCTCAGCGGCTTTGCTGCTGTTGGCTCTCGGTCTTGCCCTGAGCGTCGAGTCACCCTGGCTCAAAATCGGTTGGGTCACGCTGCTGGCCTTAGCCTTAGGGGCGGGTATCGCGGCCTGGCGAAACAGGTCGCATAAAACCCATTAAAGACATGACATGTTCAAACGGCATCTCTTAACCGACCTCCTCTTGATGTCCATTGATCTCAGCCTGACCCTGCTGGCTTTGCAGGCGGCCAAGTTGCTGCGGGAGATAAGCCCCTGGGGCGTTTACCTGGACGAACCGCTCCGCTTCAGCCCCTGGCTTTATCTACTGGTGCCAGGTATCTGGATAGCAGTTTTTGCCGCGCTCAAGGTTTATGATCCGGCTCGCAGCCTGCGCTATGCCACAGACCTGCCGGCGATTTGGGGTGCGATTCTTGGGGCCAGTCTTATTTTTGCCGGGGTGGCTTACCTGCTCTTTCGTGAATTGTCCCGCTTTCTCTTCCTCTATTTCTTCATCCTCGACCTCCTCCTGCTCAGCGGCTGGCGTTGGGCCGTACAGCGCTTTCCGAGCCTGGCCCAGTCTCTCTACGGCGTGGATCAGCGCCGTGTCCTCATTGTTGGGACCGGTCTCTTAGGACAGGAATTGGCCCGCATCATTTCCAAACACCCGGTCACGCGTTTAAGCCTGATCGGCTTTGTCGCCGGCGAAACCGGCGACCCAAACTGCCATCAGTTGGACTATCCTCTACTGGGCACTTTGCCGGAACTGCCGCGGTTGGTTGAAACTTATCAACCCCAGGAGATCATTTTTACCCTCTCCCCATCGCAGCAGGCGAACCTGCGTTCTGTGGTCATGGCCTTGCAGATGATGCCGGTCAATCTGCGGCTGGTCCCCGATGTTTTTGACCTTGTTTTCATCCGCGCCTCGGTCGAAGAATTTGAAGGTATCCCTATCATCGGCTTACGTGAGCCAATCATTAAAGGACCTGCACGACTCATCAAACGCCTTTTCGACCTGGTTGTGAGTACGCTGCTATTGATAGCACTCTCACCGTTGATGGCGGGCATTGCCTTGTTGATTAAACTCGACTCGCCTGGCCCGACTTTCTTTCGGCAGAAGCGGGTGGGTGAAAAGGGACGGCTGTTTTGGATGGTTAAGTTTCGCTCTATGGTGGAAGGCGCGGAAAAGGTCGAAACCAAATTCCGGCAAGTGACGGCCGAGGGTTATCCTTTCTTCGTCAAGACACCCCATGACAGCCGGGTTACCCGGGTGGGGCGCTGGTTACGCCGGACCAGCCTGGACGAGCTGCCCCAGCTCATTAATGTCATCAAGGGTGAGATGAGCCTGGTCGGGCCTCGTCCTGAACTGCCCTGGCTGGTTGAAGCGTATGAACCATGGCAGCGAAAACGTTTTGCCGTGCCCCAGGGTATGACCGGTTGGTGGCAGGTAAACGGTCGTATGGAACGGATCACTCCCCAGCAGCGGGCCGAGGATGATCTCTTTTATATTCGCCATTATTCACTGTGGTTGGATTTGCATATCTTGTGGAAAACCGTTCAGGCTGTTATTCAGGGCCAGGGGGCTTATTGAGAAAAAGATCGGCAGGGGCAGCGTACTTTACCCAATCGTCTGCGGGGACCAGCTATCCCCGCCTTTTAATTCGCCTGGCTCTGGGAGTATTTGTTGGGGGGGGCAGTTTGTGGTGGACCTGGCGCGGTCTCGACTGGCCGGTAGTTCAGCAAAATCTCGCTCAGGTCTCCCCGGCCTGGATTGCTCTCTCCAGCATGGGTGTCATTGCCGTCACTCTGATGAAAGCGGCGCGTTGGGGAGCTTTATACAGCCTGGCCGAGTCGCGGACACCTTTCCCGCGCCTGTTTTCGGTGCTGGTAACGGCCCAGATGGTTAACCTATTGATTCCCGTCCGGCTGGGAGAGCTGACTCGTATTGGCTTGATGAAGCAGTACGGCTGCCGGACGCCCGTTACCTTGACCACCCTTGTTATCGAGAAGTTCCTGGATTTGGTCGCCACCGCCATCATTACCGTCTCCCTGGCATCTTTGGCGCTGGCCCCAACCTGGTTACAGGCGTCTGCCGCCAACGTTTTTTGGATCGGTTTGGTCCTCGGTGCCGGACTTATACTCATCGGGTGGCGACGAAAAAGGATCGGATCATACCTGGGGTACCTGCTCGCCCCAAAACGGCTCTGGCCAGAACGGTGGTCGCGGCAGGTACTCAGCGCCAGCCAACTGGCCCTGGAAACGCTGGGCGCTTTGTTCCGGTGGCGTTCTCTGATCACGGTGGCCGCCTGGACGCTTGCCTCCTGGCTGCTGTCCTGGCTCACGATGCTGGCGCTGTTGGCCGCATTTGGCCTGGCATTGCCGCCAGCAGCGGCAGTCGTTTTAATGCTAGCCGTCAGTGTGAGCAATATCGCTCCCTCCCCGCCAGCCTTAATCGGGGTGATGCACGGAATTGCCGTGGTCGTTCTCGGCCAGTTTGGGGTGACTCAAGCAGAAGCGTTTGCCTTTGGGCTGGTCTTAAACGTGGTCGTGGTCGCCCCTTTGATTATTCTCGGCAGCGCAGCTTTGTGCTTCCACCTTGTTCCGCTATTCAATTTGTTGGGCCAACGAGGGCTAACTTTGCCGCTGATGAATAGGTCTCACCGATGATGACCCGGTCTATCTCTGTCATCGTTCCCGTCTATAACGGACGCCAGACCCTGCCCGCTTGCCTCCGCGCGCTGCAACATCAGACCTGCCCCCCCAACGAAGTGATTGTCGTGGATGACGGCTCGACGGACGATACCGCGGTCATAGCCGCCCGAGCGGGAGTAACGGTCCTGTCGCAGAAAAATGCGGGACCGGCGGCAGCCCGCAATCACGGCGCGCAAGCGGCCCAGGGCGACATCCTCCTCTTTACCGACGCCGATTGTGTCCCTGCCCCTGACTGGGTGGAGCAAATGGTCGCCCCGTTTGCCGATCCCACGGTAGCCGGAGTCAAGGGCGAATATCGTACCCGCCAATCGGAACTGGTCGCCCGCTTTGTACAGCAAGAATATCAAGATCGCTACGACCGCATGATGGGCCAGTCCCGGATTGACTTTGTAGATACCTACGCCGCCGCCTATCGGCGTGATTTATTTCTGGCCGCTGGTGGATTTGACTCCAGCTTTCCGACCGCTTCGGTGGAAGACCAGGAATTTTCCTTCCGCCTGGCCGGGCAGGGATACCGCCTGGTGTTTGCGCCCGGAGCGATTGTTTATCACCAGCACGACCGCACGCTGGCCGAATACGTACAGCGTAAATTCTGGATTGGCTACTGGAAAGCGCGGGTGACCCGCCGCTACCCGGCCAAACTCTTCCGTGATTCCCACACCCCCCAGACGTTAAAGGCTCAAATGGGGTTAGCGGCAGCCGGCGGCGTCCTGCTCTTGCTGGGGGGAGCCACTGGAGCGAGGGGAATTCTGAGCGCCGGCGGCCTCACCTGGCTTCTGCTCCTGTTGAGCGGTCTTCCTTTCTGCGCCAAAATTCAACACCGCGACGCCAGTGTATTACCCGTGACCCCGGTGTTGCTGTTCCTCCGCGCCTGGAGTTTGGATGGGGGATTTATTCTGGGGAATCTACATCTGATTTTACGGCGATAATTGAAATCTTATGAAAATGATTGGTTATCATTCTAATGGCGAAACTGTCTCCCCAAGCTGGCTGCGACGGCAGATCGGTTTTTACCTGGGTCAGGTCCTCATCTACCTGGGCTTGCTTCTTGTTGCTTTAGCCGTAATCTGGTTGGGGGTCAAAGCTGTCCATGTTTATGCTGTCTATCAGGAGATAAAAGCCGATCCGCTGCCCCAATTGGTCGCTAATCTGGTCGAGGTTAGCCCTGATTTGGCCCAAATCGAGAGGCAGCTACAGACCTGCCAGGCCGCTCTTGAAGGGCTTGGCCTGGAGCGCCTCTCACCCCAGATCAGCCGGCCGGCGGCACAATTCAATCAGTACTTATCGCAGATGATTTCCAATCTACGGCTGGCCCAGAGATTACCGGCCCTCTTGGGGCAAGAGTCTCCCCAAACCTACCTCATCCTCATGCAAAATTCGGATGAACTACGGCCAGCGGGAGGATATATCACTGCGGCCGGGCACATTACTTTCCATCGCGGAGAAATTACCGAATTCAGCGTGCAGGATAGCTACGCGGTGGATCAGCTTTCAGAGGCTTATCCCTATCCGCCGGAGCCGCTCTATCAGTATATGGCGGCTGATTATTGGGTGCTTCGAGATGCAAGCTGGTCGCCCGATTTCCCCACCACGGCCCGCACCGCCATAGAGTTATACCAACTGGGGCAAGGTATTTCGGCCAAAGGCGTAATTGCCCTGGATCAGCAGGCGCTTCCTCATCTGCTGCGTGCTTTTGAACCGGTTGTCGTTGAAGGCGAGCAGGTAACCAGTGATAACGTCATTCAGCTCATGCGCCAGCACTGGGCGCCGGCGGAAGGACAGAAACTGAACCAGGCATGGTGGTCGCAGCGCAAATCCTTTATGTTGGCCCTGGCCGAAACGATCCAGCAGAAAGTTAAGGTTGATTTTGGCTCGGTTGACTTCCTGCTTTTAGCCCAATCGTTGCGGCAGGCTTTGGCTGAAAAACATCTGCTGATCTATCTGGAAGACCCCAGCGGGGCCGATTATTTGGCCGGGCAAAACTGGGATGGGGAGCTGGCTCCTCACCAGGGGGACTATCTTATGGTGGTTGATGCTAATATTGGGTTCAACAAGGCCAGCGCGATGGTGGAACGGCAGTTAAATTATCAAATCACCCTGACCGCAGACGGCAGCGCTCAAGCCCACCTTACCCTCTTTTACCAACACCAGGCGAAAAATCGCGCCGATAGCTGCTCGAGGAAAATTCGTTATGACCCGGTGTATGAGCAGAATATGGAGCGATGTTACTGGGATTACCTCCGCGTGATTGTGCCCGATGAGGCGCAGCTAATCAGCGGGCCTCAAAATATCGTGGCCGGGCATTATCTTTTGCGGGGACAAGCAACTACCGGAGAAATTGACATAGCTCGACTTGACTCAGATAAGCTGAGTTGGGGCCAACTGTTTCTGCTAGCGCCTGAAAAAACCTTATCGCTCGATTATGTTTATACGCTGCCGGCCGGCACTGCCCAACGGGCAGGCGACCACTGGGAGTATCGTTTGTATCTCCAAAAGCAGCCCGGAACCCTCCAGTCACCGGCACAAATCATCCTTGTCTTACCCGGAGGAGCAGCACTCCGGAGCAGCCAGCCGCAGCCGCTTGAGCAGCAGGGGAAGACTGTCACCTATGAACTTAGCTTGAGTACCGATCACGAAATTCTGCTTTCGTACAGCTTACCTTAGAGGAAACCTTATGTTATCTTATCTCTTCATCTACTTCAAGCGACGAAGTATCTTTTTATCGGGGGGTATAGCTCTATTGGCTGTGGCAATATTTTTGGGCCAGGGCCAGGAGCTTAGCTGGGCGGCCCCTGAGCAAAGCCCGTACTCACAAACGATTCCCCCAAGACCACCCACGCCAACCCCTGTCCGCGCAGAACCAACACCGGCTGCTGACAAAAATGACGACCGTGACCCGGGTGATGATGTTTCAGCGCCAACCGAACTCCCTGAACAGAGTGGCGACGTCATGGAAGACGAAACCAATTCATCGCTTCAACCTCCTCTACCGGAAGATGGGGCGAAAAACGATGAAGCCTTGCTGCCCAGCCCTTCCACCGAACAGGGCAATAGCGGAGACAATGCTCAAACTCTGCCGTCTGTGCAGCCTGCTGAACGAGAAGACGAGGAGGAACTCCCGGTTGTCCCCCAGCAGGCCGATCTAAATTTAAGCCTGCGTGCAGATAAGGCCGTGGCAGATGTAGGGGAGACTCTCACTTTTATCGTCGAGCTTAGTAACAGGGGTCCAGATAACGCTACCCACATCGCCGTTAGCAATTCCCTCCCGGCCGAGCTATCCCTGAACACCGTTACGTCCAGTCATGGTAACTTTAACCGTGACCGAGGATTATGGTCTATCGCCGGAATTACGGCGGGCCAAACTGTGAGTCTCAGCCTCAGGGTCACAGTTACCGGGACCGGCGCGTTCACGAATATCACTGAAATCATTGCCGCCGACCAGTTCGACCCCGACTCGACGCCAGGTAATGGTCTGAGCCGCGAGGATGACCAGGTGAGTGCCCTGGTCACTGTTTCGGCAAAAACTGAGCAAAGGTCTCAGTCTCTTAACAGCGTGGCTGCGCTTGCGCCAACCCCGCTACCTTCGCTCCAGACCCGGCCGCCGCTTGGGGAAGTGGGTTTACCCCTCGGGCTTTTCAGCCTGATGGGAGGCTTGGCCCTGGTCCTGCTCGGACTGTTTTTGGTTCGCCGCTCATGAAACTCAGAAAAACGCTCGGAGTGAGCCTGATATTGACCGGAACCGCCTTTACTGCCTGGATAGGCGCCACGAGCTGGCAGCAAACCGTCGCTTTCCCGGCAGCTCGTCCGGCTGTTTCGTCACCCCTTCCAATCAGTACAACAAAGCCAACCCCCTTGTGGCAGGCCGAGCCTTTGGTGCCAACGGCCGCGCCCTCAGAGCAAAGGGTTGTCAGGCGGCCAGACAAAGACAAGGAGCCGGCAGCGCCCGTCGAGGCAGCAGTTACGCCAGCGCGGTCATCCGCGCCAGGCCCGGCGACCTCTGCCACACCCATCCCGGCCGTTACCCGGCCGATGAGCACAACACCGGCTACGAGCGATTGGCCAACCCGACAACCTCCAACGTCTTCCCAATCGCTCCCGGCCAGCGCCCTGGAACGATTTGGTATTGGCCTACCTTATCCGCCGCTTAAAACGGAGGTAGCCAGCCAGCTCGGTTTGGGCTGGTACCTGGCCTGGCGAACTTTCGAGAGTCCAGCCAGACCGGATAATATTGACTTTTGGCAGATGATCCGCTTACAGGAAACGGGTTTTCGGCCCGATGCGGCGACCATCCAACAGGTGGCGCGGGCCAATCCGGGGGCCACCTGGCTGATTGGCAATGAACCGGATGTCATCTGGCAGGATAATGTGACCCCGGCCCGGTACGCCGAATGGTATCATCAACTCTACGCTCTCTTAAAGGAAGCCGATCCCACCTGCCAGGTAGCGATCGGCGGAGTCACCCAGCCAACTCCCCTGCGCCTGCAATATCTGGAGCAGGTCTGGGCGGCTTACCAGGCTCAGTACGGCGAAGTGATGCCGGTGGATGTCTGGAACATTCACAATTTCATCCTACGGGAAGAGCGAGGCAGTTGGGGCGTGGATATTCCCCCTGGCCTGGCTGTTGACCAGGGTACCCTGTTCGAGGTCGCCGATCACGACGACCTGGAAATATTTAAAGCCCAGATCTTTAACTTTCGGCAGTGGTTAGCCGAGCACGGCCAGCGCAATAAGCCGTTGATTGTCTCTGAATACGGTATTCTCATGCCCGCCGATTACGGCTTCGGTCCCGAACGAGTTCAACAGTTCTTGTACGGTACCTATGAGTTTATGCTAAACGCCGCCGATGAAACGCTGGGTTATCCCGCCGACGATAATCGCTTGGTCCAGCGTTGGGCCTGGTACAGTCTGAGCGACAACCGTTATCCAACCGGCAACTTGATTGATCCCAAAACAGGCGCACTAACCCCTCTGGGTCAAGCCCACCAGCAATACATCTCCACTTTTCTTCACGTAAGATAGAGAACCATGTTACCTACCAAACAGCGAATTTATCTGATTCTGGCCGCCCTTTTCTCTCTCTCGATCCTGGCCAGCCCGGTCCAGGCAGATGGGCCGGCCAACTTTGCAAACTGCCGCCTGGGTATCGGCGGGGTCAGCGGCGATGTGATCGGGTACGACCTGGGACAGCTCAAGATGGGCCTCTACCTGGACTGGCGCAGCGCCCCGCCGCCTGGCCTTCCGTCTAATGTGGAATATATTCGGACAGTCCGCGTGCACCAGGTAAAAACGTGTGGCACGCGCTGTATCGGCGCTTATACCCAACCCCCCGCCTATACGGTATCGCCTGACCTAACGACTCTCAGCGCGCGAGTGGCCGGCAGCCCACCCGGTTCGATCTGGCGGATCGGCAACGAAATCGAGCGGCGGGATTGGGATGGGGGAGGGCAGGATGAAATTACCCCGGAGCTTTATGCCACGGCCTTTCATGAAATCCGTCAGGTCATCAAAGCTGCCGACCCAACCGCCCGGATAGCTATCGGCTCGGTTATCCTGGCCTCACCGCTGCGCCTGGCCTATTTGGAACGGGTTTGGAACAGCTACCAAAATCAATACGGTTATTCGATGGGCCAGGATATTGATCTATGGATTATGCATGGCTTTCTCTTGCGCGAAATCAGAAATAATTGGGGAGCCGATATCCCGGCCGGCTTTGATAATAACGATTCAGACCCGGCTAATAACTACGACCCCGCCGCCGGTTTTTTATACGGCGTCGCCGATTTTTCAACCATTATAGCCGCTCACCACAACATCACCTACTTTCAAGGGTTTGTCCGGGCTATGCGAACATGGATGGCGGCGCATGGTGAGCGGAGCAAGCCGTTGCTCATCACCGAATATGGCGTTCTTTATACTCAAGAGTATGGCATTAGCTCAACCCAGGTTAAAAGTTATTTAACCGGCTCATTTGACTACCTGCTCTCCGCCACCGATGCGGTGGTTGGCTACCCGGCCGACGAGAACCGGCTGGTGCAAGGCTGGGTCTGGTATAGTTTGAACGATACCGCTTACAACGGATCCCTGTTTTATCCAACGACCAAAACACTCAGCGGATATGGGGTAACCTGGAAAAATTATGTAACGGACCCGGCCAAACCGGCAGCTTCACAGCCCCGGCCCAACCCGTTGGTTATGAATCCCAGAGCAGAACCGCCCGCCGTGCTTGAAACGGCTACTCCCGTCACCTTTACCCTCAAGGTGGATCTTGCCAACAGCGGTAATACGTCCGGGAGTAACGTCAAGGTAAGCTTTTGGAATGGCGATCCTAATGCTCCCGGTTCAAACCAGATCGGCAGCACGCAGACCCTGGCCAATCTTCCGGGCTGCGGCCGCTTTACCACTGTCGAGGTTAAGTGGCCTAACCGGATCAAGGGTACTTACACCTGGTACGCGAAGGTTGAACCTGTCCTTAATGAGATAAATACGAATGATAACCTGGTGAACAGTACTGTCCTGGTAGGAACCAGTATTACCTATCTGCCACTCATTCTGAACCAGTAGGGGTCAAATTATGCCGTTGAATTTTCTAACTTATTGCTCTTATCTAAAACATAAACACCTCATGGCCGATGCCCCTAAATCCCGTCTGATCCTTTTTGGGGTTACGGTTCTATTCTCTTTTATGGTTTACCTGCTCACCCTGCCGCCAACCATAACCTGGCGCAATTCGAGCTTTGACAGCGGCGATTTTGCTGCGGCGATCGCCGTAAACGGCGTGCCCCACCCCCCCGGCTTTCCGACCTACCTTGTACTAGGTGAACTCTTCCAATACCTGCCGTTTGGCGATATTGCTTACCGTCTCAACCTACTTTCGGCGAGTTGCGCCGCGTTAACAGTTGGTTTATTGGCTTTGATTATTGATGAAACCCTGACCGCAGCCAGCCGGCGCTCCGCTCCAGGCAGGCCCGGCCCCTTAAAGCATCAAAATCTGATCCGGCTCTGCGCTTTTTCAGCTTCTTTAACCTTTGCCTATTCGAGCCTGCTTTGGTCCCAGGCCGTGATTACCGAGGTTTACACGCTCAACATGCTTTTCGCCGCCTCGTTGTTCTTCGCCGTCTTGAGCGTTAGGAAGAGCAATACGCCCTGGTTGATACCGTTGCTCTTCCTCCTCATGGGGTTGAGCCTGGGGAATCATCTCTCCATTGCCCTCATCTTCCCCCTGACCCTGTGGCTCCTGCTCAAAGTTAAGTGGTCCTGGCGATTGATGGCGACAGCCGGCCTGGCGTTTGGCCTGGGCCTGTCGGTTTACCTCATCATTCCGCTCCGCGCCGCCGCCGATCCACCGGTTAACTGGGGTACAGCCTCGACCTGGTCAGATTTTTGGTGGTTGGTCAGCGCCAAACCCTATCGCAAATTTCTCTTTACTTTGCCGTGGGAGCTTATACCGACCCGCTTTATTTCAGAGCTAACTTTGTTGACCCAGGGATTTATGTGGTGGGGCGTGCCGGTCGGCCTGCTGGGATTCCAGCGCCTGGTTCGGCTCGATCGTTCCCTGGCCTATGCCTCTTTGCTTACCTTTTTACTTTTCTCAGTTTATTCTATTGGCTACAACACAACCGACTCCTACGTTTATCTCTTGCCGGCATTGTTGATTTTTGCAGTCTGGATAGGCTGGGGTTTGCATGATCTTGGCCAGACGCTGCTGAATATGGCCTCCCTTAAAAGGCGTTATGCTTATCTGGCCGGTTGGGGATTAATTTTTCTGCCTGTTCTGCCGCTTTGCTTGAATTTTTCGGAACAGAACCTTAGTAACGACGACGAAGCCTATGTCTACGCTCAGAAAAGTCTCCAACTCGTGGCTAACAACGCGATTATTATTACCAACGATGATGTCAGCACTTTTGCGCTCTGGTACGGAAGTTACGGTTTGGGCTGGCGTCCTGATGTAACCACAATCAATATAAATCTTTTGTCTTATGCCTGGTACCGGCAAGTCTTGCAGCAAACGCATCCCCACGTGCGCCTTGCAGAACCGAACGAGAGGGTAGTTACTACCCTCCCCCACTTAATTGACTTGAATCTGGCTACTACACCTATCTACCTGGCGACTCGCCAACCGCTTGATCTAACAGGTTATAACCTTGAACCTTTGGATCATCTCCAGCGTGTTGTGAAATTTTCGAGCATAGCAAATCAAAACCTTAACAGATGAATTTAGAAAGGAAACAAAATGTCTCGTATTACTTTTTTGCTGATCGTACCTCTAATCATCGCCACCTTCCTGTTCTCGACGGGACAATTAAAAGCGTCGGGCCTGGATCCGGCCAAAACACCGGCGGCCTGGCCGAGTGGTGGCCCCGGCGGGTGGCTCCAAAGCGGAACTGGAACGGGAACAGGAACTGGGACAGGAACTGGAACTGGGACAGGAACTGGGACAGGAACCGCTTCAGCCGACGTATCAATTAGTAAAACTGCCTCAAGCAACTCGGTCGTGGTCGGAGCTGATATAACCTATACCATTGTGGTCACGAATAATAGTTCCTCAGAGGCAGCCCAGGCGGTCGAAGTCATTGACACTTTGCCAGAAAACGTTAGTTATCAATCGGCTACACCCTCCACGGGAAGTTGCAGTGGGACAGACCCCATCGTCTGCAATCTGGGGGATTTAGCCCCAGGGGCGGTAGCGTCGGTAACGGTTGTCGTTACTACCAGCCAGGCAGGCTCAATAACCAATTCCGCCACGGTTGGCGCCGACACCCCTGATGATAACCCGGCTAATAACTCGTCCAGTGTAGACACCACCGTACTGACTGCGCCGCTCCTGGCTGCCGATTTATCAATTAGCAAATCTGTCTCAGGTAGTTCAGTCGTAGGCGCTGACTTAACCTACACAATTGTCGTCACGAATAATAGCGCTTCGGTAGTTGCCCAAAATGTCATCGTTAGCGATCCTCTGCCTGCAAATGTTAGCTTCAAGTCAGCTACGTCCACGGCAGGGAGTTGTACCGAGGCAGGGTCCGATGTAGTAGAATGCCAACTTGGCAATTTTGCCCCAGGGGCCAGGGCGACGGTAACAATTGTGGTGACGCCTAACCGGTCGGGAAGCACAACGAATACTGCCACTGTAGACGCCGACAATAGTGATCCTGTTATGAATAATAATTCCGGCAGCGTAACGACGACAGTATTTGATCGGCTTTACTTCCCTATCATTCGCAAAAAACGGTGAGCGCAGCGCTTGTCGAAAAAACACCCTCACAACTTAGGTCAAAGCGGGTAGAGTCGAAACCCTAACGCAAAAAGGGGCAGATCCTGGATCTGCCCCTTTTTGCTTGGGTAAACGGTCCGACAAAGGCATATTTGTCTTAACCGCCCCAATGAGTACGTTCCGAAACGGTTCAAATTAAGGCGCCATTTTCGATATCAATTCAACCAAACTCTTCAAACTGACGGGTTTGCTCAGATACTCGTTGGCCCCGGCAGCCAGGCAGCGTTCCCGGTCTCCCGGCATCGCCAGCGCCGTCAGAGCGATGATCGGCACCCCGGCAAAGTGCCCATTCGCCCGCAACTGGCGGATGGCCTCCAACCCATCCAGCACCGGCATCTGGATGTCCATCAGAATGACGGCCGGCCGTTCTTCCTGGGCCATTTGAACCGCCTGGCTGCCGTTGCGGGCCACTTTGAGCCGGTACCCCTTGGCGCCCAGGTAGGGCCGCAGCGTCTCAATGTTGGCCTCATTATCCTCAGCCAGCAGGATCAGCGGCCTTTTTTGTCCAGACCCCTTCTCCAACCCAGCCGGGGGGGAGCCGCTCGGCTGGTGCGCCACAGCCTCCACCGGGCTGCCTTCCCCCAGGCAGGGCAGCGAGATGGTGAACTGGCTGCCCTGCCCCACCTGGCTCTCCACCCGCACACTGCCCCCGTGCAGTTCGGTCAGCCGCGATACCAACGACAACCCCAAGCCCGTGCCCTCGTGATGCCGGGAGAGTTTGCTGTCCAACTGGACAAACGGTTTGAACAACCGCTGCATATCCTCCGCCGCTATCCCCACCCCGCTGTCCCGCACCCGGAACTGGATCGCTTCGCCCCCACCCTCATACCCCACCTCCAGCCGCACCTGGCCTCCCTCCGGCGTGAACTTCACCGCATTCGTCAGCAAGTTGACCAGGATTTGTTTCAGCCGCCGTTCGTCCGCTTGCAGTGTCCCCAACGGCGACGCCAACGCCAACGTGACTTCGATCCGTTTTTTCTGCGCCATCTGTTTGATAAATCGTAAACTGGCCTGGCAGACATTCTCCACCGAAACCGGGGCCATGAACAATTCCAGTTTCCCCGCTTCGATTTTCGACAGATCCAGAATATCGTTGATCAGCGTCAGCAGGTGCCGTCCCCCCTCTTCGATGTGCCCCACCGCGTGGAGCTGTTTCTCATTCAACGGCCCGTAGATGTGCTCCCGCAGCACCTCCGACATCCCCAGGATCGCATTCAGCGGCGTCCGCAGTTCGTGGCTCATGTTCGCCAAAAACTCATCTTTGAGCCGGGCTGCCCGGGCCAGTTCGGCGTTGGCCGCGCTCAGTTCCGCCGTCCGTTCCGTCACCCGTCCTGCCAGCAGCGCCCGTTCCTCCAGCAGCGCCATTTCGGCCTGCTTCCGCTCCGTCACATCGCTGACCACCCCATAAATCAAGACCGAGCCGCCCTGCGCCACCACCCGCCCGTTGTCCCGCACCCAGATCACCTGCCCGTCAGCCCGCACCAGCCGGTACTCCACCTCGCTGTTCTCCCCCTGCTGCAAGCGGCTTAACTGCGCCGCCGCCGCGGCCCGGTCCTCCCCATAGATGACCACCTCCGGCCAAAAGCTCGCATCTCTGACAAATTCCTCAAACCCGTAGCCCGTCAGCTCCTCCACGTTGGGCGAGATGTAGCGGTTGAGATGTTCTCCCTCACCGGTGATTTCGCTCATATAGATGTGGTCGCTGACCGAGGCGACCACCTGCCGGAAGCGCTCTTCGTTGGCCCGCATTTCCGCTTCCGCCTCGGCCCGCTTCCGTTCCAGCCTGATCCGGTTCAGCGCGCCGGCTACCTGGTCCGCCACACTCCAGGCCAGAGCTGCCTCCCCGGATGAGAAAGTGCGCGGCTCGACCGCTTCCAGGTTTAAGCTGCCCAGAATATCCTCTTCATCGCGAAGGGGTATAATCAGCACCGAAACAATTCCCCGCCGCCGTAACGGCTCCCGGATAGAGGCCAGGCGAGGATCACTTTGAGCCTCAGGGGCTACGAGCGGCCCGGACAGGTTTAACAAGTGGCGTACCAGGGGATGATGGCGATCTACCGGGATTCGACCTCCCTGCTCCGTTAACCATTCTCCATTTTGAATTTCAGGTAAACCTGTCTCCGTAGCTCCATACCTGGCCGCGACCACCAATTCACTTTTCTCCCCGTCTAACAGGGTGGCCGTTACCTGGGCCATGTTAAAGGTGCGGGCTAACTCGCTGCAGGTGGTCTCTAAAATCGCCTCGACGTCCTGGCCGCTCGCCGAAACGGCAATGATCTGGTTGAGCAGGAGCAGTTCCCGGTTGCGGGCCGAAATTTCCTGCTCAACCCGCTGGCGCTCGCTGATTTCCTGCCGGGCCTGTTCGTATAAGCGGGCATTGGCGATGGCCCCGGCCAGTTGGTGGGCCAGGGCTTCCATAGCAATCACATCATTCTGGCCAAAGCCGTTCAAGTTGGGACTTTGAATATCCAGCACGCCGATGGTTTGGCCGGCGATGCTCAGGGGGATACACAACTCCGAGCGGGTGATTGAATGGGCGGCAATCAAAGAAGTGAAATAAGGGTCCTGGCCGACATCATTGGCCACGATTTTTAGGCCGGAGGTAGCCACCCGGCCGATAATTCCCTGATCGAGACCCTGGGTATGGCCCGCCGGAAAATAGGGGGCATATAAACCGGCCACCGCTTTGAGTTTGAGCACTTCTTCCTCGCTGAGGAAAAGAGCGACGTGATGGTAGTCAAACATGTGATGGATCAGGAAAGCGGATTGATCCAGCAGCCGGTCTAACTCCAGCACGGCCGTAACCTGGGCGCTGATACTATTAATCAAGGCTAATTGGACCGCCCGTTGTTCCAACTCAAGCTCGGCCCGCTTGCGCTCCGTAATATATTCGTGAGCTATCACCACGTTTTCGCGTCCATTACGCAGCGGCGTAACCCGCATCATAAACCAGCGCTGCTCGTTAGGGGAGTGGCAGTCGTATTCCAGGCTAAAGTGAGATTCAGTTCCGCTCATCACGGCCTGAATACCGGCCAGGGCGGCCTGGGCCAGCGGCGCTTCCGGTCCGGTCGCCTGCCGGCAGACCTCCAGGTAGTTGACGCCGGGACCGGTACGGGCCAGGGTGGGATCGCCGTTCGCCCGGGCAAATTCTTCCCAGGCCTCGTTGATAGCCGTAATCACCCCCTGGTCATTCAAAACGACAATATTCGCCGTCAAAGAGTTAAGCACCGCCTGGTTAAATAACATGCTTTCGTGCAGGGCAGCTTCAGCCTGCTTGCGCTGGGTGATGTCGCGCACAATCGAAATGTATAGGTCTCCCTGGGCGCTTTCAATGTACCCCACGCTGATTTCTACGGGGATGCGCTGTCCATTGCGACGGAGATTAAGAGTTTCGAAGGGAGCGTTGCCGTAACGCGCCAATTCGTTTCTAATTACGTGGCCGGGTTGTCCACGCAGCTCCGGCGCTTGCAGATCGGAAACACGCATCTTCAACAATTCCTCACGGCTGTACCCCGTCAGCTCGACCAGACGCGAGTTGACTGCCAAGATTTCATCGTCGGCGTTGTCTAGATGAATGGCGTCATTAGCGTGTTCAAAGATAACGCTAAAGCGGGCCTCACTTTCCCGCAGCGCCTCTTCAGCCCGCTTGCGCTCGGTGATGTCACGATAGTTAAAGCCGATCCCCTGCACACTCGGCTCGGCCAGTAAATTATTGATTGTGGTTTCAATCCAGCGCCACGAGCCATCTTTGTGCTGCACTCGATAGCAAGCGGTGGAAATGTCTCCCGGCTTTTGGGTTAGATCCAACAGCAGGCTGGTTATATAGTCGCGGTCGTCAGGGTGGATCAGTTCAACCGGATCGCGGCCCACGAGTTCCTCGCTGCTGTACCCTAAAATTTGGCGGGTCGAAGGACTGACATAGCGCAGGGTACCTTCTGGATTGAGCAGGGCGATCCCATCGGCGGCGTGCTCGATGAGCGCCCGGAAGCGCCCCTCGCTAGCTCGCAACGCCTCTTCGGCTCGCCTGCGCTCCCGCCGCCCTTCCGCCTCGCGTAATTCCCGCTCGATGGCCGGAACCAGGCGGGCAAGCTGGCCCTTCATCAGGTAGTCGTGCGCGCCCGCTTTCATGGCCGCTACGGCTGTCTCTTCGCCCACCGTGCCGGAGACAATGATAAACGGCAGGTCCAGCCCGCTGGCTTGCAGCAGGGCCAGGGCGGCCGGGGCGCTAAAGTGGGGCAGGCTGTAATCGGCAATAACTATTTCCCAGCTTTGCCCGGCCAGGGCCGCTCGCATGGCCTCGGCTGTCTCGACCCGTTCATAGGTGGGATCATAGCCGCCGCGCCGCAGCTCCCGCAGCAGCAAAAGGGTATCGTCTTCCGAGTCTTCGACAATCAAGACCCGCAGGGGTCGGCTCATATCATCTCCTTTTCGCCGGGGGCGCTTCGTTCAAAACAAGCCAGTACAGCCCCAGTTGCCGCACCGCGTCGCTGAACTGGGCAAAGTCCACCGGCTTGCGAATATAACTATTGGCCCCCAACTTGTAACTCTGGATCAGGTCTTGTTCCTCCTTGGAGGTGGTCAAAATGACCACGGGCAGCAATTGGGTGCGCTCGTCGGCGCGGATGCGGCGCAGCACTTCCAGCCCATCCACCCGGGGCAGTTTCAAATCCAGCAGGACAAACTGCGGCAGCACATGCGGGTCGCGCCCGGTGTAAGCCCCGGCGCCAAAGAGGTAATCCAGCGCTTCTACCCCATCCTGCGCCACCACCACCTCGTTCAAAAGGTGATTCTTCCTGAAGGCGCGCAGGGTCAGCTCGACGTCGTCAGGGTTATCTTCCACCAGCAAAACGATTTTTTCGCGCACGTTTATGGCTCCTTCCGTCATTATGATCCTCTTACAGTGTAAAGTAGAATGTGGCGCCCTGGTCCACTGCCCCTTCGGCCCAGACCTGCCCGCCGTGGCGGTGGATAATGCGCTGCACCGTGGCCAGGCCAATACCGGTCCCTTCAAACTCAGCCGGAGTGTGCAGGCGTTGAAAGGCCCCGAAGAGTTTGCCGGCGTAAGCCATGTCGAAGCCTGCGCCGTCATCGCGCACAAAGTAGGTCGCTTTACCGTTATTAACCGGCGCCAGGCGGCCCACTTCAATCCGGGCCGAGGGATGTTTGGCCGTATATTTCCAGGCATTGCCCAACAGGTTTTCCAGGGCCACCCGCATCAGGGGGGCGTCTGCCGTAACAACCAGGCCCGGAGCGATGTCGAATTCTACCCGGCGGTCCGGTTCACTTTTGCGCAGTTCTGCGGCAATGGCCTGAGCCAGCAGGCTTAAATTGACCGGTTCGCGGCGCATCTCGCTGCGGGTCAGGCGGGAAAGCGTCAGCAGATCGTCAATCAGCTCGGCCATACGCTGGCTGGCCGCCCGCACCCGCTGCAAATAACGCCGGCCTTCCTCATCCAGTTGATCGGCGTAATCTTCCAGCAGGGCCTGGCTGAAGCCGTCAATCCCCCGCAGCGGCGCGCGCAAATCATGGGAGACGGAGTAAGCAAAAGCTTCCAATTCTTTGTTGGCGGCCTCGAGCTTTGCTTGCGACTCTCGTAACGCGGCCTCGGCGCGCTTTCGCTCGGTATGATCAATGATTGTCGAGCGGCTTGCCAGATAGCGCCCCTCCTGGTCAAAGATAGCGGATGCGCTTAACAAGACGGGTAGAATAGAACCATCCTTGCGCACCATATCGAATTCCAGGTCACGCACCCAGCCCCTCTCCTTAAAGAGGGGAAAATTCTCGGCAAAGGTTTGAATACTGGCGGGGGTGAGGAGATCGGAGAACTTGCGCCGGCCGATAATCTCTTCACGCATATAGCCCAACCAGTTCAATTCCGTGTCGTTGATGTGTACAAACAAGCCATCGCCATCAAGCGAATGATAACCGCACGGGGCATGGTTGTAGAGGTCGTTCAGCTCCGCGGTCCGTTCGAGGACACGTTGTTCCAAATCCGCATTAAGCTGGCGAACTTCCTCCTCCGCCTGTCGGCGCTCGGTGATATCGTGCACAATTGAATATAAAACTGTTTTGCCATAAAACTCGATGGGGCCGCTAAAAACTTCGACCTCGCGTTCTTCACCATTGGCCAGGCGATGGCGGAAGAAAAACTGATTACGCCGTTCCCGTTTGGCCTGTTCCATTTCCGCGAAGACCTGCTCGCGGCTGAGACGATTGATGTCGCTAATTTTCAGCCCGGTTATTTCTTCGCGCGGGTAGCCATAAAAGGCGCAGGCAGCCGGATTGGCGTCAATAATGTCGCCGTTCCCAGGGTCCATGAGCAGCATGACGGAGTGATTGTTCTGGAACAGGCTGCGATAGCGTTCCTCGCTCTCCTGGAGGGCCTCTTCCGCCTGTTTGCGCTCGGTGATGTCTATGGCGGTCACCAGGACAAAGGCGCCCTCTGAGGTGGTGATTGGGGCCAGCCCAATCTCCAGCGGCGCCGGGCTGCCGTCTTTACGCCAGCCAAAGAGGTCCCGTCCTGCGCCCATCGGCCGGGCTTGCGGCGCGCTGAAGAAAATGTTCCGCTCGTGATGATGTTGGCCGCGAATTTGGGGCGGCACGAGCAGCTCGACGGATTGGCCCAGCAGTTCCTCACGGGTGTAGCCAAACAGAGTTTCCGCCTGCCTATTCACCAAATGGATCCTGCCGGCCGGATCAACCAGAATAATGGCGTTCGGCGAAGCTTCTACTACCAGACGAAACTGCTCTTCGGCCAGTTTGCGTTCGACGACCTCCTTGAGCAGATCGTCGCGGGAAACCAGGGTTTGCTGAAGGTCGGCCGCCATCTGGGTAAACGCCCCGGCCAACTGCTCGAGTTCGTCCCCGGTTGTTACCTCGATACGGGCAGCTAATTTCCCGGAACCAAGCTCCTGGGCGCCTGCCGTCAGTTTCTTCACCGGCCCGGTGATTGTCCGCGCCAGGGCAATGGCCAGGACCGAGGCAGCCAGCAGCGCCAGGCCGCCGATGAGCAGAATGGTCCGGCCAAACGCACGAGCCGGGGCCAGGGCTTCGGCCTGGTCAATATTAACGATCAGGCAGAGCTGGCGCTCGGCCAGCCAGCGGTAAACGGCAATGACCGGCACGCCGCGATAGTCGGCGGCGGAGACGACGCCGCTGCCGGGGGCCAAGCAGCGCCGGACAGGCTCAGTGTGAACTCCCCGCCGGAGCACCACCGGATCGGTCAGAAAACGGGGTTGGGTGACAAACAGGCTCGAGGTATTGACCAGGAGGGTATCATCCGTTTGGTGCAGCCCGGTGCGCCGGTTAATGATGTCATTCATTTCGGCCAGGTTCAGCCGCCCGGCCAGCACGGCCAGCACTCGCCCGTCAGCCGAGCGGAGCGGCGCAGCGGCGGTCATGGCCAGCTCCTGGCCGGCGATGGAATAGTACAAATTTTGGACGTAGGGGCCGTTCTGGCCGTTGATAAAGTAAGGGCGGTCCTCTTTGAACTTGCCCTCTTCGCCGGGGTCGGTGGCGGCGATGACCTGGCCGGTTCCCGCCGCCATGACCAGTAAGGTCAGGTACTGCTGCCCCGGACCCACCCAGGTTTGCAGACCCCGCACCAGATGGTCGCGGGCGGCTTGAGCCGTGGCCGAAGTGGGAGCGGCGGCGACAAGAGCCGCCACATCCTCATTCAATTCAGGCGAGTGGCTCAACGCGGCCAGGTCCGCCTGCCGGTCTTCGACCCAGGCGTTCAAGGCCGCCTCTTTTTCTATTGCCGTCGAAAGCAAATCGGCGGTGGTGGCTGCTTCCAGGGCGGCCCGGCCGTTAAGGTAAGCCAGCGCCCCGACCCCGACCAACAGCAGCGCGGCAAAGAGGACAAAAAACAGGGTCAGTTTGGTGGTGATCGTCAGGGGCAGCTTCATCTCTGATAGATTTCTTGCAGAAACTGGAGGGTATAGGTCTCAGAAACCTTGAGCGGCCGGGTCAACACCTGCTGGGCGCGCAGGGTTTGTTCCATCCCGTTCCATAGTTCAGGCTTCATCCAGCCAATGTAATCCTCGCCGGTGTTGACGAGCGGGATGCTGGCGACCATCTTGGCGCTTTCCAGGCCGGCCTTCCCGTCGGGTTTGTACTTCATGACCATCGGGCCGACTTCCGCCGGATGCTCGACGGCATAGGTCCAGCCCTTGAGCGCCGCCCGCGTGAATCGCCGGACCAGGTCGGGATTCCGGGCGATTAAATCGTCAGTGGTGATCAAAACGTCGCCGTAGAAATGAATACCGTAGTCGTCCGGATAGATGAAATTGAGCGGGTAGCCGGCTTGCTGCACCTCCATCGCAAAGACGTTGACGAACCCGCCCCACACCGGGACCTCGCCCGAGGCAAACAGCGCCACATCCGAGGGCAAATAAACCGTTTGGTATTGATCGGGACCGATGCCGAGGCGGGCCATCATCGCCCGTAAGGTCAGGTCAACCGTGGTGGTGCTCCGAATCTTTTTGCCGGCAAAATCCTGGGGGCGGGTGATGCCGGAATCGGCCAGGGCGAAGAAAGCGATCGGACTGCGGCGGTAGATGGCGGCAATACTGCGCACCGGCTGGCCGGCCGCGCGCGCTAAAATCAGATCGGCCGGTTGGGCGACGCCGAACTGGGCGTCGCCGTTCACCACCGGGGCGATAAAGTCTACTTGCGGCCCACCTTCCAGGAAGGTAACCTGGAGACCTTCGGCCACGAAGTAACCTTGCTGATCCGCTGCATAAAATCCGCTGAATTCCGCCTGATGCAGAAAGGACAGTTGCACGGTGATGGGGATGAGCGCGGGCGTGGGGGTGGCCGCCGGCGCGCAGGCTAATATACCGGCGATCATCTCCAGCATGAGCAGAAAAACGGTCAACCGACAAGCTAATATCTTTATTCCGGCTGGGTTACTAAATTTTAGCATCAAAACAAAAAGGAGGATGAATGGTTACTCATCCCCCGGTAACTATGTGATTGCTTGTCGGAAGCAATGAGGAAATGAACAATCATTTTCCCCCAAGCATGAATACTAATGACTTTTTCTGAATTTGTCTACTCGTAAAAGTACCAGTTTTTTTATTACTTTTAGCCCAGGGGGATGGTCAATTCTACAACAACGCCCGGCTCATCGCCGCGATTATACAGGCGGCACGTTCCGCCCACTTCCCATACCAGCGAAGCCACGGTCGGCAGGCCCAGGCCCATCCCGGCCGCCTCGCCGGTAAAATACTTTTCGCCTTGATAGTAAGGCAGCCAGGCCTGGGCTAGCTGCTCAGGGGAGAGAGTCAAACCATTATCGCTGAACCTCAGGCTAATCCCACCCTCGGCTGATTGGCCGACGGTAATTTCCACTGCCGGTGACTGCTGTGGATGGAACTTTTTCGCATTTTCCAAAATTTCACCCACTATCCATTCCATCGCCTGGCAGGAGAGGGCGAATTGCCCCGCCTCTAACTCTTGCAGGCCAGAGACCGTCAGCGCAGCTAACTCTAGATTATTACCGGCGTCAGCCACGATTTGCTGAAATTCGGTCAGGCTGCAGCCAGGCTCCCCCTTGCCCGACCTTGAAACATTCAAGTAATGCAAAATATCCCGAATTTCATCCTGCAAGCGGCGCGCGCCACGGAGCGCCATTTTGAAGACTTCACCCCGTTGTTCCGCTGCCAAGAAGTTATCCTCGTCTGCCAGCATCTCCAGGCTGGTGACAATATGGGAGAGGGGAGTGCGCAGCTTATGTGACATGGCGTCGTGAAAGGTGCGTATGTTGCGCTGCAGACTCACCTGAGCGGTCACATCCCGCAACTGGATCAAGCGTTGGCCTTCCAGCCCGGTCGAGTGATCGAGCAGGTTCACTTGCAGCCAGGTGGCCTGCGCCGTCGGCGACTCCGGGCGAACTAAATAACGGATATCCGACCCGGGCGAGCTTGCCAACACCGGCCAGCCGGCCCAGGCTGCGGCGGGTTCGCAGCGATACTGTTTTTGGGCCAACTCGAGAAATTTTTTATCAACCGGCTCGCCGGACTCCGGGCCAAGACCCAAATACAGCCGCGCCTGGGGATTGGCGTAAAGCACTTTATCCTCAGGGCTGAGGAGAAGGTAGCCCTCTCTCGACTGTTCGACCACCCACTCGAAGCGGGTCCGTGCGGCCAGCAGGCGGCGATAACGGTTGAGGCGGGTGATACTGCGAACTCTGGCCCGCAGTTCGGCCCCGTCAAAGGGCTTGGAGACGAAATCGTCGGCTCCGGCGGCAATACCTTGCAAGCGCGAGTCGCGGTCCTCCAGGGCCGTCACCATCACAATGGGCACCTCGGCCAGATGCGGGTCGCTGCGCAGAAGGCTACATACTTCAAAGCCGTCCATGCCGGGCATCATCACATCCAGCAGGATCAGATCAGGGGTAAGGGCAGCCGCCTGGGCCAGCGCCTCGGGTCCGTTACTGGCAAAAGCCAGCCGATGATCCGGCGCAAGCAGCAATCCTTCCAAAGTGGCGCGGCCTGCCGGGGTGTCGTCTACGATGAGAATAGTCGCCATGCGTGTCACAGCTAATCTTCCTTATACGTTTACCTGTTTCAGGTAGTGGTTAAATTGTAAGTGACGGTTTAGGAGTCCAAAGCGGAGCTTTGGGACTCTCTCACTGTTGGTTTGGTTATTCCTCGATGATAAGGTTACGAGCCGGCCTAGCCCCCTCATTTCTCCGGTATAACCAAGGTAAAGCGGCTGCCCCGGCCATATTCGCTCTGAAATTCAATATAGCCGCCGAGCAGGCCGGCCAATTTCTGGCTCAGGTGGAGGCCCAGACCGGCGCCCTCGAAATGGCGGGTGGGGTCAAGCTGCTCGAAGGCCTTGAATAAGCGGGGCTGGTCTTCAGGCCGGATGCCGATCCCGGTATCCGTCACTCTGATTTCGGTCAATTTCTGGCCGCTGGCCTCATGCTGAACCAGTTCGAGGCAGATCGCGCCCTGCTCGGTAAACTTGATGGCATTGTTGGTCAGATTGATGATAATCTGGCTGAGGGCGCGCTGGTTGGTTATGATCACCAGATCTGGCTGAGGCATTTTCACCTCAAACTTAAGGGCCCTGGCTTCGGCTAAAGGGCGCAGCGTGGTGACTACGCCCGCGATAACCCTCTGGCAAACCACCGGCTCAAGCTTCAAGACGGCTTTACCCGACTCGATCTTGGCCAGATTGAGCAGATCGTTGATCAGCGACAGCAGGTGTTCGGCGCTGGCCTCAATCGTCTGGAGCTGCTTCTCCTGATCGGCCGTCAGGGGTCCCGGCAGCTTCATGAGCAGCGTGCCGGTAAAGCCAATGATGGCGATGAGCGGCGTGCGCAGTTCGTGGCTCATGCTGGCCAGAAAGCGATCCTTGGCCTGGTTGGCCTTCTCCAGCTCGATGTTTTTCTCCTGCAGCGTTCGCTCAAAGCGCTTGCGTTCGGTCACATCGCGGATAACACTCGTGACCAGCGTCCCCTCCGCCGTTTCCAGCGGACTCAAGCTGATCTCCACCGGGAACTCGGCGCCATCTTTGCGCCGGCCATACAATTCCAGGCCGGCGCCCATCGGGCGGACGTGTGGATCAGAGATATAGCCAGCGCGATGCCCGGCGTGCCGGCCACGGAAGGGTTCCGGCACCAGGATTTCCACATCCTGTCCCAGCAGTTCCTGGCGCTGATACCCGAACAGATGCTCAGTTTGGGAGTTGACCAGGACGATTTTGCCCTGCTGGTTAACAATGACCATCGCATCCGGCGCAGACTCCAATAGATTGCCCAGCAGGTAGGTGGCCCGGCCCACTACCTCCTCCGGCTCGTAGCCATACAGCCGCCGCGCCCCCTCGTTCCACAGCCGAATCTTACCGTCAAGATCCTGGCCAATAACCGAGTATTCAGTTGATGCCTGGAGAATATGAGTGATGAAATCTACTGCCTGCCGGGCGTTGCCGGCGATAGTGTGGTCGAATAGTGGGCCGGTCATAGCCACCTCTCTTGCTGTCGGGTGATTTGGGCAACTGGTCTAAGCTGCATTACTCGTATTTTTACGAGTTTTCTGGGCAACACGATCCTGTCCTACTCCGGCGGCAACAGATCCTGCCGCAGGGCGTAGCGGACCAGGTCGGCCTGGGTCCGCGCCCCCAGTTTGCGCATCAACTTGGCCCGGTGGAATTCGACCGTGCGCGGGCTGATGACCAGCCGGGCCGCAATTTCGGCGTTGGTATGGCCCTCGACGATCAGTTGCAGCACTTCCCGCTGGCGGGAGGTCAACGACTCATAGTTGAGAATGGCCGCCAGGTCGAGGTGACTATTGAGCCGAGCCGCCACACGGGCCAGGGCTTCAGCCGCAGCATTTTGGCGAATCTGCTCCTCCGTCTGCTGGCGCTCGGCCACCGCCCGTTCGAGTTCCTCGGCGCGACGCCTGGCTTCTTCATACAGCCGCCCGTTCTGATAAACCCGGCCAACCTGGGCGGCGAGAACAGCAGCCAGCCGCTCGTCCTCCTGAGTAAACTCCTCAACGCCTATTTTGTCAATCAAACAAAGCCAGCCGTAGACACGGTCGGGCGAGAGGATGGGCGCCGCCAAAAGGGAATGCATAGGGGGATAGGCAGGCGGAAAACCGGCAGTCCTGGGAGCGCCGCCGGGGTTTTGCAGGCGATAAGCGCGGCGCTCGGCCAGGAGGGGAGCGAGTATATCAGAGCCGGGCAGGAAAGAGTCAAGGCGAACGGGCGGCTTGACCGCCAGCCCGCTGGCGAAGAAGTGGCGCAAGGAGTGCTCGCCTTCACGGAGCACGCTTACGGTGGCAACCCTGGCCCCCATCAACTCTCGCGCCGCATGGCAAAATCTTTCCAGCAACTGCCGTGGGTCTTGCTCCGCGGCCAGTTGCAGGTTAATGTCTATCAACGCCGACAGCCGGATATTAATCTCCTGGAGTTCATCTACCTTTTCGGAGAGCTTGTTGGTCAGCAGGCGGAGGTGCTCGCGGTCGAATGCCTCGGGCGGGGGGGGCGAGACCGGCGGCAAGGCCGAGCCGAGGACTGTTTCCACGATCTGTAAGATGACCTCCGGCTTGCTGGGTTTCGGCAGGATGTGCCGAACCCCACAGGTTTGGGCTAACGCCTGCGCCTCAGGTTCGTCAAAGTAGGCCGTGTAGAAAATGATGGGGGTCGAGGCCAGGGCTGGCTCAGCCCGCAGTTGGCGGCAGAACTCGTAGCCATCCATCATGGGCATCAAGACGTCGGTAATGATGAGGTTCGGCTGCTCGGCGCGGGCCAGTTCTAACCCTTCTGCGCCGCCGGCAGCCTCCAACAGCCGGTGCCCCTGGTAGCCAAGCAGTGTCACCAGAAAGTCACGGGCGGTCGGGCGATCGTCAACTATCAATATGGTTGCCATTTTTGGTTAACATCTATTAGACATCGTGACCGGTCCATTGATTCTTTATAGTGAAGGGAGATAGACATGAAGAGTTTTGATCAGGTCAACAGGTGAACTTGACTTCGGTATAAAACCGTTCATCCCAGCAGCCCGCATCCTGGCCTGGACACTCGCCTCGGAGGCGCCGGAGAAACCCACAATTGGGATGTGCCGGGTGCGGGGCTCGGCGCGCAGGATCTCCGCCGCCTGAAAGCCATCCATCACCGGCATCATCAGATCCATCAAAATGAGATCGGGCAACCATTCCAGCGCAATTTCCACACCTTTGTGGCCGTCGCTGGCTGTTCGTACCTGGAAACCCTGCTGTTCAAAAACCAGGCGCATAATCTCTCCCAGTATCTGGTCATCATCTGCATAGAGAATTTTGATTGTGGCAGGCTGGTTAGACATAACAATACTTTAGTTCCATTTGCCAGATTTTTCTACTCGTATTTTTACGAGTTTTCTGGACTGGCTCGACGACTTCGACGGATAGCCGGCAGCAGAGCGGCCGTCAGAGTCGCTTTAGATCGGACCAAACTGGTAGTCACTGCTGCCAAAGCTGCATAAATTGTTGCTATCCCAGGGTCTGTAGAGAAGCGGTCCCAATGCTTGAATGAGGTGAGGGGAATGAGAAGGATTAAGCAGGAGTATAGGTACTCCGAAAGAGGATAGGGAAATGTGAGATAGCGCGAAGCGGATATCCAGTGATCCTGGAATGATTCTATACTCTTCAACACGTTTTGTCCACCCAGGTTTCAAAGGGTAGCATCTGCTCAATCAATTCAACCAGATCCTTCAAACTGACGGGTTTGCTCAGATACTCGTTGGCCCCGGCAGCCAGGCAGCGTTCCCGGTCTCCCGGCATCGCCAGCGCCGTCAGAGCGATGATCGGCACCCCGGCAAAGTGCCCATTCGCCCGCAACTGGCGGATGGCCTCCAACCCATCCAGCACCGGCATCTGGATGTCCATCAGAATGACGGCCGGCCGTTCTTCCTGGGCCATTTGAACCGCCTGGCTGCCGTTGCGGGCCACTTTGAGCCGGTACCCCTTGGCGCCCAGGTAGGGCCGCAGCGTCTCAATGTTGGCCTCATTATCCTCAGCCAGCAGGATCAGCGGCCTTTTTTGTCCAGACCCCTTCTCCAACCCAGCCGGGGGGGAGCCGCTCGGCTGGTGCGCCACAGCCTCCACCGGGCTGCCTTCCCCCAGGCAGGGCAGCGAGATGGTGAACTGGCTGCCCTGCCCCACCTGGCTCTCCACCCGCACACTGCCCCCGTGCAGTTCGGTCAGCCGCGATACCAACGACAACCCCAAGCCCGTGCCCTCGTGATGCCGGGAGAGTTTGCTGTCCAACTGGACAAACGGTTTGAACAACCGCTGCATATCCTCCGCCGCTATCCCCACCCCGCTGTCCCGCACCCGGAACTGGATCG
The DNA here is from genome assembly GCA_023382535.1 of Anaerolineae bacterium. The sequence continues at coordinate 42,573 of JAHDWA010000002.1, read as the reverse complement.
CTTCGCCCCCACCCTCATACCCCACCTCCAGCCGCACCTGGCCTCCCTCCGGCGTGAACTTCACCGCATTCGTCAGCAAGTTGACCAGGATTTGTTTCAGCCGCCGTTCGTCCGCTTGCAGTGTCCCCAACGGCGACGCCAACGCCAACGTGACTTCGATCCGTTTTTTCTGCGCCATCTGTTTGATAAATCGTAAACTGGCCTGGCAGACATTCTCCACCGAAACCGGGGCCATGAACAATTCCAGTTTCCCCGCTTCGATTTTCGACAGATCCAGAATATCGTTGATCAGCGTCAGCAGGTGCCGTCCCCCCTCTTCGATGTGCCCCACCGCGTGGAGCTGTTTCTCATTCAACGGCCCGTAGATGTGCTCCCGCAGCACCTCCGACATCCCCAGGATCGCATTCAGCGGCGTCCGCAGTTCGTGGCTCATGTTCGCCAAAAACTCATCTTTGAGCCGGGCTGCCCGGGCCAGTTCGGCGTTGGCCGCGCTCAGTTCCGCCGTCCGTTCCGTCACCCGTCCTGCCAGCAGCGCCCGTTCCTCCAGCAGCGCCATTTCGGCCTGCTTCCGCTCCGTCACATCGCTGACCACCCCATAAATCAAGACCGAGCCGCCCTGCGCCACCACCCGCCCGTTGTCCCGCACCCAGATCACCTGCCCGTCAGCCCGCACCAGCCGGTACTCCACCTCGCTGTTCTCCCCCTGCTGCAAGCGGCTTAACTGCGCCGCCGCCGCGGCCCGGTCCTCCCCATAGATGACCACCTCCGGCCAAAAGCTCGCATCTCTGACAAATTCCTCAAACCCGTAGCCCGTCAGCTCCTCCACGTTGGGCGAGATGTAGCGGTTGAGATGTTCTCCCTCACCGGTGATTTCGCTCATATAGATGTGGTCGCTGACCGAGGCGACCACCTGCCGGAAGCGCTCTTCGTTGGCCCGCATTTCCGCTTCCGCCTCGGCTCGCTTCCGTTCCAGCCTGATCCGGTTCAGCGCGCTGGCTACCTGGTCCGCCACACTCCAGGCCAGCCCAACTTCCTCGCTACTGAACAAGCGCGCTTCCGTCCCTTCCAGGTTGAGGCTCCCCAGCACCGCCTCCTCCTCGCGCAAGGGCAGCACCAGCACCGAAACGATCCCCCGCTGCCGTAACCCCTCCCGGATCGAGACCAGCCGGGGATCATTTTGGGCTTCAGACGCCACCAGCGGCCCGGAGAGGTTCAACAAGGTCCGCACCAGGGGCTGGCGCCGGTCTACCGGAATGCCGCTGCCAGCGGCGGCACCCCCCGCCTCATCGGGCATTTCAGCTAAAGCGGCTTCGCTGGCGGCGTACCGGGCCACGACCACCAATTCATTTCTCTCTTCATTCAACAAAGTTGCCGTTACCTGGGTCATGTTAAAGGCCCGGCCCAACTCGCTGCAGGTGGTCTCTAAAATCGCCTCGACATCCTGGCCGCTCGCCGAAACGGCAATGATCTGGTTGAGCAAAGTCAGTTCCCGGTTGCGGGCTGAAATTTCCTGCTCAACCCGCTGGTGCTCACACTCGCGCTGTTGCAGGGCTGTGGCCATGGTGTCAAAGGCGTGAGCCAACTGGCTGAGTTCCCCTGCTCCCTTCGCCAGCTCGGCCCGCGCGCTCAAATCGCCTCCGCTCAACCGCTGCGTCGCCTTGACCAATACCTTCACCTGGCGCATGAGGAACAGCTCGCTCCCGAACCAGGCCGCTCCCAGGGCCAGCAGGCCCACCAGGCCCAACCCGACCAACTGCCGAGCCAGGATCTGGTCTACCTTGGTAAAGGCAATAGCGGTGGGGATGCCAATGGTTACGTACGCCCCGGCTCCTCCATCTGGCCTGTTAATCAGGGGCATAAAGACATACAGGCGCGAGACGCCATCCACGCCCGCTCCTTCGGTCATGCCCTCGCCTTGAGCCAGGATCGTCTTAATCAGGGGCGCTTCCGGTAAGGATTGGCCCGTCCACTTTTCGAGGTTAGGATAGCGGGCTAAAATCGTGCCGTGACCATCAATCACTGTCAGCACTGCTCCTGCCGGGAGCTGGTTTTCGGTTATCAGTTGACTGAACCAAGCCAAGTCCAGCGCGGCAAAGACCACGGCCTGGGCCTGGCCTGTCTCGTTGAGGACAGGATAAGCGAAATTAAGAGTGGCTTTACCGCTGATGCGGCCCATTTGATAATTGCCAACTGAAAAGTCATGGGTTTGGAGAGCCTGCTGAAAGTAGGTCCGATCAGCCAGGTTGACCGGGCGATTGAGCGGAATACCGCTACAAAAGACGTGACCATCCAGCCCGATGACGCCTAAGTTGGCGTAGCCGGGGTATTGTCTGAGCAGATTGGCAAAGAGGGTCTGGCAGCCGGCCGGGTCGCCGCTGCGCACCTGGGGGAGTTGGGCCAAAGCAATCAAGAGGGGCTGCGTCCCATCCACGAGCCGTTCCTGGCTGCGAACAGCCAGCCGGGTCAGCCGTAACACCTCTTGCTGCACTTCAACAGCAGCCAACTGACGCTGTTTTATACCGCTGTACAGGACCAAAGCAAGCGCCGGAACAACGGCAAGGAGGACAAGCGCCACCAAGCGCATCCGCAGACTGGAAAAAAGAGCTTGAGGCATGCTTACTTTCTGCACAGTCACACTATACAGGAAGACCGCGACTATAGCTGTAAAGTTTTTGTAAAGGGTAGCTAAAGATAGGGTAAAGATCAAAGCGATTGCTCTTTTCGGTTGGCCAAGACAAAGAGACAGACCGGCTTTATGTTCTTTTTACAGACAGAGAGGTGAGAGTGTGATAAAATTAACAGGTCTATCTGAATGATTCTATCGAGATTTGCCGATGTTAGAACAAGGCCCCAAGAAATTAAAAAAGCTGCAACCCAGAGGCCGGAATACCAAGCCCATCCGTGTCCTTTGTGTCGAAGACACTGAGGTTATTCGTGACACAATTACCGAACTGTTAGAAATTTATGGTTACAAAGTGGCTTCTGCCAAAGATGGCAAAGAAGGCGTTGAAATGGTCCTGCAGTGGAAACCGGACCTGGTGCTGATGGATATACGTATGCCGATCATGGATGGTTATCAAGCCATTGAAGCGATAAAATTCAATCCCAAAACTTGTCATATCCCCATTTTTGTAATTTCGGCCTCAAGTAGTCAAAGAGCGCGGGATCAGGCCAGATTAGTTGGCGCTGATGAATTTTTTGTAAAACCACCCGATTTAAACCGGCTTAGCGAAGCCATTAAAGTTGCTGTGACTACTTCTTCCTCCCGCTATTAGAACCTGATTACGCCAGCAACTGGATCGTGACGAACCCCTTGACCTCTTAATTTTTTAATCGGCTTGCCGGTTACTTGAGGGTCTGCAGGCTGGTGGAAACCAGCTCTATTTGTTCTGTTCCGGCTCTATTTGCCAGCAGATGGCCAATTAATTCCCGAAGAACATTTGGATTGTACGGCTTGCTCAGATAGTGATCAGCACCCGCTTCCAAGGCAGCATTGATGTCTTCCTCGGTCGTTGCCGCGGTCAGTATCAGGATCGGTATCTTGGCCAGAGCGATATCCGGCTCGCTGCGCAGAGTCCGGCACACCTTCAGGCCATCGTGGGGCATCTCCAGATTCAGATCAAGCACAACCAAATCGGGCTTTAAGAACCGGGCTAACTCGATAGCCAGGGCTGCATTACCCGCTTTCGCCACCTGGTATTGAGGGGTCAAAATAAACTTCAAGAGTTCCAGCACCGGTCCCTCGTCTTCGACGATTAAAATGGTGGTCATAAATGTTCCTGCTTTCGTTGAGTAATCCCTAGCGATACCTGGGTCCCTCGGCGAAGACGCCTTTTAAAGATTATGCCTGCTCACTTTACCATAAAACTAAAAAGGGGAAAGTAAAATAAACCATAAGGAGACATAAAAAACTCGTAAATGTTTGGATTCCAGCCCCGGCAAACCTGGCTTAATAACTTGTTACTTTTCTTTACTCTGCCTTTATACGGAAAATGACGGATGTGCCGATGAATATGATAAGGAACAAATCTTTCTCACCGAAGAAGAAGTGAGGATAAAGCAATGAGCCACCCACGACCCACTTCCCGGCTACTAATTAAAGAGCATCAAGCGAGAACCAGAACTGCTCATACCGTAACGGCCCAGAAAGCGTTAGAGGAAATGTGGCGGCGTTACGAATTTATTGTCAACAATTCCAAAGAATATATGACCCTGGTCAGCCGAGAGTATGTTTACGAGGCCGTGAATGAGTCTTACTGTAAAGCTCTGGGCAAAACCCGAGAACAGATTGTCGGCAAAACAGTAGCCGATATCTGGGGAGAAGGGGTTTATCTGGAAAAAATAAAAGAAACTTTTGACGAGAGCTTTTCTGGAAAGGAAGTTCAATTCCAGGGCTGGCTGGCCTATCCTATGCTGGGTGAGCGTTATATGCATGTCACTTACTATCCTTACCGCACCCCTGAAGGGATTGTGACCCATACGGTGGTTGTGTCTCGGGATATTACCGAGCGCAAGCAGACTGAAGAAGCCCTGCATCAAGCCCATGCTCAGAATGAGCAGTTATTAGCCTCAATTCCCTCCATTCTTATTGGAGTAGGAGCTGATGATAGGATTACTCACCTGAACAGACCCGCCGAGCTTGCTTTTGGCGTTACGGCCAAGACGGTGATCGGGCAATCATTTCTCGAATGTGGTATCCAGTGGGATTGGTTTGAGGTTTTGACGCGGATTAAGGCAGGCTGCAGAGGACTCAGACCCACTTACTTGAACGAGGTCAAATATACCCGCCCTGACAGTAAGGAAGGCTTCTTGAACATCACCACCACGCCCTTTGTGGGTGACTCGTCACGCCAGGCCGGCTTTTTGCTGGTCGGTGAAGATGTTACAGAACGGAAAATTCTGCAGAGTCAGCTCAGTCAGGCTCAAAAGCTGGAGTCTATTGGCCAACTCGCTGCCGGGATTGCCCATGAAATCAACACCCCGACCCAGTATGTGGGAGATAACATTCGCTTCTTACAAGAGTCATGGGGTCAAATTTTTGCCTTGCTAACAGATTACCAGGCGCTTCTCCAGGCTTTACAGGCAGGAACGACTCCTCCCCGGCAAATATCTCAGCTCGAAGAGGCCCTCATTGAGGCAGATGTTGAATTTCTGAAGCAAGAAATTCCATTGGCTATTCAACAGTCAATGGAGGGAGTTGAGCGGGTATCAGGGATCGTACGGGCAATGAAAGAATTTTCCCATCCTGGGGTAGAGGAAAAAACGGCTATTGATATTAATCGCGCCATTGAAAGTACCATAACGGTTGCTCGCAACGAATGGAAATACGTGGCTGAGATGATAACCGATTTTGACGCACATCTGCCGCTGGTCCCCTGCCGGCCGAGTGAGTTTAATCAGGTCATCCTGAATATGATCATCAATGCCATTCATGCCATCGCGGATGTGCAAAAAAGTGGCAGTGGCGATAAGGGCACGATCACCATCAACACCCGCCAGGATGGGGCCTGGGTCGAAATCCGCATTAGCGATACCGGCACAGGCATTCCAGAAGGGATTAGATCAAAGATATTTGATCCTTTTTTTACCACCAAGGAGGTAGGACAGGGAACCGGTCAGGGGCTGGCTATTTCCTATGCGGTGATTGTGGAAAAACATCACGGCGCTATTACCTTTGAAACGGAAATGGGCAAGGGAACAACCTTTATCATTCGTTTGCCCCTGGAGCCAGGCTTATCCGCTGGAACTAAAAATGGTCAGCCAGAAGCATATTTTGTTTGTTGATGACGAACCTAAGATTTTAGATGGCCTGCGCCGGATGCTGCGCTCCATGCGGCGGGACTGGGATATGGCCTTTGTTGAAAGCGGCCCGGCTGCCCTGGAGTTGTTAGCCGGCAAAGCCTTTGAGGTAGTTGTGACGGATATGCGGATGCCAGGTATGGATGGAGGTCAACTGTTGCGTTGTGTAATGGAGCAGTACCCCCAAACGATTCGGATTGTGCTGTCGGGACAGGCCGACCGAGCAGCTATTCTGGGAGCAATAGGCTCTATCCACCAGTATTTGTCCAAACCATGCGATGCGGAAACACTAAAAGCAAGCCTGACCCGTGCCTGTGGGCTGGGTGAGCTGCTGGCCGACGAGAATTTGAAGCAATATATTTCCCAATTGGAAACACTCCCCAGCCTGCCCTTGCTTTATGATGAGCTGCTGAATGAGCTTCAATCCCCCGTTGCCTCGGAAAAGATGCTGGGGCAAATTATCTCAAAAGACATCGGGATGAGCGCAAAAGTACTCCAGTTAGTCAGTTCTGCCTTTTCTGGGATTCGGACCCATATTCCCCACCCGGCTCAAGCCGTTATTTTGTTAGGGCTGGATACAGTCAAAATTCTGGGACTTTCGGCGCAAGTTTTCTCGCGCTTCCCTCCCATTCAGGCCGAAAATGCGCTTTTTCCTGACACGTTTTGGAGTCACAGTGTTAACGTGGCTCGGATGGCGCAACAGATTGTTAAAGCCGAAGGGGCTGAACAGAAATTAATTGATTATGCCTTTATTGCTGGGTTACTCCATGATGTAGGTAAACTGGTGTTAGCAACCTATTCCCCCCAAAAGTACAAGCAGGTTCTTACCCTGGCGCGTCAAGAGAACATCAAGGTGATGGCCGCCGAGCGCATTCTATTTGGCCAAGCTACGCATGCAAAAGTAGGGGCCTACTTGTCAGGCTTGTGGGGCTTGCCGGAGCTTATCACTGATACAATCCTGTTTCACCACAATCCTGACCCACACCCTCACCGGAACTGCAATATCTTAATAACGGCTGTGCGTGTAGCTAACGCCTTAGAGAACTCCCTGTTTTCCAATCAAGCCCTAACAGATTTACCGGAACTGGATAGGGACGGTTCGGCTAATTCAGATTTTGCCAAACGACTCCCTGTCTGGCAGGAACTCTGTCGCAAGACAATCCAGGAGAATCGTATTCCATGAATGAAAAAATCCTTTTTGTGGATGACGATGCAAACTTATTAGCGGCCTTCAATCGCACCTTAAGGAAAAAATTTGAATTTGAAGTCGCGTTGGGGCCGGAAGCAGCCCTGGAGCTGTTGGCAAGCAGCGGCCCTTTTGCCGTAGCAGTAGCAGATATGCGCATGCCCGGCATGGATGGAATTACGTTCTTAACTCATGTCAAAGCATCTTCGCCGGATACTGTCCGGATGATTCTGACCGGCAATGCCGATTTACAGACAGCGATTCAAGCGGTTAATGAAGGCTGCGTTTTTCGCTTTCTCACCAAGCCCTGTCCCCCGGAAACATTGGAAGCGGTCCTCAAAACCGGCCTTGAGCAGTACCGCCTGATCACCGCCGAAAAAGAATTATTGGAAAAAACACTGATGGGCAGTCTCAAAGTATTAAGCGAGATCTTGGGCCTGGTTAACCCGCTGGCGTTTGGGCGGGCCGCGCGAACCCGGCGTTATGTTGCCCACATTGTCTCAAAACTTCAGCTCGCCCCCAATGGCTGGCAGTACGAAATGGCCGCCCTGCTCTCACAGATTGGCTGTATCACTCTGACACCCGAATTATTGGATAAAGTGTACGCCCAGGCGCCTCTCTCCAAGAACGAGCAGGAGATCGTTTTGGCCCATCCCACCGTCGCCTATAATTTGCTTACCCAAATTCCCCGGCTTGAAGCTATTGCCCAAATGATCGCCAATCAGAAAAAACCCTTTAAAGTCTATTCATCCTTGGAAAATCAGACCGGCAAGAGTAAATGCATTGACCTGGGCAGCCAGATTCTCAAAGTTGTCCTTGATTTTGATCAACTTGTCACCAGCGGTCTAACCAAACCTGAGGCTCTGACTAGCCTGGCCCAACGGCCTGGCGAGTATAATCCAGAACTGGTTGCCGCTTTATCCAGTATTCAGTTAGATGAAGCGGGTGAAATAGTCAAGGCTCTCCGAATCAGAGAATTGAGTACCAGCATGATTGCCGAAAAAGATATTCGCGCGAACAACGGGTTGCTCTTGGTGCCGAAGGGCCAGGAAATCACCTATCCGGTCTTGGAACGGTTACGCAACTTTGCTCGGCAGTCAGGTGTGGCTGAACCCGTTTGGGTCAGAATCCAGTAACTATAGCAACGACAGCCCTGTGCTGGCTGCTTTAACGATCTACTGCGATTTAAGCCTCTGTCTTCTAAATTGGGGATAAACTGAGGGTTATGGCCAATAAAAGGAGGTCAAGCAGCAGTTGGCGGGCTGTGGGGCCTCTTTTTTCGTTGAAAACAGGTCAATTTGGGTCATTTTCACTTCAGCCGGGCTTTTGCCATACACTTAAACGAGCACGCGCCAGCTAAAGTCAATCCATAGTACCCACGCCACCCAAAAGTAAACCGAGCGCCACGCCCATCATCGTCCAAAAGACGTGAAAGGTAAATGGCCCTAAAGAAAAGAGGCCCTCCCAACCGGGAATGATCAGCATCCCCTGGTACAGGGCTACCCCAAAGAGCAAGCCAAGCAGAGCACCGATCAAGATACCTCCCCCTAAACCCTGCCATAACAGCGCTGGAAAAGGCTGCGGCAGCGGTGGGTTGGTACCGGGAGCAGGCTGGACATGATGGCGCTCAAGTTGCTGCGCTAAAGCCACCATGCCGTCGTGAGGTTGTTGATGGCTCTGTTTTTCGATCGTCTTCAATTCTGTCCCATTCATAATTCCTCCTAGTTCTCTCCAGGCAGATAGCCATCCAGCAGGATATCCAGCTCAGTCTGAGTTTCCCAGTTGATCGTTGTCTCACCGCCGATAATCCAGCCGTGATTGAGCAGTTGCTGTTGGGGCGCGGTCGGGTAAGGTTTGGTGACCATCAAGTAATTTCTGACCGGCTCGGGAATGCCATCCGCATTGACGGCCAGCACCGGGGCATGCTTACCCATGTGGGAGAGGGTGGTTGCCGGTAAAGCATTCTGCCAGCCGCCCGGCCCAGCCGTGTTGATAAAAATGGCGTTGTGCCCCGCTTCGCTAATCCCCCAGCCAAAGGAACGGTTCGCCTGCCAGAGCCAGGCTCCCCAGTCGGCCCCTTCATCGTGAAAGCCGGCAAAGTAGGCGCTGGCGCTCGCCAGGTCAGGAGCATTGATCCGGGTGACATGGCCAAACCGGCCCAGCTCTTGCGCCATTTCAGCCGAAATCACCGATTCGTCGCCGAAGAGATAGAGCCACGGGCCGCTGGCCCGCCGTTCGAGGATGCGCCGGGTCGCCTCAGGGATGCCCTCATTGGTGATAAAAGCCAGCCCATCCCCCCGGTGTGCATTCCAAAAGGCACTCGGAAGAGCGGGTTCCAGGTTATCCAGATTGGCGATAGCGATTTCATTGCGATGATCACCGTGCTGGGTGGAGGTCCAGTCATCTACAACCTCGGCCAGGGTGGCTGGATCAGGAGCGGTGAAAACCCGGGTGCGAAAGCCAAGATCCTCTACCTCCTGGCGGACTTCGTCGCCGATAGTGCCGACCAGGTAAACCTGTACATTGCCGTCCATCGGCACACCTTCGGGCTTCAGGCGCAAAAGTTCGGCTCGGGTTAAAGCGGGTAGGCCATTCGCATCCACGTAAAGCAGCGGCGCGTTGACGGGGAAATGTTGGACCCGGCTCGCAGCGACCATCGCCTCGGCTAAGCTGTTCTGGTTGATCAGGATGACGGCGCCCGGTGAGTTTTCTTCCTCGGTCACCGGGTAGACGATTTGAGCCACCGCTACCGCCGTTTCAACGGGATCATCCGAGCCTAGGCGGGTTGTGTTGACGGTGATAAGGGTTTGGTTATCAGCCAAAAAGGGCATCGCCGCTGGCTCCTCGGTCGGGGTAAAGCTTTGCTCGAGGAGTTGAATACCGCCGAAGAGAAGAAACACGGCGATAAGTAAACCGGCGAGCGTTAACCATAAGAATCGCATGCATACCTCCTACATCAGGCCGCTCTTGTACTGCCGCCGCACAAAGAAGTAATTGAACGGCCAGGCCGAAAGAAAAGCCATAAAGACCGTAAAGAACATCACCCCAAACCAGAGGATTGATTCCTCTGTCGGCATCATGGGTAGATTCCACATCATCAACCACCACATTCCGGGAAACATGGCCAGCGCCGCCGCTCCCATCGAGGCCAACACAATGGGTAAAGCCTTAGGCAGCGCCTGCCAATAAGGCAGGCCGTAGAACATGCTGATCATCGGCGTCTGGAACAAAGGCCAGGAAATAAGCACGGCGACAACATAGTTGACAATCATAACCAGAATCATGGGGGTACCCAGCCAGAATAAAGGACCCCTGTTAGGAATGAGCGGCAGGCCAAACAAGGTAAGCACATAACCGCTCGCCACCATCAGCAGGCCGCCAAAGCCGACGGCCGAAGCTGTCGCCGCCATGCCCTGCAGCCACAAGGGCCGGTCCCACATCACCATTTCGCCATGTTTGATAACGGGGCGGTTGTAGGCTAGCACATAAAACAGGATGCCAAAAGGACCGATCATGAGAGCGAGCAGCGGCCAGGCCAGCCGCATGATCCAATTCTGATGCGCCAGAAACTTGACCTCATGGAAGGCAATCCAGATGGCCGAGGCCAGGCCCAGCGCTATCCAGACGGCAGCTAACATATCCATCGGGCCGGCGCCGTACCCTTTCATCATGTACGGGCCAATCTCTACAGCATAGTCGGCCTGGCTTTGGGCCGGGAAGGAAATTGCCCTGCTGCCACCCAGAATCCAGAAGTGATGAAACGGCCCTTCGCTGGGTGTGACCCAAAAGGCAGCCCGCTGGCTGAAGAGGTAGTTATTAATCACCGGGGGCAGCCGGCGCTCATCGGTCCAGAGCAGAGGGCCGGGTTTACCCCGCCGGGCCAGATTGGCGCTCAACAGGGCTGTGGCCGGATCATCGGCCCGAGCCAGGGTATAGGCCCGGTAACCGGCTAAACTCTCGGCATTCATACCCCAGCCGAAGAGGGGATTGTCCGTGTCTTTGTACTTGGCAAAGGCCACGGCTGTCGCTGCCGGCGAATCCGCGTCAATGTGCCTGGCGTTGCCGGCCGAAACCGCGCCTAAAGCATATTGGGGCAAATCTGCCGGGGCAGCGGCGGAATCGAAGACAATCAGATCGCCACTATAAGCAGCCCAGGGAGCGGCCAGAAGAGCTGTAGCCGGATCATTCTCGTTTACGATCAGAACATGGCGCGGCGGCGCATCAACTTCAGCCAAAAGAGTGGCGATGTCCCCTGGTGTTATCGTCTGGGCAGTCCAGGAATTGTTGGGAGCGGTTGCCTCGTTGACCAGCAACAGTTGTGTTCCGCCCAGGTGGTCACTGCCGGTTGGATTGAACTCGGCCAGGGTGTTGGCCTCGACACCTGCTGGCAGTAACAGGGCATTAAGGGGACGGAGCAGAGGAGCTGCCGCGAGGCCGCCCTGCCAGTCAGTCTCATCATAGAGAATGATGACACTCGGTGTATTGGCGGCGGCTGTAGCTGGATAGACAGCGCGGCCTATCAATGCACCGACCTCAGCCGCATTCGCGCCGTCGAAACGGGTTGAATTTTTGGTGTTAAAGTGCATTCGGGGCTGTTCATACCCCTCCGGGGGCCGCATGCTTCGATAGGGCACGGCCAGGATCCCGGCCAGCAGCAGGGCGACGACAAGGACAGCCACGGCTACACTCACTGTTTTAAACCAAGTTGGAAGATTCATTATCAATTCCTCTTGAGCTACTTTGGTGCTGAAACGCCCGCTTCCTGCACCTCTCGTATTCATAGCCGGTTGTGGGCGATATTACCATAATACCGGCCCCACCTCTACCTGTCTATACTCAAACAGGTAATTTAGTGGAGACAAAAGAATTATTCCTCTATTACCCGTCTGGTAGGTAAGTTACCCAGACCGGGCTACCGTATTTGTGATGAAACCGCGACGAAATAGTTATTTCATATTAAAAGTAATGAAATAAGTATTGCATTTTTGCTTTAGTTATGCTATATTGAGTCTTATCCATTGGTTTGAAAATCTAACTTGGGAGATAAGATGCCGCCTCCCCCCAATATTCGCCAGCACATTCTGGCAATGTTTGAAACACTCCCCCTCAAACAACGCCGGTTAGCTCGTTTTTTTCTCGATCACGAAGATGTCGTCGCCTTTGCCTCGGCCAGTGAAGTGGCCGAGCGCGCTGAGGCCAGCGCCGCCACCGTGGTCCGCTTTTGCCGTGCCCTGGGTTTTGAAGGTTATACCGATCTGCAAGCGACAATCCGCACCCAATTCCCCCAGTATCGAACCGCTGCACAAAAACTAACTGACCGCATGGCCAACGGTAGCCAGATAGAAAATCTTCCCACTCAAGTTATTCAGGTATATTCCCAAAATGTCGAACAAACGATGAGCCAGGTCAGCGATACAGACCTGATTACCGCCGTTGCGGCGATCATCCAGGCCGGGCAGATTCGCATTTTTGCCGGTGGGCTGTCGGCGGCAGCGGCAGTTTTGGCCGAACATGCCTTGATGGTCCTCGGTTTTTCAGCTCGTGCCTGTTTGAATGGCGGTTCGGCCCAGGCGTTGGAGATTTCCCAACTGACCAGCCGTGACCTGGTGATTGTCATCAGCATCTGGCGTTATTTACACGAGAGTGTGCTGGTCGCCCAGGCTGCCCGCGAGCTGGGCTGCATTTGCATCGCCTTGACCGATAGCCCGGTTGCTCCGATTGCCAAGCTTGCCGATTACACATTTGTCGCCGCCACCGAGGGCGTGGCCCACAGCCGGTCCCTGGCCGGAATTTTTTCGCTGATTGAGTTGCTCAGCGCAGTCCTTGCTACCCAACGACCTAAGGAAAGCCTGACCGCGCTGCAGCGAGTTGATGCGCTTTATCGCCAAAATGGCACCCTTTGGAACGAATGATTGATGTTAAAATTAACGATTTGTGGGGGTGGTAACGCCGCCCATGTCCTGATCGGGTTAGCCAGCCAGGCCGGTTGGGAGGTGGATGTCTTCGCTCCTCTGGCGGACGAAGCCGACCGGCTGCGAACCGGCGGGGGAATAACGGTTCGGCAGCAGCATAAAACCAGCGTAGGCCAGGCGCGCTGCATCAGCCCTGACCCGGCGGAAGTTATTCCCGGGTCAAAGTTGATCCTGCTGGCCCTGCCGGCCTTCGCTCACGACACCACCCTGCGCGCCATCGCCCCTTTTCTGGAACCCTCGGTGATCGTCGGCGCTTTACCCGCTCGCAGCGGCTTTGATTTCGCCGCTCATTCAATTCTGGCTGAACGGGATCTGACGCTGTTTGGCCTGCAAACACTGCCCTGGGCCTGCCGTATTATAACCTATGGCCAGGCTGTGGAGATCCTGGGCACGAAAGAGGTGGTTAACCTGGCTGCCCGCCCCCCAACTTTGGCCCCTCGCCTGGCCAAAGAACTGGCGGCCCTGTTCAACGTACCCCTCCAACCGGTTCGTTCTTTTTTGACCCTCACCCTGGCGAATCCCGGCCAGCTCATTCATCCCGGTATCATGTACGGCCTGTGCCAGGGACGGGAAGCGATTCGCTTTACCCAGGACGATATTTCGCTTTTTTATCAGGGCGTTGATCCATTCACCGCCGGCCTGTTACAAGCCATGAGTACTGAAGTGCAAACACTGGCCAGAGCTTTGGCCGCTCACCTGCCCAACTTCGATCCGCTGGAAGTCATACCCCTGTATACCTGGCTTATACGCTCTTATGCTACAGCTATTGCCGATAAGAGCAGCCTCCAGCGCGCCTTTACCACTAATCGGGCCTACGCTGGCCTGAAGCTGCCCACCCGCGCCGTTGGTCCAAATACCTTTGCTGTTGATTATACCACTCGCTACCTGGCCGAAGATGTACCCTACGGGCTGGTGGTGACACGCGGCCTGGCCGAATTAGCCGGCGTAGCCACCCCCACGATTGACGAAGTAATTGACTGGGCGCAGGCGCGCCTGGAACGATCCTATCTTTTGAACGGTCGTCTCGCCGGCCCCGACCTGGCCGAAACCCACGCCCCACAGATTTATGGGATTCACAACCTGGAACGGCTGGCGGCGGTTATGGGAGACCAAGGGGCCTTGCCAGCGTGATGTGTAATTTGTGGTCTGTGAAAAGACCTCGTTACGCTGTATAGTTTGTATCTATCAGCATGCTTTTCCGCCGAACACATTTTTTAAGGAGTCGGCACGAGCCTGCGGCACACCACCAACAATGAAAATGTTATTCTGACTACTGGCTACTGACGACTGACTACTATTTTTTAGAGGAGGTAGAGCAAACCAATGCCTAAAGCAAAGGATTTTCCCCACGAAGGATCTAAACGCCGGGTGATGGTCGGCGCGATTGGCGCGTGCGTGCACAACCTGGGTGTGGAAAATTTTGCTGACTGGATGGAAGATAAGGGCTTGGGCTACGTCAGCGTCAAGCTGGGTCCTGCTGTGCCCATCCCCGAAGTGGTCAACAAAATCCGCGAGGCGCGCCCGGAAGTGGTCGGTATTTCCATGCGCCTGGGCGACCTGCACGTGGACAAGCTCATCGGCCAGTTCATCGAGCTGGCAACCCAATACGGCCTGCATCCCAAACAGAGCGGTATCCGCTACGCCTTTAGCGGGCTGCGTCCGGCGGCCAACGTGGTCCGGGCGATGACCGGCTTGCCGTTGGAACCAGACCCCTTTACGCCCGTGGAAGAGCGCCACTTCGATCTTGACGCCCTCGCCGCCGCGTTCAAAAAGAAGGAAAACTTCCAGGCTTTCTTTGAACTGGTGGCCGACGACTTTATCAGCATGGAAGAATTGGAAGACTTTGCCCAACGCCGCACCCACAACAAGCGGGTCGAGCAGGTGGAGTGGTCCGATTACCTGGTCGAACGCATTCGCCAGGTGCGCGAACGGGAAGACCGGCCTATTATCCGGGCGCATATCGGCATCGCTGCCGAGACAATTGACCCGACCGTGGAAGCCATCCACAAACTGGCCGAGGCCCACGCCTTTGAAATCGTCTCCCTGGCCCCCGATCAACCCTCGCAGGAGATGCTGGCCAAATTCATCCGCGGCGAAGAAGATCCGGACAAATATCTGCGCGGCCAGGGCGGCGCGCCTATTCGCACCCTGCAAGACCTGGCCCGGCTCAAAGCCGCCACCCAGCGCGGCAACTTCCCCATGACCCGCATCTACACTGGCACCGACGAACTGGTCGCCCTGGCCCACCTGTGGGAAGAATATCTCAATATCTGCTTCCCGGCGGTACCGATTTTCTTTTACAACCAATTGGATGGCCGTGGCCCCATCTCCATCCGCGACAGCTTCACCGAGCATTACCAGACCATCGGCTGGTGGGCCGAGCGGGGCAAGCCGCTGGAAATCAATGACCCCCACCAGTGGGGTCTGCGCTACGCCTCCGACGACATGCAAGTGACCGACCACGTGCTGTGCGCTCTCATCGCCCTCAAAATGGGTATCAAGCACTACGTCATGCAGATGATGTTTGAACTGCCGCCCCAGATCAGCGCCCTGGACGACCTGGCTAAAATGAAGGCCGCCTACGAGCTGGCCGAGCCGCTGACCCGCCGCTACGAATTTCACATCATCCGCCAGACCCGCTCCGGCCTGCCCAGCTTTCCGCCCAACCTGTACCAGGCCAAGGGCCACCTGGCCTTTGGCATCTACACCCAGCTTTACATGGAGCCGGACATCCTGCACGTCGTCTCCTTCCCCGAAGCGCACCACGAGGCCAAGGCCGAAGACATTATCGAGTCGTGCGAGCTGGTCAAGCAGGTCTGCTGGGATTTCAAGAAGGGTCACGTACCCAACGTCTGGGCCGACCCGGTGCTCAAAGCCCGCAAGCGCGAGCTGAAAGAGGGGGCCATGTACAACGTCCTGCACGGGGCCTTGCTGGGCGGCTATCGCGGCCCGGTGACGGTGGAGAATTTTTGGGAGTGGGCCAAAGAGCCGGACGAAGACGCCGAGCGCAACTTTGAAACGATGCTCCTCTCCTTTGCCGACGAGGCCAACTACCGCACCGGGACCTGCGGCCTGATCAGTCCTGATGCCATGGATTTGGGTCTGCAAACCGGGCTGTACCAGGCTCCGCACGTGACGGTGATTGACCGGCGCTATGAATTGACCGGGGCCTGCCGCACCAAAGTGGTAGACGGCATGTGCCGCATTGACGAGATTTACGGCGTCAAGGTCAACAGCGAATTCGAACGGGTGGACCGGGTGCGCCAGCGCTTCCCCTGGTACTTTGACGAAACGATTGCGCGGGCCGACGACGAGAGTTTCATCGTCGAGGAGGTCGAGCCGATTGACCGGGCGGTGGTGCTGGAAGCCCGGCGGCGCATCGGCCTGCGCCGGCAGGATTTGGAAACGCTCAAGGCGCTGGTCGTGGACTTCGGCAGCACCTTCACCAAGATCGGCCTGTTTGATGCCGCGACCGAGGAATTTGAACTGCGCTACGTGCCCACCACCCCCGACGACATCCGGGTGGGCCTGGCCGACGGCCTGGGGGTGCTGCCGGAGTGCCGGGAGCGCGGCGACTGGCAGCCCCTCGAGGCGGCCATGAACCGCTACGACGTTAAGCTGCCCTGTTCCAGCGCCAAAGGCGGCCTCAAAATGGTCACGGTCAGCCTGGTCAAAGATGAGAGCGGCTTTGCCGCCGACCTGGCCGCTCTGACCGCCGGGGCCAAGCTGCTCAACAGCTACGCCGGCAAACTGACGCCCGACCAGGCCCGCCGGATTTATGAGGCTGACCAGCCGGAAATTATCCTTCTCAGCGGCGGCGTGGATAATGGCGGCGACACCGAAACCCAGCTCCACAACACCCGTCTGCTGGCCGAACAGGCCAGGTACGCCGGCTATACCAAGTACGGCGTGCCGGTTATCTATGCCGGCAACCAGGACTGCCGGGCCGAGATCGAGCGCATTTTCCAGGAGAACCAGGTAGACATCCGCCTGACTCAGAATGTGATGCCGGAAGTCAACACCTTCCGCATTGAGGTGGTCAACGAGGTTATCCGGGAGCTGTTCCAAACGGTTATCATTCGGGGCAAGGGCTTCGACGTGGTGGAAGAATACATGAGCGAGAAGTTCATCCCCACTCCTCGGGCGGCCTTCCGGGGGATCAATTTACTGGCCCGGGGCTATGGCGACCAGCCAGGCCTGGGCAGTATCATGGCCCTGGACATCGGCGGGGCCACCACCGACTTCTACTCTAACGTGCTGGACAATCCGCTCTACGTTTACCCCGGCGACGACCGGACCAAACGCCTCAAGCGGACCATTCTGAAAACGCCCAACACCCCGCTGGCCTATCGCCGGGTGGAGGGAAAATTCGGTCTTAGCTACAACGCCGAAAACATCAAAGAGATTCCGCGTTTCCAGAGAGGGGCGATAGCCCGCGACCTCAATCGCTTCCTGAGCGAGAAATTCTTCAACGTCAGCCTTGACCCGGCCGACCCCTTCAGCGAGTTCGTTAGCCCGACCAGTTGGGGACTGACCGTGGATTTGGACGGCTACCTGAGCTGGGTGTCGGCTCACCCGCTGGACATGCCGGCAACCCGCCTGGAGAATGCAGCCCGCTCCTTCCTGGCCAAGGAAATTATGGCTATTACCACCAAGCGCAACGCCGGCTATGTGGAGGAAACAGAGACCTACTTTATGCAGTACGGGGTTAATTTCTTCAACCAGCCGGTAACAACCCTGCTCATCGGCGGCACCATCTACCACAAGATGAAAAGCGGCGACCGCGAACTGCTGAAAGATTTGAGCCTGATTACCCAGGGCGCGCTGTACAACCCCCGCGAGTCCGGGGTGCTGCGGCCCAATGGCCGGGTGCTGCTCGACGCCTCTTACCTGGTCTCGATTCTGGGCGGGTTGTACGGCCGCATTGACCCCAAACGCGCCCTGCGGGTGATGCGGCGCGAATTAGTCGCGCTTGACGTGGTGGAGAAACCGGCTATTTTAGCACCGGCGTAGGAACCGTCAAAGCAGAAAAGGAGGTGAAAAGACAGCGATACAATGGGTGGTCTCAGGTAAATTTTTTTGGGATCAGAACCTATCAAAAATCTGGAGTGCGGACTTTAGTCCGCGTTATGAGCAGCAGATTGAACTCTGCACTCCACTTCCGAGACAGGTTTAAATGCAAGTTGTCGGCTAGACAAATCAATACGGGAGGAAAGATATGCTAAAGCAAAATGCGCCCTATGTGATCCTGGCAGCGCTGCTGCTGCTCGCCCTCGGCATTCTGGCCGCATGCGGGTCAGTACCAACCCCTCAAACCATTACGGTTGTCGAAACTGTCGTGGTGACGAAGGAAGTCGAAGCCGAAACCAAGACGGTTGTCGAAACCGTCGAAGTCATCCAGACCGTCGAAGTTGAGGTTGAAAAAGAAGTTGTCGTAACCGCCACACCGGAGCCAGGCCGCCAGACCCTGATTGTAGCCCTGGCCCAGCCGCCGGTCTCGCTGGACCCGGCCGACCACCGCAGCCGCGAATCGGAAACCGTCATCCGCAATATGTTTGATGGCCTGGTTACCCGTGACACGACCAGCGGCGTCCACCTGGAACTGGCCGAAGCGATGGACTGGGTGAATGATACCACCCTGGAAGTCAAACTGCGTCAGGGCGTCAAGTTCCATGACGGCAGCGATATGACCGCCGACGATGTTGTTTATACCTTCAAACGGATCATTGAGGAAAACGCCATTGAATATCCTGAGCCGCACACCTCGCCGCGCAAGGGCCTGATCGCCCCGCTGGAGTCAGTCGAGAAAGTTGACGATACTACGGTCCAGCTCAATTTCAGCGGTGTCTGGCCCCCGGCCATGCAACTGCTGGTTCACCAGCAAATCGTCCCCCAGGCTTATCTTGAGGAGGTTGGCACCGAAGGCTTTATCGGTAAACCCATCGGCACGGGTCCGTTCAAGTTTGTCGAAGGCCAGCTTGACGACCAGATTGTACTGGAACGCTTTGACGACTACTGGGGCGGCGCCCCTGACCTGGAACCGGTCGGCCCGGCCTGCGTCGAACGGGCCATCTTCCGGATCATCCCCGAAGCCTCGACCCGCGTGGCCGCCCTGCTGGCCGGTGAGGTAGACATTATCCAGGCAGTGCCGGCCGAGTTGATTGACACCCTGTCCCAAACGCCCGGCATCCAGGTTAAAACTGCCGCCGGGACCCAGCCCAAGTGGCTGGAACTGAATGTGACCAAGCCGCCCTTCGACGATGTAAAAGTACGCCAGGCCCTCAACTACGCCGTGGATAAAGATCTGATTATCGAGGCTATCTACGGCGGGCGGGCGGTCGCCCTGCCCGGCCCGCTCTCGCCTTACAACAACTTTGTCAACAAGAGCCTCACCCCCTACCCCTACGATCCCGACAAAGCTTTGTCGCTCCTGGAGGAAGCCGGCTGGACGGATAGCGACGGTGACGGTCTCCTGGATAAAGACGGACAGGCCCTCGCCTTTACCATTGACACGCTGGAAGAGTGGCGTCCGTTGGCCGAGGCGGTGGCTGGCATGCTGCGTGAATTGGGGCTTGACGCCAGTGTACGGTTCTGGGAGTACAGTGTAGTTAGGGATCAACTGCTGGCCTGCGAACGCCAGGCGTATCTGGACGACTGGGGCGACTCGGCCTTTGATCCGGTGGGTCACTTCGAGGCAAAGTGGGCCAGCTTTGTCGAAGGCCAGCCTTATGGCCGGGGCAACTTCTCCTGCTACAGCAACGAGCGGGTGGACGAGCTGACCAAGGCCGGCGAAACCGAAGCCGACGCGGCCAAACGCCAGGAGATCTACGACGAGGCCCAGCAGCTTGTCTATGACGATGCGCCCGCCGTCTTCCTGATCTTGCCCGACGAAGCCGAAGCTGCCTCCGCCCGGGTGCAGAATTGGGAGCCTGCCGCCGACAGCCGGATCAATTTGCACGATGTGTGTCTCGGACCAAAGCAGTAATGCGTGATGCGTGATGCGTGATGCGTAAAATTCACGTATCACGCATCAGAGCCTCCCTTTGGGACGTTTCACAAGTGGAGTGAGAAATCCGTGAGAGCCGTCAAAATACTGGAACGTATCCTCTACACCGTGCCGATTATGGTCGGGGTGGCCGTGATCGTCTTCATCTTTATTCGCCTGACCCCCGGTGACCCGGTAGATATAATGATGGGCCAGGGCGGGGCTATCTCCGCCGGCGAGATTGAGCAGTTGCGTTCCGAGTTTCACCTGGACGAGCCGATTACCACCCAACTGTGGTACTTTTTGAGCGACGCGGCGCGGGGCGACCTGGGTTATTCCTATATCAAAAAGCAGCCTGTCACCAAACTTATCGCCGAGCGGCTCCCGGCGACTATCGAGCTGGCTCTCGGCGCCCTGGTCTTCGCTCTGGTGATTGCTTTCCCCATCGGCATTATCTCGGCGGTCCGGCAAAATTCGCTGCTCGACCGGCTGAGTATGGCCGGCGCTTTTTTAGGCATCTCGATGCCGGGCTTCTGGCTGGGAATTATTCTCATTCTGGTCTTTTCCGTCTGGCTGAAATGGCTGCCGGTGCAGGGCCGGCTGGGTCATGACGCCGCCTTGCAGAGCGTGACCGGCTTTTACGTCATTGACAGCCTCATCACCGGCAACTGGCCGGCCCTGTGGAGCAGCCTGCGCCACCTGGTTCTGCCTTCCGTCACCCTGGGTGCAGCCGTAGCGGCCATCGTCGCCCGCGTGCTGCGGTCGAGCATGCTGGAGATTCTGCGGGCCGACTACGTCCAACTGGCCCGGGCTAAGGGTGCGCCCGAAGGAGTGGTCATTATCAAGCACGCCTTGCGCAATGCTCTCATTCCTACCGTAACGGTCATGGGGCTGCAAGTCGGCGTCCTGCTGGGCGGCAATATGATTATCGAAGCCGTTTTTGGCTGGCCCGGCCTGGGACGGATGGTGGTGGAAGCCATTTTCAATCGTGATTTTCCCCTGGTGCAGGGGGCGGTAATGATCTATGCCTTCACTTTTGTGATGGCTAATCTGGTGGTGGATGTGATGTATACCTACTTGAATCCGAAGATAGCGCTGTGATGTGATGCGTGATGCGTGAAAGGTCACGTATCACGCATCACGTCTCGTTTCGAGACGAAAAACTTATGAACATTTCTCCCTCCCTCGAACCCGCTGCTCATTGGTCGCCCTGGCAAATCCGGCTGGGACTGTGGCGGCGCAATTTAAAAGAATTTTTGGGTGAACTATGGGACCATCCGGTTGCCTTTTGGGGCGGCGTGATCGTGTTACTCTTTCTCCTGGCAGCTCTTTTCGCCCCGCAGTTAACCGTTCACAACCCCGAAAGGGGCAGCCTGCGCCAGCGGCTTCTCCCGCCGGCCTGGCAGGCCGAGGGTCGGGCTGAATTTCCCCTGGGCACCGATGCCCAGGGCCGTGATTTACTGACGCGGATTGTCTTTGGCTCGCAGATCTCCATGTTAGTAGGTCTTCTGACGGTAGGTATCTCGGTTGGGGTGGGGGCGACACTGGGAGCGGCGGCAGGGTACTATCGAGGCTGGCTGGACACGCTCCTCTCCCGTTTTGCCGATTTGCTGATGGCCTTTCCATTTCTCATTTTTGCTATTGCCGTAATGGCATTTATCGGGCCCGGGTTTGGCAACCTCGTCTTTGCCCTGGCTTTTAAGGGCTGGGTTGAGTTTTATCGCCTGGTGCGGGGTGAGATGATGAACGAAAAGACCAGGGAGTATGTTGAGGCAGCGCGGGCGCTGGGTCGCAGTCACTTCGCCATCATCGGGGCCGAGATTCTGCCCAACATCATCCAATCGGTTTTTGTGCTGGGCACGCTGCGCATGGGCTTTTTCATCGTCACCGAAGCCTCGCTTAGCTTCCTGGGGCTGGGGATTCAGCCCCCTACCCCGGCCTGGGGCTCGATGGTGGCCGAAGGACGTGATGTGATGCTGACAGCCTGGTGGGTTTCGACGATGCCCGGCCTGGCTATTGTCTTTCTGGTCCTGTCGCTCAACGTGTTTGGCGAGGGGTTGAGAGATATTTTGGACCCAAGGTTGAAGGTGGATTAACCAGTAACAAGGTAGCAAGTCGCAGGGTAGCAGAATCTGTTACTTTGCTACCTTGCTACCTGTTACTCTGCCACCTTGTTTTTGGAAGAGTCTGGATGAAAACAAACGACACACCTCTGCTCCAACTCAAAAACCTGACCACTGTTTTCCCGACCAAGCGCGGCCTGGTAACGGCAGTTAATCAGGTAAATTTGCGGGTAGCTCCCGGAGAGATCCTGGGCATCGTCGGCGAATCAGGCTGCGGCAAGAGTACCGTCCTGCTCTCCATTTTGCGGCTCATTGCCCGGCCGGGGCGTATCGCCGACGGAGAAATCATCTTTCGCGGGCAAAACTTACGCGGCCTGCCGAAAAAGGCGATGCGCTCTATCCGGGGCAAAGAAATCGCCATGATTTTTCAAGACCCGCTGAGCACTCTAAATCCGGTTTTCCCGGTGGGCGAGCAGATCCGCGAGGCGCTGCGCTTACACGGGATGATGAACCGGGGCAGTCTGGCCCTGCCATGGCCCTTTGACGGGGCGCAGTATGCCCTGGAAAAGAAACGCGTGCTGGAGGTGATGGCCGAGGTGGGTATTCCCGCCCCCGAAGCCCGTTACCGGGCCTATCCCCATGAATTCTCCGGAGGCATGCAGCAGCGGGCGCTGATCGCCATTGGCCTGGCCTGCGAACCGGCCATCTTGCTGGCCGACGAACCCACTACTGCCCTCGATGTGACGATCCAGGCTCAAATTATCGAACTGATGCGCCGGATCAATCAACTGCACGGGACCAGTATCCTGCTCGTGACCCATAATTTGGGGCTGGCCGCCGAATTCTGTCACAATATCGCCGTCATGTACGCCGGCCGTATTGTCGAGCGCGGTCCGGTAGACCAGGTGATCCAGGATCCCAAACATCCCTACACCCAGGGACTGCTGGCCTGCCTGCCTCGCCTGACCAGCAAAGTCAAGAAAATCGAACCCATTCCCGGCAACGTCCCCGACCTGGCCGACCTGCCGCCCGGCTGCGCGTTTGCCCCGCGCTGCCCACTCGTCCGCGAAGAATGCTGGCAGGCCGACCTGCGTTTGCGGGCAGTCACGCCTGGGCACTACGCCCGCTGCATCCTTTACGAAGGGGGTGAGCGTTACACCCCCGAAGAGAGCGGTGCTTCGAGCCTGGAGAACGGGAATATGCAGGCCGCTGTAAATTCGCAGCTTCCATCTCACCCTGACAGGAGAGGTAGCCAATGAACCGGACGGCGGTGCCCCTGGTTGAGGTCCGGCACATCAAAAAATATTTTCCCATCCACCCCGGCTTTCTGGCTAAACTCCTGGCCGGACGGCAAGATCAGATGGTCAAGGCCGTGGACGACGTCAGCTTAAAAATCTGGCCGGGCGAGACCGTCGGCCTGGTGGGAGAAAGCGGCTGCGGCAAAACCACGCTGGGCCGGGTCATGGTCCGCCTGCACCCACCGACGGCTGGGCAGCTTTTCTTTCGAGGACAGCCGGTGTCGGGTGAGCGGCTGGTGTTGCCACCCTCCCTAAACGGCCACCCCAGGCCGCCTGCCAGCCAGATCATCTTCGACGAGTCGGCCTCAATCAGCACCCCTTCGGCCAATCTGGCTGAAGTGGAAACCCGCCATCTCAGTTTTTTCCGGCTGACCCAGATTATCTTCCAGAATCCCTACTCCTCCCTCAATCCCCGCAAGACCGTCCGCGATATCATTGGCGTGGCTTTGCGGCAGCGCGGCCTGACCAACAGCCAGGAGGGCGAGGCCGAAACCCTGCGCCTGCTCAAACGGGTGGGGCTGAGCGAGCGTCACATTGACGCCTATCCGCACCAGTTCTCCGGCGGTCAGCGGCAGCGAATTGGCATTGCCCGCGCCCTGGCCATGCAGCCCCAGTTTATCGTGGCCGACGAGCCGGTTTCCGCGCTCGACGTGTCCATCCAGGCCCAGGTTATCAACTTGATGAAAGAACTGCAGCAGGAGTTCCACCTGACCTACCTGTTTATCGCCCATGATCTGAGCGTGATCTACTATCTGAGTGATCGGGTAGCGGTGATGTATTTGGGTCACATTGTGGAAGAGGCAGAAACCCAAAGTCTTTTTGAAAACCCGCGTCACCCCTATACCCAGGCGCTGCTGGCGGCCATCCCGGTGGTGGAGAAAGCTGCCCGCCGCGAACGCATCGTCCTCAGCGGGACCGTCCCCAGCCCGATTGATCCGCCTGGCGGTTGCCCATTCCACACCCGCTGTTTTGCTAAAAAAGGGCCTGAGTGCGATCATGAGGTTCCGCCCGAATTTCAAGTGGAGGGTCATCGAGTAGCCTGCTGGCTGTATGCGTAACCTGGGGAAGCCTGCTTTTCAAACTATAGAGGTCAAAGGCGAGCATTACCAGATGGGCTACCAACACGGTCGCCAGGTAACGCCGCTGCGTCCGCGGATCATCATGGCGATGGAAGCCCGTTTTGCCCAGCTTGAGCAAGAGGGGGCGGATGATGACTTTGAGAGGCTGGTTGCGGCGACCCGGCAGGTGTTAGAAAGGGTTGACCCGGCCACAATCGCCCTGGTCCGCGGCCTGGCCGATGGGCTGGCCCTGGAGTTTGAGCGCCTGCTGCGCTACAACCTGGCCGCCTTTTTGCGCGATGCGCTGCTTACGCGCAAGCTGTTGAACGGACCGAGCGACGGCTGTACCACCTGGGCCGCCAGCGGTCCGGCTACAATGGACGGCCAGCCTATCCTGGCCAAAAACCGGGATTACCGCCTGGAACATCTGCCTTTGCAGGTCCTGGTCCGGGCCGAGCCGGCGCAGGGGTATCGCTACATTTTTGTCACCAGCGCCGGCAGTCCCGGAGTTTTTGTGGCTGGCTTCAACGAAGCCGGGTTAGTGGTCGCCGATTCCCATGTTTCTACCAGCGACGTGGGGCCGGGCCTGCCCACCTATGCCCTCTCGATGCACCTCCTGGAAGCCCATCACAGCGTGCGTTCCGCTTTGGATTACCTGCGCACCACACCCCGCCTGGGGCGAAACAACCTCCTCCTGGCCGATGCCGGCGGCGACATTGCGCTGTTTGAAATCGGCCACCACCACAGTGGGGTCCTCGAAGCTGAAGTCGGTCTCCTGGTCAGCACCAACCACTATCGCAGCCCGGCGATGCAGCCCTACTTTGTGGATACCGACGCTCCGGCCCGGCGCGGTAATACCTTCGAGCGGTATCAAAACGCCTGGGAACAGTTACACGCCGCTTACGGGCGCATTGACTTAACCCTGGCCCAACAGCTTATGGCCGCTCACGCCGGCGGGCTGGGTTCCCTCTGCTGCCATCCCACACCTGCCTCTGAAACTGCCACTATTGCTGCAATGATCTTTCTCCCCGTCCAGCGCCGGATGCTTTTTTGCCACGGCCAGCCTTGCCAGGGCGAGTATCACACTTTTGAGTTTTCCTCAACAAAATCGAGATGAAAGAGCAACTCATTAGTTTCAAGCAAGCCCTGCAATTAACCCTGAATATCATTACCCCGCTCGACGCGGAAACTGCGCCGCTGTCCGGCCTGGTTAACCGGGTCGCGGCCAGTGATCTTTATGCCCTGGTTAACGCGCCGGCCAGTGATGTCTCGCTGAAGGATGGGGGCCGTAACAACGCTGCCCGCTTTCAACAGAAAATTCTCATGGGAGGAATAGCTCGAGGTGAAAAAACACAGCGCCGCCTCGTTGAAAACCAAGGGGCTATGAGGGTTCTGTGGGGGGGATATCCGGGGGTAAATCTTCGGCAATACGGGTCAGGCCGTGCGGGTGTGGATCAGCACCCACTCCCGGCCCAATTCCACCAGGTTTTGCTGCTCCCACTGCCTGAGGATCCGGCTGACGGTGTAAAGCGTCGTACTTCTCACTGCCGTTACTTCAAAGTGGGGGGTAACGGTCTTCCAGATGATGGATCAACTCCAGAGAAAAGCCGCTGAGGGACGGCAGAATCAGATCAGCCAGGTCGAGCTTGTCAGACGCAGGCGGAAACCGGGGATCGGGTACGGCAATTACTCTCATCCCGGCCCGATGTCCGGCCAAAATTCCATTGCCCGAGTCCTCCAAACAGACACAGCGCTCCGGCTTGACCCCCAGCCGTTTGGCCGTTTCCAGATATACATCCGGTGCAGGTTTGCCTGCTCCCACCTCGTCGGCGGAAAGGATGATCCGAAACTGGCCCCGCAGCGCAGCATCGGCGGCAACAGCGTCAATCAAGGCCCGATGTGAACCGGAGGCCAGGGCCGTCGGGTAATGCTGGGCGGCCAACTTGACCGCCTCAACCGCACCGGGAAAGTAGGGAATGCCCGTCTGATAGAGCGCGAGCATTCGGACAATAATCTGATCCTGGACTTCTTGGGGGGAAAGGCTGAGTTCCAGGCGGTTAATCATATAAGCAGCCCAGGCTTGGGTACTCACTCCCATCACGGCCTGGTGGTCGGCTTCGTTCCAGTCTTTGCCAACCTCCTCAGCCATCCCTCTGCGGGCTCTGTCCCACACCGGTTCCGAGTCGACGAGCAGGCCATCCATATCAAAAATTACAGCTTCAATCATGGTCCAAGTGTATCTCCTACCAAAACTGCGGCAAGTACTCCCGGTACGTTTCCAGATAATCATCCAAAATCTGTTGAGCTACGTCCAGATCGGTTACGACCGGGTCGAGTAACAGGCATTGCAGCGCGGCCTGGCGATCGCCGCTGACAGCGGCGTCCACGCCGAGTTGGGCCACGGTGATTTCGCGGCGGCACAATTCGGCGATGGGTTCCGGCAGCAGGCCGACGCCTACCCCCAGCACTCCCGCCCCGGCGACCAGGCCCGGCACTTCCACAATCGCCCCCTGTGGCAGATTGGTGATGTAGCCCTGATTGGGCAGGTTGACGGCCAAATGGTAATGATTGCCCGCCCCGGCCATGGCTTCGATCAGTTCCAGCGCGCCTTCACTGTCGGCGTCACGCAGCGCGTCAATGCTCATATCGCCTTCACCCATACGGGCAATGTCGCCATGACTGTCGCGGCGAATTTGATCCCATAGATCCCATTCGTACAAACTAAGATCATATTTTTCCCACGGCTTTGTCAGCGGGTCGCTGACCCAGGGCAGATATTCGCACAAATGCTCGTCGCCGGGGATGGGAAACCAATCAAACGCCTCATAAACCCGGCGGGTCAGCGGCTCAAACGATGGATCGAGGGCAGCCCAACGTTCGGCAAAAAGCGGATAAAGGTCTTCGCCGGTCTGCTTGTCACGCACGTCGAGCATCCAGGTGAAATGGTTGAGGCCGGCAGCTTTGATGTCAAAACGGGCGAGCGCTTGCTCGGCCATGCGATGGGTTCCCGGAATGAAAGCAGGCGAGGCGTGAGCGCTGGTGAAACCCTCGGCAATCTCAAAGCCAAAATCCTGGGCCAGCGCCCGGCCGACCATAGCATAACCCACCCCGATCTGGTGGCACAAACCGACCACCTTGATGTCGCTGTAACGGGCGACGGCGTCACAGATGCGGATCAGCGGGTTAGTGAAATTGATGAACCAAGCGTCGGGGCAGGCCAGTTCCATATCATGCACAATCTGGAGCACCGGACCGATGTTGCGGGCAGCGTGAGCAAAGCCGCCCGGCCCCCCGTTTTCCGCATAGGGCTGGCGCAGGCCATATTTGAGCGGAATCTCGTAATCTGACCGCCACAGCTTTTCACGAGGCGGCACTTCGATGGCCGAAATGACGAATTCAGCGTCTTCAAGGGCATCGGCGTGATGGGTATGGGCCGTAACAATCATATCGGCCTGCCACTCCCGGTTGAGGCGCTCGGCCAGGCGAGCAATCAGAGCCAGGGTCTCGCGATTGCGATCAACCAGGACTAGCTGGCTGCCCCGCAGGCGTTCGCTGCGCAGCAAAGCCGCTACCGTATTCAGTCCAAAAATGGCGCTGCCTGCGCCGATAATGACGATTTTAGTGGGGAGCATATGGATGTCCTTGCTTATGGTCCACCTTAGAGGTCTGGACCAGAGCCATGGTAACTTAAAAGAAAATAGTCGTCAAAAAAGTCCGATCACCGGTCGGGCTTGCGGTTATTAAAAAGTTATTGACGCGAACCCGGATTGCTTGTAGACTATACGCCAGGTAAGAATGGTGAAAAGTGAGCGAAATGATATGTTCTCTAAAGTCCGGCTGTCCTCTTTTACCACTCGGCACGCCTGCCTGACCTTCTTGTTAATGTTTGTGTTAGCCAGCCTCGGCTGCAACCTGGCTGAGTTAACCGTGCTGTCCTCTCCACCAACCCCCGCGCCGACAGCGCCTCTACTCCCCACGCCTACCCCGCTTCCGGCTCCCTTACCTACCATGAGTGCCGGTGAGAGTGCAGCCAACGGCGTGGCCCTGATTGACGCCGCCGGGCTGGATTTTGCCGAGCGGCGCGTGATTGACGTTTACCAGCGGGTGGCCCCGTCGGTGGTCAATATTACCACCCAGGTTTTGCAGCGGAGCTTCTTTTTTGAGGAGATTCCCGCCGAGGGCGCCGGCTCCGGCTTTGTACTGGATAGCGACGGTCACATTTTGACCAACTACCACGTTGTCGAAGGGGCGCAGAGCATTGAGGTGAACTTTAGCGATGACACGGTGTTACCCGCCCGAATTGTCGGGGCCGACCCGCGCAATGACATCGCCGTCATCCGGGTCGAAAACGCGCCGCCGGGGCTGCTCGTGCCGGTTGAATTGGGCCAATCGGCCAATTTGCAGATCGGGCAGCGGGCCATTGTCATCGGCAACCCTTTTGGCCAGTTTGGCCGCACCCTGACCACCGGGGTCATCAGCGCCCTGGATCGCTCCATCGAAAGCCAGGACGGGCGGCAAATCAGCGGCATCATCCAGACCGACGCCGCCATCAACCGGGGTAACTCGGGCGGTCCCCTGCTCGACAGCGCCGGACGGGTCATCGGCATCAATTCGGCCATTTTCAGTCCCAGCGGGACCAGCAGCGGCGTCGGCTTTGCTATCCCGGTAGATACGGTCCGCCGGGTGCTGCCTGACCTGCTCACCCTGGGGCGTTACCGGCATCCCTGGCTGGGCATTCGTTATGCCTACCGGCTCACGCCTGCCCTGGCCAAAGTCCTGGATTTGCCGGTGGAGCAGGGGCTGCTGCTTGTGGAATTGTTTCAAGGGAGTCCGCTCGATGCAGAAGGAGTGCGCGGGGCGCAGCAAGAGGTCATTCTGGGCAACCAGCGCCTCTATGTGGGCGGGGATGTTTTGACCCGGGTAGACGACCAGGAAGTTACCAGCCTGGAAGAGCTGGAAATCTTGCTGGAAACCCGCTACCAGGTCGGCGACATTGTCACCGTTACCCTGCTGCGCGACGGACAAGAGCAGTCGGACAAAGTAACCCTGGCCGAGGAACCACCGCAGTAAAGTACTCTATTTACGATTTTGGATTTACGATTTACGATTGTTTAATTGCCCATCAATCGTAAATCGTAAATGGTCAATCATAAATCCCTTAGCTCATCGGTTCGCCGATGCCGCCAAAGGTGCAGGTTGCGCCCGGCTCGGGGTAGTACGGCCCTTTTTGGTACTTTTTGACGAATTGGGCCAGTCGCGGGTCTGAGGCCTCATCGAGGCGCAGTTGCACCCGCCAGGCGGAGGCCACAATCGGGTCATCCAGGCTGGGTTGGGGGGCCAGCACAATCCAGCGCTCCTGCGTCCCGGCCTGCTCCTGCCGGACCAGATTGCGCAGGGTTTCGATCTGTTCGGCCGGCAGCTCGGGCTGATAGGCAATCCAGACCGCTCCATGTTCCATCGAGTGGATTACATTTTCCCGCCGCACCGGCTGCTCGTAGATACCACAGTTGAGCCACTCCGGGCTGTGGATACCGCCGACAGGTGCGTCCTCCGGGTAAGCAATATCCCCCTCTTGATGTCCCCGTCCCTGCTCGGGAAAAATAAGCGCTCCTTCAATATCATCGCTGACCGGGCCGGGTCTTTGGTTGCCCAGGTAAAACAACCCAATGACGGCTAACACCAGCACAACGCCGCCGCCGGCCATCCATGTCCAGACCGGCATTTTGTTTTGACTCTGAACTGCCCTGCTTCGTTTGAACGTCGGTTCGCCACGTCGTCTTTTGGTCATTAATCTCTTTCCTCCAAAAATATAAAATCGGATTGTAAGAAGTGTACTCAAGTTGTCAAGTTATCAGCGCCAAAGAGGCGGTGTTTTGTACGAATCAAATTTCTCACAAAGACGAGCGCGGCGCCGGAATAGCGCTGTCAAATTGGCCCGATTAGGCTTTCACCTCGGCCTGTGGTATCATCAGCCAAATTTCCGAATGTACAATCTGGACAGTTTATGCCTGTTAACTCTCCACCCCCAGCAACCTCAACAGCGCCGCCTGGCCTGGCCGAGATCGTCCTTTTCTTCCTTAAACTCGGCGTGACGGCTTTTGGCGGACCGGCTGCCCATATTGCCTTGATGCACGATGAACTGGTCAAGCGGCGCAAGTGGCTGGACGAGCAGCGTTTTCTCGACCTGCTCGGGGCGACTAACCTAATCCCCGGCCTACCCTCGGAATTTTTCTGCCGTCGTTCATCTTTGTCGCCCTCAGCAACCCCCTTATCCCCAAGCTGCGCAACTCCCCCTGGACTGGCAGCCTGCTGGATGGAGTGAATGTGGCTTCGCTGGGCCTGATGGCCGCCGTGACCTGGCAGCTCGGCCGGGCCTCGTTGGTTGACCCGCTGACAATTGCCCTCGCCCTGGCTGCGGCGGTGCTGCTGCTGCGCTACAAGGTCAATTCGACCTGGCTGATTGCCGGCGGGGCGCTGGTGGGGTTGCTCGCAGGCAGAGGGATTTAATCAATATATTTTTCATCAGAGAGGAATAAGATCATGCCAAACCAAAGCTTTGCCACCCGCGCCGTCCACGCAGGTGAGCGTACACCTCAACGCAACTACACCCCCGTTGTCACCCCGATTCACCCTACCGTCGGCTTTGTATACGAGAGTATGGATGACCTCGACGCCATTTTTGCCACTAC
Organism: Anaerolineae bacterium; assembly: GCA_023382535.1. The sequence goes on along the minus strand of JAHDWA010000002.1, from coordinate 11,523 downwards.
CCAGGAGGGCTACGTTTATCCTCGCTACGGCAGCCCGACGGTCGCTGCCTTTGAGACGGCGATAGCCGATCTGGAAGGGGGTGAGACAGCTTACGCTTTTGCTTCGGGTATGGCGGCCATGCACGCCGCCCTGTTGGCCGCCGGCGTCCGGGCCGGAACTGCCGTTGTGGCTGCGCTGGACGTTTACGGGGCTACCTACACCCTGCTCAATCGCCTCTTTGCCGAATTAGGCGCCGCTGTCAGCCTGGTAGATGTAGCCAATCTGGACGCTGTCGAGACCGCTCTGGCCGAGGCGCGGCCAGCGGCCCTGGTGGCCGAAACCATCTCCAACCCGCTGCTGAAGGTCGCCGATGCCCCGGCCCTGGCTGAGTTAGCCCACCGCTATGGCGCACAGCTTTTGCTGGATAACACCTTTGCCACTCCCTATCTTTTCACCCCCCTGGCCCACGGCGCCGATTTTGTAATTCACAGCGCCACCAAATATATCGGCGGCCACGGCGACGTGATGGCTGGCGTTGTCGTCACCTCCGCAGCCAACCGGCGCAAATTGTATGACTTGACGCTTATCATTGGGGGGACATTAGGGCCGTTTGAAGCCTGGCTGGCCCTGCGCGGCTTAAAAACCCTGCCGCTAAGAATGCAAAAACAGGTGAACAATGCGACCCGTATCGCGTCCTGGTTGGCTGAGCAGCCACAAATAGCCCGGGTCAATCACCCCAGCCTCCCGGCGCACCCGCAGCATCAACTGGCCCACCGGCTTTTCGGCGGACGCGGCTTTGGCGGGGTGCTCTCTTTCGAAATCGCCGAGGCCGACAAAAATAAAGTTTTTCGCTTTATGGAACGCCTCAAGCTGTGCCTGCCCGCCACGACCCTGGGCGACATTTACACCCTGGCACTCCATCCGGCCACCAGCTCCCACCGTTCTCTCTCTCCAGAAGCGCGCGCCCAAATTGGCATCAGCGAGGGCTTGATTCGTCTTTCGGCAGGTATCGAAGAGGTAGAGGATATTATTGCCGATTTGGAGCAGGCGCTGGCTAAACTGTGAAACAGAGCCAAAGGCCCCGGCAGACAAACCTAAGGGCTGGAATTAAGGTCTTTACGTTTCACAACTGACCCACGTAGTGTCGTAAAATTGAGTCTACACTGCCGCCGTAACCCTCGCCAAACAAATTGAGATGATTTAGCAGGTGGTAAAGGTTGTAAAGGTCTTTACGCTCCTCATAGCCGTAATCCAAGGGCCAACTGGCTTGATAGGCGGCATAAAAAGCTGCCGGAAAACCACCAAAAAGTTCGGTAAAGGCCAGGTCCGCTTCACGGTGGCCGTAGTAAACAGCGGGATCAATCAGGACCGGTTCGCCGGAAGTGGTAGCCAGCCAGTTACCGCCCCATAGGTCGCCGTGCAGGAGAGAGGCAGGGGGGTGGGTTGGCAGCCAGTCACCCAGGCGAGCCAGTAAAGCTTCCAGGCGGCGGGCGCGGTCAGTTGGAAGGAAGCCATTGCGCCCGGCCAACTCCATCTGAAAGCCCAGCCTCTGCTCGCGGAAAAAGCTGACCCAATTGTCACTTTGATGATTGGGTTGAGGGTTAGCGCCGATAAAATTGGTGTGATCCAGGCCAAAAGAGGAGGCGAGGACGCGATGCTGCGCGGCCAGGCCACGTCCCAGAGCTTCGGCGCTCTGGCTCGATTTAGAGCCAGGATTGAGCCATTCAAGGGCAATAAAGGCGGGGCAATTGGCTGTCATTTCAGCCTGGGCTAACACCTCCGGTACCCGTACCGCTCCTGCCGAGTGCAGCAATTCCAGCCCGCGCCGCTCGGCGCTGAACAGGCCAGGAGGTGAGTTGGAGCGCCACTTAACCAGGGTTTGACCCCCATTCGCCAGGCGCACCCGTGCCGCCTGGCTGATGTCGCCGCCGCTGACCGTTAAAGTCTCAGTTATTGGGCCTAAATAGGACTCCAGGCAAGAGGCCAATACTGCCGGTAAAGCCATCCCATTCCTTGATTTTATATCCCCCGCTCATGGCGGATATGGGCCAGCAAGCCCTTACACCCTGCCGTAACCAGGTGGAAAACGTCTTCAAAATTGCCGGTATAATAAGGGTCAGGCACATCAAGGGCGCTGGCGGCGCGCCGGCCCTCGGCAAAGCTGAGCAGCAGGTTCAGACGGCCATTCAAGGAACCTCTGGGCATCATCGCCTGCAAATCGGCTGCATTAGAGCGGTCCATAGCAATGATATAATCCGCCTCTTCCAAATCCGTCCGGGTTACCTGCCGGGCGGTGCTATCGCACTGAATCCCCTGCTCGGCCAGCACCCGCCGGGTACCACGGTGAGCAGGTTCCCCGATATGGTAGGCATCGGTTCCCACTGAATCAATGTAGAACTGCTGGCTCAGGCCCTCACGCGCCACTAAATCCTTGAACACCGCTTCCGCCATCGGCGAACGGCAAATGTTGCCCATACAGACAAATAGAACGGTAATCATCAATATCTCCTATGCTGAAAGCTGATTAACAACAGCTTCTCGCACTGCCCGAGTGCCGGCTTCGGTAGAACCATCAGGCTTCAAGACAACTGTTTTTTGCTGAAAGGCGCGCTCGACGGCCTGCTCAATTTTAGCGGCAGCATCATGCTGGCCCAGATAATTCAGCATTAGCCCCCCCGCCAGGATGGCGGCCAGGGGGTTTGCTCGCCCGGTTCCGGCCAGGCCGGGCGCCGAACCATGAATCGGCTCGAAATAGGCATAATGGTCGCCAATGTTGGCCCCGGCACATACCCCAATGCCGCCGACCGTTGCTCCGCCCAAGTCACTTAAAATATCGCCAAAGAGATTTTCAGTGACAATCACATCGAAACGATCCGGCTCCAACACCAGGGCCTGCGCGGCGGCGTCAACATACATCGTCTCCGGTTCGATATCCGGATAATTTTGGGCAACTTCTTTGAAGATTTGGCGAAAGAAGGCAAAAGAACGAAGCACGTTACTTTTATCTACGCAGGTGACTCGTTTTTTGCCGTTGCGCCGCCGGGCTTCCTCAAAAGCATAGCGCACAATCCGCTCTGTGCCCAGCCGGGTAATCATCAGGGTATCGGTGGCGGCCTGGCCGGTGGTTGCCACCACGCCGTTGCCCCGGCTGGCATAAAGACCTTCCGTGTTTTCCCGCACCATGACCCAATCAATCTCGCCGGCCCGGCGATTAGCCAGGGCTGATGGCGCATTGGGATAAAGCTTGATAGGTCGCAAATTGACATACAGATCAAGCCCATTGCGTAAGCGGCCGCCTAAGACCCCCGCTTCGGTGCCGTCGGGCAAGCGCACCTCAGGCAAGCCGGTCGGTCCTTTAAAGACGGCCTGGGCTTGGCGCAGGCTGGCCAGAGTCTCAGCCGACAAGGCTTGACCGTATTTTTGATAAGCCCCGGCCCCAGCCTCATACTGCTCAAAATTGATCGTGAAACCCTGCAAGTCGGCCACCTTTTGCACAACGGCGCAGGCAGCCTCGACGATCTCTGGACCAATGCCGTCGCCGGGAATAACAGCGATGGTATAAGTCGGTACTTTCTGTTTCACCAGGTTCCTCCTGACGGATTTTTCATTATTTTTACACCGCGTCTCTGGAAAAAGCAAAGCCGCCAAAAAATAAAGGATCGGTTATGAGCCGATCCTTTATTTTTAGCCTTCCAGACGCCCGATCTGGTTGTTTTACAGGTACAGAGTGAATGAGGACAGAAGGGAAGAAAAGGTGAACATAGGGGTCGAGGTCGGGGTTGAGGTGGAAGTAGAAGTGGGAGTGGAGGTAAAAGTGAGGGTGAGGATGGAAGTCGGAGTGGGAGTGGAAATAGGAATGGAGACAAGAGGATAATGAGGCGTGGCGGGTGAAGTGACTAAGTTGGGATGGTGATTGTTTGTTGAGCGTCCACCGGAAAGTTTATTAAGTTGATGTGGAGTTAATCCTTTTCTGAACCTCCCGCGCGGATTCGTAATTCCTCTACGATCACCGCGCCGAGCAGGAGAACCATCGTCAGGATGATGATAGCAACTTCGGTCATAATAGTCTCCTCGATCACTCCATCTGATACACCTACAGCATATCGCAAAAACGCAGAGGTGAACAGTTCCAAAAGTCATCAACCCATCGCCCGTTAGTCACTATTCATTTGCCAGTGACCGTTCAATAAAAGGCGGGTTTGTTGTACCTGCGGGCAGCAAGGACTTGCCCAAAAGTCATAGGGTGGCACCCGACAGCATTTCTTATTCTTTCAGAGCGTCGGCTGGTTTGCTTTGGTCTTTGTTGCTCCTGGTGGCTACTGGTGCTATACTAGGCCCGGTATGCTAAAGAAATACTTAAGCCTAACCCTGGCCGCAGTTGTCGTTGTCCTCGCCGGGGCCATCCTGGGCCTTTCGGCTTGTTACACGGAAGAAGAACCCGCCCAGTTTATCTATGCCTTCGCCTCCGACCGCAGCGGAATTGGGGATATTTTTGCCTTAAATCAGAACGGCCAAATTGTTGACCTGACCAACACCCCAACTGCCGATTGGAATCCCGCCTGGTCGCCGGAGGGCACGATGATTGCGTTCACCAGTCACCGTTCCGGCAACAGCGATATTTGGCTCCTGGATGTCCACAGCCCCGATGCTGCGCTCTCGTCCCGTAATTTAACTAATGACCCGGCCTGGGATTACAGTCCAACCTGGTCTCCCAGTGGCCAGAGTGTCGCCTTTGCCTCTGAGCGCGATGGGGACTCGGAGATCTTTGTGCAGCATCTTGAAGGCGATACAGCCATCCAGCTTACCTTTAACAACGAGATGGACCGCCTGCCCGCCTGGTCACCTGATGGTAAATATATTGCTTTTGCCGCAGTCCGAAATGGGGTGGAAAAAATCTACCGGGTCCGGCCCGACGGCACCGACGAGCAGGTTATCACCCCCGGCCCCTTAAAGGGAACTTCCCCGGCCTGGTCGCCCGATAGCCGGCGGCTGGCTTTTATTGGTTGGAACGAAGAAGATATGCCGGGCATTTATTTGATTGGCCCGGAGGCAGATAATTTGGACCTGCTTTTTCAAAGCAAAACCTGGCTTGGGTCACTCAATTGGTCCGCCGACGGCCAATGGCTTACCTTTACTTCCTGGCAAGCAGGGAATCACGAGGTTTATGCCCTCAATGCGAGTGGCGGCCAGCCCATCCGAGTTACTCTTGACGAAGCCTGGGATGATTTCCTGGTGATTAATCCCCAAGCCACATTTACTCCCCCGGCGGCTCAGAATGTGGTCCAGGCAGCTTCAGCCGTGAAGCCGCCAACCGACCCCAATTTTGCGACAGGTGTTAACCTGGCCGATTTGGGAATGACTTATCTGGTTAACGATTTGGGCTTTGATTGGGCCAAGGGCTACGTCAACTGGGGTACTGTCGAGCCGGAGCAGGGTCAATTCCAGTGGGTTGACCCGGATAATGTAGTCAAAGCGTTTGGAGCGCAGCAGGTGAAGATACTGCTGCGGGTGCATGGCACACCGGCCTGGGCCAGACCCGCCGAGACCACCCTTAGCCACCCACCCACCGATCTGACCGACTTTGCCAATTTTATGACTGCTCTGGTCGAACGCTATCAAGGGCGCGTGGCTGCTTACGAAATTTGGAATGAGCCTAATTTGGATTATGAGTGGGGTAATCAATCCCCTGACCCGGCGGCTTATACCGAAATACTTAAGACAGCGTACACTGTGGTTAAAAAGATTGATCCTGACGCCCTGGTTATCAGCGGCGGTCTGGCCACGACGGGTGAGGGTTCGGCCACAGCCTACGGCGATTTGAGCTTTTTGCAGGGTATGTACGATGCCGGGGCTAAAGGTTATTTCGATGCCTTTGGCAGCCACCCTTACGCTTATGGCCGCGCCCCCGACGAAACCGATCCCTGGGGCCTCTCCCTTGCCCGCGTCGAAGATCAATACAAGGTAATGCAGGCTAACGGCGACGGCGATACCCCGGTTTGGATTACCGAAGCAGGCTGGGTACTGCAAAACAGTTGGGATTTGGACGAACACGAGGCGGTTGGCGTTACCCAGGAGCAGCAAGCCGAATACCTGGTCAGAGCCTATACCAAAGCTGAAAAAGAGTGGCCGTTTGTCAAAGCGCTCTTCTTGTTTAACCTCGACTTCAGCACAGTGCCCTGGTATCCTGCCGCCGAACCGATGCGCTGGTACGCCATCCTTAACCCCGACCGGACCCCTCGCCCGGCCTACACTGAACTACGCCAGATGGTGAGAGAAGAGGGCAAGGAGTAGGAAGTAGGGCGTAAACGTAGCAGCTTAAGTAACCAGTCGCTATCTGCTATCCACCCTTCACCATCGGCGGACTTCTATGAGGATCGTAATCAAAGTTGGCACAAACGTGCTCCGGGCCGGCACCGAGCAGATCCACCGGCCCCGCTTGATTGACCTGGCTCGCCAAATCGCTCAGCTTAGCCGGGAGGGCCATGAGTTAATCCTTGTTTCCTCGGGGGCGATCTTTACTGGGCGCGAATTGCTGGGTATAGACCGGCGGGTCCAGCGTAAAGACATCCCACACAAGCAAATGTTGGCGGCGGTGGGCCAGGGGCGGCTCTTGGCGCTCTACCAGCAAATATTTGAAATGTACAATGTGGTCGTTGCCCAGGCCCTGCTGACCCGGGCCGACCTGGCTAATCGTACCCGCTATCTCAACGCCCGCAATACCCTGTTGCTGTTACTGCAACATGAGATCCTGCCAATTGTCAATGAGAATGACGTTGTGGCCGTGGACGAGATTAAATTTGGTGACAATGACAAATTATCGGCCATGGTTGCCAACCTGATTGATGCAGATTTACTTATCATCCTGACCGACCAATTGGGCCTTTTTACCGCCGACCCGCGCCGCAACGCCAATGCCGAGTTTATCCCCCAGGTTGTCACCATTGACGAGACGATTCGAGCCATTGCCGGCGGCAGCAGCGGTACGGTCGGCACCGGCGGCATGACTACCAAAATCGAGGCTGCCGAATTAGCTACGCGCTCCGGTACCGATGTGGTCATCGCGCCGGGCAACGCCGCCGACAGTATTGCCCGTATCGTGGCCGGCGAACCACTGGGGACACATTTTCCCCGCCAGTTGAGTCACGTCGAAAGCCGCAAACGCTGGATTTTAGCCGAAGCGGCCCACGGTTCAATTAAGATTGACGACGGGGCGGCCAAAGCCTTGACCCAGGCGGGCAAAAGTTTGCTGGCTGTCGGCGTTACCGAAATTTTGGGCCATTTTGAACGGGGGGCGACCATCCGTGTCTTGAACGGGCGTGGTCAGGAGATTGGCCGGGGTATCGCTAACTACAGCGCCGACAACTTGCGTACTATCCACGGGAAACAATCGCACCAAATTGCCGACATTTTGGGCTACGAATACGGCCCGACGGTTATTCATCGGGATAACTTGGTACTCATTTAAAGGCTAAAGCTGTCTCAGCCAAAACTTCTAGATTTGTAGCTCAAGAGCATAGATTTTAAGGTGTAGATTAAACGATGCTGCAACCATCGAAGCCTTTGACCGTGGTTCACCACCTGCCACCCCAAACGACGCCCTTTATTGGCCGGGCCGAGGAGGTGGCTGAGATTGTCAAGCTGTTGGCTGATCCGGCCTGCCGGCTGCTGACCTTGATAGGTCCCGGCGGGATTGGCAAGACCCGGCTGGCGATCCAGGTAGCTACCGAAACTGCCGCTGCCTTTGCCAATGGGGTTTACCTGGTTAACCTCCAACCCATTCATTCAGCCGATTTTCTCGCTTCTGCTGTAGCCGATGCACTGGATTATTCGCTGCGCGGCCACGAAGAACCTGCCCAGGAATTGCTCAATTACCTGGATAAAAAAGAGGTGCTGCTGGTGCTTGATAATTTTGAGCAGTTGCTCAGCACTGGCGGCGCCGACCCCCTGGCCAGTATTTTGGAAGTGTGCCCGACGGTCAAGTTACTGGTCACTTCGCGTGAAGTACTTAACCTTCAAGAAGAGTGGCTCTATCCTGTTCAGGGCCTATCCTTCCCAGATTCCTCTCTGCCCTCTTCTCAATCCGCCCCCTTTGAGAGGGAGGCCACGGTGGGGATTGAGCAATACAGCGCGGTCCAGCTTTTCGTCGAACGCGCCCGGCGCATTCGCCGCGATTTTGTCCTGGCCGACGAGCTGCTCTCTGTTGCCCGCATTTGTCAACTGGTCGAAGGGGGGCCTCTGGCCCTGGAGCTGGCTGCTTCCTGGGTTAAAACCTTGCCCAGCGAAGTTATCGCGGCGGAAATTGCCCGTAATCTCGATTTTTTGACCACCAAGCTCCGTAACGTTCCCGACCGGCAGCGGAGTATGCGGGCCGTGTTTGACTACTCCTGGCAGCTCCTGAGCGAGGCTGAACGGAGCGTCTTCAAACGGCTGGCCGTTTTTCGGGGGGGATTTCAGCGTGAGGCCGCTGAGCGAGTAGCCAGGGCGTCCTTGCCGATTCTTTTATCGCTGGTAGACAAATCTCTGCTCCGGTCGGAGCCGGACGGCCGCTACCAGATGCATGAACTGCTGCGCCAGTACGCCGCCGAGCAGTTGGTTCTCTCACCGGCGGATGTGGCCCAGGTGTATGACTTACACTGCGCTTATTATGCCGATTTCCTATACCGGCGGGCTGAAGATGTCATCGGCAGCCGCCAGCGCGAGGCGAATCGCGAAATTGCCGCCGACTTGGAGAATATCCGGGCAGCCTGGGAGTGGGCTGTTCAACAGGCCGATGTTACTCAGCTTCAAAAAGCCGCCTTTGCTTATTACCAGTTTTGTGACGCCCAAAGTCGCTTCCGCGAGGGGGCCGAAGCCCTGGAAAAAGGAGTCAGCGCGGTAAGTAAGGCTGAACCCTCGCCCCAGCGTGATCTGACCCTGGCCCTGCTCCTGGTGGAGTTGGGCTGGAAATATATTCGCCTGGGCCGACTGGCAGAAACTAAAGAAATCCTGGAACGAAGCCGGGCGATTTTGGCCGAGTTGGGCGTTCCACCGCCACCTGGTTTTGCTAATGATCCGCTTATCGCCCTGGGCGTGTTGGCCAACATCGGGGGAGATTATGCCGAAGCGGCACGCTTCGGTGAGGAGGCGTGCCGTTTGAGCGAGTCCCGCGGGGATAAACATAACCTCCAGATTGCCCTCTATGTATTGGCGGAAGCGGCCTTTGCCCAGGGTGACTACGAGTCGGCCATGAGGTACGGCCAGCAGGCATATACCCTGACTCAGGAAACGGATAATCGCTGGTTTATGGCGTATGTCCTCCTGAGTTTGGGCCACGTTGCCAGGGCGCTTAAGGATTATGCCCAGGCCAGGCAGCACTATCAGGCCAGCCACGCCCTGGCCAGCGAGTTTGATAACCTGGAAGGCCGGGCCGTAACGCTCGGTCACTTGGGCTGGGTCGCCTGGCTGCAACTAGAGTACGCCGAGGCCATGCAGCTCTATCAGCAAAGTCTGGCCCTCTATCGTGAAATTGGCGACCGGGGCGGCCTGGCCACTGCCCTTTCCGGTTTGGCTGAAACGGCCTGCGCCCTGGGCCAATATCAGTCGGCACAACAAAACTTCCGGGAAGCCCTCGAAATTACGAGCGCCATGCAGTTTGTGCCGCTCACCCTGGCCATCCTGGTTGGCGTCGCCCAGTTCCTCGGCCAGACTGGCCGCACCGAACATGGTATCGAGTTACTGGTCCTGGCCTTCCATCACCCATCCAGCGATTCTGAAACCAAAGCCAGGGCGCAACAACTCTTGACCCATTACGAAGCCAAACTTTCACCTGATGATTTTGATGCAACCAAACAGCGCGGAGCGACCAGTGATTTAGAAACCGTTATCCAGCAGGTTTTGATAGAACTCGCTGCCCCTTTACCTGTAGAAGAAAAATCACTCTCCCCTGCTCCCCTGCCCCCCCGCTCCCCTGCTCTTATAGACCCCCTCACACCCCGTGAACTCGAAGTCCTGCGTCTCATTGCCGAGGGCATGACCAACCAGCAAATTGCCGACAAGCTGATCATTTCGGTTGGTACGGCTAAATTTTACACCAGCCAGATTTACGGCAAGCTCAACGTGACCAGCCGTACCCAGGCGATTGTCCGCGCCAGAGAGATTGGCTTGCTGGCTTAATTCCCCCTGCTCCCGAAACCCAACCTCCAAACCTATACTTTGGCAGATTACAAATCGCTCTTTGTACTCTATACTGAGGCCATCAATTGTAAGAGTACAAACCACATTGAACCTAAGGAGAAAACCAATGAGCACCACTGGCTTCAATCAACAAAAAGCAGAGGCTTTCACCGAGAAAATGGTGGATGTTCTAAACTACGGCTCGCTGGCATTGATGACCAGCATTGGCCACCGCACCGGCCTGTTCGATACAATGTCCGAACTGCCGCCAGCGCCTATCAGCCAGATTGCCAAAGCTGCCGACCTGCACGAACGCTATGTGCGTGAGTGGTTGGGGGCAATGGTTACCGGGCGGATAATTGAGCATGATCCAGTGGCCGATACCTATCGGCTGCCCAAAGAACATGCCGCCGCGCTGACGCGGGCGTCAGCGCCCAATAATATGGCGGCCTTCACCCAGTATATTGGGCTACTCGGCTCGGTGGAAGATGGCATCGTCGAGTCATTCCGGCGGGGCGGCGGCGTGCCCTATGCCGCCTTCCCCCGCTTCCAGGACGTGATGGCCGAGGACAGCGGTCAGTCGGTCCTGCCGGCCCTGTTGGATCATATTCTGCCCCTTGTCCCTGGCTTAACAGAACAGTTGCAGCATGGCATCGAAGTGCTGGATCTGGGCTGTGGCCGCGGCCTGGCCCTTATGTTGATGGCCCAAACCTTTCCCAAGAGCCGCTTTACCGGCTACGATTTTTCGGAAAATGGCGTTGCTGCTGCCAGCGCAGAAGCCCGGCAGCGGGGCCTGACCAACATCCGCTTCGCCGTACAGGATGCAGCTCTGCTAAACGAGCGGGCATGTTACGACCTGATCACCACGTTTGATGCTATTCACGACCAGGCCAAACCGGCGGCCGTACTGAGCAACATCTATCGCGCTCTCAAACCCGACGGGGTTTACTTAATGCAAGATATTGCCGGGTCGAGCCACGTTCATAACAACCTCGACCACCCCATGGGGCCGTTTCTCTACACGGTCTCCACTATGCACTGTATGACCGTCTCGCTGGCCTATGAGGGCGAGGGTTTGGGAGCCATGTGGGGCCGAGAAAAGGCGCTGGAGATGCTGGCAAAGGCCGGCTTCACCCGCGTGGACGTCAAAGAACTGGCGCACGACATCCAAAATCATTACTACATCAACAAAAAATAGTATACGCCAGAAGAGTTTTTGCCGCTGAAACGGGTAGCAAGGTAACAGAGTAGCAAATTTTTTATCTGCTATCCTGCTACCTGCTACTCTGATATTGAAAAGAAATTTTTCTGGACATCTATATCTTCAAACAAATGGCTAAAATCACCTACCGTCCCGGCACGGCTGCCGACTCCTATAGCGTTTTCAAGCT
>JAHDWA010000001.1 GCA_023382535.1 Anaerolineae bacterium | reverse complement strand
CACCGGGAAATAGAAATTCCGGCTGGCTCTCACTTGAAAAATGTCGGATGGGCGAGCAACTTGAGAGGGCTGATTCACATTAGTTATTGTAAAGTAGAAATGAAAAAAGCACAAGACGATGGGCAAGTAGTTTCCATAAAATCATCACGCTTCTTTCTCTAGCTCATTGCCGAGATCTTTCCAGGTGCGACGGCTCACTATGAAAAAAAGGATCACTACCACTATCAGGGGAAGTGCCACCAGATTCACATACTCCAGAAGTCCCCAGAATTGCTGCTCCTCCACCTGTGCCTCAAAGGCGGTATTGGCGGAACCTTCCGGCCCATCCACCTGGACGGTCAACTTCCAGCAGCCGGTCGTTGGGAAGACGACATTGGCGGCGTAGTATAGTTTGTTGGTCGCATTGTCGTGAGTAGCGGGGAAGGGTTGTGGCTCACCTGGTTGGTCCAACGGTTCAGCGGTGATGGTCACTTGCGCGTCGAGCACGACCTGAGCATCGGATCGTCGCGCCAGCACAACGCTAACATCATTCACGCCTACCTGAAGTGGATAGGGCGAGGCCGTAACCGTGAGGTCATAAGCGCCGACCTTCTCGACCAGTATAATTGTCCCCCCATTGGCTTGAACCAGGCCCGGCTCCGCTAACACAAGTAGCCCGAGGACCAGCCCTAACGCAAACCACTGGTAGAAGGGGTATTGACTTGAGCGGCGCCCGCCTGTCACAACTTTTCCTCCTTCTCAGGATGATACCAGATAAAGAACACGAGCATACTAGTCATGAGATACATCCAGCCATGCAGCCACATGAGCATGCCGGCGTAGCGTTGGTCCTGTAGCGGCGAGAGGCCCCACAGGCGCGGTTGCTCGGTATAATAGGGGTAAAAGACGCTGCTGCTTCCCCAGAAAATGGCTCCTAAAACATAGCTGGGGGGTGCGGCCACTAACAGGTAGACCCACTTGGCCGGTATCCAATGCCACAGAGGATACCAGCCGCCGGTGGGGTCAATGACGCGCCACCAGAAAAATATGGCCGTATAGAAAAATAGAGCGTGTTGCAGGTCGTGGATGATGCCATTGCGCAACGCCGCCTCGTACAAAGCCGGTATGTGCCATGCCAAGAGCGTGGCGTTGTAGAGCGGATAAGCGGCCAGGGGATAGGTTAACCCACCCAGAACACGCCTGAGTTTGCTTTCCATGATTAACCAGCGCAGAAAGGGGGACGGCAAGCCCAACAGGAGCAGCGGCGGTGCGACCATGACCAGCAGAAGGTGCTGAATCATGTGCATCATGAAGAGTAGATCCGACAGGACATCAATGGGCGATAGCAACGCGACGAAGAGAGCGGTCAGACCCGCCGCGAAGAACCAGGGGTGGCGGCGCTTAACCAGACCCCGCTGAACCAGGTGCTCTAACCAACCATGCTGCCGGAAGTAATAAAAGGCGTAAGCATAGCCCAACGCCACTGAGCCTAAACCAAATAAGATAAGCGGTTTCCAGGACCAAGAACGCAAAATTAATGAGAGGGTTGGATCTTGCATTAAGAGTTCGCTCCACGATCAGGCAGATTAAACCCACTGGTAGCTTGGAGGAATGAGTTTCAATCGGAGCAGTTTCGGAATGTGACCTCACTTGAGAGCCATTACATGTTGTGCTCCCTCATGGCTCCCCAATCGCGTATCTCAGCTTCAATGGTGATGGGGCCGGACTTTTCAAAGGCCAGGGTCAGCCGTAACTTATCGCCCGGGACCAAGTCTTGCTTCAGATTGATGAGCATAACATGCTTGCCGCCTGTTTCGAAGTTGACCAAGCCGCCGGGCGGTACTTCCAACCGTGAAATGGGCTCCATTCGTTCCATTCCATCGGCCTCTATCACAGTTTCACGCGCTTCAGCCGCCTCGGCCACACCGCTAGCGACACTGAGGAGATAATCAGAACTGCCACCCCCGTTAGTCAGTTTGAAATAAACTGACCCGGCTGTGCCCATTACCGCCGCGCCAGCGCGAGCCTCCGTAACCATGATGCGGGGTGGGCCGCCTATTTGACCGGCCGCAAGGCTGCCACATTGAGCAGCGGTACTCAATACACTAATCAGCAAAGCAAACAAAGCAATCCAAATTTTTATAGCTTTTCGTACTCGTTTCATGGCGTCAAGCGTAAGTCTTGAAGTTTTTCTTTTTCTAATTGCTTGTAATCGGATACCCTGCCTGCTGCCAGGCACGAAAACCGCCCTGGATAGCCTTAACGTTGGAATACCCTTTCTCCATTAGGATTCGCGCTGCACGGGCGCTCGATTCCTCGTTAGGTCAAGTACAATAGGTAATAATCTCCACATCCTGGGGCAGATCACGGTAGCGTATTTCCAGATCGGCCAGAGGCAGCGAGACAGCGTTAGGGATGTGAGCCACTGCATAATCCTCCTGGCTCCGCACATCCACTACAAAGGCTATTCCGGCCTCAAAGCGAGCTTTAGCATCGGCTAGAGAAATGCGGGGTACTTCGGGGTATGGAATACTCCGCTCGTCAGGAGAGTCGGGTGGAGCAGCGGCCGAGCCAATAGTAGGAGCTGGGCGATTCGCATTAAATAGCAACAGAAATCCGATCACAAGCAACATTACCCCACCTGCCAACACCCAGACAATCAGAGGGATAGATCGGTGGAAATTAGACCATTCCTCGTTGCTATGTGGACTACTAGAGGACTGGGACAAAGTTTGTTCAACCGGCGCACCACAAGCCTGGCAAAAGTGGGCAGTCAGCCTTAAACGGGCGCCACATTGAACGCAAAATTGTGTTGCTATAAGCCTCCATCCTTTCCGCTAGCGTTATTGCATCTGACGAAGCAATCAACTCTGCCACTAAGAGGCCTTGTATTGCAGGAGTCGAAGCGCGTTCAGTACGACCACAATGGTGCTGCCCTCATGCAAAACCACGGCTCCACTGAGCTGCACCAGTCCCAGCACCGAGGTAATAATCAGTAGGCCAATCACCCCCAACGACACGGCCAGGTTTTGTTGAATAATCGCCCGGCTGGCCCGGCTCAACCCAACGGCGAAGGGGAGCTTACCCAGGTCATCGCCCATTAAGGCTACATCGGCGGTTTCCAGGGCGACGGCTGTACCCGCGCCGCCCATGGCAATACCGACTGTAGCGGTAGCCAGCGCTGGAGCATCGTTGACGCCATCACCGGTCATGGCGATGGAACCATAATTGGCTTGCAACTTTTTGATGGCTTCCAGTTTGTGTTCGGGCAGCAGTTCAGCGCGCACATCCGTCATGCCGACAGTGCCTGCGATTCGTTGAGCCACATCCCGGTTGTCGCCGGTCAGCATGACCAAATGTTGGATACCCTGGTGGCGCAGTTCAGCCATGGTTTCATTGATGCCGGGGCGAGGGGCGTCGGCTAACCCCAAGACTCCTAAAAAATTGCCGTTGTGGCTAACCGCCATTGTGGAGCGCCCCTCGGCCTCAAGTCGCTCCATTGTCTTGGCCAGCACTGGGTCAAGGCGATGCCCGTCAGTTTCCGCAAAGAGCTTCAGCGAACCGATTAGCACCGGCTGGCCGTTCACGGCGCTGCGCACTCCCAATCCGGGTACGTTTTCCAGGCCACCGGCCACCGGCAGGTCAATTTGTTTAACCTGCGCCGCCCGTACCACCGCTTGGGCCAGGGGGTGGTTGGATTGCTGCTCTACTGCCGCAGCGATGCGCAAGAGTTGATCAGCCGTACCATTCAAGGGCACGATGTCGGTCACAGCGAATTTGCCCTCGGTCAGTGTGCCGGTCTTGTCGAAGGCCATCACCTTGAGCGAACCCAAATTTTCCAGGTGAACGCCGCCTTTAATTAGTACCCCATTGCGAGCCGCCTGGGCAATTCCGGCCAGCACCGCTGCCGGTGTACCCAGGGCCAAAGCGCATGGCGAAGCAGCCACCAGCAGCAGCATGGCTCGGTAGAAACTCTGCGCAAACGGCATCCAGCCAACCAATGGGGGAACGATAATGATGAGCAAGGTGACAATCAGCACCGCCGGCACAAATTTGGCCGTGAAGCGTTGGGTGAACTGCTGGGTAGGGCTTTGCTGGCTCTGCGCTTCGGCGACCATCTGCATGACCCGGCTCAAAGTATTGTCTTTAGCCAGTTTTGTTACCTTGATTTCCAGGGCGGCATCTTGATTGATTGTCCCGGCAAAAACCTCATCATTCTCACCTTTTTTCACGGGTACGCTCTCGCCGGTGATGGAACTCTGGTCAATAGCGCTGTTACCCCTGACAATTTGGCCGTCAACGGGCAGCCGGTCGCCGGGACGAACGACCACGACATCACCGACTTGGAGGGATTCGACTTTCTCTTCCACAATCTGGTCGCCGTGCTTAACCTGGGCCGTTTTGGGCATCAACTGACCTAAGGCATTGACCGCGTTGCGGGCACGGTCCAGAGCGTAATGCTCGCCGGCGTGGCCTAGGCTAAAGAGAAAGAGCAAAAAGGCTCCTTCTAGCCATTCACCTAAAATGGCAGCCCCGGCAGCAGCGGCCAACATCAATACGTCGGTATCGAACTTACCCTTAAGCAGACCGGGGATGGCGTGGGTGGCTATATCATAGCCACCGGCCAGATAGGCCAAGATGTAGAAAATGAGGGCGATATTTTCCGGCAAGCCGAAAAAAGTCTCACCGGCCCAGCCAATGAGGAAGAAGAGACCGGCCAAACCAACTAAAATGAGTGTCCAGCGGTCCTGTACCCAGTGGGGCAAAAAAGCCGGGGCGCTGCCGTGATCGTGGCCTTCGTGTTCGTGCTCCTCATGGGTGGCTGTTTCCGCCGGAGCGGGCGCCAGAACCTTAAGGCCCATGCGCCGGATCGCTTGCTCGATAGCCGCACGCTGCAAAACCTCGCTATCGTAGGCGACAAAGGCCAACTGGGCGGCATAGTTGACCTGAGCATGCAACATGCCTGGGAGCTTCTCCAAAGTTTGGGTCAAGGTCGTAGCGGCGTCGGCGGCATCCATGCGGGCAAAGGAGATTTGCTCGTGGCGATAGCGGCTACCCACAACCGCGCCGGCTTCCTCGGCCAGACGCTGCACCCGGCTGAGTGTGAGCAGATTGGGATCGTAGTGCAGGCAAAGCTGGGTTTTGCCGTTTTCCTGGGTGATATGAGCCTCTTCAATGCCTTTGACCGCTGCCAGCCGGTTGGTCAGCAGGTCAACGCAGCGATCGCGGTCATCAATATCCGGCAGCACTACGTTTAGGTCGAGTTGTATTTTGTCCATTATTTGTCTCCTGATTTAGCGAATGACTATTCATAAGTCGGGTGAACACTCATTCAAACATCCCAAGAATCAGAAACAGCAAAAACCCCCCAAAAAACATGGCGGTCGCTAATAGAGTCTCGGGCTCTTCATGGGCCTCAGTCAATAATTCTTCGGTCACAAGATATAGCAACGCGGCTAGGCCGAAGGAAAGTACGATTTCGAGCGCGGGGTTCGGGAGCGATTGGAGCAGGGTTGCGCCTGTTGTTGCGCCCACCAAGACCAGGAGCGCCAGGAGAATTATGGTGATAATCGTCCGCCTGCGTGCCATACCGCTTTTGCCAAGCGCGGCTGAGATAGCCAGACCCAGCGAAAGAAGTTCGACGGTCAGAGCAAAAGTCAGGAGCGCGCCGGCTGAAGCCCCTGCGGCAAAACCAATTCCGATCAATAGACCGTCAATCAGCACATCTACCGCCACACCGCCGATCAAACCGAGCGGTTGTCCCGTAACATTGACCTCCTCCGGTGCTAACTTTTGGGTCGCCCAGCGGAGGCCGAGCATGACGCCTACGCCGAGGGCAAAACCGAAACCGACCTCACTGGGTAGGTGTACCCTGACAATGTCTGGCAACAACTCGACGGCGACGACAGAAAAGACCACCCCGGCGGCAAAATGCTGGAGATAGCTCCGCAGGCGTGGTCCCGGTGGTCGAAAGGTGGCCACGATGCCACCTATGATAGTAGCAGTTACGGGCAGTAAGGCGAACATCAGGATGCGAAGCAGCGGGTTGTCCATGTATATTATCCTAAATCAGAAGTTTAGTCTCTTGGATGTCCTCTATTCACTCGTAGTAACGGTGGAAGTCGGTCCAGTCGAGGTTTGGGTCGCGATCAGCGTTTGCAGCACCTCGTCATAAACTTTAACGTTCGCCTGCTCCAGCAACTTCTGGGAAAGTTGAGCCGACAGCTCATCATGCTTTCTGAGCCGCAGTTCCTCCCGCAACAGCTCTTTGGCCTGCTCAAATGTCAGCGGCTCAGTCTCTTTGCGCTCAAGCACCTGGACAATGTAAATAGCCCCCTCCCACTCGAAGGGCTGGCTGATTTCTCCCTGACCCAATTGCAGAATTTGCTGATGAAAGGGATGTTCGGCCAATTCGGCCAGCAGGTCAGGCCCTTCGCCAATCCAGCCGTCTATCTCGCCTCCTTTGCTGGCGGTGGCTTCATCCTCCGAATATTGGCGGGCAACCTCGGCGAAGTCAGCCCCGGTTTGGAGCAGGCCGGGTACCAGTTTTTGATAGGCTTCATTGGCCTTGTCCCAAGCTTGCTTCCGCTCATCTTCGGTTTGGCCCAACCCGATCGTGATGGCCCGGACTCGGGCCTGCGGTGGAGGCACCAACTCGGTTTTGTGTTCTTCGTAGTAGGCCTGTAGCTCTTCGTCGGTTACTTCGATCTTGTCGTCTACTTCTTCCTGCTCCATCATCTGCGTCAACACCCTCAGGCGCATCTCTTCCACTTCGGCTTTGTTTTCCGTTTCGAGCAGTTGGTCATAGCTGTCTTCCACCAACAACAGGCGTTCAATCAGGCGCTCGGCCAAAGCCTGGCGACCTTCAGCGCCCTGGTAGTTAACCAGAAAAGTAGGCGGCAACTCCTGGTATTCCTGCCAAAACTCGCCCACAGTGTAGCGCTCGCCGTGAATGGTGAACAAGGTGCGATTGGCGTTTTCCTTAAACCAGGCCTCTTCTTTCTGGGCCAGCACAGCCTGATAAACCTGCGCTCGCGCTTCGTCCAGGCTTTGCCGGCGTTCCGGCTGGCTGGAACGCAGCCGCGCCACATAAAAGGCATCGCCGGCGCGAAAGACCTCGCTGACTTCTTCAATATCCAGGTTGAAGACTACCTCATCATAGGCCGGGTCGCGCTGTCCTTTTTGAATAAGCGTGCCCTGTTCCGAGAGAGGCGTCTCAGACAAGTTGGCGGCCACCGCGGCAAACTCCTCGCCCGCCCGCAGCCGGGTCAAGGCCTGGTTAGCCTTGTCCTGCGCCGCCGCCTCATCTTGACCGACCGAAACTCGAATCTCATCCACCACGGCCTGGGCCGGGAGCAAATATTGATCCAGGTTGGCCTGGTAATAGTCTTTGAGTTCCGCCTCTGTCGGTTCCGGCACTGCCAATAAGGCAAAATCGCGGCTGATCGTGGCGTTCTCTTTCAGGCGGTTAATATAATCTTGCACGAAGCCTTCTTCTCGCTCCGCTTCCAAGGTCGCCAAAATCTGGTCGCGCGCCTGGGCCAGGGTCTGATCCCCAAACTGTTGGCGATTGGCGTTGTAGTAGGCCAGGATGTCCGCTTCGGTGACGCCCACCTGCTGTTGGTGCATCTGATCATGCAACTGGTCGAGGTTCATCTCCTCGGTGATGTGTTTCATGCTGTGCTGGAATTTGTCGTCTCGGTCGGCCTTGCGCTCAGCGGCCCACCGCCGCACCAGTTCATCGGTGAGCATCTCATTGATCAAGAAACTATAGCCCTCCACACTTTGGAGTTGTTGGCGCAAGAATTCTTCGGGGGCGAGCAGGGCCAGGTGCTGCTGGACATCCTCGACGGTGATCTGACCACCGTCATAGGTCGCGATGACATTTTCGGCTGGAGGCCGGGCCGCCAGGGGGTTGCGCAGCCAGAAAAAAATAGCCACGACGACTCCGCCGATAAGCAACGCTGTAGGCAGCCAATTCTGTTTTTCAGGCGCAGATTCGGTCAAGGTATTGGGGTCTTCATTAAGTTCTACCGACTCATCTATCCATTCCTCTTCTGCCTCACTCTCCGGCGTTGAGATATCAGGCTGAATTTCTTCTACTGCCCGTTCCTGTTCTACGGCGGTTTTCGGCTCGGCGAAGTCCTCCAGCGGGGCTGCTTTGCCACTCTCCTGCTCCTCCGGTCGTTCTTCCGTTTTTGGCGCGCCCAACGTCTGGCGGATGTCTTCCCAGACCTGCTTCCAGCCCTCACTCATGACTATTGACCTCCGGGCGAGGGTGGGAAGGTGGCCACCTGACCGTCATTTAGTAAGCGCAGGTTAATCCGCTCGCCGCGCTGCACAATGTAAGTTTGTACCCGGGGCAGTATCTTTTCCATCGTCTCCACATACAGACGGAAGCGAGTCACATCCTCCCCGTAGATTTTGCTATTGGTCTGGTATTCAGCCAGGATAGACTTGAAAGACTCCGCCGCGCCGGTGGCCTGATCCACCTGGATTTTGGCGTAGCCGGCCGCCTCGGCCAGAGTACGGTTGGCCTCGCCGCGGGCTTCGGGGATGATACTGTTGGCATAGCCCTCAGCCTCATTGATCGCTTTGTCCTTGTCCTCGCGAGCGCTGGAAACATCGCGAAAGGCGTCGGCGACCTCGTCGGGCGGATAAGCCTTCTGGAGACTGACCCCAACGACGGCCAGGCCGCTGTTCGACTCGTCCAGCAGCGCCTGCACTTGCTGGCGGAGGGTGTTTTGAAAGGTTTGACGCTCTGTGGTCAGGATGGCATCCACGCCGGTGGAGCCGCTGACCTGGGTGACGGCGGCCCGCACCGCGTCCCGGATCAACTGGTAATGAGGATAATCTACGTTGAAAAGATAAGCCACCGGGTCGCTAATCTGGTATTGGACGATGACCTCGTAATCCACGATGTTGGTGTCGCCGCTGAGCACCTGGAGCTTGCCAGGGGCTTCCAGGTGCAACGGATGCTCCTCCGCTTCCGGCTCGGTCAGGCCGATGCTCTCACGGCGAACCTCAGATACGTTGATAATGGTTTCCTGCTCGATAGGCCAGGGCAGGCGGTAATGGAGTCCTTCGGTAACTCTGGGAGTGATCACCTGGCCGAAGCGGCGCACCACAGCAACCTCGCCGGGCCGGACGGTGTAGAGGCCGGATAACAGGTAGAGTAGCAGGGCCAATCCCACCAAAATCAGGCCGATGCGGCGCGGATTCAGATGACCGAAGGCGGCGCGCAAATCGTCCAGGGGCGAGTGACCATCCCCGGCCAAACTTTGGCGCACCTCACGCCAGCCCCAAGTGAAGAGGCCATTCAGTGAGGCAGCGAAGGAGCCACTTCGCGCGGCAAATGAACTTCTTTTGCTCCCGCCCTTCGGCGTCCCTGAAGAGGGATGCTCCCCCGCCGGGCGCTGGCCTCTCCGGGCCACTTCGTCCGCGTTCGGTAGTCCTTCGCTCCCCTGCACTTCTTCCGAAGCATTTTCCGGTCGTTCTTCCATATTAACCTCCTACGGGTTTGTTTCCGGTTGCTTGTCTGGCTCTGAAATGGTTAACGGTGGCTCAGCCTCCGTGGGAGTCAGGTTGGTCTGAACCCCGCCGCTGCCGGTTTGGTTTAGGTACTTGAGCAGTTCCGAGTCGGTGGGCAGGATCAGGGTCGTACCGTTGTTGATAACCTTATCATAAGCCTGGAGAGTGCGCAGGAATTGGTAAAATTCGGGGTCCCGGCCAAACGCCTCGGCGTAGATGCGGATGGCCTCGGCCTCGCCTTCACCCCGAATTTGTTCTGCCTCACGTTGGGCCTCGGACAGAATGGTCGTCCGCTGGGCGTCGGCCTCAGCTCGAACCTTGGTCGCTTCCTCCGTGCCTTCGGAGCGCAACTGGCGGGCAATGCGCTCTCGTTCAGCCTGCATCCGCTGGAAGACGCTCTGCCGGTTAGCCTCCGGGAAATTGAGCAGCTTGAGGCGCACGTCGCTTACGCTCAGGCCGTAGGTAGCTACGCGCTGGCCGGCCTGTTCTGTTACCTGGGCCATCATGGCCGGCAGTTGCATGGTCTCAGCCTCAGTTGTGACCAGATTGGTCAGTTCATACTGGCCCAGGGCTGCGCCCAACTCAGAGGTGAGAATGTCGGCCAGGCGAGTATCGGCCCCGGCTGGATCGCGCAGGCTCTTGAAAAAGGCGACGGGGTCGCTAATTTGCCAGGTGGCGTAGGCTTCCACCAGGATGTTTTTCTTATCGCCGGTCAAAAACTCAGCCTGGGGCAGATTATAGACTTGCAGTCGCCGATCCAGCCGGATGACGCTCTGGACGGGGTCGGGTAACTTGAAGTACAGGCCAGGTTCGGTGATGGCCTGCACCGGCTGGCCAAACTGAACCACAATGGCGTACTCAGTGGTGTCTACCTGAAAGAGCATCAAGCTGACAACGATAGCAGCAATCACTACCAAGCCAATGATGAGATAACGAATGTAGCGCATAAAATATCCTCCGAGATAGAATGTTGATGGAGTAAAACGTGTTGCGTGGTGCGTGAGACTTGAGGGGTGGGACTTAATACGCAGCACGCAACTCGCAAATCGTAAATCCACGCCCGTCAGACGAGCAATCTAAAATCGGCCTATTGACCTCCGACGGGCGGTTGACCGGGCAGGAGATTGAAACCTGGCTCGGTCGGTTGATTGAGACTTTGCCCGTTACTGAACCACAAGTCGGTGGTCTCCATCTGGATGCTGGGGTCGAGGATGAATTTTTTGACCACGGGCAGCGTCCGCTCCAACGCTTCCAGGTAGAGGCGAGTGCGGGTGATCTCAGGTGCATCGCGGTAGGCCAGCAGTCGCTTGGCGAAGCGGTCGGCTTCGCCGGTAGCGAGGTCAATCCGGCGCTGTTTCTCGGCCTGAGCCGCTCGCAGTGTCTTCTCAGCGTCGCCCCGGGCCACAGGCACAATTTCGTTGCTGTAAGCGAGGGCCTCGTTGATGTAGGTATTCTTGTCCTCGCGGGCGCTGGCTACATCCAGGAAGGCTGCCGACACCTCCACAGGCGGGTTGACCGCCAGCAGTTGAACGTTAGCCACCTGAATACCGGCCCGGTAAGCGTCAAGCGTCGCCTGGGTTTGAGCCATCGTCTGGGCCAGAATCGCCTCGCGGCCCGTGGTCAGCAGTTCATCCACACCGCGCTCGGCCACCGTCTGGCGAATGGCCGCCTCAGCGGCTCGGGCGACGAGCTGTTCCGGCTGGTTGGCGTTGAAGAGATAGTTCACCGCATTGGTGACATTATAATGAACGCTCAAGTTGACTTCGATCAGGTTGGTGTCGCCGGTTAACATCAGCGCCTTGCCTGTCTGGACTTGCCGTACCTCCTCCATAGCCACCCGGTCCACCTGATCTATCAGCGGTAGGCGGTAGTACAATCCCGGCCCCGCTTCGGCGACGACGCGGCCAAAGCGGCGCACCACCCCGCGCTCGCCTAACTGGATGGTATAAAAGCCGGAGAGCAGGGTCAGCGCCAGCGCCGCGCCGAGAGCCAGGTAGACCAGGCGCCGAGTGTGCTGGCGGGCGTGGGCAATATCTTCCTCCTCCAGGTGCAGCACATCTCCGCTCAACAGGGCGCGCAAGGCTGAACTGGCGATTTCCCACCCGGCCAGGATGACGAAGATGATGACAATGATGGCAGCCAGTTGGTCAAGCGCCCCCAGGCCCAAGGCCGCAGCGGCCAGGCTGACTACAACCAGCACCGAGGCGTACAAATCCATACGGGCGTGGTAGCCGTTGGCGATCAGGCTGGGGGAGTTGGTGGCCCGGCCCACGTATTCGTTATAGCGGGCGGTGAAATAGGTAATGGCGATGGTCAGCATCGCCGCTGCCGTCACCGGCCATAGGTTGCGCAGGTCGGGCTGCTCGCCACCCACCAGCACTTCCTGGAAGATGTCCCAGGCTACGTAGAAGATGAAACCGGAGACAATCAGGGCCACAATATTCTCGATCACGCTGATCTGGCTGCGCCGCCGCCCCGCCTCCCAGCGGCTGGCAAATAGACCAACCAGGACAAACAGGGAGACAAAAACATCGCCCATCGAATGCCAGGCGCTGGCTCGCATAGCCAGGCTACCGGATAGGGCGGTCAGCCCATACTTCAAGCCAACCAGGGCCAGGTTGGCAATGAAGGTCACTAAAATAGTTTTTTCTTTACGGTTCATAACCTCCTCACATGTATATCCTCAAACAAATTTTCCTGAGGGTCGCCATGAGCCAAGCAATTTATTGGACCGAGACTTAACTCAAAATATCATCATTGACTTGTCTCTTTATGGGTTTTCAGAACTACACTCCACTGTAGCATGGGAAAATGAACAAAGTCTGAACACCTCTTGGAGGTCAAGTTAGGGAGCTAAAGAAGAATTTCAGCGACCAGTGTCATTTATCATAGTGAATAACGACGTTTATCACTTCTAAACGTCGACTAACTGAGGTAAGGTGAAATTGGATCGAGTGTGATAAATTACACAATCATCTCAAAAATTCCTCACAATTTCTACACATTCTCGCTTTACACTATGACTCAGAAGATAAGCTTGAAATCAACAATGACAAATAACAATTCTCGTAAAAGGAGAAATACAATGAGTAACTTAAAGCGATGGTTTTCAATTATTCTGGTGAGTGGATTGGCCCTACTGCTGGTCGGTATCCTGGCTCCAAGGCCAGCCCTAGCCCAAGGGCCTGGCTGGATGATGGGCAATACCCAAGGCTACAACGGGACAGTTCCCTACAGTCATGGCGGCATGATGGAGGGAGGAATGATGCACGGGGGGATGATAGGTGGTCACGGACATGACTGGATGGTGGGCAATACCCAGAGTTACACTGGGACGGCTTCCTATGGTCCCGGCGGCATGATGGGCGGTTGGATGATGGGTGGTCCCGGCTGGATGATGGGTAACACCCAAGCCTATACGGGAACATCCCCTTACGGCCCCGGCTGGATGATGGGCGGCATGATGAATGGCATGATGGGCGGTATGACGGTGAGCAGCAATAGTCCTTTCTTCACCACCAAGCCGCTGACCCTGGCCGAAGCCACTGACATCCTCAATGCCTACCTCACCAACCTAAACGACAGTAACCTGGCTGTGGACGAAGCGATGATCTTCGACAACCAGGCCTACGCCGAAATTGTCGAAAAAGACACTGGCATCGGGGTGATGGAAGTGTTGGTTGACCCTGATACCAAGGCTGTTTATCCCGAGATGGGACCGAACATGATGTGGAACCTCAAGTATGGCATGATGTCCGGCTTTGGCCGCTACGGCATGATGGGCATGATGAGGGGCAATTTTGGTCCGGCCGATCTTTCTGGTGAAATGACGATTACCCCGGAAAACGCCATCGAGGCGGCCCAAACTTACCTGGACACCTACTTCCCGGCGGCAAGCCTGACCGTCGCTGAAGAAGCTGATCCTTTCTATGGCTACTACACCCTCCACGTCAACAAGGACGGTCAAACTGCCGGGATGCTCAGTGTGAACGGCTACAGTGGACAGGTCTTCCCCCACACCTGGCATGGGCGGTTATTAGAGATAAGCGGACGGTGATCTCACCGGGTGTCCTATGAGGAGATACATGATGAAGAATTCAAAACGATGGTTCTCAATTATCTTGGTGAGCGGATTAGCTGTATTGTTGGTCGGCCTGCTGGCTATAACACCAGCCTTGGCCCAAGGTCCCGGCAACATGATGGGCAACCCTGGTTGGATGATGGGGACTACTCAGGGCTATACAGGGACAACCCAATTTGGCCCCGGTGGGATGATGAACGGCTGGATGATGGGTGGTCCAGGCTTTAGAGGCTGGGGTTGGATATCGGGCATGGAGAGGAATGGCTGGGGCAGGGACGGCGACGGTTATGGCGGCTGTTGGGATGATAGCCGGAGCCAGTGGGGGATGATACCCGGACGCGGCTACAACGGTAACTTGTCCGCACCATTGACGACCGTACCCCCGACTTCCATGGCAGCCGTGTCTTTTAAGATGGAGGTTCAGCCCATCTTCGACTCCCGTTGCCTGGCCTGCCACGGTGGCGCGGCTGGCTTGTTCCTCAATAACTACGAGAACGTGTTGCGCGGAGGTATGCATGGGTCGGTTGTCATTCCGGGTGATCCGGTCAGCAGCCGCCTGATTCAGTACGTGAGCAGTGGTTACATGCCCGCTGGCGGTCCACCGCTCACTCAAGCTCAAATTCAAACCCTGGTGAATTGGATCGCAGCCGGCGCGCCTGACAATTGAGCCTGGGAACGGTTAGATTTTTGCATTGTAAGATAAATGAGGGAAAATATCATTCAGGAGTAAATCCGATGAAAGCTACAAACTGGACGAAAGTCTTGATCATAAGCAGTATCGCTCTGCTGGCATTGGCGCTTCTTTTGAACCTGTTTGCACCATTGTTATGGCGGCAGTTTGGTGGTTGGGGTTATTCTTCCCCTTCCGGCTATGAAGGTTGGGGGATGATGCACGGTGGGGGTGGCCCTGGGATGATGAGCTACCACGCCTTCTGGGGGCCGGGTATGTTCATCGGCTGGCTGTTCCCACTCGGCCTGCTGGCGCTGTTGGTGGCCGGGATTGTCTGGCTGGTTCAAGCTGCGAGCCGTAGCAGCGCCCCACCCGCAGCCAACCCCCCGGCCCGCACCTGCCCTAACTGTGGCCAACCGGCCCAGGCCAACTGGTGTAACTGCCCCTACTGCGGCACACCTTTGGTTGAAGCGCAGAGCGCTTAAGCTAGGATACCGAGATGGCCAGGAAGATTCTGATCGTCGAAGATGAAGTCAAGCTGATCCGCACGGTGCGGCTCTACCTGGAGCAGGCCGGTTACAGCGTGGCCTGGGCTGAAGACGGCCAGCAGGGTTTAGCCGCCTTCCGTAATGAAAAACCGGCGCTGGTGCTACTCGACCTGAATCTGCCCGGCGAGCTGGACGGCCTGGATGTCTGCCGGACCCTGCGGCGCGAGTCGAATGTGCCAATCATTATGCTCACTGCCCGCAGCGAGGAAACGGACCGGCTCATCGGCCTGGAGTTGGGCGCCGACGACTACATCGTCAAGCCCTTCTCTCCCCGCGAGGTCGTGGCACGGGTGCGGGCGGTGCTGCGCCGGGTCGAGCAGCCGGAAGCCGCGCCGGACGTCATCACAGCCTCCGATATTCAGGTAGACCTGACCCGGCGAACTGTCATCGTCTCCGGCCAACCGGTCGAGTTGACAATCAGCGAATTTGACCTGCTGGCGATTTTGGCGCGTTATCCAGGCCAGGTCTTTAGCCGCGCTCAACTGCTTGAACAGACCCAGGGCACGACTTATGAGGGCTACGAACGCACGATTGACCAGCATATCAAGAATCTGCGACATAAAATCGAGCCTGATCCGCGCCAGCCCCGGTATGTGCTCACCGCGCATGGCGTGGGATATAAGTTTGTGGAGGAGTAGCTGTTGATACGCAGCCTGTGGTTCAAACTGATGGGCGCGTTTGTCCTGGTCATCTTGGTTGGAACCGGCGTGATCGTGTTCCTGGCCGGTCGGGCCACCACCAGCCAGTTTGAATTGTATGTGACCCAAACCGGCCAGCAGTGGGCAACCCGCCTGGCTCCACTGTTGGCCGATTACTACGCCCGTTCCGGTTCATGGGATGGAGTTGGTACGGTGCTGCGCAATCCCTGGGTGGCCGGCGCGGCTGCCCCCGGTATGGGACAAGGCTGGATGGGCGGCGAGGGCATGATGGGCGGTATGGAAGACGGGATGATGGGCCACATGGGTGGGGGAGCCGATCATAGCCAACAGGCCGCATCTGGCATGATGAGGGGCGATAGCATGTGGGCGATGTCTGGCAACCGCTTGATCCTGGCCAACGCCGAAGGTATAGTCGTGGCCGATACGGCCGAAGCCCTACTTGGAACCCGCCTGCCGGCAGATGATGTCGGGCGAGGGATGCCGATCATGCTGAATGAGCAGCGCGTCGGCACCTTGATTGTCACCCCCTTTGCAGCCCCAGCGACTCCGGCAAGCGATTTTCTCAGTGCGGTCAATCGTTCGGTTTTGTGGGCGGGCCTGATTGCCGGAGTGGTGGCCCTGGTGCTCGGCTCAGGGCTGTTCTTCCAGGTCGTGCGGCCTTTACGCAGCCTGTCCACGGCTGCGCAAGGCATTGCCCAGGGTGACTTGAGCCAGCGCGCCCTCGTAGGCGCTCGGGATGAGGTCGGCCAGGTGGCGGTGATATTTAACCAGATGGCCGAGTCCTTGCAGCGCTACGCCGCCGAGCGCCAGAATATGATTGCCGATGTTGCCCACGAACTGCGCACCCCTCTCTCGGTCATCCAGAGCAATCTGGAAGCGATGCTGGATGGGGTGTTGCCCGCCACGCCTGAAGAATTGACATCGCTCCACCAGGAGACTCTCTTGCTGAACCGGCTGATCAGCGATTTGCGCACCCTGTCATTGGCCGAGGCCGGGCAGCTTCGCCTGGAAAAGCAGCCAGTTGACCCCGGTGCACTCGTGCAGCAGCTTGGTGAGCGGCTGCGCCTGCGGGCTGAAGAAAAGAGTATGGTCCTGGAAACGGAGGTGGCCCACGATCTCCCGGCGATTCAGGCCGACCTGGAGCGACTGACCCAAGTCGTCACTAATCTCGTGGATAATGCGCTGCGATACACCCCGGCCGGTACGCGAGTCAGCGTCTCCGCTCAAGCTGCGCCAGGCGGGATCGAACTATTGGTCCGTGACACCGGGCCGGGGATTCCGCCGGAAGACCTACCCCATGTCTTCGACCGCTTCTGGCGGGCGGAGAAATCACGCAACCGGGCCACCGGTGGATCGGGCCTGGGGCTGGCCATCGTCAAACAATTGGTCGAGGCGCACGGCGGCCAAGCTCAGGTGGAAAGTCAGGTCGGCGTTGGGACCCGGTTCAGGATTTACCTGCCCAGCATGTAAACTTGGTAATTGTCCAACTCAATGAGATATTGAGACACAAATTAAGGAATTTGCGTAACTTTTCACTAATTTCTCCGACTGTATAAGTGGTCAATAACCCCGAGGTAGGCTTGCCTATCTTTTATAACAGGAGAAAACTTATGAAACGCCTAAAACTCCATCTTAAAAATTTTGTACCTATTCTCACTATTGTCTTAGGTTTGGTCCTGGCCGGCTGCACAACTGCTGCTAACTCCGCCCCTGCTTCGGACCAGGTCCAGGCCGATTTTAACGAGCCGGTCAGCGACATTACGCCTGACCGACAACAAGACCAGGAGCAAGAGCGAGATAAAGAGTGGGATCAAGACCCGCTGCACGATCAGGATCATCTCCAGGATCGAGATCAAGACCAACTTCAAAACCACGACCAACTTCGAGACCAACTCCGACCCCAGAAATACGACAACAGCAACGCTAATATTAATGAAAACAGCAATGATAATAGCCAGGCCAATGTCAATGGCAACGACGACGACGTCCATGATAACGCCAATGACAACGACGATGTTAACAACAATGATCATAGCGGGCAACAGGAGCAAGAACATCACCAGGAACGGGAACAAGAACACAACAGCGGCAACTCCGGCCTCAGTGGCAACCTGGTCGGCCCAGGGGGTGGCAATTCTGGCAGTGATAGTAACGGTTACGATGGCACTGGCGGCAGTGGTCACGATAACGGCGGCGGGGACAGTGGTCACGATAGTGGCGGTGACGACGGTGGTCACAACGACCATTCCGGTGGTGGCGATCACTCCGGCCATGGGGGTGATGACTGAGCAGGGCCGTTAAGTTTAGAAAAATGGTGTCTAATCAGGCGCTTACGCCTCCACCTCAGTAAAAAATTACGCGGATTTGGCATAAGCTTGCCGCAATCCTCTAACAAAAAGAAAGGCTCCTGTTTCGGGAGCCTTTTCTTTATCTAAAATGCACCAACGCCGGGCTAAAACCAGTGTCGTCCCCACATAATTACTGCCACGCCGACCAAGGCGATGGCCGCGCCCAGTAGATCAAAGCGGTCAGGTTGCCAGCCGTCTACCCAATAGCCCCACAGAATAGACAGGATGACAAAGATACCGCCATAAGCCGCGTAAATCCGCCCGAAGGCGGGTTCAGTTTGCAGTGTCGGCAGTACCCCATATAAAAACAAAACTGCTCCACCGACCAAACCCCAACTCAGTCCCCAGCCGGTACGCAGCCACTGCCAGACCAGCCAGCCCCCCCCAATTTCGGCCAGCCCGGCCAGGATGAACAAAAGGATGGCTCGTAAAATGTCCACGGTTCACCTCGTCAACTCTATCTCCTGGGTTTAAGCGGATAATACACCACAGGCACGAATTGACGAAATTTTAACAAATCTCTACCCACTCAGCGTACTCGGTGGTGAAAAAGGCCATCAACGCCAACCCAGGGGAAATCAACCCGCCAAATCCCCAAACAAAACGATCCGGTGGGTATCAATCAAGTAGGGATAGCAAGAGATAAGGGTAATGGTTGGTCCGGTGGTCGGCAGCATCACTTCTACCTGCTCCGGGCGAATGATGCGCCGCTCGGTGATCTGATAGCGGAAGGCTTGTTCTCCGGCGTAAAGTGTTAAAATCTCACCAATGGACACATCGGGCAGATAACGGAAGATTTCACCATAGATGTCGTTATGGGCCGCCAGCACCATATTTCCGCGTTGGCCAGGATTGGCAGTACCGGGATGGTGTCCCACTCGATATTTGAGCGACTCCCATTCTGTACCCTCGCCTACCGGAGCGTCAACGTTAATGGAGGGGATGACAAGGCGCGTGGCGGGTTGAACTGCCGGCTCTGGCAGGGACAGAGGCGGCGCGGTGTTGGCCGGTTGAAGCCATCGTTTCAGGTGTTCCGGCGCTTTCAGGGATTGATTCTGCGGCTCGGTCGCCGCCGCCTGGCGATCCAACGGTAATTCACGCCAACCGATGGGGGGAATCGGCGTCGGCGCCCCGGACTCGACCGGCGAGGCGGCCAGCACCGGTTCGGAGATAAGGGTTATGCCGTCAAGCGGTAACTTTTGGCGCAAAGCTAACCAGCCTCGGGCTGAGATACCAAAAATGAACAGTAAGGCTATGATGAGCAAGATTTCGATGGCGAAGAGGATTTTTTCCCACCCCCGACGCCAACGTCGGCCAGCCTCCACCTGGTTTGGCTTGTCCTGCGTCACCAGAGGAAAAGAGATTAACTGTTTTAGTCGAGTCCGGCGTTGACGGATCAATTCCTCTAATTCTTCCACGCTCAAATCATTAAGAGATTGGCCCTGTATTGGCATACCTCGCTTCCATTCTCTCCATTATGGGGTTACGACATAAAAATCCATTTATGTTTCATGGGCGCGTCCTTTTACACACAAATTTCAGGTACCGGTTCAAGTGTTGACGTTCTATAGATGCGCATTTTTCCTAAATCCCCACTCAAAGGTTCATTAACGTGTTCAAAATTCGGGATCATTTCAATTGCCATTACACTCAATGGTGAATTTTCCGGCAGCCCGAGATAAAGCAACATTGCTCGAACTTCCGTTTGCGTCCATCCGCAGATTCCATACTTCTTCGTAGCTTCCTGCCTTTCCTTATCAATATGCTTTCTTTCTATTATCATTCTCTTTTCGCGCAGTAGAATATTTCTAAAATCCTTCCCATCTACTTGCATAACCTGCGTGTATAAAACACCCCAGATTTCTGTTTGCGGATAAATGGGTAACAAACTCCGTCCTTCAAATACAGGCGTTGCATAGGGGGCAGCTAAGATAATGGCATCATGGGTACGAGTAACGGAATACGTTAACTGGGGAGCAGGATGTTGAACGCCGGTAACCCTGATAGCCCTTCCAAATCTTGATTGAGCGGTACACCAAACTCTGGAATGACCTACACAGAACTCATAGACAAAAAAGCCAAATAGCTCATTCGATTCCGCGTTTAGCCCCGGAGGAAGAGGTACTATAAAATGTCTTGGCGAAATCTCGGTACAAGGAACAAGTTGTTGCCAGGCATTCAATCCTGCTCTGTCATCTGATTGACCAGCGGTTATAACCCTTATCAATTCTGGAGGAAGGAAAGGAATATTTTCTTTCGGGTCCTGAACAGGCTCATTATCCTTCAATAATAAAGGATCGGGAGAATAAGCTTTCACAAAGGCGAAATAATCGTCGTCTGGGTTTTGCACGGGTTCTTCAAATTCAACCCATAATACCTTTTGTCTAATTTCTGTGGCAGAATAATCTTCACTACGGACGTATGGACTTAAGGCGATTCCTGCTGAGACAATTTTAGGAACCTGTGCAGGGGGAACAGCAACCGGTACTGTCATGGACAGTTCTTTATCCGGATCCTGCTGGGTAGGAGGTTTTTTAAAATGCGCCGTTACCATATATTTCAGTTCCATTGGCTTGGGAAAGGCCCCTGGAAATTCTTTGGGATCAACTGCATCGAAGAATATAATCCGGGTATGGCTTCTATCTGCATTTTTGAGGGCGGTTATGCTTACCATATTTTTTAGTTCAATCACACCCACAAGCTCGGTATCGCCCCGTTTTATTTCAAAGCTTATGAGGCCTAACCCATCCCACGACCAGTCTCTATTAATGTCCAATATGATTGTTGGAATCCACTGATGTACCAGATCTGTTTTATTGGCAAAAGTAATGGTGGCATGTTCCGGCGATAGGGTATGCCGTATGCCTTTAGCGCACCCAAAAACAACTCTTTTGCCCGGCTTGGCGAATAATGATGTACCGGAAGTATCCAACTGCAATTGTTCTGCCAATCGTTGGAATAAATTCGCAGGCGTATCTGTAGCCTGCCCGCTCACTATCATAAGCGCTGCCAAATTGGGTGTGGGAATAGGATCAGGCTGCAAAAGTATGGATTGAAACTGGCGGGCCGGGCTCTCATTGATAAACAGCGATCTTTCATCCCGCGCTTCAGCTCTGGTATAAATGAATACAGGTTTGCCAAATCGCGTTTCCTGGCTGCCGAAGTAAGCCAACATTGGGTCTTCATTGCATACGGGTATGATCCGGATACGAACGTCTCTCGATGTTGGCAATCTTAAGGGAGAAGTATGGGTGGTAAGCGGTAAATCACCTAAATCAGCTTCATCTCCAAACTTAACTACGGCTGCGTCATGGAATTCAACTTGCATTTCAAAAGGCTGGGTTAAATCCGCTGGAAATGATCTAATGGTGCTAAATAAATGGTAATAAGATTCTTGGCCATGCTTGGATAGGAGGGTATCCATTTCCAACGCTTTGATGTCCACGTCGATCTGCACGAAAGATACATCAGGATCGGGATAAGCTGCTTCTCTCTTCTCAGCCAACGCATTTGGAAAATCGGCTAAAAGCAAATTATACGCATTGGGCAGGCCGGTATATAAAAGGGAAGGGTATCCCAGTAAAGGCCGGTAAATTTTATAACTGCTGGGCGGCGTTTGTGGCGGTTGATCGGATTCAAGGCCGGGCACACGAACTTTTTGCGGAGGCACATATCTCCGGAAACGGCACGTTGCAAACGGGGCAGGTGAACCATTGATGGGAATGTCCTTTTCGTCCGGTCCTCCGCCAGTGGTATCCGCAAATCTTACCCGAAAATCATAAGTCTCACCATATAAGAGAGGCACTTTTTCCGCATCTACCGGCTGCATTTGTTTCTTCAGGATGGAATCTGTTCCGGCAAGTTTAGCCGCTCTTTCATCTTTAATGATCAAAGATGCGCCTGTCCATTGGGTAAAGTAGGATGGCAGCCAAAATACTCCCTGCTTTTGTCCGTCTAATTGTACCGGGCCCACCTCCACGCCTAATTCAGCATTAATATTACCCAGATTTATTTCGTTTAAGACCAATTCTCCTTGCACTTTCACCAATGAATTCCATTTTGTGTCATCTTCTCCACTCGTCCTTACATCGACGCGATAGTTAAATATCCCCATTGGCGCATCCAGTCTGCTTCCTAGATCAGGGTCAATCGTCATTTGCCGGTTTTGCCATATCAGCAGTTGCTCATCGTCCCAACATAAGCGAATACCAAAATCACGTGTCGGAGGAAGCCCTTCACTTTCCTGTCCGGGTTCAAGCAGCAGGTTGGCGCTCACAGGTTGCATGCAGTGTACTATCTTAGCAAAGCCATCATCATAATCTTCGGCTTCAATAAAAATAGAGTCATAATTGCCCGGAACAGGTAAATCGGAAACTGGAAACTGCACTGCCGCAAAGAGATGCCTTGGCGACGACAAGGAAGGAATCCGCGCGGCGTAGCGCTTAACAATATCGGGTTGAGCTAATATTTGGGCGTGATAATCGCTGGTAGCGTCCAGGTCGACGTACAACCAACCCCCGTCTTGATATACGCCTGCCGGTAAATTGACATCTACTTCATACACAAATCCTAATTTTCGGGCTAATACCGGTTGACGTAAGGCCAAGGCAAAAACTTTCCCCCAGCTTACTTCATCGGTGCTGTAAACGGGTTTCGGCATACCTTCCTTTTTTGTTTTAATTGCACAATAATAACTGTCGTCAATTTTGGCATAAGGGGTGCGGGGCTGAGAGAACGAAAAAGAGCTGCGGTAGCTCTTTGGTAAATATTTCTGTATAAATGTGGCGGCGCTGGCCGGATTGATGACATTGGAGGGCTTAGTGATGTTAAATGATTTGGCCAGTTGTTTAAATAGACTCAGTGAATCAGCCGGTGCTGTTGTGTTTAGTGGAACGATTTGGGTCACATCCGCGGGGCGGGGCATCATATCCAGGCTGCCAATTAGCATGGCATTGAACTTTAGTTTGGCATTTGCAAATTCCGGCGCATTAACCCCGGGAGGTATGTTTACTGCAAAGGGAGCTGTAGGATCCTCATGAGGTAAAACAAGCATATTCAATTTTAAAACCGCGCCATCCCAATGTTGTGGGAAGGGCATCATCGTCAGTTTAGTGGATGAGATAGCCATTGTTTTAACCTTTCGCCGATTTTAAGAATTGAATGTTATGATATTTGCTTCGTTTCCTGCCAGGTTACATCAAATTCAAAATGTATAACAAACGCTAAAGACACTTCCACCGCAAATTCTACTTCACAAACAGCAAACGTTTCTCCGCTGCTTTCTTTTTCTTGACCACCTTTGGCTTCAATTGCAATACCAATTATGATAATGCCCCCCAGCAACTCGGCTTCGCCTTTAAAGATCATTATTGCAAATACACCGCTACCGGCATCCGAGATCTCCACCTCCACTCCCAAGGCCATCATGACAGCAACTTCTCCGACCACCGGCCATTTTGCTCGTAACTCCAATCCAAGAGCAGCTTTAAACCCAAAAGATTTTCCTTCTTTGTCGTCTATCCCAAATTCAAATCCTATGATCCCGACAAAATAAACTCCAGCAACATTGGGGGTTATAGTAAAGCATAGAATATGTATTGCCCCCT
Organism: Anaerolineae bacterium; assembly: GCA_023382535.1. The sequence continues at coordinate 547,274 of JAHDWA010000001.1, read as the reverse complement.
CAATCTCTAAGGTTGCTCCGCTGGAAATCATCTCTTTTTTAGCAACCTCAATATCGGTCGAGGGTTCGTCTGTTGATAATGAGTAAGGAAGGGTATTAAAATATGCTTTGAGGGAAATTTCGCAACCTAATATTAATACCGGTAGAGGACTTACTTCCTCTCCTTCTTCGGGGCCACTTACTTTGATATGGGCAACCTTTATGGTTAATTCCGGTTTTGCAGGCGGAGGAAATGTTTCAAATTCAATTTCAATATCTAATATACCTTGAAATTTAGGTTGCCAGCTTTGAGTAGTGGCATTTCCCATACTAACTGCCAAAGCCTGTGACATATCAAAGTCACCCAAGAAACTTAAGAAATCAACAATAGGCTGTAAAATAGAGCCGAATTTGGTTTTGGGCTTCGTCATTTCGGGCCGCTTGCCGGCGGCGGCATCAAACTCTGTGGTTACGGTAATAAGACTCTTGAAGGCCAACAAATCTATGACGATGCTTTGTTTCTTCAAATTAGCTTGCCACGGTACGGGCGCCTGCGAGTCAAACAAATAGGAGACATCAGTTGTATCACCTGAACCGGCCACATCGGAATAATCAACATAAATCCGGGAGCCGCCATTATTGAGCAGGTCTCTGGTATAACCAACCGGCGCTTTGAAATTTCCGCCGGAAGTCAGTTTCAACAGACCGGGGCCTTTTATTTCCAGGTTGGTACCTGTTGCTCCTAACTGAAAAGTAGTATCCAGATTGGGGAAAATAGCCACCGATCCAAGTATGGCAAAGCTGTCTGCAAAATAAGGCCGCAAGGTGCTTTTGATATTTGCATCATTGCGCTGGATTGTCGGTCTCAGATATAAAACTTTCTCCGATCCTGTAGAATGTAGTATTCCATAATCAGATGCCGGTGTGGAGGCTTGCAGGATATCAACGGGGTCGGCAAAACGATAAGGCTGGGTAGGAATGGTATTTAACTTGCCTTCACGGATTAACGGCAAACCCGCGTTTTCGTTGATACTAACAATGTCTTTTGTATTTTCTTTCCGCTTTACCAAACTCCATGAACCTTCTTTCGGCAGCTGCAATGAACCATGACCGGTAGATGCAAACAAATGCGAGCCGGAATTGTCAACGCCGCTTACATCAACCCTTACAATACGCATCGGTTGCCCTGAAAGACCTACATCCACTACACAATCAAGCGGGCCTCCCAGACCTCCTTCTTCCTGCAACAGATCATAAAACTGCTTGGCCGTTAGCGGTTTTTGATACGGTGCTAATTGAACAAACCCTCTTTGCTTTTTGCTCGGTACAAATCCATTTGATGCTCCTAATTTCACATCTTCAATGAGTACATCTGTATCAAAAAATACTTCCTGCATGATTACATCATCAGCCGGAACAGCTCCCGGCTGACGATATATTCGCCCGGTGTCTTTTATGCCTGTTACGTTGTAGACTCCTTTTACTACACCGGGATGGAATTCAAATGGATTGGGAACTTTTGTTTTGGTTCCATTTGTTACAACGTAATAAGAAAAATCATATACGCCGGGCCCCTGTGCTTTCCATCCGCTGTCATATCGTGTTACTCCGGCGCCGCTGGTCCGTTGAATGGTAATGGTGCGAACTACCGGCACACCCCATGGATACAAAATACTTTTTACTTGGATAATCTCGTGAGAGGTTCTACCGATCCATACGTCAAATCTGGCCTGACTTGTTGCCGCAATTGCAGCATTAGGATTCAGCCAGTTGCTAAACAACGTAGCCCCATAACCGGAAAAATCAATCCTGTGGACAGGCACTCTCTGATTAGCGCCGCCCGGTTTAAATTCATTATTAAATATCGTATCGACAACAGGGCCTAATACACTTAGGGGCTTGCCTTCATCATCTAAGGGAATATTGCCGGTTAATAATTCAATCAGGTTCCGTGTTTGGATAGTAGCCCCTTTGAATCCCGCTGTTTCAAAATCGTCCCCTATATCAGGACTGGTTGCCAGGACAGATATTTGAATACCGCCTTCAACTTTATCTTTCTCGAATTTAGGTTGGTTCAGTGAAATAGATGCGCCTTGTTTTGAATTATCAAACGCATTGTCCCAAAGCGCCACCACCTTCATGCCAAAAGGCAGCGTGAATAAGCCGGCGACTTTAGCAGGGTTAGTTTTATGATTGTATGCAGTTATGATTTTATTAACTACAGCCCTGGGCGCAATCGGAACGAGATCATACACTTCTGTTCCAATAATTGTCGGGGCTCCGGTATCAGGAGATGTGGCGGGCGAGGGGAAAGGGTATGGCTTTACCTCCGGATTCTGGATCGTCCGAATCGGTTCCCATTGAATTTGTGGTAGCGTGTATAGCTTGGTGTTGGCTGCAAATGTGCTTAAATCTACCCCTACGACTATAAATGGAAATTTGCTTGAGGAAGCGGCTAATGCTTCTCTGTTATGATCATCCCTTCTTCCGAATATGTTTAAGCCTACACCCAGCAAATCTGCATTGGTTGAGACATCTAGCATATAAATCTGTTCCTGGGAAGTATGCAACACGTCGTCAAAATAACTGCGCAGATTCTGAGAGTTGGTTTCGTCTTCTTCTGTTACTTCCTGTACTTGGGAAATCTTTATCCTGTAAGGAAGAAATGTTTGAGGATTTTGAGCAGCGGTTCCCTGGTCTTTTGGATAAGTTACTTCACCAGAACTTAAAACATCGATGTTTTGATGGGCAGGACGTTCTGGCAATGACATCGCTACCTGCAAGTCGCCGGGGTTTGTTTCAACAAATGCGAAAGTTGTTAACGGCTTATCCGGAACAGGCCATTGGATGAAACTCAGTAAACTAACACCGGATGCACTTTTATATCCACCATACCCTGTTGTAGAGCTTACCCTCTCTCTGTAATAATCCCCGCTAAACGCTATTTTATAAGAAGAAACATAAGGATCAGGTAGAGATGGTATTAAGTTATAGATATGACATACTATCGCCACTGCGCCTTTATTGATCTTTTTTTCATTTTCCAAAATGCCTGTGAGATATAAATCATCCACAGGCGTAGTTTTGATAAGCGCATTGGATAACGCAAAGGCAATAGGATGTAATTCTTCCAATAATTTATTGGCTATTAGCCTCTGCAGTACATCTTTCGCTTGTATAAATACATACTTGACAGATTTTATTTCGATCAATACCAGCTCGGTTTTATCCGTATGTATTTTCAGTCTCTGGCTGTCTGCTCTTAATGGCCGGTCAACTGTGAAATTTGATTTTAATTCCATGAGCATCACCGTCTCGTTGCCATTCGACAAGCTGTTGTATAGGACGGTAAATTGTTTGGGATAATTTAAGTTAGCCTGTGCGCGGATTTTTTTAGTTGGGTTGTTTTCTTCCCACAGTTCGAATTGTTGTCTTCCATCCCGTACAAATGCTTGTGTAGCGGTTAAGGCGATGCGCCCTGGTTCAGCCATCAGGTAACATTTTTTTAATTTGGCCGGGCCTTTTTCAAATCCCTTCCACGTTGCCAGCAAACCTTCATCGGTTATAAAGCATATGGCACCGCTGCCGGATGCTTCGCCTAATTGATTAATGTTTCCCGTTAAGGTAACCGGCAGCGCCCAGGCACTGAGTTTGATCAAAGCAGCTTGCTCCGGTTGAAACAACTGTGATTGTACATTTGTTATCGTTACCCTGTTCACATTGGGATTAAAAGGAACTAAGATGCGATTAATAACGGAATCGAACTGGCTGGCCTGACTGGCATACGTAAACTTGTATTCATCTCCATATATTTTCAAGGCCATAGGATCACTTTGCGTTAGAGTAATTGCACCGGGATTGCACACTAAATTTACTTTCCCCGGCAAAGTGATATCCATTTGTTTGGCGTCATCCCCGGTGTTCGTATCCAGGGCGGGCGCATCCGAAGGCTGATCAAGTTCTAATTCTAACTTGCAGGAATCATTATTTCCGATGAGAATGGTGTCTCCGGAAATACTTACCGCTCCATCGATCCTGAGTTTGCCCTTTTTTATGCTTAATCCGGTATAAGCCCCTGCCGGCGCTGATGCTGAAAGATGATTAGAAACAAACCAAATGCTTCCTTTATCCAGGCTGTAAGTATTGCTCACAGATAAAAAACCTTTTACAGGAATGGTAAGGAAAATGGCCCCTGCATTACCACGTGCTACTTTTATCTGACGTTTGATGTGGTAAAAATCAAACCAGAACAATTTTCCAAAATTGTCAGTAAAAGGACCCAGGGTGTAGCTGATCTTTTGACCTGCCGCCCATTTTGGCACTGAGGAGGAATGCTGACTGGTTATAAGGGGAACTTCTCTTCGGAATACCTTTATGTCTGACGGTAGAGTTTCTCTTTCCGGTACGGGCTGAATTTTGCTCACTATCTCGTCTATCGAATTGATTGCATTTTTTGTTATAAATGGCTCGCTGGAAAATATTGCCTGCAAATTTCTCGAGCCTGGCGCTAAAATCTCCGGTAATGACTGAGACTGGAGCACATCAATTAGATCCTTTCTCAATTGTGAAAGCTGTCTTTTTGTTGAGCCTGCTACCGGGGAAAGATTACCGGTGAGTTGCAACAGAGCAGTTGCTACATTGAGATTATCCATAGTTATCTCCTTCAGGGCTAACGTATGACTATTCTAACTCTCCACCAGCGTGCCCACTCCGCCCGTGCAGGGCGCGCCGGGTTCGGGCGTTTGCGGTCCTTGTAAATAGCGGGTGAGAAACGCTTCTAAACGAGGGTCTACCGCGCTGTCAGCCTTAAGCTGTACGCCCCAGGCCGAGGCCACAATGGGGGCCGGCAGGTCTGGGTAGGGCGATAGCAGGGCAAAACCCCGGTCCCGTGACAGGGCGCGTAATTGTTCGACAGCTTCAGCCGGCAGGTTCGGTTGGTAAGTGATCCAGGCAGCCCCATGCTCCAGTGAATGAACCCCTTGCTCATTAGGAATGGGCTGGTCATAAATACCGCAGTTTTGCCAGGCAGGATTGTGGACGCCGCCCGCGGGCGGCGTCTGCGGATAGGTTTGTGGCCCCTCTTCATGGCCACGGGGCAATCCGGCGAAGGTAACCACCCCCTCAATTGGGGTAGTTGAGGGTGGGTTATTAAATATCAAGAAAGCCGCCCCGACCGCGATCAACAGGCTGACGCCCACCATCCCCAAAAGCCAGAGCCGGTAACTACTTGACCGGCTGGCCTGGCGTGAGCCGGGCAATTCCCTGAAAGAAGAACGTTTAGATGCGCTCAAAGTCTGTCCCCCTATCTATTATTGATTTGTGTACCTGGAATGGTATCACCTAAAAACTTTGCAGCAATTATTGGGCGAGAGTGGATAAGTGGGCCGGGTAAAGGGGACGCTGGTTTGGCGGCTAAACAGGAAAAACCCGGTTTATCACCTGTCAGGATAGCACAGATTTCTGAACAAAAGATGAATAGAGCAAGTTTTTATGAATTAACTCAAACAGCGATTTGGCTGAATATGAGGAGGACAACCTTAAAGATTTTCAAGCAGCCAGGCCGGCACAATTCGATTGGCGTAGGTGTTTAGAAGAGTCAAAGTGCCGGTAACCACCATCACCCCAACAATCAGGATAAAGGCGCCGCTAACCCGTTCAATCAATCCCATGTGCCGGTTGAGCATTCGAAGACGGTTGGTCGCCGTTGTCAGCAGCCAGGCTGTCGCCAGGAAAGGTACGGCTAACCCCATCGAATAGACAAAGAGATACAGCATGGCCAGACCAACATTTTGTCCCTGGATGGCCAGGGTTAAAATTGCGCCGAGGAGTGGGCCGATACAAGGCGTCCAACCGGCGGCGAAAGTCATCCCTACCAGGGCGCTGCGGGCATAGCTGGGAGTCTGGCCCTGCCCATATTCCAGCCGTTTCTGCATGTTAAAGAAAGGAATGGTGATAATGCCCATGGTGTGCAGGCCGAAGAAAATCAACAAAATTCCCCCCGCCCAGGCCAGATAATCAGAAAATTTGCCTAACAGCCCACCCAGGAAACCAACCGGTACGCCGAAGACAACAACGAACATCAAGGCGTGGGAGAAGACCAATTTTCGAGGCGGCGGCTTATCACCGGCAATGGTTGAGCCGCTCAAGTAACCGAGGTAAACCGGAATGAGCGGTAACACGCAAGGAGATATGAAGGAGAGTAATCCCGCTAAAAAAGCGGCAAGCAAAGTGATTTTTTCAAAGCCCATCAAACCGTCTCCTGGCAGTTAACATTAATTCGTTTGGCCAGAGGCTTTTAGTTTCTCCTCGATTACTTGCTGGAAAACTTCAAACGGTTGCGCTCCGCTTATCGGAACATCGTTGACGAAAAAGCCCGGTGTTCCCTGGATGCCCAGTTGCTTGCCTTCCTGGGTGTTGGCTTGCACCACGTCCAGGTATTTGCCGGAGTCAAAGCACTGGTTGAAGGCAGCCGGGTCGAGTTTCAATTCCGCCGCCCAGGATTTCAAATTGTCTGGGCTAAAGGCGCCTTGATTTTCACCCGATTGCCGGGAAAAAATCACATTGTGGTATTCCCAAAATTTGTTTTGCTCTCCTGCGCACTCTGAGGCCAGGGCCGCCCAGACCGATTCCTGCCCCAAAAAAGCATAATGCTTATAGATCAGGCGCACCTGGCCGTTTTTGACATAGGTCTCTTTGAGCCGACTTTCGACCTCTTTGAAATAACGCCCGCAGTAAGGGCACTGAAAGTCGCTGTACTCGACGATGACCACCGGCGCGTCCGGCGATCCCTGGCTATGGCCGCCGGTCTGAACGACTTCTATAATCAAGTCGGTGGGAGCCTTGGCTGGTGGAGGAGTCGCCGCTGAACTCGTCGCAACAGACGTGGTTGCATCAAGGGGCCTGGGGGCAATCGCGGCCAAAGAGGAAGCTGAGTCCAGGGCCGGTCGAGCCAGGTAGCCTAACGTAGCGCCCAGTACCATCGCCAGGATTGCCAGAGCCATCCCGGTAATAAGGTAACGCCAGGCATGAGCCTGGCTGCCGGCCCGTCCGTTAGCCGGTGCAACCTCGGCCAGGCGGCTAAAGGTTGAGGGAGGTGTCTCCAGGTCACCCGGTGGAACGTCTGCGGCAAATGTGCCAGGCGAGTCTGGTGTTTCAGACGCGCCCGGCAAAGCTTCGTCTAGACGGTCGCTAGCTGAAATCGGCGTTTCCAACTCGTCTGGCTGCGCTTCTGGTTTGTCTTTCTCTGAGGTTCCCGGTTCAGCCGGGGAATTAATCTTCTCTTCGACGCTCATCTTAAGGTCCTTTCATCTTTAGTTTGAGGCAATTGTTCTTGGAGCAGCAGTTCAATGATGTTCACCAGCCGATCTTCCGTTAAGGGGCCGATTTGCAGGTCGGCCACCCGGCCATCTTTGGCGATGAAGAAAGTTTCCGGCACGCCGGCGATGCGGTAATCTTTAGCGATCCGGGTCCCCAGGTCGGGGCCATTGGGGTAGGTGATGGTGAACTCTTCGATGAAGGCTAACGCCTCTTTGTCCGTATCCAGGTAGTCAACGCCAATGAAGAGCACCCCTCGGTCACGGTAGCGCCGCCAGGTCTGCTCCAGAACCGGCGCTTCATCGCGGCAGGGCACACACCACGAAGCCCAGAAATTAATCACCACGACTTGGCCGCGCAGTTGTGATAAGGTGAGTGGACTACCGTCAAAGAGGGTCAGGGTAAAGTCAGGGGCCAAGCCGCTTTTGATCTGACCCTGGGCGCTATCATAAAGTTTCCAGCCGAACACCGCCATAAAGGCCAAGATGGCTAAAATGCCCAGGACTATCCCCAGGCTGCGCCTAAAGCCTGGCTTTGGCCTGCCGTGAGGAGCAGCCTCGCCGGCGGTTTGTGGGGTGGAAATTGGTTCACGCATCTCAATCATCTCCTAAATTATGGCAAAAACCCAAACGGATTGCGTTGGATCGTGCCCTGCCTGATTTCAAAATGGGTGTGGGGGCCGGTCGAGTTGCCGCTGCTGCCCATTTCGCCGATGGGTTGGCCCTTGGCCACATTGTCGCCTGCTTCCACATAGTAAGCTTGCAGGTGCGCATACAAGGTTTGATAGCCATTGCCGTGGTCAAGCACAACCTTGTAACCGTAGCCGGTATCATCCCAACCTGCAGCGACGACATAACAGGAGTCTGCGGCGACCACCGGCGAACCTAGCCGGTCGGCAATGTCCAGAGCCGGATGCCCACTCCAATAATCCTGAAAGATCGCCCCGGTAGCCGGCCAACCAAACGCGCCGGAGCCTGTCTCGGCGCCTTCAGGCATAGGGCCGGCATAGACCGTGGCGGCGCGCGGAATGTAAGGTTTGCTGCCGCCCGGCACAACGAGCCACTGCCCTGGTTGGATCACCGGCTCATCCGGCTCTATTTGGTTGAGGGCGTAGTTGATAATCGCTGCCGGTTCGACCTTGTAAGTGGCGGCCATACTCTCAATTGTATCTCCCCCACCCACCTGATGATACACACCGTTGACCGGCAAAACAACCACCGCCTGGCCGACGCTCAGTAAGTCCGGGTTGCGTTCCAGGTCGCTGTTAGCCCAGACAATCGTTTCCGGACTCAAGCCAAATTTTGCCGCAATGCTTGAGACCGTGTCCCCGGTTTCAACCTGGTAAGTGACAATCTCCGTGCGGGCGCGTTCCGGGATAATCGTGTGAGGCACTGCCGCCGGGAAAATAATATCATTGCGCGTCCTGTCTAATTGGGTGGGTAAGATAAGCGGCGCTTCGCTTTGTGCGGCGGCAGGTGTGACAGCCGATTCGGTTAAGGTTGGTTTGAGGGGCCGAAACGCGCCGTTTCGGCCCCACGACCACTCCATCTTGCTCAGGCCGATAGCCAGGGCGACTAATAAAATCACGATGAGATGGGGCAAGACGCGACTCAACAGGATGTCATCGTCGCTGAATTTTTTGAGTTGATAAGGCGCAGCTTGGGCGATTTGCTTTAGGCTCAAGCCGGTTAGAACCGACCAACCAGCCGCATCTTGCTCTCGATTGGAATGCGCGTTCCGGCTGGATGAGCTTGGGGATAAAGCGCCCGGATGTCGTTTTTGATCGAAGGATTGATTCATGCATCTTCCTATAGAAGAACACTATCAATCCATAAAGTGCTGGCAGCTAGCGGTATAGCAGAGCGGAGGCTGAGTGCTTTCTTGGCCCCATAATTGGCCGGGAATGGCTAACGGCAGTCCTCGTCTGTTGGCTAAATGTTTAATATAAGGGTAGTGCAGGGTTTCATCCGAATTTTCAAACAGGGGGATTAGAGGACTATAGCCCAGCTCTAGAATGAGGAAAAGGGTCATAAAGAACCCCGACTAGTAATTGATGGATTGCCTCATGGTAGGTTTTTAAGATAGCACAAATTTATGAACGAAGTATGAACACGCCGACACCCTGGCTCCCTATACCTGCCTGACGTTAATCTGACTATTGAAGGCATAACCGATGTGTTTTACGGCTACTCTACGTTGCATCTCAAACGTGTCATATATCATGCATAAAAGTGACATTTGTCACTAATTCTGATTACGTCTATTAGATATACTGGGAGCAAATATCACTGCCTTCTGATATGATATGTGAGAGAACGTGCCATAGGCGCATACCAGTGCATCCGTTACCACGTTCCAAAAGTGGCGAGGTCCAGAAAGGCAGGCGATAAAAGTAGTTGAAATATTCAAACTCATCAATCCGTGAAGGGAGAATGCAAGTGAAACGATGGATTGGACTGGTTTTCCTGGCCGGCCTGGGCGCACTAATCGCCAGCGCCTGTTGGACGGGTTCAGCGAAGCCGGAATTGAAACTCGCGCCCGCCGCATCCTTACCAGTGAAGATGCAGATCGCGCCGGTGACCGTGCGGGAAGCCTATCAATTCGCGCTGGCCAACCAGGAAAACCTGCAAAAAATTCCGTGCTACTGCGGCTGTGGCCAATCGGGACACACCAGCGTGAAAGACTGCTTTGTCCAAGAGGTCCGTGCCGATGGAACGGTCATTTGGGATGAAATGGGCTTGGGCTGAAGTATCTGCGTCGATATCGTGCGTGACACGATGCGTTTGACCCAAGAAGGCAAATCATTGGCTGAGACTCGATCTTACATTGATGACTATTACAGCCGTTTCGGCCCACCCACCGAGACTGAACCGGTTGCTCCATAAGCTGATGCTTGCTCGGCGGAATTTCTTAATTGCCGTGACCACTCTGCTGCTGGTCCTGGCTGCTCTGGGTGCACCGCTGCCCCAGGGCCAGGGGACCGGACAGGCGCGGCATATCCGGGTTGAAGCGCGCCAATTTGCCTTTGATCCGGGTAGCATCCGGGTAGATTACGGGGACATTGTGACTTTGGACCTCGAGGCAATGGACGCAATCCACGGGTTGTATCTTGATGGTTACGGTGTAAATCTTAAAGCTGAGCCGGGCCATCGCGCCCAAACTACGTTCGTGGCGGATAAAATGGGGAAATTCAAGTTTCGCTGCTCGATCAGCTGCGGTGGTCTCCACCCATTTATGATCGGCGAACTGCGGGTAGGGTCTAACCTGCCATTTGCGCGAGCCGTTGTGGCAATGGTAATGGCCGCAACAGGTGGGTTTGTATATTTCTGGAGACGTGTATGACCTCAACCCGCTTCGATCTCACCCGTATCCCGATTGTGAAACGGATCGTGACCGGACGCTGGTTACAGTGGTTGGCGGTCACAGCCGCACTTTCATTTTTCTTCCTGGCGGTCCTGGCCGGGCTGTTTGGCACGCCGGCCGGCAATCGTAATTTTGGCATTGTTTTCGTCTGGATCGTCTGGTGGGCGTTGGTGATTATGCTGATGGTGCCATTTGCCGGCCGCTTATGGTGTGCTGTCTGTCCCATTCCCGCGCCGGGCGAGTGGCTGCAACGGCGGGCGCTGGTCCAACCCCGTCCGGGCGCCCGGCTCTATACGCTTGGCCTCAAGTGGCCCAAGTGGTTGAATAATATGTGGTTTCAGAATGGCGCTTTCCTGGGCGTAGCCCTGTTTTCAGCCGTCATTCTCACCACCCCGTTTATTACCGGTGTTGTGCTGGCGCTGTTTGTCCTGGTCGCCCTGGGCACCAGTCTACTCTTTGAGCGGCGGACGTTTTGTCGCTACCTATGCCCGGTCGGCGGGTTCATCGGCCTGTACTCCCAAGTTGCTCCCGTTGAAGTGCGGGTTAAAGACCGGGCTGTTTGTGTGAGCCACAAAGACAAGAGCTGCTACCAGGGTAGTGAGGCAGGCTATGGCTGCCCGTGGTTAGTCTTTCCTGGAGCGCTCCAGAAAAATACCTATTGCGGCATGTGTATGGAGTGTCTAAAAACCTGCCCACTCGATAACGTCGCCGTTTACGTCCGGCCTTTTGGGGCAGATTTACAGATAGACAGCGGTCGTCGCCTGGATGAGGTGTACAAGGGCTTTATTATGCTTACTTGCGCGCTGGCCTATTCGGTAGTCCTGATTGGACCGTGGTCGATTTTAAGAGAAGCCGCCTTTGCCGTCGGCACCCCGGCCTGGTTTGTCTACGCCCTGACCTTTCTGATCGCAAACCTGGCGCTCATCCCCGGCATGTTTTATGGCTGTGTCCGGCTGGCTCAGAAAATTGGGCCGACTTCAACGCCGACTGGCAAACTCCTGGTTGAATACGCCTACGCGCTTGTCCCCCTTGGTCTGGCGGCCTGGGCCACTTTTAGTCTATCCTTCATCCTGGTCAATCTGTCGTATGCCTGGCCGGTCTTGTCTGACCCGTTCGGGTGGGGCTGGGATCTATTCGGCACGACGGCGTGGGGTTGGACGCCCTATGGGGCCGGCCTCGTGCCGTACTTACAAGCGCCCGTTTTAATCGCCGGCCTGATTGCCGCGATCGCCTACGCCCTGCGCACGGCGCAGGTCCAGAGAGTGACCCAGTGGGCCGCGCTGCCCATTATTCTTTTTTGTGCTATGTTTACATTAACCCTATTGTGGCTGTATATAGGCTAAACTGATGCGAAGTGAAAGAATAGCTGTCAGCCTGGTGATTATTATCATGGCAGGTCTCCCGCTCCTGGTGTTTGGCTACCAGGCCCTCCGTTCCAGTATTCCGGGCATTCGAGTAATCGATATTGTGGGCTACGCCCCTGCCAGCCGCCGCTGGCAGCCGGAGACAATTAGGGTTCATTTGGGTGAGCGAGTACGGCTGAGAATTTACGGCCAGGATGTCGTGCATGGGTTAGCCGTACCAGCGTTGAATATTGATGTGCCGGAGATACTGCCGGGGCACGTCGAAGAGGTTGAATTCGTGGCTGACCGGTTAGGGCGATTTCCATTTGCCTGCACTCGCTGGTGCAGTACGGATCACTGGCGAATGCGCGGTACGATAGAGGTGGTCGATCCAACCCAGCCCAACTCCTGGAAAGTCAGTCCCGCGGAACCACCCCTTTTTCAGCAGCTTCAACTCGACCCCGATGCCATGCGGACCCCAGTCGCAGGGCCACCCGACCGGCCATCGGCCTCGCATGGCAGCACACTCACTATTCGCCTGCCGGCTGAACTGCGCGACCGGGACTGGCTGCGCGCACACTCGCCGGTCGAGACGTTTGCCAGGTTGCGAAGAGATGCCAGCCTACGTCCCTTGAGCGACACCGAGACATGGGACTTGGTCGCCTCTGCCTGGCAAAAAGAGACCCCGGTCGAGACGCTGCGGCAAGGCCAACAACTGTACGCCCGTGATTGCGCGGCTTGCCATGGTGAGGCGGGCCAGGGTGATGGGCCAGCCGGCCGGGATTTGCCGGGGATGGCGACGATGCATCCCGGTATGGCCTCTGGGCCGACAAACTTTACCGTGACAGCCAACATGTTTAGCGCCAGCGATGCCCTCCTGCAAGGTAAAGTCCTGCGGGGAGGAATGGGTACCGGTATGCCCGAATGGGGCTCGCTGTACAGCGACGAGGAATTATGGGCTGTGGTAAGTTTCTTACGAACGTTTGGCTTTGATGTCTCTCCGACAAGATAACTCCGCTCTAATTGTGTGACAAGTATCCCCTTTAAGCGTGACAAACCTCACTAGCTCTGTTTGCCTTTTTGGAGTATATTGGGTATATAATATATCATCAAGTAATGATATATTGATATATTCAAGGAGAAAGGAATGTTAATAACCGCTGATGTTCAGGCAATTGCTCTACAGGCTAAACTATTCCGCGGTTTTGCCGACCCTTCCCGTCTGTCTATCTTAGAAGCCTTGCGGAGCGGGCCGCTCACAGTGAGCGAAGTTGTAGCCATCACCGGCCTGTCACAACCTAACACCTCCAACCACCTGGGCTGCTTGCGTGACTGCGGACTTGTTGTAGCCGAGCAGGCAGGTCGTTATGTTACCTACCGGCTCAGCGACGACCGGGTGGGGCAGTTGTTGGGGCTGGCCGAGGCGCTGCTGGCCGATGTGGCTCGTGGCGTGTATGAATGTACTCGTTATAACGTCCCCTTGTCCAAACCCACTCAAAAGGAGCCGAACCGATGAAGGTCTTTAGATTCTTTGGGCCGCTCCTCCTGGCCCTCGTGCTGGTTGGCCTGGGGTGGCGGTCGGCCAGCCGTCGCCGCCCACTCCCCTGTCCCACTTGGTTTGGTTGGAGCCTGGAAAACCCACTGCTAGACTGGCTCACCGGCATGCAGACGACGTTAGACCGCCTGGGCTTGCAGCCGGGCCAGCAGGTTTTGGGGATTGGGCCGGGGCCGGGCCGGTTGTTAATTCCGGCCGCTCGGCGTGTGCTGCCGGGCGGCGAGGTCGTGGGACTGGACATCCAGCCAGGAATGTTAGAACGACTTAAGACCCACGCTGCCCATGCTGGTGTGTCGAACCTGACCACCGTTTTGGGTGATGCGGCCCACCCACACTTCCCACCGGAGACCTTCGACCTGATTTATCTCTGCACGGTGTTGGGCGAAATCCCCGCCTGCGAAGCAGCCTTGCAACAATGCTACCTGGCGCTCAAACCTGGTGGATGGCTTTCGGTCACAGAAATCTTTCCCGACCCGCACTATCAGTCTCGCGCTACGGTGCAGCGGCTGGCCGAGGCGGCAGGCTTTCGACTGCAAGCCATGAACGGGCCGTGGTACTTTTTCACAGCGAACTTTGTCAAAGCCTGAGAGCATGTTGACGATTGCTGCGGTTGTAGACCCCATGGTGTGCGAATTTGAACGGTGCATTACTTCATTGGAAACATAGATGGCAAACGAGACTCCTTTCCAAATTACTCTCCTCCTTTCGATTGTGGCGTTCCTGGCAATAAGAGCGTATTACCGCTTAAGGACGGGAACACTCCAATTTGACATCTCCTCGTCAAAAGACAGCAAGAGGATGGGAATGGTAGTTTCCATCTTGGGCGTTCTCGCCATCGGACTGCTCCTTTGGTTGATTAGCCCCAACTGGATGAGGTGGTCTGCTCTGGTGCTGCCTGAGTGGATGCGCTGGAGCGGATTCGCTCTCGTTATTGTGGGGCTGGCTTTGTTAACCTGGGCGCATCAAACCTTAAGCGCAAGTTTTAGTGGCAATCTAGAGGTCCGAGAACAACACAAGCTTGTTACAACGGGTCCCTATCAGTGGGTTCGACATCCCATCTACTCGGCGATATTTCTTTGGTCAGCGGGCCTCGCTCTGATTACGGCAAACTGGTTCATCGGTCTCATACCTTTGACGTTTGCGCTGTTCTTTATTCTGCGGGTGCCACTGGAAGAAAAGATGATGGTGGAAGCATTTGGAAATGAGTATCGGGCCTATATGAATAGAACGGGGAGAGTTATTCCACGCTTGAATTGAGATGATACCTTATATCCTCATGGTGCCGTACCGCCGAACAACCACTCCTGGACTGGCTAGCGCAAAAGCCGGTTCGGCAGGCGCTTTCTTCAGAAAAGCAAACAGTATTGTGGAGATAATAACATGAACCAAACCAATGTAAAGCAGCTTGAACTCCGCGTTGGCAACCTGGATTGTGAGCACGACGCGGCTGCGCTTGAGCGTGGCTTGACCGGCTTCCCCGGCCTGAACGCGCTGAAAGTCTATCCTAAGTCGGCTAAGGTAGCCATGGCCTATGATCCGGCCATTACCACACCTGAAGCAGTAAAAGAAAAATTAGAGTCGCTTGGTTTTCCACCCCAGAAGGGGCTGGCAAGGGCCGAGCCGCCCAAACCCTGGCGCAATCCGAAGGTCCTTACCTCGGCGGCGTCGGGTGTGTTGTTGCTTGTGGGCTGGCTCATCGGGCTGGCGGGCGCGCCGGAGATCATCTCGATCGCCATGTATGTCGCGGCCATCCTGATCGGCGGCTACTATTTTGGCCGGGAAGCTATCGAAGAATTGATCTTTGAGCGAGAAATTGGCATTGAATTGCTCATGAGCGTCGCTGCCGTCGTCGCTACGGTGATGGGCCAGGCCGCCGAGGGCGCGATGTTGGTCTTTCTGTATTCGATCAGCGAGGCCGCCGAGGGCTACACCGAGGAGAAAACTCGCGCGGCGATCAAGGCCCTGATGGACCTGGCTCCGAAAGTAGCCCTGGTGCGCCGGGAAGGGCGCGAAATAGAAATACCGGTTGAGGAATTGGTCGTCGGTGATGTCTTCATCATTAAACCCGGCCAGTCTCTCGCTACTGACGGCGAGGTATTGGTCGGCGCTTCCAGCGTCAACCAGGCCCCAGTTACCGGCGAGAGTGTGCCGGTGGAGAAGCAGCCAGGCGATCCGGTCTTCGCCGGTAGCATCAACGGCGAAGGCGCGCTGGAAGTGCGGGCGACCAAGACCTTCGCTGATAATACCATCAGCCGGATTATTCACATGGTCGAGGAAGCCCAGGAAAAGAAAGGTAAAAGCCAGCGCTTCATCGAGCGATTTGGGGCGCGTTATAGTCCCATCGTTTTATTAGTCGGCGTTTTGATCGCCGTCATTCCGCCGCTCTTCTTTAGTGCCGACTGGCTGACCTGGATCACCCGCGCCACCGTGTTTATAGTAGCGGCGGCGCCGTGCGCGTTGGTCATCTCTATCCCGATCACGATGGTCGCCTCGCTGGGTACCGGCGCCCGGCAGGGCGTGCTGATCAAAGGCGGCACTTACGTCGAGGAGCTGGCCAAAGTGAAAGTGGTGGCGATGGACAAGACCGGCACGCTGACGCGGGGCGAACCGGAAGTGATCGATGTAGTGAACCTGAATGGGGCGCAGCAGAGCCGTGAACAGGTGTTGGCTTTGGCCGCTGGCGTGGAGCGGCGCAGTCAGCATCCCCTGGCTCAAGCTATCGTCCGCTATGCGGAGGCGCAGGCGGTAACACCGGTTGAGGTCAATGATTTTCGGTCACTGACCGGAGCCGGCGTATCAGCCCGACACAACGGTCAGGCAGTCTATGTGGGCAGCCCGGACTTCTTCCGGTCGCAATTAGGGCAAGCCTTGGATGAGCAAATGGAAGTGATCGAGCGGTTGCAGGCTGAGGGTAAAACTGTCGTGGTCGTAAGTGATGAAACCTCGGTCTGGGGGCTAATTGCCATTCGCGACAATATCCGGCCCAATGCGCGCCAGGCTATCGAGGCGCTGCACGCGGTGGGCGTGGAAAAAGTAGCGATGCTCACCGGCGACAATCAGCGCACGGCTCTAGCCATCGCCAGGGAACTGAGCCTTGATGAGGTCTACGCCGACCTGAAACCGGAAGACAAGGTGGCGAAGGTGCGCGAATTAGCCGGGCGCTATGGTCATGTGGCCATGGTGGGCGATGGGGTGAACGATGCACCGGCGCTGGCCGAAGCTACCGTCGGGGTGGCGATGGGTGCGGCGGGCACAGACGTAGCCCTGGAAACGGCGGATGTGGCCCTGATGGCGGACGATCTGGAAAAACTGGCCTACGCGCTCAAGTTGGCCAAGCGCAACCAGGCGGTGGTCAACCAGAATTTGGTGTTGTCGGCAATTGTGATTGGGGTGCTGGTGATTGGGGCAATAGCCGGCACTTTCTCCTTGCCCATCGCTGTGTTAGGCCACGAAATTAGTGAGTTCATCGTCATTGGTAGCGGGCTGCGAATGTTGCGAGCGTGATCACCACCCCAGAAGATATAGTAAGGTAATGGGCAAAAAATCCAAACCTCAGAGGAGTTAAACTTATGGCTACAACACAAACGCTTGAAATCCCTATTGCCGGCATGGACTGCACCGAATGTAACCAGCACGTCCGGCAGGCTATCGCCGACCTACCCGGCGTCGAAGCGGTAAATGTTTTTCTGACCTCGGAGAAAGTGGTAGTTCGGCTTGATCCCACCCTGGTAGACTTGCCGCTCATCCACAAGGCCGTAGAAAGCGCGGGCTACTCGGTGCCTATCCCGGCTACGCCACCCCCGGCTCGCCCGCTAGCCGACCTGACCCGCCCGGTGCTAACCCTGTTCGGCCTGGTCTTTGGGGCGGTGTTGTTCATCGTGGTGGTGGGCGAATGGCTGGGCCTCTTTGAAGCGATCACCGAACAGGTTCCCTGGCCGCTCGGTTGGGTTGTTGTGGGGGTCGCTGGCTACCCTATCTTTCGCAACGTTGTTCGCGCTGTCCTTAAGGGGCAGATAACCTCGCACACGCTGATGAGTGTGGGCGCAGTAGCTGCGCTGGCCGTAGGCGAATGGGCCACTGCGGCTGTGGTGGTCTTTTTTATGCGAGTGGGGGATTACGCCGAGCATTTCACCACCGAACGGGCCCGTCGGGCGGTGAAAAACTTGACCGCCATGGCGCCGCAAATGGCTCGCCTCGAACGAGCCGACACCGAGCAGGAAGTCCCCATTGAGGAGGTCCGCATTGGAGAAGTCGTCATTGTGCGGCCCGGTGAAAAGATTCCCGTGGATGGCGAAGTCATCACGGGGCAGGCGACGGTAGACCAGGCCACCATCACCGGCGAGGCGATGCCGGTCGAGGTCGGCCCCGGTTCTCACGTCTTTGCCGCGACGATGGCCAAGTTGGGCAGCCTGCGGGTGCGAACTACCCGCATCGGCGCGGACACGACCTTTGGGCGGGTGGTCAAAATGGTAGAAGAAGCCGAAGCCCACCGCGCCGAGGTGTCTACCGCTGATATCCTCTCCCTGGCCGCGTCGGCTGAACGCTACTCCGAACACCCCCTGGCTGAAGCCGTGCGCGCTGCCGCTCGCGCCCAGAACTTGGCGCTGGCCGAACCCAGTCGCTTTGAGGCTGTCCCAGGTATGGGTGTGCGGGTCAACCTGAACGGCAACTTGATTACCGTTGGCAATCGACGGATGACTCCGGCGGCGGCATCTCTCCCGCTCGTATCTGAACTGGAGGCTCAGGGTAAGAGCCTGCTCTTCCTCAGCCGCGACGACGAATTGGCTGGGGTGTTAGCCACCGCCGACACCCTCCGTCCCGAAGTTCCGGCTACCCTGGCCACTGTGCGCTCGGGGTACGCCAGATCGAACTGCTCACCGGCGATAATGAACAGGCTGCTGGGGCGTTAGCCGAGAAACTCGGCGTGGCGTACCGAGCTAATTTGCTACCTGAAGACAAAATTGCTGTGGTGAGAGATTATCAGGCCAAGGGGCATACGGTTGTTAGGGTCGGAGATGGCGTAAATGATGCGCCGGCTTTGGCCCAGGCTGATGTTGGCATTGCGATGGGCGCAGCGGGGACTGATATTGCTATCGAAGCAGCGCACGTAGCTTTGATGCGTGAAGATTGGACGCTCGTACCTGAAGTTCTGCGGATTGCCCGCCGGACGATAGGTGTGGTCAAGATGAATATTGCCTTTACGGCCGTATACAATTTGGTAGGGCTAACTCTGGCCGCTTCTGGTTTTCTACCGCCTATTGTGGCTGCGGCGGCTCAATCGCTACCAGATTTGGGCATTCTGGCTAATTCATCCATGTTGTTGCGGCAGCGCTAAGGCGTATCACTGTGAGAGTAATACAACAACTTAATCGCCTAATTTTTGCTTCACAATTTGGACAGGACTGATTAAAAGCTTTTAGAAAAAGCGCCTCAAGCTGCTAAAAATTGCCCGGTCGGTTTATCAAAATAACCCAAGTTAGTGTTGGGCAGCCGGAGACAAAATAATATCATAGAGAGTAAGCAATAAAGCATTCCGGAATTGTCAGTCGGGAATATAGATAGGGATATCGTGTTCACTTTATCCAAACGCATCTGCCGGAGCGGAGGCTTAATTCTGTTGGCGCTAGTCGCTTATCCGCAGACTGTTTTAGCCTATCAAGGTCTGCCGCCGCTCCCGGAAGACATTTGGCGAGCCTGGAGTTGGGAACCGCAAGTTCTACTGGGCCTTGGGCTGGCGGCTTGGGTCTACACCAAGGGGGTGAGGGCGCTTTGGGCGCGAGCCGGCGTAGGACGGGGTATCTTGTGGTGGCAGGCGGTTGCTTTTGGAGGCGGGCTGCTCGCTCTTTTTATTGCGCTCATCTCGCCGCTCAACGCCTTTGGCAGGGCTCTTTTTTCGGCGCACATGGTGCAGCATTTAGTGCTTACCCTCGTTGCTGTCCCCCTACTCGTTCTTGGGGCGCCGGTCGTTGCGTTCTTATGGGCACTTCCCAAGCCGGCGCGGCACGCGCTTGGGCGCTGGTGGCGACAAACGAGAGTTGTGAATAAGATATGGCGTGGATTGACCCAACCTATGTTGGTTTGGTCTCTCTACGGCGTCACACTTTGGATTTGGCACTTGCCCAGTCTTTACCAAGCGGCCCTAGAGTGGGTATTTATGCACGAACTGGAGCATGCCAGCTTTTTAGGGACAGCTCTTTTGTTTTGGTGGACTCTCATTTATCCTGGTAGGCATAGGCGATTGGGCCCTGGGGCCGATATCCTCTACGTTTTCACCACAGCCATGCACAGCGGCGCGCTTGGGATGCTCCTCACCTTTGCCCGGATACCCTTATACCCCATTTATACCTCAAGCGCCGCCGCTTGGAACCTGACAGTGCTTGAGGATCAGCAGGTGGCCGGCGCGTTCATGGGGATCCCAGGCGGCATTGTCTACCTAGTCACAGCGTTGGCGCTGCTTGGCCGGTGGCTCCAGGTCATGGAGAAGAAGGACCGCCGTAATCAGAAGACAACAACAAGAGGAGAGTCCTTGGAATAGCTTTTCGAAGGCCGGGAATTGGGATGATGACAGACGGAAAGACTGATTTGCAGGCCTGCACCCACTAGGAAGGACTTCCTTGACACACGGTCAAATAAAGTCAGGCTCGGTCACATTGAGATTAATGATATTCCCTATTATCAATGGTTCAGACAGTTTTAGTTTGACGTAGAAGCTAAGTTGTCTATCCTCCAATAAAAATGGGGGGAAAGATGGCAAGCTTCATTAACAACCTATTGGATAAAATGCCGGGTGTTGCCAAGCCGCAAAAGAAATTTCTGGACCCTGTTTGTGACGATTTTGTTGATGCGCGGCAAAGTCAACTTTCGGAATTTGAGTCGCTACAGTGATTTGGCTGAAAAGACCTATGCCCGCCAATTTAGCCACGCCTTTAATTTTGCTGCTTTTAATGAACGGCTCATGAGCGAGATTATGCCTTCTCAGCACGAAAAGATCGGGGCGATGGATTGTTCTTATCTGGCCAAAAGTGGTCGCAAAACGTATGGACTGGGTTTTTTCTATGACAGCAGTCACCAGCAGCCGGCCAAAGGGTTGGAAATATCGAATTTGGCGGTGATTGATGTGACTGATAACACCGGCTATACCCTGTCGAGTTGGCAAACGCCGCCGCAAGAACAGATCGAGCAGTTAGTCGCACCTGGGTCAACCGCTGAGAAACAGGACGATGAACAGATCAGCCGGGTTGATTTCTATGCCGAACATTTGCGACGGGATGCGGTTCATTTACCGGCTGAGGTGATTTATCTGGCGGTCGACGGTTATTATCCCAAGCTCAAGTTCGTCAAAGCGGTCCGGGCGTTAGATTTGCATCTGGTCAGCAAATTCCGCCACGATGCCAACCTGCGCTATTTGTATCAAGGTCCGCAAAAGCAGTTTGGGGCCAGACGCAAATACGACGGCAAGGTCAAATTTGATGATCTCAGTCGCTTTGAGTATGTCGGTGAAGTTGAGAAAGATATTCATTTGTACACCCTGGTCGTCAACAGTATCAAGTTGAAAGGCAATATCCGTTTGGTTTATGTGCTCAATTTGCGTCACCCTGATAAGCCCAGTTATGCCTTGTTATTCTCGACCGATACGGACTTGGAGGCCGAATGTATTTATCGCTATTACAAAGCGCGGTTCCAAATCGAGTTTATCTTTCGCGATGCTAAACAGTTCACTGGTCTGGGCCACTGTCAGGCACGGGATCAAGACCGTCTTGATTTTCATTTTAATGCCAGCTTAGCTGCTTTGAACCTGGCTAAGGTTGATGCTTACCTGTCCTTTGATTATGACCTGGCTACCCCTTTCTCAATGGCGACTCAAAAAATGATCTATTTTAATGAACATCTGCTTCAGAAGGTTTTTTCCATCTTAGATCTCGACCTGAGTTTGATAAAATATCACCCTGATTTTGTCGCTCTCAGAACCTACGGAGCTATTGCCCCTGTAGCAAGTGCATGATTTTAAGGTCCTGTTCCAGCTAACGGTCAAAACTGGTCCCAGTATTGTATTATAATAGTCCACAAGAAGAAAGCACAGTGGCGTTAAACACGTGGCTTTAGATCATTAAGAGAGAGGAGCATGAAGCTTATGGCGCAGCAAAGAGAAACATATAAAGGGTTTGAAATTACTATTGAGCAGCCAACAACGTCAACGCCTGTTAGTGGCGCGACGGCAGCGGGTACGCCTTTTGCCGGAAAGTTAACCATAGGCCCCAGAGAAATTGACGTGGTCGAGGCAGCACCGGGTATCTTTATCACCCCTTATCTACCCCATACCGCTTATACATCGATCTCGGATTTAGCCAAAGCTGTCGTTGATCATACGGAGGAATTTAATACCACCTTACGCAATTAGCTTGGTTAGATGCAGTAACGCTTTTTCAAAAGAAATCCAGGAGGGAGTATGGGCGTTAGAAAGAATCTAAGATCTCTGACGAACGCTGAGAAAATCGAATTTATAAACGCGATTAGGATACTAAAGGCTAACGGGAGATATAACCAATACGTTCTTAGACATGCCCAGGCGCCTATGTCGAACATCCATCGTTCACCGGCTTTTTTACCTTGGCATCGCCAATTTATCCTGGATTTTGAAAGAGAGTTACAGCAAGTATCAGGGAATCCAAATCTAGCTCTGCCTTATTGGAATTGGACGGAAGATGCAGGGCTACCTGACCCACGAACCGCCCCCATTTGGGCGAATGAATTTATGGGCGGTAATGGAGATCCAAATGATAACTGGGCCGTAAAAAGCGGCCCCTTTAGACAAGGGGAATGGATAATTATAGATGGTAATGGGAACCCTGCGGGTGCTCTAAGGCGACAGTTTGGCATAAACGTGCCAACCTTACCCTCGCAAACCGATGTTAATAATGCCCTCAGTACAACACCCTATGATGTCAGCCCATGGAACATGACCAGTAACCCATGTTTTCGCAATCGGCTAGAAGGGTGGTATCCTGCGGCGCCTGGTTTGCATAATAGAGTCCACGTTTGGGTGGGTGGCTCAATGATACCCATGACGTCTCCGAATGATCCTGTCTTTTTTCTGCATCACTGTTTTGTGGATAAACTTTGGGCCGATTGGCAAGCGCGATTTCCTAATCAAAGTTACCAGCCGATCAGTGGCGGCCCTCAAAGGCATAATTTAAATGACATGATGGAACGCTCAGTATCCGGTAGTGTGACGCCTGCTTCTGTCTTGAATATTAGAACACTTGGCTATAGCTATGATACAGATCCAATAGTAAGGCAGTTAGCGCAGGCCATGTGGATTCATGGTCACAGTATGCAGATAGAGGCTACAGACCGAGTCCGAGCAGCGTGGCGTATAGGCTCTTTGATCAGTATTGAGGGCAGGCAAAATACCGAGAATTGGTTTCACTTTGCCATTCCGACCCCCGTGATAGTAAACGATAAGCGTCTTCGTGCAGGTGCAGTTCTGCTTCGATTTAAAGCCAACTCAGATAGCACTTATGTGCATGCAGTTCATATCTACGATGGCGAAAGCAGGATAGCCGCGCAGGATAATCTTAGGTTATCCCCTAGAAGTTGGACCTCGCAGCGGTTTGATGTACCCAATGATCCTGAAATTCGGTGGGGCTTAGGTATTTCTATCGGCGTTAGATTCCAGAGCGCTAACTCAATTGATAATCGTATAGAGTTCAGTTCCGCTGGGGGTGAATTCCTTTCGTAGAAAGCGATATTCACGTTTCAAGATTGCCCAGATTTTAGGATTCCGAATGAACCCTCTTGATTAAGGAAAGGGATATAAAAATGGCTATACAGGCGATGTGGGCTCATGGTCACACGATGCAGATAGAGTTTGCAGACCGCATTCAATCAGCCCGACGGGTAGGTTCTTCGATTAGTATTGAGGGCAGGCAAAACACCGAGAATTGGTTTCACTTTGCCATTCCGACCCCCGTACTAATAAATGATAGACGGTTGCGTGCGGGTTCGGTTCTGCTTCGCTTTAGAACTAGCTCAGATAATGCCTATGTACAGGCGGTTCACGTCTATGATGGTGAAGGCAGGATAGCTGCGCATGATAATCTTAAAGTATCACCTAGAGCCTGGAGCCTTCAGCGCTTTGATGTGCCTAACGATCCTGAAATTCGGTGGGGCTTAGGTATTTCTATTGGCGTTAGATTTCAGAGTGTTACTCCAGCCGATAATCGCGTGGAGTTTAGTTCCGCCGGTTGCGATTTCATTTTGTAACGTTACTGACAGAATATATAAGGAGTAGGGCATTTCATCCGCCGCTGGCGGTCATACCCTTGGGCCTTTTTATTGGCGCAAGCTCCAATCTAAAGGCCAGGTGTTGGCAAAATTATTGAGAATTGGACCACCGGTTTGAGTTTCTGGTTGATCGTAGAATGTTTGCCACCGGCGCGGCGCGGCTAAATCATGCATGAAACTGAGACTGGAACTGCCCATCATTGCCAGGTTATTCCAATTGGCATTAATGAAAGTTGTCGGATTGTATTTGCGCATGTATCCCAGGTCTCGAATTTCCAGGTGCAGTTCAGGATACCCATTACAATTACCCCTCATTTCGCCCACCAAGCCGATTACTTGTCCTTGCTTAACTTGTTGTCCTGAGATTAATTGGGGCATTTCTAATAGATGGCCGTACATCGAGGCGTAGCCCAGCTGGGGATGGTCAATCATCAAATTGTGGGGCGGCGAACCAAAAGGGCCATCCACCGCAGACACCACGCCGTCGGCAATGGCCACAATTTCTGTGCCGCATGGAGCGGCAAAGTCCACTCCAAAATGAATTCCCCCTGATTTACCGTAGGTCGTATTACGCTGAAAATAAGCCATAATTGTGTTGCCGTAAGGCTGAGCCAGCAACCACGTCGTCGGGCCGGGCGGTGAGGCAAAGGGGAGTTGAAATGGACGTTCAGGAGGAGGAACAGCTAGGGAGGATTCAGAGGGAACAGGTTGTTCGCCTTGGGCTTGAGTAAGGGAAGCGGTGGTCAACGATTGAAAGATGAGGACGAAGGCGATAACTACTATCGTCGAGCGAGAAAAACGGGGTGGCACAAAATACATTTATTTCCTCAATAGCATAACAAAAACGGCGCTATTATAGCACAATAAAAACTTTGAGCAAGATGGACTGCCCTCAACTTTCTTGACCTTAGAAATCAGTGTTGTAGGTAGCCGCAGGAGCAGCGCCCGGCCCCGAAGTTCTGCTTAAGGCTAAATTCCCCTGGCTGATTTCGCCCAAGCCTGGTCCGGCGAAGTTGAACCCACCTCGACCCCGGGCGGTTGGTGGGCCTTTCTCCAAAAAGAACAGGCAGATAACTGGGCGCTGGTTATCAAGTGGGCCAGATGACTTCCTGTTTTTCTTCAGCATACAATTCAACCTCTACCTATTAACCACAATATATATGCCTAATCTTCCTCACTCCTCAAGATATAGGACTCCCCTGGCTAATTTGCGCACCCTAACTTATTATGTATACTACTTATGTATACCAAACTTGACTTACCAGCGAAAATAGAGTCCAATGATAGGTTTAGCGAAACCCAAAGAAAACGGTTCCCCGCTTCTCCACCTCCTCGCCTCGTCGCCTCTTCGTTTTCCTATTCTGGTCATCTTCTCCTGGCTCATCATGCTTGGCTTTGCCACCGGCCCCATTCAACCCACCTACGCCAACCGTGCCTTGCCCACCGATCTTTCATACAACACTGAAACCACGTGGATCTTACCCGGCTTGCCGGATTTGAACGCCACCTCCGGCTACATTCCCCATAATTTCTCCAACGGCGAAGCTATTTTTCAGATTGGCAACGAAGTCATTCACGGCTTTCGCCCCGGCAAAGCTTACGCCGAGATGTACGTGCGCGATATTGCCTGGGGCATGGAAACCGTCCAATACTACTACTCAGACGAGTACCTGCGCGAGCCAATTGAAGCCTATTTGCGCCGCCAATACACCGCCAACACCCTCAGCTTGGATGGCGATTTTCGGGTAGTGGCCGGCGCTGGGGCGATTGGCGGCATCATTGATCCCAATGGGCGTAGCAACAAACAAACTATCACTACTGACGAAGAGACCAGCCTGATTCACGCCGCTTACCTTTATTATAATCTGGCTTACGACACCGCTTGGCTGAAAAGTCCTATCAACGGCCTGCCGATTATCGAGCGACTCAACTCGGCGGCGAATTGGCTCTATACGCACCGGCTCGACCAGGAGTTAAAACTCCTTTGGCGCGGCCATACGACTGATTGGGGCGATGTCAAGTTTGAAAAAGGGCCCGGCTATACCGATTACAATCCCGCGCAAGATCACTTGACCGCTTCGATTTACGACCAAGCCCTGGCCTATATGGCCCTGATTGAACTGGCTAAAATGAACGCAGCGGTTGGCGACACCACCCGCGCCGACGAATGGCAAAGCAAGGCTGAAGCGTTGAAAGCTCAAACCAATGCCCTACTCTGGCAGGCCGACAAGGGTTTTTACCTAACTCACGCCCACATTACCCCGCTGGAACACGCCTTTGACGAGTCTGGCATGGTCAGCATTTCCAACGCTTTGGCGGTCTATGCCGGTTTGACCGACCTTCAACAAAACCAACTCATTTTCCACAACCTGGAGCAGGCTCGGATCAAAGCCGGGGCCAAAACGCCGGGACTTTCCCTCTATCCGTACTATCCCAATCAATGGCCCAACCTCTTTTTTGATTACCTGGGGATGGGTTACGGCAACTACCAAAATGGTGGGGTGTGGGATTGGTGGGGCGGCGTCCAAATTAAAGCTGAATTTAGCAACGGCTTGGCCGAGGAGGCACAAGTCCATCTGCTCCAAGTTGCCAATGATTGGCAGAAACACCCCGGCAACATCATCGAGTGGCACTCTACCATCGATCCTCGTCATGAAGGCAGTCACTATTATAGCGCCGCGGCCGGCACCATGGGCAGCGCCATTATCGAAGGATTTTTTGGGGTAGAGCTAAATGGCAAGGGATTAACGCTCCAACCTAGATTGGGGCTGAATGACGGTTTCATTCGCGTCTACCAGGCGACTACTGACCGCTACGCCGCTTACAGTTATGACTGGGACCAGGACGTCGCCAAAATTGATTACGGCACCAACGCGGCCGACCCCATTGAAGTGAAGATCTTGAAATTACGCTCGGAGCAAATTAGGGCAGTCACCATTGACGGTCAGCCTGTTGAATTTAAAACCGAGACCATTGGCCGCGATACTTATACTGTTTTCACTGCCCCTAGTGGTCAGCATAGCCTCGAAATTGTCAAAGGGCAGCCACTAGTTCAGCCCGCTGCCATTGAAGTCACAGCCGCCCCAACCCAAGCTAGCTCCACAGCTACAATCTCAGAATCGGCGCTGCCCAGCACTGCCCCCAACTTGGTCTCTTCCTCCGAAGCAGTCACGCTTCAAGAGTCATCTCTCACCGAACCGCCCCTTGAAACTGGCCTGACCCCAACCGTTGAAACGGCCGCTTTAAGCTCTAATGAGGCTGAAATATCGGCTCTGGTGGAGTCAAATTCACCTGTGATGGGTGAAAAGACTCGCCAAAATCGGTATGCCTTCTTTCGCTTTATTGGCATCAGCCTGGCCATCCTGATCAGCTTGTTGTTGATGGTGCTGGTCGCCCTCCGTCGCTCAGGTGGGTTGAGCTAACTACCCTTATTGTTTGGGTAATCTGTGCGCTCTATCCTATTGCTCAAGTCATTCAGTTTCTCATGAGGATTTCCGTAAGAGATGAGTTAAATCCATCTTTAAATCTTCAGGCTCAAAGCTGAAAGGGTAGAAGGAGACGATTTCGCGCTTTTTCAGGTCAATCAGGTAGAGCAGGGCGGTGTGGCTGACCAGATAATCGGCCTGAGAACCTGTGGCTTTACCCTTTTCGGCAAAAGCGCCGAAAGGCTTCATCACCTCTTGCACTTTGGCAAAATCATCAGTCAGGCCGATAAACTCCGGATCAAAGGCTGCCAAATATTTTGATAAGACTTCCGGCGTATCTCGTTCCGGGTCAGTTGAGATGAATATAACCTGAACCCGCTCGCGGCCCACCCTCAGGTCATCTAAGATACTCCTGACGTCGGCCAGGGTTAAAGGGCAGACGTCGGGGCAGGAGGTGTAACCAAAGAAAACCAGGGCAATATCGCCCTCCAGCTCACTGAACCGAAAGGGTTGGCCATTAGCTGCCATTAATTCAAAATCGGATATGGGCTTGGGTGGGTCGAGCGTGTTGCCCTTGTATTTATACTCGGAAACCAAATTTTGGCAGCCAGCGCTCAAGAAGATGACGCCTAAAGCCAGGCCGGTAAAAATTAGCTGTAATCCAAATCGCTTCATCCTTTTACCTTGCCTCAAAGTTAATTTTGCTGGCTGATTATCGCCTCAATCAATTGGATATTCCGGTTCACACCCCAGGCGGAAGCCACCCAAGTGGCCTTAACGCCGATATTTCCCCTCTTTTTTACAGATGGATTATCAAGCTCTACATCCGTGAGTTGTATCACATCTTAATGAATAAAAAGTGAACAAAACACATCAATCTCTGTCCTTCCACCAGACAAAGATGAATTTTTGCCTCCAACCCCCAAGACTTCTTTGAAGCAGCATCCTCTTTTTATCTTTCGGCCCCAAGAGCCTCTTCGTTGAAGAGGCTAAAACCGCCCTTTTCATTACAAAAGGCTCTTGACAACTCTACGTAACTTCGTTATAATAGTTCAAAAGAATTTAGTTGAGACTAAAATAAAATTTAGTTGCCCGTAATAGAATTTTTGGACAAGACTAAATGCATACTCAAGCAGTTGATGATTACCTAAAGACAATTTACGCTATCCAATCTGAGCAGGGCCAGGTAGCGACGACGGTCCTGGCTGAACGGCTGGGTGTGGCTCCGGCTTCGGCCACGAATATGGTCAAGAAGCTGGCCGACATGCAGTTGGTTGCCTATCAACCCTATTATGGCGTAACCTTGACCGAAAGCGGCCAGAAGATGGCCCTCAAAATCCTACGCTGCCACCGCCTGGTTGAACTCTACCTGGCGAAAATGCTGGGCCTGTCGTGGGATCAGGTGCATACCGAGGCCGAAAAGTGGGAGCATGTATTGTCTGAAGAGATAGAAGAACGGATGGCTGCCGCTCTCGGCTATCCCACCACCGACCCACACGGCACGCCTATCCCTGGCCACGACGGGACGATGGCCCAGCCCACAATCCTTCGCTTGACTGATTTGAAACCAGGCCAAGAGGCCCTCGTCGCCAAAGTCAGCGTTCACAATTCCGAGCTGCTGCGTTACCTGGGCAGCCTGGGGCTTTATCCGAGAGCGCAAGTTAAGGTGGTCGCCATAACGCCGTGTGATAGCTTGGTTATTGTGCAGGTAGGTGACAACGAACACGCGCTGGGATACCAGGCGGCCAATCACATCTTCGTCACTGAAATTTATTGATAGGGGGAAAAAATTATGGACAGAGATTTCTCAAGGCGCGATTTTCTGCGCGCTGGCGCGCTGACCGTGCTGGGAACGGCTGGCGCAGTCGCTTTAGCGCAAACCGGGAAACGGGCCAACGCCGCCCCACCAGCTCAAGAGGGGCAGCATCATAGCGAAGAGGCATACGAAGCTCACGGGATGCCCGACACTGTTGGCGAAGTAGATCACGAGCGCAATGGCTTCAATCCAACGGACATCCTGACCGACTTTGACTATGGTCAGGTTTCGGAACTAGAAAACGGGCAGACCCTGCGCGAGTACAACTTTGTGGCCGTGGACAAAACGATTGAGGTCGTGCCCGGTATTGAGTTCCCAGCCTGGGCTTACAACGGGCGCATCCCTGGCCCGACCATCCGCTGCACTGAAGGCGACCGTATCCGCATCAATTTCACTAACGGTAGCAGCCACCCCCACAGTATCCACTTTCACGGTATTCACACTGCGGCGATGGATGGTGTGCCGGGTGTCGGACCAGGCCTGATCCAGCCGGGTCAGAGTTTTACTTACGAATTTGACGCCGAACCGTTTGGTCTGCATCTGTACCATTGCCATGCCTTTCCTTTGGCCCGACATATCGCCAAGGGGATGTATGGCGCGTTCATCATTGACCCTAAGGAAGGCCGGCCCAAAGTTGATCGAGAGTTCATCATGGTGATGAACGGTTTTGACATAGATTTTGACGACGCCAACGATTTCTACGCGGTCAATGCCATCCCCTTCCACTTCCAGAAGCATCCTATCCGTATCAAGGTTGGGGAGAAGGTGCGCATTTACCTGGTCAACATCCTAGAATTTGACCTGATTAACTCCTTCCACCTGCACGCCAACTTTTTCCACTACTATCCCACCGGCACCAGCCTGACCCCCAGCGAGTACACCGACACAATTATGCAGGCCCAGGCGCAGCGCGGCATTCTTGAATTTTCCTACAAATTTCCCGGCTTATATATGTTTCATGCCCACGTGACCGAGTTTACCGAACTGGGCTGGTCTGGGCACTTTGAAGTCACGGAACGAGAGGTATAGGAGGACAAAATGGCTAATCAAACGGTACCAGTGGAAAAGCAAACCTCTTTTGGCCCAATTACGGCGCTTTTACTCATCCTGCCGCTCATCTTGTTGGGCGGGGTGATTGCTCTCTTTTTGAGTACGGGAGGCGGGTTGGATCTGGCTGCGCCCGCGCCCGTCGAAGCCTTGACCATCGAGCGCACTATTCTCAAGCCTGGTAATATTGATCTTGTGGTACGCAATAGCGGGCCGGAAGAACTGACGATTGCCCAGGTCAACGTTAATGAGGGTATCTGGCCCTTCACTGTCTCGCCCAGCCCAACCATTCCCCGCCTGGGTGAAGCAACGGTAACTATACCCTATGTGTGGGTTGAAGGGGAAGCCTATGCCGTTACCCTTTTCACCAGCAACGCCATTGCCTTTGACGCCGAAATCCCGGTCGCTTTCACCACGCCGGAGCCAACCGGCGGCACATTTTGGAGCTTCACACTCATTGGCATCTATGTAGGCATCATTCCCGTCTATCTGGGCATCTTCTGGTTTCCAGCGCTGCGCCAGTTGGGCCGGCGCTGGATGGTTTTTCTGCTGGCCATCACCGCCGGGTTACTCATCTTCCTGGGAATAGACGCCTTGGCCGAGGCGCTAGAGCAGGCCGGAAGTATACCTGGCCCCTTCCAGGGAATTGGCCTGATTGGGATTGGCGTAATAGCGACCTTCATGCTGCTGGAAGTGATCTCGCAGCGTCAGGTCAGCACCGGCCGCAGTGAAACTGCCCAGCGGCTCAGTCTGGCCTACCTGATTGCCACCGGCATCGGTCTGCACAACTTAGGGGAAGGGCTGGCCATCGGTGCGGCCTACAACGTGGGTGAGATTGCCCTCGGGGCGTTCCTGGTGGTTGGCTTCATCATCCAGAACATCACTGAAGGCTTGGGCATTATCGCCCCGGTCTTGCGCGACCGGCCCAGTATCTTCAACCTGGCGCTGCTGGGTCTGGTTGGCGGCGCGCCGGCTGTAATCGGCGCCTGGATTGGTGGCTTTGCTCCCTCACCGACCCTGGCCGTGCTTTTCCTGGCTGTTGGAGCCGGAGCGGTCTTTCAGGTGACCTATGAGATTGCCAAGCTCATCCACAAAGATACCACCCGCGAGCCGATGCCCATGACCCTCTTCGCCGGGGTCGTAGCCGGAATGCTGCTGCTGTGGGTGACTGGATTACTGATTAAGTAAAATTAGATGACAGAAGGATTTTTCTAATGCTGAAAGGCCATATTACAATTTCTTTACTCTTAATCCTAATGACCATCCTCACGGCCTGCGGTGGCAGCGCCAACGCTGCTCCAGCTCCAGCCGACACCGCTGGAGACCTGGTCGCTGGGGAAAAGCTATTTATGGCTACCTGCGTCGCCTGCCATGGCCAAGATGGTCAAGGGCTGCCTGGCCTGGGCAAAAACCTGGTCACCAGCGAATTTGTGGCTGGTAAAACCGACAGCGAACTGGTCGAGTTTATCAAAGTGGGGCGCGGCCCGGATGATCCGCTGAATACCACCGGCGTGATGATGCCAGCTAAAGGCAACAATCCCGCTCTTAGCGATCAAGATTTGTACAGTATCGTCGCCTATCTTCGGACGCTGCGGCAATAATAGAGCAAATTAAAGTTCCTGAACTGGGAAAGGAGATTACGCTGTCTCTCACCATGCCAACAACTCCGTCATCACCTCTCCCCCGACCAGAGGAGTACGGAAGCCCAGCAAATAGCCAATAGTTGGGGCGATGTCGCGCAAGGTGCGGCGTTGCTCAACCACTCGGCCCGGCTGAATCTCCGGGCCGACGGCCAAGAACATGACGTGGCGATTGCACTCGTCGGCGCCGCCATGATTTATCCAACCATCTCCGCAACCACGTCCATGATCATTGGTGACGATGAGAGTGGTCTGACCAGCGTAGAAGGGGTCGGCCTGGAGTTGTTGCCACAAATCCCAAATGATTTCGTCGTCGTGCTCGATGAACAAGCGATACTTATCCCATTGTCCTAAATGGGCTGCTTCATCCGGGTCAAGCAGGCTGATCATGATCAAGCGTGGGTGAAACTCGGTCAGGACTTGCTTCGCCAGCTCCCCCATACCATTATCATAAGGAGGAGTGGTCGGGTCAGGGGTGAAAAACATACGCGCTCCGAAAGCCATGCCGTAGTCGGGATGGGTGCTGTAGGTTAGCACCGGCTCGATGGTTGAGCCGTGGACGAAGACAGCATCGTCCTCAGCGGCTCCGGTCGCCGCGCGGTAATACTCGAACATCGTCGGCATGGTCGGCCGGACCTCACCATTGTTGGGAATATCCTGCCACGTGCCGGTGACAATGGCGGCGTGGCCGGGTACTGACAGTGTGTCTGCATCGTTGTAGAAAGCAGTGTTGATTGCGCCGATGGGGGCCAAGTCATTAGCCAGGTGGGGGATAAATTCATGGGTGGGGTCGCCGAATGTTTCGCTCCAGCGCACTCCATCAATGATTATCAAGACAACAGCTTTCGTGGAAGGTTGAAGGGTAGGAGTTTGAGTGGGGCTAGGTGTAAATGTTGCAGTTTGCATGGGAATGGGGGTGGGGGTTGAGGTAGAAGTAGGTACAGGTGCTGCGGTTTGGGTAGGGGAAGAGATTGGCTTTTGAGTTGGGCGGGATGTGGGTGATGGAAGCTGGGTGGAAGTAGGGGTAAAGGTTGGGGGTTGGGTTGGAGATACAGCCGCGATGGGCAAGGAAGAGGGCGCAATTGGGATTGATGGGGAGCTTTGGGTACAAGCGGTGAGTAGGAGACCGAGGACAAAGGTGAGCCAAGTTCTGAGTTGGTGCTTGACTAACCGGAAGGCAATGGGCTTATATCTCCACGCAGCAAAATGACTGAACATCAATATAGTAAGAATTTTACTGCTACTCCTCGCTCCACTGGCGCATGGTCAGCGCCGCTACCAAAATGATTAGCAGGATAGGCATCCAGCTAAATATAGCTTGCACGTGAGCGACGCCGCGAGCGAAAAAAGCCTCGCAAAAAAGGTTTCATGCTTCACCCTGCCATCGCCAATTCATTAAAGACCGCCTCCAGCGTGCGCACGTCGCGGCGAAGTTCGCGCAGGGGCCAGTTTTCCTGGCGGGCTAGGTCGTAGATGGCCGGGCAGAGGTCGGTGTGGTTCTGACCAATGATGCGATAGGCTGGGTAACCATCGGGTGTTTGCATTGGCTCAACCTGACGGACGCCTTTGAGAGTCTTGAGCGTGCGATCCAGGTCGTCAGTTTCCTTTTGCAACACCAATATCGCGTTGGCTGTAGCGGCTAAATCGGCCAGGCGAGCGTCGGCCTTGACTTCACCATTCATGATGATGATAACCCGGTCACACACGGCTTCAACTTCGGAAAGGATATGAGAAGAGAAAAGAATGGTGCTGTGGTTAGCCAGACGGCGAATAAGATTGCGAATTTCGACAATTTGGGTGGGATCTAGTCCAATCGTCGGCTCGTCGAAGATGAGCAGCTTGGGTTTGTGTAGAATAGCCTGAGCCAGGCCAACTCGCTGGCGGAAGCCTTTACTGAGTTGTCCAATCGGCCGGGTCAGATGCTCGGTCAGGCCGGTGGCGTAGATGGCTTCGGATAGGCGGGCCGGCTGCTCCTCACGGGGAATCTCGCGCAGATCGGCCATCATGCGCAGATATGCCTGCACTGACAGCTCCGGGTAGAGGGGCGCGTTTTCGGGCAGGTAGCCGATGCGGACTTGTACTTCGCGGGTTTGGGTCAGCACGTCCAGGCCATCCACTTCAACCTCACCGCTATCTGGGTGGAGGTAACCAGTCAAGATTTTAAGGGCGGTAGATTTGCCCGCACCATTAGGGCCTAGTAGCCCAACCACTTCGCCGGGAGCCACCTGGAAGTTAACGCCTCGCAGTGCTTCAATGGGCCCATAGGATTTGGTCAAGTCGGTAACTTTGATCATCTACTTTTCTTCCTCAACGGAAATTGCCCCGCCTTAAGGGATAGGCGGGGTCGAGATGACAGTATTAAGAGTAATTATATCCTTTTGGCTGAGTGGTCGGATGATAGTGAACGTGAACTCGGCGCACGAAGTCAACCTGCTCTAAAAGCGCACGCTCCACCGCCGAAGCTACCGCATCGCCTTTAGTTACACTTAAGGAACCGCTGACGCCGATAGTCAGGTTGACGACCAGATAGGGGCCGAAGCGATGGGCTTGGATCTCCTCAACTTGTTCGACTCCCGGAACGGCGCTGAGCAGGGTTGTGATCTGTTGGACCAGAGCGTGGCCAGGGATAGTGTCCATTAAATCTTCAGTTGACTCGCGCAAAATCTTAATGCCTGTCCGCAGGATCACGAGCGCCACTAACGCCCCGGCCAGGGGATCTACCCAAAGGTAGCCTACCTGACTGAGCGCAATGCCAGTTGCCGCCGCTGTAGCAGATAAGACATCATTGCGATGATCATCAGCCAGGGCCAGTACCACTACGTTGCGCGTCTGTCGCCCAACTCGCCTGGTGCAAGTGGTCAACGCCAATTTAGCCAGTATGGTGACAAGGGCCACTACCAAAGCTGCTGTCGTCGCCCCTCCAATATCTCCTTTACCGCTCAGTAGATCATACACATCATTGACCGAGTTCCAGAAAATGGCAATGGCGGTTGTGACTACAAAAGAACCCACCATGAGAGCGGCAATGCTTTCCAGTTGCCGATGCCCATACGGGTGTTCAGCATCAGCGGGCTTACCGGCCAGCCGCATAAAAATCATCACCACGATATAGTAAACGACATCTGAGGTGGAGTTGATGCCATCGGCCAACAAGGCCGGACTGTGGCCCAAGATGCCAATGCTCGTTTTCAGTAGGGCCAATAGGGTATTGGCTGCGAGGCCAAGATTCACGGTAAGAATACTTAGATCTTCTCGGTGGGGAGTAATCGTTTGTGCTTTGGTGGTCATAGTTGGTTTTACCTCTGCTGTAAGGGACGATGTCAAAAGAGGCACGAGCCAATCTGTGAGTCAGTGTAGCACAAGGTTACGGGGGAGGCGAATTTAGTTAAAACTAAGTTTTTACGCACAATTATCTTATTACAACTATAATGTATTTCACCTGGTACGATGGCGATGGTTGGGATGCCTGCAACCTCAGTGCGGGCGACTAACCTGAAACCCACTATCACTCCGATAATCCCGATCAAGGCGAGCCGTTCTCTTAAGCTAATTCTAAAAATAGTCGTGTATATATCAGATGCAAAGCTATTATCCATTATTGAATGAAGCCGTAACACTGCCTCACCTGAATTTTCGACTTGGCGCAAGGAAAGCTCTTTATGAGGAATTTTTTCCTAAAACTGATAGCTTTCATCGCTATTCTGCTCGCGCTACAAGTGGTTATCTCGGCCATGTACCCGCCTGAGTTGCCAAAAGAGATCCTGGCATTAGATCAGCAGTTGCAAGAAGGCGCAGATATTGTCTATCTCGGCGATAGTATTCTGATTCAACCTGTGGGTGAGCCAACGATCCCGGAGATTCTACAGGGTCTACTCCCCAATTATGTGCTTGGCGACGTGGCCCACCCAGCTTATCAATTGGATTTGTATGAACGCTACGTAAATTACCTGGTCAAACACCAGTCTCAGGTTGGAACCGTCATTATTCCCATTAACATGCGCTCATTTTCGCCAGAATGGGACCTACGCCCTACCTACCAGTTTGAGCGCGAGAAAACCATTCTGACTTACGGCCCCTTGCTTTCTACCCTCTTTTACCGGCTGTTTGATACCTTCGGGCTGTTCGATTCGTCGATCAGCCAGGATGAGTTTCGGAAAGCGACAGTCTTCAATGGCAACCAACCCATAGGCGAGGTGGCTGAATTTGAGGAACTGACTGGCGCCAGCGCAACAGAGACTGAGACCGGGTTTGCCTACTACGCCAGCCTCCCTTCCGAGGATGAAATCGCGGCCTTAAAGGGGACGCTGGTTTATTACTATATGTACGGCCTGGACCGCTGCCACCGCAAACTTCAGTCGCTGAAGGCGATAAGCCGGTTACTCACAGAAAACGGCATCAAACCGATCTTCTATATCACGCCCATCAATTACCAGCTCGGCGAAAGCCATCTCGGCGAGGCGTTTCGCCAGCGATTGGCTGAGAATACGGCTGTGGTTGAGCGAGTCCTACGTCGAAAAGATATTGATGTTTTGAACCTGATATTTGACCTGGAGGCTTACAATTTTGTTGATATGGAGCATCTGACCGAAAACGGCAAAACCTATGTGGCAAAAGTCCTGGCCGTAGCCATCGAGCCGCCTCAACCTGATCGGCTGACCTCCGCTGCCGTTGATGAGTCGCTTGCGCCTCATATTTCAACTATTGAGCAGCCTGGCCAGATGCCATCTCCCACGCCGACGCCGACCGCTAATGAACCAAGCGCCTCATCCACAGTGCTGACCCCAGAACTTGACTCAATGCCTCAACCAACACCAACGGCTACTCGCGTAGTGACGGCGACGCCGCGCTCACTCGCCGCGCAACAAGCAGGTCAGCTTTCTGCGGTTGAATTTTTGACGACCTTCGAGCCAGTTGGCAACTATACCATCGAAGTCTATCGCCTGCGTTACAAAACGGTAGACCGGAACGAACGCGTCACCGAAGTTGAAGCGAATTTGTACGTGCCGCAGGTCGCTGAGCAAACTAACTTTCCCATTTTAGTCTACGGCCCTGGCACCACCGGCCTGAGTGATAACTGTGCTCCACTAAATGAATGGTCGAGCGGGAGAAATTGGGGGGCGTATCACAGCTACATGCTTGAATACACCGCCCAGGGGCTTATCGGCGTTTTGCCCAACTATCAAGGCTTTGATGAGCCTAACCAGATACATCCCTACTTCATCGCCGAGTTTCAGGCGCGGGCCTTGCTCGACGCAGCGCGGGCGGCTTACAACTTCTTTGCCGAATCGCCTCAAATTGCGGCCCGCCCGCTGGAGGCCGTTTTCTTCGCCGGTTACTCCAGTGGGGGACACGCCGCTTTTGCCGCCAAGGATTTCGCCGCCAGTTATGCGCCGGAGTTGCCCCTCAAAGGCGTCATCGGCCACGGCCCGACCACCAATCTCGAAACGTTGTTCAAAGAAGATGCCATCTTCAGCCCCTACATCGTGCAGGCTTACCGTGACTTTTACGGCCCCGAGGTGGTTGATCCGGCCGCTGTTTTCCAGGATCGCTGGCTGGCCAACTTTGAAGCCGATGTGATGACCCGCTGTGTTGATGGTATATTTAACTACTATAGCCCCAACGCCCGGCAAATGTATCGTCTCGAATTTGTAGAGGCGCTCTTCACCGACCGCTTACAGACGGTGGTTCCGGCTTTCAAAGCGGCTCTTAAGACCAACGCAGCCGGTTTGTCACGAGACGGCGTGGACATCCCGGCGCTCATCCTGCAAGGTACGGCTGACCAGATTGTTACACCCCCCAGCCAAATGCTGTTTGCCACCAGCCTATGTGAACTGGGCAATTACGTGACTTATGTGAGTTATCCGGCCGTTGATCACTCCAACATCCGGCTTGCCAGCTTTAGAGACACTATCAACTGGATAGAAAGCGCAGCCAATGGCGACTTGCCCGAATCGAACTGCGCCAGCCTGGCCCGTCAATAGAGACATTTATGCTGTTCAACTCCATCGAATTTCTGATTTTTTTCCCTACTGTCGTAGTCCTCTATTTTGCCTGTCCTCATCGCTATCGTTGGGCACTGCTGCTGGCGGCCAGCTACTATTTCTACGCGGCCTGGAAACTGGAGTATATTGTCCTTCTTATTGCCTCTACTCTAATCAGCTATCTCACCGCCATTTTGATAGTCAAATCGGAAAATCAAGTCCAACGTATCGCGCTTCTGGTGATTAGTCTGTGCTCAAACCTGGGCATTTTGTTCGCTTTTAAATATTTCAATTTTGTCAACGACTCGTTCAGAACTGCCTTTAACCAATTCAACCTGGTCTACGATGTGCCGATGTTCCAGGTGTTGCTGCCCGTTGGCATATCATTCTATACCTTTCAAATCCTCGGCTATGTCATTGACATTTATCGCGGCAAGCTGGA
Source organism: Anaerolineae bacterium (assembly GCA_023382535.1). The sequence continues at coordinate 509,086 of JAHDWA010000001.1, read as the reverse complement.
ACCGGAACGTCATCTGGGGCGTTTTGCCCTGTTTGCGGCCTTTTTCCCCCAACTGCTGGCCGGCCCCATCGGTCGCGTCACGAGTTTAATGCCTCAGTTTTATGAAAAATTTGATTTTGACGAGGCGCGAGTCAACAGCGGCTTACGCCTGATGCTGTGGGGCATGTTCCAAAAGGTGGTCATCGCCGACCGGCTGGGGCTGTACGTTAATGCCGTCTACGACAATCCCTCGAACTGGGCCGGCTGGCCGATCCTCCTGGCAACTTTCTTCTTTGCCTTCCAAATTTACTGCGACTTTGCCGGCTACTCCGATATTGCCATTGGCGCCGCCCGGGTGCTGGGCTTTAACCTGATGGAAAATTTCAGGCGGCCCTACTTTGCTCAGTCGCCCTCAGAGTTTTGGGGACGCTGGCATATTTCCTTATCTACCTGGTTTAGGGATTATTTGTACATTCCGCTGGGGGGCAATCGGGTCTCGCTGCCGCGCTGGTACTTGAACTTGATGATTGTCTTTCTGGTTAGCGGTTTGTGGCACGGCGCGGCCTGGACCTTTGTGGTCTGGGGCGGGCTGCACGGTCTCTACATGGTTGGGGATGTGGCCAGCAAAAGCCTGAGAGGCAAGCTGGCGCATCGGCTAGGGCTTGACCGACAACCGACCATACAAGTGATGTTGAGCGGGTTCGTTACCTTCAGCCTGGTCTGTCTGGCCTGGGTCTTCTTCAGGGCCAATTCCGTGGCCGAGGCATTTTTATTACTCAATAATTTGCTGCCTTTGACCAACTTCGCCGAACTCAACGCGCCCTGGGCCGCCGTAGTCAGCAATCCAGCGCAAGAAATGGCTCTGTCGCTGGGTTTAATCCTCCTCTTAATGATGGTCCATTGGGTTCAGGAGCAGCAGCGACAAGTCCTCATCCTCTGGCAGCGACCGCTCTGGTTTCGCTGGGCAGCTTACCTGGGTCTGGCCTTGGCTATTATGAACCTCGGCCTCACCGAGGAAGCCCCCTTTATCTACTTCCAGTTCTAACAAAATTAACCTTGATTAACAATAAACTTCTCTGATGAAATCATCCTGGTTAACACAGGGCTATTGATTGTAGGGAGAAAATACGTTAATATAGCCAGGATTTAAGTGATAGAGCAACATCTTGAGAGATGACAAATGTCAGCCTAAAGAGAGGGCAAATGTCACTAACAAGATCTGCCTATACCTGCTACTCTATAAACCCAAGGAGTTTTTCAAAGTAACAATGTCTCGTAGAACCATCTTTCTGCTCGTGGTATTAATCATCAGCCTACTTCCCTCTGCGGCTTTAGCTGCTCCTCCCCTACAAGAAGAGGGGCAAGAATATACCGTTCAGGCTGACGATTGGCTCAGCAAACTGGCCGATAAATTCTATGGCGACCCGCTGGCTTATCCAGCTATTGTCGAAGCGACCAATGCCAAAGTGGCTGCTGACAGCAGTTATGCCGCCATTGACGACCCCAATGTGATTGAGGTGGGGCAAAAACTATTCATTCCGACGGCCCAAGAAGCTTCGACCCTGTTGGGAGAGCAGGTCCCTTATTTGAGTGGTGACCTGACCATCTATTCCGGGCGGGGTGAAGAGCTGGTTGGCGCTTTGATTGACCAGTTTGAGCAGGAAACCGGCCTGAATGTGGAAGTTCGCTATGGCAGCACCGCCGAAATGGCGGCCACAATTTTAGAAGAGGGTGATAACAGCCCGGCCGATGTTTATTACGGCCAAGATGCGGGTGCTTTGGGTGCTCTGGCTCAAGCTGGGCGACTTGTCCCCCTGCCCGAAGATGCCCTGGCTCTGGTTGACCCGCGCTTCCGCTCACCGGAAGGCTTGTGGGTGGGCACGTCAGGCCGGGCGCGGGTAGTGGTGTACAACACCCAAAAGTTGACTGAAGCCGATCTGCCCGACGACATTTTTGGCTTCTGTGCGCCGGAATGGAAGGGCCGCCTGGGTTGGGCGCCAACCAACGGCTCGTTTCAGGCCTTTGTGACAGCCATGCGGGTGGTCGAAGGCGAAGAGCGTGCTCGCGAGTGGCTCTCTTGCCTCCAGGCCAATGAACCGGTGGTTTTCCCCAGCAATGCGCCAATTGTGCAGGCGGTTGCCGCCGGTGAGATTGACGCCGGGTTTGTCAACCACTACTATCTGTTCCAATTCCTGGCCGAAGAGGGTGAAGATTTTCCAGTTCGCAACTACCATCCTCGCGCCGGTGATGTGGGGGCGATGGTCAATGTCGCTGGGGTCGGGATTGTGAGTACCACTGACAATAAAGAGGCAGCCGAGGCTTTTGTCCGCTTCCTTCTGCGTGAAAGCTCACAACAATATTTCAACACTGAAACCAACGAGTATCCGTTATCGGCCAACATTCAACTGAACCCGATCTTGGTTCCGCTCAACCAGATCCAGACTCCTGAGGTTGACCTGACCAAGCTAGAAGATCTCGATGGTACTTTACAATTATTGCAAGAGTTGGGAATTCTGTAAGTCCACCTGTCACTGAGACCTGGAAATAAAACAACCATAAAACGTAAGCCATCGCCAGAGTATCCCGGCGATGGCTTACGTTTTCGGCTTTAGAACGATTAGCCGGTCTTAAAGTCATTTCAAATCCAAAGGTAATGAACTGTTTATGATTGCAACCAACAGCAAAGCTTACGCCCTGGGAAAATTATCTACCATCCGCACCACTATTCAATTAGGCTGGAGCGGCCGCCGCAGTGCGCACTCCCCCTTCTTTCTGGTCGCTGCGGCCTGGCTGATTGCAACGGCAGCGTTATTACCAGTTGGGTATCTGATGATCCGGGCGGCCGGCGTAGGAGCCAAAGTCTGGGATATTTTGCTCCAGCCGCGCACGTTGGAAGTCTTCGTCGGCAGCGCCGGATTGGCCTTCTCGGTCACGTTGGTTTCAATGGTCATTGGGGTGCTGTTGGCCTGGTTGACGGTGCGCACCGATTTGCCGGGGCGCACATTCTGGGCGGTGGTTACGAGCTTGCCGCTGGTGCTACCCTCTTATGTGGGCGCATTTACCCTGGTAGCCGCCTTAGGTCCCAAGGGGATGGTCCAGAGTTGGTTAGAACCTTTGGGGATTGACCGGCTACCCTCTATCTATGGTTTTCCGGGGGCTTTACTGGCGCTAACCCTATTTACCTATCCCTATGTGCTGCTCAGTGTGCGAGCAGCTCTGCGTGGACTGGACCCCAGCCTGGAGGAAGCAGCGCGGAGTTTGGGTCGCAGTCCGCTTCGCGTTTTCTGGGAGATTACCCTGCCTCACCTGCGCCCTTCAATTTTCGCGGGGGGGTTGTTGGTCGCCCTCTATACCCTGAGCGATTTTGGGGCCGTCTCACTGCTGCGCTTCAACTCATTTACCCGGGCCATTTATCTGCAATACAGCGCCTCGCTGGATCGCAGTGCGGCCGCCGTGTTGGCCTTGCTCCTGGTCGGCTTGACCATGCTTATTCTTTGGATCGAAGCACGCATGCGCGGCAAGGCTCGCTACTATCGCAGCAGCGCTGGTGCTCTGCGGCCACCGACTCTGGTTAAGCTGGGGCCGTGGCAACCGCTGGCTCTGGCTTTCTGTGTTTTTATCACCCTCTTGGGGATAGCGATGCCTTTGCTGGTGATGGGCTTCTGGTTGGTGCGGGGCTTGATGGTTGGCGAGGAACTCAACCTGGGGCTAGAAATCGTTTTTAACTCGGTTTCCACTTCTGGTCTGGCCGCCCTGGCGGCCATCCTGGCAGCTATTCCGGTGGCCGTGTTGGCTGTCCACTTTCCGGGCCAGCGCAGCCGCTGGTTGGAGCGCAGCACCTACGTGGGTTACGCCCTGCCTGGCATCGTGATTGCCCTTTCCCTGGTCTTCTTCGGAGCCAATTATGCCACCTTCTTGTATCAAACGCTGGCAATGCTGGTATTTGCCTATGTGGTTCGCTTTCTGCCGCAAGCGATTGGCACCACCCGCGCTTCACTCTTGCAGATCAGCCCCCGCTTGGAAGAGGCGGCCCGTTCTCTGGGCCGGACATCTGGTCAGACCCTGGCCTCAGTCACTGTCCCTCTCCTCAAACCGGGTCTGCTGACCGGTTTGGCGCTGGTCTTTTTGACGGGAATGAAAGAACTGCCGGCTACCCTGCTCTTGGGTCCCACCGGTTTTCAGACTCTGGCCACCCGTATCTGGAGCGCCACCGAGCAAGTCTTTTTTGCCCGCGCCGCTGCCCCGGCCTTGCTGCTGGTGCTGGTCTCAGCTATCTCCATCTGGATCATCCTGGCCCAGGAAGAAAAGGGGCTGCGCCGCTAGGATGATTGCCGTTCGCTGTCAGGGACTTTCTAAAAATTTTGGCCGGGTTTGTGCCGTTGATGGAGTCAATCTGGCGTTGCCACCAGGGCGCTTTTTGGCCTTGCTAGGGCCAAGCGGTTGTGGCAAAACCACTACTTTGCGGTTGCTAGCCGGCTTTGACCCACCCGACCGCGGTGAGATCGAGATTGGCGGCCGGCTGGTCAATGCACCGGGCTTACATGTGCCCCCAGAGCAGCGCAGCGTCGGCATGGTCTTTCAGGAATACGCCCTCTTTCCCCACTTGAATGTCGCTGACAATGTCGCCTACGGTATCCCCAGGGGAGTTGATAAAAAGAAGCAGGTTGAGGAGATGTTGAGCTTGGTCGGTCTGACCGATGTCACCAGCCGCATGCCCCACGAGCTATCCGGCGGTCAGCAGCAGCGAGTGGCCTTAGCTCGCGCCCTGGCGCCTCAACCTACCCTGATTTTGCTGGATGAACCCTTCTCCAACCTGGACGCGGCTTTACGTCAGAGTGTCCGCGAAGAAGTGCGCCAGATTTTGCGGCAAGCCCAGGCGACTGCTATTTTTGTGACCCACGATCAGGAAGAGGCGCTGAGCCTGGCCGATGAGGTCGCCGTGATGATGGATGGAACTATTCTGCAGATTGCTTCGCCGCAGCAGCTTTATCTGCGCCCGGCCCGGCGCGAGGTGGCCGCCTTTGTGGGGGAGGCTAACTTTCTGGCCGGGGTAGCTAATGGGACCAGCGTCACTTGCACCTTGGGCGATCTACCGCTGGCCGAGGCGACTTATGGACCGGTGGAGGTACTCATTCGCCCGGAGATGGTTTGCTTGCAGCCCGACCCAACGGGTGCAGGCTGCATTCAGCAGATAAGCTTTTTTGGCCATGATCAACTGGTGCAGGTGAGTCTACCCGATGGACTGCGCTTGCAAGCGCGTACTCGACCCCGCCTCGATCTAGCCCCTGGCACACAGGTTCGGCTAACGATTGATGGGCCGGTAGTGGCTTATCCTTAGCGACTTTATCCTGGTCTGGTTTGTCTGAAATCAAATCCTCCACCCTCAACCTACCCATTCCCGATGCTTCTCGACGAGCCTTTGTCACTCTGTGGTCGAGTCATTCGGCCAATGAGGTTGAGCTAGACTCGACAAAGGGTGTCTCACTGACGAGCTTCCTCTAGGACGGTCATCGTCAACTCCGCACGCTCAACTGGAAGGTCAATAAGACAATCTACGAGAAGGTCTGGACGAAACTGGTGTACAAGAGCAAACGGTACGCTCTTAAAACCAAACGGGTCTGGTCGCGCCACTCGTCCCACGAGTGTCCCCGTTGTGGCGAAACGGGCGTCACCTGTAAATCGCCTGAACACCGCCACTCTATTCCCTATGGTCACTGATTTTACTGCCCGGCCTACGGTTTTAACGCCGACCGGGATTATGCGGCCAGTTTGAATGTTGGCCGTCGTGCCTTGCTTGAAACTTATCCGTCTGATGAGAAAACGGATGATATTGCTTGTCAGCCGGATTTATTCTGAAATCATTCATCCCTTTATTTTTCCATAGCCTCATAATTCGGCATCAGTTTGTTCCAGACCTGTAATTACTATATAATTAAATTAGCGTATAGTTTGCCCGATAACGAGGACTTTTACTTAGGGCGGACTGATAATCTATCTCAATCGGTTTCTGCGCCTTTTAGAAAAACAGGTCCGCAATAGGGTGAACATTCCCTCTTTTCTTCCATAGTAGAGCCCGCAATGCCTCTTCCCAAGTACTTTGTTAGTTACGCCGGCAACGACGAAAGCACCAATCCAAGTAATGACCACACTTTTCTGCCGACTCACGTGGTGGACAGCTTTTTTCTGGGTAATCGCCCGACCTCGAACCGTGAGTGGATCGTAATGACCGACATCGCCGGGGCCTTACGAGCGCTGCCGGCCGACCTCAGCAACACTTTTCCCCCTTCGGTTCAGGCTGAAATGGCCTACCACGAAGTGTCCGGTGCGGTTTTTGGCCGCATGCTGGAGGTAGAAGAGTTTTTTCTGCTTGATGTTCAGGTTTTAGAACAGCCCGCTGATACCCCCGGCCCCAACGATCCCGTGTATCTCTATGGAATCCTGTACGGCCCCTATTCTAACATCGAGGACGCGCCGATATCGGCCACAAAAGGACAGTTAACCATCACTCGCGCTGATGCTCTGGCTGGATTAGTACAGGGAGCTGCCCATGCTTTCCGCTACGTCAATTCGGCTGACCCAGGCGAGCCGCCTTCATGTTGCTTCCATATGATGCTGCCGGGCGACCGCGAGGAGGAGATTCGGCACGGCCAGGGCATCGTGCTGGCTTACCCCCTGCTGCCGGCTGAGCTAGCTTTATCTGCCGCCTCGAACGAGACCGTGGTCAACCAGCTTTTGTATGATCTTCTGAGCGCGTTGAAGGAAGACCTCAGTCGTGAAGGAATTGAAAATCTGCTGTGTTCAATGACGCTGCCTGTTCCAAGTCGGTCTAACCTGGAATATCAACTGGAGTTCGAGGGATATACGATCAAAGGCGACACCGCCATCCGAGAGGTCTCTGCTGGAAAAGGATTTGGCGGCTTGCTCGCCTCGGTGTTCGGAACTTTGACGCAGGAACGTCTCGACCTTCCCCCTCAAGGGAATGTAGACGATTTCCTCAAAATCGCCAGGGATGCTCTGAAAGCCTTGCCTGGCTGGCCGTCGCCGCGCGCTATAGCCTTGAGGGAGCGGGTGAAAGCGGTTTCAACGGAGCGGCGAGGCGCGATCGAGAGTATATCCCTGCTGCCGTCTCGTGAGGCAGGCACTCCTAGACCCAGCTCAACGCCAATGCGAGTGCGCTTACCTGCTATGTCCGAGGCTGGAGAGACACCGGCCTGGATGCAGGACTTTATCGAAGCCCACCGGAAACCCGGTGCGCCGCCGCCCAAATTGACCTCAATCGTGGGTCCGCGCCAGCATAAAGAACCACATCCCAAACCATCGTCGGCCAAAAAGCCGGACTGGATGAAAGATTTCGAGCCGGACTCACCTATAACACGGACAGGCAAATCAAATCAATCCAATCCGCCGGACAAACCGGACTGGATGAAAGACTTTGAATAATCACAGGAGGCAAACCATGTCGGAACACGAACGACCCGTTGAACCTTTCTCTGATCTGCATGTCGAGCGCGGCCATGTCAGAGCCACGCTGTTGCATGATCCCACCGTCGAAGGGCTGGATATGGCGATTTACATGGATGGCTCAGGCAGCATGACAGAAGAGTATGAGTACAAGCGCAAGGGTGGCGGCTTTCTATCCTGGCTTTTCAATGAACCGGTGGAGGTTTTACCCAACCAGGTAGAACCACAGGTGCAATGGATGCTGGAATACCTGGCGACCAAAGATCGGAACGGTGTACTGCGCGTGGCTTATTGGGCTTGCGATTCCACTGGTCAGCAGATAGAAGTTATCGGGGATTTGAAGGGTATTGAGGTCAAGAACTACAAGTTCCCTGGCCCCAAGAATATGGGTCGGAGTACGCTGCTGGAGCCAGCCATGCGTGATTACGTCAAATACCTGAGAGCACAAGTGCCCCAAGGGGCGCGTCAGGGTTGCGCTGTCATCGTCACAGATGGGCAGCTTCACGATCCTGCTCAGGTCAAAAAATACTCCAGGGAGATAGCCAGGGAAATTGTTCAGGGTACGCTGCCGCGAATAAATTTCATCTTGGTGGGGGTCGGGGATGGGGTGGACGAAGAGCAATTGGAAGAAATCTGCCATGAAGAGTATCCCGGCGTCGGCCATCTGTGGTGTCATCGCATTGCCGAGGAGATCAAACAAGTGGCAGAATTGGCGGCGGCACTGGTTGATGAGACGATGACGGTGGCAGCAGGCGGCACTATTTACGACGATCGGGGGAAGGTGCTAAAGATTTATGAGGCCCGCCTGCCGGCTGTTCTAGAGTTTGAGATACCTGAAGGCGCCAGAAGCTTCACCCTGGAAGTGAACGGTCAGCGCTACACTCAGCCGATCCCCGAGGAGGGCGAGGAGCACCATGAAGAGGAAGACCACTGATAGTAGACAGGAGTCCGTAGATGGGTAATTTTTCTCCCTGTCTACCATCCGCTTCACGTGTCTGCCCTGCCGATAGAAAGGAAGAACAGTATGGCCTACAAGCATGAAATCATTGTCAAACCCTTTTCGGATGTTCACAATAAAAATGGGCATGTCATTGCCACCTTGCTGCACGACCCGACAGTAGAAGGTCTCGACATAGCCCTCTATATGGATGGCTCGGCCAGTATGGAGGATGAATACGGCCCGCGCGGTGTTCTGGCCAAGTTGGGCGGCGTGCGAAACCTGGTTGAGCCTCAGATGCGCTGGATGTTAGAGTATCTGGCCAGTAAGGATCGGGATGGCATTTTGCGGGTAGCGTATTGGGCCACCGGAGATGGCTCGCAGATAGAGGTGTTGGGAGACCTGGCCGGCGCACAAGCCCAGAGTTATAAATTCCCCGGCCCCCAGTTTTACGGCAAGGCGACGATCATGCTGCCCGTCCTGCGCGATTATGTGGCCCACATTCGCGACGAGATCGGACGTGGTGCGCGCCGAGGGCTGGCCGTCATCATCACCGATAGCCAGCTCCATGATCCCGTTGACATTCAGGCCTACTCCGCCCAGGTGGCCAAGGAGATTGCGGCCGGACGCTTACCGCGCCTCAACTTTGTTCTCGTGGGCGTCGGCGAGCAAATTGACGAGGAGCAGATGGAAGAAATTTGCCACTTCGAGTACCCCGGCGTGGGGCATCTCTGGTGTCATCGGGTGGCTGACCGGCTTGAGGAGATGGCTGAACTGGTGGCTGTACTGGTTGACGAGACGATGACGGTCGCCGCCGGCGGGACGATCTACGACGATAAGGATAACATCCTCAAGGTTTATGAGGCGCGCCTGCCTGCCGTCCTGGAATTCGATGTACCACCGGGGTGCGCCAGCTTTACCTTGGAGGTGGCCGGCCAACGCTACACCCAGCCGCTGCCTGAGGAAGATCACCACGACGAGGAAGCAGAGGAACATGAAAGCAATCGTTACCAACCTTCAGCGTCTGCGATCAACGATCATGACGAACCGGGGGAGCGACATCACGGCAAACGGCATCATTAAGAGCCAGAGGCCATCAGCCTATCCTATCCCATCACAGCACTTTTGAGAGGAAATTCCTATGGCCGAAGTTGAACATAAGCACGGAGACACTCCTGAGCATCAGCACGGGTCGGAAGGCGATCACAATCATGAACCCGGCCATGACTCTGAACGTACTCCCGGCTCGGAGCATGAACATGACCATAACCGCGATCATGATCATAAGCACGAGCCTGAGCACGATCACACCCACGAAGCTGATCCTGAACATCAGCACGGGCCGGAGGATAATCACAATCATGAACCCGGCCATGACTCTGAACATGCTCACGGCTCGGAGCATGAACATGACCACAATCACGATCATCAGCATGACCACGATCATGGGCATGACAAGCGTGTAGAACGTCTGGTAGGGGTCAGGCCGGCTGAAAATGGGGGACCGGCGTGCCAGCTCGATTTGGGGAGCGTCATTCCCGGCGAAACCGACGAATTTGGCCGGACCGAAAAATTGGAGAAAATCCTTGAGGCCCGCTCGGGTATTTTGGATATGCACGTGCGGCAGGATCTTGGCTATCCTGAGCTTTGTGTTCATTATGATGAAAAGCAAGTCACTGTGACTCAGGTCATTGCCCTGATGCGGGCCGGCGGCGCAGAGGTGTCGAGTCGATATTTCCAGAAAACCTGGTTTGTACGGGGGATGGATTCCGCTCAGTGCGCCTACGTCATCGAATATGTACTGCGGCGGATGAAGGGGGTGCTCACGGCCAATGTGGCTTATGCGGCGGAACGCCTGGTCATCGAGTATGATGGCGAGGCAGCCAGCTTGCGCCAGGTCGAGGCGCGGGTGCGGGCCATGGGTTACGAGCTTGAAGAGCCGGAACCTGGACACGCTTGCTCGCATCATGCCCATAGCGGTGGCCTCTCGCCCAAACTGGAGATGCCCTTGGTTATTGCCTCAGGGGTACTGATAGGACTTGGCCTTTTGGTCAGGTTTTTGATTGCACCAGACTCCATTGTACCGAATGTATTATTCGCTCTGGCGTTGGTAGCGGGGGGCTACTTCCCCTTGCGCGGAGCTATTCACTCGCTTCAGGAGCGCATCTTCGATATCGAAACGCTGATGATTCTGGCCGGGGCCGGAGCAGCCCTGCTGGGGGCCTGGTTCGAGGGAGCGTTTTTACTCTTCCTTTTCAGTTTGGGCCATGCCTTGGAGCACCGGGCCATGGATCGGGCCCGGCGCTCTATTGAGGCACTTGGCCAGTTACGTCCCAGCGTAGCCAGAGTCAAACGAGGCGACGCGGTGCAAGAAATCCCTGTTCATGAAGTCCAGCGAGGCGAACTGCTAGTTATTCGCCCAGGCGATCGCGTGCCACTCGATGGTGTCATTCGTCAGGGCCAGTCGTCTCTGGATCAGGCAGTTATCACCGGGGAGTCAACGCCGGTGGCCAAGGGGCCGGACGATTCCGTGTACGCAGGTACGATCAATACCGAGGCTGTCTTAGAGGTAGAGGTCACCAAGCTTTCGACGGAGTCCGTTATGGCCCGAATTGTTGATCTGGTCACTGAGGCCGAGGCCCAAAAGAGTCCTTCACAACGGTTCGCGAAGCGGGTTGAGCGTCAATTCGTCCCCATTGTGCTTTTGGCAGCGCCCACTTTGACAGTGGTGCTAATGCTGCTGGGGACGGGCTTCTTGGAAGCCGTCTTGCGAGGCATCTCGCTGCTGGTGGCCGCGTCACCCTGCGCCCTGGCCATTTCGACGCCCGCCGCCGTCCTCTCAGCGGTAGCGCGGGCTGCACGAGGGGGGGTGCTGATTAAAGGCGGCGCTCACCTCGAATCGTTGGGGCAGGTAGCGGCTATGGCTTTTGATAAAACCGGCACACTCACAATTGGCAAGCCTCGTCTCCTCACGGTCTCGCCGGCTCCAGGGATTGCCGAGAGTGATCTTCTGGTTACTGCTGCCAGCGCCGAGTCGGTTTCGTCACATCCCATCGCCCACGCTGTGGTCGTGGGCGCGCAGGAACGAGGGGTTCAAATCACTGCCCCTGAAAGCTGCCAAATCGTCCACGGCAAGGGACTTCAGGCGGTGATTAACGGTGAGGCTGTCGCCGTTGGCAACCTGGCCCTCTTTGATGGAGAGATGCTTCCCCCAAACATCACTGAAACTGTGCAACAACTCGAAGCAGCGGGACAGACAGCGATGGTGGTCAAGCGGGGAGATTCCTTCCTGGGCGCATTGGGTGTTGCTGACCGGCTGCGAGCTGAGTCGAAAGAGACTCTGGCCACCTTGAAGGAGCTTGGAATTGGGCGAACGATTATGTTGTCAGGCGATAACAACCGTGTTGCTCGGGCGATCGGCGCGGAGGTGGGGATAGATGAAGCCCGGGCCCCGCTGATGCCCGACGGCAAGGTAGCGGCTCTACGCGATTTGGCTAGAGATGGTGGCGTGGCGATGGTTGGGGATGGAGTTAACGATGCGCCGGCCCTGGCTGCCGCCTCGGTTGGTATTGCGATGGGGGGCGCCGGCTCCGATGTCGCCCTTGAAACCGCCGATGTAGTCCTTATGAGCGATGATCTCAGCCGGTTGCCCTTTGCCGTAAAGCTGGCGCGGACGGCGAACGATGTAGTCCGCCAGAATTTGATCATCGCCTTAGGGGTGAGCGCCATTCTTATCGTGGCTTCGATTTTTGGCTGGGTCAAGATTAGTGAAGCGGTCATTTTCCATGAAGGAAGCACGCTTCTGGTCGTAGCAAATGGTTTGCGCCTGCTGGGATTTCGTGGCTGAATGTGCGGAAACGGCAGAGGCAAAGCGCGTTCCGTTCGCCCATATCACCAACCATACACTCCCCCGTTGTTGCCGCTGAGATTGTTTGTAGGAGAGTAATATATCTGAGCGGTGTGCCACCTGACATACCCCATTGGTCATATGTAAAGGACTAGTCTAAAAGATAGTCCTTTTTTAGTTCCATCGGATTAGCTGGAACTATAGAATTTTACTTCTTACTCTTATATAATGGATTTTAGCGGACATTGCATTGATTTGGATAATCCTCACCTGCGAAACAAAGCCACCGCATCAGCGCCCCAAAAACCTACCGCCGTAGATTCAAGAGGGTATATGAAATCGAAACAACTGATGATATTCTTTCGTTGTAGTGCAGGCGCGAACCTAATAATGGCGTTGGTGTTAGCTCTGCTGACTTCAGGACTGTTAGTAGCCAGGGTGGTAGCCCACGGCCCCGAAGTTCTGATCAAGTCTGATCCCGCCATCGGAGCCGTGCTAAAGCAGCCACCAAGTAAAGTGACGGCCTGGTTTAGCACAGAATTGGACACCAAGCTCAGCACCCTACAGGTTTTCGACGCTCAGGGACGCCAGGTAGACCTGGGAGACGGGGAAGTGGACCTAGACGACCCTGATCATGCCTCGCTGGTCGCCAGCCTCCCAACCCTGCCGGACGGCGTGTACCTGGTCCGCTGGTCGGCTGTGCTGGATGATGGCGACGCGGTTGAGGGAGAATTCACTTTCACCCTGGGCGAAGGAAGGGCAGCAGCGACTGAAAGTACAGCCCTCCAACAGGCGACTACAGAAGCCCGACCAGAATGGCTTGGCATTTTCATATCGGCCGGACTGGCCGTCCTGGTCTTAGCTGTAGTTGTAGGCATTTCCATCTTTCTTTGGAGACAGAAGCAAACTGGAACGCAAAAGGATACAGAGATGATAGGATTGCCTGATTGACGAATCTAGATCTTAGGGGGATAAGCAGGCTCATCATCGGTTTCGAGGGGTAACCGGATGGTAAAGGTGGCGCCCTGCCCAACCTGGCTTTGCGCGCAAATTTCACCGCCGTGCTCTTCAATGATCCATTTGACGATAGCTAAGCCCAACCCGGTACCGCGTACGCCATCCTGTGTCGCTCCTTTCACCCGGTAGAAACGCTCGAAGATGTGAGGCAAATCGGTAGGCGGGATACCGCTGCCGGTGTCGGCGACAGTTAGTTGGGCTTGATCACCATCGCAAGTTAAAGAGAGCCGGATCTGACCTCTGGGTGGGGTGTATTTACGCGCATTGTCTATCAAGTTGAGCAAGACTTGTTTCAGTCGGTCAGGATCGCCCAGGATCAAGGCTGGTTCGCACTGATCCAGGACAAAATGGAGGCCATCGGCGAACCCCTGTGCCTGTTCATAGACCTCGATCAAGATTTCATCTAATTCGATAAGTCTGAGTTCCAGCCTCTGGCCGGCATCGGCCTGAGCCAGCAGCAGCAGATCGGCCACCAGGCGGCTGGTGCGCTCCCCTTCTCGTTTAATTGAGCTTAGAGCCTGCTTACGCCGGTGGGGTGTCTGCCCATAACGTAAGAGCAAGTCTACATTGCCCAAAATGGTAGCCAGGGGAGTACGCAGCTCGTGAGCCGTATCGGCCACAAAGCGACGCTGCACTTCAAACGCGCCTTCTAAGCGCGTCATCATCAGGTTGAACGTCGTTGCCAGGCGGCCAATTTCGTCTTGCGGCCCTCGATAGGCTAGCCGTTCCTTCAGATCACTGAACTGAGCGATGCGCTGGGCTGTCTGGGCAATCGTGGTGACCGGACGCAGACCGAGGCGGACGAGCAGCCAACTTCCTAGGCCGCCTAAAATAAGTGCGCCGGTGATACCGGCCAGATAGATCGTTTGCAGCCGGCCCAAGGTGGTTTCGAGACCCTGGAGAGACTGCCCTACTTGCACCACGCCTACCACCCTCTCTTCACGGAGAATGGGCCGGTGATAAAGCCGCACTTGCTGTCCTTCCACCACCTCGGTCGTATAGAATGACTCTTCGGCTAGTGCCCGCTGCAAGAGAGCCGGGGCAACCGGCAGCCGTTGCTGTCCCAGGTTGTAGGAATGAGCGACTACATGGCCGTCCGGGGTAAGCACCTGCACATAGATACCAGGTGAGGCGAATTCATCGGTGGGAGCCGAGACTTCCTCAACATTTCGATTGGGCACTACCTGAATCGCATCCAATACATGGGCGGCCCGCTCCTGCAAAGCTCGATCTGTCTCAGCTGCCAGCCCGTTGGCCAAAAAGCGATATGAAAGGAAGGCAAAGCCTAGCAGGACAATGGCCAATAGCCCTACTTGCCACAAGATTAGCCGCCAACGCAAAGACATGGTTAAACGCTTCTGTTCATTCGTCTGGCCCGCGCAGCACGTATCCTAAGCTGTGGGCGGTTTCGATCAAATCAGGTTCGCCCAACTTGCGGCGGAGACGACGTACATAGACTTCCAGGACGTTGGACTCGATTTCGTAGTTATAGCCCCACACACGAGTAAAGATCGTTTCTCGCGTTAGCGTTTGACGAGGATGGCGCAAAAAGAACTCTAACAGGGCGAACTCCTTGGGGCTGAGGCGGATGCGCCGCTCGCCGCGCCGGGCTTCCCGCAAACCTGTATCCAGGCTCAGATCGCCTAAAGTGAGCACCTCTCCCCCTTCAGCCCCGAAGCGGCGCTGCAAGGCTCGCAGCCGGGCCAGAAGTTCCTCGAAGGCAAAGGGCTTGGGTAAGTAATCGTCGGCGCCGGCATTCAGACCGGCCACCCGGTCAGGCACAGAGTCACGGGCGGTGAGCATCAGGATCGGAATCCGCTGGCCCTCTTGTCGAAGGGCCTGGCACAGCGCCATGCCGTCCAGGTCAGGCAGCATGACATCCAGGATAACCAGATCGGGCGACTCAGCCATGGCCGCATCCCAACCACTCCCGGCGGAGTGAGCGACCTTAACCGTGTACCCCTCATAAGTCAGGCCGCGCTGCACAAAGTCGGCAAATTCGGGCTCGTCATCTATGAGTAAAATATGAGCCTCAGTGATATTCTTCATAATTTCCAAGAGTTACTTTTGTTTCCTCGCATTGCTTATGGCTGTTTTTCCTGGTCTACCAGGCTAGCCTGTTCCACTTGAATGGTCGTATGGTCAATGCCAAATTTATCTTTCAATTGTGAGTTGAGCCGCTCCAATAGTTTCTGGTTGTCGCACGGATCGGCCTCCTCCACAAGTACCACATGGGCGCTCAACGCTTCCATGCCCGAGGTGATTGTCCACACGTGCAGATCATGCACCCCAGCAACCTCGGGCACAGCGCGCATCGTCTCCTCGACCGCTTTCAGGTTGATATGAGCGGGCGTGCCTTCAAGCAAAACATTCACGGCCTGCGTCATTAGTCCCCAGGTGCGGGGCAAGATGAATAGCCCAATCAGTACGCTGAAAATTGGATCGGCGTAATACCAGCCCGTCGCCAGCATAATTACCCCAGCCACGATGACGCCCAGTGAACCAAGAGTGTCGCTGACAACCTCAAGAAACGCGCCCTGTACATTCAAACTCTCACCCGCGCCACGCCGCAGATTCCAAATGCCGACCAGATTCACGACTAGCCCAACGGCGGCGACGGCCAGCATCGGCAGACTATCTACTTCGGGTGGCTCTTGAAAACGGCGATAAGCCTCATATAAAATGTAGAACGAGATGAGAAAAAGCACGACCGCGTTGGCCAGCGCAGCGAGAATCTCGACTCGATAGTAGCCGTAACTTTTGGCAGGCGTCGCGGGCTTTTGCGACATCCAGGCCGCGAACAGCGCCAGCGCCAGACCGCCCACATCGGTCAACATATGCGCGGCGTCTGCAAGCAGGGCCAGACTATTCGTCAAAATTCCGCCCACGACTTCGATGACAAAGTAGGTGAACGTAAGGGCAAAGGTAATCCATAATGCCCGCTGGTGCCGGGCTGTGGTAGACAATGCTTTTTTCATATCAACCCACGCTAAACATCTTTCGCTTTCTGCAAAAGCAGGAGGCGATACTGCCTGCGCAGGAGGCCGGGTTCGTCTCGCTGCACGATGAGGTCTGGTGTACCACCAATGATTTCGCTCAAGCGGCGATTAGGATCGGTGCCGAGGGCGCTGAGAAGGCGGCCCAGCCAACGACGACCTGGCGTTACAATACTGCCTTCGGGCAAGAATTTGTCAAAAATTACGGCTCGCCCACTAGGTTTAAGCACCCGCCAAGCCTCGCCAAAAGCGATAGCACCGTCGGGGACTACCGTGAGGATTAGATTAAGCAAGATTGCATCAAAACTACAGTCAGCGAAGCCCAATACTTGGGCGTCCATTTTTAGCAAAGTCACCTCGTGGTCATTAGCCTTTGGTCGGGCTTTAACTAGCATTTCTGAACTAAGATCTGTGCCTGCAACCGATACTCCGGTTGGAAGATAAGGCAAATCGAGGCCGGTGCCAATACCGGGAATTAACAACCGTTCACCAGGCCGCAGATCGAGCAGTTCAATAGCCCGACAGCGCGCTTGAGAGAAAATGCGGTCAAAAGCCGCATCGTAAATGGGAGCCCATAGGCGATAGATTCGTGTACCAGGCTTATTGTCCAATTGCGGTTCTCTTACTTGTCTATTAGTGAGCGTTGCATAAAGTGGTGTTCCAATGATATATCCCGATTGACTTCGCGAACCTCAGCCTCAATGACCATAGGACCAGATTTTTGAAAAATGAGAGTTAGGCGCATTTTTTCGCCAGGAGTCAAGCCATGCTTCAGGTTAATGAGCATCACCTGTTTGCCGCCCGGCTCCAAGCTAACCGAGTCGCCAGCAGGTATCTCGATGTTGGGAATAGGTCCCACACGCATAATACCTTGCTCATCTATCCGAGACTCGTGAAACTCGGTGATGGCTACATCGGTTTCAACGTTCAGCAGCACGTCGGAATCACCCCCCTGATTTAGTAAAGTGAAATAGACTATGCCATTAGTGCCAGCCATAGCCGCCTGAGAATGGGCTTCTGTTACCTTAATTTGGGGTGGCCCGGATTGACCGGGCGAAATTACGCTGCATTGGGCGGCGGTTATTATCATTATAAGGAACAGGATGACTATGATTATCCAATTTCTCATCGGAGTTTCGGTACGCGCTGTAATCCGAGTTGCTTCATCTATTTCCTTTGCTCAAAGATAATTTTGATGGTTGATTTAGATGTTCACCAACCTTACATCTGAATTACACTTTTAGTTAGGAGCCGCCATGATCCATATCTTTCATTTCTAAGGGCTCAGGCGGCGCCACGTCGCGCTGCTTAAGCAAATCCTCCATATAGCTAATCTCGCTCTGCTGCCCATTTACAATAGCTGTGGCTAACCGTACCACTTCGGGGCGATTGGTCTGGCGCAGCGCCTCTTGAGCCATCATAACCCCGCCCTGATGGTGGCGGATCATCAATTGCAGAAAGGCCACTTCAGCCTCAGCGACCGGCAAAGTTTGAAGCTCGTTAACTTGTTCTCGGCTGGCCATGCCCATCATTTCAGCCTGACCGCCCATGACCGGCTGCGGGCCACTCAACGGTAGCCCCCAGGCGGCCAGCCAGCCTTGCATCTGCCCAATTTGGGCCTGTTGGGTCAGCAATATGTCAAGGGCAAAGCGGCGCAGTTCTTCGTCGGCGCTGCGTTCCCGTAGGATAAAGGCCATTTCTACGGCCTGCTGGTGATGTGCGGCCATATCTCGAGCAAAAGTAACTTCTGGGCTGCCTTCAGTGGGCCAGCGTTGCGCCCAGAGCATAAAAGCCAACAGGCCGGTTGTAACCAGAAAAAGCAGAGCCAGGGCCGGCCATAACCAGGGCCGGAGCCGGGCCGGTTCAGCTTCTGACAACGGGAGAAAGGCGAAGGACGTTTGGACTTCAGTCATCATCAACCCTCCACAGGTGTGCCGACACCGCTGCTACAGGGTGCGCCGAGTTCGGGAGTCTGCGGTCCTTGCATATAGCGGGTCAGGAAGGCTGACAACTGGGGATCGGCGGCGCTATCAACTTTAAGCTGCACTCCCCAGGCCGAGGCTACTACCGGCGCTGGCAAGTCTGGGTAAGGTGATAATAGAGCAAAATCGCGGCCTCGCACCAGGGTACGCAACTGTTCGACGTCTTCAGCCGGCAAGTCAGGTTGGTAAGTAATCCAGGCGGCTCCATGCTCTAACGAGTGAACAGCCTGCTCATTAGGAATCGGCTGATCGTAAATTCCACAATTCTGCCAGGCCGGATTATGGATGCCGCCCGCCGGCGGCGTCTGCGGGTAGGTGAGAGGACCATCCTGATGACCTTGAGGGACACTGAACGTGACCACTCCTTCAATTGAAGAAGCAGGTTGCGAGCCGCCGTTGAGGATGAGGAAAGCCGCACCGGCCACGATTAACAGGCCGGCTCCCACAACCACCCCAATCCAGAGCCGGTTATTACTAGCTCGGCTAGCCTTTTGTGAGGCAGCCGATCTTTTCATAGAGGAACGTTTAGATGTACTCAATGTTTATCTCCATTTTTTATGGTGATTCGTATATCTGAAATGGTATCACATTTGAATGAATGACGGGTGAACAAGACAGGTACACTTTTTACTAATTTTAGCTGAACTGATGAATCGGGCAATTGGCTCGCTGGTTAAGCGTTGTGGCAAGCTCCTTTCCCTATCAATAGCTTTTTCGGCAATGAGACAAGACCCAATTTGACAACCACATGACTATGCCATCGCCGCTCGCCGCCACAAATATATGGCAACGACCACCGCCAGTACCACAAAGGGCAAGCCTATCGCTACCAACACTTGAATGCCCAGACCCCTGGTAACAGTTTCAGTAAAAGTCGTCTCGGCCTGGCCTGGCTCATCCTCTACCAAAACCGCAATGTTCCACTGGCCGGTGCGTTCAACCGGGAGATGGGCCACGTAATCGTAATCATTGCCCGCATTTTGGTGACTGCCCTGAGCGGTGAGGGTTGGGCCGCCGTCGAAGGGTGTGGCCTCAACTGTAACTATTGCATCACGGCGAACCTGGTTGGTTTGGCCGTCGGTAACACGCACCCACACACTCATTTGCCCCACTGTAACCGGCAGCGGAGCTGTCGCTACCAGTAAAATGTAGGGCCCAATTCTTTCATCGCTGACCCGGATTTTGCTGCCCCCTGTGCCAGGGCCGATAGCCAGGACAGGGTAGAGCAGTTCGTAAACCGTTGATGTGATGATAATGACGACCAGACTGGCGATAATTCGATATAACTGTAGTCGTTGTAGCATCTTACAATCCCTGAAAAATGGTGCCGCGCATCTCCATCGGCTGAAGCATAATCCACAAGGCCGCCGCCAGCATGAGCAGCGCTAGGATGCCCCACGGCAAGAAAGCGCGCAGCGCAGCCTTGCGCGTTTTATAATGACCTACCGCAATTTGAAACCCAACGACCAGGGAACCAAATAAACCCAAGTAAAGGAAAACCGCCTGAATGGGAAAGAGCCAGTCGAGCGGCACTGCCGGGCCAAGCTGCCACTGAGGTCGGCCGACGTCAAGCCCGCTATCATTGAGAAAGGATTGGGATACCGGGATGAGCGTTAGCACTCCGGTGAGGAAGTGGAAAGCATAATGGGCTAACCACATGCCAAAGCCTAAGGGGATAAGGCTGTAAGCAAAACGATGGATGACAACGCTCAAAGGTTCTTGGGTGTGGCCAGAAAGGAGGCGGCTGCAAAAGCTAGCTAGGCTCAGGAGCGCCGCCGGCAAAAGAACCAGGCCGACCGCAAAAATCAAAAGCAGGCCGGGTGTTTCCGAGGTGGTATTTAGCCATTCAGCTAGGTTTTGCTGCAAAGCGTAGACCGGGCTAATCATGCCAAAGGCGTTGAGGTATGCGCTAAAAGTCAGCACAATCACCAACGCCGCCAAATCCCACCGCTGGCCAAAGCGTCCAATGCCAGAGCGACGGGGGTCGGACCACAACTCCTGCGTGGGCACGCGGGCGAGTAAGCCTATGTTATCGTGCGGACAGGCCTGGACGCAATCAAGGCAGAAGGTGCAGTCCATGTTGCCTACTTTTTTCTCCTGAAATAGCCATAATTCGCAGCCGCGTTGGCCGGTGCGTTTGTTACCAGCGATACAATCTTTGGTGCGGCAGGTCGCGCACGTGTCGGCGCGACGGATTTTTATTTCGGCCGGAGAGACCAGCGAGCCTAAAAAGTTAAATTGACCCAGGGGGCAGACGTATTTACAGAAGGCCGCTCCCCGAAAGAAGGTGTCCACGACAAAGGCGGCCAGGAAATAGCCAATGATAAGCCAGGCGGTCAGCCAGGGACTGGCCCAGAGGTCATAGAGTTCATAACTGAAGAAGAAAGTGATGAGCAGAACAATCGCCAGCCATTTATTGCGAAGGCGGTGGGGGACTTTGCCTTGCAGCCCCAACGCAGCGCCCAACCGGCGGCCCAACTCCCGCGGGAGCATAAATGGGCAGGCCATGCAGAAAAGGTTGCCGACAATGAAGAGAGCCAAGATGGCAAAGCCCCGGTAATGCACCCAGGTTGTCACCGTAGCTAAGTTTTTAGGCGCTTGCTGCGGCCCAAGCAAGCCATCGAAGATGAGGAAGCCCGCAATCACCAGAGTAATAATTTGCATGGCGCGTCGGGCGTGTCTCCAGCGTAGAAAGGGGCCGATGATCGGCCAGGTAAGTATATCTACGGTCCGCTGATAGCTTGGGGGAATTTTCTTTGTTTCGGTCAGAGGTATAAATGTCATGGTCAAACTTTAGCCTCTTACTCCTGCCCGGCAGCTTTCTGTACCGATACCGGAAATTGGTGAACCACGACCTGCCCATCCACTAAAGAGACGTTGACAGTTACAATCCAATCGCCGGCCATCGTCCATTCAAGCGAGGTAGTGTAACGTCCTTCTTCGCTGGCGGTAGTGCGGGCCGAAATAGGACTCATCCCAGCGTGGATCATGTTGCCTTCTATCTCCAAAGTAGCATCGTTGATGGGCCGGCCCGCTTTGTCGGTCACGGTGAAGACCAGGTTTGCCGACCGACCTGGGGTTGGGTTGGTTTCACAGTCATCTCAATAATGATGGCTCCGTCTTGGGGCCGGCTCTGTTGGATGCGGCCGCAAGCTGTTAACCATATACCCGTAATCATGATGACGATCAAGAGACAATAGCTTTTGAGCATTTGTAACACTTATTGGGTAAGAACAGATAAGCAGCCAGGTGATCACCCAGAGAGTAATCAACCGACCGACTAGCACGATATCGAGACGAAACAGAAGGGTTTGATTACTGAAATAGTATCATTTCTTGATGAACAAAAAGTGAATGATCGTTGCGCTAATTTTAAGTCTAATCAATTACGGCTGCCACTGTAACATTCCCATAGCCGTAAGGTCGAGCAGTTGTAAAATTTCGGTCCCGTCTGGGTTCATCACATACACCCCAAAAAGGTCAATAAAGGCAATATGGTTGCCATTGGGGGCAAAAGTGCCATATAGCCCGATACTGGAGATCTGGGTCAGGCGCTCAGGTTCTCCACCTGTCGCCGAAATACGCCACCAGTCCGAAGGAAAACTATGCGCTGAGGCCGTCCGCACGCCCAGGAGTTGCTCCAGCCAAGAAGGTCCCACAGCAGTGAATTCAGTGGGAGCACTGAAGACGATGATACTGCCATCGGGTGAGAAAAAGTGATCGTCTATTACGGTAAAGGTGTCGGCCGGAATAAGGAGCTGGGGATTGGTCCCGTCCGCTTCAGCAACCTTAAGCATTTGGTTGAAGTTAGCCGGGTCGAATGAAAGATAGGCCAGTTTTGAGCCATCGGGAGAGAGACGGGGCCACAGGGCGTTCTCCAGTACCACTTCAGATTGACCCCCAGGATAGGTCATGCGCTCAATTGTGTAATCTGAGACGTTTAGGCTGGCCCGTTGGACAAAATGGGCGTAATAGATGTACTTGCCGTCGGGCGACCAGGTAGGGGTGACGAACCACTCCTGCTTATTTTGCCGCAGGAGGGTCGGTGCTTGCGAACCGCACCCTTCGGGCAGGCTAGCACACTCGGTGGATAGGAGATATAGGCCGGTATCACCCGGCCCTGACTGGTCGGGGGCCGGCGGGGCATAAATCATCACAACCTGAGTCCCGTCAGGTGAAATGGCCGCGTTACTTAGGCGTCCCTCGTCTGGCGGGTCGAAAAGGGGCAGCAGCGCCCCCGACGCAAGATCAAGTTTAACTAATGACTGCCGCATATCACCCTCACCCCTTAAAAATATCAGTTGCCCGGTGAGGCTCAGATCAGCCCACGGTAAAGGCGTAGCGGCGGCGGGCACACGGGTCGGTGTGGCGGAAACGGGCGTTACTTCGGTGATTTCAACTGAGCAGGCGACCAGCAATAGCGCCAGCAGGGGGAAGATCAATGAGAGTTTCGTTTTCATCGTTTTATCTTTGCTACACTTAGCCATCCTTCCGTTCCGGCTACTCTTTTTTGACGAAAGCGAGCGTTCGGATGTAATTGACCAGGTGCCAGCGTTCCTCTTCGGTTAAGGCGTCACGGAACGCCGGCATGACTGAACCGGGAAAACCCTCGCTAATCCACTCGTAGAGTTGGCTATCGGGATGAACACCGGGAATGGTGTGTTGGGTCAGGTCGGCGGGGCGTGGGTTGAGGGTCAAGCCGACTGGACCGTCGCCCAGGCCAGTGGGGCCATGACAGGAGAGACAGTTGCGTTCGTAGAGCGCCTGCCCGGCCCTCAACGAGGCGGCGTTGGGGGGAATGGGATTAACTGGCCCGGCTTCGGCGCTGACCGGCGGGCGCAAGAGGAGAGTCAGGCCGACCCAAACGAGCGCCAATGCCGGCGCTATTCCCCATCCCAGCCATTGCCGTCGCGTCCCGCTCAAGTTTCTGACGACAAAGGCATAGGCCACAGCCGTTATCAGCAAGAGCGCCCCATTGACTTGCGGCCAGGAATAGGTCGAGGCGGCGGAAGGGCTAATATCTACGGTAAAGTTGGCAAAGGAATCAAATTTGTCCTGGCGTCGGATTACCGCCTGCACTTGCCAGGCATCGGGCAGGCTGAGGTATGAACCTTTGATCGCATATTGGCCGTTGCCCTGCTCAATGAGCTGAGCTTCGCTGGGTGGAACATTGGCTGTCGTCGGGGTAAAACGTAGAGCTACCTCCTTAGCTTGTTCGACCGGCTGCCCGTCGCTACGAATGGAGACGGTGAAGGTATTCAGTCCAACGCGCCCCGGCGTGATGTTCAAAGCCAGGTTCAAGTCGTCCACCTCTATTGAAAAGTCAAGCGCCGGTGGGCTGGAGGTGAGTTGGGGCGGCGGCAGCGCGGTCAACACGCCAACACTTAGCAGGACTATCAAGCCAAGCGTAACTTCACCCCCAACAAGCCGACGAAAACGAGCCGCCAACGAGGAATTGTCTCCTGGTTGGGCAGCGGCTCGTTTCATTGCTGGGCGGGTATTGAAGAGATTGACTGCTCCGAGCATGATCATGGGTAGGGCCACAGCCAATTTGACTATCAGGGTTCGACCATACCAGGTGTTCAGGAGCGCTTCAAACGTACCGACGCGCAAAATGGCAGAGTAGAGACCCGTCAGTGCCAGCAGGCCGACACTGAGCAAGGCCAGGGCAGAGAAGCGCGGAATGAGGCGTGCCGTCAGACGAGTCCGAATCGCGGGGTCAAGTGACCGGGTAGCCCAGAGACCGGCGACAAAGTAGATCAGGCCGCCCACCCAGGTTGAGGTAGCCAAGAGATGCACCCAATCGGCCAGGACTGGCAAAAAGGGCTTGGCTTCGGCGGCGGCATGGCTGCCGAGGCTGATGGTGAGGGGCAGCAGCAGCGCCGCCCCAACTGCGAACCAGCGCGTGCGCGGCGTCGCCGGGAGGAGGCCAACCAGAGCCAAGGCCAGAGCCAAACGAGCCAACCAAAGGGTGCCGTAGTGGGTGCTAAACAGAATTTGACCAACAGCGGGACTCCACGGCGCGGCTAGTTCCGTTCCGCTGGCCTGTCCGGCCTGGACGAGGAGGGCCAGGATTTGGGCCAGCGCCAGGCTCAGGAGGGCGAGCAGAGCCAGGTGTCGCCAGAGCGCCTGGTAGGCTGGATCATTGGCTTCAATCCGTGCAGCGGGCTGCCATACCAGCAAGACAAAGAGTAGACCGCCCACCAGGGTTGCTATAGCCAGATAGGTCAGCCAACGAGCCACAATCTCGGCGGGTAAGAGTTTCACGGTTCGGCTGGCCTGTTCTGCCGCAGCCAGAGTCGCGGCGTCTACATTGCCGATGGCAAACGGGAACGCGCCGGCGGTCACATGACCATCCACTGCCGAAAGCACCTGCCAGGAGACAGTATAGACCCCGTCGGGGAGGGAGCGAAGCGAGACGCGCAGACGGGCTGGGTCAGTCGGGTCTGTCCTTGCGTCGCCAGTATCTACCTGCGTCCCGGCGGAGTCAAAGACCTTGATGAAGCTGAATGAAGACTCCAGTGCCTCGCTGAAGAAGAGTTCGATTTGCGCCGGGGGACGGTTGAGGACGGCATTGGCCTCGGGCACAGAGCGTAGCAACTCGCCATGCGCCAAGATTGGCGCAGCAAAGATAGCCAATAGGCTGAACAGCGCCAGCGTTAGAATAAACAAACGGAGTCTCATTGACTATGAGTCATGATACTACTTCTTTACTAGGCCATAAACTCCCAGTCCCGCCCCAATCAACCCAAGCATCACTCCTCCAATGGCAATCATTTGGCTGGTATTGGCCTGGGCCTGCACGGTGGCGAGTTGGGCTGTCAGTTGCGCTCCGGACAACGGCGCTTCTGGAAAAGCCAAATCGCCTACCGGCTCCACTTCCTCCGGCTCAAACTCTAGCTCAACCGCTTCACCATTGATCGAGCCGCTGAAGATAAACGTGTATTGACCTTCACGAGTTGGGATGAGGTCAACGGTGTATTGGCCGGGGCTGCCGGGTACGGGCCGCAATGGGTAGGTTTTACGGACACCGCCATATTCAACGGCGAATTCGAGCGTCGCTTCGGCTCCGGTCACACTGGCGATCTGACTGTTTTGGCTCGTCGCTTCGGCGTGATCGTGCTCGCTCGCTTCCACGGATTGGTTATGATCGCTTGTCTCCTCGGCATGATCGCTCTCATTTGCAGAAGTGATGAACAAGTAGAGACCGTTACGTTCACTCACGAGGACTGGCTCATTGGTCCAGCCGATTTCAAAAACATAACTGCCAACATTTACCTCTTTATGGGCCGAAGCCGTCAAAGGAGTGAGGCAGAAGGCCAGCAAAAATAATCCAATCAAAATGCGCTGGAGGGGACGTGTCGCGCTCGCTTGTACTTTGATGTTTTTCAACATTGTGTTTTCCATTGCCTAAGTCTAGTCGTGCTCGGACGAGGGTTCCTGATTATGATCGGATGTTGGTTCTTGAGCATGCCCGGAGTCGGCGTCATGATCGCCTCCTTCGTGTTCCTGTCCGGGTTGTCCCTCGTCGTGGCCACCTCCACCTCCCAACCAGGGGAGCGCCGGCTCAATAGCAAAGCCCAGGCCATAGGCAATCCACCCACTAATAAAAGCTATAATCAGCAATATCCCTACAGCCCGCCAGGCCGCCTGTCTCATTTCTCTAGAAGCTGCACCAGCAACCACCAGAGCTATCAGCATGCCGATCCCCAGAAATTCCGCTGCCTTGCAGATAATCCCATAAATATCAACCGTTCCAGGCGCATGTTCAAAGGGTGCGGGGAGCAGCCGGGTAATGACCCAAAGGGTAATCAACCCACCGGCCAGCACCGTGCCGAGGCGATACAGAGCTACTGAAGGCCATCGCCAGAAGGCAATGCCCCAACCGATTTGCACTAGACCCATTATCACAAAAAACAGGCCGTGCGCCTGGGCGTGCGCCCAGTGGATTGGCACGATGATTAGATGGATCAGGCCGGCCACAATCATCAGGCCGGCTGCGCCGGCGGCCAAGCCCGGTTTGTTGATGCGTTGCTCAAAAAAATCCACTTGCATTAGATTTCTCCTAATTGTTTTGCTTTTTTCTATGATCTAACCCTATTTTTCAGGCAAAGACGCCAAAAATGCCAAGTTTTTTCTTGGCGACTTGTGAGCTTTTCTCGACCAAAATGGTCGGGTGTAGTAATTTAGGAGAAATATAATTGTGGAGGTTTATCCGGCGGGGAGAGCCAGATAGAGCGCCCAACTACGCTAGACGCAAAAATCCGGTTAAAAAAAGGAGAGTCAATAAAGAAGTTTGTTTGGGTTATGGTTAACAAAGAGGCGTTACTCGGGCTCAGGTGGCAAGAACAGGTTACGCCCTGTGTGGTATTTTGATAGGTCGTTGTCAAAAGCGTTAAAATATTTGACTGCGACGGGGGAGGTAGGGGGTTATGATGGTGAACCGGCTCTGTCCAAATACTCAAGTGGTAAGGATGCAGCCCATGTTCGTGGCCAGGCAAAAAGCCATCAAAATAGATGAGCGAATCCATTCCGCCGATGCAGAAAATGAGGAAAGCATAGCTAAATTTTTGAAGCCAACCCCTAAAAACTTCTTTCAGCAGCATCATTTGCCATCCATTCGACGGGAATTATCCAGCTTTTTAATGCGGATGTCAAAAAAGGTCTCGATAACGACTAGCAAAGTATAATAGGTCACGGGTTTGGGTAAAAACCTGGTGATCAGTGATTTTGTCGCCGGAAAAAGCGACAGCGAACTGGTTGAGTTTATCAAAGTTGGTCGCGGCCCAGATGACCCACTGAATACCACCGGGGTGACGATGCCAGCTAAAGGCAATAATCCTGCTTTAATAGATCTGTACAATATCGTGGCTTATATTCGGACGCTGCGCCAATGAATCGGTTCGGTTTAGCGCAAACGACTTAATTTTTGTGCGGCAATTGCCAAACGGATTATTGCGGCGGCAAAACTGAAGACAGGGGCTTTTTGAAGGGTGTTTTCGCCCACCAAAAGCCGGCATACTCACCCCGGGCTGTAGTCTCAAAAATGCAAACTCCCCCTTATCACCCGGTCTAATCAAGAATATGCCATGAACGAATGCAATGCCTAAAACATTACGTGGAGTATTTGCCAGAGAAAGGTCAAGCCTGGCTATTGTGGGTCACGCTTTATCTGGCAACAAAAAACATAAGCGGGGTCGGGCAAGGTCTCTGCAGAGAAGTACCACCGGAAGGAATCAAGCATTCTGTCGATAACATAGTGTGGATAATATCCGGCCCAATGTTGAAGCTCCCTTGAAGATCTCCCAGATACTGTTTGGCAATCTTATGACAATAAGGCGCTACAACTAAACCCTACTTGACCTATGCCAGCCAGTCTTGCACAATAATGCTTCAACCAAGTCAGCTCAAGTCTAAAGGAGCAAGCAGATGCTACGTCCACGAACTATCTGGGAGATACCAGAAGAAACCGCCCGAATTGCTAAAGCCAGTCTACCGAAAGGCAATCGTTACCTCCTGCTGCGCGATCAGGTTGGGGTCATCTATCGCGATGAGCAGTTTGCCGATTTGTTTGTCTGGCGCGGTCAGCCGGCAGAAGCACCGGGCCTGCTGGCAATGGTCACGATTATGCAATTTGCTGAAGGACTGACCGACCGCCAAGCAGCGGAAGCGGTTGGGAGCCGGATCGATTGGAAATACGTCCTGGGCCTAGAAATTGATGCCCCGGCGTTGAGCCATTCGATCTTAAGTGAATTTCGGGATCGGCTGTTAATGGGCGGTCAGGAACAACTTTTGCTGGATATTCTGGTCAGCCATCTAGATCAACAAGGTTGGCTCAAAGGGCGCAAGCGACAACGGACCGACTCAACTCACGTCTTGGCAGCGGTTCGCGACCTGAACCGGCTCGAATTTGTGGGCGAAACCTTACGCGCAGCCCTGAATGATCTGGCGACAGTCGCGCCCGACTGGTTACGTCAGCAGGTTGGAGCCGATTGGTTTGATCTGTATGGCTCCCGGTTCGAGAACTATCGCTTACCCCAGACTGAACCAAAGCGTTTAGCGCTGTAGCAGCGCATTGGCCAAGATGGCTACCAGTTGCTGACCGCCAGTTATGCCCCAACTGCCCCGGCCTGGTTAGTCGAAATTCCCAGCGTCCAGGTGTTACGCCAAGTCTGGATCCAACAGTACTATCGCCAGGACGACCAGGTTTACCTTCGGACAGCCAAAGCGTATGGTCTACCTCCCAATCACCTGTTGATCGAATCACCGTATGACCCTGAGGCTCGAAACCGAACGAAACGGCAAACGAACTGGACCGGCTACGCCGTTCACCTGACCGAAACCTGCCTGCCCGATCAACCGAACCTGATTACCCATTGTGTCACTACCCCGGCCACCACCTTTGATGGCCAGGTCACCGCCGCCATCCATCAAGCTTTAGCTGTGAAAGGGTTGCTCCCCGAGGAACATCTGGTTGACACGGCCTATATCGATGCCGAACTGATCCTCCTGAGCCAAAAAGATCATCAGGTGGATTTAATCGGTCCCCTCCAGGCCAATTCTAGTTGGCAGGCTAAAGATGAGCAAGCCTATGATCTGTCTTGCTTTGCCATTGACTGGGATCGCCACCAGGTCACCTGCCCCCAGGGCCAGCAAGCCATTGATTGGCACCCTTATCTAACGCCCCAAGGCACGCCCATGATTACGGTTCAGTTCAGTCGCACCGCTTGTCGCACCTGTTGTCAACGCGCCCGGTGCACCAAAAGTACCAGCACCCCTCGAACCTTGACCTTTCGACCCCAAGACCAATTCCAGGTATTGGAATTGGCCCGCCAGCGGCAGGCAACTCAGGCCTTTAAGAACATTTACAAGCAACGAGCCGGCATCGAAGGAATGCTCTCGCAAGCAGTGCGGGTCAGTGATATTCGCTACGCTCGCTATGTTGGTTTGGCCAAAACTCACTTGCAGCATTTGGCGACAGCAGCTAGTATCAACTTAGCTCGGATAACGGCCTGGTTGATGGAGGTACCTAAAGCTCAAACGCGGCCATCTCGTTTTATGAGGTTAAAGCCCTCCTTCCTGACATAAGATTGCCGAACAGTATCTTCATGTTATTCTCTTCAAAATACGGTTTACTTTTCTAAAGAAAGTGCTTGCCGAGCCGGCTCTTGTGGTAGCCAGTCCAGGAGTGATTATTCGGCAGGCGGCGGCATAAGGATGTAAGGCATCACTTCAATTCAAGCGTGGAATAACTCTCCCCGTTCTATTCATATAGGCCTGATACGCTTCTCCAAACTGATCGAGCATCATTTGTTCTTCGGCCGGCACACGCAGGAAATAGAGCAGAGCGAACGATGCTAAATGGGACCACCCGGCGATCCAGTTGGGCAATAACAAAGTCGCAGCAACACTCCAGATCCAAAAAGCTGCAGACATGGGATGCCTAACATATTTGTATACGCCACTGGTAACAAGTTGATGCCCTTGCCTCAACTCAAGGGTCTGAAACCAGTTTCGGCCCAGGTCAGCGTGAGAACGCCATAATAGCCAGATAGCCAGAGCGAAGACTGCCGTTCCAATCCAGCCTGCCCAAGACGGAAGCTGATAATCGGCGAAATCCAGCAATGGCATGAAGACATAGATGAGCGGAATGACCAGCATTCCGACGAATGCCAGAGAGAGTAACACCATTTCTAAAGTCGTTTTACGACTGACATTAATCAGATTGTTTCTATTTCGCCACCTATAAAAAAGGCGAAGAATGAATATTATTATCAAGCCCGTAAAACAGATGGTTTTGAACACACTTTATCCTTTCTCCCGCCTTTACCAGTAACCGCCGAACTTGTAGACGCCAAATCAATGAGGGCATTTTTAGAGCACTTTCAAGACGCCATCGGTGTCTGCTCTGTTACCGGGGGAACGTTATAACCTTATGATCCATTTGATCCAAATTACTCGACGCAGTGTTTGGCTCATAGTAATCTTACTATTAACTGGATGGACCTTGGCCGCTTGTGACGCGATCTTAGCTCAGAATAAGCCTGCCCGGCCTCCTCTCGGAACGCCCACCCCAACCCTGCCACCCCTGCCCGCCCTGGATCCGGCCGAGGTGGCCTTGGGCCGGCAGGTTTACGTTGAAAACTGCGCCATCTGCCATGGCCCTAGTGCCGAAGGCCAGCCCAATTGGAAACAGCCCGATGCGAATGGCAACTTCCCCCCAGCCCCCCACGATGACACCGGTCACACCTGGCACCACGCCGATGGGCTGTTGTACGAGATCATCCGGGATGGCTTCCGTGACCCGCTCAAGCCGCCCGATAGCCCACTGACCATGCCCACCTTTGGCGACAAGTTGAGCGACGCCGAAATTCGGGCGGTCATCGCCTACTTCAAAAGCCTGTGGTCGGAGCAGAGCCGTTTATTTCAATGGCAGGTGACCCAGCAGCAGCCCTTTCCGACGGTGACACCGGCAAGTAACAAATGATGACAAGATGGAGCGAAAAATGACCTATACCCATAAAAAAGGACATCTATAGGGGCTTGCCAATATTTTGACTTAGCTTAAAATAAGACAGTTTTCCGTTAGTGAGTACGGGAGAAATTGAGATGAGCGAACAATCTGTCAACGAATTGTCTGATGAGCTTGATTCTGGCGATCCGGTTAAAGGTATTTGGATTTTGCTAGGCGTTATCGTCCTAATCATCGGCGCTTTTATCTTCCTGCGCACCGAACCGAGCGACATCAGCAGCGTAGATGAGTTGACGGCTATATTAACCGACGGTCAGCCCAAGGTCATCGAGTTTTACTCCAATTTCTGAAGCATCTGCCTGGTGAACAAACCCATCGTGGATGGGTTAGAACGTGATCTGGCCGGTAAAGTAGCCGTGGTTCGCCTTGATATCACGACCCCGTTGGGCTTACAAGCCGCAGTTACTTATGGGGTGCGGGGGGTACCCACTTTAATCGTCGTGGATGGTCAGGGTGAGCCTGTCTTAACTCAGATTAGCCTTATCCGGCCTGGTGCCGTGAAAGATCAAGTGGATGCGCTCCTGGCGCAAACCCCGTAATTCAGTCATCTCACTCACCAGCCAGTTTTGCCAGTATGGTCAGTCAGCCGGGTAGGTGGAAGTAGACATTAGGGGAGAGGAGAGGAAGCCCTTTCCTCGGCTTACTTAAAGGCGGCAGTCCCCACGAAAAATTTTTATGGAGGGCCGGGGTCAGGTATCGCTTCTTCGCCAAAGAGCCAATTTCGATTGTAGCGCATTCGTTCACATTGTGCTGGAGTGAGCGCCGTACCCAAGCTGCTCATAAGGTTTGAGCGATCACTTTCATGGTCGCCGGTATTGAGCAACATATGTCCAATCTCATGCGCCAGTGCATTTTGGTCTTCAATGCTGGGCAGGCTTCCATCGGAAGCATACTCTCCAACCAGCAGCACTGAATTACGGAGGGGATAATCGTCTTAATGGTGGTACACGTTGGGTGGAAATGAAAGCCCACCGGCAGCCGTGAGTTGACGTTCGGCATAGTAGGTGATGTGCTCGACCGTGAATACGGCAATGGTGTTTGGTGAGGCATATTGCTTGCCGTAGTCGAATAGTTCTCTACTCTCCTCCGTCAAGCGTTCATTCTGTTGATAATTGAACAATTCAGGGTCTTCTATCCCTGGTGGAGGATGACCACCCCAGGATCCTTCGTCGTTGCCCTGGATTTGGAGGAGCCGATCTGGCAGAGCTATGACCTGGGCAGTCTCCAATGCCAAGTGTATATTGCACTGTCTCAGGATAGCATTCGCGTCCTGAATAAGCCTGCGGATTTTATGAGCGGCGTCTGCTTCTGACCAGGGGATGTCGGCCGGTGCATTGCGCATTGTGAGGAATATCCCCACGGAAACGGCGAGGCTCCTCAAATCCGGGGGCTGAAGCCCAAGGCCTGCTGGATCGAGTTCAACCAAAAGCCTGGGGGCATCAACGTCTTCAGTTGTGGGCTTGGCAATGGATGGCTTCCCTGTACCGGGGATCGGTAATCCGGTGCTGGTGGGAGTGAGTTCGGCTAAAAGCTTGGGTGTACCAGGGAGTGCAGGCTCAGGTTCAGCCGGCCCTAGACAGCTCCAACCGATGATAGCAACCAAACCCATCCATATAACATGACGCATCCTCGCTGGTCCCTTCACCCTCCTTCGTTAGCATTTTTGGCATGGTCGCCATCGCCCTGCCTGAGGCGACCTGTTGCCCATATGACAAGAAGTAAGAAAATGCGACTAATCGTTTTCCTGGATTATCGCCCGAATCAATTTCTCACAATTCCGAATAAGGTACAACTTGCACTTCTGGATATTTCTTCAGGGCGGGACGCAGGTGGTGGCAGTGCCGCACATTGACCACCACCAGCACTCGCCGCCCCGGATCGCGCCGGATGAGGTCGAGCGCATGCTGGATCAGGTGGTGACGATGAGTTTGCCATTCCCGAAAGACCTCTCCTCCGGCCAACCAGGCAATCAGCAGATACAGCTTGACTCGATGGCAACGCTGGCCCCGCCACTCGATAGAGGGTTGCTGAGGTCAGAATGATGATGCTGGTTGGCGAATGAATTGACAGAGGCGGCATAAGCTTACCTGGCTAGAAACTTCTCCGCCGTCAAAAACTCGTCCCGGCAGCCAGGAGCGCAAAAATAAAAGATACGCCCATCATAGGCCGCGTGCGCCGGGGCGCTCTCCCGATCCACCGACATGCCACAGACCGGGTCAAGGGCCATCTCCACGACATTCTTGAATTGCCCATCTTCCAACCACAGCACCCGGTCGGCAATGTCTTTAATCCGCTGGTCGTGGCTGACGATGACCACACTCCGATTTTCCTCTTTGGCAATCCGGCGCAACAGGCGCATGGTCTCGTGGCCGTGCTGACTGTCCAGGTTGGCCGTCGGTTCATCGGCCAGGATTAAATCGGGCTGATTGACCAGGGCGCGGGCAATGGCGACCCGCTGTTTTTCTCCCCCTGATAGCTTTTCAGGCAGGAAATTCAGCCGGTGGCCCAACCCCAGTTGCTCCAGCAATTGCCTGGCCTGCTGCCGGGCCTGTGGGCGCGAGCGACCGGTCAATTGGACCACGATGGTCACATTATCCAGACATGACAGGGCCGACAACAGGTTGAAGTCTTGAAAGATAAAGCCAATCCGGCGCAGGCGCACTTCCGGCAGCCGCCGCTCATCCAGGGCGCTGATCTCATCAGGGCCAATCTGGATGCGCCCCGCCGAGGGTTTCAACAGGCCACCCACCATGGAGAGCAGGGTGGTTTTGCCGCTGCCCGATGGCCCCATAATCAGCGCGATTTCACCGGGGGTAACAGTGAAGGAAATGTCTTTCACGGCGACGACTTCGGTAGCGCCGCTGCTAAAACGGCGAGTCACGTTCTCAACACTTAGAATAGGTTCCATCATACCTCCTTTAGCCCCGAAAAACTCGCGCCGGGTCCAGGTGGGCCATCTGCCAGGCAGGGGTCAGCGCAGCAATCACTCCGATCAGCAGGGCCGCCAGCCCGACGCGGATCACGGCCTGGCCGGTCAGCACCAGGGCCACATTCGGAATAGCGAGGGGGAGGGCCAGCCCCAGCAGCCAGACCAGGCCCATCGCCAGGCCAGCGCCCAGGGCCAAACTCAACACGGCCTGGGCGATCACGACCGTATAGAGCTGCCCATTTTTAGCCCCAATAGCCTTCAGCACCCCGTACTCCTGTCGTTTATGGAGGGTGCTGGTGTACAGCGTCAGCGCCGTCACCGCCAGGCCAATCAGCAGGCCGGCCAGGTTCATAATGTTGAGCAGTTCGACGCTCATATCCTGGATAAGTTGCCGCTCCTCGTGGGCGAAGTTGGCGCGGGTTAAAGCATTCACCTCATCGGCATTGCGGGCGGTGATGGCCGCCGCTACCGCGCTGGGGTCATAACCCGGCTTGACCTTGAGCAGGGCGTAACTGACGGCGTCGCTCCGCGTCAATTCCTGGAAATCCCGGAGGCGAATGAAGGTGATACTGTTGACGAGATTGGTCAGCCCCTCGGTCAGGCCGGCAATGGTAAAGGTTTCCCCTAAAATCTCGACTTCGTCGCCCAGGCCCAGCCCCTGGCTGCGGGCCACGGCCCCATCAATGATAGCCTCATCCTCTTGCAAGGCAGTGGTCCCGGCCATGACGCGCCGCGGTCCACCCAGCGGCTCGGCCGGGTCAAAGCCGATGATATACGAGAGCACGTCGGCTCCGCCGGCCTTGATTGTACTGGTAGTATAAAGAATGGGGCTGGCGCTGGCGACGCCGGCGGCGTGCGAGGCCAGGCTGACATCGCGCCGGGTGATGGCCGAAGCAGCCATATGCATGTTTTTGACCCCTTCCTGGGCCACGAAAATGTCCGCTCCCGCTTGGTTGATGTAGGCGACCAAATTCTCTCCGGCACCGGTGAGTAGCGCATCCAGGGCCAGCATTAGCAGCAGGGCCAGGGCCACACCCCCCATGCCCAGACTAAACCGGGTTCGACTTTGTGCCAGATTGCGCCAGGCCAGGTAGAACATCCTTCAGCCTCACTTCCTAAAGACGCGAGCCGGGTCCAGGCTACCCATGTAGCGAGCCGGCAGCAGCGCCGCCAGCAGCCCCATTAACAACCCGGCGCTGGCCGCCGTTAGCAGGGGGCCGGGTTCGAGGATAACCAGGAATTTAGGGAAAGCTCGCATAACCCCCTGGCCGGCCAGCCAGGCCAGGCCAATCCCCAGGATGACCCCCAGCAGGGCAGTGACCAGTCCTTGCTGCGTGACCAACCCATAAAGATGCCGGTTTTTAGCGCCGACCGCCTTGAGCACGCCACGCTCCGCGTCACGTATCCGCTCAACCGTAGCGGTGTAGATAATCATTCCCAAAATGGCCGTGCCCACAGCAAAAGCAATGGCGACCATCAGCCGCAGCGGGGTGGCGAATACCTTGACCAACAGCGCAATATCATTTTGCTTAAACACGTCAACCGGCAAGATCTCCGCCTCGCGCAGACGGCGACGCAGGCGAGCTTCAATGGCGGCCGGGTCGGCGCCCGGCTCAAAGGTGAGGAAGAGGAAGCTGGTCGCTTCAGGCGTCAGCAGTAGCCGTTCCGCCGCCCGTTTTTCGACAAAGAGGAAACTGGCCATCCAGGAATTTGTCCCCTCGCTCAGACCCACAAGGGTGAAATCTTCGTCCAGAATTTCTATCGTATCGCCCAGGTTGAGGTCGTGGATCTTGGCCATGACCCAATCCACGACAACCTCCCGATCATTTTTGGGGATGCGACCGGCCTTGAGCGCCCACGGGCCGCCGCCCACTTTAGGCTCGTAGCCAACCAGGTAGGCCACCACTTTCTTATCGTGAATATCCAAAATGATAAAGCGGGAAACGATGGGGATGACCTGCTCAATGCCCGGCACGCCGCGGGCCAAGTCGGCGGCGCTGGCCGGCAGCAGCGAGGTCGCGCCCAGCATATTGGTGACGTCCTCCTGGGCTATGACCAGGTTAGCCGGGGTATGATCAAGATAAGCGGTGACCTGTTGGAAGATACCGGACTGAAAGCCGTTGAGAAAGACAATCAGCATCATCGCCAAAGCCACCCCGCCGATACTGAGGGCCAGTCGAAATTTTTGTTGAAACAGGTTGCGAAAAGCAAGGTAAGTCATCAATCTATCCTATCCAAGATCAAAGGGCTGGATCAAGCTGTAAATCACCTGGTTCCCTGAGGGGTTGATCTTCACTTTGTCGCCGTGGCGATGGAGATCGTGCCCAACCAGTAATGACTCACTTGCACGTCGCCAAAAACCTCTCTCAACCCGCCCAAAGTGTCGTGCCGTATATCCACAGCACAGATATGCGCCAGGGAGTGAATCCCCAAATGCATTTCGAGCGAGACGAAGCGCCCACCGGGGACGAGCACTCGCTTCACTTCCCCAATGGCTCGCCCATAATCGGGGATGATGTTCAGGGCAAAGGAGCAGATGACTTTGTCAAAGGATTCATCCGGGAAGGGCAATTGAGCCGCGTCGGCCTCATGAGTGTCCACGTTCTTCCAGCCGCGCGTTGCGATCAAACGGCGGGCGATGTCGAGCATGCCCGGCGACAGATCGATGCCCACGACCTGGCCCCGCGCCCCGACCAGTTCGCGCAAGTGGGGGAAGTTCAGCCCGGTGCCGCAGGCCACGTCGAGAACGCGATCACCAGGCCGAAGTCCAAGCGCGAGGCGGGCGACGCGGCGTTTGGGCAGGGTCCAGCCATGTGTTGGATTGTAGACCGGCGCCCAATCATTGAATATCTTACGAACTTCTTCCAAATTCATTTTGAACCACCTTGTTACACTTCGCGATAATCCACTAACGCGATATCCGGCATCTTCTTCAGGCGCGGCTCCAACCAGTGGATGCGCTGGCATTGCACGGCGACCAGGATGCGGCGGTCAGGATCGCGCCGGATGGCCTGCAGGATATTGTCGAGCATGGCCTGGTTTTGTTTCTCCCACGCCTGCCGGGCTGTGGCATCCCAACTCAATTGGCTGAGGTGGCAAAGGGTGTGGCATGCCGCTTCGAAGGGCCAGGCGTGGATAGCCTCGGCACTGTTGGCTTGACGCTGCGCCCAGCGCAGGGCTTGGTCTAGCCAGCGTGCCAGCCCGGCCCGCCAGCCGGTTCTGGGCGCAAAGTCGTTGAACTGGCGAGCATCAGCCGCCACGGGCACGACGACGGTGCGGCTCCGTTCGGCCAGAGGCAGCAGACTGCGCTGCACCTCCATCGGGGCCTGATCCAGGCGACCCAACTCCCAGTCACGTTGCGGCACTTCCACGTACAGCAGGTCTGGCGCAACCTGGGCCAAGATGTCCGCCAGCGCGGTCAGATTGTATTGGATGGACTGGGTATGCATATCGGAAAGCGTGCTTAACAGTGCAATACGTGTCTTTGTCATCATTCTTCTCACCTGGTTAAGTTCTGTGGCCAGGCTCGATATGAGCATATCACAGCCGGCCGTTAGCGAACAGCGTTGAACTACCTGTTTGAGGGCAGGTAGTTTCCCCTGTTTGGACAGGGGAGAAAATAGGTGATTCTACCTGGTCAGGTTGGCGTCAGCCAGCCCTGGCGGACGGCGTAGAGAGCCGCTTCGGTCCGGGAGTGGACCCCTAGTTTGCCGTAGATGTTGGCCAGGTGTCCCTCGATCGTGCGCATGCTGAGATAGAGGCGCTGGGCAATCTCTTTGTTACTCAGCCCCTGGGCCAGCAGGATTAACACCTCTCGTTCACGCTCAGACAGGGATTCAGGTAAAACGGTTTCAGTTGAGGCCGATGATTGACGAGCCAGGCGGGTGACCAGCCGCAGCGCCAGCGCCTGGGGCAGACTGGCCTCATCGGCAGCGACCTGACGGATGGCATTGAGCAAGGCCGGCAGGGCGGCATCCCGCTCGAGGCAGCCCAGAATACCTTTCTCCAGCCAGGTCATTACCGTTGATTCATTCAGTTCATCGGCAATAATGAGCAGCTTAGTTTGGGGGAAAGAGGTCAGGACAGAGGGTAAGAACTCATCCACGCTGCGACCGTCCAGCAAAAAAACGTCGGGAGGATCGCCGACCTGGGTTGGATCGGCCGCCTGGGTGACTTTGGCCAGGTTAGGTTGGCCGGTTAGCAGGGCCTGCAGCCCCAGCCGCCACAAGGTGGGACCACCCAGCAGGCAGATGTGAAGTGAGATGGTGTTAGTCACCAGTCTAGCTTGAGGAACGGGCAACAATTAATTTGACGACTCCCATTGGTCCCAGGTCTGTAACCGCCTCAAGGTTCAAGCCCGCTCGCCGTACCTTCTCCACCGTGCGCCGGTTGATGTTGGCCCCGCTCAGGCGCACCACCAGCGGATTGAGTAAATCCATCAAGGGACCGATGACCGGGCGATCAATCCGCATGTGCTCCAGCAGGAAAATGCGTCCGGTGGGTTTGACCACCCGGCCCAACTCGCGTAGCCCTAATACGGGGTTGGGCACGGAGCAAAAGACAAAGGTAGCGACAGCGGCATCAAAAGCCTGGTCAGGAAAATCAAGCTGTTGCACATCCATTTGCCGCAGCTCAACAGGACGACCCAGCTTTTCAGCCCGGCGGCGGGCACGGTCCAACATCCTTTCGCTCAGGTCAATACCGGTGATGTTGGCGTAGATAGGATGGTAGGCAAAGTTCTTGCCGGTGCCCACGCCTACCTCTAAAATCCGCCCGCCCGGAACCATAGCCCAGAGGCGCTTACGCCAGCCGGCCATGTGGCGTTCCGGTAAAGTCTCCATGAGATCATAAATCGGTGCAATCCGATTGTACCGGGCGCGCGTTAAGTTGGTTTGGCGGGCGTCTGGCCCGGCTTGGGTGGGAGTATCAGGCCAATTGACCATTGATGGTATGTGCCCCTGTGAGTAAATTAGCTCAGTGGCTCGCCCACACCACCCACGCAGGCAGCCCTCGGTTCTGGAGTGAAGGAGCCGCGCTGGTAGCGTTGTAGGAACTGCACCAGCCGCTCATCTGAAGCCCTGTCCAACTTAAGCTGCACCCGCCAGGCCGTGGCGATGATAGGGGCATCCAGGTCGGGCTTGGGGGCCAGAACAATCAATGGTTCACCCTGGCGACTGCGCTCCTGGCGAACCAGGTTACGTAGGCTCTCTACCCGGTCGGCTGGCAAGTCGGGTTGGTAGGCCAGCCAGACCGCGCCATGCTCCATCGAGTGGATCACGTTTTCTTCGCGGATAGGCTCCTCGTAAATGCCACAGTTCTGCCAGGCCGCATTGTGGATGCCGCCGGCCGGGACTTCGCCCGCGTTGACAATCTCGCCTTCCTGGTGTCCCTGGCCGGGATTGGGCAAAATCTCCACACCTTCGATGCCACTATTAGCGGTAGCCGGCCCTTGAAAGCCCAGGTACAACAGGCCGATCACCAGCAGCACAGCAACCACACCGCCACCAGCCAGCCAAACCCAGGAAGGTAGCTTGGGCTGACGTGGCGACGCTTGAGCGGCTGTTCGCTTGAAAGCCGAGGCGGGGTTTTTCTTCTTGGTCATTTGTCTTTCCTCTATATTCTGTAAGGCGCAATGCACTTTGGAAATACGTCGCACCTTAATCTGACCTACTTGCTGATTAACTCATTCCCGGCAGCCTGCCAGGCTTGCATGCCTCCGTCAAGCTCTACAACATTCGTGTAACCCAAGTTGACCAGAATTGGCGCGGCTTCCGTGCTCATTCGACCACTGCGACAGTAAAGCACAATCCGGGCCTCTTTGTCGGCAGGCAGCTGGCTCAGGTTGGCTTCGATTTCGTTGTACGGAATAAAGGCGTCGGTTTGGGGGAGTTCGCCCTCGTAGGGGATATGTACATTGATCATGGAGAAGTCTTTGTTCGCCAGCGCTGGCTTCAACTGCTCGACGGAGATGTCCACATAGCCTTGAGCGTTTTTGGGCAAACTGAAAATATCGGCCGAGGCCGATGAGGTGGGTGTATTAGCCGGGCCGCAACCGGCCAGGAGCAGCATAGTTAAGGTTAGCAGCGCTAGAAAAAACAGGAAACGTTTGGTCAACATCCTCAGATCTCCTTGCCTTTTTGATGGAATTTTATAGGGATCATCTTTGTTCTTACATATTGTAGGCCAGAGGAGGTGTCTCTGCCAAATTGAACGGGATCACTTATCTTTTGATCTGCAAACCAGGCCGTTGCTCAAGTTCGGGGGGCAACCGGATGAGTTGATTGCCCTCAATTTCCAGGGCTTTCAGCTTGGCTAATTGGCCCAGTTCGGGCGGTAATTCCCTCAACTGATTGTGGCTAAGAGATAGCCCGACCAGATTGGAGAGTTGTCCAAGTTCGAGCGGGATCAAGCTCAACTTATTGTTGTTGAGCCACAGCCGTTCCAAATTGGCTAGCTGGCCGATTGGGGGAGGCACCTCTGTCAATTGATTGCTGCCCAGGTCCAGATCGGTGAGGTTGGCAAGCTGACCCAGCTCGGCCGGCAGGCTGGTAAGGTGATTATGGGCCAGGTAGAGCTGGGTCAGCTTGACCAGACGCCCGGTTTCAGGGGGTAACTCGCTCAACTGATTGGAACTCAAGTCCAGTTCTGACAAATGGGTCAACTGTCCAATTTCGGGCGGCAGGACAGTGAGCCGATTATTTCTAAGCCACAGGGATTCCAGCTCAGACAAGCGCGTGATTTGGGGGGGCAAGGTGGTCAGTTGATTAGCGCCCAGATACAGATTTCTCAAGTTGAGTAGGGCGAAAATTTCGGAAGGCACCTCGGCCAGTTGATTTTGGACCAGGTCCAGCGTGGTGAGCTGGGACAGTTGAACGATCTCAGGGGGTAAAGCCGCCAGTTGATTGCCGCCGAGTTGTAATTGGGTCAGGTTCGATAACTGGCCGATTTCGGGGGGTAACTGTTTCAGCTTGTTATTACTGAGCAAAAGCTGCTCTAACTCGGAGAGATGACCGATTTGCGGGGGTAAGGCTGCCAGTTGATTACTGCCCCCATCCAGGATCATGAGGCTGGAAAGTTGACCTACTTCGGCAGGTAGCCCGGTCAGAGCATTGGAGGAAAGGTACAGTTCGTTCAGATGGGTCAGGCGACCGATCTCAGGGGGTAACTCATCCAGCCC
Source organism: Anaerolineae bacterium (assembly GCA_023382535.1). The sequence continues at coordinate 468,229 of JAHDWA010000001.1, read as the reverse complement.
ATTGTTATCAAGACGCAGTTTCTTGAGCTGGGCTAGCTGGCCAATTTCGGGGGGCAGGGAGGTCAGCCCTCGATTAGAGAGATTAAGTTCCTCGACGCCCGAATTGGCCGCCGCCAGGATTTCCTGGCGGATTGATTTTTGACCCAGGCCGCCACAAATCGCTGGGGCCAAACCTATCAATGCAATGGTCAAAACTACCATAACGATTTGAAAATTTGATAACGCCATATTTTATTTGATTGAATAGGGAGCATCCTTTTATCAATCTTACGTATTGTAAGTTATAGCCAGTATCTTTACCAAATTGAGGGGGGATGATTGACCAATCACGTCCGATTTTGAGTTTCAAAGAGCGCCTTGTGGCGAGATCTTTTATAAAAAGTAGCACGATGTGGTCTGAGTATGGTGTCCCAGGCCACATCGTATTGGGTGGAGCTAACCGGCTGAACCAACACTTATGGCCGGATTGTTTGCAGCATTTCTTGATACTGCTCGGCGGTTAGCTCACCTTGCGCATAGCGCGTTTTGAGGATCTCTGGCGCCGAAAGTGCTCCCTCGTTACGGTTATCCGCTTGGGCCTGCGCCGAAGGGAACAGCAACCTGATCAGCCAAACGGCCAGGGCAATTAATCCGCCCCAGAAAAGGAGCATCCAGAAAAAGCCAAACAGTCCCATGCCCAAACCAAAACCCATCATTGTTCAATACCTCCTTCTACAAGAACTAAATTTGTGTTAGCAATTATGACGTGATGTCGCTGAGCCTGGTTTGGTACTCCTCCCGGGTCAACTCCCCTCTGGCATAGCGAATATCCAAAATCTCGCGGGCCGAGAGAACCTGAGAGGGGGAAGTCGTCGCAGCGCCTGAGTTGGTTGAGCGACTAACCTTCTGTACCGCCCAAACAACCAGCAACACAACCCCGACCAGCACGGCGATGTTGAACAGCAGGCCGATGAGTCCGCCCATCAGGCCAAAGCTGCCAAAGCCACCCATCATGCCACCATCCATCATGATACACCTCCTGAATTTCAGTCATCGAGCCGGCTATGGCGGCTCGTCTATTTTTAATCTTACCTCTATTATAGAAAGTTCTGTTGAAGCTATGATGAAGGGTTTATAAAGATTGTGTAAAGAGTTGATGCGAGTTCAGCCTGCTGAGGGGTAGCTGTTGGAGCAGGCGTAGCGCCATAGGTAGCCGGGAGTAAGTTCATCATTTTTGACAACCTTGCCTCAAGACTTATAATGGTCTTATATTTCGTAAGATTATTGTCGTACATAGCGATTTCCTTCGACCGATGCTCAAAAATTGTCGTCACCTTAACCAGGAGATTTAATGATGACCCGACACGGAGTCTATGCCTTCCTCCTGTGGCTGGGGTTAACGGCTGTGGGGTTATGGTGGGCTTTCACCGCCAACCTGTTCCCTGTGGCCGCCGCCGAGGAAGCCCACATAATTGATAGCGCTTTTCGACTGCTGTTGATTTTGGGCATGCCGGTCACGACCCTGGTGCTGGCTGTTCTGTTTTATAGCGTCATCCGCTTTCGGGCCAGGGGCGAGGTGACAGGGGATGGCCCACCGATCCGCACCAACCGGCTCATCACCTGGGGTTGGTTGGCCGTCACCTCGGCCCTGGCCATCTACGTCATTATTAATCCGGGTCTAAAAGGTTTGGCCGAATTGAGCGCCAATCCCACCGAGAGTCTGGTGGTGCAGGTTGAAGGTCAACAGTGGCACTGGAAGGTGACGTATCCGCAGTACAACATCAGCTATGACCAAGCCCTGCAAATGGCTTTGCCTGTTAATAGACGGGTCAAGTTTGAAATAACCTCAACCGATGTCATCCACTCCTTCTGGATCCCGGCCTTTCGGATGAAGATGGATGCCGTTCCGGGCAAAATGGCAGTAATGTACGTCACCCCCACCGAAACCGGCGCATTTGAGGACGACCCTAACATGCGGGCGCAATGCGCCGAACTGTGCGGCACCGGTCATCCTAATATGAATATGAGCGTGCTGGTTTTAGAACCAGCCCAATTTGAACAATGGCTCACCGAAGCGCAGCGGTTAACTAGTAATTGAGGTGGAGGACAGAACATTATGAAACCTGTCATTAAAGGCTTAATCTGGGGAGCAATGGGCTTTCTCATCGGGCTGGGCTTGCTCCTGCTGGCGCGATTTCTGCTAGGCCTGGAACCGCAAGCAGCCGAACCGATGATCGTGGTCGGCTACGTGTTTGGGGTGGTAGGCTGGCTGGTGGGTGTCGGCGTCTGGGATTACTGGGCCCGCGAGTGGTTTGACCTGCCCCTCAAAAAGTATGAAACGACCGGCTGGCGGTGTTACTTTGCCTTTGACACCGATCATAAGGTGATTGGCGTCCAGTACCTGGTGACTTTTTTGGCTCTCTTTTTGCTGGCCGGACTGCTGGCCATGCTCATCCGCCTGGAACTGATGCAGCCGGGTCGTAATTTTTTCAACAGCGCCGGCTATAACAATGTCATGAGTCTGCACGGCACCGTCATGATTTTTGTGGCTGTAGCCGCCACCGTCGGCGCTCTGGGCAACTACGTGATCCCCTTAATGATCGGCGCAGAGGATATGGCTTTCCCGCGGCTCAATGCCTTGAGTTTTTGGTTGGTGCCGCCGGTGGCTTTTCTGTTGCTGGGTTCAGTGTTGGCCGGGGGCTTCGATACCGGTTGGACCGGCTATGCGCCCCTATCCACCGTGAATCGCCTGGGCGGGCTTTTCTACAACCTGTCCTTCTTTACCCTGGGTCTCTCGTCCATCCTGGGCGCCATCAACTTCCTGACCACCATCATTACCATGCGCGCTCCCGGTCTGACCTGGGGCCGGCTGCCTATCTTTGTCTGGGCCATCTTTAGCACCTCAATCTTGAGCCTGATCTTCACCCAGTTCGTGGCCCTGGCCATGATCATGACCGTGCTGGATCGCGCAGCGGGCTTCTCTTTTTTTAAGGTCAATCAAGGGGGCGACCCGCTGCTCTATCAAAACGTGTTCTGGTTCTACTCCCATCCCGCCGTGTACATTATGATCCTACCCGGCCTGGGGATTACCCTGGAAATTATTTCTCACTTCTCGCGCAAGCCGCTGTTTGCTTATCATTGGGCCGTCGGGGGCATGGTGGGCATTGTCATCCTGAGCGGCGTCGTCTGGGCCCACCACATGTTCACTAGCAGTATGCCCGACCTGCTGCGGGCGCCCTTTATGATCACCACCGAATTGATTTCTATCCCGACCGGGCTGGTTTTTTTGGCGGCGTTGGGGACCATATGGCAAGGCCGGTTACATTTAAAAACACCCCTGCTGTTTAGCCTGGGGGTTATCTTCAACTTCCTCCTCGGCGGCATGACCGGCATTTTCCTGTCCGATGTGGCGGTTGACATTCAGTTACAAGACACCTACTTTGTGGTTTCCCACTTTCACTACACCATTGTCGGCGGCGGCATCTTTGGTCTCTTTGCCGGGATTTATTACTGGTTTCCCAAAGTCACCGGGCGGATGTATCACGAGCGGCAGGGGCAGCTTCAATTCTGGTGGATGTTCATCGGCTTCAACCTGACCTTCCTGCCCATGCTCTGGCTGGGTATACAAGGCATGAACCGGCGTATCGCCGACTACCTGCCGGAACTGGGCGGGGTTAATCTGTGGGTCAGCCTGAGCGGGTTCTTCCTGGCGGCCAGTTTCCTGCTGTTCCTGTACAATATGGTGGTTTCGTGGCTGCGAGGACCGCTGGCCGAGGCCAACCCCTGGGGCGCCCGGACCCTGGAATGGCAAACCGCTTCGCCGCCCCCGTCAGAAAACTTTGAGCACGAGCCTGAAGTGACCGGCGACCCTTACGGCTACGGTATGCCTGGCTCGGCGCATGCGGTTGTTGCGCCGGTCATCAGTGGTGGCAAAAACTAGCGCTTGAAGCGGAGAGGATAACGAATGGACCCCGAAAAAACATCACCAGCCTATAAGCAGCGTTTGGGCGTCATTGTTTTCATCGTTCTGGCGGTGTTGACCGCCGTGGAATTTTGGATCAGCCTGTCATTTACCAACCCTGGGCTTTATCTGACCATTATTGTCCTGGTCAAAGCCGGGCTGATTATTCACTACTTTATGCGGCTGTCACAACTTTGGCGGAAGGAGGTTTAGGGGATGAGTGTCACCGTTCATTCTGCCGGCTATAGTGGACATGTAAGCCGCGTCCGCTACAGCCGCTTAGCGATCAACCGGGTGGGGTATTGGCTGTTCCTCCTGTCGGAGAGCATGCTTTTCCTGGGACTGTTGGCCGGTCGCTTTTACCTGCAAGGGACGTATCGCCCGGAGGCGTTGAGCCAGGTGTTGGGGCTGGTCATCACCAGCGTCCTTCTGCTCAGCAGCCTGACCGCCTATCTCTCCGAGGTTGCTATTGCTCACAACGACCGGACTGGCTTTCTGCGCCATACCCTCTTGACCATCATCCTGGGGTTGGTCTTCATTGGCGGGGTGGCCGTTGAATGGTCGCAGGCCTTTGCGCATTTCCCCCCGCAGACCGGCTTTGGCACGGTTTTCTTCTCGATGACCGGCATGCATGCCCTTCATGTCATCAGCGGTATTTTTCTACTGGCGCTCATGTATTGGCATGGGCGGCGCGGCAAGTACAGCACCGAGCAGCACTGGCCGCCTGAAGCCGTGGTTAAATATTGGCACTTTGTAGATGTGGTTTGGGTTTTCTTCTATGTGGCTCTGTACCTGGTGTAAGAGAGACGAAATATGGGAGAGTTTGTGATGAAGGGCATCTTTGTCCCGCTGGTTCTAATGGCCTGGTTGATAGTTTTGTCGGCTTGCGTCACTTATGGCGCAGCCGCACCTGCGGAAAATGGCGAGATAAAAATCACAATGAAGGATTATGACTTTAGCCCGGGTGTCATCCGGGTCAAGGCCGGTCAGCAGGTGACTATCGTTCTCGACAACGAGGGCAAGAAACCCCACGAGTTTATGATTGGCCGTGATGTTATGGTTGAGGGCAACTTTACCGAGGGCTTTGCGGTGGATTTCTTTGCCGGCATCACCCCCCAGATAACCGGCCCTGGCATGGTCATGGGCCTGCCAGGCCGGATGGAGGCCACGGCCCCAGGCGAGCAGATGCCAGGCGAGGAACAGGAGATGGGTAGGATGACTCCAAGTGAGCCAATGACCGGCATGGAGCACAACATGGACGAGATGGCCCCTGGCGAACAGATGGCGGGCACGGAAGAGCCGACGAACCAGATGGCCGAAGGTGAGCCGATGGCCGGCACGGCAGAGCCGCTGGGTCAAATGAGCGAAAATGGGCAGATGGCCGGCGATATGACTGGTATGGAACACAATATGGAAAGTACGGCCGGCAGTTTCGGAGCTTTACAACGTCCTTCCATGGAGGCGCACGGCGGAGTGATGATCATGCTTGATCCGGCCATCGTTCCTGCCGACCAGGTGACCACTATCACCTTTACCGTGCCGGCAGATAAAGTTGGCCGATGGGAGATTGGCTGTTTTCAGGAACAGGGACAGCATTACGACGATGGCATGCGGGGCATCCTGATTGTAGACCCGGCCTAATCCAGTATTTGGCTTATACCGTTCAATGGTTTTCATTCGCTAGCACTCGCCGTTATCTTCGGCTGGTGAGGCGAGGTAACTGTTTCTTACTGTGGAGGTGTCATGGTCACATCACCTGAGGCAACCAAACAAGAAATTTCAGGTGGTACTTCTGTCGGCGCGTTACGTACGGCGGTCCGGGCCGACACTAACTGGCGTACCCTGGCTCACACACTGACTGTCTTGTTCAAGCTGCGTATCGTGTCCCTACTGCTCCTGGCAGCAACGGGCGGCGCCTTTCTGGGGGCAGGTGGCTGGCCCGGCGGCAGCACCTTGCTGTTGGTGCTGGTGGCCGGTGGCCTGGCTGTTGCCGGCTCCTCTGCCCTTAACCAATACCTGGAACGGGACTCGGATCGAATGGTCAACTATCCCCCGCTTCGAAAACGGGGGCTTGTAGGGCGGTGATGGTCAGGCCGCTTTGCAAGGTAGCCTAGCTACAGTGTTGACACGCTTTCCACCAGCAAGTAGTTCTGTCGCTAGAGCTGGTGGAATATCAGGAATTGGCCGGGTCAGAGATTGTCTTCTCCCAGCAGGTCTCTGACCAGAGCAGTCGGTCAGTTTTTGAGACAAAGCCCGGGAGTCCTCTCTGGATTGAGGCGACCAGGACCAGAGAGAACCCATTTTTATGGAGGTAGGTTTGTCACCTATACCCAAACAGAACCATCATACAGTTGGAGTTCTGGCGCCCGACGGGACCCAGTTAAACCCGACTACCCCGGGCAAAGCCCGGTGTTTGAAAGAGCAGGGCAAGGCCACAGAAGACCGGTGCTATCCGGTCTACACTATCAAGTTAACCTACTGGCCTAAACCCAAGGACCAGTTAGAGGTGCAGCCGATGGCCCTGCACCTGGACGACGGTGAGACGATGGGCGCGGCGGTGGTGCAGCATAACGGCAGCCACGAGCGGGTCGTCTGCGCGGCGACCAGCCAGACCAGTGGGCGGGATATGTCGGACCGGCTGGCGAACCGGGGTCGCTTACGGCGCTACCGCAAGCACCTGGACCGTCAGAAGAAAGGCAAGACCGGTCATCTCAAACTAAAACAGCCAGGCAAGCCCTATCCGCCCAGCATCGAATTGGATGTATTCCAGAAACTGCGCTTAGCTCGGCGGCTGTGCCGGCTGTTTCCGATCAGCGAGATTGTAGTCGAGACGGTCAGTGTCGACATCCGGCGCTATCTGGAGCCGGAGGTCAAAGGGCGGCAGTACCAGCAGCCGCGAACCATCGAGGCGCGGGTGAAGTGGACCTTACCGGAGGTGTGCGCGGTGTGCGGCCAAACCGCGACGGGTAAACTTATCACCCACCACAAGGTCAAACGCAAGGATGGTGGGGTGCGCAACTTCACCAACGAAATCCCGGTCTGCGCCCGCTGCCACCGGGAAGGAGGCGATTCGGAGCTGTGTCTGGATGTGAGCGAATGCCCGAACACGCGCGCCTTTGGGCGGTTGCAGCAGGGCCGGGAGTTGCTACTCACTCAACTCGCCACCCTGGCCCCGGTGCGGGAAGTACGGGGCTATCAGACCGCCCAAACCCGCGAGATTCTGGGATTATCCAAGACACACACTCATGACGCCGTTGCGGCTGGACTTGACGGCACAAAGCCAGTAACCCTGCCCGCCATGACCTGGCAGGTCCACAACCCAACGAGACGCACCCGCAAGCTCTATGATGAGAACTTCGGCGTAGCCAAATACCGCAAAGCCGCCGAGCGACAACCAGGGGTAGACCCGGAGCGAATGCGGGTGGATGACCACGACCACGACCACAACCGGCGCAACCGCAGCTATCGCCGTCACGTCAGAAATCGTTACTACCGGAAGCTGCGCCAGAGTGGACAGTTCAACCAACAACTGCTCGGTCCATCACAGAAAGAAATCTACAGCCCCAATACCGCTATCCACTTACTCCAACATGGGCAGGTTATGGTGGAGAAACGCCGGGTATTGGGTCAAGCCAAAACCACCGCAGCTATGCAAACCACTATCCGGCGTAACAATGTCCTGCGGACGGCCGAGGGCTGGTTGGGCAAAGCCTGGGCCTTGATGTCCAATGGCTCGGTTAAGGTGCTTTTTACAGAGATGCGGGGCCTCAAGCAACCTTTTACCCAACGCACCCCGGCCAAACTCCAGATGATTAGCCGGAAGTGGTGCTGGCTGCCCGTCAAAGAAGATGGAAACGAAGCACCACCGGGGCCCGATACAATTTGAATTATCATCTGGTCTGGACGCCCAAGTACCGCCGGGCAGTTCTGACTGGCTTGGTGGCGAGCCGTTTAGCCGAATTATTCAAGGAGATTGCGGGGAAGTGGGGAATTCAGATCATTGCCCAGGAAGTTATGCCTGACCACATCCATCTGTTTGTCTCGGCCCCGCCCAAATTATAGCCCAGCTAAATTGGCGCAACTATTCAAAGGGACAACTTCTTATGTGTTGCGCCTGGAATTTCCGGAGGTCAGGCAGGCGATTTGGAAAGAGGGCACACTTTGGTCGCCGGGCTATTATGTGGGGACAGCCGGGAATGTCAGCGCCGTAACGATTCAAAGGTATATTGAGGAATGCCAAAAACTTTGACCGAAGTAGATTTTCCGACCGGCTTCAAGCCGGTCGGAAACAAACACACCTTTTAGTGAAAGCGGGGTAAGCCGCCTCCTCCCCCAGACTATCTGGGGGGTTTCCGGCGGCTGGAAAATCTATGAAGCGCACACGGAAACGGCCGCTGGTCACTGGCGCCATTGCCCGGCTGGATACCCTACCTGGCCACGCTGATGATTTTGCTCCCCTCACTGGCGGTCCTCCCCTTCAACCCCGCCTTAACTTTTTTCTTGCTGCTGGGTGCAGTCATCTATATTGGCCTCTACACCCTCTGGCTTAAACCGCGCACCCTCCTCAACATTGTACTGGGGGGTGCAGCCGGCAGTGCAGCGGTGCTTAGTGGTAGCGCGGCCGCCGGGGCCTGGAACGACCCAGGGGCCGTGACGCTGGCTCTGTTAGTCTTTCTGTGGACCCCCTGCCACTTCTGGAGCCTGGCCATTGTTTATCAGGAGGACTACAATCGTGGAGGTATCCCTATGTTGCCGACTCGAACCAGTCCCCGTCAGGCCGCTGCCTGGATTTTGTTGCATGCCGTGGCCACGGCTATAGCAGCGCTACTGCTGGCCGCGCATCCGGCCCTCGGCTGGCTCTATCTATTCCCCATCATGGCCGCAACGGTTGATCTAATCATCCGTAATGTTCGGCTGCTGCTCAGACCGGGAGCCAAGCAGGCTCTCTCGCTGTTTAAAGCCACCAATCTATATCTGGCGCTAATCCTGCTCATGGTCTGCGTGGACACGCTGGGATAGTGAAGGCCAGGTTGGCCAAGTTCTGATAGCTGTCGGAAAGGTGAACCGACAGCTATTTTTATTTCATATGCCCCTGCCCTCATTCACTCCCAAACAAGGATCGCAGTTTGACAAGTCTGCCCGACCTTCTATAATAATGTCTTATAATTCGTAAGAGTTTAAGCTGTTCTCATGGCTAAAAAATCAAACCGGACAGGGCCGTTACGAGGAGATATTGAATGAGCCTTGAAAATATCACTGTTTTTGCCGCCTTTATGGCCGGGTTACTTTCGTTTATCTCTCCCTGCGTTTTACCCCTGGTTCCGGTTTACCTGGGCTATTTGAGCGGTTCCACCATCAGCGGCGAGACGCCCCCACCTCGAAAATTAGTTTTCTCCCATGCTTTGATGTTCGTAGGTGGCTTTACGTTTATCTTCGTGGTGCTCTTTGGCGCGCCGGCCGGTTTTTTGGGCGGCCTGTTGAACACGTTCTCTCAGTACATGGTCTGGGTCGGCGGCATTTTATTAATTATTTTTGGTTTGCACACGATGGGCGTTATTACCATCCCGATTTTCAATCTACAGAAGCGATTGGAGTACGGGCACGACCAGGCGCCCAGCTACGCCCGCAGTCTCTTTGTTGGGATGGCCTTTGCCGCCGGCTGGACGCCTTGCATTGGCCCGCTCCTGGGCGCGATCTTAACCCTGGCCATCCAGGGGCAGAATGTCGGCCTGGCTATGCTCTACCTCTTTGTCTACTCAATGGGTTTGGCCGTGCCGTTCCTGGCCACCGCTTGGTTACTGACGACGGCCACCGGTCGTCTGCGCCGGCTCAACCGGCACATGCAGTTGATTGAGCGGGTCAGCGGCGCGTTTATTCTCATTATTGGGCTGATGCTGGTTACGGGTACCCTGACGATGCTGAACACTTACGCCAATCGCATTGTGCCGGCCTGGCTGCTGGAAAAACTTTAGCTTTTTCCCACAAGGTTTGAACGATGGAAAAAAAGGCGCCCCTTGAACAAACTTATGAGGAGCCATTTGAGTGGATACCCCGCTGGCTCTGGTCGGCTGTGGTTGGCATTGCTTTGATTTTGGGGGGCATCTGGCTAATCTCCTCTCGAATCTCATTCGGCCGAAGTGGGGGAATTAACCCTGCGGCGACTACCCCGGTCAAGGCCATTGCCCTGGTCGGGCAACCCGCCCCGGACTTTGAATTAAAAAATCTGGCCGGCGAGACCATTCGCCTCAGCGACTTCAAGGGCAGGCCGGTCCTGGTCAATTTTTGGGCCACCTGGTGCGCCCCTTGCCGGGCGGAAGCCCCGGAACTTCAACGGGCGGCGGTTGAATATAAAGATAAGCTGGTGATTATTGGGGTTAATATGACAACTGACGACACCCCAGCCCAGGTACCCGCATTTGTCGAAGAATATGGCCTGACCTTCCCCATTGTTTTGGATGAAACCGGTGAAGTCAGCCAGGCGTATCAGGTCATCGGTCTGCCCACCTCTATTTTTATTGACCAGGCTGGCCTGATTAAAGACGTGCGCCTCGGCCCCATCAACCAAGCCTACATCGAGGCAAAACTTGCCGAAATGCCATAACCGGCCTCGACTACTTATTGGCCTGGCGCTTTTACTTGGCCCGATTTTGACCGCCTGTAGTGAGCGCCAACCTGCGCCTGGTGAAGCGACCAATTCAATCCAACTGGTGGCGCAAGACATCCGCTTCCAGCCCGAGGCGCTAACCATTCAGGCCAAGCAGAAAGTCAGGCTCACTTTTACTAACCGGGACAACGAACGCCACACTTTTGAGATCGAAGGCGTGGAGAGCATCGGCCTGGGTGTGCTGCCTAATAGTGAAGCGACTTTCGAGTTTACGATGGAGCGACCCGGCGTTTACACCATTTTCTGCGGGGTCGCTGACCATCGCCAGCGCGGCATGGTGGCCCAATTAACGGTGCAGCCATAAGACTGACGCTCTGCGCCTCAACAGCCGCTCTAGCCGTCATTTCTTAGCCGCCCAGCGTGCGGGCGACGATGGTCAGACCGAGCAGAATAACCGTGACTGCGGCCACGGCCGGCGCCCAGCGCGCCAATCTATCGAAACGACGAAAGCGGGTCAGCAGTTCTTGCGAACTCAGAAAGAGCATGCCCGCGGCGCTCATAACGCTGGCTATTCCCAGGCTATAAACTAGGATCAGCGCCACCCCGAGGATGGCCCGCTCGACACTGAGGGCCACCAGCAAAACGGCCAGCGCATCCAGGGTGGGGACAATCCCGTGCAGGAGTCCCAGAACCACCAGACCACTGAGGGTTACTCCGTTGGCAATAGGGAAATGGACATGCGAATGAGAATGATCATGCGAATGATCGTGAGGATGATCGTGTGGGTAGTCATGCCTACCGGCACGTAGGAAGCGCATGAGCAACCACACGCCCAGCCCGGCTACCACCAGGCCAGACGGCGCCCCTAACCAGCGGAGATAGAATGTAGCGATGATTTGACCCCGAACCGATAAGCTCAGCACGCCGATGATGATCGCGCTGGCGGTGTGGGAAAAAGCGGTCGCCCCACCGATCAGGAGAGCGTGGCGAAACCGGGCCCTGGCGCCCACCAGATACACTCCGGTTAGAATCTTGTTGTGGCCTGGAGCCAGGGCGTGTAATCCGCCCAGGGCAAAGGCAACGATGAGCGCCAGCGTGGGAAAGGCAGGGTTGGTGGCCGATGCTCGCAGCGTGTTCTGAATGAAGGTGATGCCGGTCTCGGCCAGGGCGGTTCGGCTGGGCAAGCCGAGGCTGGCCGGGGGCGTCGCCAAAGCATAGAACCCGCCCGCACTCATTAAAATGAGCAACAATGAGAACAAAAGCCACCATCCACGTTGGGACCGACGTCTGAATGGTGGATTTTCGTCAGTATCTAAAGCCTGAAGCTCTTCTGGCAATATAGGCGCAGCCTCATGTGTCTTTGAGTTTATGGTTAGGTTCATAAGTTTTTCTTCTTCTTTTGACCTAGACGCCACTCCCCATCGGAGCAGTCGCTTACCTATTCTGACGCATTGGGTTGCCAAATGGATCTATTAAGTTGGCATAGTTCGGAAAGTGGCATTAGTATAAGCCAACTGGCTGATCATTTTCCAGGCCAAAAACGCTCATTTGGCAAAATCATACCGGATTTGGGCGAATCTTTTTGCCTGGGCAGGGGCGATCATTAAACCCCGTCAGGTGAGTTATATTGTTAAGGGGAACCGTCATGGACAAAACTGAGGTGATTCGGGTGGTGCTGGCTGACGACCATACGGTGGTGCGGAAGGGCATCCGTGATTTCTTGGAGGAAGAAGACGACATTCAGGTCGTGGCCGAAGCCACCACCGGCGCTGAGGCCGTCGCCCTGACCCTGGAGCACCGGCCTGAGGTGGCTGTGCTTGATATTCAGATGCCGGAAATGACCGGGATTGAGGCGGCCCGGCAGATCAAAGCCAAAATCCCTGAAGTGCAGGTGTTGGTGCTGACGGCTTATGACGACGATCCTTACATCTTTGCTATGTTGCAGGCCGGCGCCAGTGGTTACGTCCTCAAGAACGCACCGTCCGAAGAGTTAATCCGGGCGGTGCGGACGGTGGCCGCTGGCGGGTCGGCTCTGGATCCGACCGTCACCGCCAAAGTCATGGCTCAACTGAGCAGCGGTAAGCCGCTTGGGGCGCAGGCGGTCATCGAAAAGTTGACCCAACGCGAGCTGGATGTGCTGCGCCTGGCGGCCAGGGGCCACACGAACCGCGCCATCGGCCTGGAGTTGGGCATCAGCGACCGGACGGTGCAAGGTCACCTGGCCAACATTTTCGGCAAGCTGGGCGTGGCGACCCGCACCGAGGCGGTGCTGTTAGCCATGAAGCAGGGCTGGATTACCCTGGACGAGGCGGTGGAGTAGCCGGTGCTGCGACGGCTGGGCAGCCTGCGCGGACTGCGGGTTCAACTCTTGCTATGGCTGGTGCTACCCCTGACCCTGGCTCTGGTCGCGGCAGCCCTCATCAGCACCAGTCTTCACCAGCGTTTGATGCGCCAGATGGTCGAGGAGTTGGATGCCCGCTCGGCCCGGCTGGCGGCCACCCGCTTAAGCGATCGGCTGGCCGAACGGGTAACCTGGTTGGAGCACATTGCAGCCAGCCGGGACTTGACCCTCAACGAGGTGGCCGAGCCTCTGTTCGATGGCGGCCTGGCCCGTTTCGACGCCTCCGGCCGGTTGCTGGAGGCTTTTCCCTCCCTTGAAGCCTGGCGAGCCCGGCCGGTGGCTGAGTTGTTGGCGACGAGGCAGCTAGGTGTTGAAACGGAGTCCAACCAGCCCATTTTCTCCCCGCTCTTCGTAGACCCGCTCTCAAACCGCGACAGCTTGCTCATCGCTCTCATCTCCAGAGATAAAGCAGGGGTGGCCGGGGTGGTCTCGCTGGAACGGTTAGGCTTGACGGAAATCGTCGCCCAGGCCAAGACCACCAGCGTAGCGGGTCTGGCCGAACCGCATACCGAAACGATCCTGGGAAACAACCCTAAGCTGGCAACAGACAACGCGGTGGCTTTTCTGGTGGACGCGACTGGCCGGGTGATCCATCATCCTGACCTGGCTCTGATCGGGCAGGACTTGAAAGCGCATGAAGGGGTCGCCGCCGTTATTCAAGGTCAGGCCGGGGCGACCTACCACCGGGAGCCGGATGGCCGGGAACTGGCGGTCGGCTATGCCCCCGTGGCGGGGCCAGGCTGGGGGCTGATCGTCCAGGAACCCTGGGCCGACTTGATCGCTCCCACCGCGCGCCTGTCGCTGTTAGTACCGCTGACCCTGGTCGGGGCGGCTCTGATTTCAGGCTTGGCGGTCACTTTTGGGCTACGCTACGTGGTGCGTCCCTTACAGACCTTGGATCGGCAGGCGACGCGGGTGGCCTGGGGCGACTTTGCGGCGGTCGGTGAAGCGGTTGGGGGGATTCAGGAGATTGAGGACCTCCGGCGCACCCTGGCCGGCATGGCCGACCAAATCCAGCGTTACCAGGCGGGGATGAGGGACTATATTGCTGCCGTCACCTTGGCTCAAGAGGAAGAACGCAAACGGCTGGCGCGGGAACTGCACGACGAGACGGTGCAGGCCCTGATCGCGCTCGGTCAGCGGATCGAGATGGCCCAGAAGGCCCTGGACAAAGACCCGGAACGCGCCCGCCAGCGATTGGCCGAGTTGAGTGCGTTGGCGCATGCGACGCAGCAGGAGGTGCGGCGCTTCAGTCGGGCACTGCGCCCGCTGTATCTGGAAGACCTGGGCTTTGTGCCGGCCCTGGAGATGCTGGCTCAGGAGGTCGAGCAGCAGAGTGGTTTGTCAGTTTCAGTCAGGATCGAGGGAGCGGTCCGCCGCCTGGCCCTCGATCTGGAGTTGACCGCCTACCGCATTGCCCAGGAGGGGTTGAGCAACGTGGTCCGGCATGCTCAGGCCAGGACTGCTTGCCTGAACGTTACTTTCGCCGAGGCTGAACTCATTTTACAGCTTCAAGACGATGGTCGGGGCTTTGAGCCGCCGCTCAACCCGGCTGACCTGGCCCACACCGGGCATTTTGGGTTGATGGGTATCCGGGAGCGGGCCTTGCTTTTTGGCGGGCGTCTGGAAGTCCGTTCCAAACCGGGTGAGGGGACCACGCTAGAAGTTTTCCTGCCGTTGCCTGTTACGTCTGATTAAGACGGGTTACTCGTGGCTCGCACCAGCCAGATCATCCCGGCTATTAACAACACCCAAAAGCTCAGATGGATCAGCCATATCATCAGCGCCGACCAACGGAAGGGAAGAAAGTCCCAGCCGCCCATTATCCCATAATAGCTTTTATGCCAGGCAAAGCGCCGTCTGGCCTGTTGGCTAACGAGCCATTTTGCCTGGTCTCAATTGGGCCGAATAGCCCTGTTGTGGTAGGTTAAATAGGGTTATCGTAAAATGTACGAGCCAGGCAAGTCGTGGAAAGGAAGGAGATAAAACGAGATAGAATGTGGTGCCACCTATTGCTACTGTCGCCCGTGCTTGGGCTAGGCTTATTTCTAATTTTACCCTGGACGACTGCCTTACCCTTGTATTTGGTCATCCTGGCCTTGTCTCTTTTTCTGTATGCCAAAATTATGCAAAGCATGCGCCAACCGGTGGTGACGGGCCAGGAGGCTTTGTTAGGACAGACGGCCGAGATCGAGCCAGGCGGAAGCTTGAAAGTGGCCGGGGAGCGCTGGCTAATTGCCCAGGCTGAAGGGCTGGCCCCAGGTCAACGCGTGCGTATCGTTGGCTTCAGCGGGCTGCGCCTCGAAGTGCAGCCTGTAGATGAATGAATGTTTACATCACTAAAAATTGAACTTTTTCCGCCGACAAAGGGGGATGGTCAACCTGACCATCCCCCTTTGTCTTTTTAGATAGTTGTAATAAACCATCCGCCAAATAGCACGATTGGCTACCAAGCCATTTGGCGGGGGTGGTTGTGGGCTATTCGGCGCTATCAAGGCCCGTTATTTTAGGCTAAACTGATTGTAATATTTTTTACAAAACGTTTGAAATTTTTAGGCTTACATTCAGCCATGGAGATTGATCTATGACAACTCAACTCGCTTCTACCCAGGAATTAACCCTGGCCATTCGCGGTATGACTTGTGCGGGCTGCGCGGCCAGTATTCAACAGGCTCTCAGCGAGCTACCCGGCGTGTCTGACGCAGTCGTGCAGTTGTCGGCCAAACAGGCCCAGGTTACTTTCGATCCGGCCCAGGTGGGACTGCCCCAACTGGTCGAAGCAGTAGCGAAAGCCGGTTATACCGCCGAGCAGGCCCTCCCTGCTCCCCCACCCTCAGCCCCTCAAGAGGCGGCGGCCCTTCGACACGCCCTTCGACAAGCTCAGGAGGGTCCTCAGGACGCGGCTCAGGCCTGGCGGCGGCCCCTCCTTTTTAGCTTGCTGGGTATGGCCGGGCTAATGATCCTGTATTTGGCTATCGTCAGTCTGGCTGAGGGCTGGACGCACGCCGTGGAACTCATGATCGGAGATGCCTGGCTGGTCGGGCCGATTATGGTCGGTTTTGGGGTGCAGGTGGGCCTGTACACCTATCTCAAAACGGCCATCCATGCCGCCACCCAGGGGGCCGGCGCCCTGACCGGAGCTGGCGGTGGCACCTCGACAGCGGCGATGGTGGCCTGCTGCGCCCACCACGTCGCCGACGTCCTGCCCCTGTTGGGCCTGTCGGCGGCGGCGACCTTCCTGGCCGACTATCGCATTCCTTTTATGCTGGTCGGCCTGGCTACCAACCTGATCGGTATTGGTGTCATCAGCTTCCTAATTCTGCGCCAGCGGCGACACCTGGCTGAGTGCGCCCTCAAGGCCCAACCAGCTCCGTCTGCGCCCGCATGTCACTGACAAGGTAGCACGCCCTTTCCCCCTTCGGGGACGCCCGAAGGGGCGCGGCCAGCACCCGAAGGGGTGAGGTAGCAAAATCTGCTACCCTGCGACGTGCTACCCTGCAACCTTGCTACTTGAAAAGGAGATCATATCTAATGAAACAAGGTATACTTCTGACCATCATTATCGCTGTAACCGGCCTACTGGCCGCGTGTAGTGGTGGGGCAACTCAACCCCAAGCGGCTCAAGCTGAGGCGGCTCAACCCCAAACAGCTCAATCTGAAGCGGTTCAAGCCCAACCGGTCGCACCGGCTTTCCAAACCCAATCGAACGACGAGCAGGCGGTCACAGTCAAGGTCACCCCGCTCAACTTGCCTCAAGGTGGCTCAACCCTGGATTTTGAAGTCGTCTTCGATACTCACTCGGTTGACCTGGGTTTTGACCCAGTGGCTCTCAGCCTTTTACGCGACGACGCCGGGCGCGAATATCCTGCCACTGAATGGCAAGGGGATGGTCCGGGCGGCCATCACCGGTCGGGAACGCTGCGGTTCAAAGTACCTGACGAGGCCAGCGATTCTGTGGAGGTCGTTATCCGCGACGTGGCCGGTGTGCCGGAGCGGGTCTTTCGCTGGAACTTAGCCGACTAACCAGTTGAACCCAACGGATTGATAAGCATAAGGAAAACCTCTGATGGACAACTTCGACCAAGACCCTCTTCCATCTCGACCAGACAGCGAAACCCCTGAAGGCTCTCCACCGCTGACATCAGTGGTTGGTCCAGCCGAACCCACAGCCAGAGCCAGGCAGAGCCACGAATTTTGGCCGCTCTATCTGTTCTTTACCTTTATCCTGGGGCTGGGCAGCGGCTACCTGATCTGGGGACGCACTTCAATCACTCCCAATCCCCCGGCGACACCCCAGGCCGGCGCTCCCACGGAGCAGCCTGTGTCGGTGAGCCAGGTGGCGCTACCTGAAAGCTACAGCCTGCCGGTTTCCTTCGGCGACATCGGCCCTCGGTTAGTGGCCGCCGGTGCGATTGACTATGATCGCTTTGTCCAACTCTATGCCGAGGCCGGTCAGCCCCTGACTGAAGAACAATTGAAACTTCTGACCAAAGAGAGCGATGCGCCCGTCGTCATTAACCGGGACAACGCCTACTTCCTGCTCAACTTTCTGTGGGCCGTGGGTCTGACCAATCAAAACCCTGTGTTGACCGAGGGGGCGATGCAGCAATACAGCCAAGGCGACATCAGCGGCTTCGCCTCGACCGGCGGTTGGACGATTGGCACAAAGCCGGCCACGGAGTTATACGCCAGCACACCGCTTATCAAATTGACCCCTGAGCAGCAGGCTCGTCTGGCGGCTGTCGCCCAGGCCGTTTATCGCCCCTGTTGTGACAACCCCACCGCCTTTCCCGACTGTAATCACGGCATGGCCATGTTGGGCCTGCTGGAATTGCTGGCCGCGCAAGGCGCGACTGAGGATGAAATGTTTACGGCCGCCAAGTATGTCAATGCCTTTTGGTTCCCGCAGCAGACCCTGGAATTGGCGGTTCTCTACCAAGTTAGCCGAAATCAGGATTTTACCGAGGTGGATGCCCGCGAATTGGTTGGGCCTGGCCTCTCCTCTGGCACCGGCTTTCAACGGGCCCACCAATGGTTAGCCGACAACGGCTTGCTGGAGCAAGCGCCTAATAGCGGCAACAATTGCGGGGTGTAGTTCTACGAGATAAGGAGCAACTGGATCATGAAGACCAAACAACACAAAAAGCGCCCGACCCATCAGGCGCAGCCAAGGAAACTGCGCGTCCTCACCTTTGGCGTCATCGTCCTGCTGGTGCTGGGCACGGCAGGTTATCTGCTCGCCACCGCCTTCTCACCCAAAACCCCGCCACCGGCGGCCAATACGATTGATGTCAGCGCCGATATGGGTGGCTTTAGCCAGGATGAGATCCGGGTCAAAGCCGGCCAGCCGGTAACGGTGCGCCTGACGAGTTTAGACAATTCCCACCATACCGATGGGGGTGGGCAGCATCAATGGGCCGTGGACGAACTCGGTGTGAGTATTGTCGCCCCGCCGCTCGGCAGCAATTGGGCTACCTTCACCCCCACCGAGCCCGGCGTTTACACCTTCTACTGCGACATCTGCTGCGGTGGGCGGGCCAATCCAACCATGCAGGGCAAACTTATAGTCGAGGCTTAGGCAATGACGGCAACATCTCTTCAGCGTATCGTCATTTTCGCCACCCTGGCTGTGTTGGCCTTAGGAGCCATCGCCCTGACCGGCTGGTGGCATCCCAATGCGCCCGACGTAGCGATGCAGGTCTACCTACCCCAAATCACCCTGCTAACAGTGATTGTCGCCGGGTTGGTGGATGGCATCAATCCCTGCGCCTTTACCGTCCTGTTGCTATTCATTACCGCCTTGCTGACCACTGTTCAGGCTGGGCCAACCGCCACAACCAGCGTAAACGCCATCCGCCTGCGTATCCTGGGCATGGGCTCTATTTACATCGCCGCGATCTTCCTGACCTACCTGGCGCTGGGCGTCGGTTTGCTTACGTCCATAGACTTTTTCACTCGTCAGCACCTCCCGGCCCGCTTCGGGGCGCTCCTGGCCATTTTGTTCGGGCTGTGGATGCTCAAGGATTTCTTCCTGCCAGATTGGGGCTGGCGCTTGCAGGCCCCGGCTAAAGTCACTATCTTAGCCAGGCAGTCGGCTCGAAAGGCGACCCTACCGGCTTTGATCGTCGGCGGTTTTCTGATCGGCCTGTGTACGGTGCCGTGTAGCGGCGCGGTCTATCTGGCAGTGCTCAGTTTGCTGGCCTTGCAACCTACCGCCTTGCTCGGCTACAGCTATCTGGTGTTGTACAATGTGGTGTTCATCCTGCCGCTGGTGGTGATCTTATTCGCCGCCTCGACCCGACCCACCCTGAACCGATTGGCTCACTGGAATCTGCATCATAAAGAGTGGGTGCGGCTGGCGTTGGGCGGCGGCGTGGTGGCGATGGGGTTGTTGATCCTGGCCACCGTCTGAACACGTCTCGGCTATCCCCTACGGGATGCGAAGCGCTATAGCTTACTACCAATTCACAAATACAAGACTACAGACTACTTGATTTGGATCTTGATCATGAACAACCATCAACTTCTCACTCGTCCCCACCGACTGCTCCTGGCTCGCTTCTTTTCGCGAGGTCTTATCGCCGCCGTGGTGGTCACTTTCATCGTCGGCGCGGCGCTGACCCGGTTGGAGCGAGATAATTACCTTCGCCACGCCACCAACGCTGCCCGCGAGCGGGTGGCGCGCCTCGCCGCCCATATCGGCCACCAACTCGAGAACCCCACCGCCACGGCCCATAACCCCAATGGAGCTACATCAGAAGAGCTAACACCGGTCCAACAGTTAGTTGTCCAGGAGACCAAAAACAGCGGCTTACTCCGGCTGGACGTGATCAACAGCGCCGGGGTCATCATTGGGTCAAGCGACCCGGCCGCCCTGCAACAGAAACCAGACGCGCCGGAAGTGACCGAGGCGCGTCTCTCAGACCAGATCATTAGCCGCGTGGAAGGGTCAGGCCAGACCTCCTTTCTGCGCTTCGCTGCTCCGCTTCATTTGGGGGATGAAACCTATATCGTCCTGGTGGACGAGCCGTTGAACGAGCTAGAGGCCCTGACCCGCGACAGCCGCAACACGGTCACCCTGAGCCTAACCATTGGTTTCGCCTTGACCTTTGCCATACTGGGGTTTGTCGTGCGCCGGGCCGGGCTGGAGCTTGAGCGACATCAAAATGAAGAAGAACGGGTCAAGGACCTCCTGGGGCGCTACGTCTCGCATCAAGTGGCGCAGCAGATTTTGGCACATGGAGGATTGGCCGTCTGTGCTGAGCGGCGCGAGATCACGGTTCTCTTTGCCGATATTCGGGGCTTTACCACTTTTTCGGAAAAGTTGCCGCCTGAACGGGTGGTCGCGTTGCTCAATGACTATCTGGCCGCCATGACCGATGTGGTTTTCAAATATGATGGTACGGTGGACAAATTCCTGGGCGATGGCTTGATGACGATATTCGGAGCGCCGCTCAGTCACCGGGATGAGGTCTGCCGGGCGGTGGCTTGCGCCCAGGAGATGCAGGTGGTCTTCAACCAGCTACGTCTGAAGTGGCGGTCTGAAGGTTTACCTGATCTCGGCCTCGGCATTGGCCTCAATACCGGCGAGGCCGTTGTGGGCAGTATAGGCTCAGCGCGGCGGCTTGACTACACGGCCATCGGTGATGTGGTCAACACCGCTCAACGGTTGCAGAGCATTGCGGCCGCAGGACAGATTCTCCTCAGCGCGGCGACACGGGCTTGTCTGGATGGGGTGGCAGTTGACGCACTCGGGCCAAAGCAAGTCAAGGGCAAGCGTGAGGCGATTGAGGTCTTCAGTTTGGCCGCGGGATAGCCCAGCCTACCGTATTTGTAACCCCCTGGGCTGCGTATTAGTCGTCACGCTATCCTACTGTGTTTATGCGCGAACTCACTGGGCCAACGAGTTGCTCGACTCGCTGGGCGCGCATCAGCCAGTTGCCTCGCCAGTTGACGAACTGAGCCAATCGCCGTAACCGCACGTCGTCATCCGTCAAGCGGTAAAAAGTCATATCACAGGCACATCGGCTTTGAACCAGGCCCAGTCGCTCTAAATTCGCTAACGCGCTTGTAACATCATCCTGACCGTGTCCGACCTGTTCGGCCCAGCCGGCAGCCTGCATCGCCATCCGCGGGTAGCTCCATAAGTGGAGCAGCAGGTCGCGTTCGAGCGGGGCATTAAGCAGATTGGCCGCCAGCGCAGCGACGTCAGGGGGTAGGTCGCGCAGCAAATCTTCGGCCGGCGTTTCCTGCAATTGCAGGAGGCGTAATCCCTCGTCTAATTGCGCCTGGCGCGGCGGCCCCGAAAAACAAGCCACCAGAGTCAACGCGCCCTGACGCAGAAAGTAGATAACCGGGCCATTGGGCAGGCCGATATGGTGCAAACCACTCGGTTGAGGTGTACCCTGGAAGGAGGCGAGCATCGGCTCCAGCACGCTTTCGTCCAGCCGGAAGTCGCCTTGATGGTAAATGGGCAGACCCCTCTCATCGTAGATCGTCAGCGACAGCAATTCCGAGGGGCGGCGCAGGCGTAGAATGACGAGGATGGCTGTCAGAAGAAGCAGAGCATACCACGAGTGGCCCAGGTAGGTGACAAATCCAGCCAGGGTAAGAGGGTGCGTTTCCAGATACCAGAATAGCGAATCAAGCAGCCACCCGGCCAGAGCCAGAATGGCAATCGCCATCCAGGTATTCATCTGGCTGAGAGAGTTTGTAATGAGCTTCATCCGCGATCTCCAACATTTGGCTCACTTAGCCCTTATAATTGCGCACCTAGCAGTTTTCAATATAATAAATCTTACATTTCGTCAGACGCAAAATCCACTTAACTTTACGAGGATAAGTGAGGAGGCAAATTAATGAAAAGATTATTTACCCGGTTGATGTTAGTGATGCTGCTGTCTCTGGGCATAGCTCCCGCTACTTCAGCTGAGCACGGTACGCCGCCCGTGAAGGGGTGTCCTAAACCTTTCGGCGAGCCAATCCACGCCCATCCTCACGATCTGCATCACGAGGGGCATATTGGCACAGACGCAGATCAAAACGGGGATGGGTACATCTGTGTCAAACACATTTCGGACGATAAACATCTCCATATTGATAACAACGTGCTGTAATAAACGCGAGGCCCGTTTTTTCATTCGCACTGTTTCCCTCAAGAGGGGCGATTGCGACTAGACAACGTCTCCAACTTCTTTTCAGGCAGGGTAGATGACGTATCCGGTGGCGTTTCCCCGCCGTGGGCGTGCCCGCCTAGCCCCATCATGGCCAGGTGAAGCAAGGGGCAGAGCAAGACCAGCCCTACCAGCAGGACACTGTTGACCGGGACGCCAAAAAGGAAGATGGCGCCCAGAGCGGCGATGGGGATCAGGCAACACAGTAACATAAGCCACAAATGATGATTTCCGGTGTGTTTCATGGATGTAGACCTCCGCAAAAGGTATAGTATTTAAGGGACCTGTAGACCAGGGTTTAAGTTCAATATACCCTGGCTGGTCAGCCCTCACCAGCGCCAACTGGCTTGGTCAGAGACAGGCCAAATGGCCTGTTTTGAGGGACAGAGCACCCAAATGAAGAAACAGGTTCTCGGTAAGATGACGTCTGACACTGACACAATTAAAATAAGCAACTTAAGATGACGATATAAAGAGTTAAGACCCTCGCAAACTGGCAAGCTAAATCTTCCCACTGGCAGAACCAATCGGTACTCAAAAGCAGCCCTCCAAACGCACTATTGTAATTTCTCCCACCAATCTGGATTGACCCAAGTATTTGAATAGTTTAATCCCAAGCGGCGAGGTTGCTGCACATGGAAAAATAGGGGAATGAAGGAGGTGGCCATGGCTGAAGCACATTTTCAGGCCTTTGTGCCGGACTTTGACTATTATCGCCGCCTGGTGGCCTGCCAATTCGCCTGCCCGGTTGGTACCGACGCTCGCGGCTACGTTAACGCCATTGCCCGAGGAGAGTACGAGCGGGCCTACCTCATCGCCCGCGAGGTCAACCCCTTCGCCTCGACTTGCGGCTGGGTGTGCGGCGCGCCCTGCGAGGCCGCTTGCCGTCGGGGGAAGATTGATGCGCCCATCGCCATTCGCGCCCTCAAACGCTTTGTCAACGACCGCTATGGAGTCTATATAGGTCAGGACCGCTCCCCACTGCCCCTGCCCTGGCGGGATCAGCCGCCGAGCGTCCAGACCTATCCGGGTCCTGGCCCCGCTTTCGATCTGGGCAACTCCACCTTTCCTCACAGCTTGAACCAATTGCGTGGCGCAGCCTATCGTGGCGAGCGCACCGGCAAACGGGTGGCGGTGGTTGGCTCTGGCCCGGCCGGTCTGACCTGCGCCCACGACCTGGCCTTGTTAGGGCACGAGGTGGTCATCTTCGAGGCGGCCTCGCTACCGGGGGGCA
Source organism: Anaerolineae bacterium (assembly GCA_023382535.1). The sequence goes on along the minus strand of JAHDWA010000001.1, from coordinate 444,877 downwards.
TGCTCCGGCTGGGCGTGCCGGAGTATCGTCTCCCCCGAGATTTGATTGACCTGGAAATCGCCAGCGTCCTGGCCCTGGGGCCGGAACTGCGCCTCAATCAGGCCCTGGGGCGGGATTTCAGCCTGGCCGACCTGCGCCGCGACGCTTCGGAACCCCCTACGGTCGCAGGGCAGGGGTTTGACGCCGTCTTCCTGGCCATCGGCACTTACCGCAGCCGCAAGCTCAACGTTGAAGGAGAAGAGTTAGATGGGGTGCTGCGCGCCGTGGATTTCCTACTCAATGTCAACCTGGGCGGGTACAACCTGGACCTGGGCCGCAAGGTGCTGGTGATCGGCGGGGGCAATGTAGCTATGGACGTGGCCCGCACGGCCTTGCGGGTGGGCCAGCCAATGGCCGAGTCAGGCGGCGACATCGCCCTGGCCCTGGACGTGGCCCGGGCGGCGGTTCGCCTGGGCGCCACCGAGGAGGTTCATTGCCTGGTCGTCGAAGATCGGCACGAGATGCTCGCCGACCCCTTGGAGGTGGCCGAGGCAGAGGATGAAGGGGTTATCATCCACAACCACCTTGCCCCTCGACGCATCGTCGGGCAGGCTGGCGGGGCCGGGGCCGTGGAGACGCTGGACGTAGCCCGTGCCTTCGATGAGCAAGGCCGCTTCAACCCGCAACTTATCCCCAACACAGAGAAAGCATGGGAGTGCGATAGTGTCATCGTCGCCATCGGGCAAATGGGGGAATTGGCCTGGGTCAAGCCGGAAGACGGCCTGGAAGTCACCCGGGGCGGTACGCTCAAGGTAGACCGGGAAACACTGATGACGACCGCTGAGGGGGTCTTCGCCGGAGGGGACATTGCCTTTGGCCCGCGCCTGATCATCAATGCCGTGGCCGACGGCCAGCGAGCGGCCCGCAACATCCATCGTTGGCTGCAACAGGTCGAGCCGCGAACGGTGCGCCAGGGCTGGATGACTCCTATCCCACTCCATGAATACCCAACCCACGGCCCCGCTGCTGGCTATCTCCGGCTACCTCGCCAGTTACCGCCGACGCTCCCGGTCGAGCGGCGGATCGGGGTGGCCCAGGTGGAGTTAGGGTATCCAGAGGAGGAGGCCCGGCGGCAGGGCGAGCGCTGCCTGGTGTGCAGCCTCAACCCGGTCTTCAACGGCGACTTGTGTATCATGTGCAACGGCTGTGTGGATGTTTGCCCTACCGACTGCCTCAAGCTGGTCCCATTGAGCCAGGTCGCCGGGGATGAGACGCTGGCCAGTGTGGTGGAAGCCCGCTTGGGGTTTTCGCTGGCCGCCTTTTGGCAAGAAGAGGTCCCGTCGGCCACAGCGATGCTCTTCGACCCGACGCACTGCATCCGTTGTTCTCTATGCGCCCAGCGCTGCCCTACCGGGGCCATTACGATGGAGGCGTTTCGCTTCGCCGAGAAAGTGGTTTTTGAATAGGAGGAATAGCGCTTTAGATAGTTTCTTGTTCCGAAACTCGTATTGCGTATTGCGTGCCTTCGCCCCGCCTCAGGCTTCGTCGTGAGGACTTCGTCTGAGCTCAGTCGAAGACCTCAGCCGAACGGCCAGGGTTCCGTTTACTACTTTACGCAACACGCACGCGAAGCGCACAACACGTGAGGAGGTGTGTCAATGAAGACAGCATCCTGGACTACCCGTATCACTCATTCCCGTGTGTGGCAGTCGTATTTCCGCCACGGCTGGCCGGATAACCCGCTGGACCGTTCGCTGGTGATGACCAGCGGCCTCTTTTTCCACCTGCACCCGGTCAAGGTCAGCCGCCAGAGTCTGCGCTGGAGCTACAGTCTGGGACTGGGTATGATCACTGCTATTCTTTTCGCTGTCCTGGTCTTCACCGGGACGCTGTTGATGTTCTACTACATTCCCTCGGTGGAACGGGCCTATCCGACGATGAAGGCCATCCAGACCACCATTCCCCTAGGCCAGTTCACCCGGGATATGCACCGCTGGGCTGCACACCTGATGGTGTTGAGCGTGATTCTCCACCTAGCTCGGGTGTTCTACACCGGAGCCTACAAACCTCCACGGGAGTTCAACTGGGCGGTCGGAGTCTTACTCCTGTTACTGACCCTAGGGGCCAGTTTCACTGGCTACCTCTTGCCCTGGGACCAGTTAGCTTACTGGGCCATCACCGTCGGCACCAACATCGCCGGTTACGTGCCGATGGTCGGTTCCGACCTGCGGACCTTGCTCCTGGGTGGTCGTGAAGTCGGCCAGAATGCCCTCATCCGCTTCTACACCCTCCACATCATTGTCCTGCCCACCTTGATAACTCTGGGTATCTCTTACCACATCTGGCGGGTGCGCAAAGATGGCGGTCTGGCTGCCCAGGAAGCCCGCGCAGAGGAGCAGGGGAGCAGAGGAGCGGGGGAGCAGGGGAGTAGGGGAGCAGCGGAGCGGGGGAGATCAGATACTACAACGTCTGAAATCCAAAATCCACAATCCAAAATCCAAAATCCGGAGATTTTCCCCAAAGACCCGCGCAAGACCTATGGCCTGGTGGAGCTAATGCACGGCACGTCGCCGCTGGTGGATCACGGGCCGGAGGAGACGGTCTTCGCCTTCCCGGTGGTCCTGTTGTGGGAACTGGTGCTACTTTTGGGCACCACTCTTTTCCTGTTCCTGCTGTCGCTGCTGCGTCACGCGCCTTTGGAGGAAATCGCCAACCCGACGTTGACCACCGACCCGGCCAAAGCTCCCTGGTATTTCGTCGGCCTACAGGAGCTATTGGAGCATATGCATCCTACCCTGGCCGGGGTGATCATCCCCGGTCTGCTGGTGCTTTTCCTGCTGGTCATCCCTTATCTGGACTACACCCGCAGCCAGGCCGGACGCTGGTTTAGCTCGGCGCGAGGCCGACGCATTGTGCTGTGGACGGCCCTTTACACTCTGGTAGTGATGCCGGCCTACATCTGGCTGGACAATCTGATTGTCCCCCGCGAGGCCCTGCGCGGTATCGCCCCGCCGATGGTCAGCCAGTGGTTGATCCCGATGGTCGTCATGGCAGTGCTGGTGGCCTTGCCGGTTCTCATCCTGCGCCGCTGGCGACCCACCCCCCGCGAGATGATGCTGGGCCTCTTCACCATTATGTTTGTCTCAGCGATCATTTTTACCCTCAGCGGCTTCCTCTTCCGGGGTCCCGGCTTCAAGTTGTACCCGCCGTGGGATATGCCCGGCGACTACAATCCGCTGAGTGATTTGTAAAAAAGGAGCGTTGCCATGAGCCTATCTGACCGTATTAACCAGCAGGAGGTGCCACGCCGCCAATTCTTACTGTGGGTCTGGGGGGCCTCGATGGTCGCGCTGGCTGGCCAGGCCGGACTGGCCCTGGTCAGTTTCTTCAAGCCCTTTATCGAACCGGGCAGCTTTGGCGGCAGGGTCAACGCCGGCCGGATCGAGGAATTTCCGGTGGGCAGTATCACCCACATCCACCAGGGCCGCTTCTACCTCTCCCGATTGGATGAGGGAGTACTGGCGATGTGGCAGCGCTGCACCCACCTGGGCTGCACCGTGCCCTGGCGCGACGATGAGGCTCAATTCCACTGCCCCTGCCACGGCGGCCTCTACAACAAAAAGGGCGAAGTGACCGGTGGCCCGCCGCCGCGCCCGCTTGATCTCTTTCCGGTGGAGATCGTGGACGGCGAAATCCTGGTAGATACCAGCCAGGTCATTGAGCGGGATCAGTTTGATCCTTCGCAGGTTACACCTGTATAGGAGGAAACGATGCGCAGCGATAGTAACAGTCGTTTACTCTGGACTTCTCTTATCCTGGCCGTATTCATTCTCGCCGCTTTTCAGCTCTATCTCAACCGCGAGCCGGCCCGCATTCAGGCGGTCCAGGCCGCCGACCGGCAGCAGCTCATCAGCGCCGGCCAGGAACTTTATCGTCAGAACTGCGCTTCCTGCCACGGGGCAGAAGGGGAGGGAGCCGATGCCCCCGCCCTGAACTCCAAGCAGTTCCTGACCGCCGCTCACGACGAGACGATGTTCGGCCTCATCGCCAGCGGCATCCCAGGCAGCGAGATGCCGGCCTGGAGCCAGGCCCACGGCGGCCCTTTCACCGACGAGGAAATCCGCCAGATGGTCGCTTTCATCCGCAGTTGGGAGCCCACCGCCCCGGATTTAGGCCAGCAGCGCATGCGGGTGGACGCTCAGCGGGGAGCGCAGATTTTTGCCGGCACCTGCGCCATCTGCCACGGTCCGAACGGTCAGGGCGGCACGGCCCCGGCGCTGAACGACCCGGTCAAATTGCAGCAGTTTGACGATGCCTGGTACGCCGAAACGATTGCCCGGGGGCGGCCGGCGCAAGGGATGCCGGTGTGGGGTACGGTTCTGTCGCCCCAGCAAATTGGCGACCTGGTGGCTTTGCTGGGAGCCTGGCGACGGGGTGAACAGATCGTGGTTGGCGACGTGGCCGGTCTGCTCAAAGATGCGCTACACGCCCTTGAACACAATGAAATCAGCGAAGCCGCCGAATTGCTGGAACAGGCGGCTGACGTGGCTGAACACGAGCAGGCCGAGGGGATTGAGCAAGCCCTAGCTGCCCTGGATGCCGGCAATATCGAACAAGCTACCGCGCTCATCGAACAGACTCAAGGGATGATGAAGGAGATGATGGGCGAAATGGCCGCGCCCGAGGCCGAGCACGGGGAAGAAACACCAGCCGCCGAGCACGACGAAGAAATGCCGGCGATGGAGGCGACCTCGGAAGCAGCGGGCGATCCCGGAGTGCAGCAGTTGCAAGAAGCGGTCCAGGCTCTGGAAAAGGACAAGCTGGATGAAGCCAAAGAAGCTTTGACAGAAGCCCTGGCACTCCTCCCCTCCGGCGATCTGTTTGAAGCCGCCGAGCACGCCCTGGCAGACATCGAAGCCGGCAAACCCGGCGAAGCTCTGGAGACGCTGGCAAAGGCCCTGGCCGACACGGGTCAACCTTAAACCTACAAGTTACGGCAATTTTTGGCAGACCTCCGAGGCTTCGAAAACCCTTCGGGCTGAACTTACATTCCGAGACTCAACCCGAAGCCTCGGAAGTCTCCAGCTCAAAATTTGACCCGGCCCCAAGCCTCCCTCTGGCTCACCCCATGACAGAAACAGTCACAAATCAAGGTGAATGAGTTAAATCGCCTTCCTCTATGCGGTGAACTGTATAGCCCCTAGAGACACAGGCCATTTTGCCCGTAGCGAACCACGCCGATTGGCGCTGTTGTCCCCGAATATTCTCAAGCATACTGATTTGTGAAATAACATACTATTTTCCTCGGCAATGAATTACGGTGAAGGTAAATCTGGCCGAGATGTGAAACTATTTAAGCTTGTTCACCAAGAAGATTTAATAGCCAGGAAAGGAGAGCAAAAATGGCTACTAACATTGTTACTCGCCAAGGACACGTTGTCCAGGAACCGGGCTGGGTGAATACCCTCCTCAGTAACCCGCGGGCCGGTTGGTTGTGGCTGGTGTTGCGAGTATGGCTGGGCTGGCAGTGGTTCGAAGCCGCTCAAAACAAAATCTTCGACCCCAACTGGGTTGGAAGCGGGGTGGCATTAAAAGGCTTTTGGGAAAGAGCCATCACGATCCCTGAAGCCGGCCGCCCTCCCATCGCCTTCAATTGGTATCGGGGCTTTATCCAATCGTTGCTTGACGCCGAGGCTTACACTTGGTTTGCCCCGCTGGTAGCTTACGGCGAGTTGCTGGTTGGCATCGCCCTGATTGTGGGCGCTTTCACCGGGATTGCGGCCTTCTTTGGGGCCATCATGAACTGGAACTTCATGATGGCCGGAACCGCCAGCACCAACCCGGTACTGTTCGTTATTGCGGTAGGTCTCATCCTGGCCTGGAAAGTGTCCGGTTACATTGGGGCCGACTACTTCCTGTTGCGCTGGATTGGCACGCCGTGGCGGGGTGTGCCGGCTGCCGCGACCGGACATTCAGTCTTGACCGATCAGGATGCCTCCTCAGCCGGTCAGCCAGCCGGAGCTTGCGCCTGCGTCGCCACTCTCCAGGCTTGCAGTTGTGGTGAAGCCGTCGCCTGAGCAGGACGGCAGGCCGAAGCTCTTGACTGATAAGGTCGCCAAATTGAATAATGAGCAGGGGCAGGGCGGTGAGAGAGCTCATCGCCCTGCTTGCCTGGGTGTGTGAGGTCTAGAGGTAAAATGCTCGTTTCTCTTCGTGTTGGAAAGACAAAGAAGTGGGTTTCAACAAGATTTTCACCACCATCTTTATCCTCATTGGCCTCGGTTTTCTGCTCACTTTTCCGCCCGTGTTTGAAGCCTTTGAATAATTGGTACAGCACTATTTGGCCGGTGGGGAAACAAGCAAAATGGCCTGGGATGGAGTTACTCCAGGCCATTCTGTCTTCAAGAGCAGTTCTTCACACTCGCCAGGCTACGGCGTCGGCGTAACCAGCGATTCGGGACGCTATGATTGCAACTCCTCACTGATGCGACTCAGCTCACTGATCTCACCTTGCTGCTCCTGGATAATGTTTCGCGCCGTGTCTTTGATCTCCTGATGAGATGCTTGCTGTTCGGCTATACTCGCTGCCTCAATGGCCATCTGGTGATGCTTCATCATCGCCTCAATGAACGTTGCGTCAACTGGTTTGGGGGCATTGCGCAAACGCTCAATCTCCGGCGTCATATCCATCGTCATCATGTCTCCAGTGTGCTCCATTTGCGACATCCCGGGCAACATCGGCATTTGGGTCATCGGGGGCGTCTCGCTGCTGCCGTACCACTGCTGCCGCCACTGGCGCAGTTGGTCAATTTCGGCCTGCTGGGATTGAATCATGGACTCGGCCATGGCCTTGAGTTCGGGGTTCTCCCCTTGCTGTAGCTCAAGCTGAGCCATCTCAATGGCGCTTTGATGGTGAGGCACCATCATATCAATGAACATTTGGTCAAATTCCGCCATCGTTTCATCCGCAGCAGGTTCTGTCGTTGGGTTGGCTGCTACCGGGGCTTCTGAAGTGGGGGCACTTTCCGCTACCGTCTCACCAGCTGTTTGCTCGGTGGGAATAGCCGCTACGGTGGCTTGTGGGGCGCCGCTCTCTTGAGTTGCGGCACAGGCGACTAATACCGGGCTAGTGAGAACGATCAAAATGATAAACGCCAGTTGATATAGTCTTAGGTGTTTCATTGTTTTGTCACTCCTTTTCTTTCCTGATTTTAATTTCTGTTTAACTCTGTTGGATGGATTAGCCTGTTTTTATGTTTTTCTGTTTAGACTTTCAGCCGCTACTTCACACGATCAGCGGATTCCATTCGGCATACGTATTCTTGATTTTGCCCGGCGGGATGCTCAGCGCGATGATCAATACGCCGGTGATCAGATCGTTGATGCTTGCCGCCAACGTTCCACCGCCGAGCAGCCACGGCAGCACGATAATGCCGAGCGCCAGCGCAATGTTGATAAAACGCGCCACACGTGTTGCTTCGGCAAAGGCGATGATGGCAACCGTTGCGACCAGCGCCCCGAGTACGTGATCGCTATGTGCTGCCCAACCCTGTGTTTGAAAGACGGCGGGCGCCGCCATGAGCCACGCGCCCAAGACCGCACTCACGAGTAGATTCCACGGTACCGTTACCCCCCAGAACATCTCGCGTAGATGGGCTGTTTCGGGGCGGCGCGGCGTCAGGTTATCCCCCAAGGGGTCGCCGCCAAGCCAGAAAGTGCGCCACACGGATCTCCCCATCCGACGGGTTTGAAATAAAAACTGGAGCATGGCAATCACTTCGTCAATCGAGAGCGCGACCATCAGCAACATAAAGAGCGCTGACAGGAGGCACGCCGTACACCACGCGCCGACGCTTACCGGCTGCAACATAATCAGTACGACGCTGACGATACCGAGCGGCACCACCATAAAGCCAAAAAGGGCCACCATCCAGGGCATCGTGCGCCAGCGGCGCGGGTCGCCCATAAAGCCTGACAGAAGTTCGACAAGATACGTAAACGCGCCCAGGCCTGCATCCGAGACGGGGAAGGCTTGCGAGACGGTCGAGGTAAGAACCTGGACGGTGCCGTTGCCGAAGATTGGGTCCCAGGCCCAGGGGATATGGCCCAATTGGAAGGCGGCCATGTAGCGCGACAGGAAAAAACTCAAAAGGGCCAACGCCAGGACAGGGGCGCGCTGCAGCCAGGTCGAAGGGTTGTACGACCAGCCGAGGGGCACTTCAGGCCCAGGCATCTCCATCATCATCGGCACAAGTACGGCGAACACAATCACCAGCGCCCCGACGAGGGTATCATTTGCGTACGCCGCGTCCGGCGCCCAGAAAGCAATCGGAGCGAAAGCCAGCCACAGGCCCACGAAGGTGTTCGCCCACGCGGCCCAGGTGCGTCCCATGCGAAAAGCGACCGCCCCAAGTACGATCACCAAGAGCCCGCTGATGATGTCGCTCCACGTTAGCAGCCCGCTGCGATAGCCGAGCGTGAACGGGCTGACGATCAACCACAAGCCCAACACGAGCAGCGGAATTTGTGACCAGTGCGACATCGTCACCATCTGCATCATCAATTGGCCGGTTTCCGGCATCCTGGCGCTTGCCGCCGCCTGGGCGCTCTGCAGTTCGCGGTAGACTTGTGCTTCGTGTTGCAGCAGCAGGCGCGGGAGTTCGAGCGCCAACCGGCGATGCTCCTGCTCCATCTTCATCATCTCGACATGCGCGGCCGGGTCTTTCTCCATCAACTCGCGCGCCCTGGCCTCCTCTTTTTTTTGCGCGATAACTTCACGTTCGTATGCTTGTGCCAACTGCGCTTGGAGCTGGCGCATCTTCTCAAGCTGCAACTTTTTGGCGCGGACTTCGTCGGAGGCTGGCTCAGAACCGGCCATGGCCGACATGCCATGCTTCGATGGCTCAGACATATCCATCACGCCGGCAGCGTTCGCGTTCGAACCGCTCATCTTCGACATGTCATGATTCATCGCGTCAGTACCCTTTCATAGTGTTCTACCGGCTCGGCATGGGCATTTATCAGACCCTGCACTTGTTCGCCCAGGCGCATCAATTCATGCGGCCCCAGTTCCCTGGCCTGATCGCCCGGGGACGCCACCTCGCGCAACCACAGCGGCGGCTCAAGCTCGTTCTCGCGATACCACGCAACGGGGTCCGCCCTTAGCGCCGGTATCATTTTCGGCAGCGTTTCGATCAGCGAGTGTCTAGGCGCCCACCCCAGGATAGTCCGAGCGCGGCTGATGTCCAGTTCCATATTGTCGTCGGCGAGGTCCACCATCCAGGGCTTGATGAAAGCGGGTCTGCCGAGTGGCAGAATCTCTTGCGCCCACGCCCCCAGCTTGGCCACTGCCGGCGGAATTGCCCACGTCTTCCATTCTACGTCGTGGATCAGCCGTCCGAAGGCACGTTGCAATTCATCATAACTGGGCGAATGAGGCTCGCCGATGAGCAGGCTTACTTCGGGCGGCAGTTCCTGGCGACGCGCAATGGCAAGCAAGATCGAGGCGATGACATCGTCATTGTGCACGAACGCCTGGCGACCGGCCGAGATGTCGCCGGGGAAGATATAGGCAGTGATATCGCGCTCGTAAATCCGCTGTATCTGTTGCCCCAAAGGAATCGAGTGGCACAGATCATCGTACACGCCGGCAATGCGTAGGATGACGGCAGGGATTTTGCCGCGTTCGGCGTGGATCACCTGCTCGGTAGCGACTTTAGACTGGGGGTAGGGCCACTTAGGCGCCAGCGGTGAATCTTCGTTAATGTGCTGCCCCGGCTCAGAAGGCGCATGCACCAGGTCCGTACTGGAAAAAACAAACTGCTCAACTTCGAAATCCTGGAGCAGCCGCAGCAGGCGTTGGGTGCCACCCACAGTGATCTTGTCATAAAGAGGACTGGGCGCCCCGGAAAAATCATAATAGGCGGCGAGGTGGACCACCGAGGCGATGCGGTTGCCGTGCAGGTCGCGGATGGCATCCAGCCCGCGGCGGACGCTTTCTTCAAGGGTTAAATCCACATACAAACATTCGGCGCTGGGTGGGGGATGCGATGGCGCACGGCGGTCAAAGCCAACGACGTTAAAAGATTCCGCCAGACGTTTCGCCAGAGGATAGCCAATTCTGCCGCTCGTACCCGTGATCAAAATAGTGTCTTTCTGATTGCTCATAGCTGGCCTCTCCTCTGAAAGTAACTCTCAAGCAGCAGGTAAGGGATCAAGCGTGACCGCGAAGCCGAGTTTAGCCAACTGCTTGGTTAAATGCGATACCTTACTTTATTTACGTAGCCGCTTATGAGACGGCCGCATGGTGATGTTGCTTTTCACTTGACTTTTGCTCTTGTAGGGCCATTTCTTCACCGCCATGCCCGGTCACGCCGATCATGTGCCGATAGACGAGTTCACCGCCGAGCCAACCCGTAACGATCAAGATTGCGCCGACAATGGCTGATAAGCTCAAACCCCAGGGCAGCGTAGCTGCTACCGGGTCACTCCAGCGCACCCCTAAGTTCGCTAGCGCCAATATCAGGGCTATAGCATTGCCGAAGAGGTGAATCCAGCCAGCGCTGTGCTCCCGGGCTCGGCCAATAGTCAGGAAATCAACCAGGCCGAAGATAGCGGCCAGCAGGCCGGTCGCCAGCGCGGCGCCTGCCAACCAGAGCGATGCTCTCGCCCAGAAAGGGTCAGCCGTCCACCAATAGCCGAGGTCGGTCGCCAAGACGCCGATAAAAAAGGCTATCGGAAAAGGGACCAATATCGGATGGATCGGGTGTCCGGCAATGGCGGCCGTACTCGACACACCTTGGGTATGGTTATGAGTCATATTGTCCTCCGCTTTAATGATGATGGGTACCGTGCCCAGATGCAGCAGGCGTCGCCGCGCCATCGCCTGACACCAACACTTCCATGGCCCCGGCCTCCACGAGTGCCTGTTCGACCTCTGGCAGAGCCTCTTCTGGCACAGCCGCCCGCAACTCGTGTCGGGGTAATGACTCAGGGGCTCCAAACACGTGCAGCACCGCCCCAACGAACCAACCGAGGGCGCCAAGCAGACCGGCGCCCAGAAAGCTTACGGCGACTGGCCCGGCGCTTAAGGCGGGCGCCAGCCCCGCCAGGGCGATCCGATCCAGATAAACGAGGGCACCAAGGACGGCCCCCACCAGCAGGCCCAGGGCCAGTCCTATCCAGGCTAATGGGCCAATCTCAACCACTGACACCCCTGTCGGTGCTGTGGTTAGCTCTTGCTGAGCTTGCTGGCTAGATATTTCTTCTACTTGAATAGATTCAGCCTGGTCGGCCAAGACCTGAGCGGCATGCTGCGCCTGGGTTTCACTAGGAAAATGGGCGATGAGCGCGCAGTTTCGAGCAGCGCCATCGCTGTTCTTGCCATTAGACTGATGGTGTTCGTGCTTCATCGAGCGTCCTCCTGAGTAGCCTGGGGCTGGAGGAGACTATCAAGCTCCCCCTGCAACCGGCTGCTGATCGTCTCCGTACTCCCCACAATCGAGCCGTGGTTGAAGAGCTGGTCGCGAGGGTCGGCCAGCCGAGGTTGCACCGTCTCAGCCAGGTAGCGTCGCACCGGCTCGGGCACGGCATCCTGTTGCACCAACAGGATAGGTCCGTGCTTACCTCGATGAGAGAGCACCGTCGCCGCCAGCCCTTCAGCCCAGTTGTCAGGATTGACAAAGGTGAAGTTGTGCCCTGGCTCAGCAATCCCCCAGCCGAAGTCGCGGGCCTTTCGCCCGATCCAATAGCCGAAATCCTGGCCGCTATCCCGGTAGCCGGCAAAATAGGCCGACAGGGCGTAGGGATCGGGCGCTGCCAGCCGCTGCACGTGACCATACCGGGCCAGCTCACGCGCAACCGCCTCTGAAATAGCCGTCTCCGGCCCCATCAAGTACATGTAGGTTGGCCCGAATCGGCGGCTGAGGAGGTCCCGCGTGGCCTCCGGGATATTATCCCGCGTGACGAAGGCAAAGCCGGTGGGCATGTGGGCCGCGAAGGATAGGGCCGGCAGGGCGAAGTCGGGCTGATCCAGCGAGGCCACCACAACCGTATCGGGGTGGTCGGCGTGGATCGAGGCCCGGTAGTCGTCCACCGCTGCGGCCAGGCTGGCCGGATCATCGGGAGCGCCCTGAATATGGCGCACCTTGAGGCCCAGGGCCTCTACTTCTTGGATCACCTGGTCGGAGATACTGCCGACGACAATGACCTGGACCTTCCGGTCGAAGGCCACGCCTTCGGGCTGAAACCGCTCAAGCGCCGCTTGCGTCTCTGGCGGCAGGCGATCTTGCTCTACAAAGAGAATCGGTGCATCAATGGGATGATGGATGATCGAGACGGCGGCCATCAGCTCCGTTTTGCGATCTGGCCGGGCCAGGATGATGGCACCGGGTTGGTTCGCGTGGCTGCTGGCCGGGAAAGTGGCTTGAGCCAGGGTTACCGCAACTTCATAAACATTCTGCCCGGCGTAACGGGTGGTGAAGCCAGTCGCCAGGCCATTTTCCGGCAGGGGCGCCACCTGAGCCTGGCTGGCTGCATCTCGCCACACCAGCCCACTCAACATTAAGAGCACCAACGGTAACCAGGTTAACAGAAATAATCTTTTCATCGTCAACACCTCACATTGTCCCCGGCTGCTTGTTACACTGCACCAGCCAGGCGTCTATGGGTAGCGCCACCAGCCAACCCACCAGAATAGAAAAAAGGGTGGTGCCCCACCACATGATGTCGTCGTCCTCCGGCATGCCTTCCATCATCAGGTTGAGCATCTGGATCCACCACATAAAGCCCATCATGCCGATGGCCATGGCCGTCATGGAGAAAAAGGCCGGTTGGAAAGCGCGCCGCACGGCTTGACCATACGATAGCTTCTCGTGCTCCATAAACATCGCTGCGTGCATGACCAGCCAGTGCAAGGCCAGTGCGCCAAAATAAGCGATGAAGATGCCAATCATCATCGAGTTGCCCAGCCAGAAGCCTGGCCCTCGGAAGACCAGCAGCGGCAAGCCGAGCGCCGTCACCACCCAGGAGATGACCAGCATCAATGGTCCATCGAAGCCACGGTTCATGGCTGAGGCGGCCAGCGCCGGTCCAAAGCCCTGGCGATGCCACATCGTCATCTCGCCGTGGCGCATCCAGGGCACGCGGTGGTAACTATGACGGTAGAGCCAGATCGCCAGCGGTCCCAGCACCAGGCCGAGCAAAACCCAGGTCGCCCGCATCATCGCGCTCATCTGTGGCAGACGCCGCCAACTATGGAGTAATAACCACACCCCGCCAACGATACCCGCTACGACCCAGACCACTCCAATCATCTCCATCCCCGATAGTCCGGCCTCCTCAAAGCGGTAAGCGCCAATCTCCTGGGAGAGGTCCGCCCAGCCCTGGGTCTTGACGCTGATCTGCTCCGGTCCGCCCAGCAGCCACAGGTGATTGAACGGTCCCTCGGCCGGGGTGTTGAAAAATTCGGGTTTCATCTTCCAGAGATATTGGTCTGTAGCCGATGGAATCTGGTCGCGCTCCACCCACAGCAGCGGCCCAAACTTACCAAAGCGGCCCAGCGACAACCCGGCGATGGCCAGAGCCGGATCATCCCGGTTGGCCAGAACGAAATTGTGGGTGGTGACGTAGCGCGTGCCGTCAAGTCCCCAGCCGGCGCCAGTGGCTTCGTCACGATAGCTCGCTAATGCTACGGCGGCGGCCACCCCATCCCAGGCCACAACCCGCAGGACCACGCCATAGCGGCTCAAGTCTTCGCTCTCCACATCTGGCCCGACCAAATAAATCCGCGCCTGGCCGCCTCGCCGCTCCAGCGCCTGGCGGGTCGCCGCTGGCAGCGGATTGCCGCCAAACAAAATGACGTCACCTGATTGGGCGGCCCAATAGGCGGCGGGGATGGCATAGTTAGGATCATCCGGTACCAGCCAGATATGAGGCTGGACTTCCCCCCTGAGGCGCTCAATCAGGCTATCTACCTGAGCCGCCAACTCCGGTGCGCTACCTGCTTGAATTTGGGTCGTGTCCTCAGAATCGGATGTCTGGCCCAAACTGATACGAACCACCGTAGCTCCGTCGAGCGCATTAACTCCCTCTGGCTGAAGACGATCCAACTCACGCTCAATTTCGGTAGCGCCGTCGTCCAACAGGAGGGGGCCATTCAACCAGCGCACCAGCGGCGCTGCGGCCACCCCAGGTTGCCAGGTGTCAGCCGACACTCGAATGACAGCGTTGGGTCTGGCCTCATTTCCGGCCGGGAAGAGGGTCTGAGCAGCGGTAATGGAAAGCGCCCCCGGATTCTCTGCCGCCAGTCGGGTACTATCTTTGGTATTGAGCGTTAGCAGCCCATCAGGGGGTGACCCGTCAGCGCCACTCCAGGTCAGCCAGAGAATGTAGGCCGGCACGAATAAGATGGCCAGCCCTAATAGTCCAGCGATGATGAGAATAATTCGACGCATGCGTTTCTTTTCTCCTGTCTATTTCAAGTTATTCTTACTCCTTTTAAGAATAAAATAAGATAACAAGGATAACATCTATCTCTTGATACAAAAAAGGATATAGATTTGGTTACATCTTCTTGTCGAAGGAGTGATTAGTCGGCCACGGCCACTTTAACCTGACCGGAATGCGGATGGACTAAGTTGCTTATTATCCTGTGCCGACTAAACAGCCCCCGAAAATACGTCACTCAGCGCTAGAGATTGCATACCTCTAGAATTAGCAGGTTTTCAATGCACTGTCCCCCTGAAGAACTGAAAGTTCTTACACTTCTTTCTGCATAGCGTAAGCTCGCGAATGCTGTGGAAGGGCAATTGGAACAAGAAGATAACTCATGAGCCAGCCCGTCACCCCAGCTAATACGATCCCTCCTGCCCAAACATGGATCGGCCACCAGACCCCACCCAGAACTTGCAAGGCGAGAAAGTAGAGGCTATAGAAAACCACAGGCACGAATGCACTCCACAGGCGAAACCGCTTCGGCTGCTGGACACTGGGCTGGAGCCAGCGATACAACCCGTCGGCGACGATCCCGGCCACTACAGCAACGGGGATGACCCAGGGAGTGGTATGTAAGATACTCAGGCCGGCAGCATTGAGCGAGAAGACAAACGTCAACCAACCAAGGGGGAGTTGCGCCCCCCAATGCCGGATCATGAGCAGCAGCAAGGCCATCAGCAAGCCGCTCTGGATGAGGATGCTGCCTATGCCAATCGTCCCGGCCATGTCCTGGCTACCGAGGCCTCCCACAGACGTTGCGGGCAGCCCCAGTTCGGCGGAGGTCAAAGCGAGCGGGCGAAATCTGACCGAGGCCCAGGGATGGACCAGGGGATGAAACTCAGCGGTGAAGAAGCTGAAGATCGCCAGCAGCAGGGTCAGCGAGAGAACGGCGCGCCAACGAGCCGGCTGGCTGGTCCGGCTTTGATACCAGGCAGCCCGGAGGGGGCCGCTGGCGATCAAGGCGCCGCCTGCCGCCAGCAGCAGATGAGGCGGGCTGTAGATCGCCTCGATGCCCGCCTCAATGCCAAAGACCTCATGCCAGAAGAAGTCGGCCAGGCCAGCGATCAGGAAGAGGCCAACCCCCAGCAAGGAGAGACCATACCCTGCTGGGAGAGCTTGATACCAAGGAACCCCGTGGCGCCGGGCCAAGAAGCCTGTGCCGACCAGCACGAGAGCTGCGCCCAGGAAGCCGCTGTAGATAATGGCATGCCAGGGGGTAAAGAAGCCTTCAGGGAGGCTATGAATATGGGCCCAGCCGTCCAGATAGACGCCCACGACAAACCAGGTCGAGAAGAGGGCCACGCCCCACTCGAGCCAGGGACGAGCAGAAGTACTCTGTAAGTCAACTCTGGAAGCGGTTGAGGAGGTGAGATTAGTCTTCATCTGCAATCTCTACTTTCCCCGTATGTTTTCACGATAATCATAACCCGGTCACTTCGCAGTTCTCTCAAAACTATTCTTACTTAAAGTAAGATGATTCCATGTTAATGTCTCTGCCTTCTTCTGCCTATACTCAGGTGGGTAATTCTGGGTCAGAGAAGAGAGCTATTTTTGGTCATTCCTCTTCACCAACCTGAGTTAATTTCCTGACGCACCTGCCAAGGAGTCTCTTGCACGAAATATAGCCAAGAGGTAAGAGTTCAGCGCCCTGCTGGCGTTTGAGGATGGCGCGTAAACAGGCCATTTTGCCCATAAGTAACCCCGCCAACTGACGCTGTTGGGCCCATGCAGCACGGGATATACTAAACCTTACCAAGAAAAGGAGCTAATGATGAACGAACACGAGAATTGTCACGTTGAGCCGTTGGAGAAGCCTCTGGACGACGCCGCCTTGTCTACTGCGATGGCAGCGTACCTGGCTGTGAGGGGGATGGGGTGTCCCCGCTGCGCTATGCGGGTGCGCAATGGGCTGTTAAGCCTGGCAGATGTGCTCTTCGTCGAAGTCCTCCTGGAACAGGGGCTTGCCCTGGTCGCTTACAATCCTGAACGCGTCACCACCCATGACCTGGTCAGGGCGGTGGCGGCAGCCGGCAGCGATGGTCGCCATGACTACCGGGCCAGGGTAGTCGGCCAGGCGCCGGCTGCGCAAGTGCTGCAAGGGTGATCGCTAGCGCAGTCGCAAGGCCGGACAATTTTATCTTTCCACTCGAGCTCAGGTAGCCCTGAACAGGACGCATGCTGACGTTCATCCGTAGGCTTGGTCAGGTTGTTATTGATTTCTGTTATACTTCCTCTGTTTACAGCATGAGCCGGGAACTCAGGCAGCAGCAGGCTGAATTAGAGACAGTGCTCATGGTATTGATCCTGGGTGATGACCTGGGGGTGCCTGTTTTTCCCTCCTTTTATGGCCGGCGGCTGTGGCCCTATTTGCTGCGGCGAATGGCTTCGTGGAAGCGAAACCTGCTACGCCCGAAGGGGCCGGGGAGTTGGTGAATTGACCGAATAGGTAATTGTGGCCTTCACAGCGACAAAATATTGTCGATAATTGTGAATTGTCGCGAAGCGTAATTAATTGCGAATTGCCCACAGGGGGCCTTCGGCTCTGAACGGTCTGATATAAATATCTCATTAACAGTTCACGATTGACAATTCATACCGCAAGGGTATCCCTTTGGGACAATTCACAATTAATTAGATCTTGCGGCTTCGTGCGCCGCACCTTACGCCAATATGAGCGTCCTCATTAACTCCGCCGGATGTGCTTCTTTAATCCCCATGCGCCAAATGGCCTGTTTCCCCACCCGCCAAACAGCCCTGGACAAAACGCGCCATTAGGCGCTACAGTTCATGGTCTTCCAGGAATATACTCTTGAATAGCAATATAAGCACCAGGATTAACCTGGATAGGTACACCAGTCGGCTGACCGTAAGCTGGCTGGATTACAGAAAGGAGTTGATCTATGGCAAGCATTGTTCAACCTGCCCCCCGTTCAGGGCTGGGCGCATGGCTGGAAGAGCGACTGGGATTGAAAGGAATCGCCTATGCTGTTCCCGAACATGCCAACTCGTTGCCCTACCTGCTGGGCGGCATCACCTTCACCGGTTTCATCATCCTCTTCATCACCGGTATTTATCTGGCCCAGTTCTATCACCCCCATCCGGCCGACGCGCATCAGAGCGTGGTCTATATCATCACCGGCGCGCCCCTGGGCGACCTGGTGCGCTCCATTCACTTCTGGACGGCGCAAATCGTCACCGTGACCGTCCTGCTGCACCTGCTGCGGGTGCTGGTCACCGGCTCGTACAAGCGTCCCCGCGAGATCAACTGGTATTTCGGCCTCGGCCTATTGGCGGTGACGTTTGGTCTGGTCTTCACCGGTTCGGTGCTGAAGTTCGATCAGGAAGGGCTGGAAGCGTTGCAGCACAACAAAGAGGCAGCCGAGCTGATCGGTTCGCTTGGGACGTGGTTCTCGGCCGAGTTCAGCCGTACCGTGCCACTACTTACCCGGCTGTTCAACGCTCACATTACGATCCTGCCGCTGCTCTTTGGCCTGCTCATCGCGGCCCATATTTATCTGATCAAACAGCACGGCATCTCGCCCAAAGTCACCCCGGACGCGGTCTCACACGCGACCGCTGGCGAAGGCGAGTCGCATTTCAGTGTTCATTTGCAGCGGATGATGGGCTATGGCCTGTTCGTGTTGGCCCTGGCCCTGCTGCTCAGCCTGATCTTTCCTGCGTCGCTGGGTCAGCCCGGTGTAGCGGGCGTGGAGATCACCAAGCCGTGGTGGATGTTTATCTGGTTGTTCCCGGCCGAAGAGGCCTGGGGGTCGCGGGCACTGCTGATCATTCCGGCGATCCTGGGCGTCCTGCTGGCCCTGGTACCAATCGTTGATCATAGCCCCTACCTGAGTCCGGCTCGGCGCAAGTGGCTGCTGATCGTCACCGGCCTGATCCTGGTGGTTATTGTTGTTAGCGGTGTGGTGGCCGCCGTGCAGCCAGTCACGGCCCATCTTGAATAGTAGGAGTTTTCCCATGAGAAGAATATATCTACTTCCCAGTTTGATTGTCGTGGCTGCTCTGGCCCTCATGCTGCCAGGTGTAGTGTTGGCGCACGGCGAGCCGGTCATTGCGGTTAATCCGGCTGTGGTCGCCGCGGGCGGCGCTATCACGATCACCGGCACTGAGATGGAACCGGGGGAGGTTTTTGTGCTGACCCTCGAAGGCCCGGCCGGGTCTGTTCCGTTGGGCGAGGCGACGGTGACGGGTGAAGGCGAGGAAGGTGGCTTCACCGTTAGCTTGACCATTCCGGCCGAGACTGCGCCCGGTTCATACCTGGTGCAGGCGGCGACCGAAGAAGGCGAGACGGCGACCGCCGATTTGACCGTCACCGCGCCGACCACTGAGGCCAGCGCCGGCCCGGCCACAGTCCAGGAGCCGAGCGGTGAGCCTCATCTCATTGGTCGAACCAAACCCAGCGGCCAAATCGTCGTCGTTGGCATTTTGATTGCGTTGAGCGTTGCTGCCGGCTTCGCCCTGCTGCGCAGCCGGGGGTGAATGGGCAGCTTGGCTGGGTTTGAGATCGGAGGCTGATTGTGCTCGAGAGGCGCTATCCACAATACAGGCAATTTGGCGTGTATCCGTGCCCGCCATTCGACGCTGCAATATGGAGCCAATCCCGATTATACTACAGACAAGGGTGAATATGATGAACGACAGTATTGTATTTAACGCTGATAGCGAAACCGCCGCCCAAGCCGTCACGGCCCTCCTCACCCGGCAGGGCTACCGGGTCTTGCGCAGTTTCGATCTCCGCGCGGCGCTGGCCGCGCATGGCGACTGTGCCTGTCCCTATCACGGCACGACCCACTGCACCTGTCAGTTTGTGGTGCTGTTGGTCTATAGCGCCGCCGCCGGACCGGTGGTCATCACTGCCCATAGCTACGATGCTCAAACCCGCCTGCGCCTCGTCCAGGACGCGCTGACGCAGCCGGACCCGCATCTCGCCCGGCAGGTCATGGCCGCCTTGAAGGAAACTGCATTAGTCTACCCGGACTCGACCCCCTCCTTGACCGAGGTTTGCCAATGCTAAGGGACTGGCCCAACGGCAAGGCCGAACTGATCCATCGCCTCCACTGTGCCGAAGGCCATCTGCGCGGTATTGCGGCAATGATCGAGCAGGGCGTTGACTGCCAGAGCGTTGTCCACCAGACATTAGCTGTGCAGGCCGCCCTGCGTGAAATCAACCGCCTGGTGGTGCAACATCACCTGACCGTCTGTCTGAACGAATACATATTGAGCGAGAACGCGGACGCAACGACCCGCGAACAATTTTTAGCTGAAGTTATCTCACTTTATCACCTACTCGGCGGTTCTCAGCCGCCATTGAACCAAAAGGAGTTGCTATGAGTGCCATTGTTAAACCCTTGAGTTTGCCCGTCCAGGGCATGACCTGCGCCGGCTGCGTCTCGCATGTCGAAGGCGCGCTCAAAGAACTACCCGGTGTCTCCGGCGTCGCCGTCAATCTGGGTACCAACAAAGCCAGCCTGGCTTATGATCCCAGCCGGGTCAGCTTATCCGACCTGACCCGGGCCATTGCCGAAGTCGGCTACACCGTGCCCACTGCCGAACTCACCCTGGAGGTAAGCGGGATGACCTGTGCCTCGTGTGTCGCTCACGTCGAAGGGGCGCTGAGCGAACTCGACGGCGTCACCGGCGCCGTGGTCAACCTCGGCCTGGGCACCGCCCGTGTCACTTATATTCCCGGCGTGGTCACGGCTGGGGCGATGAAGCGAGCGGTGCGTGAGGTGGGCTACGAGGCCCAGGAACGCAGCGCCGGCACGGATGCGCTCGATCGAGAACGGCAGGCGCGAGAAGAGGAAATCAAGCGCCAGGGCCGAAATCTGCTCATCGCCGGGATCATCGGCCTGCTGGTGATGATCGGCACCTTCTACGACATGCTTGGCCCCTTCAAAGCCTATGTGCCGGAATGGCTATCATACAAATGGGTCCTAGGCCTGTTGACCACGCCCATTGTCTTGGGGCCTGGTCGCCAATTTTTCACCAACTCCTGGCGTGGTCTGCGGCATGGCGTTACCGATATGAACCTGCTGTACGCCACCGGTATTGGCGCAGCCTACGGCATCGCCGTGATCAACACCCTGTTCCCCACCGCCGGCTTCGGCGGTGAAGGGGCGACCTTCTTTGAAAGCGCCGCTCTGCTGACCTGGTTCATTGTGTTGGGCCGCTGGTTGGAGGCGCTCACGCGGGGCCGAACCTCCGAAGCTATCCGAAAGTTGATGAAACTTCAACCCAAGCTGGCCCGCGTGGTCAGGAATGGGCAGGAAGAAGAAATCCCGGCAGAGGAGGTTGAGGTCGGCGACCTGCTGCTGGTGCGCCCCGGTGAGAGCATCCCCGTGGATGGCCTGGTCAAAGAGGGCTACTCGGCGGTAGATGAGTCAATGTTGACCGGGGAGAGCATGCCCGTGGAGAAGAAAAGCGGCGATGCGGTCATCGGCGGGACGCTGAACAAGACCGGCGCCTTCAGGTTCGAGGCCACCAAGGTCGGCAAAGACACGGCCCTGGCCCAGATCATCAAGCTGGTGGAAGACGCCCAGGCCAGCAAAGCGCCCATCCAGAAGCTGGCCGACTGGGTGGCCGGGCACTTTATCCTCGGCGTCCACGTCCTGGCCATCTTGGTCTTTGTCTTCTGGTTCTTCCTGGGCTACCAGATGTTCTTCGATCCCAATAGCGCCTTCATTCTATCGCCTTACAAACTGGGCGAGATCGGCGTGTTTGGTTTTGCGTTGCTGCTGTCGGTGACGGTGCTGGTCATCTCTTGCCCTTGCGCCGTCGGGCTAGCCACACCCAGCGCCATGATGGCCGGAACAGGCAAAGCCGCCGAGCACGGTGTCCTCTTTAAGGGGGCCGAGGCTATCGAAAACGCCAGTAAGCTACAGACGATTGTCTTTGACAAGACCGGCACGTTGACCAGAGGCGAGCCATCGGTCACGGATGTCCTTGGCCCTTCCTGGCTGCTGCGTCTGGCCGCCAGTGCCGAGAAGAACAGTGAGCACCCGCTTGGCGAGGCGATTGTCCGGGGGGCGCAGGCGCGCGGCTTAGCCTTGGTTGAGCCGGAGTCATTCAACTCTATCCCCGGCCATGGGATCGAGGCCACTATAGAAGGGCAAATGGTGCTGCTGGGCAACCGCAAGTTGATGCACGAGCGGAGGGTAGATTTTGCGCCGCTGCTCGGCCAGGCGGAGGTCCTGGAACGTGATGGCAAAACAGTGATGTTTGCCGCTGTGGATGGCCAGCCGGCCGGGTTAATCGCTGTGGCCGACACCTTAAAGGAATATTCGGTTGAGGCGATCCAACAGTTGCATCGGCTGGGCCTCGAAGTCGCGATGATTACCGGCGACAATCGCCGCACCGCCGAGGCCATCGCCCGGCAAGTTGGCATTGATCGGGTGCTGGCCGAAGTCTTGCCTCAAGATAAGGCTGAGGAAGTGAAGAAGTTGCAGGCCCTCGGCAAAAAGGTAGCGATGGTTGGCGACGGGGTCAATGATGCCCCGGCCCTGGCTCAGGCCGATGTCGGTATGGCCATTGGCTCCGGCACAGACGTGGCCAAGGAGACCGGCGATGTCATCCTGATCAAGGATGACATCCGCGATGTGGTCACGACGCTGGAAATCGCCCAGGCGACCATGCGTAAGGTCAAACAAAACCTGTTCTGGGCCTTTGTCTACAACACCCTGGGCATCCCAGTTGGGGCGGGCCTGTTCTATCCGGTTGTCTCGCTCATCATCAGCCCGGAACTGGCGGCGGCGCTGATGGCGGTGAGTTCGGTCTCGGTCACGCTCAACACCTTATTACTCAAACGGTTCAAGCCCTCTATCCGGCGGCAGGATAGGCCGCAGAGGGGCGCGAGTGCATCGGGAACCCGCTTAAAGGCGGCCATCGCGAGCGGTGACTAGCTTCATTATCGGGAAAGGGGAGAACTCCATGAACACCACCCATCGCCGACTTTTGATCGTTCTCGGCGTGCTACTTCTGATAACCTTGATCGGCCCGTTGTTATTGGGTGGTATCATGGGGCCGGGTGTGATTTGGGGCTTTGGCCTATACAGCCTGCCTCTCAGGACGGGTGGCTGGACTTGGGGCCTGGTGATGGTGTCCGGCTGGCTGATAATGCTTGCCTTCTGGAGCGCGCTGATTATTGGCACAGTCCTTCTGACTCGCTGGCTGGGTGGGATGGTCACTCCCTCAGGTGGTGCGGGTAGGGAGTTAGCCATCCTCGTGCTGCGGCGCCGCTATGCGGCCGGCGGGATTACCCAGGAAGAGTACGAGCGAATGCGTCAGGAACTGGAACGCTAAATATCCTATATCTGATGCGGTCCATTTCGTAACCATTAACTTTACTTAAAGGAGTTACTCTAACTATCATGAAACGCTTCAATATCTTTTCAATTATTATTGGATTGGCCTTGCTAGTCTCGGCCTGCAGCGGTGCGGCGGCGGCCACACCACCGGCAACGCCCGCACCTACGATGGATCCGAATATGCCTGGGATGGACATGAGCGACAGTAGCAACACGGGCAACGCTAAGAAAGACGCGATGAACGACGGCATGATGCGGCCTACGGCGGCGCTCACGGCCACGCCTGGCGCAATAACCCCCACCGAGATGCCCGGCGCAGACGCGGACACGGGTGAGGGCATGGGCGTGATGAAGATGGAAGGCCCGGTATCCAGCGAGGGTGTACCCCTGGCCACGGAAACTTTGGGCGGCCAACCGCTGGCCTATACTCAGGATGGGGAGGTCAAAGTCTTTGAACTGACTGCCCGGCCTGTCCGCTGGCCGATCCTCAAGGATGTTTACGTCACCGCCTGGACCTACAACGGCACCGTGCCCGGCCCCATGATCCGGGTGACCGAAGGCGACCAGGTGCGGATTACCCTCAAAAACGAGCTGCCCGACGCCACCAGCATTCACTGGCACGGCCTGCCGGTGCCCAATGAGATGGATGGGGTACCGCCCTTCACCCAAAAGGCGATTGAACCCGGCGAGACCTTCACCTACGAGTTCACGGCTGCGCCCGCTGGCACGTTTATGTACCACTCGCACGTCAATACGGATGAGCAGATTATGCTCGGCCTGTATGCGCCCTTCATCATTGATCCCAAGAGTCCGGAGCACGAGCAGCCGGACGTGGATGAGATGTTGATGTTGAGTGAGTGGACCATTGGCCCGGATGGCGAGACCTATCCGACCATGCCCATGGCCGGGGCCGAACCCAACTATTTCACCATCAACGGCAAGTCCTTCCCGGAGACCCAGAGTATTACGGTCAAAAAGGGCGATGTCGTGCGCTTGAGGTTGGCCGGCATTGGGCAGTTCACCCACCCCATGCACCTGCACGGAGCATCCTTCAAAGTCGTGGCGGTGGACGGCTACCCTGTGCCCGAAGCAGCCCAACTGACCAGGGACACGCTTGCCGTCAACCCCGGTGAGCGTTACGACATCGAGTTTACGGCCACCAATCCCGGCACCTGGGTTTTCCATTGTCACGTCCTGCATCACGTCACCAACAACAATGTCGAACCGGGCGGCCTGATTTACGTCATCAACGTTGAAGCATAAGCTATTGCTTGAGCCGGGGCAGGCTGACTCCAGCCTGCCCCGGCTTTAACCGGAGGAATCTGATGGAACACGAACAAGTCGAGCGAGAAGTAGCGCAAAAAAGCGCCTTAATTTATCTGCCAATTGCGCTGGGTGTGGCCCTGCTCTTCTGGCTGGCCGCCAGCCTGGGCGACTATCCGCTGGTGGCCCGGATGGGCGGGACGGTCTGGGTCTGGCTGCTGAGTATGATTGTGACCATGCCCATTGTCACGGCGCGGGTCAAGCGCCAGCTTCGAGGCAAGTAGCTTGGGGAGGCAAGATGTTTAAGCAACTGCGAAGGATTCACTCGGAGGAAATGGCCCTGACGCTGATGCTGTGGTTGTGCTGTCTGCCGCTGGTAGCGCTCTTCGTCATCCCCTTCTTTGGGTTGAAGGTGGCTGCTGTCGTGGCCTTCATCCTGTTCCTGGTGATGATGGCTATCTGCTGGGGCATTTGCGGCTGGAAAGTTTTCACGGGCCGGGACTCGTTACGATGACCACCACTCCAAATCTATTACTTCCTGGTCATTACCACGCCCAGCTCGATAGTGGCAGCGACATCATTACCCGCTTGATCCAGGTAGCCGCTACAGCGGGCGTCCGGGCGGATCCACGCTTGATTACCCACTTTTACCTCACCTTACAGGCCAGACGTCTAGTTATCCTGGCCGGCCCACCGCAGAGCGGCAAAATTGCCCTGGTTCAAAGTCTGGCACAAGTATTGACCGGCGGCGATCCACTGCAATGCCAGATGATGGTGGGTCACGCCTGGTGGGCCGGGCGAAGCGGTGATGTGGGCTTCTTTACTCAGGCGCAAACCCGGTTCAACAGCGCCAAAATCCTGGCCATGGTCGAAGAGGCCCTCCAGCCGGAAAATGCGCAGCGCGTCTATATTGCCTGTCTGACCCGTATCAGTCCGGCTGAGGTGATCAGCTTTTTCTCCGAAATAGCGTTGCAACTCCAACACGGTCAACTGATACGCTTACCGGGTGTCCACCTGACCCAACCCATTCCCTATCCACCCAACTTGTTACTGATCGGCACGATGGACACTACCCAATCGGACTGGGCAGACGCTAACTTGCTTTCAGGTGAGGCCGTCATTTATCTGGCCAATAGTCTGAACTGAGGTCTCAATAGGCGAAACTGATGGACATCGGTACAATATTGTTGATCGGCATCGGCATCGCTGTCACGCTGGTCATCCTCGATCTATTTTTCACGGGTGGGGCGATGACAATGGGCCCAATGCACGGGATGGCTATGATGGTGAGCAATCCCATCGGGCAAGCGATTCTGCTGGTGTTATTGGCTACGCTTGGCGTGGGCGTGCTGGTGTATGCCGTATTCTTTCAATGAAAGGAGGTGTGAGACAATGGTCAAAGACCCTGTCTGTGGCATGGAAGTGGACGAGAAGACCGCCGCCGGTAAATCCGAGTACCAGGGGCAGACGTACTACTTCTGCTCAGTCGGTTGCAAGAGAGCATTTGATAAAGAGCCACAAAAGTACGTCGGCAAGGCGCAAGCGCACAGCGGCCATCAGCATTAGGTCGGTTAGCTCGCCCCGGGGCGGTTGAGCCAAAGCCGACCGCCCCGGCAATTTCTTTTGGGAAGGTTAAGAGAATGATTACAATTAGCATTGATCCTGTTATTTTCAGCATCGGCCACTTGATGATCCGCTGGTATGGCCTCATCGTCGCCACCGCTGTCATTGTCGGCGTGTGGCTGGCAGCGCGCGAGGCCGAGCGCAAAGGCTTCAAGAAAGAGGACATCTACGACGCCGCGATGTGGATCGTCCCTGGTGGACTGCTCGGCGCGCGGCTCTTCCACGTGCTGGACCACTGGTCGCACGAGTATGCCGCTAACCCTGTTCGCGCCCTGTACCTCTGGGAGGGCGGCCTGGCCATCTGGGGCGGTGTGATCGGCGGCCTGATCGCCGGCATCATTCTGGCCCGGCAGCGGCGCTGGCGACTCCCGCGCCTGCTGGATGCCGTTGCCCCCGGCCTGGTTCTGGCCCAGGCCATTGGGCGCGTGGCCTGCATCATCACCGGTGACGCAGTGGGCAAACCTACGAGCGGCCCCTTTGGCTTGGCCTACACCAATCCCGGCGCGATGGTCCCCCAGTTGGGAGTTTATTACACTCCAACCCAGGTCTACGAAATTATCATGAACCTGTTTATCTTCGCCGTGCTTTGGCGGTGGCGAGACAAAAAGCTGCCGGATGGCGCCCTCTTTCTCATCTATCTCTTGCTCTATTCCAGCCTGCGTTTCCTCATCACCTTCTGGAGTTCTTACGAAATCATCGCGCTTGGTCTCAACCAGGCCCAACTGATCAGCTTGGCTGCGCTCATCATTGGGCTCCCGTGGCTGGTGTATCTGCTGCGCAGACACAAGGTCGTTCGCCTTGCGACTTAGGAACCGCAGTAGCCTACCCCTCGGCATCCGCGCGGGGGTTACGATACAGATGATCTTCGACCAGCAGCAGGTTGTTTTCGCCCGTTCGCTTGACCACCTTGAGCAAATCGGTCATGGTCGTGACCTCTTCCAACTGCTCCATGACAAACCACTGCAAAAATTCACGGGTCAGGTGGTCATTTTCTTTCTGAGCCAGGTCAACCAGGCGGTTGATCTGGTCGGTTACTTTTAGCTCCTGGTTCAGGGCTAACTCCACCGCTTCCTGGGCGGTTTCAAAATGATTCTTGGGTTCTTTCGTCGCCGGAACAAGGGGTTGGCCGCCAGCATCGCGAAGATATTGCAGAATCTTCATGGCGTGCATGTGCTCTTCTTTGGCCTGAGCATGGAAATATTGGCAGAGTTCCGGCAGGGTTTCACCATCGAAATGAAGGGCGATGGCAATGTACTGCCCTTCGGCGCTAAATTCTTCGACAACTTGCTTATTCAGGGCATCCACGACATTTTGTTTCAATAACATTTTTGACTCCTTTTCAGGTTTCTAATGATAAACTGGTCACGCCAGTCTGACTCATAAGACCGGTCAATTCGTGATCTTCTCGGTCTCGATAAGTTGGTAGCCACTCCGCAACACATCGTCTTTTGAACGCAAACTCTGCGCCTGGTAATCACGGGGCACAATCACATAGTTGTGCCGCCATAAGGGACTGTAACCAGGATCGCCGGGCTTGGTGTCGTAGATCGTGTACTGTCCCTTGACTTTCTCCGGTTTGCCCTTGTCGCCGCCCATTGAATAGACCACAATGTATTCATCGGCGATGTTTGTTTCGGCGGGAGAGACAGCCACTGGCCCGCAGGGGATTGACCAAACGACTTCCCCACCGGCCCAGCGGGGATGGACGACTTGTTGGTGGGGATTGCTGTAGTCCAGGTTGCCGTAATGGATGGGGGTGGTCATATCATTGGGCGAAGGTAAGGGTTGCTTTGTCATTTTACACTCCTGTCTTGGTAAAAGCTTGGGTCTTTCTTAGAGGATACAACTTTTCAACAGGGGGCACTACACGAGGATGGGCGATTTTCGACAACCAAAAGGGGTATTTTTTATTCCCTGATCACGTAAGCTGCCGGGCTTAAGAAGCCAGATCAGTTGCAATACCAAACGCATTTTAAAGTTTTCCATAACTTATGATCACTTTCCATAGATAATCATTGCCCAGAATTGAAAGTCCTTTCTGGTAAGTTTTCACCTGCCCGTACCAACCGGATATTCCGCACTTCAAAATCATCCCACACAAAGCCATCCTGCTGCGCGTCAGGCAGCAGGCGGACGCTGGTGAAGGTTATTTCGTTGTAACCGGGCCGCAGGCGCGAGGCTGGTACTGAGAATTGCACCGTCAGCCAGCGCCGGGTGAAATCTTGTTGAGGGAGACTGATGGGGAGAGGGACATCGTTGACCAGAATAGTGTTGCCCACTTCGTTTTGGTGCCTCAGTTCGAGGGAGAGGGTCCAATCGGTCGAACCAGGGTCGCTCAGGTAGAAGCCGCCGATCCAGGCCAGGCTGGGATTATGTCCGCCATAGAGCGGCCACCAGGGAGGCGGCAGAACCGAGTCGCCCAGGTGGATGAGCGCATCGGGAGCCAGAATGGACACCTGGTTAGGTGGAGTCATCTGAATCGGGGTGGGTAGACCGCGCCCGGCGCGACTACCGGCAGCTTGCTGCCAGGCGGCGTAAGCCGGGCGCGGTTCGCCGGAGGCGTCGAGCAGGCTGTAGCCACCAAAAGGATCGCCTGGCTGGGGCCGGGATAGATTCCAGATCGTGACCAATTTCACCCAGGCCCAGTCACGGCGAATCATTTCCAGGGCTGCCACCAGGTAGTCGGCCTGCTGCTCAAGGCTCACCCCGATATCCACCTGGTCGGCCGGCGGCTCGGTGGTCCAGCCCATCTCGGTGATCCAGACCGGCTTGCCAGCGTCGCCATGCGCGACCATAATCTGGCGTAACTCAGCCAGGCGGCGAAACGCGGGATGCTTGCTGTCGCTCTCGGAAACATGTGGGGCCTGCCCGAAACTGTACGCATGAGTCCCCAACACATCGAAGTAAGCCCCAGCCCCGGCCTGATACATCGCGGCCAAAAAGAGCCGGTCATCTATCGCCGTCGCGTCGTTGCTGTTGGTCGGGGCCAGGCCGGCCGAAACAACCAGGGCCTCGGGATCAGCCGCTTTGACGGCCTGATATCCCTTCTTCAGCAACTCGCTAAAAGCTGTTGGGTCGGGGCGCTGCCCACCCCACTCAACGGCCAGGTTCGGCTCATTCCAGATGATGTAAGCTTTGACCCGCCCGCGATACCGCCCGGCTACCCGATAGACAAAGTTGTAGTAGTCCTGCAGGTCATCCGGCGGCGCGTTGAGCGCCAGGTCAACCTGGCTGGCCCAGGCCGGATGCTGGTCGAGCCGGATGACCACATCCAGGCCGTAATACTCGGCCCCGGCCACGAACTGATCGGTCATCTCCCAATGAAATTGATCCCGCGTCGGCTCCACTTCGCGCCAGGGAAAGAGTTGGACCACCGTATCGAATCCGGCAGCCTGAGCCATGGCCAGCGACCGATCATCGGGGCGAATGGTATGAACCGCCAGCTGGGGAGAGGTGGTGGTATTCGTGCGACAAGATATTAGGGTCAAAAGGGTGATAAGGATTAACAGGTGAAGCGTGGAACAGCTTGCCCTGCGACCAACGGGAGTGCCGAAGGGTGATACGTAATGGATGAAACGTGATATGTCCCAAAGCGAGACTTCGGACTGATGCGTCGTGCGTTGGGTATGGTTTATCGAGAGTTTGGAGAATGTTTCCGGTCTCCCTTGCTCCTCCGCCAGGCGCTCCACGCTCGGCAGTCCCCTGCCCCCTTGCCCCTCCGCTCGTCTGCTCATTCCGCTACGCCCCGCCAGACCCCGCTCTCCACCGCCACAAACAATTCACCCTCCGGCCCCCAGGCCAGCGACGCGATGAGATCGCCGTTCAACTCTGCCGGCCCAATAGAGTGCCAGGTGTAACCCCCATCGAACGACTGGTACACCCCGTGATAGGCGGTTCCGGCATAGAGGCGCTGAGGTCGAGCGGGATCGGCTAACAAGACGGTGACCGAGATCTGCTCCAGGCCACACCCCCAGCCCGGCGCCTCAGAGGTGCAGGATTGGAGGCTGGCGCCGCCATCGTTACTACGATAGATCCCCCGCGTCGCCCCGATGTAGAGTGTTGAATTTCCCCCAATCAAGGACGGCTGCGGCTGAACCAGCAGCGCCAGCACCGACTGATCGGCTAAGAGGGGCGCGATCTGTTCCCAATCCCGGCCCCTCTGGCTGCGATAAAGGCCGGTCTCCGCCCCGACATAGACGGTTGAACCACCGCTCGTCGCCGCATCAACGGCGATACTGGCCGTCTCCAGCGTCTCGCCGAGCCCATTCCAATTGGCTTGCCAGGTTTGGCCGCCATCGCGACTTTCATAAACCCGTTCCCAGGCGGCCAAGAGGTACAAATGCTGGCTGTCGGCCGGGTCGATGGCCAAACCCGGAATCCCCACCCCCAAGGCGGGCAGACGCTGCCAACTCTGACCGGCATCATCGCTGCGGTAGAGACCGTCCGCCAACGTGCCGGCATAGAGGACTTGCAGGTTAGCCGGATCGAGGGCCAGCGCCTGGACGCCCTCCGACGGAAAACCAGTGGGCAGTGCCAGCCAATTCCGCGTCGCCGGCTGCCAGCGGAACAAACCCGCCTGCGTGCCCAGCAGCAGTTCGCCGGCCCTGTTGAGCAGCACCTGCGCCATCGGACTACCCAAAGACGGGGCCAGTTCTTGCCAGGTCTCACCCCCGTCGCGGCTGCCGTAAACGCCGCCCCATGTCCCGGCCAAAAGTTGCCCGTCCTCCGCTCTTTCCAGGTCCAGGACCCCGCCTCGGCCGGCCAAACCGGCCCGCCCTTCGATCCAGGTATCGCCGCCATCCAGACTACGATAGAGGCCGCCCTGACTGGCGCCCACTCCCAGCGTCCCATCTGGCAGCCACAGCAGCGAGTCCACCTCAGCTTGCACCCAGGCCGCCGGCAGAGTCTGCCACGACTGCCCGCCATCCCGGGTCCGCGCCAACTCCCGGCCTAAACTCGCCATGACCTGCTTCGGATCGTTGGGGTTCAGCGCCAGGTTGGGCACATAGGCCCCAGGAAATTCCGCCGACCATGTCTTTCCGCCATCGCGGCTGGCAAACACGCCGCGGGCCGAGGTGCCGGCGTAGAGTCGCTGCCCATCCGATGATACGGCCAAGGAGAGCACGGCGGCTGAAGCCAGCGGTTCCTCGGTCGAAAGAGACTGCCACGTCTGTTCATCGGGGGTCCGGGTATAAACTCCGCCATCATCCAGACCGGCATAGATGCGCCCGGTGGCATCGGCCGCCAGCGCAAAGACCGCTTGATGGGGCAGCCCCTTTGTATCCAACTGCCAACCGGCCCCACCATCAAGGCTATGGCGTAAGCCCTGGCGGGTGGCGGCCCACGCATCTACCCCATTGCCTCGCGATACGATTAACAAGCTAAACACCGGGTTTTCCCCCAGACCCTCGACGGTGGGCGTCCAGGTTTGCCCACCATCTAGGCTGGTCGCCAGGCCGCCTGCCGCATAGTAACCGGCCCACAGGTGATTAGGGTCTAACGGGTTAGCCGCGACCGAGGTCACGATAGCCTGGCGAGGTAAACCGGCTTCAACCCGTTCCCAACGCCATTGGGGAGCGGGCGTCGGTTGGCAGGCGGCTAAATATAAGGTTGAGAGGATGAGCAGGAGGGTTACTTTCATTTAATATACCTGGTAATCATGCGGCCCAATCACCTAGTTGTGCCGCCATCAGGGAGGGATTAATGGTTATACTTTGGTGAAATTTTGAGTAAAGGCCAGGAATGTTCCCCAATACTGTGCAGGTTCAAAACCAGCAGTTTTGCCTAAACCTAACACCGTACTACGGGTCTGATAGTGCGGGTCGCCTAGAATTTCGGTGATAGACAAAGTGCCCCCCGGTTTAAGAATACGATAGAGGTTCTGAAGGGCAGCAAGACGGTCTGGTATTTCACCCAGTACCGTCACTAACCAGGCGCGATCAAAGCTGTTTGGGAGCAAATTGTCATCGGTCGTGATGTCGCTTAAGTGGGTGACAATGTTCGTGATACCGGCTTGCTCGATTTTCCGGTGGAGGTGAGCCAACATCTCAGGTTGAATGTCCAGCGCTACAACTGTACCCGCTGGCCCGACCCGCCTGGCCGCCGGAATACTCAAGCGTCCTGGGCCGCACCCCACATCCAACCCATATTCGCCTGAGCGCAACCCAATTCGGTCAAGTGTGGCTTGTGTACCGGCAATAACCTCAATGACCGGATTATCAAGAAACCAGGCCAACCAGGCTGGGCAAGGCAACTGTTGCCGGCGGCTGGCCCAACGCCACCAAAGGCTGGCAATAATTAGGGTGATTATCAATCCAAGCAAGGTATAGATAAGTTTCACCATTGGGCGCGCCTTTCGTTTCGACAGGAACTTCCCCCTTCTGAGTTACCAGGAGCTGGCTAAGTCCACTTGAGATTATTCCGATCACCTTTGCCTCTATCGGCGTGGTAGCTCTACTCCTAACAAGGCGACCAGCAGCCACCAGACAATACAGAAAAATGAACTACCCGATATAAAGTCCAATTAATCCGACGATACCCCCTGCCAGCACCAGCCAGGCTGAGTTGAGCTTGAAACGGAACAGCACGATCATCGCCACTGCCGCCAAAAGGAGGGTCAGCCCATCCACAATGGCTTCCTGGCCGAGCTGCCAGGTTACGCCCGCCATCAAGCCCAGAGCGGCCACGTTTATCCCATCCAGCAGAACAGCCGTCCAGATGGAACGACGCAGATACGGTACAATCCGGTTGAGCAGCGCCACAAAGCAAAAGGAAGGCAGAAATATCCCAACCGTAGCCAGGATCGCCCCAGGAACGCCGGCCAAGACATAACCGATAAAGGTGGCCGTGGTGAAGACCGGCCCCGGCGTAAACTGGCCAATCGCCAACGCATCCAATAACTGTTGGTCGGTCAGCCAGCCCAACCGCACCACGAGGTCATTGCGCAAGAAGGCCAGCAAAACATAGCCGCTGCCGTACAAGACTGCTCCGATTTTCAGAAAAATGAAAAAGAGTTGGTCCAGCCGAACCGGCGTTGACTCAACCAACCTGGCCAGCCCGCTCACCCCGATCAAAGGGAGGAAGAGACCGCTCCACCCTGGTGCCTGCCGGATAGCCTGGAGGACGACGAGCACCAGGCCCCCGCCAAAGAGCAAGAGCAGTTCGTTGACCCCGAAGAGATACAGCAGCAGCACTGCCACCCCGATCCCCGCAAAAAGAAGCTCTTTGATGGCTGTCCGTCCCAGGCGGATCAAGGCTTGCAACACAATGGCAATGATGACCGGTTTGATCCCATACAACAGGGCTTCGCCCTGGGGCGTCCGACCATACGCCACATAAGCCCAGGCCAGGAGGCCCACGATGAGAGTAGCCGGCAGAATGAAGCAGACTCCGGCGGCTATAAGTCCTCGCCAACCGGCCCGGTCGTAGCCAATATGGATCGCCATCTCGGTGGAGTTGGGGCCGGGGATCAGGTTCGTCGCCCCGACCAGGTCCAAAAAATGTTGTTCCTCCAGCCAGCGCCGGCGCACCACGACTTCATCGTGCATCATGGCAATGTGGGCGGCGGGACCGCCAAAGGCCGTGAAGCCTAAGCGGAGAAAGAGGCGAATAACCTCCCCCAGAGAGGATTGAGTTTTTGTATCCATAGCATATCCCGTGCGGAAGTAAGTTTTAAAGTAAGGAAATGCAACATCGTTAAAGGTGTTTCAACTCAGCGCCCCATCGGTCCTTCCGGGCTCCCTGCTTTTTTCAGGCAGGGACTTCCCCCCCCAGTCCTTGAGCCGAATCCAGGAGTAGCCTCACGGCTTGTTTGCGCCCTGGTTATTATTCATCCGTCCGCGTCTCCCTCGCCAGAACCCGGTAAGTCAGCCAGCGTGGCTGGCCTCTGTCCTGCCAATACTTCGTCCACCAACTCTTTGATTTTATGGCGGGCTTCAACCAGGGCGCGACTTCCCGCTTCCGTCAGGCTGTAATACTTCCGCACCTTCCCCTGCACCACGCGCTCTTCAGATGCCAGGTAACCGTCTTTCTCCAGGCTGTGGAGTACAGGGTACAGGGTTCCGGGACTGAGGGTGTAGCCGTGCCGGGCCAATTCCTGGATCAGCGCCAGACCGAACACCGGTTCCTGCTCGGCGTGGTGAAGAATGTGGATTTTGATAAAACCAAGAAAGAAATCACGTAACATATTAACGAAATCCGTTATCGGTGTGAGATAATAGCTTCGTCGCCTGGATCCGTCAAATTTACACTTGTGGCTACCTGGTTGCCGTGGGACGAGATTTGCCCTTCAGGGGTGGCGTTTTTGTCCAATGACTTCATTAAAAATGCACTCTTGCAAGCAGAGGCTGCTACCGGGCCTGAACATTGGGGCGATGATATGCTTTTTGGCCTCCCAG
Source organism: Anaerolineae bacterium (assembly GCA_023382535.1). The sequence goes on along the minus strand of JAHDWA010000001.1, from coordinate 410,802 downwards.
GTGGGGTAGAAATTGACCCGTGCGAGCCATGTAGGCCTGATACTGAGGGCCATGCCTTTCGATCAAGAGGGCTTCTTCCCGCCTAACTCGACTAACCACAATGGTAATTTCTAACAGACCAACAAGCCCAATAAACCAGTTGGTTGACAAAAGAAAAAAGGCGCCTCTGATGAAAAAGAGCGCCACGTACATGGGGTGCCTGATCCAGTGATACGGTCCACTTGTCACCAGTGTAGGCGGCTGTTTGACCTCGATCGTATCTGTAAAAGCTTCACCGAGCGTTCGATAAGCCCAGAAGCCCAGCAGAATACCCACGACGCCTAAACCTACTCCCAGCCAACGTAACTTCATTGGCAGACATGAGAGGGCAGACCACTGCATCCATTGAGGATCTACGAGCCACATCAACGCCGCGATGGCCCCGGAAAAGGCGAACACATTGCGCCATATCACCGTCCAAATTCCTTCCAACCGTCTCGAAACATCTCTCACTTTCAGGCGGTAGTAGGTTCTAATCGCTCCGCCAATAATGTATAAAGTGGCTAAAATGCTTCTAAACGTTGCTTCGGTTACCACAAAATTCTCTTCCATGTTGCACCTCGTATTCCACCGGATCGATCCGGTGAATCCAGGCCAGACCGCGCATCCCCCACGTGAGGGGTTCACGAACCAGCCGGAAGAGCGGCGCACGCCGGTAGGTCGGGGTGATCAGTTTGAGGGTGCAGGTATGGCAAATAGTCTTCTTTTTCAATCCGGTTATTGTTTGTTATAACAAGCCGGTCCCCAGCCCGAAGCCCAGGAGAATCAGCCCGACCCCGACGATGACTTGAACCGTGCGCAAGGTGACCTTTTTCAGCCAGCGCCGGCCTAAAGCAGCGCCCACAAACGCGGCCAGTGTCGCCGCTAAAACCAGCCCCAGCACGCCACTCCCCAACTGAGTAAAACTGGTCGTATAGAAAGCCAGCCCGTAGACCAACAAGCGGGCCACGTCAACCAGCACGGTTGCCACCACCCCGGTCCCCACAAAAGCTTCCTTATCCAGACCGGCTTTGATCAAAAAAGCCGACCGCAGCGCGCCCTGGTTCCCGGATAACCCGCCAAAGAAGCCTGAGAGCATTCCACCCAGCGGCAGGTATCTGGGATCGAAAGCCACGTCCTGGAAGCGGGGCAGTAGGTCAAACAGGGCAAAGGCGATGATAACCAGGGCAATCACCAGCTTGATTACACTGACCTGATGGGGTTGATCCCCCAACTGATAGCTGACCAGAGGAGGCAGACGGTCAAACAGGGTGAGCAGGGCGGCCCCAACCATAGCCATTACAACGGCGGGCAGGGCAAATCGGCCGACGATGGACCAATTAGCCCACCGGCCCAGGAGGGCTACTTTGAACAGGTTGTTGGCCAGGTGAACGACGGCGGTAGCCGCCACAGCCACGGGCACGGGAAAAAAGAGGGCAAATACCGGCATCAGCACGGTTCCCAGGCCAAATCCGGAGAAGAGGGTCAACGCCGATACGGCCATAGCCACGAAACAGACGAGTAGATATTCCATAGGATGTTACCTTTCTGTAGTAGAGGCATCATTATCAATTACCGTTATCGGATTCCGATAATAATATACTATACAAGTCGCTTTAAGTCAAATCAAAATTAGCTTAGTGACCGGAGGTGTCACTCAAGTTGAAATGGCGTCACTGCCGCAAATTCCGTCCACTTCTGCCGTTTACCGGGCTTCAGTCTACCCCTCGGCATCCTCGCGGGGGTTACGGTACAGATGATCTTCGACCACTAGGTGATTCCACCTATAATCTCAACGGGCCAAACGGCGGGGGTAACTCCGGTCTAAATAACCCTGTTCAGCGGCCGGATAGCGTGATACCATAAGGGTATAATTTATTCTGGAGAAAAGTCATGACGATTATACTGACGATTATACTCATCATCTGGGCAACGGCTACCTTGCCGACCGTTCGCCGCGTTTATCAACTCACTCCAGTGCCGATTCGTGATGATACAGACCCTGGGTGGGTAACGGAGGGATGAGACCGTGATCTTCGATAAGCTATGGGCCAACCGCAACGGCCACCACACCGACGCCGACATCAGAGCCAAGATATACGAAGCCTTCCGTAGTTATGACACGCTGCACTCAACCAAACCCCGGATTGAAGTGGAAGTGAATGATGGGGTTGTGACCTTGGGGGGCGCGGTCTGCGGGGCCGGGCAGCGGGGAATGGCCGAAAAATTGGCGGCAGCAGTAGAGGGGGTGAGGTCAGTTCGCAATGAACTGCGGGATGACCCCACCATCGAGGGGGCCGTCGCTCGCGCTATGGCCCGGCATCCCCAAGTTGGTCTCTCCACCGAGGTGGTGCGGATCAAATCGTTCAACGGGGTGGTGACGCTGCGCGGACCGGTTTTGAATCAAAGGCAGCAAATGGCCGCCGAAGCCGTGACCCGCAGCGTTCCCGGCGTGATTGACGTCGTCAATTGCCTGGTGGTGATCCCGGACGGAAACGGTCACCGCCCGGTAAGAACCGGGCCGCTTCATTAACCCTGGTGTTGCTCCTTATTTGGCATATAAACGCTCGAAGGGGCAAATCCCCGTTGGTTGGTCAGGATTTGGCAATCCTGACCGAGCACTCCATATATCATATTTTATTGAAGTCCAATAGCGGGGCAAATAATCGTTTGCCCCTCATTTTCCTGACCGGCCCACTCATCCGAGTGGGCTTTTTTGATTCTTACCCGCCAAATTGCCTGTCCCCCTACCGGTCAAAAGGCTCGCACCGGAACCCGCCACACAGCCCTGTGCCCGCAACCCAATTTCTGGTACCCTAACCCGAAGATAGAAAAATGTCCGTATCCTGTTCGTCCTGGTTCAGGATACCTGACCAAATCAACAAAGGAGATTGACCGACAATGACAACCGAGACTGAGAATCCCAAGAGTACCGGGAGGAAACGATTATCCCTCACGCTGCTGGTCTTGCTGGTCGGCGCAGCCCTGCTCGGCGCTTATGGCCTGCTGGGTAGACCGGTGGCCCAGGCCAGCCCATCGGCCGAAACGACGGCCGCCCCGATTGAAGCGACGGCCGTCCCCGTTCAGGTAGCGACCGTTCAAACCGGCGACATAGCCCAGGTCTTTTACTACGCCGGCGTGCTTCAAGCCAAAGACGAGGTAAACCTCGCCCCGCGTGTCTCCGGCCGGATCGAAGCGGTGCTGGTGGAGGTGGGCGACGAGGTCAAGGCCGGCGACCCCATCGCCATCATTGAGTCTGACCTTTTCGCCACGCAATTGGACCAGGCCGAAGCCAACCTGGAGATCGCCCAACTCAAGCTGGCTAAAATGGAGGAAGGCAGTCGCCCAGAAGAGCTTAACGCGGCCCAATCATCGCTGGACGTGGCCCAGGCCGCTCTGAACGATGCGACCAATATCAGCGATGACGAGCGCAACACGGCCGCCACCGACATGGCCAGGGCCCAGGCCGCCCTGCGTCGCGCCCAGTCCGAGTACGATAAGATCGCCTGGGCCGGGCAGGTCGGTGAGACCCCCCAGGCTATTCAATTAGAACAGGCCACCATTACCTACGAGACGGCCCTATCGGCCTACAATTTGAAAACGAACCCGACCGAGGCCCAATTGGCCCCGCTCAAGGCGCAACTGGTGCAGGCTCAACTGAGTTTGAACCTGGCCCGAAACCCCTTCCGCCCGGTGGATTTTGATATGGCGCGGGCGGGCGTCAAACAGGCCGAGGCCGCCGTAGCCCAGGCCCGCATCCAGTTGCGGGATACCACCATTAAAGCTCCCTTCGACGGCCTGGTGGCTAAGGTTAATGTCCGCAAGGGCAGCATGGTCAAACCCGAGACGGCGGTGATCCAGCTCGTTTCCAGGGACCTGGAAGTCCTGGTCAACGTGGAAGAAAGCCGCATCGCCCAGCTTGCCGAGGGTCAAAATGCCAGCTTGCGGATTGTGGCCTATCCCGGCCAGGAGTTCCCGGCCCTGGTCAGCAGCGTCGCCCCGGCGGCCGATACCAACACCTTTACCTTTGCCGTCAAAGTGACGCCGTTGGACCAGACCGAGTTGCTCCGCAGCGGCATGTACGCCGATGTGTCCATTCTGGTCAATGAAAAACCAGGTGCGCTTTTGGCCCCACGCGCCGCCGTCACCCTGATTGACAACCAGGAGACGGTGTTTGTCGTCCAGGCCAACAACACCGTGCAGCAGCGCCGCGTCAGCACCGGCCTCGTCAACGGCGACCGCATCGAAATTCTGTCCGGCCTGAAACCGGGCGACACCGTCGTGATTGCCGGACAGCCCAACCTGACGGATGGGGCCAGGGTGAAGGTGGAGACCGGTTTGTAAAACGTGAAACGTGAAACGTGGTGCGTGGTGCGTAAATTAATTTGAGTTCCTACAAGTTCCCTTAGTTCCCTGGGAACTCGTAGGAACTTGAGGGAACTTATTCTTTGACAATCACTAACGGAACACGCACCACGCACCACGTCATACATAACTATCATACAGAAAGAAGGACTGACAATGGGACTGACAAAATTGGCCATTCGCCGGCCGCTAACGATGCTCATGATTATCCTGGGGCTGGTGGTCATTGGCTACCGCTCTTTTACTCTGCTGCAAGTAGACCGCTTCCCCAAGATTGACCTGCCCTATGTGACGGTGGTGACCGTCTTCCCCGGCGCTTCGCCGGAAGATGTGGAAGACCTGGTGGTCAAACCGATTGAAGACGCGGTGGCCGGCATCTCCGGCATTGACCGCATCACCGCTCAAGCCAACGAGGGCTATGGCGTGGTGGTCTTAGCTTTTGTCGAGGGTACCGACGGCAACCAGGCCGCCATTGACGTGGAACGCCAGGTGGCGACCATCCGCAGCCAGTTGCCCGACGACGCCGAGGAACTGAGTATTATCAAAGCCGACATCAACGCCACGCCGATCATGCAGATTGCCCTGAGCGGGCCGCAGGGGCAGGACGCCCTCTTCGAAATCGCCGACAACGATATTAAACCGGCTCTGCAAACTGTGCCGGGGGTCGCTTCGGTCAACGTCTCCGGCGGGCGCGACCGGGAAATCCAGGTTTACGCCAACCCGGCCCGGTTATCGGCCTTTGGCCTGCCCCTGGAATCGGTGCGGCAGGCGCTGACCCTGGACAACGTGACCTTCCCGGTCGGCTCGATAGAGGCGGGCCGCCAGAAAAGTTCGGTTCGCTCGGTCGGTGAATTTAGCAATCTTCAGGAAATTGAAGACACCATCGTCAGCGGCAGCCTGACCGGCGCCACCGGCGGCAGCCGGGGACTGGTTTACCTGCGCAACGTGGCTTCGGTGCAAGAAGGTTTGGCCGATAAAAGCAAAATCGTGCGCTACAACGGCCTGGATGCGGTCAATATCACCATCGTCAAAACCAGCGACGCCAACACCATCCAGGTGGCCGACGAGGTGCGCCAGGCCGTGGCCGAACTCAACGCCAGGCTGCCGGCCGGGGCCAAAATGACCGTCGTCATTGATAACTCTACTTTCACCCGCGAGTCGGTGGCTGCGGTGGAAGAAGATTTGACCCTGGCCATTCTGATTACCGGCCTGGTCATGCTGCTCTTCCTGCACACCATTCGCAGCACCTTCATCGTGCTCCTGGCCATTCCGACCTCGATCATCTCCACCTTCCTGGTGATGTGGGCGCTGGGCTTCAGCCTGAACACGCTGACCCTGATGGCCCTGACCCTGGTCATCGGTATTCTGGTGGATGACTCTATCGTGGTGCTCGAAAATATCGAGCGCCACCTGAAGCAGGGCAAGAATCCCTGGCAGGCGGCTCTCGACGGCCGCGCCGAGATTGGCCTGGCGGCTATTACCATCACCCTGGTGGACGTGGTGGTCTACCTGCCCGTGGCCTTCACCTCCGGCCTGGTCGGCCAGTTTTTCCGCTCCTACGGCATCACCATCGCCACGGCCACGCTCCTGTCCCTGTTCGTCTCCTTTACCCTCACTCCACTGCTGGCCTCGCGCTGGCTGAAAGATGAAAGTGAGCCAGAAACGCCGCCTACGGGTTGGCGCAAAGGGGCGGACAGCCTCCTGCGCCCGATCACCTGGCTCTGGAACGGGTTCATTCGCCGCTGGGAAGCCAGTTTTGACGCCCTGGCCAACCAATACGCCGCCGTCTTGCGCTGGGTGCTGACCAACGCCTTGACCCAATCGCTGGCCGTGCTCATCGCCGTGGCTGCCCTGGCCGCCGGGATTTACCTGGTGGTCAGTGGGGTGGTCGGCAGTGAGTTCCTGCCGTTCGAGGATGATGGGCAGTTCCTGATCAACATCGAGATGCCGGCCGGGACCAACCTGGAGGCTACCGACCAGGCGGCTCGCCAGGTCGAGCAGATCATTCGCGCTAACGTGCCCGAAACGGTGGCGATTTTGACCAACGTTGGCTCCGGGGCCAGCAATCTGCAGACCGGGGCCAGTTCCAGCCCCAATCTGGCCCTCCTCACCGTGCGCCTGGTGGATAAGGCCAGGCGCGAGCGCAGCGCCACCGAAATCATCAACAGCCTGCGCCCGCTGCTGAAAGAGGTGCCGGAGGCGACCATCTACTTGACCCGCACCTCGCTGCTGGGCAACAGCGCCAGCCAGATCGAGCTTCAGGTTTACGGGCCGGACCAGAACGTCCTGATTGACCTGGCCAACCGGATAGCCGCCCTCATGCGGACGACCCCTGGCGCGGTTGACGTCATCAACAGCGACGCCGCTCGTTCCCCTGAAACCCGGCTGGTGATTGACCGCACCCACGCCCTGCACCTGGGCCTCTCGCCCCGACAAATTGCCGGGACGCTGCGCACGGCCGTGAACGGCAGCCAGGCGGGTAAGTACCAACCCGAAGGCCAGGATGAAATTGACATCACCTTACGCACGGACGGGTCCGTCCGCAACGACCTGGACCAACTGCTGCAACTGCCGCTGGGCTACGTCCGGGGGCAGCCGGTCAGGCTGGACCAGGTGGCCGACGTCGAGTACACCCAGGCGCCGGCCCGCATCACCCGCACCGACCGCGAGCGCACCCTGAAAATCAAGGCCGACGCCGCCGGGCGCGGGGCCGCCGATGTGGCCAACGATATTGAAGCCGCTATCAAAAAGCAGGTTGATTTCCCGGCCGGATATGGGTATGACTTTGTCGGCACCACCGAGCGGCAGCGCGACTCTTTCGCCCAGATGGGTGCGGCCCTGGCCCTGTCCATTGTGCTCATCTACATGCTCCTGGTCGCGTTGTACCAAAGCTGGCTGCATCCGTTAGCCATCATGTTCAGCCTGCCGGTCACGCTGGTCGGCGCTTTTGGCGGGCTGTGGCTGACCGGCAACACCCTGAACATGATTTCCATCCTGGGCATCATCCTGCTGGCCGGCGTGGTGACCAAAAACGCTATCCTGCTGGTTGACTTCACCAACATCCTGCGCCAGGAACAGGGTTACAGCCGCAAGGCCGCCTTGGTTGAAGCGGGCCGGCTGCGCCTGCGCCCCATCCTGATGACCACCGCCGCCATCGTCTTTGCGTTATTACCGCTGTTGTTCGGCCAGGGCGCCGGCTCAGAGGTGCGAGCACCGCTGGCGGCAGCCGTGGTCGGCGGCAATATCTCCTCCACCTTGCTAACCCTGATCCTGGTGCCGGTGGTTTACAACTTCCTGGATTGGGGTGGCGGCCTGGTCTCCGCCACGCTACGCCGTATCTTTGGCGCGGCCAAGCGAGAGTACACCGTGTCGGAAGGCGAAGCGCCCCAACCTGGCCTGGCCGCCTCACTCAAACCGCCCGCGCCGCAAGCCGAGCCTGGGGTAAGTTGAGGTGGGAAAATAACTGGTGGAGCAGGCTTTCTAACCTGCCTGGACACGCGAAGCGTGGAAAGTCTGTTCCACTGACCGACTTGAAAGAAAGAGGATATTCCTATGAAAAAGCTATTATTGACTTTAACCATAGTGTTCAGCCTGGCAATTGCCTTGACTGGCTATCTGGCGGGGACTGGCGGCGCGGCCGATGAGTCCGCCGGGGAGGGAGAAGATTTACCGCTCCTCAACTCTGTCCCCTGGCCGACGCCTCCGCCGGCAACACCTGCGCCCTTGCCCACCCCCTTCCCCAAGTTTACTCTGCCGACGGCGACAGCGCCCAGCGGCGAGGCAGCCGCCCCAGCAGGTCTGGAGCCGGTCAGGGTAGAGCCGAGCGATGCTGCCGGTCTGCCATCAGACGCTGCCCAACCCGCTGCCCTGACCGTTTCGGCCTCGCCCATCGCCAACCCGGCCGGCGCTAGCTCGCCGGCGGTCGTCAGGGCGCGGGTGGAGAGCGCCGGTCTGAATGTGCGACAGGGGCCGGGCGCGGCCTATGAACGTCTCGCCGTTTTGGCGCAAGCTGACGAGGTGACGGTGCTGGGCCTCAATCAAAACCGCGATTGGGTGCTGGTAAAAACAGCCAATGGGAGGCAGGGCTGGGTCGCCCTAACTTACCTGGCCGTCGTTGACGGGTCGTTGGCTGACGCGCCCCTGGCGGCTGCCCCCATTGCCCCGGCTTCTCCCGCGACGGAGACAGCTCCCCAGGGTCAATTAAGCAGTGTCTCAACCAACGCCGGCAGTGGCAAACTGGTCTTTCAACTGGCCAGCGGTGGGGATATTATGGTCATTAACACCGACGGCAGTGGTCTGCGCCGCTTGACCAGCGGTATTGATCCGGTTCTGTCCCCTGATGGGCAAACCGTGGCTTTCACCCGCTGGCAGGGCGAGACTGGCTCGCTATGGCTGATCAATATTGACGGCGCCAACGAGCGGTCTATCCTGGATTTCACCAGGCAGGCCAAAGGGCCGGATTGGTCGCCAGACGGCTCGCGGATTGTGCTCAATTTCCAACAGGGCGGCCGGTTGGAGGAAAAGCTGGTCAGGGTTGATTTGACCCAAGACCCTAACCCACGGGTCCCCCTCAATGCCGGTGGGGTCAGAGTTCATGTAGATGGGCGTATTCCCACGTTGAAATACACCCTCCCACCCGATCCCCACTGGAGTCTGCGGGTGGTCAATGTGGCCGATGGTCGCTTTGAAGACTTGGACGGCGGCACGTACGCCTTCCGCCCGGCCTGGGATCCGGCCCAATCCTGGCGCATCATCTCTGACGGCGGCCTGGGGCTGGTGGAAGTTGATGTCAATAGTAAATCCCGCCGCCGCTTGACTGACAAGGTGGGTGACGGTTCCCCGGTTTTCTCGCCGGATGGCCGCTACCTGGCCGTAACCTTCAAGCACGACGGCGGCTATGATATTGACCGGCTGAACGGCGACGGCAGCGGCCGCGTACGCCTGACCCAGACCCCGCTGTGGGTGACGGCCATGCCGGACAATCCGAAGCCGTGGAACAACGTCTCTCCGGCCTGGTCGCCCGACGGCTCTCAGATTGCCTTCCTGACCGACCGCACCGGCCGCTGGGAAATTTGGGTGATGAGCGCCGATGGCTCTAACCAACGTCCCATGTTTTCCGAGGCGGTGAATGACCAATTGCCGATTCGGTACGATTTTGCGGACGAACGGGTGTTAAGCTGGCGTAAGAACCGGGTTGACGCCGGTGTCCCCCGGGCCAGGTAGCCAGCCTATTAAGTCACGAGCGCCTGGACACAACCAAGCCTTTATACCCGGCCCAACGGTCTCGAGTTCATTCGCCGTCGGGACAGGCAATCATCAGCTTCGATGAGAGATCGCCCGCTGGTATAATGACTTCATTTTCGGGTGCGAAAGGCAATCGCCTCCATGGAGTGGGTGGGCGGCAACTTGCTATGAAGGCAGAGACGCTTCAGAACACCGTCGTCCATATGTCCACGCGTTCTATCGATACATGGCATCTGATCCGTGATCTGACAGTTGTGCTCCAAACCAGCGATGGATGGCCGTGATGATCTGTAAATCCTGGGTGGTGAAAGTAATCTGTGCCCCATTGGGCAGGGCCATGTATTCTATTTTTAGCTGTGCTGCGCCTCTGGCAAGCTCCTTTACACCCGGCATATCACCGCCGTGCAGTGAGCTTGGATCGGAAAAGTCGCCGGCGCTAAATCGCATGGCTTCGTGTTGGGGATGTTGTTGGATGAGGCTAATCTGCGCGTTGTCACCTGGGTTTTTGGCAATGACCTGCTGGATACCGCCACTTTCCGTCATCTCGAAAATGTGGGTGGTTTGGCTCAAATCAAAGGGCATTACCTGGGGACCCATATCGTGAACCATGGCTTGTTGGTTGGCGGGTGGTGGGGTGAGCCAGCCTGCCCAAAAGAGCACACCGAAGGTTCCAAGGACAGCAAGGAGAACGCTGCTACTTGCAACCAACAAGAGGCTTTGCTTGGGGTTAGTCACGGGTGTGTTCTCGGTCATTATATGTTACCTCCATAAGGATATGCAGGGCGTCAAGCACTGCGTGATATGGGGCTGTGAAGTCCATGTGGGCTGCGGCCCAACCCCGAACTTAGGCACGTAAATATCCTTGATTTTATCACAGAATTGTAAGTGAGCTGAACTGCGCGATTGCCAGCAATGAACAATCTGTCAGATGTCGAATGGCACCCTTAGACGTAAGCCAAACTCTCGCGCACACGGGTCTGGGTGGTCTTTTGGGCCAGGAACCAACTGGCAATCACGGCCAGAACCGTAACGATAAGAAGTTAGGGTGATGATCAGGCTACCGGCAACGTAAAACCGAACCAGGCGCCGGTCCCCGGCGTGCTTTTAACCCAAACACGCCCGCCATGCGCTTCGACCAGTTGTTTGACAATCGCTAAACCCAATCCGGCTCCGCCAGTGGCCCGCGCCCGAGAGGGGTCGGCCCGGTAGAAACGCTCGAAGACAAACGGCAGTTGCTCCGAGGTTATACCCGGCCCGCTGTCGCCCACCTCCAGGCAGACCCAACTCCCATCCAGCCGGGCCGTCAGAGTGATCTGCCCCCCAGGCGGCGTGAACTCCAGGGCATTGTTGAGCAAGTTGCGCAACACCTGCCCTATTCGGTGCGGGTCAACCACAACAGGTGGCAGGTCAGACGGTAGATCGAGCGACAGTTCCAAGCCGGCCGCTTCAGCCTGGGGGCGAATCGCCTGAGTGGCCGTTCGGGCCACCTCGCCTACATCCACTGGGCGGCACTCCAGGTGCAGTTGCCCAGCCTCGGCCAGGGCCAGTTCTTGCAAGTCGTCTACGAGCCGGTTCAGCAACATCGCCTCTTCGTACAGGTTATCCACCAGGGCCGGATCGGGCCTGACCAGCCCATCCCGCGCTGCTTCAAGGTAGCCCCGGATGTTGGTCAAGGGTGTCCGCAGTTCGTGGGCCACGTCACCCACCATCTGCCGGCGCAACTGCTCCAGCCGGGCCAGGCCGTCGGCCATGGCGTTGAAGGCGGAGGCCAACTGGCCAATCTCGTCGTCTGACCTGACACTGACCCGCCCCGTCAGATCGCCCCTTTCCATCCGCCGGGCGGCGGCGGTCAACAGTTCAATGGGGCGAACGATACGATGCGACAGGACCAGCGTCACCAGCCCCGCGATGGCCCCGGCCATCAACGCGCCGATCAGGACGAAATGATTAACCGCGGCCAGGAAACTATGATCGAGGGGAGAAGGTCCGGCCAGGGGGTTGAGGTACAGCGCGGCCACCGGCACGTCGGCCACGACGACACTGCCCGATGGCGCCGGCCAGTCGGCTCCCACGGCCTGACCGACCAGCTCTCGATCCGAGTCAGCCACCACCCTGCCGCTGGCATCGGCCAAAACCACCTGATTGCCACTAACATGTCCAAGTTGCTCGACTAGCGGCTGGATATCTTCCCAGGCCTGAGCCTCGCCGTAAGCGCTGGCCAGGAGCAGGCTAAAATGCTGCGCCTGTCCGGCATTGCCCAGCAGGAGGTAGCGATGGAATTCCCTGGCCGTCGTCCCGCTGGCAAATAAAGCCGTAACACTCACCGCCACGATGACCACGAGGAGGGTCGTCGTCAACAGCCGGAAGCGCAGGCTACGCCCCATGGCCGCCCCCAAAGCGATAGCCGACACCTGGCACGGTGATTACATACCGGGGACGGTCGGGTTCCGGCTCGATCTTCTTGCGCAGGTTCATCACGTGGACATCCACCGTTCGCTCCAGGCCCTCATAATCAAAGCCAAAGACCGCATCCAGCAGCTCCAGCCGGGTAAAGGCCCGTCCCGGCGCCCTGGCCAGCGTCTCCAGCAGCTTGAACTCCCTGGGGGTGAGATGGACCGGTGCTTGGCCCAACCGGACCTCATGACGAACCAAGTCCACGACCAGATCATTGTAACGAAGCTGGGACGGGCCTTTATCTTCGGCTTCAGCTACTCGCCGCAGCACAGCCCGGACACGGGCCAGCAACTCCCGTGGGCTGAATGGTTTGGTCACGTAGTCATCGGCGCCCAGGTCCAGGCCTAGCAGTTTGTCCTCCTCGGTGGTCCTGGCTGTCAGCATGATAATGGGCACTTTAGATTCACTGCGAACGCGAAGCGTACGGCAGATGTCCAGGCCGTCTACCTGCGGCAGCATCAAGTCCAGCACGATCAGGTCCGGCCGCTTCTGGCGGGCCAGCTCCAGCGCCCGTTGGCCATCATAGGCCACCAGTACCCGGTAGCCGTCCTTCTCCAGGTAGAGCCGGATCAGGTTTACCGTCTTCTTATCATCATCTACCACCAGTATTTTTGCATCGGCCATCGTATCTTCTCCGCCTAAAGGACCTCAATCGTTCACAGCTGAAGGCTTTTACTCGATTTAAGCATCACTACCTTTATTTTCTATTTTACCACATCGCTATGAAGATTCGATGAAGATTTGATGGAGACCCGATAAAGCAGACAAAAAGCCCACCTGCCCCTGTTGCTCAAAGGTTTGAGGATCGGGCTGAGGCTGTTATTGGAACGATAGATTGATTGCATTACGCGCCTATGCCGTCGGCTGCGACACCTTACGCTCCTCCTGCTGCTTACGCCATCCGTACGGGGTCATGCCCCGCGGCTTGTACACATTCAGCACCTGGACCACGAGTAACACCAGCAGGCCGACACCGGCATGGAGGAGTTCATCCCGCAGCGTGACCGTGACAAGCTGTCCCTCGCTGACGCCCACCACATCAATATAATGAGCGCGCCGGCAATATCTTCAGTGCGTCCATAGCCGTAGATGTAACGATGATTGAAAGCCAGAACGCCAGACCAAGTGGGATGATGGAGAAAGGCACAGGTCAGGCGGCAGGCTTTTTTGCTCGCACAAACCCAATGGTCAGAAAGCGAGCATCAAGTTGCTCCACCTTTTCAAACCCCGCCTCACCCATGAGTTTTGGCAGATCCTCGATGCCGAATTGGATACTGTGGCCGTGACGCACAAGCAAGGTGAAGAACCGCTTAAGAAATGATGTACTGGGTCTCATCATGTCCGCAATCAAAACCCGCCCACCCGGTTTGAGCACGCGCCGAATTTCAGCCAGTCCCTTGACCTGCAAGTGTTCAGGCAGGTGGTGCATCATCAGGCTGGAAGTCACCACGTCAAACGTCTCATCAGGAAAGGGCAGGGACTCGATCACGCCGACTCGAAAGTCAATCTCAACCCCTGCCCGCTTTGCCTTTCGGCGGGCAATAGCGATCATCTCCGGTGCGGGGTCAATGCCTGCCGCGCTTCCATTTTCTCCAACTCGTATTTTGGCAGGGATGGTTACGCCGCCCGTGCCGCAGCCGACATCGAGCAAGGTTTCACCGGGCTGAAGCAGGGCTTGATCCACGGTCATTCGGCGTAAACGGCTGGCCTGACCAAGCGTCATGATGTTCGCCAGTACATCATAAAATGATGCCCAACGGATCAGGCGTCCTTCTGTTGGAGCAGGCGATTCGGGTGTATGAGTATGTGGGTGCATTTGTTGACCTCTTTTTTTGAGCTATGAATTCAACTGGTAAGTGCAACCGATGATCTAGAGAATACCTCAATGCGGGGGAATAACGTGTATAGATCGTATCGCCTCCATCAGCGCAGGAGCCGCCACGATGCAGACCACCACGAGCACGACGACCAAGACCGAGACCATAAGTATTGCAACTTTTTTGTTACGCATAGTATATTCCTTCAATAGCAAAGATAGATAACCTGCGATGACGAATCACCGATGTGTATCGCTATTAAACGTGTCCACCACAATCTTGAGCGTGCCATCTTTCTGTCGGCGCCACATTTAGTTATAAGCCAATGCTTCCCGCACACTCAGGCGCATGGCCTTCCAGGCCGGCAGCAAACAGGCCAGAACGGCGATGAGGGCAACAAGGATGAGCCAGAGAAACACGCTGCCCAGTGAAAAGGTGTAAATCAGGGATGTGTCTTCCATAAGCCGGCTGATCGCGTCAGTCAGGAGTTTAGCGGACAGCAATGCCACCAGCACCCCCACCGGCCAACTCAGCAGGCCGACCAGGAGGCTCTCGATGAGGAAAACCTGGAACACCGTTCCACTTGACGCCCCCATCGCCCGCATCAGCCCAATTTCACGGGTTCGCTCGATCACGTTGATACTCATCGCGCCCATTAAGCCCAAACCGCCTACAATGGCCAGGAGCACGGCCATAAGCATCAGGGTTACGGTCATAATATTAAAGTGAAAGGCTTGCGCTTCGTATTGAGCGCGGATTGTTTGGGCGCTCTGGACCCGTAAATCGGCCTGCTTAAATTGTTGCTCCAGCGCCTTAGCCACTTTAGCCACAAACTCTACGTCATGCTGCGTGGTCATCACCCAGACCGTCGTCGCCCGGCCCACCCCACCGGCAACACGAGTGAAGGCAGAATTATTAACATACACGGTGGGTTGGGCCAATGTCTCTTCAAAGATGCCGACAATCTGCCAGGTTGTCTCTTGTTCTTCGAGGCTCTCCACGCCATCGCACCGCTCACACCGCTTAAATTTGAGCACCAACTCATCGCCCACCTTCAGGTCTGGCTCATCGCGCAGCAAGGCCGTGTTGACGACCACCGCCTGCCGCTCCTGGGGTACTAACGAGCGCCCTTGCACCAGCGGCGGCTGAAACATTTCGGTGCCATCGGGCCAGGCGAACAAAAGCAGATCCTCGCTGGTGCTGCCATCGCGGCGGAGACGGTTGACTGGGGCGATGACATTAAAACTTTCGACCTTGACAATCCCTGGCGTGCTCAGCACCTCGCGCTCGATTTTACCCACACGATAGGGGCGACTGAGGTCAACCCGCAGGTCATACTGGCGATAGGCGAAAGAGAAGTCGTTGGTGGACAGCAACGAGGCGCGCGCACTGGCGACGGTCATAAAGAGTGTGCCGCTTAAACTGAGGGCGGTCAGGGTCAGCGCCAGTCGCGCTTTACGCCGAAAGAGGTTGCGCCAGGCCAGCAGGAATATCCGGGGCAGGTCACGGATGCGCTCCAAGGCTCGATCAAACCGGCTTGAGCCAACCGGCTCCTGGCTGACCCCGTAATCGCTGATCGCTTCGCGCACCGTAATCCTGGTGCCTGTGCTGATGGAATAGAAGGTGGCTGCCAAAGGGACGAACAGGCCAATGGCCGCCTGGGTAGCCAGCACCGGGTACGGAATTTCAAAGCTGCTCAGCTTCAGACTGAGCACGCTGGCAAAAAAAGTGGCCAGCCCGTGGGCGCCGCCTATGGTTAGGGGCAGGGCGATCGCCAAGGCCAGTAGGCCCAAAATGAAGATAATCGCCAAGTAAAGACTCATGACCTGGTTGGTGCGGGCGCCAATCGCTTTCATCAGTCCAATTTGCTTGATTTGCTGGGCCATCAGGGCCGAAATCATATTGACCACCAGGAAACCGCTGCCCACCAGGGAGAAGCTGCCCAACACGCCCAGAATCATGAGCATCACCGAGAGGGGTTTTTGCAGGGGATGCTCCCCTGGAGTCGGAACATTGGTGGCGTAAACCGTCCGCCCACTTTTTTCTAATTTATCCGTAACCTGGGCGGCCACCTGCCGAATGTGGGTTTCGTCGAGGGGATTTTCCGCCACCACAAAACTGAGCTCGTTGTAGGCGCGGGGCTGGCCCAGACCCTCCAGCGTATCGAGGGTGATGTAGCCGTAAGCTTTACTCGCTCCCGGAGCCGGCGTCTTGTTGAAATCAAAGGCAAAGCCGGCCAGGCCCAACTCCCGCAGGTTGTCGTCAGGCGTGCGCACGGTGAGCGTGTCGCCGATGGCTAAATTGGCCAAGTCGGGCAACTGCAAAGCCGAGCGTTCCAATAGGAGTTGATGTTTGGGCGGCGGCCAGGCTCCGGCCTCCGGTCGAACCTTGTTGACCCGCATCTCGTCATAGTCGTCAATCGCATATAGGTCGAGGTCGAGCCATTTGTCTGGCCCCACTTGCGGAGTGCTGCCCGCTTGCGTGCCGACCGAAAGGGTAGGCAAGGCAGGAGTTGCAGCCAGGCGAACGGTCACTTTGCGACGACCTTCGGCTTCCTGAATTTCGGGCATGCGCCGGACGGCTTTGACCCATTCATCGTCAAAAGCATCGGTTGCCAGCGTGGCGCTGGCCGGATTTACCGCCGCAAAGCCGGTCGTTAAATTTTTATCCAGGATGGCCTTGGTATTCATAATCACGCCAACGCCAAAGACCCCAGCGGCCAGCGAGAGGGTCATCAGCGCCGTGCGGACTTTGTTGGCCCACAGATCAGACCATATTTTTTGCCAGCGTGGGTTGAGCATCATCTCACCTTTCGATAATTTTTGATCGAGATTTTGGAATTATCTTCTTCCCCCAACCCTCCTCCCACAATTGAAGGAGGTTAGGATAAGGGGCTACGCCCAGCTTACGCGCCTGCAAAGCGGCCTGGGTGCGATTACGCACGTTCAACTTGCCGAAGATGTTGTAAACGTGCCGCTTGACTGTGCTCTCGGTAATATATAAACGCCAGCCAATTTCCCGGTTCGATGCGCCTGAGGCGAGCCATTGCAGCACCTCCAACTCGCGCTCGCTTAAGGGTTCGAGGATCGGGCCAAGGCTGTTGGTGGAACGATAGATTGGTTGCATTGCGCTCCTATGCCGTCGTCGGCTGCGACATCTTACGCTCCTCCTGCTGCTTACGCCACCCGTATGGGGTCAGGCCCCGCGGCTTATGCACATTCAATACCTGGACCACGAACAACACCAGTAGGCCGCCGCCGGCGTGGAGGAGATCGCCCCCCAGCCCGCCCAGACTGGCATCATCCGCCGCTCGCGCCACGTCTGCGATGGAGCTAACGTCCGGCATATGCAACAGCAAGATTGTGGTGGCAAAGACGGTTAGCACGAGTGAGAACAGGGTTCAATAGTGCCGGAACAAGCCCCACTTGGTACCAAGTGCCATGACAAGCCCCGTGAACAGTGAGGTAAGGGCCAACGGCACGATGACGTACCAACCGGTGAGCTCCATCGCGATTCAGGCGGCACGCACCATCTGCGCATCCTGGCTGGTCCTGGCGGCAACGCCGAGACCCAGGTAAGCAACGACCGCGCCAATCCAGCCGACTGAAAACGTGAGATGCATGGTGAGTGCGAACTTGCGCAGGCCGGGTGTCATGATCATGGCTGTTGCACCCCCTGTTCTATGGGCGGTGTGGGGCCTCCAGGGTCACCGGACGGTATGTGGCGACCAGGGCCGTGGGGACCACCGACGCCGGTGATAAGGATGATGCCAACCAGCAGGACCACGACGATGATGATGATTCCAAACACCTTCACCCAGCGGGGTGTGCTAGGGGGCAATCCGTGGTCGGGCCGCACGACGGTGTCGTCTTTCGATATTACGCCCTTGGTGAGTTCGGCCGCGGCGACGAACACGGCGCCCCAAGCAATGGCCGCAAGTGCCCAGACGGAGCCGAGGCTCGAGGAGACATCTGGGTACACCAGCGAGGCGAGCCCGAGCAGGGCTGGTAGCAGGCCCGCGACCCACGCTGGGAGCCTCCAGCCGTCGGGCCGCAGGCTCGCCAAGAGACCCACCCCGACGACGGTGAAGCTGAAGGCGGCCATGAATCCGTAGTGGCCGAGGGCGGCATGGTCGTCGGGGACGGTCCCCTGCAGCCCAATGTTGGTGGACGCGAACACGAGCAGCGGCACGGCTGCGATGATGACCAGCGCGAGCATCAGCCAGTTGACTCGCGAGACGCTGAACGAACGGAAGAAATCACGTCCGGTCGGATGAAGAAGTGCGACAATGACCGTCAGCAAGGCGACCGACATCCTCTCTGAAGACCGTATTACGCCCGCGTCTGTAGAGAGGACAGCGGCCAGCAGCAGCCCGACCCAGGGCATCAGGGCCATCAACTGACCGGCGACGTTCTTCGAGGGCCGCCGAAGCTGGGCGAGTATCCCGACTACGGCCGTCGCGAAGAGGAACCCGTACGTGAGGTCGTGGACGCGGTGGTGTACCCCGCTGAAGTGCGCCATTCCCATGAAGCCGGGCTGCAATTGCATCAGCAAAACCATCAGTCCGATGATCCCCGCCCATCCAAGGGTGACCAGCACGACGAGTGAGAACGCTGTGCGTCGCCAGCCGAGCCCTTCTGTCGCGCGTCGTAATAATAATTTTCTCACTGAGATATTCCTCCTCTTTGTTTTCATGATTACTCAAGGCAAAATCCAGTCGAACAATGTCTTCTACCTGCTAATCCGAATACCCGAAGGATTAGGTGGAGAAATCGTTTAGCAATTTCTCGACCCTATTCTCAGTCTAGCACACAACCTATAAAGATTTGATGAAGATTTAGTCAAGATTCGATAGACTTGTCACCCCGTTAAGGGGAATCAGGCCATTTTGCCTGTTTTTAAACAGGCAAATCTACGCTGTTAAATCCCTGTTCCTGCGGATACACTGACAGTAACGACTTGGTTGGCTTTATCATCTTCAAAGGAGGAAGGTACATCTAATGCCAGTAAAAGACCCCGTGTGCGGGATGGAAATTGAGCCTGAAGCGGCCTTCACCACCCGCCCGTATAAAGGACAGACCTTTTATTTTTGCTCAGATAACTGCGTGCGGCAGTTTGACGCTGACCCGGCTCGCTATGCCTCCCCGGTTTCGGCCACGACCGGCGTCTCAGCTCTGACGGACGGCGCACACCCAGCGCGCATCGCGCTCCCCGTCGCCGGCTTGCACAAGTCGGGTGGCCCAGCCCTGGCCAGAGCCATCAACGCCGTACCTGGTGTGAGCAAGACCAATGTCAATGTGAAAGAAGGGCGGGTCTTCGTGGACTACGACCCCAGCCGGGCCAATGTGGCCGATTTGTTGGAGGCGGTGCGCAGCGCCGGCTTCACCCCTGACGGCCAAACCCTGCGCCTAAAGGTCAGCGGCCTGTACTGTGCCGAGTGTGTGGTCAGGATCGAAGACGCGCTCAAGGCTACGCTGGGCGTGCTCGACGCGACCATGAACGCGGCGACGAATGAAGTCAAGGTCGAATATGCGCCTGCCATCGGCGATTTGAGCCTGTTGACCCAAGCCGTCGAGTCGGCCGGGCCGTACAGAGCCGCCCGCGCCGCCGAAGCGTCCGAACCCGAACTGGACCAGGAAGCGCAGGCCACCGAAAAGGAATATCGCGCGCTCATGCGCAAGTGGTGGTTTGGCGCGGCAGTGGGTGTGCCGACCATGATCCTGTCGTACCCATGGCTCTTCCCGGTTTTGCGCGACTGGTTTCCGCGCGGCAGTCCGCAACTCATCTACATCTGGTATGCCATGGGTGTGGCCAGCCTGGCCGTACTCATCTATTCCGGCAGCCAGTTCTTTGTCGGCATGTGGGAAGGGTTGAAGCACCGCTCGGCCAACATGCACACCTTGATCGCAGTGGGCACCGGCGTGGCCTGGATTTACTCCACCATCGCCCTGCTCTTTCCGCAGATTTTTCCCTCGGAGGAATTTACCGATGTCTATTACGACGTGACGGTGGTGGTCACAGCCCTGGTCGTGCTGGGCCTGGCCATGGAAATCAAGGCCAAAGGCCGCACTTCCGAGGCGATCAAGAAACTCATCGGCCTGCAAGCCAAGACCGCCCGTGTTCTGCGTGATGGACAAGAAGTAGACATTCCGGTGGAGGAGGTGCTGGTCCACGACATCGTCGTCGTCCGTCCGGGCGAGAAAATCCCGGTAGACGGCGAAGTCAGCGAGGGCCAGTCGGCGGTAGACGAGTCGATGATCACTGGTGAGTCCCTGCCGGTCTCGAAGAAGGTGGGCGATGAGGTCATCGGGGCAACCATCAACAAGACCGGCGCATTCAAATTCCGCGCCACCAAGGTCGGCAAAGATACGGCGCTGGCCAACATTATCCGGTTAGTGCAAGACGCGCAGGGCAGCAAGGTCCCAATCCAGCGCATTGTGGACCAGGTCTCGGCTTACTTCACCCCGGCGGTGATGATCCTGGCCATTATCGGCTTTGTGATCTGGTACGACTTTGGCCCGGCCCCGGCATTGACTTACGCCCTGATCGTGGCCGTGACCACGCTGATTATTGCTTGCCCATGCGCCCTGGGGATGGCTACGCCGATGAGCCTGACGACGGGCATTGGCCTGGGCGCGCAGAACGGCATCCTTATCCGCTCCGGCGACGCTCTGCAAACCGCCGAGAAACTCAATGCGGTCATCCTTGACAAAACCGGCACGATCACCGTCGGCAAGCCCTCGCTGACCGACGTAGTGCTCGCCCCCGGTCAAAACGAGCAGGAGGTGTTACGTTTGGCGGCTTCGGTGGAGAAATCGTCGGAGCACCCGCTGGCCCTGGCCATTGTCGAGGGCGGCCAGGCGGCCGGGCTGAAATTGAGCAATGTGCAAACCTTTGACGCCATCCCCGGTCACGGGGTTTCGGCTACGGTGGAAGGCCGTCACCTGCTCATTGGCAATATCAAACTGATGAACCGCGAGGGCATCGCCCTTGGCAACCTTGAGGAGAAATCCAGGGCCCTGGCCGACGACGGCAAGACGCCGATGTACGTCGCCATTGACGGCCAGGCGGCGGGCATCATCGCCGTGGCCGACACAGTTAAGGAAGACTCAAAAGCGGCCATCGCCGTGCTGAAGAAGATGGGCCTGGAAGTGGTCATGATCACCGGCGATAACGAGCGCACAGCCAAGGCCATCGCCCGGCAGGTCGGCGTAGACCGGGTGCTGGCCGAGGTGCTGCCGCAGGACAAGGCCTTCAACGTGCAAAAACTGCAACTGGAAGGCAAGAAGGTGGCTATGGTGGGCGACGGCATCAACGACGCCCCGGCCCTGGCCCAGGCGGACATCGGCCTGGCCATCGGCACCGGCACGGACGTAGCCATCGAAGCCTCGGACATCACCCTGATTAAGGGTAGCCTGATGGGTGTGGTGACCGCCATCCAACTCAGCCGGGCCACCATGCGTAACGTCTACCAAAACCTGGTTGGCGCGTTTATCTACAACACGGCCGGTCTACCCATCGCCCTGGGCGTCCTCTACCCGTTTTTTGGCATCCTGCTCTCGCCGCTGCTGGCCGCGCTGGCCATGTCCTTCAGCAGTGTGACCGTCATCGGCAATGCCAACCGGCTCAAGAAATGGAAACCCAGCGGATTTTAGATTTTAGATTTTGGATTTTGGATTGTCTTTCCAAATCGTAAATCTAAAATCCAAAATCCAAAATGGAGAGAGGCTTATGACCCCTGACAAAATTTTCGTCACCCTCGGCGGCCTGGCCGCCATTGCTTTCATCGTCTGGTTCTTCTGGCTGGTCAAAAAGGAGGGCGTTAAAGCCGCCCTGTCTTCCGGCGGCTTCCAGGAGGCGATGATCCTGGTCAAGGGCGGCTATACCCCGGACGTGATCATCGTTGAAAAAGGAAAGCCGGTGCGTCTGAACTTCGTCCGCACCGAGTCGGCCTCTTGTTCGGAGATGGTGCTTCTGCCCGATTTCAACAAAAGCGCCAAGCTGCCGGAAGGCGAAACCGTGCCCGTCGAGTTCATGCCCGACAAGGCTGGCGAGTTTGAGTTTCAGTGCCAGATGGGTATGCTGCGCGGCAAGTTAATTGTGGAATAAAGAAAGGAGAATAACCACCATTTAAGGCATCAAATTTCCTTTAGCCATAGCATACTATTCTATAAACTTTTAAACCAAGCTTGATTAAGGAGAAAAATCACCATGAAACGTATTAAAATTGCTTCAATCAGCCTGACTCTGGCGCTGATCGTCGGCTTAGCCCTGCTGGTCTCGGCTTGCAGTGGGAACGCCCCGGCCGGTTCTGCGGCAGTTGCGCCCGAAGCCAAGCCCCTTCAAGGCACCGTCTGGGTAGCCGACGAATATGGCAACAGCATTACCGTGATTGACGCTGCCACCAACAAGGTCGTCACCACGCTCACCGGCGTCGAAGGGCCGCACAACCTCCAGGTCGCGCCAGATGGTAAGAGTGTCTGGGCTGTCAGTGGGCACGAGTCGCTGGCAATCATGATTGACCCGGCCACTTACAGCGTGCACGGCACAGTCTCTACCGGCAAGGAGCCGGCCCATGTTATTCTGACCCCGGACGGCAAGACCGCTTATGCGACCAACGGTGGGGATAACACGGTCACAGCCATTGACACGGCGACGATGAAAGTCATCGCCACCATCCCGGTGGGGGAGTACCCGCACGGCCTGCGTTCCAGCCCGGACGGGAAATGGGTCTATGTTGCCAATGCGAAAGGCACGACCTTGAGCGTCATTGACACGGCCAGTCACGCCAAGGTCGCTGACATTGAAGTAGGTCAGAAGCCGGTGCAGGTGGCCTTCTCGCCTGACGGCAAGTTTGTCTACTTCTCGCTCAATACCGAGAACGCCGTGGGCAAGGTGGATGTGGCGACCCGCCAATTGGTGGGCAAAGTAGATGTAGGCGTTGGGCCAATTCAGGTCTTCGTCACGCCGGACAACAAGTACTTATTGGCCGCCAACCAGGGCACAAAGGAGAAACCGAGTACCACGGTCTCAATCATTGACACGGCAACTTTCGCCGTCGCCGGCACGGTTGAGACGGGCCAGGGCACGCATGGGGTGGTCATTGAGCCGTCGAGCCGGTACGCCTATATCACCAACATCTATGGCAATGACGTCGCGGTGCTGGACATCGCTGCTCAGAAAGTCGTGGCCACAATCCCCTCTGGGGCCGGGCCGAATGGCATCAGTTTCTCGCCGCTGGCGCCGGCCGCAGCCTCAGCTACGGAAATCCAACTCCCGATTGAGCATATGGAGACAGAGGACATGTCTGATATGGACATGTAATCTGAGCTAGAAGTCCAAGGAGAAGGCTGCCCGTTGCTTCTACCTCACCGGTTCGACTTTCTAGACGTGGCAGCTTATGGTTGGGCCGTCACGCGGCCCGACCATCATCCATTTTCTCTCGACTGTGCCTGAGATAGATGCGCCTCACGCTGACTGTTTTGGAGTGATCATATGCTTGGCAACACTTTACGGCTGGGCCGCCTTTTTGGCATTGAACTCAAGCTTGACTATTCCTGGTTCATCATTTTTATCCTGATGATCTGGTCCCTGTCCGGCGAATACTTCCCCAAGATCCACCCCGGCTGGTCGGACAGCGTTTACTGGGCGATGGGCGTGATTACCGCCCTGCTCTTTTTTACCTCAGTAGTGGCGCATGAATTGGCGCATAGTTTTGTCTCTCAAGCCCAAGGCGTGCCGGTGCGGGACATTACCCTCTTCATCTTTGGCGGGGCTGCCCGCATCAGCCAGGAGCCCAAGAGCGCCCGGCACGAGTTCCTGATGGCCTTGGCCGGCCCGGCGGCCAGCCTGGTCATTGCTGTATTCTTTGGCCTGGTGTGGCTGGTCAGTGGGTCGTTTAGCCCGTTACTCCATGCCCTGGCCGGCTGGCTGGCCTGGATCAACCTGGCTCTGGGCCTGTTTAATCTCATCCCCGGTTTCCCTCTGGACGGGGGCCGGGTCTTCCGGGCCATTGTCTGGAGCCTCACCGGCAATCTGCGGCAGGCCACTCAAATCGCCGCCGGACTGGGTCACGCAGTGGCCTTTGGCTTTATCTTCTGGGGCATGTGGCAAATCTTTAACGGCAACTGGGCCAACGGGCTGTGGATCTCTTTCATCGGCTGGTTCATAGCCAATGCGTCCACGGCCAGTTACCAACACGTTGCGTTGCGCGAGTTGTTGGCCGGTCACACCGTCCGCAAAGTGATGATGACCGACTGCCCCCACCTTCTGCCCCGGCTGACCCTGGACGTGGTAGTAGACCACCTCGTGCTACCCAGTGGCCGGCGTTGTTTCCCGGTGGTAGAGAAAGAGCAACTACGCGGCCTGCTCACCCTGCACCGCATTAAAGAGGTGCCGCGAGCAAAGTGGACAACCGCCCGCGTCGAGGAGGTAATGATTCCCCTGGCCGAGTTGAAGACGGTACAGCCCGATGATGATCTGGCTACTGTCTTTGAGCGGATGACAGCGGAAGATATTAACCAATTCCCGGTGGTGGATGCCGATGGGCGGTTGTTGGGCATGGTCGCTCGGGATAATGTGCTGGCTTTTCTAAACATTCGAGCCGTGTTTAGCCGACAACCATAGCCAACAACCAGGCTCAACATTTGCTTGTTAGGCCCTCGTCTAGCTCGTGACACGGTGATTGTAGATAGGGGAAAGGCTACGCTCTCTGGAATGGACTCCTACGAGCGATCTTATGCATAATGGTATGATCGTCGCCAAATTTGCAAAGACCATCGCAGTGGTAACGCAAATCACCAAACGGAATAAAGGCCATTGAGATGTCCGCGAGGTCGTTGCGAAAAGCCGGTCGCGTGAGTTGGGCCATGACTTCCTTCTCACGGCGATCTGGTGCAACGAGATAGAAATTACAGGTACAGCCGGGAATTGAGCGTGCCAGGTCTTCCATACGCAAGATACCAGAGTAAATCGAGGTACTCTTTTCCACCTCAAACGCGCTTACGATCTCACCTGTTTCCGGCTTGAGCCAAATCACGTCGATAAGACCCACCGTTTCCATGACTTCAGGTGGCCAGTTGCTCTGTGGTAGCTCTGACATGGTCAGCATCGCAAATGATTGCCCCTCGCATGAGCGGTGGCGGTCATTACGCGCCACATATACATTGAAGTTTAACGCACGTCCGATTTTGATGAGCAGGTATTGTATCTGGGTATGCTCGGACTGTTCCTGTTCTTCAGCAACGACCTCCCTGTGACGAAGGCGGGCAGCCTTCGCTGCTTGTTCTTTCGTCACCTGTAGAACCGCATCCACGTTATTCTCGATGAGCAATCGTCCAGTACCGATTTCAAAGAGCAATCCGGCGAATGCACCCAGGTCTTTAGAAAGACGATTGCGTACTTCAGACTGCGAATTGACATGGAGAATGGCTTCGCGCATTGCGAGATAACTTTCCCACGACCCAAGTTTTTTCTTGTCGTTAAAAAGCGCATTAAAACCATTAACCATAGCCGTATTGAACGGCGGAACCAGGGTCGGATGCAGAAAATAGACGATATTGGCTACAGCTGGCCCTAGCCCCTTGATCTGCGCGTTCGCAAGACGGCTCATTTCCGCTACAATCTGATCTTCACGAGTCGCGGAAAGACAAGCTTCCAGAAACATGCCAAACTTCCGCTGATTGGCGGTGTTCTCGTAAATATCGGGGATACGGAGTTTGGGCTTCCAGTAAAAAGGATGGGCAGCACCCTCGAATACCTGTTTTTGTTCCGTAATCGCGGTAAGCACAAATTCAAGCGATGAGCCTTTAAAGTCATTCCCAAACGTTCCTGCTGCGATGCTGGCGACGGTATCACGGACGCCTCGCCGGATCGCCCGGAACGCCTTCATCCGCTCAGCACTGCTGACAAACCATGTGTTGTAGACAGCCTCGGGATCGGCTTTGTAGCGGTCAATCAGTTGGATCAGGGCTGTGTACTCCATTACCGTCTCCGTTGTTTCTAGCGCTATCCAATACAGCTTCTTGGACGGAAATTATACCAGACAAAGCGATGCTTCCGCAAGTCCCTTATACGGGACAATTCTTCTACCAGAGTGCCTGCACAATCCATCCTGGTGACAAATTTCACAAAGTATAATGGGTGGCAGGTGCGTGAGGGTGGTGGGGCAGACTGGGGAGTCTGCCCAAACATCATGAGCAGGCTTTCTAACCACCACAAATTTGGATCTACTGAGAATGGAACTTCCCTCCACGGTTTATGAAACTTTTTCGCCATCTGGTCGTGTAATATATAGTAGGTCGAGGGGGTGATGTGCCGCGCGGTGATGAAGAACTGGTCAGACTCCACCTGCAAGGGGACAGGGATGCCTTCTGCGAACTGGTAGACCGCTACACCAAGCCCATCTATAACCTGGCCTATCGTTATACCGGCGACCGGATGGAAGCCGAGAATATCGCCCAGGAAACCTTTTTACGGGTCTATCAGGCCCTGCCAGTATCCCGCCTGGATCTCCCCTTCAAGCCCTGGCTCCTGCGTATCGCCGCGAACCTCTGTCGGGATTGGGCCAGGAAGAAGCGTCCTGACCTCTTTAGCCATCTGGCCGGCGACGAAGAGGGTCAGCCCTCGATCATTGAGGAATGGGTTGACGGCAGGCCATTGCCCCTGGACCGGGTTGAGACGCAGGAGCTGGCCGAGATGCTGCGCCGGGCCGTTATGGAACTCCCTGAGCCTTACCGGGTGGTCATCACTTTGCGTTACACGGAAGGCCTGTCGTATCAAGAGATCGCCGCGGTCCAGGGGGCGCCGGTGAACACCATCCGCACTCATTTGTTCCGGGCCAAAGCGCTGCTGCGCCAGGCTCTTGAGCGTTATCTAAAAGGTGAGGGGTGAACTGTTACGAAGTACAGGCCAAACTGGATCGCTATGTAGAGAGCGAGTTGGCCGCCGATGAGCAGGCAGCCGTCGAAAACCACCTGGAGACGTGTTCTGCCTGCCGGCAGAGGTTGACCAACCTGCGCCAGATGATGGCTTTGCTCCACCAGATCCCATCCGAAGCGCCGCCGCCCGACCTGGTTGGACGGATTGTGGCCAGGGTCGAGGCCCGGATACCGCGACATCCAGGCTACTGGCTATGGCTGCACACCGCGGCAGTCGGTTTCGGGATTCTCTTCTCCGCCTATTTACTTTCGGCCCTGGGTTACCAAACCCTGTTAGCCTGGCAGCAGGGTGGCGCCGGCCAGTTCATCTCCCTGCTGTTCAACGACCCCGCCCTCATAGCCCACTACCCAGCCGAGAGCCTGTATGCCATCCTGGAAGCCCTGCCGGTGGCGGAGTTGGCCCTGACCCTGGGCAGCTCGCTGGTTGTCCTGTTGCTGGTCGAGCAGCTCCTTGGCGTCCTGGCGGGTTGGGCGCAGCCGCGCCTGAATAGTAACGGCAACCACTCCGGGAGAGGCGTGGCATGAGGCCCTTTTTTGCCCGAACTCAAACGGTCGGCCGCCGTTGGTTGAGCCGCCTTATCATCAGCCTGGCTCTGGCCGTGGTGGTGGTCGGCGCCTTCTGGCTGGGCATGCTGATCGGCGAAACCCGCGGCGGCGCGCCACCGGTCTTCGGCCAGGCAGGGATTGAGCATCCCTGGCCGTTTGGTGATTGGTCCGGCCAGAGAGAGCATCACGGTGGCCATGGTGCTTTCGGCGTGGTCAACCAGATCGGAGCAGACGCCCTGGTAATCACCGATCACGGAAATAACCGGCGTCAAATCATCATCACCGCCGAGACCCTCTTCAAACGTGGCCGGGAGCCGATCACGTTGGCTGAGGTCCGCGTCGGCGACCGGGTTGGGGTGATTGGCCAGCCCCGGGAAGAAAAGATAGAGGCCAAAATCATCTGGGTCATTCATGAGGACCACAGCCACAACTAGAGGGCAGAGACACCTTTGGGGGGTATTACGATGACAGAAACAACCGGACAGACCCTATGCTTGAGTTTGAGCCTGATGTTGACCGTGTTGCTCACCGGCTGCGCCGGCTACGCCGGCGAAATCCAGGCTCAACTCCCACAACCATCGCCTGTGTCGACCGAACTTGCTGCAACCACACCAACCGCCACACCAACCAGCACGCCCCTCTCTATACCGACAAACAGCCCCACCCCCCCGCCGACCGCTACGGCCACCGCCACTACAACACCGCGGCCGCCCTCGGCTACGCCCACACCGACTCCCACACCCTTGCACCCTCTCACCATCGAATGGCTGCGCCAGCAGACCTATCCCGGCAGCGACCTGACCATCGAAGAAACCCTTGAACCGGGCGCCAATTACGCCCGCTACATTGCCGCTTATCGCTCTGAAGGCTTAAAAATCTACGCTTTATTGACCGTACCCACCGGCGAGAAACCGCCGAGCGGCTGGCCGGTCATTGTTTTCAATCACGGTTACATCCCCCCCGACCAGTATCGCACCACCGAACGGTATGTTGACTATGTGGACGCCCTGGCCAGAAATGGCTACATCGTTTTGAAGTCCGATTACCGGGGACACGGCGCCTCCGCAGGGGAGGCCACCGGTGGCTATGACTCACCGGTCTATACGATTGATGTCCTCAACGCCATCGCTTCTCTCAAAAAGTACCCGGAGGCCGACCCGAACCGAATAGGGATGTGGGGTCATTCGATGGGAGGGCAGGTTACCCTGCGCGCTATGGTCGCCGCTAAAGAAGATATCAAAGCCGGGGTGATCTGGGCCGGGGTGGTGGCTTCCTACCCGGATTTATTGGCGCAGTGGCGCCAGCCCAATCACGACCACCCCGAGGCGGAGCAAAATTCTCACCGGCAATGGCGTGAGGAGTTGGTGGCCGAGTATGGTTCGCCCGCAGAAAATCCCGAATTTTGGGCCTCTATCTCGCCCAACGCTTATCTGGCTGACCTCTCCGGTCCTATTCAGCTTCACCACAGCCTTGCCGATACCCATGTCCCGGTTGAATTTTCGGAGAATTTATCCACCCAGCTTCAAGACGCCGGCCAGACGGTTGAATACTTCACTTACGAGAATGATGACCACAACATTTCCCATAACTTTAGCCTGGCCATGGAACGGTCGCTGGCTTTCTTCGATAAGTACGTGAAGGGTGAATAATTTAAGAGGAGTGTTCACGAACCTGGGGCACGCACCGATCGATAATGAAAATGTAGCAGGTCGCAAGTCGCAGGGTCGCAGAGCCGAAGGCCCCCTGTGGGTAATTTTCGGCGGTTGGCGGTCAGCCGTTGGTGGTCTATTTTCTTAGGAGGTCGAAAATGAGAAGAATCGGTACGCTGCTCGTCCTCCTGGTCGCCCTGGGGGCCGCCGGCTTCCTGGGCTACCGTTGGCTCAACAATCCAGGCCAGGCTGCCGCCACCAGCCTGCAGACGGCGCCCGTACAGCGGGGCAACCTGGTGGCTACCGTCAGCGCGGCGGGCAACATCGCCGTCAAAGCTGAAACGGCGCCGGCCTTCCGCACCACCGGCCGGGTGAAGGCGGTGCATGTGCAGTTAGGTAGCCGGGTCGAAGCGGGCGCAGTGTTGATGGAGCTGGACACCACGGACCTGGAGCTGGAAGCGGCCAAAGCCCGTCTCTCGCTGGCGACGGCCCAGGCCAAACTGGCCGATTTGAAAGCTGGCCCTACGGCCGCGGAGGTGGCCGCCGCTCAGGCGAACCTGGAAAGCGCCCGGGAAAACCTGGCCAAGGTGCAGGCTGGCCCCACCCAGGCGCAGCTAGCCGCGGCCGAGGCCGACCTCAAGGCAGCTCAAGACACCTACCAACGCTTGCTGGCCGGGGCCACACCCGATGAGATCACCGTGGCGGCGGCCGACCTCAAGAAAGCAGAGTTGGCCGTCCGCGACGCCCAGGCCGCCTACGACCGGGTAGCCTGGGGCAGCGACGTAGGCGCCAGCCCGGAGGCCCAGGCGCTCCAACAGGCCACCCTTGACTATGAAAAAGCCCTGGCCGACTACCGGCTCACCCAGCAGGTCACCCCCGCCGACGTCGAGGCGGCTGCGGCGCAGGCGCAGCGCGCTCAGGATGAGTTGGACCGGCTGCGCAGCAGCCCCACCCCGGCCGAACTGGCGGCAGCCGAAGCGCAAGTCGCCCAGGCCGAGTCTGAGTTGAAAACGCTACTCGCCGGCCCGACCGCGGCCGAACTGGCCATTGCCGAGGCTGAGGTGGATCAGGCCCGCCTCTCGCTGCAACAGGCCGAGCGGCGGCTGGAGGATGCCAGGTTAGTGGCGCCTTTCGCCGGTACAGTGGTGGCCGTCAACTATCGGGTGGGTGAAGACGTGAATGAGGACCTGCCCGGCGTCTCCCTGGCCGACCTTTCAGCCTTGCGGATTGAGGTTCCATTGGCGGAGATAGATGTGGCCCGCGTCGCCGTCGGCCAGGCAGCGGAGCTGGTGATAGACGCCCTACCCGGCGTGGCGCTGGCCGGCCGGGTGAGCTATATCTCGCCGGTGGCTTCTATTACTCAGGGCGTCGTCAACTACCCGGTGATCGTCGAGATCGCCAATCCTGACCCGGCCGTGCGCCCCGGCATGACCGCCGGGGTCAATATTATCGTGGAGCGGCGCGAGAATGTGCTGCTGGTGCCCAATCGAGCTGTGCGCGCCGCCGGCGGCCGGCGCGTGGTCGAGGTGCTCTTCCAGGAGCAGGTCTTTGAGGCGCCGGTGAGCCTGGGCATCAGCAACGAAACCTCGACCGAAGTTGTCGGCGGTCTCAAAGAGGGCGATCTGGTGGTGTTGCGGAGCACTGCCCCAACCCAGGCTCCGAGTAACGTCGGGAGGGGTGGTTTCTTTGGCGGTTTCGGCGGCGGTGGTCAACATTAGTTGAAGTGGGTTATGATCGAGTTAACCGATGTCACCAAGGTCTACCGCCTGGGCGCCGTCGAGGTGCAGGCCCTGGCCGGCGTCTCTTTGATCGTCCAGGCCGGAGAGATGGTGGCCATCATGGGGCCGTCGGGGTCTGGTAAATCTACTTTGATGAATGTGGTCGGCTGCCTGGACCAACCCAGCTCGGGCGTTTATCGCCTGGCCGGAGTGGAGGTGGGTAAACTGAATGACGACCAACTGGCTCAAATCCGCAACCAGCGGGTGGGCTTTGTCTTCCAGAGCTTCAACCTGCTGCCCCGCAGCGCCGCCCTGGACAATGTAGAACTGCCGCTCATCTACGGCCACGGCCAGGATCGCCGCCGGCGAGCGCTGGCGGCTCTGGCGAGCGTGGGTTTAAGCGAGCGGGCCGGCCACCGGCCCAATGAACTCTCGGGCGGTGAGCGGCAACGGGTCGCCATTGCCCGGGCCCTGGTCAACGAACCGGCCATCATCCTGGCCGACGAGCCAACGGGGAACCTGGACAGCAAGTCCGGACGGGAGGTTATGGCCATTTTTCAGCGCCTGAACCGGGAGCGAGGCATCACCGTCGTTTTGGTCACCCACGAGCCGGTCATCGCCGCTCACACCCGGCGCGTCATCCGCATCCACGATGGCCTGATTGTGAGCGACGAGCCGGTGGCCCAACCCCGAGACGCCGAGACAGAGGTTTCCCTATATCCTACCTGACTCAATACTTCGACAAGCCAGCCCCTACGCCGGGCTTGTCTTGAACTTGCCGCAAGGGTAGACCGGGTATGAATCTTGTAATGAGCATCCGTATCGCCGGGGGTAGTCTCCTGGCTAACCGGCTGCGCGCCTTCTTGACCGTTTTGGGCGTCATTATCGGCGTGGCCGCCGTGGTGGCCCTGTTAAGCATCGGTCGCGGGGCCCAGGCGGCCATCACGACTCAGATCGAGAGTCTGGGCGTCAACCTGCTCTTTGTGCTGCCGGGCAGCACCAATGAAGAGGGGGTGCGCACGGCCACCGGCTCGGCGGCCACCCTTACCCTGGACGACGCCTACGCCCTGGCCGACCCGGTCAGCGCGCCGTCGGTGGCCCTGGTTGCCCCGGAGATCACCAGCTTTGGCCAGGCAGCGGCCCAGGGTCAAAACGCCAATGCGCGGGTGACCGGCGTGACCGAGGAATACCAGTGGGTGCGTAACGCGCCGGTGCAGGCCGGTGAATTTATCGCCGCCCGTCACGTGCTGGCCCAATCGGCGGTGGCCGTGCTGGGCAGCCGGTTGGCCGCCGACCTCTTTGGCGAGCTGGACCCCCTGGGCCAGACGGTCTACGTGAACGGCGTGCTCCTGCGGGTCATCGGCGTCCTGGCGCCTAAGGGCGGCAGCGGCTTCTTCAACCCCGACGAGAGCATCTTTGTGCCCATCACCACGGCCCAGAGCCGTCTGGCGGGAGGGCATTTTTTTAGGGGAGCCCGTTCGGTCTCGTCGATCAATGTGCAGGTGGCCGAGGCGGCGCTCATGGACACAGCGGCCCAGGAGATTGCCGAGGTGCTGCGCCAGCGCCATCGTGTCACTTATGAGGACGACTTCAGGATCATGAGCCAACAGGACTTCCTTTCAGCCGCCACTCAGGTGACGGGGATCATGACCGTGTTTCTGGCCGGTATCGCTGCCATCTCGCTGGTAGTGGGCGGTATCGGCATTATGAATATTATGCTGGTCTCGGTGACGGAACGAACCCGCGAGATTGGTATCCGCAAGGCGGTGGGGGCCCGGCAGCGAGACATCTTGATTCAGTTCCTGGTCGAGGCGGTCGTACTCAGCGTGACTGGCGGGGCGCTGGGTATCCTGGTCGGGGTGGGTATTAGCTGGCTGATCGCCGGGGTTAACCTGGGAGGCACGGTGTTGACCCCGGTGGTGGAGCCGGATGCGGTCCTGCTGGCCGTGCTTTTCTCAGCCGGGGTGGGGCTGTTCTTTGGGGTCTACCCGGCCTGGCGAGCCGCGCAGCTCCATCCCATTGAGGCATTACGGTATGAGTAGCCAGCAGTCAGCAGACAGTAATCAGTAATCAGGTGGACGGCAAGTTAGCAGCTTACCGTGCCGCCGGATAAATACAAAAGAAAGAGGTTATACCATGAAAAGCAAAATAGGTATGGGTGTAGGCGCCTTGATCCTGGCGATCATAGCCGCTGCGGGTGGTTTCTTCTACGGGATAACGGTCGGTGAGGCCCGCGCGAACAGTACGCGCCAGGCCTTCTTGCAAGAACGGGCCGGGGGCCAGTTCGACCATAACGGCGGCAACTCTGAAGCAGGAGGGGGCCAATTCCAGCACGACGGAGGATGGGAGCAGGGCAACCCTGCCCGCGTCCGCGGCGCCGGTGAAGTGACCGGGATTGAGGGAGATGCTCTCAACTTGAGCACGTCGGAAGGGCCGATCCGGGTTCTGGTCAACCAGGACACTGTTCTGCGTAAGGTGACCCCCGTCACTCTGGCCGAACTGCAGGCCGGCGACCCAGTCGTCGTGATCGGTGATCGGGACCCCCAGGGGAACCTGGTGGCTCGCTCCATCCAGGTAGGCGTTGACTTCCAGCATGTGGGCCAATAGCCGGATCTGCGCCCTGGCACGCCTGTCCTCAACCCTTTTTATCCTTTTTCTGGGGGCTGGTCTGCTGCTTTCAGCCTGCCAGGCCAATGTCAGTTCCGAGCCTAACCGAGCTTCTTTGAATATACCCCCTGACCCGGGGGCGCAACTGGCCGGGCCAACCCAAACCCCATCTGCGCCAATCCTGTTTCCACCCACCGTTACGGCCATCCCCGCTCCTTCGCCTACGCCAACCGCCCCGTTGCCGGCGGTCGCTGTTCTACCCACGGTGCCCCTCCTCCCATTTCCCAGCCCCACGTCGGCCGCTGCGTCCGGGTTGCGGGCTGAGATTATCGCTGCCAAACTCAACGTGCGGCAGGGGCCGGGCGTGACCTACCCGGTCATCGGTGCGGCGACGAAAGGCGAAGGGTTCGACATCAGCGGCCTCAGTTCCAACAAAAACTGGCTTCAAATCGTCACCGCTGAAGGCGGTCCCGGCTGGATTTCGGCCTAACCGACCTACATCCGTATTCTCGGCTCGCTCGCCGACGCGCCGGTGGCTCAGGCCCCGGTCAACAGTCAACTGTCGCCGGTCTCAACCAAAGCTACTTCCGCCGGCAAAATTGTCTTCACCACCAGCAGCGGCGGCGATCTATACCTCATCAATGGCGATGGTACCGGCCTGCGCCGCCTGGCCGGCGGGGTGATTGACCCGGTCGCCTCACCCGACCAGCGACAGGTGGCCTTTACTCGCTGGGATGGGGCCGAATTTGGCGCGCTCTACACGCTCAACCTTGACGACGGCAGTGAGCGGGTCATTTTGGGCGACTTGCGCCAGCCCAAATCGCCCACCTGGTCGCCCGATGGACAACAGATTATCGTCTCTTTTCAATACGGCGGCCGGCGCGATCCGCGCAACATCTGCCGGACATTTGACTCCGACGATGGAATGAACTTGCCCGAGATTGGCGAAATTACCAAAGTACACGCCGGCTCCAACGGTGTCACCATCTGCTTCATAGATTTTCCAGCCGCCGGAAACCTCCGGTATAGTACCGGGGAGGAGGCGGCTTACCTCATTTTGCTTAAAGATGTGGTCGCCCCCGACCGGCTTTAAGCCGGTCGGGAAATCTACTTCGGTTAAAGTTTTTGGCACTCTTCGATATACCTCTGAATCGTTACAGTGCTGACGTTCCCGGCTGTATCTACATAGTAGCCGGGAGACCAAAGCGTGCCTTCTTTCCAAATCGCCTGCCTGACCTGGGGAAATTCCAGACGCAACACATAGGAAGTTGTCCCTTTGAATAGTTGCGCCAATTTCGCCGGGCTGTACCGGGGCGGGGCCGAAACAAAGAGATGGATGTGATCAGGCATAACTTCCTGAGCAATAATCTGAACTCCCCACTTCTCAGCAATCTCTTTAAATAGTTCAACTAATCGGCTCGCCATCAAGTCAGTCAGAATTGTCCGGCGGTATTTGGGCGTCCAGACCAGGTGATAATTCAAATTGTAGCGGGCCCCCTTGGTACTTTTAGTTTCCATCTTCTTTGACCGGCAGCCAACACCACTTCCTGCTGACAATTTGGAGCTTGGCCGGGGTTCGTTGGGTAAAG
Organism: Anaerolineae bacterium; assembly: GCA_023382535.1. Next base: position 375,857 of record JAHDWA010000001.1, on the reverse strand, counting down.
GGCTGCTTGAGGTTTCGCGTTTCCGTAAAAAGCACTTTGACCGAGCCGTTGGACATCAAAGCCCAGGCCTTGCCCAGCCAGCCCTCGGCTGTTCGCAGAACATTATTACGCCGGATGGTGGCCTGAATGGCTGCCCCACCGTTAGGTTGAGCAAACACCCGTCGTTTCTCCACAACGACCTGTCCATTTTGCAGCAGGTGGATTGCGGTATTAGGACTGTAGATTTCCTTGCCCGACGGCCCCAGCAGGCGCTCATTGAACTGGCCTTGCTGGCGCAACTTCCGGTAATAGCGACTTCTGACGTGGCGCCGATAGCTGCGATTGCGCCGGTTGTGCTCGTGGTCGTGATCATCCACCCGCATCCGCTCCGGGTCTACCCCTGGTTGCCGCTCGGCGGCCTTGCGGTATTTGGCTACCCCGAAGTTCTCGTCATAAAACTTGCGGGTGCGCCGGGTCGGATTATGCACCTGCCAGGTCACTGCCGGTAGGGTTACCGGCTTTGTGCCATTCAATCCGGCGGCAACGGCGTCGTAAATGTGCGTCTTGGATAGCCCCAGCGCCTGGCGAGTTGGGGCCGTCTGGTAGCCCCGCACTTCCCGCACTGGAGCCAGGGAGGCCAACTGAGTGAGCAGCAACGCCCGGCCCTGCTGCAATCGCCCAAAAGCCCGCGTGTCCGGGCACTCGCTCGCGTCCAAGCACAGCTCCGAATCGCCTCCTTCCCGGTGACAGCGAGCGCAGACTGGGATTTCGTTGGTGAAATTGCGCACCCCCCCGTCCTTGCGTTTGACCCGGTGATGGGTGATCAGGTTGGCGATGGCAGGTTGACCGCATACGGCGCACACCTCCGGCAAGGTCCATTTCACCCGCGCTTCAATCGTACGCGGCTGCTGGTATGCCCGCCCCTGGACCTCCGGCTCAAGGTAGCGGCGGATGTCCACACTAACTGTCTCGATCACAATCTCGCTGATCGGGAACAGTCGGCATATCTGTTTGACCAGGCGTATTTTCTGAAATACATCCAACTCGATACTGGGCGGGTACGGTTTCCCTGCCTGTTCCAATTTGAGGTGACCCGTCTTGCCTTTCTTCTGGCGATCCAGGTGTTTGCGACAGCGTCGCAAGCGACCCCGGTCGGCCAACCGGTCGGACATCTCCCGCCCACTGGTCTGGCTGGTCGCCCCGCAGACCATCCGCTCGTGGCTGCTGTTATGCTGCACCACCGCCGCGCCCATCGTCTCGCCGTCATCCAGGTGCAGGGCCATCGGCTGTACTTCCAATTGGTCCTTCGGTTTGGGCCAGTAGGTCAGACGGATGGTGTGGACCGGATAACGCCGTTCGACTTTGGCCTTGCCCTGTTCTTTCAACCTCCGGGCTTTCCCCGGCGTGGTCGGATTGAGCCGGGTCCCGTCGGGAGCCAGAACACCGACCGTATGATGGTTTTGTGGCTTTGATTTAGGTAACAAACCTACCTCCATAAAATGGGTTCTCTCTGATCCTGGTCGCCGTTGTCCAGAGAGGACTCCCGAGCTTTGTCTCAAAAACTGACCGCCTTACTGGTCAGAGACCTGCTGGGAGAACACAATCTCTGACCTAGTCAATTTCTGATATTCCACCAACGCCGGCGACGGAACTGCTTGTTGGTGGAAAGCGTGTCAACACTGCAGCTAAACTGCCTTGTAAAGCGACCTGCACATCACCGCCTTACAAGCTCCCGGCTTCGAGCCGGGAGTAGTTGACTCCTCGTGAGGATTTGCAATGGCGGCTGCGCCGCATCAACGTGGCTACGGGCCAATTTGAAGATATCCCCTCTGATACGTACACTTACAACCCGGCCTGGGATCCGCAGAACTCCTGGCGCGTCATCTACGATGGCGACAAGGGATTGGTGCAACTCGATGTGACCAGTGGCCAGCTCTGGCCGATCACGACCGATCTGCGCGATACCGGCCCGGTGTTCTCCCTCGATGGCAAAAAGCTGACCGTGACCTACAAACAGCACGACCATTGGGAAGTCTACACTCTGGACTTAGTCACCGGCACGCGCCAGCGACTGACGAAGCCTCCCCTCCTGGCCGACCCCCAATACAACAGCGCCGCCCCGGCCTGGTCCTCCGATGGTTCCCAGATCGCCTTTGTCACCGACCGCGGTGGGCGTTGGGAAATTTGGGTGATGAATGCCGACGGCAGTAGCCAGCGCCCCCTCTTTTCCCCGGAGATGCAAGCCCTGCTTGGTTTGCAATATCGGGGCGTCAATGAGCGGATGCTAAACTGGATTAAGTGAGCTACCCACCGCTAAAAGCGGTTGGGTTTCTGCCTTCGACCAGACTGCCCAGGGGGATTTACAGAGGTCGAACTCCAACCGCTTATCCCCCCAGGTCTCACACGCCCGTCTGACGGGCAGTGTCCAGCAGCGTTAATTTTCGTGGCTCCCACGATAAAACCCATGATAGCACAAATGTTCTGTATGAGCAAGCTAAAGCGAGGAGAAGCCCTTATATCCCAAACCTGAAGGATTGGGTTTTACGGGCTGAATCTATAATAGCGGACATGCGCCATTTTGCGCGGGTCATAACAGGCTGAACGGCGCTCCCCTCCGCTAAATATTGCTGGTATGATGAGAATATAATAACTTACGTTACGCACCTAAGCAGCAGGCCTGGGGTCCAGGATTGATTCTGGATTTCCCGACTATGGTTTTCATCTTGAAAGGAAGAGGCGATGAATGCAGATATCCGTGAGGGGGTACGACAGGCTTACTCGGCGGCAGCGAAAAACCCGCACGTCAGGCATCCCTTCCCACTGGGCCGGCAATTTGCCGAAAGCCTGGGGTACTGGCCGGATATTTTGGCCGGTATTCCCGCGGCTGCGGTCGACACCTTTGCCGGCGTCTCTAACGTGGCCGTCTTTGCCAACATTCCGCCGGGCGCGACGGTGCTCGACCTGGGGTGTGGGGCTGGCCTCGACTCCTTGATCGCCGCCCGGCGGGTTGGTCCAATAGGGAAGGTTATCGGGGTAGATTTCAGTGAGGCTATGCTACGTCGTGCCAGGCAAGCAGCTACAGAAGCGGGTATTAATAACGTGGAATTCCACCAGGCCGAGGCCGCAAACCTCTGCCTTGACCACGCCTCGATTGAGGTGGCTCTGGTCAATGGTATCTTTAACCTGAACCCGGCGCGAGGCCACATCTTCCGGGAACTGGCCCGAGTGGTGCGGCCGGGTGGGGTGGTCTATGCGGCGGAGCTTATTCTGCGCGAACCACTCCCCCTGGAGACCCAGGCCGATGAAACCAATTGGTTTGCCTGAATTGCCGGCGCTAAGGAAGGCGGCGCTTTCCTGGCTGAGTTTCGAGCCGTTGGCTTCGGTGAAGTACGGCTACTGCGTACTCTCCGTAACGCACGGACGAAAAACCCCCATGTATTGGCTGCGGAGGTGTACGCCCGCAAGTAGGTCGTTCCTTAGTAAACCAGAGGAAATCGTCAAGCATCTATTTGCGGATGTAATATGTCGAGATGAATAAAGACCATCTATATGGTCGCTTGGCCAAGTGCCTATGCCGCGCTACAGTGGCTAAACCTGTAGTCACTGCTCGCAACGACGGCGTAAAAGAGTAACTAATTTTGGAGGAACCTTATGGAGACTGAACGAAAATTTAGCTTTAGTGGTTGGCTGCGGTCACGGACCGGCCTGGTCTTAATGGCCTTCCTGGCCATCGCCGCCTTCTACCTGGTGACCGAGCATACGGCCCACGTCTTCGGCTTCCTGCCCTGGGCGCTGCTGCTCCTGTGCCCCTTATTGCACCTGTTTATGCACGGCGGCCACGGGGGACATGGCGGGAATGGCGACGATACTGGGTCGCCAGGGCAACGCCTGACTGCGGGCGGGCATGAGGGACATGCTGAGCACAGCGGACACACCGGGACGCCAGGGCAGAACCTGGCAGGAGGGCAAAGATGAACTCAGAAATGTCAGCCTACGGCCTCTGGCCGCTGGTGATTATCAATGCGGCGGTGTTTATCATCTTTGCTTTCAGCTTCACCAAACCACGCACCGCCCGTGACTGGCGTTCCTTTGGCGCGTTCTCAGCCTTCCTGGTGGCCCTGTTCACCGAGATGTACGGCTTTCCCTTGACCATCTACTTGCTCTCCGGCTGGCTAGCCAGCCGCTATCCAGGGCTTGACCTGCTCTCGCACAACAGCGGTCACTTGTGGCAAACCCTGCTGGGCTGGCAAGGCGACCCGCACTTCAGCCCTCTACACCTGCTGAGCAATCTGCTTATCGCCGGAGGCTTTATCATCCTGGGCGCGGCCTGGGACGTGCTGTACAAAGCCCAGCGCGAACATCAATTGGCCACCACCGGCCTGTACGCCTATTTACGTCACCCGCAGTACGTCGGCTTTAGCCTGATTATGCTCGGCTTTCTATTCCAGTGGCCGACTTTACTGACCCTGGTGATGTTCCCCATCCTGGTGGTGATGTACATCCGGCTGGCACGGCGCGAGGAGCGAGAGGCCCTGACCGAGTTTGGCGAAGCCTATGCCCGCTACGCCGCCAATACGCCGGCTTTCTTCCCGCGCCTGCGGTCGATACCGGCGGGTGAACAAACGGGTGTATAGGGCAAGTAAATTGGACGGTAAAGGTGGTTTCTCATGAAAAATGTAATCGGTAGCTTTGGCGTACTCGCCGCTCTAATTATCGCTCTAATCTTGGGCCTGCTTGTCCTCACCGCTTTGGTTCTTGGTCTGACCTGGCTCTTCGGGGGCGGCGAGGAACAGGCTGTTCGCGGCCTGGTAGAAGAAGTCCAGACAGCCACGCTCGCGGGTCTGAACCGGCGCAGCGCCAACGCGCTCGACGACTACTTTGCCACAGTCGTAGAGGGCGCTCAGGCCGCCGGCCTGACCCAGACCCAACAGGCTTACAAGGACTTCGTGGCTGGACTGACCGGCAATGACTCGGTGCAGTTCCATTCATTTGATATCCAGACGGTCGAAGTCCACGAAGAGGCCAATCTGGCCAAAGTAACTTACCGCCTGCACTTCAGCGTCCTGCGCAATGGTCAAGTTATCTTCGGAGCCAAAGCCACCCAAGACCTGGCCCTACTCAAAACCCCACGCGGCTGGCGCATCTCTGGCGGCGATGCGACACAACTTGAAGACGTGATCGGCACGTGGCCGCCGCGCTGATCGGTCCATTTGATGAAACTCAACGCCCTTGAATTTACTTTGATAAACAACCCGGTTCGCGCCGCGTCGCAAGTGTGGCTGGAAACGCCGCTGTTGATCGGCCCGCGCGGGGCGCTCGCCGGACAGCGCGTGCTGGAAGTGGGCTGTGGGCGCGGGATGGGCATCGAGATTCTGCTGTCGCTCGGCGCGGCGCATGTCACAGGCTTTGACCTCGACCCGCGCATGGTTGCCCTGGCTCAAGAACGGGTGGCCCAATTTGGGGATCGCGTCCGGGTCTTTGTCGGCGACGCCGCGGCCATTGATGCGCCTGACGCCGCTTTCGACGCCGTCGTGGAGTACGGCATCCTGCATCACGTGCCCAATTGGCCGCAGGCGCTTCGAGAAATCGCCCGGGTGCTCAAGCCAAAGGGCACGTTTTACTTCGAAGACCTGCTCAAAGGCTTCATCTCCGCCTGGCCGATGCGCGCCCTGTTCGACCATCCCCAGGCTACCCAGTTTACCGGTCGAGAGTTCCGCGCCGGCCTGGAAGCGGCCGGTTTGCGAGTGGCGAAGTGGCGGCAGTGGGGGGAGTGGGCGGCCATCGGCCAGGCCAGTAAGTGAGCAGGTTGCCCAGAGTAATGGAAACAAATTTATCCAGAGAACCCCGCCAAATCGCCCCCTCTGAACCAGGCCACATGGCTCTTTAGACTTATGTCGAACTGTTATATCTTTGAAGAGAAGATTATAACCCAATAATATGGAGGCCCAATGTTAAAAGATCCTGTTTGTGGCAAACGCATGACCCGTGGTAGAGCTTATGTCACCCTTGAGTATGAAGGCGTGGCTTACTTTCTCTGTTGTCCCCTGTGTCAGGCTACGTTTGAGCGTTCGCCCAAAGCCTATGCCAACCCAGAACTGGGGGAAAAAGTGAAGAAGACAACGCGGAAAACCTATCGCCAGTTACAGCGCTTATCCTAGCCCATCTTTCCGCGCCTATTCTATCTTGAGCGATACCTTGCCAAGTATCGCTCATTTCTTGACGGGAGGTGACATCTCATTCTTTACAAAAGCTTTATAGAACTGTTAAACAAACTTTATCAGGCTACGCTAAGATAAAATTGTAGCCAACAATGGCGACTCACAATTAACAATTTTTCATAAGGAGATACACAATGAATAACTTAAAACGATGGTTTGCAATAGCGCTGGTGAGCAGTCTGGCCGTGTTACTACTGGTCGGGGTGCTGGCTATCGCGCCAACCTTTGCCCAAGGCCCCGGTGGCATGATGGGCGGAGGCGGTATGATGGGCGGTGGGATGATGGGTGGCCCCGGTTGGATGATGGGCCAGACGCAAGGCTTGACTGGCACCACTCCCTTTGGCCCCGGCGGCATGATGGGTGGCATGATGAGCCAGATGATGAACGGCATGACAAATGGGCTGATGGGCGGCATGACGACCAACAGCAACAGCCCCTTCTTCACCGCCCAACCCCTGACCCTGGCCGAAGCGACCGACACCCTCAACGCCTACCTGGCCGACCTGAACGATAGCAACCTGGCCCTGGGTGAAGTGATGATCTTCGATAACCATGCCTACGCCCAGATTGTCGAAAAGGACAGCGGCATCGGTGTGATGGAAGTGCTGGTTGACCCGACCAGCAAGGCCGTTTTCCCCGAAATGGGGCCGAACATGATGTGGAACTTCAAGTATGGCATGATGTCTGGCTTTGGCGGCTACGGCATGATGGGCATGATGATGGGTGGTCAAGCCGGGTTCGGCGGGATGATGGGCCAGACTGATACGGCTGATCCCTCCGCCGAGATGACGGTCACCCCGGAACAAGCGGTAGAGGCGGCCCAGACCTACCTGGACACCTACTTCAGCGAGGCCAGGTTGACCGTGGACACAGAAGCCGATCCTTTCTATGGCTACTACACCCTCCACGTCAACAAGGACGGTCAAACCGCCGGGATGCTCAGCGTTAACGGCTACACCGGGCAGGTCTTTCCTCACACCTGGCATGGGAAGTTAATCGAGATGAGTGGCGAGTAAATCGCTGCCAGTGATTAAAGGTTGTTAGACCGGTTATGCAGGAGTGCGGATGGCAACACTTGCACCTGCGCTGCAAGTCCCAGAGCCGTAGGCCCCCTAGCGGCAGGGAAGCTTCGCCTTGCAGGTGTCCGCACTCCTGAACTTTAAGCAAAAATGTTAAACCGGTAGACCATCAATTGTGAAGGAGAAAAAATTATGACCACAGAGTACGGCTTTCGGACCACCTTAAACGTACCTTACGAGGAAGCTATTGAAAAGACCACCGCCGCCCTCAAAGAGGAAGGCTTTGGTATCCTGACCGAGATTGACGTTAAAGCCACCCTCAAAAAGAAATTGAACGCCGACTTTCGGCGCTATATTATTCTGGGGGCCTGTAATCCCAAGCTGGCCTACCAGGCCCTGCAAAATGAGTTAGAAATCGGCTTGCTGCTACCCTGCAACGTGATTGTGTATGAAACAGATGAAGGCCAATCTGTTGTTTCCATCGTTGATCCTCTCTCCATGTTGGGAGTCGTGGAAAACCCCAAATTAGACCCAATCGCCCAGGAGGCGCGGACGCGACTGCAACAGGTAATCGAGGCGCTGGGCGCTTGATGGCACCAGTGGCATCCCCTGGCGTCATCTATAGTGATGCCAGGGGATCGCACGATTCCAGAGACAGGGAGGTAGAAGAAAGATTTGCCGATGAGCACGATCCCAAGCACCAAGCATCTGGCTCGCTGTCAAGAGATCATCACTGTTATAACCGGCCGTGGCTTCGGCTGCCAGATGACCGGTAGCTAGGGCTTGACGAAAGGGGGGTCAGGTTGTATATTCATCTTAGCCCCTTTATCATGTTATGATGAGGACAATGATGTCGAACACAGACGCGGATGTGCGGGCCGAGCAGAATCTTGCTTTCCGGCTACTGGTAGGTTATCGCTGGCTCAGTCTCTTGCCTCCCCTTATCTGGTTAACCATGCCAGCGCCAGGGGTAATATCGGCTACGGATGGGTGGTTATTAGCCCTCGTAGCCGGCCTTACCCTGGGCCTCAGCCTGGCGGCTCCTCCGATTAATCGCCTGTTGTTGCATCAGCCGGGGTTATTGGTTATTGATCTCCTCCTCTCGGCTGTGCTGGTTTGGTACACCGATGTCGAGCGTAGTCCCTATTACCTTTACAGTCTGGCTCCGATTTTGGCCGCGGCCTTTTTCTTCCGCATCCGGGGCGGGCTGCTGGCCGCCGCGGTCTACACCTCGTTTTATCTACTGGCGGTGTTTGTGGCTCCGCGCTCATCCGAATTGCCTGTCAGTATGCCCGTTGCGGTTGGCCAGATTATCAGTTTCTTCCTCATCGGCGTTATTTTTGGCTATCCCTCGCTGCTGCTACAACGCCTGCGCCATGCTCACGCCGAATTGACCAGTAGAAATGTCGAGCTTTCGCAGCGTAATCGGGACCTCGACCTTTTACATAAACTTTCTCTGGTCATGCAATCTTCAGTTGACCCGGCGGAGTTGCAAGAGTACATTTTGCGCGGCCTGGTACAGGACATGCGTTACCTCCGCGCTGTGATTGGCTTATATGATGAACGGCGCAATACGCTAACCGGCTGGATCACCCTGGCCGAGCCACCCGCTTCAGGTAGTCTAGCACGCATTGCTCACACCGATATCGTCTCTTTGGCCGAAGATGATGGCCCCCTGGTGTGCGCCCTCAAGACTGGGCAGGCTGTCGAAGTGTTGAATGGTGAAGCGCCGACCGGCTCTCCCCAGCTCAACGAACGATGGGAGGTTGGACCTCACTATATCGTTCTACCGATGAGCCTGCGTGAACATCCTATCGGGATCATCCTGGTGGATCGTTTACCGGCCGATCAGCCGTTGTCGCTGACCGACCGGCTGTCGCTTGAGCATCTGGCCGCCCACGCCGGGGTGGCCCTGGGCAGCGTGCGCTTGTGCATCTACCGGGCGCAGCGAGAAGCCATCACTGAAGAGCGCAACCGCATCGCCTCCGAACTGCACGATAGCATCAGCCAGATTCTTTATGGCCTGGCCTACAACCTGGAGGCATGTCTTCAGTTGTTGCCCCATGAGCCAGGGAATGCGCACAGCGCTCTGACCAAGCTCTATCCGATGGTCGTTGATGCTCAGGCTCAGATGCGAAACGCAATTTTCGATATGTGGTCAGATGAAATTGCTTCAGATACCTTTGTGGCCGGGTTGCACCGGCATCTGCGAGCCATTTGTCCTACCCGGACGATTGCCTTACAGATCGAAGTGCCAGGAGATTTTGACCGCTGGGAAGCTTCAGCCCGCACCCATTTATACCGCACCGCGCAGGAGGCGCTGACCAACGCGGTCAAACACGCCGCCCCACGCCAGGTGATTGTGGCCCTCACCCACCAGAACCACCACATTGAACTGCGGGTCGAGGATGATGGGCGGGGTTTCAATCCGGCTGAGGTAGATTATGCCCACCATCTGGGCATCCAGAGTATGGCCGAGCGGGTTAAAGGGCTGGGCGGCGCCTTTGATATTCACAGCGAGTCTGGCAAAGGCACGGTCATTACCGCCAGAGTTCCGGATGCCATCGCTTACTGCGCCGAACCCGTTTGACATCTACTCAAAAAGACAATGATGTCGAAAAAGTCAATCCGTATTTTGATCGTAGACGATCACGCCATGGTCCGGCAAGGCTTGAGCCTGGCCTTAAACCTGCAACCTGATCTCACCATCATTGGCGAAGCGGGTAGCGGTGGTGATGGCGTGACTCTAGCCCAGAAACTTCAACCGGATGTTATTCTGCTTGATTTAAATATGCCCGACCTGGACGGCCTTGAAGTCATGCAGCGAGTGCGCCGCCTGTCGCCCCAGACCCGGGTGCTGATCCTATCCGGCATCCACGCCGATGCTCGCGTTTTTGCCACTATCGAAGCCGGGGTAGACGGTTACATTGTTAAAGATGCCACCACCACCGAATTGGCCCAGGCTATTCGCAGCGTGGCCGCCGGCGATGCTTACTTACACCCCTTGATCACCCGCGCGCTGACTCGCCATTTGCATAACCCCCCGGCGCAGCCGGCTACCTTGCGCCCCCGCCTTACGGCCCGTGAACTGTCCGTGTTGCAATTGATGGCCACCAGCGCCACAAACCGGGCCATCGCCGAGCAACTGAGCGTCAGTGAGGAAACCGTTCGTACCCACGTCAAAAACATTCTGCGCAAACTGGATCAGCCCAACCGCACCCAGGCCGTCCTGGCCGGAGTCCGGCGGGGACTGATTTCGCCGGAGTAACAACCAGCCTTTTCAGCCAGAAAAATAACTCTTGTTTCTAAAATCACCCAAATGGGTGAGATGAATCCCCCTCTTTAGTGAAGATTCGACGACCTATTGTTTGATACAATAGTGTCACCGAACCTACTATTCCTCCGGAGTCCCGCACGGGATAACCTCCTGGCTTCGACTTTTCACTGTTGAGCTATTCCACGTCACATTTTTTATACAAGGAGAGGAGCTATGACAGCACTCAAAGCCGACAAAGTTCTCGATTGCTCCGGGTTACTCTGCCCGCTGCCGGTGGTCAAGACTGCCAAGGCAATCAAGGAAATCGGGATAGGCCAGGTCTTGCAAATGATTGCCACCGACCCCGGCGCTCCACCCGATATGCAGGCCTGGTCTCGCCAGACCGGACATACATTGTTGGATTCACACGAGGAGAATGGCAAGTACATTTTCCATTTCCAGCGCGTCAAGTAGTTTTTGTTGAGGAGGAAGTAATGTCTAAAGCTGACCCAAATGCGCCCAAACGGTTGGCCTTGATTGCCAGCAAAGGCACCCTGGATTGGGCCTATCCGCCCTTCATTCTGGCCAGCGCGGCGGGGGCGATGGGCTGGGAGGTGGGAGTCTTTTTCACCTTCTACGGCCTGACCCTGCTGCGGCATGATCTCACCGCCGCTGTTTCTCCATTGGGCAACCCGGCCATGCCCATGAAAATGCCCTTTGGCCCGGATGGTTTCCAACAAATCAACTGGCCCATTCCCACAGTGGCCATGGCCATCCCCGGTTTCAATTCGATGGCCACCGGCCTGATGAAGCAGACCTTTAAGAATAAAGGCGTGGCGACCATCGCCGAATTGAGGGATGCGTGCGTTGATCTTGAGGTCCGGCTCATTGCCTGCCAGATGACCATGGACGTTTTCGGCTTCAAATGCGAAGACTTCATCCCCAGTTGCGAGATTGGCGGCGCAGCCACCTTCCTTGAGTACGCGGCTGATGCTGATGTCCAGTTGTTTATCTGACCCCTCCCCAACCCCTCCCCCGATTCGGGGGAGGGGCTAGGGGAGGGGGTATTTACGAGGAGATGGGGCGATGGATGACGAGGTTAAGAAAATTCTTTACGTGCAGACCCACGGACGAGATACCCCTGAACGCAGCGCCACACCCTTTTTCCTGGCTACGGCGGGGGCGGCGATGGATAATGAGGTGGGCATTTACTTCACCATGAACGGGCCGCAATTGCTGGCTAAAGGCGCGCCGGAAACGATTATCGTGCCCAAGGCCGGCGGCGGCGGTAAGGAGCTGCGCTACTTCATTGACCAGGCCCTGGATATGGGGGTCAAATTTTATGTTTGCCAGCCCTCGCTCGACCTGCACGGTTACACCCTGGCCGACCTGATCGAAGGGGTGCAGATGATCGGCGGCGCGGCGTTCAACGACATGGCCCTGAACGCCGATGCGGTGATTTCGTTCTAGCCAACAGGAGGCTTTTGATGGGCTTATTTGCCGATAAGTACGCCGAGGTTCCTTACGAGGAAAAGTCGCGCTTATGGGAAGAGGTTAAGGCCGACGCCCGTTTCCCCGATTATCTCTACGGCTGTTACGAATGTGGGATTTGTGTGGCCGCTTGCCCGTCGGCGCGTTTCTATGATTTCTCCCCCCGCAAGATTGCTCAAGCTGCTGCCCGCGAGGACATCGAACTCATTTATGAGCAGATGAATGACGATGTCTGGAATTGCTCGCAGTGTTTCTCCTGCAATCGCTGCCCACGCCAAAACTCGCCCGGCGGGTTGATCACTATTCTGCGTGAGGTGGCGGTTAACAACGGGCTGAAGTCGGCCCAACAAGCCCTGGAGGGCTACAGCCGGATTGTTTATAAAATTATGGGGACCGGCACCCAGGTTTCCCCGGATATGCTCCAGCCCGATGCCTTTCCCGATTGGGGGCCGCAGGTTAAGCAAGTCTCCGACGAACTTGATCTCTGGCGGCGAGCATTGCCGCCGGAAACGTTGCATACCACCAAAACCGGCTGGCAGGTGGATGCGAAGACCCTGGTCGAGCTGTATCTGATCTGGTACAACACCGGCGTCATGGACATGATCGCCAATGTGGACGAGGGCTTGAATCTTATCTTGAGCGACGTGATGGAGGAGATGCTAGAGGAAGCTGGATATGAAATCTAACGATTTTGGATTTTGGATTTTAGATTTGCGATTTTAACTGGCAATCCAAAATCCAAAATCTAAAATCCAAAATGAGGTGTGATGATGGCCGTTTTAACTGAAGCCCTGCAAAAAACTGAGCGCCGCTTTGACCGTTACGCCGAGGCTGCACCCGAGGATTTTCACGATCTACTCGACGAGCTTGAACGCCAGGGCGAGTTGATCGTGCAGCGCGTGCCGGAGCCTTACGTCGAGGTGATGACCAAGTACGGGCGCAAGAAAAAAATTCCGTTGAACCAGACCTGGCATCACAAATCCTGCGGCCAATGCGGGCATATCCCCGGCTATTCCACCTCGATCTTCTGGCTGGTCCGCAAGTTGGGGTTTGACTATATTGATCCAACCGATCAAACCTCCTGCACCGCCTGGAACTATTACGCTTCGGCCACCTCTAATGCAGCGGCCCAGGCGGCGGTGGCCCATCGCAATTTCGCGGCCGCCTACGAAACCGGCTATTTCCCCATCATCCACTGCGGCACTTCCTTCGGTCACTACAAGGAAACCCGCGAAGAGCTGATGCATCACGCCGATTTGCGCCGCCAGGTGCGTGATGTACTGGCTAAACTCGGCAAACCGCTGGTCATGCCCGAAGAAATTGTGCATTATTCGGAGTGGATTCACGCGGTGCGGGATATGATTGCCGCAAGACAAGTATACGATTTTTCCAATATTGCCGTGACCGTGCATCCGGCCTGCCACTACTACAAACTGGTGACGGAAGACGCCATTTACGACGAGGAAATCTATGGCGGGCAGCGCACGGCCACCGTCACCGGCCTGATTGATGCCCTGGGCGCTCAAGTGCGGGATTACTCCACCTGGTTTGATTGCTGTGGCTTTGGTTTCCGGCACATTTTGGTTTCGCGTGACTTTACCCGCTCCTTTGCCACCCTGCGCAAGATCGAGGTCATGAAAGAAGAAGCCAATCCGGATGTGGTCATCACCCACGACACCGGCTGTGTGACCACCCTGGACAAGAGCCAATTCGCCACCGGTGTGGCCCATGGGGCCAACGTGGGCATTCCGGTCATGTCCGACGCCCAATTTGCCGCGCTAGCCATGGGCGCGCATCCCTACCGGGTCTGCCAACTGCACTGGCATTCGACCGATTACCGCCCCTTGCTGGAGAAGATGGGCCTTGACCATGAGCAAGCCTGGGCGGAGTTCGAGACCGATTTGGCCGACCTGAAGTCCGGCAAAAAGCAGTATTTAAGCTGGGAAGACGTAGGATGATTTACGATTTTGGATTTACGATTTACGATTTTGGATTTTAACTATCAATCCAAAATCCAAAATCTAAAATCCAAAATCCAAAATGAGGAGGTTTTATGCCATCAAATAGTGTCCTAATCGTCGGCGGTGGGCCGGCCGGATTAGAGGCCAGCCGACTTTTGGCCGATATTGGGGTCAGGGTTATTCTGGTTGAGAAGCGAGATCACCTGGGCGGCACGCCCATTGCGGAGCATTATGCTGCATTGACGCATGGCTTCCACGATGCGGAAGAAATGATGAACCGGATGATCGCCCAGATAGTTGACCACTCCCTGGTCGAGGTGCATCTGGGGTCAACTATCACCGCTGCTGAAGGCCAGGTGGGTGATTTTAAAGTCACCTTAACCAAAGCCGGCAACGGCGCCGGCCCAAAGGTCGTCGAAGCCGGGGCAGTCATCATTGCCACCGGCTTCCAGCACTTTGATCCCGGTCGGGAGACCCAGATGTACGGCTATTACGAGTACCCGGATGTGATTACCCTGGCCGACGCCGAAGCCATGCTCAAGGCAGGCAAGTTCCTCAAGCCATCTAACGGGCAGGCGCCGGAGCGAGTCTGCTTTATCCAGTGCGTCGGCTCGCGCGACCGCCAGATTGGCAATGAGTACTGCTCCAAGGTCTGCTGCGGCATTTCCTCCAAGCAGGCGATTGAAGTCCGCCAGGTATCGCCCAGCACCAAGGTTTTTATCTTCTACATTGACATGCGCATGTACGGCTACTGGGAGAACGAAATCTACTGGCCGGCTCAGGAGAAGTACCACGTCCAGTACATTAAAGGCATCATCACCGAGATCATCAAAAAAGGGGACCGGCTGCTGGTGCGGGGGGAGGACACCACCATGGGCCGCCCGCTGGAGGTCCCGATGGACATCGTGGTGCTGGCAGTGGGGATGGAGGCCAGCCAGGGCACTCGCCAGATAGCCCAAATTTTCGGCGTCAAGCAGAACAAATATCACTTCATTGACGTGCCTCAGGACACGCTCGATCCGGTAGCCACCTCCGTGCCGGGTATCTACGTCGCCGGGGCCGCGGCCGGGCCGAAGGACCTGGATGATACGATCAGTATGGCCGGCACCGCGGCCATCAAAGCCGCCGGGCTGGTGCGCCGGTTGGTTGTCGCAGCTTGATGGATGTCACGATGATCGGCCAGCCAACATCAGGCCTCGACTTAGCCTCCTTGACGACCAGCGGCCAGCCGGTAGATATGGCGGCGGCGCAGGAATTTATGGAGGCCACGCTGGCCAAAATCGAACGGGACGAACTTAATGCCATCGAGGCCGAGTTGCAAGAAAAAGGCCGCCGGATGCAGGCTCTCGTCAAACCTGAAATCTTGCCCACTCTGACCGAAGACCAACTTTGTTACCTGCTGCGGACCGTTTTTGCCACGCGCCGGCGGGCCAGGGAGATCCTGGCCGAAGTTGGAGCCGCCGAGTTGCAAGCTGCCATCCAGCAACTCCTCTATAGCCCCGCGCCGGTTGAGGTTCGTTTTCAGCAGTTTGTGGATGCCATGACCGGCTTCTTTGGCGATGTGCGCGTGCTGCGGCCCAGGAAATCCGCCGACAGCCGGGCCAGGCAAAACGCTGAAGAGGCTGCCCTCAAGGAAAACGTCTTTTGTGACCTGGGCAGCGAGCTGCTCCATTTTACCAACCCTGGCGAATATTGGCTGTGGACGCGCTGGGTCTGGGATCCCAAAGCCGGTACCGGCGCAATGCCGCTGGTGACAATGGAGGAGTGTGACCTGCATGGGCACACCGTCGGTGAAACCTATCTCAAATTAGGTGTGGCAACAGCCTTTGTCAAAGCCACCGGCGATGCGGCCGGCTTTTCTAAATTGGGCAGTGGTCCCTATGGACTTGACGTTTTCCTGGCCTGCGTTTATGTCGTTTACATGTATACCACGTTACGCATGCGCATGACCCAGGAATTTAACAAAGTCGTCCCCCAAATGCCGGAACTCATCCGCCGTATCCTGGGCATTTGGCGCATGGAGATTTGAGAGGGTAGCAAGGTCGCACGGGCGCAGAGCCGACAAAGTCCCCCAAGGGGAGGCGAAGCGCTCTGGCCCGCAGACGAAGTGGCCCAACGAGGCCAGGCCAAGGCCCCTTGTGGATAATTTCCCTGTCTACTGTCTACCGTCTACTATTTTCGAGGAGGAAGGATGCCTCTACCTGTAGAACAACAGAAGGTTATTCAGGAAGCCGTTAAAGAACACAAACATCTGGTTGTGGATGGCATGGACATTTCCGGCCATTGGAACCGGATGTTCGGCCAGCGGGTGATTTTTGACTATAGCTACGAAAATTTAGAAAAAGTGACTGATCTGCCTGGGGGGGAGTCACTGGGGTGGTGCTATGGCTGCGCCAAATGCACCGCCGTCTGTCCAGTGGATATTGTGGGCGATTATTCCCCCCGCAAGATTCACCGCAAGACCCAAATGGGCATTGACCTGTTCACCTCTGACGATTTGTGGCTCTGCACCACTTGCATGAACTGCCTGCGGGTGTGCCCCAAAGAAGTGAACATGATCCAGATTATGCCGGCCGTACGCGAGCAGGCCGTACTGGATGGCAATGTCCCACCAGAATTGCAAAAGGCGTTTGAGGATACGGCCAAACACGGCAACCCCCTGGGTCAGCCGCAGCGCAAACGTGATGCCTGGACCAAAGAGGCGGGCGTGCCGGTGCCGATTCTCAAAGACCTCGGGCGAGCGGTAGACATTTTGTGGTACGTTGGCTCGTACCCTTCCTACCATCCGCGCGGGATTGACGCTGCTCGCGCTGCGGCCCGCATCTTCCACGCCCTCGGCGTTGACTACGGCATCCTGGGCAAAGAAGAGAAAGACGACGGCGACTCGCACCGGCTGGCCGGCGAAAAGGGTCTGTTCGAAATGTTGGCCGAGTACAACATCGAGGTCTTCAATCAATATGAATGGCAAACGATGGTGGTGACCGGTCCGCACGAGTTCAACGCTTTCAAGAACGAGTACCCCCAGTTCGGCTTCGAGCGCCCGATTCAGCATTACACCCAATTCCTGGTCGGGTATTTAGACCAACTCAAACCCATGCTCAAATATGAAGTCAAGGCCAAAGTGACCTTCCACGACCCGTGCTATCTGGGTCGGCACAACGGCGAATATGACGCTCCGCGCCAGTTGCTACAGGCGATTCCCGGCCTGGAGTCGGTGGAGATGGGCCGCTGCCGGGCTAATGGTTACTGCTGTGGCGGCGGCGGCGGCGGCATGTGGCTTGACTCCTTCACCAACAACCATACGACCATGCGCCTCTCAGAGCGCCGGGTGCGCGAAGCGGTCGAATATGGGGCCGACATCCTGGCGGTGTGCTGCCCCTTTGAAGTTTCGCGCTTTGAAGACGCGGCCAAGTCTACCGGAAATGATCAATTGAAAGTGCTGGATATTCTGGAACTTCTCGATCAATCGATGCGGGGAACGAATGGAGTGAGTGGATAAGATGAACATTATTGTAGCGATCAAACATATCCCCAGTCTGCTGGACGAATTGGAACTTAATGCGACCGGCACCGACCTGGACTTTGACTCGGTGGATTTTACCCTTAACGAGTGGGATGAACAGGCCATCGAGGAAGCTGTGTTGATTAAAGAAGCCTCGGGCGGTACGGTTACGGTCCTGGGCGTGGACCTCATCGAAGAATTGGATGGGGTGCTACACACAGCCCTGGCCAAAGGCGCAGATCACGTAGCCAAGATTGTGGGTGACTTTGAGCCGGGTTTAGACTCCCACAGCCAGGCCCGCCTGCTGGCTCATGCCATCAAAGACCTGGCCCCCGATATTGTTCTGACCGGCGTGCAAGCGCCGAATGATCGCGATGGTCAGATTGCGCCCATGCTGGCCGCCCACCTGGGTCTGCCCTACGTGGGGGTTGTCATGGGGGTGAAAGTGGACAACGGGACGGCTATCGTGCATAAGGAATATTCCGGTGGGCTGATGGCTGAGTTTGCCATTAGCCTGCCCATGGTGGTCGGCGTGCAAGCGGCCAGCCAGCCGCCCCGTTATGCCCCGGTCAGCAAAATCCGGCAAATGGCCAAGACGGCTACTATTGACGAGCTTGAAGTGGGCGACAGCGGCCCTGGCGCGGGTTCGACCGCGCGCAAGATGGCCCCACCCGTGTCAACCGACCACGCCGAAATGATAGAGGGTGACGCCGGGGCAGTGGCCGAGCGGATTGTTGAGATTATTAAGGAGCGAGGGCTGTTGTAAAACGTGATGCGTGATGCGTGAAAATTCCTCATGTATCACGCATCACGTTTCAGGTAATTATTGAACTCGGAGGTCTCAGAACTTTATGAGCAACGATATTCTCGTTATTACCGAACATATGGACGGCAAAGTGGCCGATATTTCCTTTGAGATGGTGGGCAAAGCCAGGGAATTGACAGCGGCCTGGGATGGCCAGGTGGTGGCGGTGATGTTGGGCAGCGGTGCGCCTGAACTGGCCGGTGCCTTTGCCTCCGACATGACCCTTTACGTGGACGACCCCGCCCTGGCTGAATTCAATCCTGAAGCCTATGGCCGGGTAATCGCTGCCCTGGTCGCCGACAGGTCGCCCAAAGTGACGATGCTAGGCAACACCTCGCAGGGAATGGACCTGGCGGCCTGGCTCTCGGTCAAAACAGGTCAGCCCTGTCTGGCCTACGTCAACAACTTGACCGTTGAAGACGGCACGCTGATCGCCACCAGCCAGATTTATGGGGGCAAAATGCTGGCCGAGGCGACGCCCGACGGGGAGAGTGTGGTTGTTTCCGTGCTGGCTGGGGCCTTTTCAGCCGACGCCGGACGGGGGGCGACCGCCGCCCAGCTCGTTGGCGCTCCGGTACCGCTAAGCGACCTCAAAACTAAGTTTATCAAATTGATCAGGCCGGAAGCTGGCGACGTTGACATCACCAGCCAGGATAAATTGGTTTCGGTCGGGCGCGGCATCGGCAGCGCGGATAACATTGGCTTAGCCAAAGAACTGGCTGAGGCACTGGGGGCAGTGATCTCGGCTTCGCGACCCGTGACCGACGCTGGCTGGCTGCCCAAAACGCGCCAGGTGGGCAAATCTGGGGTTAGCGTCAAACCGAAACTTTACCTGGCGTTAGGGATTTCGGGCGCACCGGAACACCTGGAAGGGATGAAGGACGCCGAATTGATCGTTGCTGTCAACACGGATGCCAAAGCGCCCATTTTCAAGGTGGCCCATTACGGCGCTACCTGTGATCTGTTCGAGGTAGCCGAGGCGATGTTGGAAAAATTGGGGTAAAAGTATCCAGATTTTGGTAATTGCTCAACTTGGGCTGAATCAGTCCACAGATGGACACACGCAAAGCATGACACAGATGAATCATAAATCAAGAAATTAAAACTATCTGAGATAAGCTGTGCGCTTCGTGTCTGTGGACCGGTTTTATCTCGTCTGATTCCGGCTTATCCGGGTTAGGAGATTCGCTTGCTAACCTTCACCGAACGTGTAGTCTTCGTCATTATGGTCATTGTTCTCGGTGGACTAACCGTCGCCGGGTTCTATGGTATCTACCGGATTATTCGCAGCGGCCGGCCAGCCCCCCCACTCAAGGATCTGCCGCGTAAGTTCATTGCTGCTTTTATAGATGTTGGCCTGCAAAAGACGATCTTTCGCGCTCGGCCTATGCTCAGTACCTTCCATGCGTTTATCTTTTTTGGCTTCAGTTTCTACTTTTTAGTCAACTTCACCGACGGGTTGGAAGGCTTTATCCCCGGCTTCCAGTTGATTTACGGCGGCCGAAATACGCCTGCTTTAGCCTCGGCGTTGGGCCTGGTCAACATTTTTAACCTGGTTGCCGACGTTCTCAGCGTGCTGACCTTGGTGGGCATGATCGCCTTCCTGGTCCGGCGCTTTATTAGCCAGGATCGGCGGCTGACCTTCAATGATAATGTCTTACTTCATCCTCAGGTGGTGCGGGGGTGGATCCGGCTTGATTCGGCCATTGTCGGGAGTTTTATCCTCGTTCACGTCGGGTCCCGCTTTTTGGGACAGATCTTTCGCCTGGCCGAGCACAAACAGGCCGACCTGTTTATGCCCTTTGCCAGTCTGATCGCCAACTTATTTGCCGACTTGTCAGACGGCACCCTGAATGCCGGTATTCATATTACCTGGTGGCTGGCTATCGGCCTGATCCTCGTCTTCTTCCCCTACTTTGTACGCAGCAAGCACATTCACTTGATGATAGCCCCCCTCAATTTGGGGCTGGCTAAGCAAAACCCACGCGGCCAACTCGACCCGGCAACTGCCAATGGGGCGGCGGCCGATAGTCCGCCCGGCGCAAAAACAGTCCAAGACCTAGCCTGGCCGCGTTTGCTCGACGCTTATGCATGTATTATGTGCAACCGCTGCCAGGAGGTCTGTCCGGCCTCCAACGCCGGTCGTCCTCTTTCGCCGGCAGCGTTGGAGGTCAACAAGCGATATCTATTTAACGAGGATTTCTTTTCGCTGGCCCGGGGCGGTGTGTCAGAGAAACCGTTGCTTGAACACGTCATCAGCCCAGAGGCAGTCTGGGCCTGCACCACCTGTTACGCCTGCGTGCGCATCTGCCCGGTGGGTAACGAGCCAATGGCCGACATTATTGATATCCGCCGCCGCATGGTCTATGATGGCGCCGAGATTGACGCCGGTATCCAGGCCGCGCTGGAATCCATCGGCAAGAACGGCAACTGGTTTAGCAAGGGGGCGCGGGCGCGGGCCGCTTGGACGAAGGGCCTGGATTTTGAGATCAAGGATGTAACCAAAGAAGCGGCTGAATATCTGTGGTTTGTCGGCGACACGGCCTCGTTCGATGCCCGGGTCATCCCACTCACCCAAAAAGTGGCGAGGATTTTGCGTCACGCCGGGGTAGATTACGGTATTCTCTACAAAGAGGAGCGCAACGCCGGGAATGATGTGCGCCGAGCGGGTGAAGAAGGCCTGTTTGAACAACTGGTCGAAGATAACCTCACGGCGTTTAACAAGAGCCAGTTCAGGCAAATCCTGACCACCGATCCCCACTCGCTCAACACGCTGCGCAATGAGTACCCTCAGTACGGCGGCATGTGGCCGGTGCATCACTACACTAATATCCTGTTACAACTGCTTGAGTCGGGCCGGCTCGAGCTGAAGCACAAGTTAGCCCATTATCGGGCTACCTATCACGACCCGTGTTACCTGGGCCGTTACAATCGCGGCTACGAAGCGCCGCGCCAACTGCTGGCATTGATGGGGGTGAATTTTATCGAGATGCCACGCCATATGGAAAACTCCTACTGTTGCGGTGCAGGCGGCGGCCAAATCTGGTTGAGCACCACGCCGGCCGGTGAGCGTCCGGCTGAAAGCCGAATCCGTGAGGCTTTGGCTACCCTTCGATTTAAGCCTGAGCCGACGAAGTCCCAAGGGGAGGCTGCGCACTGGCCCGCAGACGACGACCGAAGGGAGGCCCAACGAGGCCAGGCCAAGGCCCCTTATGGGCAGAGCGAAGCCCTGGCCCCTGTAACTAATGGACACGGCGCACCGGCTGGGGGTAAACTGCTCTTTATCGTGGCCTGCCCCAAAGACGTGATCATGTATACCGACGCGGTGAAAACAAGCGGCCACGAAGACGAAATTGAAGTCTGTGACATTATTCAACTGGTTGAGGAAGCCCTCGGCCTGGTGGATGTCACCGCCCGGCCGGCCGGGGTGCAGGTGACTATTTGAGCGAGCCTGGCCTGACTGATGATCTCATCTCAACCGTGGCCACCGGCCTGGCGGGCCGGCTGCGCTCGTTAATTATGGCGTTGGATCGGCTCGACCGCCTGGAATCCGGCAGTGGGACCTGGCTGGCTAAATTTAAGGCCGAGGAACTACCTGAGGCTGCGACCGAGCTGACCCTACGGGCGCTACGCGCCAGCGCCGATCCAACCAACTTCGCTATCCTTCAAGCGCTGGCGACCGAGGACTCACGCTCCTTCACTCAATTGATTGACATCACTGGCCTTGGCCGGTTGAGCCTGTCAGAGCGACTGAATGACCTGGTGCAGGTTGGCCTGGCCATCCGCTTAATTGATACTGACCATGCCCAAGTCACTGCCGCTGGCGCGAGGCTTGTCAACCTGGTTGAGGCCATGAGCACTGCTGTAGCACAGAAAACAGTAGACAGTATCCGGTAGATGGGGACTCTTCCCCGTCTACCGGATACTGTCTACCGGATTAATATTATGGAAATAAAGTGCCCTTACTGTGATACGGTGGGTGGGTTGATGGAGACGCATCGCCATCTGGCTGATGTCCATCTAGACCGGGTGGCGACTGAACGGGACGAAGCAACCGACAAGATGCAGGTCACGGTCTCCTGTCCATTTTGTGAATTGAAGTATCAGCGTCAGGTTAAACCGCGCAGTCGCAATCCACAATTTCTGGAGGAATTTAAGGCCGAGATTGCTCTGGTGGCTTTTGACCAAATGCTGTATCACCTCCTGGAGGAGCATCTGGCAGAGGTGGGGGTTGATCCCGTCTGAAATTCTGGCAAGGAGATGAAAGTATGGCTACCGCCAACAATTGTAATGTGCCCGAAGATTTGTTCTACTGGGTTAAAGAACACGTCTGGATTCGGCCTGAAGCGGATGGAACCGTCACTATTGGGATGACTGACGCCGCCCAACACCTGGCCGGGATCATCGTGACGGCTACACCGAAAGGGGCCGGTAAAACGGTCAAGAAAGGCAAAAGTAGCGGCACGGTTGAGAGCGGCAAGTGGGTTGGGCCGATCAAATCGCCGGTCAGTGGTGAAATCGTGGCGGCTAACGAGGCCATCGTCAAGAATCCCAAACTTTTGAATGAGGACCCCTATGGAGTAGGTTGGTTTGTGCAAATTCGGCCGGATGATTGGGCCACGGATAAAGCCGACCTGGTCACCGGGGCGCAAGCGGTCGCTGAGTATGAGGCTTTTCTAAAAGCAGAAGCGATTGATTGCGCCGGACGCCCTGGCGGCGCTCAACCAGGAGCCTAAGATTTTAGATTTAATCCAAAATCCAAAATCTAAAATCCAAAATCATATTATGGCTATCTATTTCGGCTGCGATATTCCTGAAGATTTGTACTATCATCCCGAATACGATGTTTGGGTTCGCTTTGAGGAGGACGATACGGCCACGATTGGTATGGCAGACGTGGCCCAAACCGCCGCCGGTAAATTGTTGTACCTTCAATTTAAGCCGGTTGGAAAAAAGATCAAAGCCGGCGGCAGTGCGGCGACCATTGAGAGCAGCAAATGGGTTGGCCCTTTCAGGATGCCCTTTGACATCGAAATCCTGGCCAACAACCTGGAAACATTCAGCCAGGATGTGTTGATGGCTAACAAGGACCCCTACGGCCAGGGCTGGCTGGTCAAGGTGCGGGTGCTACAACCGAAAACAGCCTGTGATCATCTAATCACCGGGGCCGAAGCGGTCCAGCACTACCAAAAACGTATTGATGAGAACAACATCCGCTGCTTCCGCTGCGTAGATGACGCTGCTCCCATGTAACAAGTAGCAAAGTAGCAAGTCGCAGGTCGCAAAGTCGCAAAACTCTGTCACCTGCTACCCTGCGACCTGCTACTTGAGTGAAAGGAATTCACGCCTATGGACACAGTTCGCGTGCTCGATGTGGGGTTGGTTTCACCGTTACGCTCCCAGGCCATCTATCATGGGGTGGCTTATGCCATGACGCCGCAGACGCCCGATACCATCATTTTGGTTGGCCCAACTGATCCCTATGTTTGCATTGGCTACCACCAGGAGTTGGAAAAAGAAGTAGACGTAGATTACTGTCGCGAACACAACCTGCCGATCTATCGGCGTGAGGTTGGGGGCGGAGCGGTCTATCTGGATAAGGGCCAGGTGTTTACCCAGTGGGTGTTTCAGCGGAGCCACCTGCCATTTAGCCTGGAACAACGCTTTGCCCTGTACATTGAGCCGTTGGTCCAAACTTATCAGGCGTTGGGTATTAACGCCAATCTGCGCCCGGTCAATGATGTCCACGTGTCCGGCAAAAAAATCGGGGGCACGGGCGCAGCCCAGATGGGTGAGGCTGATGTCGTCGTCGGCAGCCTGATGTTTGACTTTAATTTTGACCTGATGGCCAGGGTCTTGAAAGTGTCGTCTGAAAAAATGCGCGACAAGATTTACCAGTCGCTCAACGAGTATATGACCACCATGACCCGTGAACTGGGCTATACCCCAGATTATGAGGGGGTCAAACGTGAATATCTGCGACACTGTACCGAAACGTTAAATGTGGCCGTCAAAATCGAAGACCCCACCCCGGCCGAGCTGGCTATAACTGAAGAAATTGAAGCCCGACTTGCTTCCGACGAATGGTTGTACCAAAAAGGCGGCTTGCGCCAGACCGGCACGGTGAAAATCCACGCCGATGTCTACCTGGTTGAAGCGGTTTACAAAACGCCTGGCGGCTTGATCCGGGTCACGGCCCGCTTGCGCGAAGGGAGGATTGATGACCTGACCCTCTCCGGCGATTTCACTATGTTGCCGGCCTTTGCCGTGGGGGCGCTGGAGCTGGCTCTGCGTGGGGTGGCGCTAGAAAATGAGCCAATCCGGGCACGGGTGGCCGAATTTTATCGCAGCCTGGCCGTGCAGTCGCCAGGGGTAGGCGTGGAGGATTGGGTAACGGCCATCATGGCCCTCAAAGGTCAGTCGCCCCATTGACAATGGATGAGCTCACCTTTGCCGACTATCAGCGTTACCACACTCTTTTCGCCGTGGATCAAGACCTTATCCGCGACAGCATCGCCGTCTGTGAACCACGGGTGATTGAGGCTCTCTCGGTTTTCACTCGACCTCACCTCTGGCGGGGTGAGCTGCCGATTTACCCGGTGCTGACCACTCCCCAGGAAAATGGGGGGTGGGGCCATTTGATGCCCGTGTGGTTCAAGCCACAAGACCGCCCGGCGCCGATTTACGCTCTAAACAACTGGGCGCTCTTTGCCCTGGTGTACGCTCACAGCTTTGGCTCCTCAGCCAAAGCCAGGCGACTGGTGCAGCAAGTCTTTACCTTAGAAAATGTCGTCCGGGTGGTGGTGGGGACCAATTTGCAACTGCCCTTTCTGCCCCCAACACAGGGACACGGCAGTTTTTTTCGGCAGGGCATGTTGCCTTTTTTGTTATCTATCCTCTGGCTAGAGGAGGAGGCCCGTCAAGCCTGGCTGCACCTCCACGAATTGGGCGCACAGCACTTTATCGCCAGCCACAACTTGGCCGCCTGCGCCGACCCGGTGGGTGTCTTGACCGAGCTAGAATACACCATCTTCAGCCGGTTGGAACGTAACACCATCACCCATGAAGAGGCCGTGGCAGCTTTCCTTACTGCTAAGGCCAATTTAACAAATAGTGATGCGCCTACCGAAACTCCGTCGCTCCTAACCCTCTATCAAGCCATGTTCGGCGCGATCAACCTGGGAGTGACCGCCCTGGCCGCCTATTACCATATCAAGTCGCTCGAAGCCTGGCGCGATTGGATTTTACAAGAGATCATTATCCCCTATCGCATGCCGGATTATGGGGTTGAAGCGATAAAAACTCTGGTGAAACGTGAGGCGTCCCACACCCCTAAAGGGTGCGCCAGGGGCGAGGGGGAGGCTTCGCACTGATACGTGAAACGTGAAGCGTGATATGTGAGATTAGAGAGATAGTGCCCTTTGGGTATTGGAGATAATCACGACCAATCCAAAATCTAAAATCCAAAATCCAAAATCAAATGGTGGACAACTTTTTAAGCACGGTTGCTACGCTAAGAGAATTACTTAATAGCCGGGAACGGGATGGCCACAAACTCGGCGTTCTGGCCCGGAGTTTGCGCTGGCGCAAATCCTTTGAGGCCGCTGACCTGGCCGTTCTGCTAGACCTGGGGGAACTGGCCCGGCGCAAGAAAGGGCCTGGCTCTTGGGAGGTTGAACGAGCCATCCTGGAGATTCTGTGCGAGCGAGCCGAGGTTGAGCACGTGCCCTTTTTGGTTCAGACTTTTCGCCATAAAGCCAGAGGCCGGCATAGTGACGATTGTCGCCGGCTGGCCCTCCAGGCCCTGAGTGGCGTGGCCGGCCGCACCGGCAATCAAGAGGCGTTGCTAGTCTTGGAAGAGGGTCTGGCGTACATCAAAAAGGATACACGCGGCTGGGCCATCGGCTTTCTGGTGGAGAGCTATCGCTATCTCGGTAGGCCTTTGCCTGAAGCGATCATCCAGCGGTTGCGCTTTCTGGCTCAAAACGATGTCAGCGCCGATGTGCGGGTCGAAGCCGTAACGGCTCTAGCCAATCTGGGGCTGGCCGAGGAGACGGAGGTAGCGGTAACGGTAGCTGCAGCGCAGGAGCAAGCCAACCAAAGAAAGTAAAAGGGTCCACAGATCAACTCAGATAAAAGATCGGAATAAAAAATCATCTGTGATAATCTGTGTTCATCTGTGGACCGTATAGGATTGTCACGTATGGCGGCGTTAGCTGACTTTCACGAAAAACGATTTATGGGGGCGCTTAAGGCGCTGGCAGCCCTTTTACGAGCGCACAATGTTGAAAAATGGGCCAACTGGTTTGAGGAAGACCTGGCCGATTACCTGGCCGCCCAGGGTCCACCCCGGCAGATTGCCCGCCAAATGGCCGTGGTTGAGCATGTGTTGCTGGCTTTTGGCGGGATGAGTACCTTCACCCGCTTGCAACTGACCGATGAAACCGGCGCTGCCTTGCCGGAAGCCAATGAACGCCTGCAATTCCTGTCTACGCAACTGTGGGCCGCTGCCAGGAGTATGCAGGGGGTTCTGGCAGCAGCAGATTGAACAAACGGTGCTCCTCACCGCATCCTGACGCAAAGCGGGCCGAAGGCCGTATCGAAGGATGCGGTGAGGAGATACGAACAAATTATCGCCTTTTGATGGAGGTTTAGCATGACCACCCCTGCAACCTATCACGTCCCGGATGATCGCTATTACGACCGGGAGCACCATCTGTGGGTCCAGAAGGACCCCACCACGGGTCAAGTGGTCGTCGGCCTTGATACCCTCGGCCTGGCGGCATTGGGCGACCTGGCCTATATCTCTTTGCAAGCTGCGGACATGCCCATCAAACGGGGCGAGTCCATGGGCATGCTTGAAGCTGCCAAGATGACCGGCGACCTGTTTGCCCCGGTGAGCGGGACTCTGATTGCTCGCAATGAAGCGGCGCTGCGCGATCCACACCTGGTCAATAGCGACCCTTATGGCCAGGGGTGGCTGGTAGCCATTGAACCGGCCGACTGGGAAAATGAGTCGGCCAGCCTGGTCTCCGGGGAAGAATTGCCGATCTGGGTCGCCGCCGAAATCGAACGGTATCGCTCGCAGGGGTGGATTGAGTGATGAATTGGCGACTGATTATGGATGATGGGGTTTCGGCTGCCTTTGGCCTGGCTGCCGATGATGCCCTGGCTCAGCGGGTGGGCAGGGAAGAGTCACCGCCAACGCTGCGCCTGTACACCTATCGCTCGTATTGTGCCCTGGTGGGACGCTTTCAGCGCGTTGAGAACGAAATTCACCGGGACTTCTGTCAGGCTCAAGGCATTCCCATTAATCGCCGACCCACCGGAGGGGGGGCGATCATCATGGGCGCTGACCAATTAGGGGTGGCGTTGACACTACCCGGACGCGACGAAGCGACCTACAGCCGGGCGCGGGAGTTGATGGCCCAGTTCTCTGAAGGGATCGTGTGTGGGCTGGACAGCCTGGGGGTGAAGGCCCAGTTCCGACGCAAGAATGATATCGAGGTGGACGGGCGCAAGATTGTCGGCCTCGGCATTTATCGCGCTCCCTCCGGCGGTTTACTGTTCCATGCCTCGCTGTTGGTTGATTTGGACGTGCCGCTGATGTTGCAGATACTCAACACCCCTTTCGAGAAAATCTCGGACAAAGAAATCGCCACCGTAGCGGCTCGGACCTCGACGGTGCGGCGGGAAATTGGCTGGGAGATTTCAATAGATGAAGTGCGTCAACAAGTGAGGGCCGGTTATGCAGCGACTTTCAACGTCGAACTGGTCCCCGCTGATTTTACCTCTGACGAACGCCGGGCGATAGCCGCACTTGAACAGGATAGATATTTGACGGAAGCGTGGGTGTTTCAGACCACCGCCGTGCCGGATGCCGTCGGCTCGGCCAAAGTGAAGACGCCGGGTGGGTTGTTAGATGTGCGGGTGACGCTGGCCGGCCACATGCTCAAAGCAGTCTTCATCGGCGGCGATTTTTTCGCGGCCGACCAGGCCATCGCCGATGTGGAGGCCAGCTTGCGCTGGCATACGAGTGGGGCGGAGGCGATGACAGCGACCTTGCAGCAATGCTACACTCGCTGGCCAGGGGAGCTTGAAGCTATCCCCTTGGCGGCCTTGACCCAGGCTCTTGAGACGGCAGTACGGCGGGCCGGCGTGGCCGAAGGCAAAGCGCGCTCGGACCCTTATGGTTGTTTTGTGACGCCAGGAGGCAGCTATGCCTGAATTCCTGGAGCTGGCCCTATCCTTGACACCCACCTCAGCCGTCACCGTTGATCCGGCCTGCCTCACTATCCGCCGCGCCAATTTTCCCAACCAAATCACTTTTCACGCGCCGGGTCTCAAACGCTACAAAACGTCGGAATATAGCGCCCAACAGGCCATTGAGTTCGTCGCCATCAGTCTTACCGGTACCGCCTGCGCCTTAAGCTGCGAACATTGCAAAATGAATGTCCTTAAAGGCATGACCGATTTGACCCAGTTCCAGGGGTCGCTGTTCGACCTGTGCGCCGGTCTGGCCGAGCGGGGAGCCAGAGGTGTGTTGATCTCCGGAGGCAGCGATCAGCAGGGACGGGTTCCGTTGCTCAAACGTATCCCCGACCTGATCCGGGTGCGGCGAGAACTGGGCCTGGCCATTCGCGTCCATCCAGGGCTGCCTGATGAAGAGACGTGCGCGGCGCTGGCCGAGGTTGATCTCGATGGAGCTATGGTGGACATCATTGGCCATACCGATACAATCCGCGAGGTCTATCATCTGAAGGCGACGCCGGAAGATTATGAAGTGGTGCTGAAACGATTGGAGCGGCATCATGTGCCTATGGTGCCGCACATTATTCTCGGCCTGCATTTTGGCCGGATGTTGGGCGAGTGGCAAGCTCTGGAAATAATCGCTCGCCATCCCCCCAAGTTGCTCGTTTTGGTCATCTTGATGCCGCTAACCGGCACGCCGATGGCTATCTCTCAACCGCCCTCGCTAGCTGAAATCGGCGGCTTCTTCGAGCTGGCCCGTAAAACACTGCCAGCCACGCCGGTGATGCTCGGCTGCGCCCGGCCAATGGGTTGGCTAAAGACAGAAATTGATCGCCTGGCGGTTGACGCCGGGCTGAACGGCATTGCCTATCCGGCCGAGGGCGTGGTCGCCTATGCCCGCCAACAGGGGTTAGCACCGAATTTTATCAACGCCTGCTGTGGAGTAACCTGGTGATTTTAGATTTTAGATTTTGGATTTTGGATTTAGAAGTAGAACGGCAAATCCAAAATCCAAAATCGAAAATGGAGGAGTTTTATGGCCAAGGTAATGGTTCCTTATGACCAGCAAGCTGAACAGTTTAAGATCAGCCCGGACTACGTCCGTATTAGCATGGCGGCGGCGATTGAATTGGGCTTGAAGCCAGGACATATTCACCGTTGCAGTTGTAACTGTATCAACCTGCTTCAGAATTATCCTGAAGGCTGTTACGCCAACTGCATCTACTGTGGCCTGGCCCGTGAACGGCCAGGAACGCCGGAGGACAACACTTTTATTCGCGTGGCCTGGCCGCTCTTCCCAACCGATCTGGTGGCTGAGAAGATCGCGGCCAAAGAGGCTCAAAGTGGGGTCGGGCGTGTCTGCATTGCCCAGGTGCAGGATCATCGGGCTTACGCCGATTTGGTAGACATGACCCGGCGCGTTCACCGGGCCGCGCCAGAGGTGCCAATTTCGGCCCTGGTCAGCGCGACGACCTTAACCGAAGAGCGGCTGCACTCGATCAAAGAAGCCGGGGCCGACATTATTGGCGTCGGCCTGGATGCTGCATCTGAGGCGGTGTTTTATCATGCCCGCGGCCGGGGTGCGGACGGCCCCCACGATTGGAATTATCATTGGCAGATTATCCGGGCCGCTCGCCGCATTTATGGCCCGCTGAAGGTGAACTGTCACATCATCGTCGGCTTGGGCGAGACCGACCGCGACCTGGTCAACCTGTTTTATCAGCTCAAGTCCGAACAGATTGCCGGATACCTCTTCTCCTTCAACCCGGAGCCGGGTACGGTAATGCAGGCTGTGGGCCGAGCGCCCATCCATCGCTGGCGGCGCATTCAACTGGTCAAATATCTGATCGAGACTTGTGACCTACCCGGTGAAGCGATTGAATTCAACGCCGAGAATACTATCGTTCGAGTTAGCGCACCGCAGGAAATAGTTCAGACGGCAACCCAAAGCGGCCTGCCCTTTATGACCAATGGCTGCCCTGACCGGGTCGGACAGATGGCCTGCAACCGCCCCTACGGTTCCTACCGGCCCGGCGAAGCCTACCGTGATTATCCTTTCCGGCCTGAGGCGAGTGATCTGATCGTCATTAACCAGCAACTACGCCTGGATGAAATTTGGTCAAGCCTGGCCGAGGTGGTGGTTTAAGTGTCTGAGCGGAATCCGCAGCCTATTCGCTTGCTAAACCTGGGGCCGGCGGACTCGTGGCGGACACAGGCAGTTTATCATGCTCTGGCTGAGCTGATGACGGCCGCTTCACCCGATACGCTCATCGTTTGTCAGCCGCTAACACCTTATGTGTGCCTGGGCTATCACCAGATTTATGACGCCGTCCTTGACCGGGCCGAATGTGAACGCCGGAATTTGCCTGTCTTCCGGCGGCAGGTCGGCGGCGGCGCGACGTATTTGGATGTTAACCAGTTGTTTTATCAGGGTGTGTTTCATCACAGCCGAGTGCCGCTTCTGGGCAAAGAGATTTATGCACGCATATTGGCCGCGCCGGTGGCAACGTTGCGCCGGCTGGGATTAAAAGCCGTTTTACATGACGTCAATGAAATCGAAGTAAACGGCCAGCGGGTCGCCGGCACCGGCGGCGGGCGGATTGGCGAAGCCGCCGTTGTCGTCGGGAATCTCTTGTTTGATTTTGATTACAGCACGATGACGCAGGTTTGGCGAGCGCCGTGGACCTCCTTCCGGGAGCTAGCGGCCACGGCCTTGCGGGAACGGGTCACCACACTCCGGCGGTTGATCGGCCCGGTGTCGGTCGAAACAGTGCAGATGATCTTGTTGGAGGAGTTTGCCAGAGCCTTAGGCCGCCCCCTCGAACCTGGCTCCTTGACGCCGGCTGAAGCCGACTATGCTCGCCAAATTGCCGCCCGGCTGACGTCGGCGGAGTATCTCAATTTGCATAACGACAATGGTCGGGCGGCTCCACTCAGGTCACTCAAAATCTCGGCCCGGGTATTTATCCGCGCAGCAGAAGCGGTCGTTAATGGCTACCAGATTCGGGCCAGTTTTCAGGTGGGTGATGACCTCATCGAGGCAGCTTGCCTGGAATCAGAGCCGACCCAGAGGTGGACTGAGCTGGAGGCCCAATTGCGCGGCGTCCCTTTCAGAGAGTGGCAGCGGTCTCTGTTGCTTGTTTTAACGTAGAGGCGGATGATGGCAGAAAAAACACTCAGCGGTAAAGTGGCACTCATTACCGGCGCATCGCGCGGGATTGGCCGGGGCATCGCGCTGACCTTAGCCGAGCTGGGAGCCGATATTGTGGTCCACTATGGGCGCAAAAAGGGAGCGGCGGAAGAAGTGGCGGCGGCTGTGGAAGCCTTGGGTAGCCAATCCCTTGCCATTAAAGCCAACCTGGCGGAGGCCGATCAAATTGAGGCCATGTTTGACCAACTGGAGGCCGCATTTGGCCGCTGCGATATTTTTGTGGGTAATGCAGCCAGCGGTACACCCAGGCGGACCCTGGAGATTAGCGATAAACACTGGGATTGGACGATGGACGTGAATGCCCGTTCTATTCTCCGCTGTGTCCAGCGGGCTGTGCCTCATATGGAAAGGGCCGGGTGGGGACGGATTATCAATATTACCAGCCTGGGTAGCACGCGCCACGTCCCCCATTACGGCGCAGTGGGCCTCTCCAAGGCCGTCGTTGAATCGCTGACCCGCTTTCTGGCAGTCGAGTTAGCATGCAAAGGGATCATCGTTAACGCCATCTCGCCCGGCCTGGTCCGAACCGATTCCGTCGCCGCCCTGCCGATTGACCTGGATAAAACCTTTGAGCACGTAAAAAGCCGCATGCCCACCGGTCGCCTGGTCACACCGGAGGATGTGGGGCAAGTGGTCGGCTTCCTGTGTTCTGAAGCCGCGGCGATGATTGTTGGACAGACGATTATGGTTGATGGGGGTTATGGCTTGCTGACTGACTATTTCCTTTCATAATCCTGCGCGATAGGTAGGGCAGGTCTCCCTACCTGTCTCGAAGGTACTGAGCATTCGGCTCGTCACACTGAACATCTTCACAAGGAGGATCGGGTGAATTACGGCTTTGTCATCAATAATCAAACCTGCATCGGCTGTCATGCCTGTAGCACGGCTTGCAAGTCTGAAAATGAAGTGCCGCTGGGCGTCTATCGCACTTGGGTCAAATACGTGGAGAAGGGTGAATATCCTCACAGCAAGCGCTATTTCCAGGTCACCCGTTGTAACCACTGCGCCAATCCGCCCTGCGTCCGTATCTGCCCGGTGACGGCCATGTATCAGCGCCACGATGGCATCGTGGAATTTGACCCCGACATCTGCATCGGCTGCAAGGCTTGCATGCAGGCCTGCCCGTATGACGCCATCTATCTTGATCCCGAAACCCACACCGTGGCCAAGTGCCACTTCTGCTCCCACCGCACCGACCTGGGCCTGCAGCCCGCCTGTGTGGTAGTCTGCCCGACTCAATCCATTATCGCCGGTGATTTGGATGATCCCAACAGTCAGATCCGGCAGGTGCTAACCCATGAAAAGGTCAGCGTGCGCAAGCCGGAGCAAGGTACCGCTCCCAAGCTATTTTACATTGACGGCGACGATGTCGGTCTGACCCCTACCGCCGCTCAAGCCAGTTTTATGTGGGCCGACCTGATTTCCGAACAGAGCGTGGCTGCCCATGCCAACGGACACGCCAACGGTCGCTACGAAATCATCCCCCTGCAAGCGGCTCAAGTTGACAGGAGACCGGGGCGCAATCCAAAATCCAAAATCCAAAATCCAAAATCTCCCACTGCCCGCTCCGGTGTCCCCATTCGTTTACCTCAGGTACAGGGAATTGGTTATCACGGCCCAATTCACCTGGGCGCAGGGCGCATGGCCGAGTATTTGATACAAACCACTTACAATGCCCAGCACAAAATTCCTTGGCACTGGCCGGTGCCGGCTTATCTAGTGACCAAGGGGATTGGCAGCGGCCTGTTCGCGCTCTTGGCCATTTTCTTTGGGCTAAACCTGGTTGACTTTAACCCACGCCTGGCCCTTCTTGGCAACTTGACTTCACTCCTGTTCATCGGTCTCACCACCCTGCTTTTGGTGCTAGACCTGGACCAGCCGCTCAAGTTTTATACCATCCTGACCCGCCCGCAGTGGCAATCGTGGCTCACGCGGGGAGCTTTCATTCTAATCGGCTTTACGCTGGTAGCGGGGTTGTGGTTTTTTCTTGAAGGCGCAGCATTTATAGGGCTGATAGACCCAACCATTGCTGGGGTAACGCGCCGACCTTTTCTGGCGCTCGGTTTTGTCCTGGCTATCGCCTCGGCCATTTACACGGCTTTCCTGTTCGGTCAGGCTGAGGGGCGCGACTTGTGGCAGAGCACGCTGCTGCCAGCCCACCTGGTCATCCAGGCGATGATGGTCGGCTCGGCGCTGCTGCTAGCCCTGGGGCTTTTTGTAGCGCAAGCTCCCCTGATGATAACAGCCTTGACCTGGATTTTTGGCGGGTCGCTGGTAGCAGACCTCTTTGTCAGCCTACTGGGTGAATTTGGCATGCCCCACGCCTCGGAAGTCGCCGCCCGCGCCGCGCACGACATTAGTCGCGGCAAGTATCGCCGCCATTTCTGGGGCGGCTCGATTGGGTTGGGTCATCTTGCACCGTTATTCCTTCTATTGATAGCCGGGCTGAGTGGCCCACTGGCACCGGTCCTCTTGGCCCTTGCCGCTCTAGCAACCATTGCCGGTCTGTACCTGTTTGAATATGCCTTTGTGATGGCTCCGCAGGAAATACCAAATTCATAGGAAGTAGGAAGTAGGGAGTAAGGAGTAGGGGTCTAAGTTATCTTCTTACTTCCTCCTCCTTACTCCCCTCTTGGAGAGATCGATGAAAGAAAAACTGACACGCTTTCTCAATGCAGTCGCTAATTTGACCCAAACCCAGCAACCCGCCTGGGCTACCCCAACCGGCCAAATTAAGGAGGATGCCCCACCCGTTGAGCCAATTGACCTGGCCACAACCAACTCCTCCAATCCTCCAACCTTCCAACCTCCAACCTTCCAACCTTCCAACCTCCAACCTTCCACCGGCCTGACCAACTATCCCCCACCGGAAAAATGGGATAACTGGGTCGAGTATGACCCCAAAGCCTGGCCCCGGAAAAAGACTCGCAATTACATGTTGATTCCTACTATCTGTTTCAACTGCGAGAGCGCCTGCGGACTGTTGGGCTACGTGGACAAAGACACCCTCGAAATTCAGAAGTTTGAAGGCAACCCGCTCCACCCCGGCAGCCGGGGGAGAAACTGCGCCAAAGGTCCGGCCACCCACAACCAGATTTACGACCCGGAACGCATCCTTTTCCCACTCAAGCGAGTGGGCCAGCGCGGCGAGGGCAAATGGCAGCGCGTCACCTGGGACGAGGTCATGGACGACCTGGCCGCCCGTATTCGTAAAGCTTTTCTGGAAGAGCGGCACAACGAAAT
Organism: Anaerolineae bacterium; assembly: GCA_023382535.1. The sequence goes on along the minus strand of JAHDWA010000001.1, from coordinate 340,921 downwards.
CATGTACCACGTGGGCCGGCCCGGCCACGATGGGCTGATGGAGTGGGTGCTCTTTGCCTGGGGTGTGGACAGCCACAACAGCCACACCAACGTCTGTTCCGCCAGCGCGCGCGCGGGTTACGCCTTCTGGATGGGCCTGGATCGCCCCTCGCCCGACCACGCTAATGCTCGTGTCATCTTATTACTCAGTTCCCACCTGGAGACGGGCCACTATTTCAACCCTCACGCCCAGCGCATTATGGAAGGTAAGCAAGCCGGAGCTAAGTTAATCGTCATTGATACCCGCCTATCCAACACCGCCAGCCACGCCGACTACTGGCTGTCGCCCTGGCCCGGCTCGGAGGCGGTCATCTTCCTGGCCATAGCCAATCGTTTGATCCAGACCGGCCAGTATAACCACGACTTTGTCCGAACCTGGGTTAACTGGGCCGAATACCTGCGCCACGAATGGCCAGACGAGCCATGCACCTTTGAAACTTTTGAAGCCAAGCTCAAGGAAATCTACGCCGGCTACACCTTTGACTATGCTGCCGCCGAAAGCGGCGTCGAGGCGAGCCTGATTCGCCAAGTAGCGGAAGAAGTAGCTCGCTGCGAGGGCAAACTGGCTTCTCATACCTGGCGCAGCGCCACCGCCGGTCACTTGGGCGGCTGGCAAATCGCCCGCACCATGTGGTTCCTCAACGTCTTGACTGGTTCCGTCGGCGTTGCCGGTGGCGTCTCGGCCAGCGCCTGGGATAAGTGGACGCCCCGGCCCGTCAAGCTGGCCCCGCACCCCAAGCGCTGGAACGAACTGACCTGGCCGCAGGAATATCCCCTTAGCTTTTTTGAGCTGAGTCACCTGCTCCCCCACTTCTTGAAAGAAGGCCGGGGTAAACTCGACACCTACTTCACCCGAGTCTACAACCCGGTCTGGACCAACCCCGACGGTATGTCGTGGCTGGAAGTGCTGACCGACGAGGCCAAGGTCGGGCTGCACGTCTGCCTGACCCCTACCTGGAGCGAAACGGCCTGGTTTGCCGACTACGTGCTGCCCATGGGTCACGCCGCCGAACGGTACGACACCATGAGCCAGGAGACCCACGCCGGGGCTTGGCTGGCCTTCCGCCAGCCGGTGCGCCGCACGGCCCTGGAGCGATTGGGGCAGCCCGTCGAGCACAGCCACCAGGCCAACCCCGGCGAAGTATGGGAAGAAACAGAATTCTGGATTGAACTGTCGTGGCGAATTGATTGCGACGGCTCGTTGGGCATCCGGCAGTACTTTGAGTCCCCCTACCGTCCCGGCCAAAAAATCACAGCCCAGGAATATTACCGTTGGATGTTTGAAAACAGCGTGCCCGGCCTGCCCGAAGCCGCCGCCAAAGAAGGCTTGACCCCCTACGAATATATGAGCAAGTACGGCGCTTTTGAAATCCGTCGGGGAGCAGAAAAACCTTATGCCCAGCCGGTGGCGGCTGAACTGCTCGAAAACATCGTCGTAGACTCTGCATCCAGCCTTGTCTATACTCAAATCCCGGCCAAGCCTGCGGCCAATATTACACCGCTGCCGGCCTTCCCCGGCGACGAACGAGGCCGGCCCATTGGCCTCCAAGTCAACGGGCAGATTGTGCGCGGCTTTGATACCCCCTCCCGTCGCCTGGAATTTTACTCCACCACCCTGCGCGACTGGGGCTGGCCGGAACACGCTGTCCCCGGCTACATCAAGAGTCACGTTCACCCCGATACCCTCAACCGCGAGGCCAATGAGTTTGTATTGTTACCCACCTTTCGCCTGCCGACAATGATTCATACTCGCTCCGGTAACAGCAAATGGCTGAACGAAATCAGTCACAAGAATCCACTCTGGCTTCACCCCAGCGATGCTGGGCGGCTGGGCGTCAACACAGGTGATCTGGTCCGCGTGACCACCGACATCGGCTATTTTGTCATCAAATGTTGGCTCACTGAAGGGATTCGCCCTGGCGTGGCGGCCTGCTCTCACCACATGGGCCGCTGGCGGCTGCAAGAAATGGGCATGGAGCGCTGGTCGTCGGCCCTGGTGGATTTGCAATCCGATGGTGAGGGTCGCTGGCGCATGCGTCAACTGAGCGGGGTGCAGCCGTTTGAGAGCAGCGACCCCGACTCCCAGCGCGTCTGGTGGAAAGATGTCGGCGTGCATCAAAACCTGACCTTCCCGGTTCATCCCGACCCCATCAGCGGCATGCACTGCTGGCACCAGAAGGTCAAATTGGAAAAAGCCGCTGCTGGGGATAGCTACGGTGACATCTTTGTAGATACGCAGAAATCCTACGCCATCTACCGGGAGTGGCTGGCAATGACCCGGCCTGCCGGCCAGGTGTCGCCCGACGGCACGCGCCGGCCCTATTGGTTATTACGGCCTTTCCGCCCACAGCGGGAGGCTTATCGGCTGCCGCAAAATTTGCCCCAAGCTGGTGAAGTCACTGCGCCGGGTTCATCCAAAATGAACGGGTCAACTTTGTCTGACGTCCCAGAAGTAGGCATACCAGCGTCAGACCCGGCGCTTAAACCTGAGTCATAAGCTTTAACAATAAGGCAACTTGCCATGATTTTAACAGATGCAACCGAAAAGTTTTCTCGTCAACAGGCCACCCAAGATCAGGCTGCCCAGCCAGCCCAGACGCCCCTCCATTCGGAACCCGCTTGGACCTATCGCGGCTTTGAGATGCGGGCCGGTGAGTTTAACACGGCGATGGTCCACTTCTTCCGGGGCGAAATTCAGCGTTCCAACGTCTGGCGGCAACGGTTGGATGCGACCACCAATTGGGCCGTCATTGTGACGGGCGCGGCGATCTCGATCTCCTTTAGTGAAGGGGTAGGCAACCACGGGGCCATCATCTTGAGTACCTTGCTCATCACCATCTTTTTGTTCCTGGAGTCGCGCCGCTACCGCTACTACGAGTTGTGGAGTTCTCGCGTCCGTTTGATGGAAACCGATTTTTACGCGGCCATGCTCGTGCCGCCATTTCGCCCTGGCGCTGATTGGGCGGAAAGCCTCGCGGAGAGCCTGTTACAACCCAAGTTCCCCATCTCGATGTGGGAAGCTTTTGGCCGGCGCTACCGGCGCAACTATGTCTGGCTTTATATTGTTTTGGGGCTGGCCTGGCTTTTGAAAATCTGGACCCATCCGGCTGCGCCGGCTTCTCTGGCCGAATTTGTGGGGCGGGCCGCCATTGGCGATGTGCCGGGCTGGTTGGTACTGTCGGCGGGTATAGTTTTTAACGGTAGCTTGCTGGTGATTGGTCTGCTCACGCTGGGTCTGCGCGAGGCCAGTGGCGAAGTGCTGCCCCGTTACACGTTCTCTTTCCCTGGCCTACAGTCCGACCTGAAGCCATCGGCCAATGGTCGCCGAGCCTGGTTTCGACGCAGTAGTCGCCGCCAGAGCCTCATCGTTTATATCATCACTGACCGAACGGAAGCGGTGTCGGAGCGGGTTCTGCGCGAGATGAAGCGGGGCGTCACGGCGCTGCCCGGCACCGGCATGTATTCCGGGCAGGCCCATACCGTACTGATGTGTGTCCTGACAATAACTGAGGTAGCCCAACTCAAAGCCCTGGTCAGCGCCGAAGACCCCCATGCCTTTGTGGTCGTCTCGCCAGCTCAAGAGGTGTTGGGGCGGGGATTTGCCTCGCTGCATGAGAAGTAAGCAGGGTCTCTCATATTACCTGTACAAAGCCCAGCACGAGTATCAACTCGCCGCCATCGGTCCGTATGCCTAATTAGGCCCTTATAGGATGTTAGCTTTATCCTCATAATGCTCGGCTTCCTGCTGCGGTGGCCGATCCTGCTAACGTTGGTCATATCCCCCATATTCTTTACCAAAGCTTCATACAACTTTTAAACAAGCTTGATGGAATTACGATAATATAAAGCTGGAATCGCCGTGATTTCTATCTGTGCTTCGGGTAGGCTTTCGTTTTGAGGACAAAACCCCATGAGTTGGCTCAATTCTTTATTCCATAACTTCCAAACCCGCTTCACCTGGAAGCTGATGGCTTCCTTTTTGATTGTTATTGTGGTCGGTGTGGTCACCCTGACCTTGGCTGCCGAGTCGGTTGTGCCGACGGCGTTCAACCGGCACATGATCGATATGGCCCCGATGATGATAGGCCAGATGAGACCGGGCATGGGGATAGCGGAAATGCAGACCGACCTGTTCACCAGCTTTCGTGCTGCCGTGACCGAGGCCCTGCTCATTGCTACTACGGCGGCAATGCTGACCGCCATAGCGGTTAGCATTTTTGTCTCCCGGCGGGTCGTCACCCCCATCGGCCGCATGATGGAGGTCAGCCGCTACATTGCCGCCGGCCACTACCGGGAGCGGGTGCAAGTCACCAGCCAGGATGAGCTGGGCCAGTTGGCCCATAGCTTTAACCAAATGGCGGCCAGCCTGGAGCAAGTCGAAGCGATGCGCCGAGAGTTGATTGCCAACGTCGCCCACGAGTTGCGGACGCCCCTGGCCAGCATCAAGGGCTATATGGAAGGATTGATGGATGGGATTTTACCGCTGGAACCGAGCACCTTCCAGCAAATTTACCGCGAAGCCGACCGCTTGCAACGCTTGGTGAATGACTTGCAAGAGTTAAGCCGGGTCGAAGCTGGCGCATTTCAACTCAACCGACAGACCTTATCAATGACTGACCTGATAGTGCGGATTACCGAGCGGCTGCGACCTCAATTTGAAGAAAAGCAAATGACCCTCCAACTGAACCTCCCGGCTGACCTCCCCCCGGTCATGGCCGATGAGGATCGGCTTAGCCAGGTCTTGCTCAACCTGATTGGTAATGCGCTGCAATACACGCCCGACGGTGGCACGGTCACTATCACCGGGCCTTGGCCCCATGCAACTAAACGTTGGCCTGATGGGCGCCAAGTTTCAGCCTCACAAGTAATATTCACCATTAGTGATACCGGGATTGGCATCCCCCCAGAACACCTGCCCCACCTGTTCAGCCGCTTTTACCGGGTGGACAAGTCCCGCAGCCGGGTTGGGGGCGGCAGCGGCATTGGCTTGACCATCGTCAAGCACCTGATCGAAGCGCATGGCGGGCAGGTCTGGGCTGAAAGCCGAGGCGCTGGCAGGGGTAGCACCTTTGGCTTTTCGCTGCCGGTGGCCTGACCGGCCATCAAGTGTGACCTCAGCACTTATTCTATTTGACATTTAACCCATCTTTTCGTACCATAGACAGGAATTTACGTAATAGAAGGAATATGCTCAAGATATATAAACCCTCAAATTCCTACTTTTGGCTGCTTATCCTGGTTACGCTCGCTCTGACCGGTTTAGGTCTGGTCGTTATTTTTGAGGGCTATCGTCAAGGTTGGGTCCAAACCATCTGGCACATCTGCCAGAGCGGTGTCCAAAATCTAAGCCAACATCTGCCGGCGACCTGGCAGTTGGTTAGCCTGGTCATGGTTGCGGTGGTTCTCATTCGAGGTAGTTGGAGTGTTTGGCAACAAGTGAGGAGCACAGGCCGCTTTGCCCGTCTATTTTTGCCTTTTCGTGGCACTCCCCCCGCTCGGCTAAGGGCGTTACTCAAAATCCATTACATATCAATGGAGGATGTCGTCTATCTCAACCTGGCTGCGCCACAGGCGTTTTGCCTGGGCTTTTGGCAGCCTCGGATCTGGTTGACGGCTGGTTTGCTCAATCTGCTCAGCGACGAGGAATTGGCAGCGGTGTTGACCCACGAAGCCTATCATTGCCGGTGGCGTGACCCAGTGCGGCTGCTGATCAGCCGAGCTTTGCAGTCGGCCTTTTTCTTCTTGCCGCTGGTGAGTGATCTGGCGAAATTTGCCGAGTTGCAACAAGAGATCGCTGCCGACCAGTCGGCGATTGAGTACCTGGGCGATGACTTGCCGCTCCTCTGCGCCCTACAAAAATTGCTAACCCAACAGGCAAAGGGCGTGGCGCTACCTGGGGTGGCATATAGCCCCTTTAATGTGACCGAGGCCCGCTTGCGGCGGCTGATTTACCCCGGCCAGCCCACTCCATTCAGATGGCGCGCGGCGCTGGCCGGTGGGGTCATTAACCTGGGTGTTATCCTGCTGTTAGGCAATATCGGCCTTTGGGCGACCCAGCCAGTTGTTGAACACAATAAGGTCGGCGCTTGCTTGGCCTTCCGGGAAACTTTTCTCCCTCAGTCTCGTGTTGCGTAGTGCGTCACATTTGACATCCAATCATCTTTTCTTACGATAGATAAGGCATTAAACTTTAACCTGGGAAGGGTGACGATATCCCAAGTCGTGCCCGTCCAATCTTTCAGGTTTGCAAAAAAGAACTTATCCCATGGGAACCGGTCATACCCATTCGCATCTTGGGGATTTGACCCAACAGACGACGACTCGTTTGGCCCTCGCCCTCGGTATGACCCTGGCCTTTGTGGTCGTCGAAGTGATAGCTGGCTTGTGGGCCAATAGTCTCGCCCTGTTGACCGACGCAGCGCACAACTTCACCGACGTGATCGCCCTGGCGCTGAGTTGGTACGCGCTGCGGTTAACCACTCAGCCGGCCAACGCTGGTAAAACCTTTGGCTATCACCGCGCCGGCATCCTGGTCGCCCTGGTTAACTCGACGACGCTGGTGTTGATTGCAGTGGGGATTTTCTACGAAGCCTATCAGCGTTTCCTCACTCCGCCAGAAGTTAAAGCCCCGCTGCTCATCGGCGTTGGTCTCGTCGCGTTTCTCATCAATCTGGGTACTGCCTGGCTGGTCAAGCGCGGCAGCGAGCACGATTTGAATCTACAGAGTGCTTTTTTGCACCTGATGGGCGATGTCATTTCGACCATCGGCGCGGTGTTGGCCGGTATCGCCATCGCGCTGACAGGGTTGAATTGGCTCGACCCACTGGTCAGCATCTTTATGGGCTTCCTGATTCTGTGGAACGCCTGGGGTATACTGCGCGAGTCGGTCAATATCCTGTTGGAAAGCACGCCCGGCAATATTGACATGAGCGAGATGGTCCGCGACCTGTTAAGTGTCAAAGGCATACGTGGCATTCACGACCTTCACGTCTGGAGCATCACTCAGAGTTTACGCGCCTTGTCCGCGCATGTCGTGACCGATGACATCTCGATCAGCGCCGGAACCGTGATTCAACGCCAGATAAACGAAATCCTGTATCACAAATATGGGATTGCTCATGCAACCTTGCAACTCGAATGTGTCGGCTGTGAACCTGATCTACTCTACTGCAATATCGCCGAGACGCCTCATCATCACGAAAATGTGCCCGACCAAGCTGAGGTTCCAGCCGGTGGGGTCTACGGCAAAAACCCATGAGGGTTGCGTTGCACCGTGCCCTGCCTGACTTCAAAATGCACGTGCGGGCCGGTGGAATTGCCACTGCTACCCATCTCGGCGATTTGTTCACCCTTCGTCACGTTATCCCCCGCCTCCACGTAATAGGCTTGCAGATGGGCGTACATAGTTTGGAAGCCATTGCTGTGATCAATAACCACGATGTAGCCATAGCCGGTATTATCCCATCCGGCGGCGACCACATAACCGGAGTCGGCGGCGAGCACCGGCGCCCCTAACCGATCGGCAATGTCAAGCCCCGGATGGCCGCTCCAATAATCCTGATAAATCGCGCCGCTAGCCGGCCAGCCAAACGCGCCTGAGCCGGTGGCAGCGCCTTCGGGCACAGGGCCGGTGTAGGCGATTACAGTGCGCGGCACAAAAGGTTTGGCCCCGCCCGGTACCACCAGCCATTGCCCCGGCTCAAGCTCCGGATTATCGGGGTTCAACGCATTGAGCAAATAATCTATAATGGCTGCTGCTTCCACTTGATAGGTAGCGGCAATACCCTCAATCGTATCGCCTGCGCCCACCTGATGATAGACCCCATTAACCGGCAAGATGCGCAGTTCCTGCCCCACGCTCAATAAATCTGGATTATCTTCCAGCTCGTGGTTCGACCAGGTGATCGTTTCGGGGGCCAGGCCGAACTTCGCGGCGATATTAAAAACGGTATCACCAGGCTCGACCACGTAAGTGGTAATCTCCTCGCGAGCACGTTCTGGAATAATGGTGTGGGGCACTGCTGCCGGGACAATTACATCCCCCTGTAAGTTGCTAAGCTGCGCGGGCAGCGCGAGCGGCCGGCCCAGGTCTATGACGACCGGCGCGGCTGGCTCGGCCAGGGCCGATGGTTGAGGACGTAGCGCGCCAATATTTTGCTGTGCCCAGGAGAAGTTACGTAAGCTAAGGGCCAACGCCACCAATATAATGACAACCAGGTGGGTCAAGACCCGGCTGTTCAGAGCTTCATTTTCGCTGAAGCTTCTAAGTTGAACCAGCGCGACCTGGCTAATTTGTTTTAACTTTGCGCCCAGCGGTGGGCGCAGGCCAGCCTCAGTTTGCGCCGGCTGAACTTCCTGACTGGACTTGGAACTCTGGCGAAATAAGCGCAAGAACAAGATGTCTTAGTGATCTCCTTGGACAAGAATTTAGGGCAAAGATGGGGTTAGTGGGGCTGAACCTTACCGGCTGCCTCCGTCACTGGCTCTTTGCTGGCCGCGAAGCGACGACGGTAGAGATACCAGACTGCCCCCAGTAACACGACCAGCGCGACCACCTGCGCCGTCCGTATCCCACCCGGTAGGAGCGACGTATTGGCATAAAAAGCTTCCAGAAAGAGGCGCGAACCGGCATATAAGGCTACAAACAGGGTAAAAATGTACCCGCGAAAGGGAACCAACGTGATCTGAAAGATATCAAAATGCTCCCGTTCTTCTTGCCACCAGAGCATCCCGAAGATAACGAGCAAGGCGATCATCTCATAAAGTTGAACCGGATGACGAACTGCATCCCACAAATAAACGCCCCAGGGCATGGTGGTCGGCTCGCCAAAGTCCCGGCCATCGAGGAACGCGCCCAGCCGCTCTAGCGTCAGGGCAATGACCAGGCCCGGCGCAAGAGCGTCCAGTGTGGCCCCAACCGGCAGCCGCCGGCGACTCCAATAAATGATGGCGACCACGCCGCCGATCAGCGCTCCTTCGGGCCAGGACAGGGCCGTAGGCGTCAGTGAAAGCGCGGAGAGAAGCGCGCCCCGGTAAGCCGACCAATGCGTGACGACGTAAACCAGGCGGGCGCCCAACACCGTCGCCACCAAGGCGTAGAAGACCAGGTTGTAAACCTGGTTACTGTTCAGGCCTAGGCGGCGGGCCCGGCGCGACGCCACTTCCAACCCGATCCAGACGGCGGCCAGGATCAGCAGGCCGTAGGCCTGCACCGTGAAGCCGAAGATACGCAAGTAAGGGGCCATGCCTACTGACCCTCGCTTTGGGCCAGCAAGTCGGCTACCTGGCTGTCAATAAAGGCCTCGGCCATTGGCCCACCCACGGTAATGTTGCGAATAACCCCCTGCCGGTCTACAAAAAAGGTGGAGGGCAGCCCATTGACCCGGTAACGGGCAAAGACAGTTCCCTCCTGGTCTATCAAGATAGGAAAGGTCAGCCCCATCTGTCCGGCAAAATCCGCCACCTGGGCCTCACCTTCCTGCAAATTTACCGCCAGCACGGTGAAGTTCTGGCCGCGATACTTGTCGTATACTTGCTGGATGGCCGGCATTTCAGCCCGGCAAGGCGGGCACCAGGTTGCCCAGAAGTTGACCATGACAGCCTGGCCCTGCAAATCTGAGAGCCGGATCGTCTCGCCCGTCAGGGTCTTGAGCGAAAAATCGGGTGCGGGGGAATCAACCTGGGGTGAAGGCGTTCGCTGGCTGCGGGCCGCTGCCACGTCCGGCGGTACCCGACTGAACGCAATCCAGATAAGGCCCAATATGAATAACAGGGCCAGGAAGCCGTGCCACGTTGCTTTGCGATCCCAATTCATACGCTACTGCCTGATAGATACCGGCGTTCCCAAATCGGCCCAATCATACAAGGTCTTGGCATTGTCCAGACTCAAGATGATACAACCGTAGGAAACGCGCTGTCCCAGGTAGCCATCCCAGAGGGTATAGCCAGTATCCCGCACCGTAGGCAGGGCATGAAAACCGTTTTCCAGCGGTCCGGCCCAGTAAATGCCCAGCCAGTAGGGCATATCCAGGTTCCAGGTGCTGGCGTAAGCCATCGGGATCTTGCTTTGGACTTCAAACTCACCGATAGCCGTATCGCTCCCTGGCTCTCCGGTGGACACAATAAATTCGTGGATAAGCTCATCGTTCTCGTAAACGTAGGCGCGCTGGTCTGAAATATCAACCACAATTCGTTTCTTTATAACAGGTTCAGGGCTTGGAACCGGTGGGGGAGGATTAAGCTTTAAGGAGACCGCTTTGGCTTTCAAGTTAGCCTCCGGTACATCAGGTAAAATTTTAATCGCTTGCTGGTATGACCCTAAGGCCGATGCCAACTGCCCGGTGGATTCCTGGAAGACGCCCAGATTGTAGTAGGCGCTGTATAGAATTTCATCTACGTATAAATAAGCCGGGTTTTGCCGATAAACCTGTTCAAATTCGGCAACCGCCTCAGCCCATTTAGCTTTTTGATAATGTTCAATGCCAGCCAGAAATCGTTTGGCGAGTTGGCGTTCCTGTGTGGCGGCGTCAAAGTCCGGCTTAACGCTTAAAGCCCGTTCAAATGATTGCTGCGCCTGTTCAAGGCGATTGGCCTCGCGCCAGTTAAGTCCCTGCTGGTAATAAAGCTGGGCCAGTTGGGTGGCAATTTGTGGGTTATCTGGAGCCAGAGCTAACATCTTTTCCAGGCCATCCATCATGGCCAGGCGATTGCCGGCCGCGCGGGCCTGGTCTACCGCCTGTCGTAATTGGGCCAGTTTTTGCGCGGGAGTTTGGGTCGGTGTGGCCACAATTGCAGTCATCAACTGGGTGGCCGTCACCTCTGAAAAGTTAAAAGCGGCAATGAGCAGTCCCAATCCGAGCACCAGACCAACCGAGGCTAGGCTCGTGGCCAATTTGAGGGAAAAAGCTTTCCGCCTGGATGTCACTTGTTCAGGCGACTTTGGTTCAACCGGCCAGGTACACTTTACCCAGGCTTGCGCTTTTTCCAGTTGAGGGTGAGTGGGATTCAAGGCCTGAACTCGCTCAAGGGCCTGGTAAGCCTCTTGAGCATTTTCAGCCAGGCCAGCCTGGAAGAGCCAACCAACCTCATGGGTAGGATCTAACATGGTGGCCCGCCGCACTTGTTTCCTGGCAGCTACCTTGTCGCCGGCGCGCGCTAAAGCCAGCGCCTCTTGGAGCAAGATTTTGGTTGCTGCTTGTGAATCAGTCATACCCCCCCACCAAGTCCAGAGTCTGGCTATTCCGCCGGCTCCCCTACGCCGCCAGTACAGGGCGCGCCCGGCTCAGGGGTAAAGGAGCCATTCTGGTAACGGCTCAAAAATTGGGGCAGCCGCTCATCAGCGGCATCGTCAAGTTGGAGTTGTGCCTGCCAAGCTGTGGCCACGATGGGCGCTTCAAGTTCAGACTGAGGCGCCAGCAGGATTAATGGTTCACCGCGAGTTTGCCGTTCCTGCCGAACCAGTTTACGCAGCAACTCGACCTGGTCGGTCGGTAGACCAGGCTGGTAGGCGATCCACACCGCTCCGTGCTCCAGCGAGTGAACGACAGGTTCTAGCTGGACTGGCTCGTCGTAAATACCACAGTTTTGCCAGATATCGCTGTGTTTGCCGCCGGGCGGCACAGCTTGCGGGTAATCAATTTTACCTGGTTGATGCTCTTTGCCCGGATCGGGGAAGAAAACAACGCCTTCAATATCTTCTTCAGGGGTGGCCGAGGTCTGGTCAGGGGGTGTTGACGTGGGCGGCGTGGAGGCGGTTGGCGTTGCCGTAACAGGCGCCTGGGCGGTAGGCGTCGGATTGACGGGTACTGGCTGATTGCCCAGTTGATTCTCAATGGTCTGTTGGAAAAGCTCATATGGCTGCGCTCCGGTCATCGCCACCCCGTTGATTAAAAAAGAGGGCGTGCCACGAAAGCCCAACGCCTGCACCGAGAGCGACTGTTGGGTAATCGGCGCGGTGTAGCGGCCCGAATTCAGACATTCTTTGAAAGCCGTCGTGTCTGCGCCGACCTGCCCGGCCAGTTCGGTTAGCCGGTTATCGTCTAGTGTGCTGCGAATTGAAGTCTGGTCAGCAAAGATGGCGTCGTGATAGGCCCAGAACAGACCCTGCTCGGCGGCGCACTCGCTGGCTTCGGCCGCGCGGTTCGACTCTGGCCCCAGAATGGCGAAATGTTTATAAACAAAGCGCACTTTGCCCGTTTGAATGTATTCTGCGCGTAGTCGTCCCAACGTTTCGGCGGCGAAACGCCCGCAGTAAGGACACTTAAAATCGCTAAACTCGATCATCGTCACCGGCGCATCGGGGCTGCCCTCAAAGTGGCGAGCGTCGGCGAGAACGAGCTCCATGATGGTTGGGGTTGGAGGGGCGTTTGGGTTAGCCGCAGCGCTGGTTGTCGGAGAGGCATTACTCTGGGCAGGCGCTGGCGTTGACAGTTGATTAGCCGATGCACCTGCCGGCTGGCTGTTGGGGTCGGGAGTAGCGGTGACGACCACCTGAATCGGGGCGTTTTGTGAGGTTTGGGCCTGGCTAAACAGGTAGCCGATAGCGACGCCCACGATCAGCACAGCGACCAGGGCCAGCCCCCAATAAAAAGGGCTGATCCCGACACCCTTGCGCTGGGCCGTTTCTCGATTTTGAGCCGGTTCATTGGTTAGAACAGGCTGATTGTCTTGAGCCGCTTCGTCGTTTTGAGCAAGTTCGTCATTATCTTGGGGTGGTTCATTGTTTTGACCCAGCTCATTATCTGGTATGGCTGCCATTTTTCTTCCTTCTTGGATTTTTTTGACTACAAAGCCGGTTTAACCGGAATGGTAAAAGTGGCCTCATCTGACACGCCCTGGTTTTCCACCCGCACTTTTATCCACCAATCGCCTGTACGGGTGAAGCGCAGCGGGCCGTGAAACATCTCCATCCCCATTTCCTGGGTCTCGCCTTGAAAGACTTCGTCGCCGTCCACCGGGCCATAGGTATAGGTGACCCGATCTACCCTAGCCATTTGCCCCCCGGCGGCTTGCAGGCGGAGGGTCATCTGCACCGTGCCCGTAGCCAGAGCGGGGAAGGGGTCGGTGCTCAAGCGTACCGTCACTACGCCGTAGGGAGGGATATTAACGCCGGCCTGGCGAGTGGGCGATTGTTGAAGCTGTTGCCAAAAGACCCAGCCGGTGATAATGATAATCACCGGAATGACGAGTAGGGTTAGTTTAGCCGCCGGACTCAACCCTTTGCGGGGTCGAGCGGCGGGTAAGGCTGGGTTGGGTCGTTCGGCCATAGCTTAATTCCCCTCCTGTACAGGCCAATCCCTTTCAATTTGAATGTCACTGCACCAACTCGCCGAATAAAACGATCCGATGGCTGTCAATTAAATACGGATAGCAAGAGATGAGGGTCACAGTTGGCCCGGTGGTAGGCAACATCACTTCCACCTGCTCCGGGCGAATAATGCGCCGCTCGGTGATCCAGTAGCGGAAAGCAGCTTCCCCAGCGTAGACGGTGAGAACTTCGCCGAGCGGAACATCTGGTGGGCACCGAAATATTTCACCCCATCGTTATACATTCTCTAAAGATTCTTACTTTTTGTAAGATTTCAAATTATAGCAACTTCTTGTCTTTCGTCAAGAAATTGATAGATGAGCAGTTCGCATTAATTACCGTCATTCCTGTTTTCAAGATCCATTCGCTGACTGAGAGGTAAACAAATCGCGCAGCGTCTCCTCATAAATCACCAGTTGAGCCTGCTCGATTAACTTCTGGGAAAGCTGTTCGGCCAGCACGTCGTGCTTCTGATGGGTCAACTCATCGCGGATGAGCGGCTCGGCTTCCTCAAAGGTGAGCGGTTGGGGCTGGCGTTTCTCTCGCACCTGGACGATGTAAAGGCTGCCCTGGTATTCGAAAGGTGGAGTAATGCTCCCCTCCGGCAGGTTCAAAAATTGGGCGTGGAAGGGGTGCTCGGCCAGTTCGGTCATCAGGTCGTAATTCTCCCCGACCCAGCCGGGCAGTTCACCACCGTTGGCCGCCGTCTCCGGGTCTTCGGAGTATTCGCGGGCCACCTCGGCAAAATCCAGGCCCTGGCCACCGCCTAGCAGGCCGGGTGGGGCGACCTTCTGATAGGCTTCGTCGGCTTTGGCCTGGGCACGTTGCCGGTCATCTTCAGTCTGGCCCAGGCCGATGCGGATATAGTTGATCCGGGCCTGAGGTGGGCTGACCATGGCTTCCTGGTGCTGGTCGTAGTAGGCTCGCGCCTCTTCAGCGGTCACTTCTTCAATTTTGTCATCTACCTCTTCCTGGTGGAGCATTTGCCGCAGTACGAGTAGACGATTCTCCTCAATCTCGGCCTCGTTCTCGGTCGGGAGCACCTTCTTGCTGGCGTCTTCGGCCAATAAGAGCCGTTCAACCAGTTGGTCGGTCAGGCGGCGCAGTCCGTTGGCCCCGCTAAATTGGGCGCGCGTCTCCGGTGGCAATTCCTTGTACTCGCGATAAAACTCACCAGCGGTCATGCGACGTCCATTGATCGTCAGTAGAGTCCGGTCTTTCATTTGCTCAAACCATCCGGCTTCGGCTTCGGTCTGTACCGCTGCCGCCACCTGCGGGCGCACCACTTCAAAGGGCCAGACCTGCTCCGGCTCCCGACTTTTCAGGCGGACGATGTAGAAAAAATCGTCGGCCCGGAAGACTTCACTGACCTTGTTCTCGCTCAAGGTGGCGACAACCTCATCGTAGGGAGCCGGGCGAGTCCCGACCGGAATGGCGATACCCCCTTCAAGATAGGGATCAATGGAGGCATCGGCGGCGACGCTGGCCCATTCCTCACCGGTGCGCAAGCGGGTCAGGGCTTCGTTAGCCTGGGCCTCGGCGGCAGCCTCATCGCCGGTAGCCCGCACCCGAATTTCGTCCACGATAGCCGCCGCCGGCTGCGTAAATTGAGCCAGGTTGTCCTGGTAGTATTGCTGTAATTCTTCCTCTGTGGACGCCGGGATGTTCAGTAAAGCGTACTCTACGCTCACCGAGGCGTTTTCCCGCAGCCGGGCCAGGTAGTCGGCCATGAAATCGCCCTCTTTCTGGCTGACCAGCAGTTGGCGAATTTCCTCGCGCACTTCGTTATAGGGCCGACTCTTATACTGGGCCGGGTTGCTATCATAGTAGGCTCGGATCTCGCTTTCCTCAATGGGCATATTTTGATGGACTTGCCCATGCAGATCGTTGACCGTAATCGCCTCGGTGATATGCTTCATCGCCTCCTTAAAATCATCCATCTCGTCCATTTGCTGTTCATCTGCCCAACGGCGCACCAATGCCTCGATCACCAGGTCATTAATGATGGCGATGTAGCCTTGCGGCGTTCGCAGTTGGCCCAGATCATTAGGGTCTAACAGCTTAATATGCGCCTCTACATCCTCGACCGTGATCTGGCCGCCGTTAAAGGTGGCGACGACGTCAGGCGCCGGCGGCGTCGGGCCGGGCCGAAAGTAGGTCCACCAGACGGCTCCCGCCAAACCGGCCAGGATCAGGAGCGGCGCCAGCCACTCTCGCCAAACGGAGGGAACCGGTAACGCTTCAGCCGGGGCCAGGTCCGTTTCATCCACAGGGCCGGACTCGACCGACTGGGGGACTGTTTCGAGGGCGGGAGTGGCCTCGACGGTAACATCAGGTGGGGGTAGTAGGGTTGTGACCGGGGCAGTGGGGACGCCGGCCGTTTCGGTTGTGGCCGGCGCTTCTTCCCTGGCCGGCACGCCCAGGGCGCCCCGGATATCTTGCCAGATTTGTTTCCACGCTTGAGTCATAGGCTTATCCTGCTTGCCGCTCACCGAACAGCGGTGATAGACTAGGGGTTGACCTGGCTGTCCGAACCCGGCGACGACGTCGGGGCGACCGGGTTGACGCTCAGGCTGTTGTCCAGGCCGGGCGGTAAAGCCGGGCTAGTTGTCGGGTCTACGGTCAGGTTATTGCCGGAGCGGCCACTGCCGTTCACCAGGCGCAGGGTGACCGTGCCCTCCTGGCCGGGGTTGACCACGTAAACGCCCAGCCGGGGCAGAATCGCTTCCATCGTTTCCAGGTAGAGGCGATAGAGGGTGATGTCCTGGCCGTAAATACGGCTATTGGCCTCGAACTCGGCCAGCACGGTTTGGAAGGCCTGCGCCGCCCCCTTGGCCCGATTCACCGTTTCACTGCGGTAGGCGTTGGCGCTGGCGATGACCCGTTGGGCCTGGCCACGAGCTTCGGGCAGCAGACTGTTGGCGTAACCCTGCGCTTCATTGATGGCGCGTTCTCTGTCCTCGCGGGCGCTGGATACGGCCACAAAGGCGTCGGCCACCTCGTCGGGTGGAAAGGCTTTTTGCAAGTTGACGTTGACCACGACCAGGCCGCTCTGGTAACTGTCGAGGCTGGTCTGGATCTGGTCGCGGATGATCTCTTGCAGGCGCTGCCGGTCGGTGGTGAGGATGTTGTCAACCGGCAGGCGGCCGGCCAGTTGGACGACGGCGTCGCGGGTCACATCGCGCACCAGTTGGTAGACCGGTTCATCAATGTTAAACAAGAAATCGGCCGGTTGGTTGACCTGGTACTGCACCACCACCTCAAAATCAACGATGTTGGTATCGCCGCTGAGCACCTGGAGCTTGGAGGGGGGTTCAGGGTGATCGTGGTCCTCCTCAGGTTCAAGCACGCCCACCACTTCACGGCGCACCTGGCTGACGTTGACGATGTCTACCTGGTCGAAGGGGCGCGGCAGGGCGTAGTTGAGTCCTTCCGGGGCGCGCGGTTGTATCACCGCCCCAAAGCGCCGGACCACGCCGGCTTCGCCCGGTTTGACCACGTAAATTCCTGACAGCAGGTAGACCCCCAGCGCCAGTCCCAACCCGGCCCAGGCCAGGCGGCGTAAAGGCAAGCCGGCCAAGGCCGCTTTGAAATCGTCGGTCGGCGACGCGCCGTCGCCGCTCAACGCCAGGCGAATCAGTCGCCAGCCCGCAGCCCGTAGCCTCATCAGCCCGTGGCTCAGGCGATTGAGGAGTGGTTGTTCCCCGGTCGGGTTGTCCGAGCCGGCCGAGGGAGGTGGTTGGTCGGTCACCGGCGGTGTTTGGTCTTGGTGTTTGTCGTCCATGGTTCGCTCCTAACGATTGGCTGTCGTCTCGCCGACTGATTGATCGGTGGTAACCTGTGGCTCTTTTAGTGAACCGGGCGGGTTCAGATATTGCAGGAGGGGTGAGTCCATGGGTAAGACCAGGGTCGTGTCTTCGTCGGCAAAGGCTTTGTAAGATTCCAGGGTGCGTAAGAAGCGATAAAATTCAGCGTCCTGGCCAAAGGCTTCAGCGTAGATACGGATGGATTCGGCGTCGGCCTCGCCTCGAATGGTCTGGGCCTGCTGTTCGGCTTCGGCCAGCAGGGTGGCTTTTTCGGTATCGGCCTTGGCCCGAATAATGGCCGCCTGCTCGGTGCCTTCGGAGCGGAACTGCCGGGCAATAGCTTCGCGCTCGGCCCGCATGCGCTGGAAGACGCTGGCCTGATTGGCCTCCGGGAAAGTCAGCAGCCGCAGGCGCACGTCGGTGATGGTAAAGCCGTACGGGTCGGCCCGGCCGGCGGTGGCCTGGGTGACGGCGGCCAACATGTCCGGCAGTTGCATGGTCTCGGCTTCGGTCGTCACCAGTTCGTTCAAAGGCACCTGGCCTAAAGCCACCCCCATTTCAGAAGCCAAAATATCGGCCAGGCGAGTTTCGGCCCCGCCGACGTCGCTCACCGCTTTGAGAAATTGCAGCGGATCGGTCACACGCCAGGTGGCATAGGCCTCGATGACGATATTTTTCTTATCCTGGGTCAAGAGTTCGATCTGGGGCAGGTTGTAAATTTGCAGTTGATTGTTGATCGTCTGCACGCTCTCGACGGGATCGGGCAGCTTCAGGTACAGGCCCGGTTGAGTGATGGCCCGCACCGGGTTGCCAAACTGAGTCACAATGGCGTACTCGGTTGTGTCAACGGTAAAAAAGATTAAATTAATCGCAACGAAAGCGATGACAACGCCGATAATAAGCAAGGTACGTAGAATTTTCATAACTATTCCTCCATTTTGGTTAAAGCGATTGATTACACTGACCCCATGCATTGGGTGATGGCTTGATATTGTGGTAAAGCCTCCTATCGGAAAGTAGCGGCATGCCACGATTTATCCTCATGCCGTTTCAAGAGTGAATACGGAAATCTCTGGACGGCAGTTAATACGCACTTTGGGTGGGAGCATTCCCAGCCCCCGGTTAGTGTATAAGGTCATCTCCCCGACCTGGTAGCGTCCAAGTGGGTATTTTCTGGCATAGGGTGGCAGAAGGGGTGGTCCCAAGAAGGGGAAGATAATCTGGCCGCCGTGCGAGTGACCGGAGAGCTGTAGCTCAAATCGCCCGGTCTGGGCACTTACATCGGCAAAGTCTGGCTCGTGAACCACCAAAATAGCGGCCCCATTGGGGGGCAAACGATCAAGGACAAGATCCAGACGGTCCTGACCTTCCAAGACATCATCCACACCGGCAATGTGTAGCATCGCGTCGCCCCGCGCCAGGGTATGAACCGTATTACTTACATTAATCATTGCACTTTTATGGATGACCTGTTGGACCATCGCGGGGTTTTCCTCGTGATCGTGATTACCCAGTACGGCGACTGTTGTGTCGCGTGGCCTCAGCAAGCTCATAGGGGAGACCAGGTCCTCAACCAAGACTCTTGGTCCACCATCATGGGCAGCGGTTATAAAATCGCCAGTAATAGCGATCAGGTCGGGTTGTAACCGATTAATTACCCCCACAATTTTAGCCAGGTAGGTAGATGTTATCTGCCCGTAATCCAGATGAATATCGCTGATCTGCACAATACGATAGCCATGAAATTCGGGCCTCAGGCGAGGAAGTATCAACCGAATGGGCGTAATCTCAACCTGGGTCGACTCGAAATAGTGGCCATAGGCAAAGCCGCTTATGCTTAGAAACGCAGTGCCCAGAGCCATTTTCAAAAAAGTGCGGCGGGATAAGGTGTATTTGAGCATATTTCTTCTAAATTATGGTGCAGGGGGGAAGGTTGGAGGTGTCGCTCCGTTCATAAACCACAAATCAGTGCCGGTCAGTTGAATGGCCGGGTCTACCAGGTATTTCTTGAGGCCAGGCAGGACTTGCTCGACCGCTTCCAGGTACAGGCGGGTGCGCGTGACCTCCGGGCCGCTTTGATAAGCCTCAAGTTGGCTGGCAAAGCGATTGGCCTCGCCGGTGGCGGCGGCAATCTTGCTCGCCTGGTAGGCTTTGGAGGTCTGCACCGTCTTTTCGGCCTCCCCTCTGGCGATGGGAACGGTCTCGTTTTGATAGGCCAGGGCTTCGTTGATAAAGGTATTTTTATCCTCGCGGGCGCTGGCCACGTCGCGGAACGCGTCGGCCACGGCTTCGGGAGGGCTGCTTTGCAGCAGTTGCACGTTGAGAATTTGCAGGCCAGCCCCGTAGTTATCCAGGGCGCTCTGGGTCAGGGTTGCGGCCTGGTTTTGAATCAAGGCTTTGTCGGTCGTCAGCAGCGCGTCAACCGTTTCCTGGGCGGCAATCTGGCGAATGGCGGCCTGGGCAGCCTCAGTGATGGTCCGGTCGGGATCAATCAGGGCAAAAAGATAGGCGGCCGGGTCGGTGATGCGATAATGCACCGCCACCTGGACGTTGATCAGGCTCTCGTCCCCAGTCAGGGCCAGTGTACTGGGGGTTTCGGTGCGGCGGACGGTGGCGACATCCACCATGCTGGCCTGGTCAATGGGCCAGGGCAGGCGATAATGGAGACCGGGCGGCACCTGGTTGGCAATCACCTGGCCAAAGCGGCGCACCACGCCCTGTTCATTCCAGCGCACCACGTAAAAGCCGGACAGCATGTAAAGCCCTACCAATACAATGGCCACAGTGGGCCCAAAAGCCCGCCCGATCAGGCCGTGGCCCGTAGCCCGGGGAGTCGCGTCCAGATGTAACGCCTGCCGCTGGCGCAGGGCTGTCAGCGCGCCGCTAAAAATTTCGAAGCCGGCAAAAATGACAAACAGCACCACCAGTATAGCGGCCAGCCGGTCCAGGTTTTGCAAGCCCAGCAGCGAGCCGGCCAGGCCCGCCACTACGACCAGCGCCTCCCAGATGTGTAGTTGAGCGTGATAGGCCCCGGCCAGTAGCGCCTGCGACTGGGTTTGCTGGCCCACGTAACGCAAATAGCGGGCCACAAACCAGGCCACAGCGACAGTTACGAGCGAGGTGGCCGTGACCCAGCCCAGGTTATGCAGCTCAACGATTTCGCCGCCGACCACTTCCAAAAAGATGTTCAGGCCGGCGTAAAGGATGGCCACGGCGATGACCATCGCCACCACGTTCTCGATGAGGCTGAGGCCGCTCTTACGGGTCGTCTCACTTTCCCAACGAGTCAGGAAAATCCCGACCAGCATAAAGCCCCCGACAAACACATCGGCAAAGGTGTGCCAGGCGCTGGCCTCCATCGCCAGGCTGCCGGAGGCGTAGCTCAACCACCCTTTGAGGCCCACCAGGGCCAGGTTGATGACAATAGTGACCAGAATAGTCCGTTCTTTACGGTTCATCGTTTATCCTTTCCCCAAGCTGTGATCTGAAAATATGACTACCGCTATTTTTATTCCCAGAGCATCCAAAAGAATTGAATTCCGCGCGAAGACATTAGAGACGGTTTCTCACTTTTTCCTGTTATCCACTACCAAGACATGCCATCCTAGACACGCCGAGCAATGCTACCAAATTGCCTGTCCACCACCGGGGATTAAGAAAATCTCCCAGTCATTTCCTGGCCCATCTGTATTGGTGATAGGACAGTGAGTTAAGCCTTGGATATTTTGATAGAGGCTCGCCAACTTTTTGGCCCTTTGACGCATGGCACTCTTGCCCATATTTACCTCTCCGTTTCCCAGCTTCTCGCTCATTGAATCTGGAGAGTATTCCCCAAGAGACATTTCCAACGATCAAATCGGCCTACTCAACTTTCGAGAACTCACGCTTTTGCGGCTCCCTAGTTGTGCGCCCGTTGGACGTTGTGTCTGATCTAAAACCACACACGCAAACTTTGGAACACTTCAACGATATGACGATTCCCGGTCAGGTTCAAGCGCCGTTTGACGGGGTTAAACTTGGGCCATTTGGCGGGGTCAGTCATTATTTAAGGAACATTCTCCGGAGCGCGACCTCGCCAGGCTTCGATGAAACGGGTGAGGCGATGTTCGTCATATTCGTCTAACAAATCAAGCCGCTGCCAGGCCGTCAAGGTGATGGGCGCCACCTGGTTTTTGCGGGGCACAGCAACAACCTGCTCCCGGTTATATTGGTTGATGAGACGGCGCAGGTTGGCTTTGACGGTATCGCAGTCCACCAGCCGGTCGCAGTCGTAGGAGATAACCACGTGGCCGTGCTCCAGGTTATGCACGATGTTTTCGTCGGGAATAGGCGACTCGTAGAAACCACTCTTGACGGCTTCGGCATGTGGCCCTGAGGTGGGTGGGTCAGAGTTGTAGGGCAGGTGGGCCTGGTCTGCCGTGATATGCTCCCGGCCCAAAGAGGGGACAAATTGACCAATGGCCTCACGGATAAAGTAATTTTGCACACCCTGTAGGACGAAAAAGATCAGCAGACCTGAGAACACCACCAGGCCGCCTAACCAAAGGATGCGGCGCTGTTTGTTTCTGGACACTGCTTGCTGTTGTCGCTGTGCCCGTTTGTTTATGCTCGTGCTTGCTTTAGCCATCGTTACTCCATTCTCCTTTACTCTTGCAGCAGCCTGTCAATGGCGCCGGTCAGCCGCTCCTCAGTCAAAGGGCCGATGACCATATCCCCCAACCGGCCATCTCGGGCCACAAAGAACGTTTCCGGCACGCCGGTAATCCGATACTGGCGGGCGATCTTGGTGCCGACGTCAGGACCATTGGGATAAGTGATACCGAATTCTTCCAAAAAAGCTTGGGCCGGTTGGTCGGTGTCCAGGTAATCAATGCCGATGAAAAGCACCCCCCGATCACGGTAGCGCCGCCAGGCTCGCTCCAGGATCGGCGCTTCATCTCGACAAGGCACACACCACGAGGCCCAGAAGTTGACCACCACGACTTGGCCTCGGAGCTCCGACAGCGTCAGTTGGCCGCCCTCAAACAGCGAGAGGGTAAAATCAGGCGGCGGGCTGTCTATGGCCAGGGTTTGGGAACTGTCAAACAACTTCCAGCCAAAGACCGAGATTAAGCCAATAATCAATAGCGCGCCGAAAATAAGCACCAGGGTGCGTCCGGGGGTAGATTGAGTTTTGATCCCAGGTAGTTTATGCGTTAATTCATTCATAAAGGCCTCCTTCTAAAGCGGTTTAGCCACCACGATGACCCGGTGGGTATTGCTGGTATAAGGCCAGCAAGTGACCAGCGTCAGCCGCTCGTCAGCGGTGGGAGCAATCCACTGGGCATTGCGCTGGCGCACCTCGAGGGGTTCACCTTTTTCTTTAACAATCGTTTTGAAAGTAATTTCATATTCAAACTTCTGATCGCCGGCGTAGGCGATGACTTTGTCGCCGATTTCCACGTTGACCAGGTCGCGAAAGACTTCCCCGTTAATGTTGTTATGGCCGGCCATGACGGTATTGCCCGATTGACTCAGGACCGCCGAGGTTTTGTGCCAGCCGACCGCGTAATCGGCGACCTCCCAAATACTGTATTGCCGGCTGTTCTGTTCAACCACCCGCCAGCCAACGGGGATGATTTTGGAGTCGATGCCGACCGACTCGATGACCAGCCGGGTGGGTATGGTGTCCTGCGGGGGTGGTAGCGGCAGATCTGCCGGTGGCGGCGGAACGGGTTGAGTCGCCGTCGGCGGGGGGGGAGCTGGTTGGGTCGCCGTTGGTTGAACCGAGACAGGGATGGGTTCCTGATTTTGCGGCGGCGATGTCGGCGTCAGCGGCAATGTAGGCGTGGGGAGCGGAGACGCCTGTTGAGGGGGGACGGCCGGTTCAACGCCCGGTTCGACGGCAATCACCACCGGGGTTGGTTCACCGGGGCCAAACGTTTCCGGTAAGATAGATGGCAGGGGAATGACGCGGGTAGCCGTCGGCGTGGGGGGCTTGGTGGGCGTTGGGGTCAGGGTAGGCGGCGGGCCAGGCCACAGGGTTGCTGTAGGGGAAGGGGTGGCTGTCGGCGGGGCGGCCTGGGCTAAGGCTTCCGGCGGCGCGTTCAAGATAAAATCCCAGCGAGCTTGCACATCCTGGTAAACCCAGTAAAAGGTGATAGCCGCCAGGATCACGATTGTCCAGACAAAGCTAGCCAGGAGCAGGGCGACTTGCTCAATGAGTAGCTGCTTTTTCGAGAGCCTCAAGCTGTCTCCTCGTCGGGCTGAAAGCGAAAAAATTTGACAATCTTTGGTATTTATCTTACGATACGTAAGATGAAAAAGCAAATTTGTAACGCAAAAATTAGGTGAGCTTATTTCAGGGGGTGCGTGGTGAGCAAACAACAGCGCAGGCAGCGAAAGCTAGCAGCCTGGATCTGGGTTGCCGGGGGTAGCATCGTCTTGGCTTTCTGGGTAGTCATGGTCTGGTTATTTTATCCAGGTGGCCAGGTACACGGGACAGGTATAGGGAATAATATTGAAGGCGTGGTGATCTTCTCTAATCCTGGGCGGACGCACTCTGAGGATACTATAGCGTACAATCAGGATGTGCCGGCGGGTGGGGAGCACAGCGCTATCTGGCTAAACTGCGGCATTTATGATCGACCTGTCCCCGAAGAAAATGTTGTGCACTCCCTGGAGCATGGCGCTGTCTGGTTAGCCTACCGGCCTAACCTGCCTTCTGATCAGGTTAAGATTTTGCGTAACTTGACGCATCAGCAGAACCGTCGCCTAGGAAATCCCTATGTCATTTTAGCGCCCAAAATAGGGTTGGATGCCCCCCTCATTGTGACAGCGTGGCAAGTCCAACTGAAATTAGAGAACGCTACAGATGAGCGACTCGTTCAATTCTTACGCCAGTACTGGAAAGGCTTGTTCACACCAGAGCCTGAAAAAGATTGCGCTGATGGCATAGGCCAGCCGATTGACGAAGTGCAGAATCAAAGGACTGAGCCAGATATGTCCTTCTCTATCAGGTATTCTGTTATTTGAAAAATTGTTGGCTTTCGGTATCATTTGTGCTACAGAGACTTATGCTAACCTCGGTATTTACATCTGCGTTGTACGGACCAATTTTGGCTCCGCTCTTGCGAAAGCGGGTCGTCTGCCTGGCCATTACGGGCGCAACCGTCTTACATTTGAGCCTGGTTATGGCCGGGCTACCGAGTTGGCATTCCCCAGTGCATTATGTTTTTGGCCTGCCTGATCCGGGCTGTGGCCTGTCGCGAGCCATCATCGCCTTACTCCGGGGCGATTGGCAGACCTCCTTGACCTTTCACGCTTTTGCCCCACTTTTTGTGGTTGCTTTAACGCTCATTGCCATCACTGCGGTCCTCCCTGCCGGGCCGAGAGACAAAATTGCAGCCTGGGTTGAAGGGATAGAACGCCATACCGGTTTAACGGCAATTTTGCTCATAGGTTTGGTCGCCTATTGGTTGGCTCGTTTGTTAATCTTGCGGGCAGCATTTATTAACTTGATCGCCGGTTGAATAAAGCAAGATGGGTTCACTCGCCTCCTTGTGGTCACTTTCCCTGTTTCCTAGTCAGATTTGACAACCGGCTAACCTTTCTTACAATACGTAGGAGAGATTATAGAAGAAAGGTAGGTGGTTGTCATGTCCCACGAAGTTCCCATTCAGTCCTTTAAGTTGGGTGAAAAGGGACTAACCCACATCTTTGGCGAGTTGGAAGCCAAGCTTATGGAAGCCGTCTGGGCCCTGGATGAGCCAAGTGTCCAGGATGTCATTGACTACCTGGGCAGCAGCCTGAATTACAAAACGACCATGACCGTCCTGAACCGCCTGGTTGATAAAGGCGTGCTCCAGCGCCGCAAGGTGGGCCGGGCCTTTGTTTATACGCCGGTGGCCTCGCGTGATGAGCTACTGGCCAGCGTCTTTGACCAGATGGTGCGGGGCATGTTTGGCGATGATTTTCGCCAGATTGCTCTGGTCCGGGTGATCGAGACGGTTGAGTCGCTTGACCCGCAGCTTTTGGATGATATGGTCAATCTGATCCGTCAAAAGAGAACCAGCCAATGAGCCAACCCCATCGCCAGGCTAATCTTTATTTTTGGCTGTTAGTGGCTATCGCCCTGGGCTTGTTGAGTCTCAGCTTGACGATGAGCTGGTCATATGGGCAGCAGTGGCTGCAAGAATTGTGGCACATCTGCCAGGCTAAAGTCCAGGAGTTAGCCGCCTTTCTGCCCTTTGTCTGGTATCCGCTTATGCCAGGCCTCGTGTTGCTGATCGTCATTCGAGGTAGCCTGAGCCTGAGGCAACAAATGCGGGCCACGCAACACCTCATCCGCCTTTTTTACCCCCTGCGCGAAACACTCCCTACTCGATTACAGGCCTTGTTGCCCGCCCATGGACTAGCTATAGAGGATATTGTATTTCTCAATTTTGCGCCGGCGCATGCCTTCTCCCTGGGTTTCTGGCGACCTCGGATCTGGCTGACGGCCGGACTAGTCAACCTGTTGACCGATGAAGAGTTGGCCGCGGTTTTGGCGCATGAGGTCCACCATTGTCGCCAGCGTGACCCGCTCCGTTTGCTGATTGGCCGAACCCTGAAGTCGGCCTTTTTCTTCCTGCCACTGGTCGCTCATTTAGCCGAGGTGGTCGAGTTGCAGCAGGAAATGGCCGCCGACCGGTCGGCGATCTTGCACGCGGGTAGCGATTTGCCGCTGCTGTGCACCCTCCAGAAATTGCTTAAACAAGGTGTTACGGGCGTGGTTCCCTCCACCGCCGCTTACAGCCCTTTCAACGTGACCGAAGCCCGCCTCCGGCGGCTGATCTATCCAGCCCAACCGCGCAACTGGCGGGTGTTTGCGTCTGGTTGGCTGATTAACCTGGGGACGCTGGTCATCCTGAGTAGCCTCGCTTTTTTGCCCGCTCAAGCGCTGGCTAAACATCAGGAAATCAGTCATTGTGTGAGCGAATCCGATATGACTGTCCAGACCCCTCCATCTTTGTCTGTGTTGGTTCAATCAAGCTCTCAGGTGTAATATTCGTTGGCAAAAAATTTGCGCTCTGCTTGAGCGCAAATTTTTGGATTTAAAGTCTTAATGACTGTAAGAACATAAAATATCGAGAAAACAAAAGAATTGGTCAACGTCAAAGTGGCAAGTAACCAGGCGGCGAATGGGATGGCTATGATGAATGACCAAATTATCAAAGAACGTCGCCGGACATCCTGGCTTATTTTGGGTGGCTGGTTGATCGTAGGCTTAGTGATGGGGTTCCTGTTTGTCCCTAAACCGCCACTACCCCAAAGTGGGGTCGAGACGGTTCTCCCAGAGAAGGCTACCTCCACCTCTGTACAACCTGCCGCGAACGGCTCTCTACCCCAATCATTGCCGCGCCCCAACCTAACCGACACGGTCATCCTGAAAGTAGCTACCCCCACCGGCAGTCCTGTGATTTTAAGCGGCAGTGGGAAAAGTGATCCGGTCGTAGGCCAACTGGCGCCTGATTTCGCCCTGAAGACATTGACGGGCGAGCTGATTACCTTATCCAGTCTGCGCGGCCAGCCGGTGCTGCTCAACTTCTGGGCGAGTTGGTGTCCACCTTGCCGGCTGGAAATGCCCGACTTGATGCGGGTCTATGAAACTCGTCGGGCCGAGGGCCTGGTGATCCTGGGCGTCAATGTGACCTTTCAAGATTCGACCGCGAGTGCGCAGGTGTTTGTTGATGAGTTCAAAATCACTTTCCCGACGTTGTTGGGCAAAACCGGCCAGGTGACCACAGACCTGTACCGGGTACATGGCCTGCCAACCAGCGTTTTTATCAATCCAGAGGGTCTTATCACCCGCATCAATCTCGGCCCGATGACGGGTGGACAAATGGATGAGTTTATCGGAGAGATTGTGGAATAGCGTTAGACTCTCAATCCAAACGGGCGAGAAAACCGATGCTAAAGGAAAGGATTCTAAAATGACGATTGAAGCAGAAGATAGTTCGCTCGTCAAGCCAGAGACTCTGCCGGACGAACCAGCAACTTCCCTCGATGAACCTGAAATAACATCTCTAGAGACAGATAGCGATCAGCTTGAAACACCGACTCCAGTAACAACTAGCCCAGCCGAAAGCCAAATCCGTCCCTGGGGTTATTTTGTCGCCGGAATGGTTGTGGCGGTGCTGGCCGTAACACTCGGGGCCGTGTTAGGCTATCTGGCTCGACCCACATTGGACTCGGCAGCTGCTCTGGGGACGACTGCTCCCAGGCCGGTTGAGGGAACGGTGTCTGTTGCCGGAGCGGCGGCTTCAACAGCTCAAGCGCCGATCGCCTCGATTGTAGCTATCGTCCAGTCTGGCGGCCATAGCCAGGGAGCTTCAGAGGCTCCGATAGTTATCGTCGAGTACAGCGATTTTCAATGCCCTTACTGTGGACGCCATTTTAGCGAGGTCGAAAACCGGCTTAAGGAGGCGTATGTCAAAAGTGGCCAGGTACGCTTGGTCTACAAACACCTGACCATTTTGGGGGATGAGTCAGTTTGGGCCGCACTGGCTTCGGAGTGCGCAGCCGACCAGAATAAATTCTGGGAATATCATGATTTGATTTTTTCCCGGCAGAACGGTGAAAATCAAGGCGCTTTTAACCCAGAGAATTTGAAATCCTGGGCGGCGGAGTTGGGCCTCGATCCGGCTTCTTTCAATGAATGCCTTGACTCGAAAAAACACCTGGATGTGGTGCAGGCTAATACTCTGGAAGCGAAGCAACTGGGCATCCGGGGGACGCCTGGCTTTTTTGTCAATGATCTTCCGATAGCCGGGGCCGAGTCTTTTGAAGTTTTCCAGCAAGTCATTGACGAGAAATTAAAAGCTTTGGGTAAGGCTAGTGGGGGCTAAAGAAAAGCGATTTATTTCTGCCCTGATTTGATGCGGCCAACGCGGCGCTGGGAACAGTCCCTTTATAGGCGCTGTCAGACAACCCTGTTCGAGAACGCTTGAATTGAGGATTGAAGAAGTGAAACCTGCAACGATCCTCGTCGTGGATGATGAACAGAGCCTCTTAAATATTGTAACCGCCTATCTGCGGGCCGAGGGATATACCGTCCATACGGCCATGGACGGGCCGAGTGGCCTCAAAGCAGCTCGTGCCTTTAAACCCGATTTGATGGTCCTGGACATTATGTTGCCCAGCATGGACGGTATTGAAGTCTTGCAGCACCTGCGCCGCGAGTCGGATGTGTATGTCATTATGCTCACGGCCAGAGCGGAGGAGACGGATAAAGTTATCGGCTTGTCGGTCGGGGCAGATGATTACTTGACCAAACCCTTTAGCGCCCGTGAGTTAGTGGCCCGCGTTAAGGCGGCGCTACGGCGTTATGGTCAAAGCGGCGCGAGTGTTGAGAGCAACATACTAACCTTTCGGCGGCTGCGGATAGATGTCGGAGCGCGCCAGGTGTGGAAAGATGACCAGCCCATTGATCTGACAGCGATTGAATTTGATTTACTGCACGCTTTAGCCGAACATCAGGGTCGGGTGTTGAGCCGGGAACAACTCCTGGAACGCGTCTGGGGTCACGATTTTTACGGCGAAGAACGGGTGGTGGATGTTCACCTGGGCCATATTCGCAAGAAAATTGAAGCTGACCTGGCCAACCCGGAATTAATTGTCACCGTGCGTGGCGTCGGCTATCGGTTTGAGGACGAGCCGCGATGAAAGCGAAAGGTTAGCAAGTAGCGTGGTCACCCCTCACCTGCGGAATTGACAGGCAAACCAATTATCTTATAATCTGTAAGAATTCATATGATGGATGTGAGCGCCTCATGAAGCTCATTCACCCAACATTTTTCACTTAGGAGCACAAAGATGCGTTCAATTTTCTTAGTCGTTTTCCTGTTGGCCGGATTAACCCTTCTCGCTGCCTGTGGTGGTGCGGCGGCCCCATCGCCGACTCCAGCACAAGCTGGCCCAAAAGTTTCGCTGACGACCAATCCCAATCCACCGAGGAGTGGCGAGGTTGAACTGATGGTGACGGTCAACGACGCCAACGGCCAACCGATCCCCGACGCGGATGTGTTCGTTTTTGCCGATCATACCGAGATGAAGGGCATGAATATGAACGGGAGAGCTACTCCCCAGGGTGGCGGGCGCTACACTATCGCGGCCAATTTTGGCATGAGCGGGCCGTGGAAAGTGACGGTTCAGGTAAAGAAAGCACCGCTCGATGTGGCCGAAGAGTTTAATCTGGAATTTCAATAGAAAGAGCAGGCGCTCAAACTTGATCCTGCGCCTGCTCAGAAGTTTACCAGGCGACAACAGGGATGATTGACAGCCTATCTGCCGGCAAATTGCGGCCCTAAGGCCGTTTCCAGGGCGGCGAGAGTGGTCTGGTTATTACCAACATACAGCACAATCAACTTGCCTGTTTTGTAAAAATGGGGCGCTGACACCCACGTCACCATACTGGTCCCAATTGACCCGCCGTCCGGCGAAACAGTGGCGGCTTCTGCCTCAGCAGCGGCAGCGTCGGTATACTCAAAGACCTGGACATCCTCCCCGTTGACCTTAATGACCTGACCTTTGACCGAAAAGAAAGGCTGTGACACCGCTCCGGCAGGCTCGGCAGTGGCTCCGGCAGCGCGAAGTTGATCGATCAGGCTCGTATAATCGGTGACCGGCCCGCCGGGCGAGACGATGGGCGCCTCCGGCTCGCTCGTTTCAGCGCTCTCTGGTTCGGGGGTCGGCTCAGTCGGTGGCGTAACGGTTACCTGTGGCTCATCAGTTTTATTCACCTGCGGCTGAGATGCGGTCGGCGTTGGCTCAACTTGCGGCGCGGTTGAAGCTGGTTGCCCGCTGCATCCGCTGAGCAGCCCGGTCGCGAGAAATAGACAGGCCAGTGAGAAAAATAAATGACGTTTCATCTATCTCCATCTCTCTCTTTTGATGTTTCAGTATATCCACTGTCTGGCTGTCATGACGCTTGCTGGAGGCCAAAAGTTCCCGGGCTGTGACGCAGACGGAGCGTAGCTAATGACAACTCCAGTTTCACCCTCACTATCCGCTCGCCAGCGGACCATGGCCACTGCGCTAAACCGAGGCATAGTTGGCTTCCTGCGTCATTGGTTGTTGATTTTCAACCTACTTTGGGGCATTTACGTCACCCTACCCTGGTTAGCACCGGTCCTGATGGCAACCGGCCATGAACGCACCGGTGGCGCCATTTATCTGATCTACAGCACCCAGTGCCATCAACTGCCCCAACGCTCCTTTTTCCTCTTCGGTCCCAAGCCTATGTATTCCCTGGCCGAGGTTCAAGCCGCCTGGCGAAACACCAACAATCCCCTGATCCTGCGCCAGTTTATTGGCAACCCAGAGATGGGTTGGAAGGCAGCCTGGTCTGATCGGATGGTTTCGATGTACACCTCCATCTTTGTCGCCGGTTTGCTCTTTGCCCCGCTGCGCCGGCGGCTTAGGCCACTGCCGGTCTGGGCTGTCCCGTTGTTCATCTTGCCGCTGGCGCTCGACGGCGTCACCCATATGGTCAGCGACCTGGCCGGGATTGGCAACGGCTTTCGTGACTCAAACGCCTGGCTGGCCGCTCTCACCGGCAATGTGCTGCCAGCCTGGTTCTATGCTGGAGACGCGCTAGGATCATTTAATTCCTGGATGCGGCTCCTCACCGGCGTGCTGCTTGGGGTGGGTGTGGTCTGGTTTGTTTATCCCCATTTTGAGCAATTTATGCGCGATGAGGCCGATAGAGTAGCGGCGAAACTACGGCATACCGGCACGATTGCCTGAGCCACAGAACTTGCTGTCACTTGCAAACAAACACGGTTGAATAGATTGGAGATCATTTTATGCCGAATATTGGTTATGTTGCCCTAACTCTGGCCTTTGCCCTGGCCGTTTACGCGACGATTGTGCCGATTGTAGGCGCGCGGCGCAGGGTAGTCGAATTAATCGCCAGCGCCCGCAATGCCGCCTTTGGCGTGACCGGCCTTATCACCCTCGCCGTTATCATTTTGGAGTACCTGCTGATCCAGGGGCATTATCAGACCAAATTTGTTTATGATGTCAGCAACCGGGCGGCCCCGCTATTTTACCGGGTCACGGCGCTGTGGGGCGGGCAGGCCGGGTCACTACTGTTCTGGTCGTGGCTGATGTCTATCTTCGCCGCCCTGGTGTTGTTTAGAAAGTGGGATTCGATGCGCCCGATGATGCCCTACGTCATTGCCGTGACCCAGGTGACGCTGGCCTTCTTTATCGGCCTGATCGTTTTTGTGGCCAATCCTTTTGAACAATTGGACACCTTCCCGGCCGATGGGCGGGGCCTGAACCCGCTGCTGCGCCACTTTGGGATGATTATTCATCCCCCGATTCTGTACACCGGCTTTGTTTCCTTCGTCATTCCCTATGCCTTTGCCATCGCCGCCTTGGTCACTCGCCAAACCGGCGACCTATGGATTCGTACCACCCGGCGCTGGACCTTGACTGCCTGGCTGTTCCTGAGTATGGGGTTGGTTCTAGGGGGCTGGTGGGCTTACGACGTGTTGGGCTGGGGTGGCTATTGGGGCTGGGATCCGGTTGAAAATGCTTCGCTCATTCCGTGGCTGATTGCGACTCCTTTTTTGCACTCAGTGATGATGCAGGAAAACCGGGGAATGTTCAAGCGCTGGAATATGGCTTTGATTATTCTCACCTTTTCCCTGGTGATTGAAGGCACCTTTTTGACCCGTTCCGGCGTCATCTCCTCAGTTCATACCTTTGCCCAAAGCGCGATTGGCCCTCTCTTTCTGGGTTTTATCGGGCTAATGTTCATTCTATCCTTGTGGCTATTTGTGTCGCGCTGGGAAGACCTCCGTTCGGACAACGAGCTTGACGCCCTACTATCGCGGGAGTCCTTCTTTTTATTGAACAATTTAATTTTTATCGGGCTGGCTATTGCTGTCTGGTGGGGCACACACTTTCCGCTCCTATCCGAAGCGGTGATGGGGGAAAAAATTGTGGTCGGCCCACCCTTCTTTGAGCAGACGACCGGCCCGCTGTGGGCGATTGTGGTCGTCCTGATGGGGGTGGCTCCGCTCATCCCCTGGCGGCGGGCTTCGCCGAAAAAACTAGGCGATGTTTTGCTTTGGCCAGCAGCAGTGGGATTGGCGACAATGGCCTTGCTTTACAGCGTTGCCGGGGTGAAAATTTTCGGCGCGGTGTTAGGTTTTGGCTTATGCGCCTTTACCTTGATAGCGACATTGATTGAATATTGGCGGGGAGTGAGCGCCCGCCATCGCACTCAGGGTGAGAGCTACCCGGTGGCCTTGCGGAAATTGATGGCGCGCAATCGCCGCCGCTACGGGGGCTATCTGATCCACATCGGGGTGGTCCTAATCGCCATTGGGATCATTGGCAGCCGCTTCTATCAAGTTGAGACGCAGCGCAATCTGGCTGTAGGCGAAAGCCTGACTATCAGCAGTGAGTTTAGCGGGAGCTATGAATTAACCTATCGCGGCTTGCGGGAGGGGCTTAGCCCGGATGACCGAAGCATCACCGAGGCCATTTTGGATGTTAGCTTTAACGGCCAACCCGCCGGCGAGTTGCTCCCCACCCGTGAACTTTTCATCGTGCAGCAGCAGCCGATGACCATTCCCGACAAGCGCAGCACCCTGGCCGATGATCTGTATGTAATTTTGGCCGGCTGGGAGGACTCTGGCCAAACGGCGACCTTTAAAGTCTACATCAACCCCCTGGTCAACTGGCTCTGGATTGGCGGCTTTGTGTTCATCATTGGCACGCTGATTGCCGCCTGGCCCAATCATCGGGAAAGCGGTCAACAGGCTGTAGTCAATGTCAAAATGCGAACCACAGGAGTTCCGGCAAAATGAAGACGATGAGAAACCACCATCAACGACCCCAAATTTGACAAGCGGGGAGATGAAATATTACAATACGCAAGACTCTTACGATTTGTAATATTCCCGCTACTTTTAATAATCCGTTCTCCTAACTCCTATCTCGTGCGGTTGATCTAACCATTCACAACTTAATAATTTGGAGGAGGAGTTAGCTTCATGAAGCACTCAAGGTATTATCTGTTTAGCTTGAGCTTTAGTTTAATCGTTGCCTTGCTACTAACCGCTTGCAGCAGTGTGGCGACCCCGGCGGCTCAGGCGACCCAGGCCCCGACTTCCGCGCCGACCAATCCGCCCGTGGCGGAAAAGGTCTCCATCGTATACTGGACGCACGAGAACGAGCCACGCAACAAACTCGACGAGCAACTTATCGCCGAGTTCATGGCCCAAAACCCAAACGTCGAGGTCAAGTACGAGGTCTTCCCCTTTGAGGATTATGACACCAAACTCCTGACCGCGCTGGCGGGCAATACCGGCCCCGACTTGTTCAACATCTTCACCAGTCGCATGGTGACCCTGGCCGCGAGCAAGGCCGTCGCCCCAGTGGACGCGGCGGCGATGGGCCTGGCTTCGCTCGACGAGTTCAAGGCCCTCTACGTCCCCGGCGCTCTCGATGCCTACACCTTCGGCGGCACGCTGTACGCCATCCCCACCGAAATCAACAATCAAGCCCTCTACCTTAACGTTGAGCATTTACAAGAAGCGGGCCTCGACCCGGAGAAGGATTACCCCAAGACGTGGGAAGAACTGGTGGACGTGGCGCAGAAACTGACCCAGACCGACTCCGGCGGTGCGGTTACCCGTCGTGGTTTCGACTTCACCTACGGCGGCGATATTGACCTGCCGGTGCTGGCCTTTGAGGGCATGGCCTACCAGCTTGGCGGCTCGTTCCTCAACGACGACGCGACCCAGGCCACTCTCAACGCCGAGGCTAACGCAAAAGCCCTCCAGTTCTGGTACGATTGGATTCACACCTACCAACTCGGCGACCCGACGGTCGAGGAACCGATTGAATTGTTTGGCGAGGGCGCGCTGTCTATGGTCACGGTCGGCACGTGGTTAGGGCCGTGGCTGGAGGAGAATTACCCGGAAACGGCCAAGCAGTACGTCGTCGTACCCTTCCCGCGCTTTGCCGACGCCGTCAACGACACCGGCGCGTTCCTGTACGCCTATGGCCACATGGTCAATGCCCAATCCCCGCCCGCCGAACAGGCCGCCGCCTGGAAGCTCTCCGCCTCCCTGAACTCCAAACCTGCCGATTACTTCAAACAAGCCGGCCTGATTCAGCCACGGCTGGAACTGGAAGAGAGCGGCGCCCTGGACGAAGTGCCATATGCCCACGTGTTCTGGAACGATATGAAGGGCACTCCGGCTGACCGGATGACAGGCGAAATGTGGGAAGCGGTGATGCGAGCCATTCAACGGGTGACGCAGGGCGACGAAACCCCGCAGGCCTCGCTCGACCAGGCCCAGCAGGAGTTAACCGACATCCTGTCCCGCGATAAATGAAGATGGCGCGAGCCTGCCAACTATGAGGAGAACTGCCGCCCGCCGCCCGCGCCTGGGCGTCTATACTCGCCAACGGCTGTGGGGCCTGACCTTTGTGTTGCCCGCCCTGCTCTTCTTTATTATCTTTGATTTTTACCCGATGCTGCGGGCCTTTTACCTCAGCCTGACCGACTATAATCTGCTCGCCTCGCCCCAGTTCGTCGGGCTGGAGAACTATGCCACCCTGCTGGCCGACAAGCGCTTTGTGCGGGCGGTGAGCAATACCGCCGGGTATATGCTCGGCACGACGATGCCGTTGTGGGTCCTCTCGCTGGGCGCGGCGCTGCTCTTTAACCGCCGCTTTCGGGGTCGAGGCTTCTTTCAACTCCTCTATTTCACCCCGGTTGTGCTCTCAGGCGTACCGGTGGCCATGGTCTGGCGGGTGCTGTTTCATCCAAAGGGGCTGATCAACGCCGCCCTCTCGCCCTTTATCGCCGAGCCGTTGCCCTGGCTGACCTCGGCGGCGCTGGCCCCGTTGGCGCTCATCATCATGACGATCTGGCAGGAGGTCGGCTTTTATTTCATCATCTTCCTGGCCGGTTTGCAAGACATCCCGGAAGAACTGTACGAGGCCGCTCGCATAGATGGCGCCTCGAACTGGCAAGCCTTCTGGCGCATCACTCTGCCCTTGCTCAAGCCCACCAGTCTGTTCGTCATGATCATCTCCTTTATTCACGCCTTCCAGAGTTTCGGCAACCAGTACGTGCTGACGCGCGGCGGGCCGAGCGACGCCACCAACGTCATCGCCCTGCACATTTACAGCACCAGCTTCACATCGCTGCGGCTGGGCTACGCGGCGGCGATGTCGCTGGTGATGTTTGCGGTCATTATCGCCTTCACCCTGGTGCAGATGCGGCTGGTGCGGGCTGAGGAAGTGGGGTATGTCTGAGCCGATGGCAGTGCACGTGCCTGCTTCCCGACGCGCTGAGGCCACCCGCGCCAGGCGAAGGCGGCGCGTCCGATGGCTGGCCGGCTGGGCTATATTCTACGCCATCCTCCTCGGCGGCGCGTTCGCGCTGACGATCCCACTAGCCTGGACGGTGCTGGCTTCCTTCAAAACGCGCCCCGAAATTTTTGCTGTGCCTTTCCGTTGGCTGCCCGCAAGCCCGCAGTGGTCAAACTATACCGAAGCGTTAACGGCCGCGCCATTCGCCGGTTACTTTCTCAACAGCGCCTTTATTGCCATTGCCACCACCCTGTCCAATCTGTTCTTCGCCTCGCTGGCCGGTTACGGTTTCGCCCGTTACAACTTTTGGGGCCGGAACGTTTTTTTTCTAGCCATCCTGAGCACGCTGATGGTGCCCTTTCAGGTCATCATGGTACCGCTGTACATTTTGGTGCGCGACCTGGGCTGGCTGAACACCTATCAGGGCATGATTGTGCCGGGCGCGATCACTGCCTTCGGTGTGTTCCTCATGCGGCAATTCATCCAGACCATCCCCAATGAATTGCTGGATGCGGCCCGGCTGGATGGGGCGAGCGAGTTTGGCATTTATTGGCGGATCGTTTTGCCGCTGGCCCGGCCGGCCCTCTCCGCCTTAGCGATTTTCACCTTTCTCGAAAGTTGGAACGCGCTGCTCTGGCCACTCATCGTCATTACGGATTCGGATTTGCGCCCTTTGCAACTGGGCCTGGCCGAGTTCACTACTCAGAACGCCACCGATTATCCACTTCTGCTGGCCGCCTCGGTCACCGCGTTCCTACCCATTGTCATCCTGTTCCTCATCTTGCGGCGTGAGTTCGTGCGTGGGATCGTCACCACCGGCTTGAGGTGAAACGCCGGATCCAATTGTTGAGCAGAGAGCGGGAATGTCGCGTTTGATTGCCTGCGCTTGAAAGCGGGGCGCTGATTGCCACCTGGCCCAATATCAGTAATCCCAAATTTGACAACCGGGGAGATCATATTACAATGCGCAAGACCCTTACAGCTTGTAATATTCCCGTTATCTTTAACTCATCTGTGCCCCCAACTCCTACCTATCGCCGTTGACCGATAGCAAGTGCAGCTTAACCCTTCCAAAGGGGATATTGCGTGTTTTGGCTCAATCGGCCCAAATTTAGTCGTTCCTATTCACAACTTAATAATTTTAGAGGAGGAGATAGCATTATGAAGTATTCAAGGTATTTCCTGTTTAGCTTGAGTTTTAGTTTAATCGTTGTCTTGCTGCTGACAGCCTGCGGTGGCGCGGCCACCCCGGCGGCTCAGGCCCCCACCGAGGCCGCCGCCCCGCCGACGCAGCCCCCTGCCGCCACCGAAGCTGCTCCTGCTGAAACTGAGCCGGCCGCCACTGAGGCTCCTCCCACCGAAGCTGCGCCGGCCGCAGCGCAGGAGTTGATCATCGGCTTTGCTCAGGATCAATATCGGTTGGAAGGCGATGGGGCCGCGCTGGGCATTTATCCGAACAACACCAACATCGGCGAGACGCTCTTCAAGCTTACGCCTGACTACCAGGTGATCCCGTGGTTGGCCGAGAGCGCGGAATACACCGGCAACAACACCTGGGAAATCAAACTGCGCCAGGGGGTCAAGTTCCACAACGGCGACGAGTTCGACGCCGAGGCGGCCAAATGGTCCCTGGAAAAACAATCGCGCTGGCAGCCGCTCGTCCCCACCGATGCCGATAACCTCAAAGTGGTGGACAAGTACACCCTCAATCTGACCACGCGCTTCCCCTTTGGCCGGGTAATGGAAAGCCTGGCCCATCCTTCATATGCTATGTACTCCCCTAAGAGCGACCCCGGCAAGAACCCGATCACGACCGGCCCATTCATGCTGGAATCCTACAAGCAAAACGAGGAACTAGTTGTCGTTCGCAACCCGAATTACTGGGGCGAGCCGCCCAAACTGGACAAGATTACCTTCCGTTTCATCCCCGACAACTCCACCCGCGTCCTGGCGCTGCAATCGGGTGATGTGGATTTGATCCTCGATGTGCCGCGTGAGAACGCGGCCCAGGTTGCGGCTATGGAGGGGGTCACCCTGCATCAAGCCGAACCGGCCGGCTATTTTGCCCTGTATTTTGCGACCAAAGAACAACAGCCGCCCTATGACCTGTTGAGCGACGTCCGGCTGCGCCAGGCCATCAACTACGCCCTGGACAAAGAGGCTATTGCCAACCAGGTTTACGAAGGCTACGCCCTGCCGGCCAAAAGTCTCACCCCACCCATTGTCTTGCCGGCCATAGACGCCGGGATCAAGGGCTTCAGTTACGACCCGGACCAAGCTGCCGCCCTGCTAGATGAGGCCGGTTGGACGTTGGGCGCGGATGGCATCCGCGAGCAGGATGACCAGAAACTCATGCTGACCCTGGTCTCCGGTTTCCCGCCGGCCAACCTGATCAAGCCCCTGCCGGAAGTGGTCAAAGGCCAACTCGAAAAGGCCGGCATCGGCGTCAACCTGGTCGAATTCAACGACATCGGCGCGTACTACGATTATGTGGACACGGGTGAGATGCATATGGTCATCGAGGCCGGTACGTGGAACAGCGCCGACATCTCCTTCATCCCTTACGGCCTGTTCTGTGCTTGCAATACCGAGGGCGAAGCGGTCCTCTACAAGCGTTTCTGGATTGGCGATGATTTTGATAAGCAGGTCCTGGCGTCGCTGAGCGCCACCGACCCGGCGGAAGCCCAGGCTGCGGCGGTGCAGGCGGCGAAAACCTGGATTGACGAGTTCACCGGCGTTGCTCCTATTGCCTACCTGCCTTACCTGTACGGGGCCAGCAACAAAGTGCAGGGCCTGACGCCGCACCCTTCAGCCCTTAACCAGGATTGGAGCAGCATTTCTATCGGGCCATAGCATGACGTGATTGGGGGTACGAGCGGGCAAGCCAGCGTTCTTCATGTCCCGCTCTGCCTTGTGGCGAGGAGGGACTTATCACCGTTTATATTGTTCGCCGCCTGTTGCAGGTTATCCCGGTCTTGCTGGTCGTGTCTATCCTCACCTTCGGCCTGATCCGGCTGGCCCCTGGCGACCCGGCAGAAGTGGCCCTGCGCAACCAGGGTGCGCAGCTCACGATGGAGGCGATCGCCCGTACACGCGCCGAAATGGGCCTGAACGATCCGATCTTGGTCCAATATGTCCGTTGGTTAGGGCGTGCGGTGCGCTTCGACTTCGGCACCTCGGTTCGCTCCGGGCAGCCGGTGGCCGAGGCTATCGCCATCCGGCTGGTCCCTACGCTCCAGCTCGCCGCCGCCGGTTTGTCTGTATCGCTGATGGTAGCCTTGCCGCTGGGCCTCTTAGCGGCGGTGCGCCCTCACTCCTGGGTGGATCACCTCTCGCGGCTGTTGGCCCTAGCCGGGGCATCCATGCCCAGTTTCTGGCTAGGCCTGCTGCTCATCTATTACTTTGCCGTCGTCCTCGATTGGTTGCCGGCCATGGGTCGCCAGACACCCCAGCACCTGGTGCTGCCGGCCCTGACCCTCGGCTTGGGGCTGGCGCCCACCTTCGCCCGGCTGCTGCGGGCTAGCCTGCTGGAAATATTGGGCGAGGACTACATCCGCACGGCCCGGGCCAAAGGGGTATTTGAGCGTAACGTCGTCTTCCGGCACGCCCTACGCAATGCTCTCCTGCCGCTCTTCACCGTCTTTGGCCTGACGGCGGCCCATCTGCTCGGCGGAGTGGTCATCGTCGAAACGATCTTCGCCTGGCCTGGCCTCGGCCAGTTGACGGTGGACGCCATTCTCACCCGCGACTTCCCCACCGTGCAGGCGCTCGTCCTGCTCCTGTCCGTCGCCTTTGTCCTGGCCAACCTGGCCGTGGATCTGTCTTACCCCGTGCTCGACCCGCGCATTCGCTTACCGGCCCGGCTTTAAGATGGCTCAAGTGTATCGGTTCGCTGAGATTCAAGCGGTCCGTCCCCGCCCCCCTTCTGTCTGGCGTCGCCTGCTGCGCGACCGGCTGACCGCGTTGGGCCTGATCTTTCTGCTCGCCCTCGGTCTGCTGGCCCTCTTTGCCCCGCTGGTGGCCCGCGCCGATCCCGTCGCTATTGATCCAGTCAACAAATACCAGCCGCTCAGCGCCGCTTTTCCACTGGGGGCAGACAACCTGGGCCGTTCCATCTGGGCCCGCCTGGTCTACGGCGGCCGCATCACGCTTAGTATGGCCGCTCTGGCGATGGCGGCGATCCTGACCATTGGTGTAAGTGTAGGGGTCCTGGCCGGCCTCGCTGGCGGTTGGGTAGACGACCTGTTGATGCGCATAGTGGACATCTTGTTGGCGTTTCCGACGTTGATCCTGGCTTTGGCCATTGCTGGGATGCTCGGGCCGGGTCTGGGCAACGTGCTGATTGCCTTGGTAACGGTGGGCTGGGTCAATTACGCCCGCGTCGCCCGCGGCTTAGTCCTCAGCGTCAAAGAAAAAGAGTACGTCGAAGCGGCCCGCGCCCTGGGTATCTCGCCGGGCTGGCTGGCGCTGCGCCATGTCCTGCCCAATATCCTCTCGCCGGTGGTGGTGCTGGCCAGCCTGGATATGGGCAACCTGTTGTTGAGCATCTCGGCCTTTTCGTTTCTGGGCTTGGGCGCACAGGCGCCGACGCCAGAGTGGGGGCGCATGCTGGATGACGCCCGGCCTTTTATCCAGACCCAACCGCAGTTGATGATCTACCCGGGCCTGGCCGTGTTTCTGACCGTGCTGGCGTTCAATCTGGTGGGGGATGGCCTGCGTGATGCCCTCGACCCCAAACAGGGCTAAATCCGGCCTATACCCCCAAAGCTGAAACCAGG
This sequence comes from Anaerolineae bacterium, assembly GCA_023382535.1. The sequence continues at coordinate 300,626 of JAHDWA010000001.1, read as the reverse complement.
GTATGCCGAAAATCGGGATTTGAAGCAAAAGTGGTAATAATCCTCTTGACAAGGATGCGATTTTGAATATAATGAGAATATCCCCCCCAGGGGGGTGGGGTATAACTAATTAACCCTTCCCAGGGGGAAGGGGATTTTGAGATCAAACCGGCTGACCATTCGCCGCTCGCAACACTGGTGGGCGACGAAGCTAAGGCAGCCAGGACTGCCGAGGAAAAACGTTTGATGCCTAAACTTGTACTTGAACCCAACACGACGTTCTATCCGGTCGCCGTGACGCTGATTACGACCGGCGGCGACACGCCTAATGTGATGACCTGTAACCGGATCGCCTCCTGTTCGGCAGAACCGCCGCGCCTGTCGCTCTCAGTCCGCCCGGCGCGCTACTCTCATCAACTCATCCAGCAAACTGGCGAGTTTGTGGTCAACCTGCCGGCGCCTGAGCAAGCAACGCTGACCGATTATGTGGGGGTGGTGACTGGCCGTAAAGAGAACAAGATCGAAATTGCCGGCCTACGCCTGGCGCCCGCGCTGAAGGTCAAAACGCCGCTGTTGGCGGACTGCCCGGTCAATATCGAGTGCATCGTTGAGCGTGAGATTGAATTGGACTCACACACGATGTTCATCGGCCTGGTGCAGGCCGTGCATGTCGAGGAGGCGCTGCTAGATGCGAACGGCGATGTAGATTTCGCCCGCGCGCGTGGGCTGGCCTATGCCAGCGGCGTGGTGCGTGAACGGCCAACCTACGCTTTCCGGGTAGACGATTTGCGCCGTGCTGTCCAGCAAAGGGGGTGATAGCACCCGCGAATCATTCTTTTACTTTGCTCAAGTAAGAAATTGTCAAGATTCAACTCTAAGTCAGGAGGAAAATAAAATGCATGAACATCAGGGGCATCAACAAGGCACGCTCGGCAGCAACGAGCATATTGATCCGGTATGTGGCATGATAGTAGTGGAAAGCCCGACCGCGATCAAGACAGAATATAAAGGTAAAACCTATTATTTCTGCGCGCCGGGCTGCAAGGCCGCCTTTGAGAAAGATCCCGAAAAGTATTTGCAGTCGGCTTCGTAGGCGCATTCCCGGCGACAACAAGGCGCGGCGGGCGGAGCGAGCGCGCCGCGTCTTCTCCGGGGATTCCAGCCAACGCGTTCAACCTTATCCTAGCCCGACGAGATTAACGTTAATTTGTGTGGGTCTGACGAATGATAAACTTAAGGAGACAGATGATGGAAGCAAAAAAGAAAGCCGAACTCTTACGCCGGGTGCGGATTGTCAGCGGGCATCTCAAGGGCGTGGAAAAGATGATCGAAGAAGATGCCTACTGTATCAATGTTATCAGCCAGGTGCAGGCCATCCAGGCCGCGCTCAACAAGATCAATACCTTGATCCTGGACGACCACCTGCATCACTGCGTGACGACGGCAGTACGGGGCGAAGACCCGGCCGAGCGTGAGCGGGTGCTATCTGAAATCGCCAACGTGTTCGAGACCGCAGCCAAAATTTAATTATTTACACTCATTCAAACAAGGAGATGATGTTATGACTACCCTTACCGTTAAAGCCCCCAATATTTCTTGCAGCCACTGCGTTCACACGATTCAGAATGAAGTGGGTGAACTGCCGGGCGTGAAGAGCGTGCAGGCCAAGGAGGATACCAAGCTGGTCACGATTTCCTTTGAGCCACCGGCAACGCAGGAGCAAATTGAGAAACTGATGGCGGAGATCGGCTATCCGATTGAAGCCGCTTGAGCTAATGGGGCGGCACACCCTGGTAAATTGTGCCGGAGTACAACACTATGAGCGCCAAACAAGTTACTTTACCCATTACCGGGATGACCTGCGCCAACTGCGCGGCGACCATCGAGCGGGGGCTGAAGAAACTGCCTACCGCGCAGAATGCCGCCGTCAACCTGGCCTCCGAGCGAGCCTCGTTGGAGTTTGATCCTGAACAATTGACGCTGGATCAGGTCATCGCCCGCATCGAAAAATCCGGCTATGGCGTGGCTATGGCCGAGGTCACGCTGCCCATCCGCCGTCTGAGCGACAATAGCGACGCCCAGCGCCTGGAGAAGGTGCTGCGCCAACTGGACGGCGTGGTCGAGGCCAGCGCGAACTATGCCGCTGAAAAAGCCATGGTCAAATACATCCCCACCCTGGTCAGCCAGGGCGACCTACGCCGGGCCATCGGCGCGGTCGGCTTTGAGGCCATCATCGTCGAGGGCAGTGCCGAAGATGCCGAGCGTCTGGCCCGCGAGAAAGAAATCGCCCACCAGAAGCATTTACTGCTGGTCGGTCTCATCTTCACCGTGCCGCTGTTCCTGCTAGCCATGGCCCGCGACCTTGGCCTGCTCAACTCCTTCTTCGGTGGAATGATGCCAGGCATGATGATGGCCGGACATGGCCTGGTCGCGCCCTGGTTCAACTGGCTGTTGTTCGCCCTGGCCACGCCGGTGCAGTTTTACGTCGGCTGGCAGTACTACGTCGGCAGTTACAAGTCGCTGCGCAACGGCTCAGCCAACATGGACGTGCTCATCGCGATGGGCACCTCGGTGGCGTACTTCTACAGTGTCGCCGTTCTCCTGGCGCAGATGTTTAATATCAGCGGGGTCGGCGACCACGTCTACTTCGAGACGGCCGCAGTCATCATCGTCCTGATCGTGCTGGGTAAGTTCCTCGAAGCGCGGGCCAAAGGCCAGACCTCCGAAGCCATCAAGAAGCTAATGGGCCTGCGGGCCAAGACCGCTCGCGTCATCCGCAACGGCGCGGAGGCCGACGTGCCGATTGACGACGTGCGGGTTGGCGACCTCGTCCTGGTTCGCCCGGGCGAAAAAATCCCGGTAGACGGGGTGGTCGTCGAGGGCAGGTCCACGGTGGACGAGTCAATGCTCACCGGTGAGTCGATGCCGGTCGAAAAGTCACCCGGCGCCGAGGTCATCGGTGCAACCATTAACAAGCAAGGTCTGCTTAAGTTTGAAGCGACTAAGGTAGGCAAAGAAACCGCCCTGGCCCAGATTATCAGACTGGTCGAAGAGGCGCAGGGTAGCAAAGCGCCCATCCAGAAGTTGGCAGACTATGTCTCGTCCATCTTTGTCCCAACAGTGATTGCCATTGCCTTGCTCACCTTTCTCGGCTGGTACTTTATCGGTGGGGTAGGCTTTACTTTCGCCCTCATCAACATGGTAGCCGTGCTGGTTATCGCCTGCCCGTGCGCCTTGGGTTTGGCCACCCCGACAGCCATCATGGTCGGCACCGGCAAAGGCGCCGAACGCGGCCTGCTGTTCAAGTCATCCGAGGCGCTGGAGCGAGCGGGTAAAATCCGCACGGTCGTGCTGGACAAGACCGGCACGATCACTCAAGGTCGCCCAACCGTCACCGACGTCGTGCTGAACGGCGGCAGGCTGACCGATGCTGAATTGTTGCAGTTAGCCGCTTCCGCCGAGAAGGGCAGCGAGCATCCGCTGGCCGAAGCCATCGTGGCGGCCGCCACCGAACGTGGCCTGGTTTTCGGGGAGTTGGCCGGCTTCCAGGCCATCGCCGGGCAGGGCATTGTCGCTCAGATAGACAACCGCGAGGTGCTGGTCGGCAACCCGCGGCTGATGGAAGCCCGCGGACTGGCGCTCAACGGTCTGGAAAAAGAAGTCGCTCGCCTACAAGGCGAGGCGAAGACGGCCATGCTTATGGCCGTCGATGGTGAAGTAGCCGGCATCGTCGCCGTAGCCGACTCAATCAAAGACGGCTCGGTCGAGGCCATTGCCGAACTGCACCAGATGGGACTGGAAGTGATCATGCTCACCGGCGACAACCAGAAAACAGCCGAAGCGATTGGCCAGGCCGCCGGAGTGGATCGAGTTATTGCCGAAGTGCTACCGGGCGATAAAGCTGCTGTGGTCAAGCAATTGCAGGAGGAGGGCAAGCTGGTGGCCATGGTCGGCGACGGCATCAACGATGCACCGGCGTTAGCCCAGGCCGATGTTGGTATTGCCATCGGTACCGGCACCGACGTAGCGATGGCTGCTGCGCCGGTGACGCTGATGAGCGGCGATTTGCGCGGCGTGCCGCGAGCTATTGCCCTATCCCGCCGAACCATGCGAACGATCAAGCAAAACTTGTTCTGGGCCTTCTTTTACAACGTCATCCTCATCCCGGTGGCGGCATTGGGTTGGCTGGTGCCTATCCTGGCAGCGGCGGCCATGGCCTTCAGTTCCATCTTCGTGGTGACGAACAGCCTGCGGCTGCGCGGCTATCAGGTTGACTCAGCCGAGGCGTGAGCGGCTGGTAAAGCGCGAGAACAGACGAGGCGGGTCTAAGGTCACGCTGGCTCAATCTAATCCTGAGCCAGCGTGATCACATACCTATGTTTTAGTCGCCCATCTACATCACCAACATAACCTTCTTAACCCCATCTACTCACCATGCTCTGTCTCAACTTAATATGCTGCCTTTTTTGAGGAAAGGAGAGAGCTATTATGTCGAATCTTACGTTATTCGGATACGGCCCTTTGCCGTGGATTGACGTCATCTTGTTGGGCTGGTTTGCGCTGACGGCCCTGTCGGTGGCCTATGTGGCCTGGGACGCTTTCACCAACAACCCGGAGATGACAGTGATGAAGTGGGGCTGGGTGCTGGTGACCTTGTATCTCGGGCCAATCAGCCTCTTTCTCTATATCATGTCGTGCAAGGAACCCTACCCCGGCACCCATGAGGAGTTCATCAAACCACTCTGGAAGCAGGGCTTAGGCTCGGCCATCCACTGCGTCGCCGGCGACGCTACAGGGGTAATCGTCGCCGCCATCATCACCAGTCTGCTGGGGCTACCGATGTGGCTGGATATGACCATCGAGTATATCGCCGGCTTTGCCTTCGGCCTGTTCATCTTCCAGTCGCTCTTCATGAAAGACATGATGGGCGGCTCCTATCTCAAGGCCGTGCAACACTCGCTGATGCCCGAATGGGTTTCGATGAACTTCATGATGGCCGGCATGTTCCCAATGATGGTGCGGCTGATGATGGGTCGGGACATGCGAGCGATGGAGCCAACGGAACTGGTCTTCTGGGGTGCGATGTCCGCCGCCATCGGCTTTGGCCTGTTGACGTGCTATCCAGTCAACATCTGGCTGGTGGACAAAGGGCTAAAGCATGGCATGGGCACGGTACGTGCGCTGGGCAAAGGGGGACACAGTCTGGAAGCTGAGCGGGTGCGGCTGACTGGCCTAACCACGCCCCAGCCAGCGGACGCCCATGCCGGTCACACAATGGCGGAGACGCACTAGAGAGGAGGATCCAACGATGCCAAGCCATGATCATAGCCAACACCAACAAGCGGGTGGCAGTGACCATCCACCTGCCGTCCAACCCGCAGCCCGTGATGGGCGCACTGAGATGGACCACGCCAGGATGGATCACAGAGCTATGCAGCCAGGCCTGCGTCTGGCCGAGCGGCCCACGCCCACCCAGCTTGCCGCCGTCAACTTCCTCTCGGTCCTTGTGCTGGCGGCCGGTCTCATCTATTCGGCCTTGTTTACCAACCTTAATCTGAGCGCCCGCGACGTCGGCGGTGCCATCATGCCGCCGGGGATGATCATGACCTACGACACACCGGGCCAATCAATGGTAGACATGGCGGCGGTGGACCCGCGCGAGATCAGCTACACTGCGCCTATTGACGCCCAGGGCGACCAGCCATTGGAGCCGCGCCTTGAGAACGGCGTGAAAGTCTTCGATCTGGATGTATCAGTGATTAAGTGGAATATTCTGCCCTACGAGCAGGTGATGGCCTACGCCTTCAACCGCCAGGTGCCAGGGCCGCGTATCCGGGTGACCGAAGGCGACCGGATACGTATCAACATCACCAACAACCTGCCGGAAGAAACCAGTGTCCACTGGCACGGGCTGATCCTACCGAATGAGATGGACGGTCCAGCCGAGATTACCCAGCCTCCCATCGAGCCGGGCCAGACCTACACCTACGAGTTCATGACCCAGCAGGCCGGCACCTTTTTCTACCACACGCACCGAGAGCCAGACCGGCAGCAGGCGTTGGGCATGTACGGCGCGCTGATTATTGACCCGAAAGATGCGCCAACAGCACTCGCCTACGACATGGAGTATACCATCCAACTCCAGGAGTGGCTGGAAAAGGAAGGCTACACCTACCCGGCGATGCTGATGGAAGGGGCATTGCCGAACTTCTTCACCATCAATGGCAAGGCGTATCCAGCCACAGATACCATCCAAATGAAGGTGGGACAGAAGGTGCTGCTGCGCTTCATTGGCTCTAACAACAACTTCGTCCATCCCATGCACGTGCACGGTGGGCCGTTCAGGATTGTAGCGACCGACGGCAATCCCGTACCGGAGACAGCGCAAATTGACAAAGACACGGTGAACGTTGGGCCGGGCGAGCGCTACGATGTGATCTGGGCAGCGCGCGAGCCGGGGAAATGGCTGATCCATTGCCACATCCCGCACCACACCACCAATGACAATGTCGAAGAGCAGGGGGCCGGTGGCCTGACCATGCTTATCAACGTGACCTCGTAAGCAACCATCGCACCACGCCGCTTATCGCGCATCTTCGACAAGAATGGCAGTGGGCATCGCCATCGGTGTTAGCTCAAGCCCAGTGTCCGGGCTAGCGTGGCTGTGTGCCTGTTTTAGCCAGTCCATTCACACGATCAACACACCTTCCCAAGTATAGTTAGCCCGCCCAACACCAACCGAGGAATATTCGCCAAGTGAGTGCTTGGATCGCTAGTTGGCATTTAACCATAAGGTGATTTAGCGGAATGAGTTATGGGGCAAGCTGTTCTCTTGGTCATAGATATGCTTAATGACTTCTTCAAGGAAGGGCCACTCGCTCAAAAACGAGCCAATCTCGTAGATTCGATCAATGGCCTCATTGCGCTCTTCCGAGGTCATCATCTGCCAATTGTCTGGGTTCGGCAGGAATTCGCGCCTGATCTGAGCGACGCTTTTCTGGTAATGCGTGAACAAAGCCTGGCTATCACCATCGCGGGTACTGAGGGTTGCCAGATACTGCCAGAACTGGATGATGCTCCAGACGATCAAGTCATTGTCAAAAAGCGATATAGCGCCTTTTTCGGGACCGATCTCGACACGATCCTTTCCTCGCTAAATCCCGATGTCATAGTTGTCTGTGGGGTAAATACCCACGCATGTGTACGCACCACGGTCATTGACGCCTACCAACGTGACTATCAGGTGGTGTTAGCGGCGGAGTGTGTTGCTTCCTACGATGACGAACATCATCATGTCACGATGCGCTACCTGGCTGGAAGGATGGCTCAAGTGATGAGTAACGTTGAGTTGTCAGAATTTCTGGCGGCTTCTAGAGGGTTTCCTGGCAAGATTGCTACGGGATAACGAATTTGCCTTTTTATCTTACGTGGCGTAAGATAGAATGGTCTCATAGTCAGATTTGGTTCAACCGGAGCCCCATCAATGGACGTCTCGACTAAATTATCGAGGATAGCGAAAACGTCTCATGAACCAGCCGGCCGTGGCCTTAGCCGACCTGTCGGCTGAGCAGCAGATGGCCTTGCGGGGGCATCTGGACGCCGCGCGGGCGGTGCTGTTTACGAAAGGACGAGCTCCTTTCCACTTGGCGGGGTTGCCGATGGATGAGGCGTTGGCTCTAATTACCGGCTCGCTGGCGCGCACCCGGGTCAAGCAGGCTCAGCCCTGGTTGAGCCAATTGCTGACAACCAGAATTATCCTTGCCGAGGATAGGTCCGACCATGAGTAAGATCCTGCTGATTGAAGACAACCAACAGGATGCGTTATTGATACGGCGTATTCTAGAAGCTCACTCCCACGAGGTGGTTCACGTGAGCGATGGCGAAACGGGACTAAAAACAGCCGTTGAGGCAGGCCCTGAGATCATCTTGGTTGATTTGGGCTTGCCAGATATTGACGGCCAAATGCTCGTCGCCCTTTTGAAACGTGTACCCGAATTACAAAATGTTCCGGTGGTGGCAGTAACGGCTTGGCCTGAAGATATAGCCAGAGAAATGGCCTGGACCTATGGCTGTGATGGGTTCATTTCCAAGCCAATCAATACCCGCACCTTCCCCGAGCAGATCGCCACTTTTCTGGCTAAATGACCTGCCTGGGTTGATTACCTGGTGCTAATGCCCATGAACGCCGCTCGTCTGCGCGAGTATGTGCAAGTCTATAACATTGATATGGATTGTTCTGTGGTGGCGGTAGATAGTAATGAGATTTTTGGGTTTGGCCATGCTGGGGATTAGAGAAAAACGAGCCTGGATTACTCGCCTGGGTGTTATTCGGGGCAAGCGTCGCCAGTGAACCAATTCTCGTTTGGTAACGCATCTTCTCAAACAGGCTTGCCATAAATTTGCGTCGTCCCCCTGGCCCATCAAAGCTCGACTTATCCCCAATGGAAATAATGGAAGTCAAAATGTTGGGGTACCGGGAAGCGGTTCACCTTTTAGAAATTCGTATTTCTGTGCCCTCCTCGATTGACGAAAAAGAGTCCTTACTCGCGGTATAGTACCTTTTTCGAGACCGATCTCGACACGATCCTTTCCTCTCTAAATCCCGATGTCATTGTTGTCTGCGGGGTCAATACCCACGCGTGTGTACGCACCACGGTCATTATCTCTGACGGCTTCTAGAGGGTTTCCTGGAAAGATTGCTGCGGGATAACGAATTTGCCTTTTTATCTTACGTCGCGTAAGATAGTATTGTCTCAACGTCAAATTTGGTTCAACCTGAGTCCATCAATGGGAATCCCGGCCAATCATCGAGGATAGCGAAAGTATCCTATGTCTTTATATCGCTCGTCATGTCGTCATTTCTGCGCCTGGCTGCTCTTATGCCTTTGGTTCTTCGCCCTGGTTGCAGCTAGCCCGGCCCAAGCGCATGGCCCTTCAGCCGACCCGTTGAGCGAGGTCAACTTTGAGCAAAAATTGAACGAGCAAATCCCGCTCGACCTCGCCTTCCGCGACGAAGCCGGTCAAGCGATTCAACTCGGCGATTACTTGGGCGAAAAGCCGGTCATCCTGGTCTTCGCTTACTATGGGTGCAAGACCCTCTGCAGCGTGGTGCTTGAGGAGTTGGTGGAAAGCCTGCGGGCGCTCAAGTTCGACGTCGGCGACCAGTTTGGGGTCGTCACGGTCAGCCTTGACCCCCGCGACACCTCCACGCTGGCCGCAGAAAAGAAGGCCATCCAGCTTGAGCACTACGGGCGTCCCGGCGCAGCCGCCGGCTGGCGTTTCCTCACCGGCGAACACGCCGCCATTGACCAACTGGCCGGGGCCATTGGCTTCCGTTACGCCTATGATGCTCAACTCGATCAGTATGCCCACCCGGCCGGCATTGTGGTCTTGACGCCTGAGGGTAAGATTTCGCGCTATTTCTTTGGCCTGGAGTATTCGCCCACCGACCTGCGCCTGGGCTTGGTGGAAGCTTCGGCCAACAAGATTGGCTCGTTCGTTGATCAAGTCCTGCTGCGCTGTTTCCAGTACGACCCAGTTGCAGGTAGGTACACCCCCATCGTCATGAATATCGTGCGCTTGGTCGGCCTGACGACAGCCCTAACCCTGGGAACTTCTATCTTGGTGATGCTGCGCTGGGAGCGCCATCGTAAAAAACCACAGCTTGACCATACCATAAAACAGGGGAGACCCACTTGATCAACAAGTCCTGGCCCAAGTGGGTCCTGCCCATTTTAACAATGGGAATCGTAGCTGGGCTGATCATCTTGGCCCTGGTATATTTCCCCCCGCCACCCCCTGCATCAACAAATAACTCGATGACCACCGCTCAAATCCGGGGCGCAGCCTCTTCGCCCACGGTTTTACCCCTGCCCACCCAACCAACATCTATATCGCCAGATTCTCCTTTGGCAACCCCTACTGTCAAGCTACCAACCTCAACGCCGGCAACTTCATCCGTTGCCTCAACCCTAACTTTTGATGGCGATACCGCCTATCAACAGGTCCTGGCTCAGACCCAAATGGGTCCCCGACCCACCGGCACAGAGGCCGGCTGGGCCACCGGCGATCTCATTATCGTGGCGTTAGAGCGGGTTGGTTGGGCTGTTGAGACCCAGGAATTTGCCTTCAAAGGGGTTAAGGGGCGAAACGTTATTGGTAAGCTGGGCAGTGGGCCGGTTATTATTTTAGGCGCCCACTACGACACCCGCCCGGCTGCGGATAGAGACCCGGACCCCGCTCGCCAAAATGATTGGATTGAAGGCGCCAACGATGGGGCCAGCGGCGTGGCTGTACTGCTAGAGCTGGCCCGCGTGTTGGAAACCAATAAACTTAAAAATGAAGTGTGGTTAGCCTTTTTTGATGCCGAAGACAGAGGACGCCTGGGCGATTGGCCCTTCTCGGTCGGCGCTCGTTACATGGCTGAGAATCTGGTTGTCAAGCCTCAAAGTGTGATCGTCGTTGACATGATTGGCGATGCCGACCAAAACATCTTTTTCGAGCGAAATTCAACCGAAGCCCTCAGCCTTGAGATATGGGCTGTTGCCGCTGAGTTGGGCTATGAGAATTACCTTATTCCTCAGTTTAAGCACACGATCATTGACGACCACTTGCCCTTTTTAGAGCGTGGTATCCCTGCCGTTGATATGATTGATTTTGACTATCCGTATTGGCACACCGTCGCTGATACAGCCGACAAGGTCGCACCCGAAAGCCTGGAGCGAGTGGGACGAACCTTAGAAGTGTGGTTAGAGGAAAAGCTTGACTAGTTCAGGAGACGCCTGATTTACCTTTAGCTTCCGGGAAGGTGGCTTGGGCAGGCAGGAGGAACCGATGCGAAGATCAGTAGCCAACCTGGGGATCAGTATCTGGATGGCTCTGGGACTGGGCCTGGCAAGCCATCACCTCGTTTTGGCTCAACCGCTTGATCAGCCGCCTTTATCATCGTTGATCGCCCCGGCGGGGAGCGTCGCCCAAGTTTTAGGAGACGCTTCAGGTGCAACCCACTTTCCAGCTACGTCGCACCCGGAATTTGAAACCCCTCTCGCCACCTCTCCTCCACCGGTAACCCCGAAGCTGACCTATGCCCGGGTCATCACCGGCAATGTGCCTGTTTACCAACATCCCCTCCAGGCAACGCTGGGCCTCAGCCCGGTCAGGTCGTTGGCGGCTGGGTATGTCTGGGTGAGCCTGGCCGATACCCAGCCCATTGAACAAAGTGGTGCGCATTGGTATCGCATTAACCCGGATGAGTATGTGCAGGCCGATTACCTGGAAATTTACCAACCCTCTGCTTTTCGCGGTTTGATCGGCCCGCCGCTGGAAACGTTTGCCTGGATCGTCTTTGATACCTGGACGGCGGCGGAACCCGGCGCCTTACCGGGCGAGGGGTCATTCCTGTTGAAACGCTACACGATTGTCCCTATTTTGGAAGCGCAACCCTTCAATGACCGGCGCTGGTATCGCGTGGGCGAAGGGCATTGGGTCGAGCAGGGGATGGTGGGGATCGTCACCCCCAAGCCGCGACCGGCAGGCGTCTTGCCTGGTGATAAATGGATTGAGGTTGATTTGTATGAACAGACCCTGGCCGCTTATGAGGGGGATCAGATGGTCTACGCCACGCTGGTCTCTTCGGGGTTGCCCTGGTGGCGGACCGAACCGGGACTGTTTCGAGTGTGGGTCAAGGCCAGACAGGCCAAGATGAGTGGGCGGGAGGGCTACCCTGATTACTACTTTCTGGAGGATGTGCCCTGGTCACTGTATTTTAATGGCAACTTTTCCATCCACGGGGCCTACTGGCACGACCGCTTTGGGATCCGTCATTCGCACGGGTGCGTAAACCTGCCACTGGCCGATGCCAAGTGGTTGTTTGAGTGGGCCACGCCGATTGACCGGGGTGGCTGGACCCTGGCGACTGAAGAGGATGTGGGGACGTGGGTTTGGGTGCATGAGTAGATATAAGTGCCTCTGCCTGTCTGAGGGGTGTTCTGGCGGACTCGCGGGAACTGACCACCAAGTCGAGTTGAAGAGTGACGGAAAAGCAACGGTAATACATTTTAACCCGTCAGTAATACCTGGGAGGCAATCTAGTTCGTGCTGAAAAGAGGAAAAAAGGTGAAACTCAATGATAACCATTCGGAGCAAGACCTGTGAGCAACGAAGGCATCTTTAGAGGCAGTCTAGGGGTCGTTTCAATGCTGCTGGCCTGTGTCAGGTTGTACTATGGCTGGCTGGCCGGCCAGGTCCATCAAAAAATCATCATCAGCCGAGACGGCAAGTTCAGCACACCCCTGTTATGGTTTTTCGGTTTACTGGGCGCGGCCACGTCTACGCTGTATATTGTTGCTCCCTCCTGGTTAAAAGGGGCCGCCTTCTCAATGCCGACCTGGTTGCGTTGGATCGGGGTTGGCCTCGGCGTCGTCACCGTTCTGCTTTTCTGGTGGGTTCATCACGCCCTGGGCCAGAACTGGTCAATGCCGGTGGTCATCCGGGAAAATCAGACGTTGGTGACCACTGGCCCGTATCGTTGGGTGCGCCACCCGATGTACACCACCATTTTCGTGTGGGCGTTGGCTTACTTTTTAATATCGGCCAACTGGCTCATCGGCGCGGCCTGGCTGGGCCTGGGGCTGGTGGCTATGGCCGTCGCCGGTGGCGAAGAAGAGGCCATGATCGAGAAATTTGGCGAAGCCTACCGGGCGTATGCGCAGCATACGGGGCGGTTTTTGCCGCGCTTGAGGCGTCAGGCCAGTTAATCAGGTGACCATGGGACAAGAACTTCTGCGATCACAGAGGATGAGTTGGCCACCCTATTTTCAACCTAGAGGAGGGCAAGAAAACCCACTCACCGAAGAATCGGTCCGCTCCCCGGCGAGTCTGGTAGATATGTTTTACTTTCGTGACGGGGAAAGTCAGGCCGTTGAACTCGTGGTGGTCCTGGGCTGCCTTGGCGGCGGGTTGACAGTTATCACCGGTGAGGCCATCTCCACGCTTTCGTCGGACTTGCAGGGGCAAGTGGGGTCGGTGGAAGCGAGCCGGCGTGGTCAGTTCCGGGCCATTACTGCCGGGCCACTCTACCTGATGACGTTGGAGGCGGTGGAGCAGCAAGTCCAGGTGGAGGGCTTTAATGATGCTGTCTACCTGTATGGGCAAATGCAGGCCCGGCTTTCTGCCGACCAGGGCCGGGTCGAGATAACTCCCCTGGCCAACGAGGGCCGGCTGACAGTGGGCCGGCTCGATGTGCTGCACGCCTACCGGGAGAGTTTGGCCCATGTGTTTCAAAATCCCTACGACGCCGGTGAGCGCATGGTTCACCTGCTGCTGCCGGGGGCGCCTATTAGCGACATCCAGCAAGGGCGCGGCCTGGTTTTGGTTTATCCGGTGCTTGATCCGCAGATGTTTGACCGGGCCGATAACACCGTTATCGTCATGCGCATTGTGTACGATTTATTGAGCCGTCTACAAGCCGAGCTGTCGCTTAGGCCTGGCCAGAGTCCCCTGGCCGCTACACCCCTCCCTGTGCCTAGCCGGCGCCGGTTGGAAGTGGAACTTCGTCTGGCCGGCTATGACATTGAGGGCGATGAAGCGATCCGAAGTTCAGACCCGCGCCCGCCAGGCCAGGAGGAACCTGGACTGCTTGACCGCCTGCGGCGTATGGCGGCCAGGTGGACGGCCGAGCGAATGACGCTGCCCCCGCAGGCCACGCCCCAGGATTACCTGGCGATCATCCGGCGGGTTTTACCGGCCATCGCCACGCCGGCAGATGATAGGATGATGCAGACTTTATCCGCCAGCATGCAAGCTCAAGCCTCGCCGGCCGAAAAATCGGCCGCCCAGCCCGAACCGTTACCTTCTCCACCCAGGTCGCCTCACTCGTCGCCTGCACCACAACGACCGGCCGGCGCGGATCGAGCAGACTGGGCCCGTGATTTTGAGCGACTGGCCGTGCCGTCACGACGGCGCGCCGCGCGGCCGGAATGGTGGCGTGATTTTGCCGGTGAAGCCGCCGTCTCAACCCAGGCAAAAGCCATTACCTCCCGCACTGACTGGTTGGTTGACCTGCAAGCTGAGCATGGCCTGCTGCCCGCCAGTTCAGCCGGCGGGCCAGAGCCGGCGGGCCGGGATGATTGGTCGCAAGATTTTCAAGAGCTCAAAAAGCCAAAACCAACCGCCTCGCCTCCTGCCTCAGAGTGGGAGGGCGATTTCAAATAATCTTCGCCAAAATAAGAAAGGGGAAAATCAATGGTTCGTGAAATACATAAGCGAGAGGGTCTGTTGGACATCTTCTCGGAAATTCATCGCAGTCAAGTCGGTGACAAGCTGCGCCTTGAAGTCACCTTTGCCGTTGATCCGACGATTGAACGGCTGGCGGCGGCCTTTTATATGGACGGCAGCGACTCCATGCGGCAGGCCGGCAACTATGGCCGCGGCGGAGGCTTGTTTTTCCTGGGGCGGCGCTTCAATCCCGTCGAGGCGGCTATGCGGGTGGCCGTGCCGTATGTGGCCGGCAAGGATGCCAGTGGTAAGTGCCGGGTGGCCTATTGGGCCACCGGGCCTGAGGGCCGCGACGTGGAAGTCATCGGCGAGCTAACGGCCGAGGAAGCCGCCTCCTACGATTTTCGCGGCCCCAAACGCTTTGGCGGCGCGACTTACCTGCTAGCGGCCGTCCGAGATTTTGTCGCCTACATCCAGCAGCTTCAAGCTGGGGGCGAAACCATCGAAGCGGCGCTGGCTGTCGTCGTCACTGATGGCCAGTTCCACGACTTTGACGACGTGATGGACTATACCAAAGAGTTGGCCAGGGCCATTATGGCCGGCAAATTCCCACGCGCCAATTTCACTGTCGTTGGGGTGGGGCCGGCCGTTGACCCGGAGCAAATGGAAGCCCTGATGCACCGGGCCACCCCGCCCGAATACACCGGGCGCGAAATCTGGTGTTATGCCCTGGCCGATCACATCGGAGATTTGCCCGAACTGGTTTCCCACCTGGTGGATGAGAATACCCCGGCTTTTTGGGGCGGCGCTACGGTGACGGACGACGCCGGCAAGACCCTGCTCACCTTTGAAGACATGGTACCGGCGGTCATCGAGTTTGAGATTCCAGCCACGGCCAAATCCTTCACCCTCACTACCGGCGGGAAAAGTTACATGCAGCCATTAGCCAGTATCCCTGCCGGCCATGGCGGTCATGATGAAGAGGAAGAAGCGGCTGAGCAGGACCATCGCCCCCGCCGGCACGGCGACCATTAGGCCGGTGGATTTTCACTATGGAACAAAAATCTATGAATGATGCCCATGAGCTACAGTTGAAGAAAAATTTACCGCAGAGACACAATAGTACGGAGAAAAATAATAAACCACTTCCGTGTCCCTGCGTCTCAACAGTTAAGATTTCCAGCCGACCTCATCTGGCCTATCTGAGCCTGATCCTCGTCCTGGTGCTCAATATAGCCGCTTGCCAGGGCGAACCGGTTTCACTGGCTACGCCAACGCCGGCGGTTACGCCAACTGCGACGGCCACACCAACACCGGCGGCACAACCAAGCCCCACATTGACGGCTGTCCTCACAGCCACACCCACCGCCTTACCGTCGCCAACAGCAGGCAAACCAGGCAATGCCAGCGGCGGCAACCCGGAAACCACGCCTCCGCCCACGTCAACGCCGCAGGCCGAAGCCCAATTTGGCTCGGCCACCCCGGTGGTTGAGGCTCAAACTGACCCGGTCTCCCCCACCGCAGCCTCCCAACCTGGCCCCGAAACCCCGGTCGTTGGCTCCTCTATCGGTGTTGCTTCCCCCACCGCCAGCCTATCGCCAGACACCTCGGATCCGCTCTTCATCGAGAGCCTGCGCCAGCACCGGGATGACCCACCGCCCACCATCGAAATCATCTCCACCCTGGCCGAGACCGACCTGTTAATCCGCTACCAGATTGCCTATACCAGCGATGGCCTGCGTATCACCGGGGTCATGAATGTGCCCAAAGCCGAAGCTGCTGATACGATGCCGCGTTTCCCTGTCATCCTGCTCAATCACGGCTATTATAATCCAGACACCTACACACCTGGTACCGGCACCCAGAATGAAGCCGACTACCTGGCGGAGCACAGCTATGTCACCATTGCCAGCGACTACCGGGGCTATGCCGGCTCCGCGGGCGATTTCGGGGGACATTTCGATCCTGGCTGGACTTATGATATCCTCGACCTGCTGGACGCTTTGCCTAGCCTGGATTTTGTTGACGCGGAGCGGGTGGGCATGTGGGGGCACAGCACCGGCGGTGAGATTGCCCTACGGGTCATCACCGCCCGAGACAGCGTGGACGCCACTGTGCTCTTTGGCTCAATGGGGGCTGACGCCGCCGACAACTTCCGCCTAATGCAGGGCTGGGGCGGCGGCCACGAAATCATCCAGCGCTACGGTACGCCGGAGGAAGCGCCGGAGGTGTGGGCCAAACTCTCGCCGCTCACCTACCTGGCCGATGTTGCCGGGCCGATTTCGATCCACCACGGCGAGTTGGACGGTGAAGTGCCGCCGGAACTATCGGCCCGGCTGTGGCAGGCCATGCAGGCCGCCGGCGCACCGGGCGAGTACTACACCTATCCTGACCAGCGCCATATCTTCCGTGGGGAGGCCTGGACATTGGCTATGGAGCGCACCCTGGCCTTCTTTGATCAATATGTAAAAAATCAAGCGCCATGACCTTAACTATCACCAAAAAACTGACCAGATTTTGGGAAATAGACGCCCTGCGCGGCGTCGCCGTCATTCTGATGGTCTTTTACCACCTGGTATGGGACTTAAGTTATTTCGGATATTATCAAGCTAACCTGTTGGGCGGCCCCTGGCAGACCTTTGCTCGCAGCATCGGCTCCACCTTTATCTTTCTGGCCGGGCTATCCCTGACCTTGAGCGATACTCGATACGAGCAGCGCACCGGGCAGCCGGCTCCCTTCACCAAATATCTGCGGCGCGGCGCTGAGATATTCGGCTTTGGGCTGGCCATCACCGTCGCTACCTACTTTTTCATCGGGCGGGGCTTTGTCATCTTCGGCATTCTGCACCTGTTGGGCGCGTCTATCATCTTAGCCTATCCCTTCCTGCGGCTGGGTCGCTGGGTCAGCCTGGCTGCCGGGCTGCTTTTCATCGGGCTGGGGATTTACCTGGACGGGTTGGTGGTCTCGTTTCCGTGGCTGATCTGGCTGGGGATCAAGCAGCAGGGCATCTACATGGTTGACTATTATCCCTTGCTGCCCTGGTTCGGCCTATCCCTGTTGGGGATATTCGTTGGGTACACCCTGTATCCGCGGGGCACGCCGCGCCTGGCCTTGCCCAATCTGAACCCGACCCTGCCGGTGCGCGGGCTGCGCTGGCTGGGGCAGCACTCTCTACCCATTTATCTCATCCACCAGCCGGTTTTGTTGAGCCTGCTGATGGGTTTTGATTTTATTTTTAGAGGAGTTGTCACGAGCTAACCCACCCCAGCGATGGGGAAGAAGATGGTAGATAGTAGATGGTAGATAGAAGATAGGCTTCCAAGCCATCTTCTATCCACCATCATCTTATCATCTATTATCTTGCGGCGGTCGGCGGTCCGTCGCCGGTAGTCGTATAAAGGAGGATAGCTAAATTGAGACACAGGAGCGTAAGAATGTATAGAACTCGATCAGCCGGTGGGCGCTGGCCCATCACCTTGACGATGGTGTTGATGATCTTGAGCGGCCTGCTGATCTATTCAGCCCTCAACGCCGAAGTGGTCAGCCGGCGTATCGAAGCCCTTCCTTATTACGCCCGGACATACATGAATGAACTTCTGCCCAAACCTAAGCTGCCGCCGCCCCCAGCGGTCTCCGCCGCGGACCCGGAAACACTGCTACAGACGCGCCCCATCGAAAGCAACGCGCTGGTGCAGCCGGATGATACCCCGGCCGATCTCAACGAACCATCTTTGAACCCAACGGAAAGCCCCAGGCCAGGCGCATTTAACCAGACCTCCTCAAGTCCGACCGGAAACGCCAGTCAAAGTGTGGACACGGTAGTTCTGGTCAAAACTACGACCCTTTCGGCTGAACCAATTGCCCCCCAGGTCAAGCTGACCGGCGTAACCCACCAATGGCAAACCTGGAATAATTGTGGCCCGGCGACTATCACCATGAACCTCAGCTACTATGGGCGGACGGAAACCCAGGTCGAGGCGGCTCAATTCCTCAAACCGAACCAAGAGGACAAAAATGTTAGCCCCGACGAACTGGCCGCCTACGCCCGCTCGCTGGGGTTTGAGGCCGTCGTTCGTGTGGGGGGCGACCTGGATCTGCTCAAAAGTTTCCTGAGCAACGACTTGCCGGTCATCGTTGAATTCTGGACAAACCCCGAAGATAACGGCGGTATGGGCCACTATCGTCTCTTCACCGGCTACGATGAAGCGGGCGGTTATTTTATCGCCGAAGACTCGCTCAACGGCTCTGGCATTCAAGTGCCGATGGCCGAGTTTGATGCCTACTGGCAGGTCTTCAATCGCACCTACGTGCTGGCTTACCCGTCCGACCAGACTGCCCTTGTCCATACTATCGTCGGCTCGGCTATGATAGACCAGACCATGTTCGAGCGCGCCCTGCTCACCGCTCAAACTGAGGCCAAAAATACCCCTGGCAGCCCCTACGCCTGGTTTAACCTGGGCACCAACTATGCGCGCTTGGGACAAAAAGAGCTGGCCGCCGGCGCCTTTGACGAGGCCCGGCGTATTGGCCTGCCTTATCGCATGCTCTGGTATCAGTTCGATATTTTTGAAACCTACCTGGCGGTGGGGCGCTCTCAGGATGTGATTGACCTGAGCAGTGCGATTTTGCAGGCGACTGGCGGGTTAGAAGAACTGTATTACTATCGCGGTTTGGCCCGGCAAGCTCTCGGCCAGGTGGAAGCTGCCGCCGAAGATTTCCGTGCTGCGCTGGATTATAACCCCAACTTCACCCCGGCTGCCAAAGCCCTGGCGGCGCTGGAGTCCCCATCTTCATAGAGGTTATCAAGATGGTCAATCTCAAAAACAACTTTTTGTTTCGTCACCTGCTGGTCGGCAGCATTGGTGTAGGGCTAACATATCTCTTCTGGTTAAGTCGACCCCAATGGGACCCGGAGATGCGCTTGTGGCGAGCCGTTGGTGATGGCAGCTTCATCCTGCTCTGGTTTACATTGGTGGTCGGCCCTATCGCCCAGCATTGGGCCTGGGCCGGGCGGTTGCTACCCTGGCGACGAGAAATGGGGATCTGGTATGGCCTGCTGGCTTTTGGTCACACTTATCTGGTTCTGTTAGGTTGGGTTCGATGGGATTTTATGCGCTTTTTCGGCTACGAGTTTGTTCCAGAATTGGACCGTTATGCTCGCCTGGAACCGGGTTTTGGCTTATCCAATGCGGTAGGCATGGTGGCCGTCTTTATTACGGTGCTGTTGGTAGCAACTTCAGCCAATTGGGCTATCAATCTGCTTGGTGCGTCGGCCTGGAAATGGCTCCAGTACGGCGCGTACGCGCTGTTTTACCTGGTTGTTCTGCACACTTTCTATTTTCTGTTTATGCACTATACTCTCTCTTTTCACCGCCGTGTACCGGATGATCCAAACTGGTTTCAATATCCGTTTCTTTGGCTCACGCTAATCATCCCTATCCTACAAGCGAGCGCATTTATCAAAGTTGTCAGGCGCAGAAACACACAGCACAAACAAAAACACCCCCAAAGATTGCAAGGCGGCAAACTTCAGATTTGAGAGAACTCAGCCGGGTACCCAGTTCCCCATAGTGAAATGAAAGGTGGAGTAGTTACCCAATTTTTATACCGAGCTGCCCCACGCCATTTTGCCTGTGTCAAAACAGGCCATTCGGCGCTTTAAGTTGGCCTTCGAGTGGGCTACACTCAGGATGGGATAGTGACGCAACGTTTCATTTGTGCTCTGGCTTATAGGAGTGAAAGGAGAGATGTGCTATGAAACCCTTACCCTTCTGGTCTATCGCGTGGACGCTGGCCATTTTTGCTACCGTCGTTTTTAGCCTTGACATGCTGCTCGGCGTACTCTTCCCCAACTGGTGGGTGATGCAAAACATCTACGAGTTACTGCTGCCCGGCTTCACCTTCATTAGTTGGGGCGCCTTCTTCCTCGGCCTGGTGGAAAGTTTCGCCGGTGGCTTCTTGACGGCTGTCCTGTTTGTCCCCCTGTACAACTACTTCGCCGGCCGGGCGGCCGGCGAGGTTTCAACAGCAACACCTACGCCGATGGCGTCCGCCCATCACTAAACGAAGCGGAGCGAAGGGGGTCAGCGTCACGCCCCCTTTGCTCCGGCCCTCTGTTAAGAGGGCATCACTGGCTTCAAAGTTGAACCAGGAAGGAGGTGAAAACCATGAAATGTTACGTGTGTGCTGAGTCAGGTGAGACCAAGGATGCGGTCGCCGTATGCGTTGTGTGTGGGATGGGTCTATGCAAGGAGCACGCCCATCGAAGCGACGTACCTATCCCCGGACGCGAATGGGTACCCCAAGAGACGACGATGATCATCCTGTGTGAGACATGCCTGAAAGCACTGTCGCCACCCACCTGACCTTATGGCCCCCAGAGATAACGGGCGGTGGGCATCCGTTGGGAGAAGGATGCCCATCGTTCGGGGGGCATTTTATTGACTTTATCCCGGAGATAGAAGATGAGTTACGCTTTACTGCTCTTCCTCTTTGGCGTCGTGCCCATTGCCTGTCTCTGGCTGGCTGCGCCGCGCCTCATCGGGCGCTACAAGGGTTCTCTACTGGTCATCGTCGTCCTTATCCTGCTGGTGAGTATTCCCTGGGAGATGGCGGTGATTGACCGCCTCTGGTATTACTCCCCCCGCATTATCTGGGGGCCGCGCCTGTTCAACCTGCCGGTCGAGGAACTGGCCTTCTTTGTTATTGATGGGCTGCTGGTGGGCAGCCTGGCACTGCTGTTTGATCAAAGCAAGGAAGAAAAAATGTTGCTCGATATCATTTTGTAGATTCGCTTTGGGGCCCTGGCGGGTTGGATTACCGGCCTCATTACGGAGCGTCATGCCCACATGGGAGCTGTAGCTAATATCTGGGCCGGTACTGTTGGAGCCATTATCGGGAGGTTGTAGCGAATGAATTCTGACCATCAATCCAATGCCAAACGATGGCGAAGGGCCTTGCTATCCCCCTGGATGATCGTTATCTTACTCCTTCTTAACCTCACCGGCTGGTTATACTTTTACAGCAGGGGCAGCGAGCAGCAAGATAGTTCGTCTAACATAACTGGCCAGAGTGCTCCTTTACAGTATATTGTCCAGGCTATTCAAGCTGGCGAGGTCGAATCTTTGAGAGTGCGGGGTAATCTCATAACTGCTATCAGAACTAATAAAACCGCTCTCGCGGCTCGGAAAGAAGAAGGGGTTAGCGCCGTCCAAACCCTACAATTATTCGGTGTTCCGCCTGACACCCTGGCCAAGCTGCCTATTGTCGTGGAGGAACCACCGGCTGAGTTTAGCTTTGGGGCTGGATTACTACTGGGCCTTCCATTCCTGCTGATGTACCTGCTTTTCCGAGGCGCCTGGCAGGAGCAGGGGAGCCCTTCTGCCTCCAACTTTAATACTGTGGGCAAAAGCAATCCCCGCATCATCTCGAAATCTAACGACAAAGAAACGCGTAGCGCTTATTCTCAGGTGACCTTCCACGATGTGGCCGGGGCCGAGCAAGCTAAACTTGAACTCCGGGAGATCATCGAATTTCTTAAGGAACCGGGTAAATTCACCAAATTAGGCGCTCGGGTGCCCAAAGGGGTCTTGATGGCCGGGCCGCCGGGGACGGGCAAAACCCTGATGGCTAAAGCCGTCGCCGGTGAAGCGGGTGTACCCTTCTTTAGCATCTCCGGCTCCGAGTTTGTCGAGATGTTCGTCGGTGTTGGGGCCGCCCGGGTGCGCGACCTGTTCAAAAAAGCCAGAGAACAATCGCCGGCGGTCATCTTTGTAGACGAGATTGATGCCGTAGGTCGGCGGCGGGGAGCCAGTATTGGCAGCGGTAACGACGAGCGAGAGCAAACGCTTAATCAGCTTTTGGTCGAAATGGACGGCTTCGGCACTGACACCAATGTTATCGTCATGGCTTCCACCAATCGCCCTGACATTCTGGACCCGGCGCTGTTGCGGCCAGGGCGCTTTGACCGGAAGGTCATCCTGGACCGGCCTGATGTTCAGGAACGGGAGGCCATCTTGAAAGTACATACCCAGGGCAAACCCCTGGCCTCCAATATCTCCCTCACGGATTTGGCTAAAATGACGCCAGGTTTTGTGGGGGCAGACTTGGAAAATCTGGTGAATGAGGCCGCTATCCTGGCGGCGCGGCGAAATCTATGCTTGATTGGCCGGGCCGAGTTTCAAGATGCGCTGGAGCGGACCATGGCCGGACCCGAACGGCAAAGCAAAATTCTGAGTGACCAAGAGCGACAAGTGGTGGCCTATCACGAAGCCGGGCACGCCGTCGTCATTTATCATCTACCGCACGCTGACCCGATCCATAAAGTCAGCATTGTTTCGCGCGGCATGGCGCTGGGGTACGTGCTGCCTTTACCGGCGGGAGACAAGTATTTGCGGACTCGGGAAGCCTTCGAGGATGAAATTGTGGGCCTGTTAGGCGGCCGGGCCGCCGAAGAAATTATCTTCAACCGGATCACCACCGGGGCGGCGAATGATTTGGAACGAGCGACCCAACTGGCGCGGTCTATGGTCACCCGGTACGGCTTTAGTCAAAAACTGGGCTTGCGGACATTTGGTGAAGAGCGGGGCAATCCCTACCTGGGCAGCCTGGGCGAAATCCGAAACTATAGTGAAGAGATGGCCCAGGCGATTGACCAGGAAATGGGACAGATTCTCGCCAGAGCCTATGAGCGCGCCCAAGGGATTATCCTGGCCCATCGCCACCGCCTGGAGAAGTTGGCCACCTCTCTGTTAGAACACGAAACGGTCGAACGGCCGGCTTTTGAAGCGATGATGGCTTAAAGGCAGCTTAGGGGAAAGTGCTGTGTTCACGCTTGAGATGTTGGGACGGTTAACGTACCTGATCATGGAGGGTTCATCATCGGCGGCGTGGCTGCGGCGCTGTGGCTGTTTCACTTTCACTTCTTGTGGGCACGGCGCTGGCGCATCCTGGCCGGCGTCTTCCTTGTCTCGGCCTATGCCCTGCCGTTGGATGCCTGGGCGGTGGCGGCCGGCTGGGGCGGCTTTAACCCGGCCTACGTGTCGGGCCTCTATTTCTTCGGTTTCCTGCTGCTAGAAGAGGTCATCTTCTGGCTGGGCACCTCATTCGTCACCATCTCGGCTGTGCTCATCTTTGCCGAGCTTGAACGGCGGGGTGTTCCCTGGTGGGCGCTGCCGGCCGCCGTGGTCTTACCTCTGGAATTTTTTGACAACCTTGGCCGACCACAACCTTACACCGATCGGTCGGTGGCTTCGTGGTTGAGGTCAAAGTAATTAGCCAGCCGCTTCCGGCCCTCTGTTTATCGCTGAAAGTGGGTAGACGAGTATGGAATTTTTGTTTCAATTTATCTGGTTCATCCCGCTCTATCCTCTCCTGGCCTTTGCCGTGATTGTGCTGGGCCTGAACCGTCACAAGCAAGCCAGCGCGGGCCTGGCCATTGGCGCGATGGTCCTGGCCACCCTCCACGCCTGGCTGATTGTTTTTAGTACCGTTGCCACGTACCTGGCCAATCCTGGTCAGGGTATTCACGTTGACGGCTGGCGACTGGCCGTGCCCTGGCTGCCGATCGGTTTCAGCGTCTTCAATACGGGTTTTGCGCTGGACGGCTTTACCGCGGCCATGCTCTTTATGGTCCCTTTCGTCTGCCTGATGATCTTTATTTATTCCACGGAGTATATGGAAGGGTATGAAGCCCAATTTGGCCGCTACGCCCGTTTCTTTGCCTACATCTCCCTCTTTGCCGCCGGCATGTTGCTGCTGGTCATCGCCGATAACCTGCTGCTGCTCTTTATTGCCTGGGAGGTCATGGGGTTGTGCTCTTACCTGCTCATCGGCTTTTGGTTCGAGAAAACCTACCCCGACGCCGACAAACTCGCCCGGCCGCGTGGTCTGCTGCAAACGCTCCAGTTTTGGAAGTATCCAGGGCCGGACAAAATCTCGCCCAAGCTGGCCGCCCTGAAAGCTTTTCTGACCACCCGCATCGGCGATGTGATGCTCTTTGCCGGGATGCTGATTCTGTGGGGTTACGCCGGCACGCTTACCTTCCGGGATATTTTTCAACCGGCTGTATTGGAACGTTTGACCGAAGCCACTCTGTGGGGATTCCCGGTCGCCATCCTGAGCGCCTTGCTCATTTTTGGCGGCGCGGTGGGCAAAAGCGCCCAATTTCCCCTCCACGTCTGGTTACCGGATGCGATGGAAGGCCCTACCCCGGTGTCCGCGCTCATCCACGCCGCGACAATGGTTTCGGCCGGAGTCTACCTGGTGGCCCGCATGCTGCCCCTCTTCGCTACCGTCGAGGGGGGGCCGGCCCTACAGTGGGTGGCCATCATCGGCGCGATTACGGCGGTGATGGGGGCCACTATCGGGGTGGCTCAGTACGACATCAAGCGAGTTCTGGCTTATTCCACCATCAGCCAACTGGGTTATATGATGATGGCTTTGGGCCTGGGAGGTTTTATGGCCGGGGTCTTTCACATGCTGACCAACGCCTTCTTTAAGGCCCTGCTCTTTTTGGGTTCCGGGTCGGTCATCCATGCCATGGAGCACGGCGCTCATCACCTCAACGACCACCACACCGACCCACAGGATATGCGCCACATGGGCGGCCTGCGCCACAAGTTGCAAGCCGCCTTCTGGGCCTACCTGGCCGGCGCCCTGGCCCTGGTCGGTATCTTTCCCTTTGCCGGTTTCTGGAGCAAAGATGAAATCCTGGCCGAAGCTTTTCTGCGCCATACGGACCCGGTCGCTATTCGAGTTTTTGTGGCCGGCATGGTGGGAGCCGTCTTTACTGCCTTTTACATGGGCCGCCAAATTGGGCTGGTTTTCTCCGGCAAACCACGCACCGAATTGGCGACACACGCCGTCGAGCCGGGCCGGCGCATGACCTGGCCGCTGTTCGTGCTGGCCTTCTTTGCCGTTTTCCTGGGCTTTGTTAATGTGCCTGAAGATTTTCCGGTGATCGGCCCGCTAATGGGCGGCTGGCTGCACGGCCTGGTCGGCGAGGTTCATCTCCAGGCCGAGGAAGCCGCGCCCGGACTCGTTTTTGAGGCAGCGCCCTTTAATTGGACCGTAGCCATCAGCGCCACTCTGATCAGCCTGTTGTCTTTTGGCTTTGGCTGGTGGCTTTACGCTCGCCTGGACAGCGCCGAGGCCCCAGATCCCATCCAGCGTCTCCCGCGAGTCGGCCAACCGCTCTTTACCCTGCTGTCCAATAAATACTACATTGATGAAATCTACCGTGGCTTGCTGATCTACCCCGCCGTGGCGCTGGCCACCTTCTGGGCCAAATTTGACTACGATTGGGTAATCAACCCCATCGTCAACTTTGTGGGCAACCTGACCCGCCTGGTAGCCGATGGCAGCGCCGTTTTTGATAAATATGGAATTGATGGTTACTTTGTCAACGGCATTCCCGGCGCGTTTAACTGGTTTGGCGGCCAACTGCGCCTGCTCCAAACGGGCCGGCTGCAGAATTATCTGCTCATTTTGCTGGTGGGACTTTTAATTCTGATCGGCCTTTACCTGTTTATCTGGTCCGGCCAGGGGGCCGGTGTGGCCTCGCTACCAGGCGCTTAAAAAAGACCACCGACGACAGACCGCCGAGAGCGCTTCGCCTCCCCTCGCGCTTCGCGCACCCCTTGGGGGTGTAGGGGACCGCCAGATGAGCTTGGATACGCTTTCAGCGGCGGTCATTGGTCGGCGGTCGTATGTTGAAGGAGAAGCAATGCAAATACCGTATGCCTTAACCCTGATGGTCTTTATCCCCTTACTGGGCGCAATCATCGTCATGCTCATACCCGGCGCCCAGGAAAAACTCATCAAAAACTTTTCGATCGTCATCAGCCTGTTCCCCTTACTGATTTCGCTGTTCCTCTGGGCGGCTTACGACGACTCTGGAGTATATTTCGCTATTGAAAATGTCGCCTGGATTCCGGCCATCAAGGTTCGTTACCACCTGGGGCTTGATGGTTTAAGCCTGCCGCTGGTCGTTTTAACAACGTTACTCATCACCCTCAGTCTCTGGTATTCGGCTCGCGTCATTTCCAGGCGGGTCAAGGAATTTTTTGCCCTCTTCCTGATGTTGGAGATGGGCATGCTGGGGGTGTTTATCGCCCTGGACCTGGTCCTCTTTTACTTCTTCTGGGAAATCGGCCTGGTGCCGATGTTCCTGCTCATCGGCATCTGGGGCCAGCCTAAAGATCGGCCTCAATACTCGGCCATTAAGTTCTTTATCTATACCCTGGTTGGCTCCGTGGCCATGCTACTGGCCTTCATCGGCATCTATCTGACCACCGGTAGCTGGGATATGGCCGAGATTCCGGCTAAAGCGCCCTTTGCCACTAACCCGGCCCTGGCCCTGGCCGCCTTCTGGGCCATCTTCATCGCCTTTGCTATCAAAGTGCCGCTGTGGCCCTTCCACACCTGGCTGCCCGACGCCCATACCGCCGCTCCCACCGCCGGGTCGGTGATCCTGGCCGGTGTGCTGCTAAAACTGGGCGGTTACGGCATGATCCGCATTTTGATCCCCTTCTTTCCCACCGTCTTCCGGGATATGGCTTACCTTGTGGCTACCCTGGGCGTGATCGGCATGATTTATGGGGCCTTGGTCAGCCTGGCTCAATGGGATTTGAAACGACTCATCGCCTACTCCTCAGTCAGCCACATGGGTACCTTTATCCTGGGGCTGGCCGCTGCCGTCGCCTTTTATCCTGAAGCCACGCCGGCCGTGGCCGACAGCCGGGCCATCGCCCTCAACGGAGCGGTGCTGCAAATGGTCAATCACGGTTTGATTACGGGGGGGATGTTCTTTTTGGTCGGCGTGCTCTACGAGCGCACCCACACCCGCGACCTGAAAGCTTTTGGCGGCCTCTCGGCCAGGCTGCCGGTTTATTACGCGGTGATGATGGTCACCGGTTTGGCCTCGCTGGGCCTGCCTGGGTTGGCCGGCTTCATCAGCGAGTTCCTGGTGTTCCGGGGGGCCTTTCACCTGCTGCCGGCCTTTGCTATGGTCGGCATCGTGGCGATTGTGCTGACGGCGGCTTACATCCTTTACAAAATTATGCAGTACCTCTTCCTGGGTGAATTTAGCGAAGAAAAGTGGGGCCAGATTTTCGACGCCGACCACTGGCCCTTCAAGATGGACATGGCCTCCTTTGAGTTGGTCACGATGGCGCCGCTGCTGGTCGGCATCATTGTGATTGGGATTTGGCCTTCGTTCATCCTCAATACAATTAATGCCACGAATCTGATTATTTTGGGAGCATTGCGCTAATGACTGTCATATTGTTGAAACGCGGAGCGATAAGCCTATCAAGGCGCTCAACTGAAATGAGTCCATTGAAAGAATGGTATCAGACGGGGTGGGGATACCCGACGTATCCACCCTCAATTTTGATTGTTGGGGACAGTTGCCGCCCGACCCTTATACTCAAGCAGCGGCTGGAAAATAACGGCTGCCGGGTTTGCCAGACTGATACCCGTTCCGACAGCCTGGCTACAGCCCGCCAGCACTATTTTGACCTCATTGTACTCAACCTTGAAGAACCCGATGAGGATGACCTTGAAGTCTGCCAAAAACTAAAAGCGGATCCCGAATTGGCCTCCATCCCTATGGTTGTGCTAACAACCCATGGCTGCCCCTTGCAGGCCACCAAGGGGTTAAAAATGGGCAATGTTTATTACCTGGCCAGAACCCGCCCAGACGCAGGAGATACCTGTGCTGAGGCAGCGTTACTACAAATCATTCAACATATACACTATCTAACTTATCGATATATGTAACTCCACTTATGCCTCAACAATGTGCTACCGAGATCGGGGCAAGATGGAAGTTATTGTAACGACAGAAAGGTAAAAAAAGGGTAACTATCCGTGGAACCGCTTGTTGTGACCATCCTCAAAGCCGGTGCTGTGGCCACGCTGCTGATGCTGACCTTTGCTTTTTTGACTCTGGTCGAGCGCAAATTGGTGGCACGTTTTACCCTGCGCTACGGCCCCAATCGGGCCGGGAAATTTGGCCTGATGCAACCGATGGCCGACATGTTCAAGCTGTTTTTTAAAGAAGAGGTCATCCCCGGCCACGTGAATCGGTTGGTTTACCTGATTGCTCCCAGCCTGGCCCTGGTCCCGGCCCTGCTGACCTTTGCGGTCATCCCGGTGGCCAGCCGGCCTTTCACCCTGCCCTTTGAAATTTTTGGCGCACAGATCACCCTGACCCCCTGGATCGCCGACGTCAATGTAGGTCTGCTTTATCTCCTGGCCATCGGTAGTTTAGGCACGTATGGAGTGATGCTGGGCGGGTGGTCGAGCAATAATAAATTTTCGCTGTTGGGTGGGCTGCGGACCGGCGCCCAGATGCTCAGTTATGAGCTGCCTATGGGCGTGGCCTTACTCAGCGTGATTCTGACTGCGGGTACCCTGCAACTGAATGAGGTGGTCAAGTTACAAGGTGGTTTCGGGGGCCTGGGCTGGTTCATCTTTGTGCAGCCAATAGCCTTCCTCATCTATCTCATCAGCGGGCTGGCCGAGGCCGGCCGTTCGCCCTTTGACTTGCCGGAAACAGAAAACGAACTCATCGGTGGTTTTGTGACCGAGTATGGAGGCATGAAATTTGGTCTCTTTTTTGGCGCGGAGTACGTACACATCATTGGGATCAGTAGTATTGCCGCCACGCTCTTTTTGGGCGGCTGGCAAGGCCCTTTTGTGGGCCAGGTGCCGCTGCTAGGGGTGGTTTATTTCTTCCTCAAAGTCGCTTTACTGATCTTTGTCATCATGTGGGTCCGGGCCAGCCTCCCCCGAGTCCGTTTTGACAAAATGATGAGGTTTTGCTGGAAGTTCCTGTTACCGTTAGGGATGTTCAATTTAATCGTAACGGCCCTGGTGATCGCCGTGTTGAACTTTTAATCGAATGGGGGTTGGCGGCCAGGGCTTGGGGAGCCGGACCGAAGACGGGGGCAGCAGTTTTTCCTCCCTGACTTCTAACCCCTGTCCTATAACCCCGACGCCTACATTGAAAGCTGAGGGTTGGCGAGATGATTCAATTGATTTGGCTGACGATCGCTTTACCGCTGGTGGGGGTTCTCTTCAACGGCCTGTTGGGCCGTCGCTTGGGATACCGAGTCGTGAGTGTTGTCGGCCCACTGGTGGTGTTAGGGGCCTGGCTGGTGGGGGCGGGCGCCATGGTTGAATTGATGAACCAGGATGGCCAAGCCGTCATCGTCCCGCTCTGGACGTGGGTGACGATAGGCACGCTGACCGTGCCCATCAGCTTGCTGGTCGATCCGCTGTCGGTGCTGATGACGCTGATCGTCACCGGCATTGGTTTCCTAATTCACGTCTACGCTACCGATTATATGGTGCACCGTGACGAGGCCGGCCACGTTCACGCGGATCGGGACTACGCCCGCTTCTTCACCTTCCTCAATCTCTTCATCGCCTCCATGCAGATACTGGTCTTGGGCGATAATTATTTGCTGCTGTACGTCGGCTGGGAATTGGTCGGCCTGTGCTCGTACCTGCTCATCGGCTTCTGGTTTGACCGGCCGGCGCAGGAGCAAGCTCCAATTGATCTTGGCCCGGGTTACGAGCCGGTTAAGTTAACCCCGCTGCTTTCCCCGGCCGCCTCTGGCATAAAAGCCTTTATCGTCAACCGGATTGGTGACGTGGGCTTTGCCCTGGGCGTCTTCCTGATCTGGCGCACGTTCGGCACGTTACAATTTCTGGGGGAAAATGGCGTCTTTGCCCAGGCGCCCCGTATTGCTGAAAGCATGCCGAACGTGATGCCGTGGATTACGTTACTGCTGTTCATCGGCGCGATGGGCAAAAGCGCCCAGATTCCGCTTTACGTCTGGCTGCCCGACGCCATGGCCGGCCCCACCCCCGTCTCGGCCCTCATCCACGCGGCGACGATGGTCACGGCCGGTGTTTACATGGTGGTGCGCAGCAACGCCCTCTACTCGTTATCTCCCGGCGTTTCGATGTTTGTCGCCGGTATCGGCGCGGCCACGGCCTTTTTTGCGGCGACAATCGCCATTGTGCAGGTTGATCTCAAACGGGTACTGGCCTACTCCACCATCAGTCAGCTTGGTTATATGTTCATGGCTGTCGGGGTGGGGGCTTACACCGCCGGCATGTTCCACCTGACCACGCAAGCTTTCTTCAAAGCCTTGCTCTTCTTAGGCGCAGGTTCGGTTATGCACGCTCTGCATGACGTGATTGACCTCCGGCGCATGGGCGGCCTGAAAGACAAAATGAAGCTGACCTGGCTGACCTTCTGGGCCGGCGGCCTGGCCATGGCCGGTTTTCCGTTCACCTCCGGCTTTTTCTCCAAAGATGAGATCCTGGCCAGGGCTTTTGCCGTCTCACCGGTTTTGTGGGTCGTGGGCATTGTCACGGCCGTACTGACCGCCTTCTACACCTTTCGGGCCATCTTTCTGGCTTTTCACGGCCAACCGCGGGATCGGCGACTGTACGATCACGCTCACGAAAGCCGGCTCCCCATTACTTTTGCCCTGGTGGTACTGGCGCTCCTGGCCCTGTTCGGCGGCCTGCTGGGCCTCCCGTCGGTACTGCTGCGTGAACTGGGGCTGGTGGACGTGCCCCATGCGCTGGAAAACTGGTTGGAACCCATTTATGCTGCTACTGAGCCAGTCATTGCCGTAGGCGGCGAACCTCACCTCTCCCTGGGGACAGAACTTGGCCTGCTGTCGGCCTCGACGATTGTCGCTGTTTTGGGCATTGTCCTGGCTTACTTCTTTTACGTCGTGCGCCCATCTTGGTTGGAAAACCTGGCTCGGCAGGCTCGCCCTCTGTTTGAGTTGCTGGTCAATAAATACTACGTTGATGAATTTTACGACCTGATTTTCGTGAGACCCGGCCTTTACCTGGCCAGGGCTATGTCCGCCGGCGTTGATACGCTCCTTATTGACACCTTCCTGGTGAACGGTTTGGCCAGGTCAATCGGGCGGTTGGGGCAGGGGGTGAGCCGTCTACAAAGCGGTTATCTGCGCCATTATGCCCTGGCCACCTTTATTGGCGTGTTAATCATGATCATCTACTTCTTTTTAAGGTAGGCCAAAGGTTTTTAAGCTCAATCAGCTTGAACAAGTACGACCGGCCTGATTTTCTGGAACATGGCCGTCAGGCTCCAAAAAAGGTTTGGTACAGAAGGAAGACATTCAGACTGACAATCAGGGCGGCGACCCCCGTGGCGATGACCGTTGTCAAGCGGTGATTGACCAGGCTACCCATTAAGTCCTGACGCCGCGTAAACATCACCAGGGGGATCAGGGCAAAGGGGATGCCGAAGCTGAGCACGACCTGGCTGATGACCAACGTGCGGGTGGGGTCAAGACCAATCGCAATGACTAGCAACGAGGGCAGCATCGTCACCAGGCGCCGGATCCAGACCGGGATCTTACGGCGCAGGAAGCCCTGCATAATGACTTGACCCGACATCGTGCCGACCACCGAGGACGACAGACCTGACGCCAACAAGGAGGTGGCAAACACCCAGCTTGAGGCCGCGCCCAACAGGGGGGTCAGGGTACGGTACGCTTCTTCAATCGTCCCGACCTCACTCAGCCCGGCGCGGAAAAAGGTCGAGGCGGCCATGATGAGCATCGCTGCGTTGATAAAGCCGGCGATACCCATCGCAATGACCACGTCAATGATCTCGAAGTGAAACAGCCGGCGCAACTGCTGGGGCTCACGGGTGACGATGCGTCCCTGGGTCAAGGCCGAGTGCAGAAAGATCACGTGCGGCATTACCGTAGCCCCCAGGATGCCCGAGGCCAGGAGCACACTTTCCGTGTCACTGAACCGGGGCACAACCGTATGATAGGCGATGACGCCCCAATCAGGCCGGTCGAGGATCGTTTCGACGATGTAAGACGCGGCAATCACCCCCACCAGGGCGCCGATGACCGCCTCCAAGGGCCGGAAGCCATGTCGCTCTAACCCCAGGATGAGGAAGGTGACGATACCGGTTAAAATGCCACCCCACAGCAATGGGATATGGAACAACAGTTGAAAGCCGAGGGCCGCGCCCAGGAACTCGGCCAGGTCGGTGGCCATCGCCACCCCTTCGGCCAGGAGCCACATCCCCCACACGACAGGTGGCGAAAACTGCTCGCGGCAGACTTCGGGCAGGTTGCGGCCGGTGGCTATCCCCAACTTGGCCGACAGGGTCTGAATGAGCATAGCTATCAGATTGCTGGCAATGATGACCCAGACGAGCATATAGCCGTATTGAGCGCCACCCTGGATGTTGGTGGCGAAGTTGCCGGGATCCATATAAGCCACCGAAGCGATAAAGGCTGGACCGAGAAACGGCAGCAGCCGGCTAAAAAATCCCTTCTTGGTCTGACCGTTCAGCACCTCGGTCGCCATGCGAACGGTCCTGACATCGCCGGGTCGAACCTGGGCGTCCAAGAGCGAATTTTCCGAGAGCATCTCGTTTTGTCCTCATTTTCTCTGGAGTTTGTTTAGTACAAGCTAAATAAATTTTTAGTCCTTACTAAAGTAGTGTAATCATAAATAGGATCGGAGGCAAGTTACAGGTGTCACGATCAAATAGTGACAAATGTCATCTTCGCTGCGACGCAGTCGGGGAGAATGGGCTGCCAGTATCCTTACCACGCCAAACAGCCTGTCTCCAACCCCGCCGAATCATGCTCACATTTTGGCCTCAATTAGCATATACTTATCCTTAAGAAGTTATTTTAGACTTCAAAGGAGAAACTATCATGGAACACCAAACCAATTCCAACGTTACTTCGGCTCGCCGGTTCGGCCTCCCTCTGGCCGGGTGGATTGCCCTGGCCGGTGTTGCCGCCGCGCTCCTCGCCATCTTTGTTTTTAACGTGGCGACGGACAAAGTGCTCATCGCCGGCTTCGTCGGCTTGATGCTCTTCAGCCACCTGTTTATGCACGGCGGGCACGGCTCGCATGGCGGTCACAGCAACTCAGACACCCCGCCGAGCGGTGCAGACGCCAACGCCGAGCAAAAGGCCAAACACACCGGCCATTCCGGTGGCTGCCATTAGCACGGATCCAGAGGGTTATCAACATGCCTGAGATTTATGATATAATCATCGCCGGCGCCGGCCCCGGCGGGGCAACTGCGGCTTACTTCCTGGGCCAGGCCGGCCAGCGCGTGCTGGTGCTGGAGAAGGAAAAGCTGCCGCGTTACAAGGCTTGTGGTGGCGGCCTCTCGGCCCGCATGCTGGCAGAGATATTCCACTTCCCCTTCGAAGAGGTCATCGAAACCCGGGTAAAAGCCATTGCCTACACTTTCGGCCAAAGCACCGTCACCATTCCCCTGCCCGACCAATCGGTGCGCACGGTGATGCGCGACCGGTTCGACGCTTACATCCTGGCCCACATTCGCGCCGAGGTGCGTCAAGGTACGGCCGTCCGCAAAGTCACCGAAACCGCAGACCAGGTGATCGTTGAAACGGCTGAGGGCGACACGTTTCAAGGGCGTTATCTCATCGGGGCCGACGGGGCCAATTCGGTTGTCGCCCACGCTCTGGGTCTGCGCCGGGGCAAGACCCTGGCGGCAGCCATCGAAGCGGAAGTCCTGGCTTCGCCAGAAGTCCTGCGCCGTTTCGGCGAGGCCTTACTGTTCATTTTTGGCGATGTCCGCCACGGTTACGCCTGGATTTTCCCCAAGGCCAAAGGTCTGTCGGTGGGAATCGCCGCGCTCCACCCGAAACCCGGTGAACTCCAGGCTGCGCTGGCGCAGGTAGCAGCCCGATACGGTCTTTCGCTGGCCGGCGTCACACTGCACGGTCACCCCATCCCCATCTACACCCGCCGTGAGCCAATTGCCACGGCCCGGACGCTGCTGGTTGGCGACGCCGCCGGGTTGGCCGATCCCTTCTCCGGCGAGGGCATCCGGCTGGCAATCAAAAGCGGGCGGCTGGCCACTGAGGCCATCCTGTCCGGCCAGCCCAACCGCTATCCCGCGCTGATCTGGCGCGAGATAGGCTTCAGCCACACGTTGGGCCTGGGCCTGGCCCAACTCTTTTATAATTTTCCACACGCCTGTTTCCTGCTCGGCGCGCACAACCCCTACGCCACCCACGCCTTTATGGACATGCTCGCCGGCCGCGCCGGCTACCCGGAAGTCATCCTGCGGATTTTTGGCACGCTGCCTGTTTTCCTGCTCACCGAGGGCCTGGCGGCGTTGGCCGGCCTGTTCGGGGGGCTGAAATGGCGAAACCAGGTGCGAATTACGGCCTATGGGGCTAGATGATTGAGAAGCATGATGGTTAGAAGGAGATATCCCATGAACGACATACGACATTTCGATCCTTTGGCTGATCTCGCGGCGCTCCGCGAGGCGATGCGCCAGTTGTTGGACGAAGGCTGGGTCAGCCCACGTGACCTGCTACCCGCTATCCTGGCCTCCGTGTTCGTTCCCGTGGACGTGCTCGACACCGGCCCGGATATCGTCGTCCGCGCGACTATGACCGGCGTCAAGGCCGAACAGCTTGACCTTACGCTCAGCGGCAACGCGCTCACCCTCAAGGGCGAAGTTGAGGCCGAGACCGAGTTTGAAGGCGCAACCTATCTGCGCCGCGAACGGCGGGCGGCGACGTTTACCCGCACGCTGACCCTGCCGGTTGCCGTTGAGGTTGACCGCGCCCAGGCCAGCCTGCGCGACGGGGTGCTTACCCTGACCCTGCCCAAGAGCGAGAGCGTCCGGCCCAAGACGATCAAGGTCACGGCGGCATAGGCGCGCATGTCCGGTTTCTTACCCGTGCCGTGGTTCGCTCGTGGCCGCCTGCTGCGCCGCTCGCGCGAAATCACGGCGATTCTCGCCCGGCATGGCCTGGGCTGGCTCGTGGGGCAAGTAGGGTTGGGTGATCTCATTCCCTTTGAGCGGGGTTGGTTCGGCCATCCGGCGCGCGAAACCCCCTATACTCAGGCCGAGCACTTGCGGCTGGCTCTCGGCGAACTCGGCGCGACCTTTATCAAACTGGGGCAGGCGCTCAGCACTCGGCCCGACCTCGTGCCGCCGGCGTACGTGGCCCAACTGGCCAAACTGCAAGACGCTGCGCCCCTGGTGCCATTCGAACAGATTCGCCAGATCGTCTGTGACGAACTCGGCCAATCGCCGGAAACCATCTTTGCCGAGTTTGACCCGCAGCCACTCGCCTCAGCCTCGATCGGGCAAGCCCACGCCGGCAAACTAAAGCACGGGCAGCCGGTCATTGTCAAAGTCCAACGTCCTGGCGTAGCCGAACAGGTCGAGCAGGACCTGGCCATCCTGGCCGGTATGGCCGAGTGGACCGAGGCCCATACCGCTTTCGGACGCGGCTACAACCTCTCCGCCCTGGTGGACGAATTCGCCTACACCCTGCGCAACGAACTGGACTACCGCCGCGAGGGTCAAAATGCCGACCGTTTTCGCCGCAGTTTCGCCGGCGACCCCAGAGCCTACATTCCCAGGATGTACTGGGACTTCACCACCGGCCGCGTCCTGACCATCGAGCGCGTGGGCGGGATCAAGATCGCCGAGGTATCGGCGCTGGACGAGGCCGGGATTGACCGGCACACGGTGGCCGAGAACGCGGTCGAGCTGATGCTGCGCGAAGTCTTCGAGTTCGGCTTCTTCCACGCCGATCCTCATCCGGGCAACTTCTTCGTCCGGCCCGATGGTTCCATCGCTCTGGTTGACTTTGGCATGGTCGGCCGCCTCGACGACCGCCTGCAAGAGATCCTGTTGCGGATAGGCTTGGCCGTAGCCCGGCAAGACGCCAGGCGGCTGACCGATGAGTTTTACATGCTGGGCGTCGCCGGGGGGCGGGCCAAGCGGGCCGTGCTACAACGAGACCTCGATCACTTCCTGGGCCGCTACGCCGGACGCCCCATCAAGGAACTGGCCGCCGCGCAGGTGACGAATGAGGTGATGGCCGTGGCCCTCCGTCACCGGCTACAGCTCCCCAGCGAACTGGTCATGCTCTTCAGACTGGTAGCCATGAGTGAGAGCCTGGGCGCGCGCCTCGATCCGGACTTCCGCCTCTTTGAATTTGCGCTGCCCTACTTGCAGCAATTCTGGCTCAAGCGGCGCTCGCCCAAAGCCCTGGCCCTGCGCCTGGGACAGGCCGCGCTGGAAGCCACTGAGCTCGGCCTGGAGTTGCCCCAGCGCGCCTCGCGCCTGCTCGGCCAATTGGAACGCGGCGAACTGGAGTTCAACGTCAACCACGAGGGCCTGCGTGAGTTTACGCGACAACTCCAGCGCATGACCAACCGCCTGGCCCTGACCATGCTGCTGGCAGCGACGATCATCGCCTTGGGGTTGGTGATGCTAGTCTACCATCCACCCAGTTGGGAACGGTACGGGGGCTGACTGTTTGGACTGGCCTTTCTCATCTCGCTTGGCTTCGGCACGTGGCTGATCTGGGGTATCTGGCGCTCCGGGCGAGGCTAGCCTGCTTCTCTTTTCGAGCCAAGGAGGCCACATCATGTTACTACGAACCAAACTCCACCTCCCAAAACTTCAAAGCGATAACTGCTTCGCCCCAGATCCTTAGATGAAGGGTTCAAGCGGCCGGTAAATTAATTGGGGTCGAGGAGAATAAATATGAATCCTGATATTAAAACAATCTGGCAAGAGTTTGACCCAAAACTCAGGCAGTTTATCTTCAAGCGAGTCGCCGATGACGATGCCACCGAGGACATCCTCCAAGAGGTCTACATCAAAATCCACGCTCGGATCCACACTTTGCGAGACGACAGCAAACTACAGAGCTGGATCTATCAAATTGCCCGCAATGCCATTATTGATTATTACCGGAGCCGAAAGCTGGCAATGGAGCTTCCGGAAACGATCGCTTTGCCAGAGGAGCCGGCAGAGAATGATGCCGCCAGCGAACTTGCACCATCGGTTAAGGCGATGATCAACCGCCTGCCGGAGAAATATCAGCAAGCCCTGATTTTGACGGAATACCAGGGGTTGACTCAGCAGGAGATGGCCGAACAACTGGGAATCTCATGGTCGGGAGCCAAGTCCCGAGTTCAGCGAGCAAAGGAAAAATTAAAGGACATGCTCCTGGACTGCTGTCACTTTGAGCTTGACCGGTTGGGAAATATCCTCAGTTACCAACCCAGGTGTGGTTGTTGTTCTAGCAGGCAGTCCAAAGGTGACGGCCCTTCCAAATGTGGTGGCAAATCCCAGGTTTTTGCGTCCTTTTTGGAAAATTCCCGTCTATAGATATAAATAAAATACTCCTCAAGGAGGACATGATATGTTTCTGAGTGAACGAGATTGGCTAGCTCATCTCGAACGGTACAAAGACCTGCTCCGGGAGGCGGAGCAGGAGCGGTTGATCCGATCGGCCGGGCTCCGGCAGCCCCGTATGCTTCGGCTACGCTCAGCACAAGGCTGGAGTGTCCATCATGGAGTTGTCGGATGGATCGGTGAGCAGATGGTGAGATGGGGCTGGATGCTGCAGCGCCACAGCACAACGCCACCACCTTGTTGCCCGCAAGTTTCAAGGTGATCTCGTCTGGACTTTGGCAGAAGAGTGAGGGCAGAGCCGGCGCCGGCGGCGAGCGGCTCTACTCGAGGGTGTTAGACCGCTCGTCTCTACCTTATCAGTAACTAGGTCGACGGCAACTGACCCAAACGGACAGTTCGTAATAGAAAGGAAGATTGCCACTGATGAAGATGTTCTACTTTGTTGGAGGGCCAAAGCCCGGATTCACTGATGAGTTCTTTCGCCGCCTCAACCAAATCGGTGGGCCACCACCTAACTGGAAGATTTATCCCCACCCCGTTCGCGATGGCAAGGCACTGCACATTGTGGAGGCCGAATCTGAGCACGAAATACTGGATCATCTGCGCCATTTTGGCGACATCTACGAGCGGGGCCAGATTATAGAAATTGTGTCAAGAGGTTAGATGGGCTGGACCAGTTCTTCACCCGCATTGAGCAGGCGATGGCCGAAGCAGATCTCAACGCGGATCGCGCTCAAACCGCGGCTGACGTTATCCAGCAGGTCCGAGCCTTTAGCCCTGGTTGCGGCTGGTGGTTTGGCCTGGCTCAAACCGAGGGTGACGTTATCCAGCAGGTCCGAGCGGCTATTGGGCGCGTTCGGCCCTGACCAGAGAGGAGGCATCCCCGTGACCGACCATACTCGCTCGCTTTCTGTCTGCATCCTGGGCGGCCCCACCCTCTGGCGGCTGGGGCTGCAGGCCTTGCTGACCGGCCGACCCAACCTGACCGGGGTCACGCAGTCGCCCGACCTGTTTGAAGTGATCGAGCCGCCGGACGTCTTTTTGCTGGACGGTCGCCTGGCGGATGACGTTCTACCCGCTGTCCTGGCCTCTTTCCCCCAATCTCGCCTGCTGATTATTGCCGATGCCCCCCCGGAGCCGGTCGTGCTTTCCTGGTTAGAGCAGGGCGTGTTGGGCTGCATCGAGCCCCAGGCCTCGCTGTCCGATCTACTCAATGCCATCCGCCAGGTTGTCGCCGGGGAAGTGAGCCTGCCCCAGGCACTGGCGCTGCGGCTGGTGACGCGCATGGCCCGCCAGGCCCCCTCAAGAGAAAATACGTTACCTGAACCCCTGTCTGAGCGTGAACAAGAGGTACTGGCCTTGCTGACTCAGGGGTTGAGTAACAAAGAGATTGCCCAGCATCTCTACCTCAGCGTGCGCACGGTGGAGGGGCACCTGGTCAACGCCTACGGCAAGCTAGGCGTCCACTCCCGCACCGAAGCGGCCCTCTATGCCATCCGCCAGGGCTGGGTGACGCCCAAGGAGAGCGAGCAGCCGAGGGTGGGGGAGCAATCGTCAATCCCAAATCAAACCAGGTAGAACTACCTGTTTACCCGCCGGCCAGAACAGGGGAATCTACCTGCCCCAAACAGGTAGTTTAACGCTGTTGACAAGCAGCCGGTTATGATATGCTGGTATCGAGCCTGGCCGCAGACCTGAAACCAGGTGAGAAGAACGATGACCAAAACGAGATTGGCTCTATTAAGCACGCTCTCCGATATGCATACGCAGCCCATCCAGTATAACCTGGCGGCGCTGGCCGATATCGTAAGCCGGATTGGGCCTGATTTGCTGGCCGTAGAACTGCCCCGGACCGACTGGGAGAGGGGCGCGCTGAATACAGCGCCGGTGGAGGTGCAGCGCAGCCTGCTCCCCCTGGCCGAATTGAGCGACGTGGTGGTCGTACCCGTGGCCCCCGATTGGCAGCAGTTTGACGATTTTGCGCCCCAAACCGGCTGGCGGGGGAAGCTGGCCCGGCAATTGCGGGACGCCTTGCGGAAAGCGCAGCGTGCCGCTAACAAGGCCGAGGCTATCCACGCTCTGCTTTTCCAGGGTGTCTGCCACACCCTCTGTCTGCTCAACGAAATGAGTTGGGAGGCCGAGGCCCGCCGCGCCTGGAACGAGCAAAACCAGGCCCTGGTGGAAAATATTTTGCAAGCCGCCCGGCGCGATCCGGGCCGCCGCATGCTGGTGGCCGTGCAGTGCCAGCGCGTCCACTGGCTGGAGCCGCGCCTCAAGCGGGCGCCGGAGATTGAATTAGTGGATTATCGAGCGTTGTAAGTCAAGGAGAAAAACAATGACCGACTGGATGATTGAAGCCAAAAATCTGAGCCGATCTTACAAAAAGGTCGAAGCCGTGCGAGGGATTGACCTGGCCGTGCGCCGGGGCGAAATTTTTGGCCTGGTCGGCCCCGACGGGGCGGGCAAAACGACCATCATCCAGATGCTGACCGGCCTCCTCACCCCGACTGCAGGCGAAGCTCGCGTGGCCGGGGTGGACGTGGTGCGCCAGCCCAACCGGTTGGGCGGTAAGATTGGTTACATGTCCGAAGGGTTCACCCTGTACGGCACACTGTCGGTGGAAGAAAATATGGATTTCTTCGCCGACCTGTACGGGGTGCCAACCAGGATCCGCCGTGAGCGCAAGGAGCAGTTGCTCCGCTTCGCCCGGCTGGAGGAAGCGCGCCACCGTCGCGCCGGAAACCTTTCAGGCGGGATGAAAAAGAAGCTGGCCCTGGCCTCCACCCTGATGTACTCGCCCCAGGTGCTCTTTCTGGACGAGCCGACCACCGGCGTGGACCCCGTTTCCCGTCGTGACTTCTGGAAGCTCCTGCAAGAGTGGATGGAGGCGAGTGAGGGATTGACTATCTTTGTCAACACGCCCTATATGGACGAGGCCGAGCGCTTCGACCGGGTGGCGCTGATGCACCAGGGCCGGTTCATCGCTCTGGACACGCCCCAGGCTCTCAAGGTCCGGCTGGCCGGAGAGATGCTGGACCTGAAGGCCGAACCGCAGGCCACCGCCCTGCAGGCGCTCAGGGCGACGGCGGGAGTGTCGCACGTGCAGGTCTTTGGCGAGCGGCTCCACCTGCTGGTCTCGACGGAGAATGGCCGGGAGAAGGTCGCCGATTTGGCGGCAACGCTGGCCGCAGCCGGCGTGACCCTGCTGGATCAACGCCGCACCCAGCCGACCCTGGAAGATGTGTTTGTTGCCTGTATCGAGGCGCTTGAGCAGGGGAGCAGGGGAGCAGAGGAGCAGAGGGGCAGGGGAGCAGAGGAGCAGGGGACTGCCGAGCGCGGAGCGCCCGGCGGGGGAGAAAATAACCAATCCATAATACCCAAAGGCCACTATGTCCAAAATCTCGAACATATCCAAATAAATCCAAAATCTAAAATCCAAAATCTAAAATCGTACGCTGTCACCGTCGAAGGGTTGACTAAGCGTTTCGGCAGCTTCACCGCCGTGGATGGGATCAGTTTTAAGGTGCGGACCGGCGAGATCTTTGGCTTTCTCGGTCCCAACGGGTCGGGCAAGACGACCACCATCCGTATCCTGACCGGCCTTTTGCCGCCGACTTCGGGGGCAGGCACGGTGGCCGGCTTCGACATTCTAAAGGAACAGGCGCGCATGAAGCCGGAGATTGGCTATATGAGCCAGAAGTTCTCGCTCTATAATGATCTGACCGTGGCCGAGAACATTGATTTCTATGCCGGACTATATAACGTGCCCCGGCTGCGCCGCGCCGAACGCAAGGCCTGGGTGCTGGACATGGCCGGCCTGCGGGGCAAGGAGCGGCTGCTCACTCGAGATCTGTCGGGCGGCTGGAAGCAGCGGCTGGCCCTGGGCTGTGCCGTACTGCATCAACCCCGCATCCTGTTCCTGGACGAACCGACCTCCGGGGTGGATCCGATCTCCCGCCGCACTTTTTGGGACCTGATCTTTGAGTTATCGACCCAGGGGGTGACGATTTTTGTGACCACGCACTATATGGAAGAGGCGGATCACTGCCACACCCTGGCCCTGCTCTACTATGGCCAGATCATCGCCTTGGGCAGCCCGGCCGCCTTGAAAGCCAACATGAAGGCCGGCCAGATGCTGGAGCTTGACGTAAGCGACGCCCTGCGGGCCTCGAACGTGGTCGCCACCTTACCAGAAGTGCAGAGCGCGGCCCCTTACGGGGACAAACTGCACGTCCTGGTTTGGGGTGAGGCCGACCAGGCGGTTGAGCCCCTGAGCCGCAGCCTCGCCGCCGCCGGCCTGCGGCCGGGTCGAGTCGAACCGATAGAATTCTCACTGGAAGACCTGTTCGTCATCTTTATCGGGATGCAAGAGGCCGGCCAGCGCGAACTTAAGGAGAGAAACCCATGACCCAAGGTTTCATTGCTATCCTGATCAAGGAAACTCGTGAAATCTGGCGTGATCCGTACACGCTGCTGATGGCTATCATTTTGCCGCTGATTATGCTCTTTCTTTTCGCCTATGCCACCAATCTGGATGTGGAAGACGTACCCCTGGCCGTCTACGACCAGGATCAGACGCGGGCCAGCCGCGAGTATGTGCGCCAATTTACGACCGCCGGCGACAAATTCCACGTTCACCGGTGGGTTTGGAGTCAGGCAGAACTGGAACGGCTGATGGATAGCGACACGGTTGAGGTGGGGTTGGTTATTCCGCCCGGCTTCGGGGAGGCGCTGCAGACCGGTCGCCCGGCCACGGTGCAGACCTGGGTAGACGGTTCATTCCCGCCCACGGCCAACGTGGCCATCGGCTACGTGACCGCTTTTAACCAGGTCTACAGCGCCAGGCAGGTGGCGGCCTGGTTGGGGCAGGGCTATCAGCCGGCCCTCATGATCGAACCGAGGGTGTGGTACAACCCCGGTTTGAAGTATATCAACTTTGTGGTGCCGGGGCTGTTCGCCGTCATCTTGCTGGCCTTTCCCCCGCTGCTGTCGGCCCTGGCCGTGGTGCGGGAGAAGGAGCAGGGTAGTATCCACCAGATCTTTGTCTCGCCCATCCGGCCGGCCGAACTGATCCTGGGCAAGCTTATTCCCTACGGGGTGATCGCCTTCGTCGAGATGGCCATTATCTTTGCCGTCGGCATCGGCTGGTTTCGGGTGCCGTTTACCGGCAGCCTGACCCTTTTGCTGGTGGCGGCCCTGATTTATGTCTTCGGGACGGTGAGCATCGGGCTGCTGATCAGCACCCTGACCAATAGCCAGGTGGCCGCCGCACTGGCCGCCATTGTGCTGACCGTGATGCCGGCTCTCCTCTTTTCCGGCTTCATCTTTCCCATTTTCAATATGCCCCTGGTGAGTCAGGGCTTCACCCATCTCTTCCCGGCCCGCCACTTTGTAGAAATCGGCCGGAGCATCAGCCTTAAAGGCGTAGGGCTAGCCACCTTGTGGCCACAGCTAGGGTGGATGTTGGCCTACGTGCTGGTGATTTTCAGCCTGGCCTCCCTGCGCTTCAAAAAGAAAATGGGCTAAGTAAAGGAGTAAAACCATGTCAAGCCGTCTTGTATCCTTGATCCGTAAAGAATTTTTACAATTTTTCCGCGACTGGCTGGTGATTGTGCTCATCCTGTACTCTTTCGTCGAGCCGGTTCTGTGCGGGCTGTCTCTTTCCCTCGATGTGAAAAACATGCCGCTGGTGGTGGTCGATGCCGACCGGAGTGAGGCCAGCCGGGAGCTGATCACCAAACTGACCAACTCGGAGTACTTTGAGCTATACGCGGTCCTGAACTCACAAACCGACCTGGAATCCCTGTTTGACCGGGGCGAGGTGCGGATGGGGCTGGTCATTCCAACCGGCTTCGGACGCGATCTGGGCCGGGGTGATACGGTTCGGGTCCAACTCATCGCCGACGGCTCCGATGCCTTTACTGCCTCGGTGGCCACCGGCTACGCCGAGCAGATCATTGGCGCCCACTCGCGGCGCATCGAGCTGCAGCGGCTGGGCGTGTCCGAGCAGACAGCGCTGGCCCGGCTGCCGGTGGTAATCAATCAAATCCGGGCTCAGTATGATCCGGCCCTGCGTTATACTCACTTTAATATGCTGGCCATGATCGGCATCACGATGCCCTTCTTGGGAATCGTGCTCGGATCCGTCGCCATTGTGCGCGAAAAGGAAAGGGGCACCCTGGAACAACTCCTGGTGACACCCATCCAGCCCTGGGAGTTGATTATGGCCAAACTGGTGCCGCTCGGCCTCATCAAGATGGTCGGGCTGGCCATCGGCATCGCTATCGCGGTGTGGGGGTTTGGGGTGCCGGTCCGCGGCAGCCTGGGACTGTATTTTGCCCTGTCCACCCTGATTTTCATGGTGGGAGCCGGCCTGGGTGTCGCTGTGGGCACGGTGGCCAATAATATGCAGCAGGCCCTGCTGCTGAGCTTTTTTCTCATTTTCCCGATGATCTTTCTGTCGGGCATGATGGCACCGGTGGATAACATGCCGGTCGTCTTGCAGTGGCTGTCCCTGCTCAATCCGCTGCGCTACACCCTCACCATTACCCTGGGCGTCTTTCTCAAAGCGGTTGGGATGAGCGTCCTGTGGCCGCAGGTAGTGGGACTGGCGGTGCTGGGGGTGGTCATTTTCAGTGCCAGCCTGGCCCGTTTCCGGAGAAGTCTGGCTTAGCAAAGTAGCAGAGTAGCAAGTAGCAAAGTAGCAAGTAGCAAAGTGGCAGGTAATAGAGGTCTTGCAACCTGCTACCCTGCAACCTGCTACCCTGTAACTATCTTGGAGGTAAAAGATGAAACGTAACATAAAGATTTTAATCATTATCTTGTTGATTGTTGGCGCCCTGGGCGGCTATAGCTATGTCAGCCAGAACCCCGGCGTGTTCATCCCCCTTCAATTGAAGTGGGGCCTGCTTGACGAGGCCCAAGCCCAAGGCGGGCTCATCGGCTCCGGCTACATCGAAGCCGACGAGACGAACGTGGCGGCCGAAACCCAAGGGCGGATTACCCAAATTACCGCTGACGAGGGTGATTTCGTTCAGGCGGGTCAGATCCTGATTGAACTGGACACCGCCCTGATAGAGGCAGACATACGGCAAGCCGAAGCCAAAATTGCGACCACCCAAGCCCAACTGGCCAAAATAGAGGCCGGGGTACGGGCTGAAGAGATCGCCAAGGCTGAAGCCGCTGTCGCCGTCGCCGAAGCCAAGGCGGCCGCCGCCTACACCCAATGGCAAGACGCCATCACCCTGCGCGACAATCCGCAAGAGTTGGATCGGCAGATTGACGCGGCCCGCACGGCTTTGAAATTGGCCGAGCTGAAAATTGCCTATGCCACCCCCTTGAAAGATGCCGGGGAGGCCATGTGGGAGCTAAGAAAGCAGCAGTGGGACAAAACCCAGGCGGGCCAGGACTGGTCGGTCAAACTGCCCGGGGGTGACAAGATCAGCGGACACTACGACTTCCCGGAGGGGGCGAAA
The DNA here is from genome assembly GCA_023382535.1 of Anaerolineae bacterium. Next base: position 255,706 of record JAHDWA010000001.1, on the reverse strand, counting down.
CAGGATACCGGCGTGGCCTGGAATTACGCCGGGGCCGACATGTGGGCGGCCTGGGTTGACCTGAATAGCGCCGGGGCTGAACGGAATGATACCGAAATTGCCTTGAATGATTTGCTGCGCCTCAGAAACGACCCCCAGGAAGCGCAGCTTCAGGTAGCCCAGGCCGAAGCGGCCTACCAGACCGCTCTGGCCGAGGTGGAAGTCGCTAAAGCCCAACTTCAGATTCTGAAGGCCGGCCCCCGTACGGAACAGGTGGCGGTGGCCGAGGCCCAGGTCAAACGAGCTGAAGCTAACCTGGCCGCTCTGCAGGTTCAACGTGAGAAATACACCCTGGTCGCCCCGCTGGCCGGCTGGGTCGTTGAACGGACAGCCCATGAAGGCGAGACGGCCGTGCCAGGCACTCCGCTGCTGACCCTGGCCGACTTAACCGACTTGACCCTGACCGTCTACGTGCCTGAACCGGATATTGGCCAGGTCACACTTGGGCAAAAGGTGAAGGTCTTCGTAGATACGTTTCCGGGCGAGCCGTTTACCGGCCGCGTCACCTACATCAGCGATGAAGCCGAATTTACGCCCAAAAACATCCAGACCCAAGAAGAGCGGGCCAATACCGTTTTTGCCGTCAAAATCAAATTAGAAAATGAAGATCAACGCTTGAAACCCGGCATGCCGGCCGACGCTATCTTCGCGGAAGGACCGGAATTATGAAGTAGGGAGTAAGGGAGCAGGGGTGCAGGGGCGCAGAGGGGCAAGGGAGAGACTTAAGCAAGATTCTCCCCTGCACCCCTGCTCCTCCGCTCCCCTGCTCTACTTCCCTACTCCCTTTTGAGAGGTGCAACAATGAAACGTATTATCTCTATCATCATCCTATTAATCACTATCGGCGGTGGCTACTGGTGGTTCATGCAATTTGGCATAACAACTCCGGTGGCTGCCTTAGAACCAACTACCCTGACCGGCTCCGGCACCATCGAGGCTGAAACGGTCGCCATCACCGCCGAGTTGGGCGGACGCATCCTTGAGCTGAAGGTGGATGAGGGGGACGAGGTCACAGCCGGCCAAGCTTTGGTCGAGTTAGAGCAGGCCGACCTACTGGCCCAACGGACGCAGCTAGAAACTGCTCTGGCGACGGCCCAAGCCAACCTGGAGTTAGCCAGCGCCTCGGCCCGGCCGGAGGAGGTGGCGGCCGCCCAGGCCCAACTGGCCCAGGCCGAAGTGGCCCAGGAGGGAGCCAGGTTGATCTGGCAGAGAGCCAAGGCCCAGGCCGATGATCCTTATGAACTGGATGCCAGAATTAACCAGGCTCGAGCCAGGGTGACCGAGGCTGAACGCAATCTGGAAATGGCCCAGGTCAATTTGAAACAGATGGAGATCCAGGCCGAGGCCGCCAGCCGCAATCAAACGACCGTCCTGGGCGGTAATGAGGGGCTGGTGCAGGGTCAAGCGGCCCAATATCGCTTCCAAGCGGCCCAGACCGGTGTCGAGATGGCCGAAGTGGCCCTGGCCGGGGCCAAACAGCAGGTCGAATACTTAGTCCGGCTGCGTGAGCGGCCCTTACCCCTCATCGCCCAGGCCAATGCCGCTGCAGCGGCCTATCGGCAAGCCGAAGCCGCCGTACTGGCCGCCGTAGCCAACCTGACCGCCGTCAAGGCCGATCCAACCCCAGAAGACATCGCCGTGGCCCAGGCCCAGGTGCTGGAGGCCGAGGCCGCCCTGGCGACCGTGGACGTCCGGCTGGCCAAACAGACCCTCATCGCTCCACGCGATGGCCTGATCGGCCGGAAACTGCTCAACCCCGGCGAGTTAGCGGCTCCTGGCGCGATATTGCTGGAGCTTAATAACATTGACACCGTAGACCTGACTGTTTACCTCCCCGAAACCCAGATTGGCCAGGTCAAAATCGGGCAAAAGGCCCGGGTCTACGTGGACGCCTACCCCGGCGAAGCGTTTGAAGGCACGGTGAGCTTTATCGCCCACGAAGCCGATTTCACCCCCCGCAATGTCCAAACGCCGGAGGAGCGGGTCAACCTGGTCTTTGCCGTCAAAATTAAATTGAACAATGCCGATCAACGCTTGAAACCCGGCATGCCGGCCGACGCAATTTTGGAAGCCTGGAAGCGTGGAAGCGTGGAAGCGTGGAAAAATGGAGGAGTGGAGGATTGGAAGAGTGAGAACAAACCCACCAACCTTCCGACCCCTCTCTCCTTCGCCACCCCAACCTTGCAACCCACCGCCACGCCGACCCTTCGGGCTGAGCCTGATCCGAGCCAAAGGCGCGCAGAGCGTGGGCAGGACGAAGCCTTCCAACCCTCCAACCCTCCGCCCCTCCAACCTGAAGCCGCCCCAATGACTCAGGCCGAGATCACATCGCCTGGGGGTTGAACGTGCGCAGCGCGCCTGGCATTGATTATCCAGTCATCGCCACCCTGACCCAAGGGAACATCGTAACCGTGATCGAGGTTGACCCAGACATCGGCTGGTTGCAAGTCCGGCTGCCCGCCGCTGAAAAGATCGGCTGGATTTCGGGCAGTCCCACCTATGTGGCGATCAGATAGCTAACGCAAAGGAAAATAACGATAGATGTGGTTCATCCGCAAAATCGGCCAAGCCGTTATTGATTTCTGCTATCATTCCTCTACCTATGGCATGACCCGGGAACTCATGCGACAGCGGGCTGAATTAGATACAGTCCTCATGGTGTTGATCCTCGGTGATGCCCTGGGCGTGCCGGTTTTTCCAGCCTATTACTCGCATCGGCTGTGGCCCTATTTACTGCCGCGAATGGCTTCATGGAAACGGGCTTTACTGCGTCCCAAGGGGCTGGGGAACTGGTGAATTGACAAAGTCTCATCAGCCGGTACATAGTTTTTGCCGGTGCCGTTCCACTTCCAGAGCCACCGTGTTTTCCTGGATGTTAATAGGTGATTCCACCTATATGCACAGCGAGCCAAAAGGCGGGGGCGACTCCGGTCTAAATGACCCTGTTCGCCAACCGGACCAGGTGATACAATGAGTTTGTCATTGGTTCTGGAGGATCGTCATGACAATTATACTAACGATAATACTCATCACCGGGGTGATGGCCACCTTATTGGCCGCCCGTCCGGTCTATCAACCGATCCCTGTGCCGGTTCGCCGGCCTGGTGAAAAAGGATAAGTCTCACGGTAAGAGGCCCTTTCTAACATTTTGTCATTCTCTCCCCAATCTTCACATCTGGGGTAAAATAAAACTCATCTGAGGAGGTAAAAATGTCTCATCAAAAAATTCGTGTGGCCGTCAACGGCTATGGCGTCATCGGCAAACGTATCGCCGATGCAGTGGCAGCACAAGAAGATATGGAACTGGTCGGCGTGGCCGATGTGGTCAGTGATTGGCGCATCAAGGTCGCCGTCGAGAAAGGTTACCCGGTCTTCGCCGCTACGCCGACGGCGGCCGACTCCATGAGCGCCGCCGGCATCCCCCTGGCTGGCAATCTTGTCGAGCTACTCGACCGGATTGATGTGGTCGCCGACGCCACGCCTAAAAAAGTGGCTTCGGCCAACCTGGCCAGATACCACGCCGCCGGGGTTAAATCCATCTTCCAGGGCGGCGAGAAGCACAGCCTGACCGGCCACTCCTTTGTGGCCCAGGCCAACTATGAAACAGCCCTGGGCCGCGACACCACCCGCGTAGTTTCGTGCAACACCACCAGCATCGTCCGCACCCTGGGCGCGTTGCAGAAGGCCGGGCTGCTCAAAAGAGCCAGGGGCGTGCTGGTGCGCCGTGCTACCGACCCGTGGGAGTCCGACCACACCGGGGTCATGAACACTGTTGTCCCGGAGCAGACCATCCCCTCCCATCAAGGGCCAGATGCCCAGACGGTCATCCCCGATTTGGATGTCGTTACCATTGCCGTTGTAGCTGCACACACAAACAGTCACCTCCACGCCTGGAGTGTGGAACTGACCCGGCCGGCCGACAAGGAGGAAGTGCTAGCCGCCTTCCGGGCCGCCCCACGGATCGCCTTCCTACGTATGGCCGATGGGTTGGTTGCGCTCAATAGTACGCTAGAGCTGATGGCCGACCTGGATCGGCCACGCGGCGACATGTGGGAAGTGGGTTTGTGGGCCGACGGCCTGACCGTGGTCGGCAGTGAGTTGTTCTACAACTACCAGGTCTATAACCAGGCCATCGTCATCCCGGAGACGATTGACGCCATCCGCGCCCTGACCGGGGTCGAGAAAAATGGGGCAGCGTCCATCGCTAAAACTGACCGGGCGCTAGGCATGGTCCGCGAGTTCATTGTCTGATCTTGGGCCGTAATCGTTATGGGCCTTTAAGAATCAAAATCGTTTAGGAGTCGTCACGAGCCTGTGGCGCACTACCAATCATGAAAAGGGAAAGGTTCACGCCCTTTCCCCCTTCGGAGACGCCCGAAGGGGCGCGGCCAGCACCCGAAGGGGTGAGGTCGCAGGGTGAATAATTCCCCTGTCTACCGTCTACCGTCTACCGGCTACTTTTTTCAAAGGAAGTTTCTCATGCAAACACAAGGTAAATTTCAAAGTCAGTATGGTTTAGAAAAGCACGGCATCCATAATGTCAATGCCGTCTACTGGAATCTATCAACCCCGCGGCTATACGAGGAGGCCATTCGCCGCCGCGAGGGCCGGCTGGCCCACCTCGGCCCGCTGCTGGTGCGCACCGGCCAGCACACCGGTCGCTCGCCCAATGATAAGTTCGTCGTGCGCGAACCCTCCAGCGCCGACAAAGTCTGGTGGGGCAAAGTCAACCGGGCCATGGAACCGGCCCAATTTGAAACACTGCACCGGCGGTTGCTGGCCTACCTGCAAGGCAAAGACCTGTTTGTGCAGGACTGCTTCGCCGGGGCCGACCCGCAGTACCGCCTGCCCATTCGGATCATCACCGAGACGGCTTGGCACAGCCTGTTTGCCCGGGATATGTTTATCCAGGCTAAACCGGAAGAGTTGGCCACGCACACACCGCAGTTCACCGTGCTCAACGCGCCCAGTTTCCACGCTGACCCTGAAGTGGACGGCACCCACTCGGAGGTATTTATCGTCATCCACTTTGGGCAAAAGCTGGTGCTGATCGGCGGTACCCAGTACGCCGGCGAAATCAAAAAATCTATCTTCACCATCCTCAACTACCTGCTGCCGCAGCAGCATGTAATGTCCATGCACTGCTCGGCCAACATCGGCCCCGGCGGCGACGTGGCCGTTTTCTTCGGCCTGTCCGGGACGGGCAAGACCACCCTATCTGCCGATCCGAAGCGCACCCTGATCGGCGACGACGAGCATGGTTGGAGTGACCGGGGCGTGTTCAACTTTGAAGGCGGCTGCTACGCCAAAGTCATCCGCCTCTCTCCTCAGGCCGAGCCGGAAATCTACGAAAACACCCGCCGCTTTGGCACCATCCTGGAAAATGTCGCCTTCGACAGCGACACCGGCCGGCTCAACTTGGATGACGACTCGCTGACCGAAAACACCCGCGCCGCCTATCCCATCAGCCACATCCCCAATGCCACCCGCGATGGCCTGGGCGGCCATCCCCAGAACATCATCATGCTGACCGCCGACGCCTTCGGTGTGCTGCCGCCGATGGCCAAACTGACCCCGGCGCAGGCAATGTATCATTTCCTGTCCGGTTACACGGCCAAAGTCGCCGGTACAGAGAAAGGCGTGACCGAGCCGCAGGCCACCTTTAGCACCTGCTTTGGCGCGCCCTTTATGGTCCTCTCGCCGACGGTGTACGCCAATCTGCTGGGCGAGAAGATTGCGCAGCACCAGGTCAACGTCTGGCTGGTCAACACCGGCTGGAGTGGTGGGCCTTACGGCGTGGGTCAGCGGATGAAGATTGGTTACACGCGGGCAATGGTGCATGCCGCGCTCAATGGTTCGCTGACCGATGTACCGACAGTGCCCGACTCGATTTTTGGCGTAGCCATCCCCACCGCCTGCCCTGACGTGCCGACCGAAGTGCTCGACCCGCGCCAGACCTGGGCTGATCCCACGGCCTACGATGCACAAGCCCGCAAACTGGCCGGGATGTTTGTCGAGAATTTCAAATCCTTTGCCGACCAGGTTCCGGATGACGTGCGCGCCGCCGGGCCGCAAGTTAAGTGAAGATGAGGATTGAAAGTGGAAAGACGCAAGCCCTATGGAACTCTGGCATTTGACACCCGACGCCCCCCGTGCGCCATACCGCGTGAGTCCAGATGAAGCGGTTACTTTGACGATCGGCGCCTGGCCGGTCGAGCTGGGGCAGTCGGTCTGGGTGAGGTATGGGGTCGAGCGCCCTGACGGGACGACTATCCAGGGACGAGTTGAGGCCGCCTGGCAGCGCAACGCAGGCGTCAACAGTTACTGGCAGGTCGAGCTCGGCCCCTTCGTCAAAGGAGACCGCGTGACCTACACCGTGCAAGGCCGCTCGCCCGACGGTGAGATCACCGGGTCGACGACTTCCTTCCGCGTCGGGCCCAAACTTTACCTGGCCATCCTGTGGCACCAGCACCAACCGATCTACAAGGATACCTCCTACCCAACCCAGGTAGGTAGCTATATCCACCCGTGGGTGCGGCTCCATGCCATTCGCGACTACTACTCGATGGCGGCCCTGGTGGCCGGGCACTCCGGTCTCCACCTGACCGTCAATCTGACGCCCGCGCTGCTGTGGCAAATCGAGGACTACCTGGAGCGCGGCGCGACCGACCGCGCGCTCGAGTTGACGCTGAAGCCGGCCGAGTCGCTGACCGCTGATGAGCACGAGTATGTCCTGAGCAACTTCTTCGACGCCGACTGGCACAACGAGATCTTTCCCCATCCCCGCTACAACGAGTTGTTCATCCAACGGCGCGAAGGCCGGCGCTTCAGTGTGCAGGACCTGCGCGACTTACAGATGTGGTTCAACCTGGCCTGGTTCGGCCAGGAGTTCCGCGACGGGGAGGTCAAGCTGGTCACCGGGGAGGTTGCCTTGGTGCGCCACTTCGTTGAGCAGGGGCGCGATTTCAGTGTGGCCGATGTCGAGGCGATGGTTGCCGTGCAGTATAAGATCATGCGGGCCGTGATTCCCATCCATCGCCATTTGCAGGAGCGCGGGCAGATCGAAGTCTCGACCACCCCTTTCTACCATCCCATTCTGCCTTTGCTGGTCGACACCGACCGGGCCACGCTCGACCGGCCGGGAACAACCCATCCGCCTCGCTTCGCCTGGCCTGAGGACGCCGAAGCCCAGGTGCGGCTGGCTGTTGAGTGCTACCGGCGCTGCTTCGGACGGCCCCCGCGTGGTATGTGGCCGGCCGAAGGAGCGGTGAGCCAGTTCATCATTCCCTTCTTCGCCCAGCACGGCGTGCGCTGGCTGGCGACCGACCAGGGGGTATTGGCTCGTTCAGGGCGCTGGGGCTACAATATTGGCGATCCAGACATCTTGTGCCAACCCTACCGCGCTGAAGAGGGAGAACATGTCCTCAGCATCTTCTTCCGCGACACCCCCCTGTCCGATGCCATCGGTTTCCACTATTACGGCTATGCCGATTACGAACAGGCAGCGAGGGACTTCCTGCGGGAGATCAAGGAACGTTTTGCCTGGCGAGTGACCGGCGATCCTTCGACGGGCTCAGGGCAGGCTCCGGACCGGGTGCTGACAGTAGTGCTGGACGGCGAGAACGCCTGGGGCGCTTATCGAGAAGACGCCCGGCCCTTCTTGCACGCGCTGTATGGGCTACTGGAGTGCGACACCGAGGTTGAAACTGTTAGCTTCGCCGAGTACCTGGAGGGGAACCCAGATCGGGATATCGCCCCGCATCCGCCAGCAGCACAAACGAAAGTTTACGACCTTTTCACCGGCTCGTGGATTGACGAGAACGGTTCGGGGCCGGGGGTGGACCTGGGCACCTGGGTCGGCGAGGATGAGGAGAATCAAGGTTGGCTGCTATTGGGCCAGGCGCGGGACTTCCTCGACCAGTCTGGCGCCACCCCGGAAACGGCGCCGGCTGCCTTCGAGGCCCTGTATATGGCCGAAGGCAGCGACTGGTTCTGGTGGTTTGGCGCAGATCAGGATTCGGGCAATGACGACGAGTTCGATCACCTGTTCCGCCTCCATCTCAAGAATGTTTACCGTGGCCTGGGGACGATACCGCCAGGAGAGTTGAACCGGCACATCGTGCCCCACGCGGTGGTGTGGACCTTCACCCAGCCAATAGCTCAGGTTCAACCGGGCGACCGGCTGACCGTGCGTACCAACTGCCCCGGTATCCTCACCTGGCAGATTGACGGTGGGGAACCTCAGGTGGCCGAACTGGCCCCGGCCGGCGGGGTGATGGCCGGGGTGCAGCGTCATCACTTGACCCTGGGCCCTTTTGTGCCGGAGGCGCGCGCGGTGCGCTTTCGCTTTCGCTGTACCCATCACGGCTGCGACGGCTCAAACGTGTGCTGCCAGGCAGAAGAGCAGACCGTGCGCATCGCGCCATATGCCGAAGAATAACAAAGGAACATTCGCCGTGGCCCTGACCCAGACCCTGTATACCTTGGAATCCGGTGTGAACGGCCCTCGCCTCGTTTTCCTGCCCGGGCTGGGCGGGACGACTCGCTACTGGCAAGGACGGTTAGGTGCGCTGGAACAATCCCATCGCGTTGTGCTCGTTGATCTTCTCGGTTTTGGCCAGTCTCCGAAGCCGTGGACTCGCTACACCATCGAACAGCACGTGGCTGCACTTCATCAGACCTTGAGCAGGAACGCGCCCTTCTCGCTTGTGGGCCATTCCATGGGGGCCTCATTGTCAATCGCCTATGCCACTCGCTATCCGGAGCAGGTGGAACGCCTGATACTTGTCAGCCTGCCTCATTTCGGCGGCGAGGAGAAGGCCCTTCAGTATTTCCGCAGCAGTTCGGCGCTCAATCGGTTGTTTTTAACAAACATGGCGCTGGCCGCTGTAAGCTGTGTGGTGACCCGGCGCGTCTTCGGATGGCTAATACCCTACCTCCAGCGTGACCTGCCGCGGGAGGTCGCCGCCGACATCGTGAAACATTCATGGCGATCCTTCACCTCTTCGCTCTGGGAGGTCGTCTACACCTATGATGTTGGGCAGGAAGTGGACACCCTTGACCCCCGCATCTCCGTCTTTTGCCTCCACGGTAATAGCGATCATTCGGCTCCGCTGGACGGCGCGTTTGAGGTAGCCACCGGGCGGCGCAACTGGCGCATCCAGGTTCTGCCGGATGTCGATCATCACCCGTTGCTGCGCGCACCAGACATCTGCCTTCGGGCCATTGAATCCGCCCTGACGCAGGAAGTATTTCATACGCAGAACTGATATGAACTGAGCTTCACTGATGATGGACTCAGCGTCTCAATCCAGGACGACGGTATTGGCTTCGAGCCCCCCAAGTTGCCCTACGATTTAACCCGGCAGGGTCACTTTGGACTGGTTGGGATGCATGAGCGAGTCTCGTTGGTGGGGGGGCATCTGTCGGTGGACTCGGCTCGAGGTCGTGGGACCCGGCTGGTCGCCTTGATGCCCTCACCCGTCGGACTGCCAACGACTCAGCTAAATCAGGCCAAACTGCGGGCAAGGCTCCGGGCTACTTGGCGCTGTTCCCGCAGTTTCAGGCGTGCTATACTGGTAATAAAGATTTTACGTGGGACCGCCATATTAAGTGAAGAATGAAAGCAGTCCCCTGACGACACACATATTATCGGGAGGCTAACATGTTAAAGAAACAGCACAGCAAAAAGGACAAAGTAACCAAAGTGACCTTCACGCTGCCGGCCGAGGTAGAAGGCGAGACTGTTCACCTGGTGGGAGATTTCAACGATTGGCAAACGTCGCACCCCATGCAGCGGCAGCAGGATGGCGGTTGGCAAATCATGGTGGAGTTGGCGCCGGGGGGCGAATATCAGTTTCGCTACCTGGTTGACGGCCAGACGTGGCTCAACGATCCTGAGGCGGATAAGTACATGCCTAATCCCTACGGCGACCAGAACTCGGTGGTGACCACGTAGGAGCCAATAGCTCATGCAGCCTTTGGCAAATCACCCCAAAGAGTTCTAAAAATGACTCTTAACAACTTAAATTTGGAGGAACCATGAAACGTATGGCTATCTTGACCAGCGGCGGCGACGCGCCGGGTATGAACGCTGCCATCCGGGCTGTCACCCGATGCGCCCTTGAGCAAAGCTGGGAAGTCTTTGGCGTGCGCCAGGGTTACGCCGGGCTGATTGACGGCCACTTCGAGCCGTTGCATGCGCGCTCGGTCGGTGGCATCATTCAGCAGGGTGGCACTATCCTCGGCAGCGCTCGCTCGCCCGAATTTAAAACGGAGGCTGGCCGCCTGAAAGCCCTGCGCGCACTTCACCAACACAATGTCGAGGGCCTGGTCGTGATCGGTGGCAACGGCTCGCAGACCGGGGCCCTAACCCTGGCGCAGTTGGATTTTCCGGTCGTCGGCGTCGCTTCCACGATTGACAACGACCTGGCTGGCAGCGACATCACCATCGGCGTGGACACCGCCCTCAATATTGCCCTGGAAGCGATTGACCGGCTCAAGATCACCGCCTCATCGCACCAACGCGCCTTCCTGATCGAAGTCATGGGCCGCAATTGCGGGTATCTGGCGCTCATGGCGGGTATTGCCGGCGGCGCAGAGGTCGTGGTCATCCCAGAGGTCGAAACCACGCCGGAGCAGGTGGCGCAGGAATTACGCTCCGCCTACGAACGCGGCAAGGCCCATGCCCTGGCCGTCGTGGCCGAGGGGGCGCGCTACAATGCCGAGGCGTTGGCCGCATACTTTCGCGAACACCAGGCGCGCATTGGCTTCGACTTGCGCGCGACCACGCTGGGACATGTACAGCGCGGCGGCGCGCCGACGGCTTTCGACCGGTTGTTGGCCACTCGCCTGGGCGCTGGCGCCGTAACGGCCCTGGCGCGCGGCGAGGCCGGTGTGCTGGTCGGCATGATCCAGAGCCGCGTAACAATGACCCCGCTGGCCGAAGTGACCGGCCTTCAAAAGCCAATCGATCCCGAACTGTTTGTGCTGGCGAAGGTCCTGGAGCAGTGAAAGTCCGGCCTACCCAGACACGGATTCTCCTCCTCTTCGGGCTAACCGCTATCTATGCCCTGTGCTTCGCTGCGATCAAGGCCGGCTTGCCCTTTGCGCCGCCGCTGCTTTTCGGCGGGCTAAGAGCCTTGATCGGTGGTGTGCCCCTTTTGGGACTGGCGATCGCTCTGCGCCAGCCGTTGCTTCCACCACGTGGGAGCTGGGGCTGGATCCTCGCCCTGGCATCTACAGGCATCACGCTCGCCTTTGGCGCAATGTTTCTCAGCCCGGGGCGGGCCGGCGTGGGAATTGCCTCAGTCCTGGGAAATAGTCAGCCCTTGATCGTGGTCGTGCTGGCAGCGATATTTTTGGGCGAGCGGATGACCCGCAGCAAGTGGCTGACCCTCACCCTTGGCCTGGTGGGAGTTACGCTGATCTCATCCCAGGTGCTGGCCGGTCCGGACGCTTATGGCCTCTCGGGTATGGCGCTGGCGTTGGCGGCTTCTGCGGGCGCGTCCGCCGCAAGCGTGATCTTCAAACGCATGAGCATCCCGGTTAACTTGTTGGTAATAACGGCCTGGCAGCTCATCTTCGGCAGTTTGCCGTTGCTGGCCGTCTCGGTGCTGATCGAACGTGATACTCAGGTAATATGGAATGTCCAATTCGTGGGACTGTTGCTTTTCCTGGCCTTAGTTGGCACCTCATTCGCCAACGCTGTCTGGTATTGGCTGATCCAACGCGACGAGGTGGGCCGATTAACCATGTTCTTCTTTCTCGTTCCGATTTTTGGGCTGGGCATAGCCGCCTTGGCCTTCGGTGAGAGAATCAGTCCACTCGAAGGCGTGGGGAGCGTCTTGACGATCGCCGGGATCAGCGTGGCGACCCGGGAGTCTCGCATGGCAGGCCACTAGCCCAGGCGATCCGATAACCCTTTCTGACTGGGCAGTGAGAGAGGGCGTGAGCGTTAGATTGAGTTGATGGTTGAAGCAGAAGCCTGATTTGCCACATTTTCTTACCTCTTGTAAGATAGGAGTGAGCCATCTTAAGAACCTCAGTGATGATGGAAACCTGCCAAAAATGCTGGCAAAGGTTAAGCCTGCCTGTTTTATCGGGGATTGCTTTGGTACTCTTTTGGCTTGGAAAATAGAGATTTTGAAGAAGGAGGGAAACTATTCATGAAAACGACGGTCATTAACCTGGAAGGGATCGAGTCGGTCCTCTCGCCGGCCGGGGTAGAGAAGCGGATGTGCGCGCACCCCGGTATCCATAAAGTCGAAACAAACTTTATGACCAGCACCGCCACCGTCTATCATGACGAGTCGGTGACGCTGGCCGACCTCAAACATGTCGTGGCCGAGTGCGGCTACAGTTGTTCGGGTGAGTGTCTGCCGGAGCACGTATGTGCGCCCAGTGATCCGCCGGCGGCAGCGGCAACGCATGCGGGGCATGAGATGAGCGCCCACGCCGGACACGCCATGCCGGCGGCTAAACCTGGCGAACACGCCGGACACTCAATATCGGCGGCCCAACCGGCCGTTGCGCCCGCCAAAGCCGATGCCCACGCCGGGCATGCCATGCCAGCAGACGCCGAGGCCGGCGAAATGGCGGCGATGGCGCACGAAATGGGCCACGGCGGTGGGATGAGTATGGAAGCCATGGTGCGCGACATGCGCAACCGCTTCCTGGTTTCGTTCATTCTAGCTATTCCTGTCTTTTTGTACTCGCCCCTGTTTACAGACTACTTCGGGCTGCAACTGCCGTTACCTTTTGGGCTATCCAACGAAGTGCTCTCGTTTCTGCTTACGACACCCGCCGTCCTCTATGGCGGCTGGGTGTTCTACCTCGGCGCGTGGCGCGGGTTGAAGAATGGTATCTTGAATATGGCCGTGCTGGTCTCACTGTCGGTGCTGGCCGGGTACATCTTCAGCGTGGCGGCCACCTTTTTCTTCGAGGGTGAGGTATTCTACGAGGCGGCGGCGCTGCTGCTCGCGTTTGTCTTGTTTGGCCATTGGATGGAAATGCGCGCCCGCTCCGGCGCGTCACAGGCCATTCAAGCCCTGATGAATCTCGCGCCGCCGCAGGCCACCGTCATCCGCAACGGGCAGACGGTCGAGATCCCGACCTCGGAGGTCGTGGCCGATGACATCGTCCTCATCCGCCCGGGGGATAAGATCCCGGTGGACGGGGTGGTCATCGAGGGGGAGTCGAGCGTAGATGAGTCCATGATTACCGGCGAAAGTCTGCCGGTCAAGAAGTCGGTCGAGTCAAATGTGGTGGGCGCGACGATCAATAAGACCGGCACATTCAAGTTCCGGGCGACCAAAGTTGGCGCAGACACCGCCCTGGCCCAAATTGTCAAACTGGTGCAGATGGCCCAGAACTCCAAAGCGCCCTCGCAGCGCCTGGCCGACCAGGCGGCGCAGTGGCTGGTTGCCGCCGCCGTCATCTTTGGCCTGGCCACATTCTTCGGCTGGTATTTCTTCGGTGGCTTGGCTATCCCGGCGGGGATGGACAAATTCGTCTGGGCGCTAACGCTGGCCATCACCGTCGTCGTCATCGCCTGCCCGGATGCCCTCGGCCTGGCGACGCCAACCGCCGTGATGGTCGGTACCGGCCTCGGCGCGCAGAACGGCATCCTGTACAAAAACGCCACCGCGCTCGAACAGGCCGCCAAACTGCAGGCCATCATCTTTGACAAGACCGGTACGCTCACCGAGGGCAAGCCACAAGTCGTCGAGATCGTCGTAGTGGGTAACCCGCTTACGGAAAGTGAACTATTGCGACTGGTTGCCTCGGCTGAGCAATCGTCGGAACACCCCTTGGCCCAGGCCATCGTGGACAAGGCCAAAGCGCAGAACTTGAAGATGGAAGGGACGAGCGGGTTTGAAGCCATTCCCGGCCATGGCATGAAGGCCACCGTCGCGGGCAAAACGCTGCTTGTCGGCAATCGCAAGCTAATGCGCGACAACAATATCACGCTCGACGGATACGGCGACCGTGCGGCTTCGCTCGAAGGCGCAGGCCGCACGGTGGTCTATGCCGCTGCCGACGGTAACTTCGCTGGCCTCATCGCCATCGCCGACGCTGTGCGACTCAACGCTAAACTCGCGGTGGAGAAGTTGGCCTCAATGGGCGTGCAGGTGGCCATGCTTACCGGCGACAATCGAGCCACCGCCGAGCGCATCGCAGGTGAACTGGGTATCCAGACGGTCTTTGCCGAAGTGCTGCCAGGGCAAAAAGCCGACAAGGTCAAGGAACTGCAAGCGCAGGGAAAACTGGTAGCCATGGTCGGCGACGGCATCAACGACGCGCCCGCCCTGGCCCAGGCCGACGTGGGCATCGCCATCGGTGCGGGCACCGACGTGGCCATGGAAACCGCCGACGTGGTGTTGATGAAATCCGACCCATTTGACGTAATCGGCGTGATCACCCTCAGCCGGGCGACGTTGCGCAAGATGCACCAGAACCTGTGGTGGGCGGCTGGTTACAATGCAATTGCTTTTCCCATCGCTGCCGGGCTGTTTTACCCGGCCTTTGGGCTGGTCCTGCGCCCGGAGATTGCCGCCATTTCGATGTCTGGCTCATCGTTGCTAGTGGCAATCAATGCCCTGCTGCTCAAGCGGACCCAGCTGGAGGGGATCAAGGCCGGGGGTAGCTAGCTCGATATTTCTTCAGGGGTAACTTAGCGGATAGGTTTTAATTCGACCCGGTCTCGGGGTCGAACTATCCAGGTTGGTCGTTCATTCGGCAGCCAAAACAGGCTACTCATGATGCTTGCCGCCGTGTCCGGATGCGATTTGCCCTGCCACCTCCGTTAATGGTAACACCATTTTGACCAAAATTTGTACGGTGATAAAATAGCGTCGTTTTTGTCAGGCCCTGGAGGGAGATAAATGAATTTTCTGCCACACCGTTTTTCTTTAGTTACGATGCTAATGCTCGCCATCGTAATCATCTTTCAGTTGTTAACCACACCTCCTCTAACTCAGGCCCAAGACGAACAGCCTGTTCCCTCAGAACCCTCTCTACCTGTCAATCCGACTCCTGAGCCTCCCTTTCAACTCCCCTTCGCGACATCCCCTGGCCCCACAACCTGGCTCCTGGCTCAACCCTACGGCAACACTATCAATGCTTATTATAAGCGTAATACGACCTATGGCGCATCAGGGGGGATTCATTTTGGCATGGATTTTGCCGCGCCATGTGGCACCGAGATTGTGGCCATTGCCGCCGGCATCGTGTTTGGGGTGGATGGTCCTTTTGGCTCGCCGCCCCATAATTTGATGCTTGACCATCCTCAAGTGGGCTACGCCTCTATGTATGGTCATCTTTTAGAACCGTCCCGCTTACTTCCTGGACAGCAAGTTAAACAGGGACAGGTAATCGCTTTGGTGGGTGAGCCTGGGGGTGATTGTAGCCAATACCCTGAACTGCACCTGGAGATTCGAGACCTGAAACACATACGCAAATATAATCCGGCCCTTTTTATTAACGCTAACTGGAATAACCTGACGCTGATTGGCAGCTCGGGTCGGAGCTTTATGCACGATTTAGCCGCGCCGCGCAAGTGGCAAACCTTCTATGATCAACCAGAAGCTGAAATAGGCGGCCCCATTCTCAATAATTTTGCCAGTACCTGGCCGTTGGACTGGAGTTTGCGCCAATAAAAGGCTCCTTCAATGTATTTCTGGATACCCGCCATTTTGCCCGGATCGATACACGCCATTTGGCGCTTACCTTTGACGTGCAAATGGTCTATACTCAGAGTTGTAAGATAAAGTTTCGTCCGTCATCCCAGCCGCGTCCGGTAAACAAAAGCAAACCGGCCGGCGGCCTGGCTCCGGCCTATTGAAAGGACAGTCTATCGAAAAAGAGCAGACTCCACCGGTCCAAATGCCGCCTCTGGCTCTCGACGCTATTGGAGTGAAGCTTGCGGCTGACCCAGCCGAGCACTCACACCCAGCGGGGTGAACCCGCCTTGATGGCCCAAAGGCGACGACCCAGTCAATAACAGCATAAGACTTCTTATGGAGGCCGCAGGCCTTAAACCTGCGGCCTCTGTCTTTGTGGCTATAGCTAGACCACAGGCCATTTTGCCTGTATGCAGACGCGCCATTCGGCGCTTGAGGTGTAGGTTCGAGTGATTTACACTCAGGGTAAAGTTTCATCAGTGGCAGCCAGCCAGACAGCATCATCAGGACGGCTGCCGCTAACCTTGTGTGCGACTCAAGTGAATAAAGAACAGGAGAATACTAAAATGAACAAGCGTGCTTTTCCAAAATATCTATTTTTCGCGGTGTGGGTCATTGTGGCCCTGTTGTTGGTGATGAGCGGTTCTCTGTTGGGCGGGCTCGTGCTGGGGTCTTATCTGACCAGTGACGCCCAGGCCCTTTCCGCGTCCCCGCCGGTCCAGGCTGCTCAGCCGGCAGCGCAGCTCTCCCAGGATGAGGCCAACCTCATCGCTGCCTACGAACAGGTATTAATTGATATTTACCGGAATGCCGTGCCCTCCGTCGTCAATATTAGGGTGACCCAAAAAGTGGAAGCCCAAACGTCCGATCAGTTCGACTTTGGCTTTCCCTTCGGGCCTGAGGGCCGTCCCCGCTCACAAAGCCCCGAGGAATTTTACAATCGGGGGCAAGGCTCCGGCTTTGTCTGGGACAAAGAGGGCCATATCGTGACCAATTATCACGTCATTGCCGAAGCGACCGATGTCGAAGTGGCTTTTGCCAACGGCACAACAGCCAAAGCCGAAGTCCTGGGGGCCGACCCCGACGCCGACCTGGCCGTGCTGAAAGTAGACCTGCCAGCGACAGAGCTGCAACCCCTCGCCCTGGGTGACAGCGATGCCCTGCAGGTGGGCCAACTGGCCATCGCCATCGGCAATCCTTTTGGGCAGGAATTTACCATGACCAGCGGGATTATCAGCGCCGTCGGACGGGTCATGCGCAGCGGCAACAGTCCTTTCTCGGTACCTGAG
Organism: Anaerolineae bacterium; assembly: GCA_023382535.1. Next base: position 238,695 of record JAHDWA010000001.1, on the reverse strand, counting down.
GCCATCCAGACCGATGCGCCGATCAACCCCGGCAACTCCGGCGGCCCGCTCCTGGATCGCCAGGGACGAGTGATTGGCATTAACAGCCAAATCATCAGCCAAAGCGGCGCCAACGCTGGCGTTGGTTTTGCCGTGCCGATCAACATCGCCAAACAAATTGTCCCCACCCTGATCAAAGGTGAAAGCTACGAATATGCCTGGCTGGGTATCAGCGGCGCTCCCCTGACTGCCGAAGTGGCTGATTTTATGAAGTTCCCGGCTGACACCAAAGGGGCACTGGTGATTGATGTGATGCAGGATAGCCCGGCCGACAAGGCCGGTCTAAAGGGCAGTGATAAAACGTTGCAGATCGCCGGGGCGGAGTACCAGCTTGGCGGCGATGTCATCACGGTTATCAATGATCAGCCGGTCGAAGATATGGACGATCTCATCACCTACTTAATCGAACAAACGCGCCCTGGCGACCAGGTGACGCTCGACGTGATCCGGGCTGATGGCCAGCAGGAGAAGGTTGAATTGGTGCTGGAAGCTCGACCGAGGTTGGAAGTCAGCGGTCAAGAGAATAGATAAGCATTTCCAATCTGAGTGATCATGGTGGAGGATACCCTGGCTCAATCACGCGCCGATACCTCGGCGCCAACATCCGTCATCACGCTGTCCCGTCTGTTCAGGTTGGCCTTCCCACTCACCTGGGAAACCACCCTGGTCGGGGCAGCGTTTGTCCTGGCTATCGTGACCCGTCTGTGGGCTTTAGGCGAGCGGGTGATGAGCCACGACGAGAGCCTGCACGTCTACTACTCGTGGCGCCTGGCCGCCGGCCAGGGCTTTGCCCACAACCCGATGATGCACGGCCCCTTTCTGTTCGAGGCCACCGCTTTCATCAACCTCCTCTTCGGGGCCAGTGATTTCACCTCTCGCCTGGTCCCGGCCATCCTGGGGACGTTCATCGTGGTCGTCATACCCCAATGGCTGAAGCCGTGGCTGGGCCGGGTGGGGGCGCTGGTCACCTCGGCCTTACTGCTAATTTCGCCCTTCGTCCTTTACTACTCGCGCTATATCCGCCACGACCTCCAGGTTATCGCCTGGACGCTGCTGCTCGTCGTGGCCATCTTCCGCTATCTCCATCACCGCCGGCAGCAGGACCTGCTGCTGCTGGCCGTGGCCCTGGCCTTGATGTTCGCCACCATGGAGATTACCTTCATTTACCTGGCCATCTTCACCGGTTTCCTGGCGCTGCGGGCTGCGGTCACCCAGCGGCTCCGCTGGCGGGCTATCCCCCGCTCGGCCGAATTTGACTTACTGATGGCGCTGGTGACCCTGGGCGCGTTTTTCTCCTCGCCGATTGCCCTGCTCATCTTGAATCCGATCTGGATCAGCTTCACCGGCGCGCCCTTTGTGGACATGTCAACGCTGGCCAGCCAGGGGAGCGAATGGGTCGCGGGGCCGGCCGGGCTGCGGCTGTGGGGTCTATGGGCCGTCTTCGCCGCCGGCGCCATAGCGACTGGCCTGTGGTGGGGCGGACAACGCTGGCTCAAACTGGCCGGGCTGTTCGGGGCCATCACTGTGACCCTGTTTACCACCTTCTTCACCAATCCGGCTGGGTTGGGTACCGGTCTGATCGGCTCGCTGGGTTACTGGCTGGCTCAGCAGGAGGTCGCCCGGGGCGGGCAGCCGTGGTATTACTATCTGCTGGTCTTCCCGTTGTATGAGTACTTGCCGCTTTTGGGGGGTCTGTCGGCGGCGGGGTTCTATCTGCTGCGCCGCCAAGCGCTCTCCCGCTTCGCTCGAACCTTTGTCTTGTTTGGGCTGTGGTGGGCCGGACTGATTTTCCTGGCCCTCTCCCTGGCCGGGGAGAAAATGCCCTGGCTCTCGACCCATCTGGTCATTCCATTCATCTTGCTGACCGGTTGGTGGCTTGGGCAACTGCTACCGGGGGCGTGGTCACCGGCGGGGAAGCCGGGTGAGTGGCGCAGGGTGATCGGGAACAGAATCGCCCTGGGCGGGGTGGCCATCCTGGCGCTGCTCACCATCCGCACCTCCTTTGCCGCCAACTACGTCAATTACGATTACACCACCGAGTTCATCGGCTACGCTCACGGCGCGCCGGGGGTGAAATGGGTTATGGCTGACATCGAAGCGATCACCAATCACACTGGCGCCGGCCGTGACTTGAAAATCGCCTACGACGACGAAGTCTCATGGCCGCTGGTCTGGTACCTGCGTGATTTTCCCCGGCAAGCCTTCTTCGGGGACAAACCTAACCCGGAGGCGCTGGATGCGCCGGTGGTCCTGGCCGGCTCGAAGAACTGGTCGAAGGTCGAAGCTCTCCTTGGCAACCGCTATCATCGTTTTGAGGTCATTTACCGCTGGTGGCCGCTCGAGGACTATAAGGACCTGACCTGGGAGCGGCTCCGCTTCGCCCTGACCGATTCGGCCAGGCGTGCGGCGCTATGGGACATCGTGTGGGCCCGCGACTATAGCCGCTATGCCGAGTTGACCCAGCAGCAGTTGAAGCCGCCCACCAACTGGCCTTTTGCCAGCCGCATGCGCGTCTACGTGCGCAAGGACATTGCCGCGCAGATGTTGAACCTGAGTCTCGGCCCGACCATGTTGGCCGATGTGACTGGGCCGGTGGATGCCTATGCCGGCGTCCAACGCCAGGTGACGCCGCTCCAGGTCATCGCTGCCGCAGGTCTCAACGCGCCGCGCAACCTGGCGCCAGGCCCGGATGGTTCCATCTACGTCGCCGATACGGCCAACTCACGGATGGTCAGGTTTGACAGGGCAGGGAAGGTGCTGGTCACGTGGGGCGGCAAGACGCCGGATGGGCAAATCCCACCCGCACCGGGCACCTTTGTTGAACCGTGGGGTGTGGCCGTGGATATCCAGGGCAATGTCTTTGTTGCGGACACCTGGAATCATCGGGTGCAGAAGTTCGACCCGAACGGGAAATTCCTGCTGGCGTGGGGCAGTCCTGGCCAGGGCGACGCTGGACCAGATAAGTTCTGGGGCCCACGCGGTATCGCCGTCAGCCCCGAGGGGCGGGTCTATCTGACCGATACCGGAAATAGGCGAGTGCTCGCCTTTGATTCGAACGGTAAATTTCTGCTGGAGTTCGACCCAGACGGGGAGGCCGAACTCAACGAACCGGTGGGGCTTGCGCTCGGCCCGGATGGCCAGGTCTACGTCGCCGATACCTGGAACCGACGGATTGCCGTGTTCTCTCTCGATGGGCAGTTCCTCCGGAGTTGGCCGGTGGAGGCCTGGGCCGGGACCTCGCTGGATAACAAGCCCTACCTGACCCTGAATACCCAGAGCCAGGTGTACGCCACAGACCCCGTGGGCTATCGGGTGCTGGTCTTCTCAGCGAGTGGGGAGCCGGTGGCTGCGTTCGGGCGGTTCGGGTCTGATGAGGACGCCTTCGGGCTGCCGACCGGGCTGGCTCTTGCGCCAGATGGCAGCGTGTGGGTGGCCGATGCCGGAAACAATCGCCTGGCCCGCTTTGCTGTGTTGCAGCCATAGGCGGCTATGACCCAGGCTCAGGCCAAATAGCGAACACTCAGTCTGCCTAAAGATACTTCCCCCATAAATTGTGTTGGGGTAAAATGGAAGCAGCACTCTCAATGGAGGCGCTTATGTCTCAAACCATTTCTTTCTCAACTAGCGATCCTGCTCTGGATCGCGCCGTCTCGCTGCTGAACCGGCTTTTCCCCCCACCCCGCACCTTCACCGTGCGGCTGTGGGATGGCTCCGAATTACCGGCGGCCGCTCGTCCGGCCTTTAGCTTGATCCTCAACCAGGTTTTAAAAACCGCCTCATATGATAGCAGACGGCACGTCCCGGATCGCACACTCACATGTGCGGACCTGGTGACCGGGGCGTGATTTGAGGGCAAGCCCTCGCTCGGGAAGCGGTATCCCACCGCTAAGTCATTCCGGGGGGAATGACCCGAAGGTCACTCCAACATCGGCCTTGAGCGCGAAGTCGGCCCGGTAGTCCTGTTTGGACCCCTACCTGCTGGAACACGGGCCTATCCTTCTCTCGGAGTTACCCATGCACAGCCAAGCTTCAAACATATTTTAAGCAATAAGGCCACTGGCTTTATCCCAAATCGACCAGAGCGACCAGGAAGACAAGCTTTTCCAATCGGCCAATTTCTGCGCCCATCGCAAATATTTGGCCCGGACTTTGTCTTTGGCCGGTTTCAATTTGGCCTCGGCGAGCAAGCGTTCCCGCAACTGGGGCAGACGGGCGATAATGTCTCCGGGAAGCCGCTCGTCTCGACCTTGCCCCCGACGGGCAATCACATAGGCTGCCGCTTCGTGAGTACTCATCCTGTGAAGTACGGCATATTTGTGCCGGCCGATGACGGAGGTGTAGGCCGGATTGATCTGGACCACCTGCATCCCCCGGCGCAATGCCATTCGCATGACCAATTTGACCATCGTACTGCGGAATTTGGTGGTAGCCCGGTTGGACCGGTGATGGGTATCGTGATCCTGAAGAAACTTGAGTTTCTCCACCACCAGGCAGGTCGCCCCTTGCTTATCCAGCCATTTCAAGGCTTTCGTCAGCGCCCTTCCAATCACGACCGCAGCTTTGTTTGCCCGCATATCCCTTAAGTCGCGCATCCAGATCGTATGACGGGCCAGGAGATTGCCTTGGGGGCTGGCTACGCCCAGGGTCAACCGGTCGGTGTTACAATCCAATCCACCGACGATGGCCTCAATAGACGCCCGTCTTACCAGCTCACCCTCCACCTTTTCTCGAATGGTGATATGAGCTTGCCACTCTCGACCCACCCGAATAATGCGCACCGCGTAAGAATCAGCTAACCCAGCGTGCAGCACATCGCGTTTTTTCTCCGGCAGCCACAAATCGGCGGTAAAGTAGGTCAGCCTGCCCTTAATCATCGGTAAGGTCGCAATCTTGATCGTAAAGCCATCTTCCTGGGGCGTAATCGTGATATGCGGATTCCCGCCTTTATCCTTCTCGCCTCGATTCCAGAACTGTCGCTGGCGTTTCATCCGCCAGGCCCGGTGAGATAGCTGCCCCTTGCGCCGGGCGTGAAAGCGCGCGGCACTGCCAAAAATAGCTGGAGGCAGCGTCCCGGTATCCAGATGCGCTTGCCATTTATCTCGTTTAGCACATAGTTTGGTCAGGCGATGTTCCAGGCCGGCCAGCGCCACTTCCAGGGTAACTCGTTTAGGCTTGTGCCTCCCACTGCGATAGTCCTTCAGCCGGCTTTCCACTTTGCTGATCTTGGCCTCGGTATTGGCCAGGTAGGCCGGAATAAGTTCTCGCATCGCCGTGCGGTTGGCCTCAGCTTCCAGAATGGCATCACGAGCAAAACGCACATCCATCCGAAACCGGTCGCACAGACCTGGCACAATGTCGTCCCTATTCAACCCTTTATCCAATCGTCCGTAAGCGGTCCGCAACCCCGCCTGAAAGAAACGGCCAGTCCTAAACAAAGCCATGTTCGCTTCCAGCGACAGGTTATAAATTGTTCCTCGTAAAGTTTTCTCCAAAATCATTTCTCTGCCTTACATATAAACATTCTTTATAAACAAGAATTATATTTCATTTGTCGCTTTTGTCAAGAAAGTAGCGTGTTAAAAATGTATATTTCTTGACTGATAGGAGTAAACGGGTATACTTTAGACAAAGTGCCAACACGGAGAGCGACAAATGATAAATCCCCGCGGAAAAATCAGTCAAGCCCTGGCAAACCTCAAGGCTAATGAAGGTGTCAGTCTAACTATCAACGCTCTGGCTCAACAGTTGAATCTAAACAAGGACTTTTTGTATCGGCTTGATGATGGTCAAGCCCAACGTGTTGATCTTGAGGATATTGACCGACTTTGTCTGGCCTTAAAAATTACCCCAAACGACCTTTTGGGTTTCAAACCAGATGACGCTACAAACCAATAGCAATTGCTACCATTTGATACTGTTCTCGGGAACTGTTAGAACCACCCCGGCGCATTGTGGCGGATGTTCACCCCGCCCCTCGAACTCTCCCTGGGCGAAGCCTTCATCTATGGGGACTTCGACCTTGAGGGTGACATTTTTTCCGCCTTCCCGCTGCTTGAAGCCCTCTTCAGCCGCACTTTCTCCCTGGGCGAAATCGCTGTCCTGGCCCGGCACGTCCTGGCCCTCCCCCAGTCCGAACCAGGCCGGCCAACCCATCGTGGCCCGGCTCATCTGCGGGGGGCATTGCACTCGCGTGAGCGAGATCGGGCCGCCATTCGGTATCACTATGATGTGGGGGACGACTTCTATGCCCTATGGCTGGATCGCCACCGGCAGTACTCCTGCGCCTACTTCCCCACCGGTATGGAGGACCTGGACACAGCGCAGGAGCGCAAGCTGGAGCATATTTGCCGCAAGCTCCGCCTCCGATCCGGCGAACGGCTGTTGGACATCGGCTGTGGCTGGGGCGGGCTGGCCATATACGCCGCCGAGAAATATGGTGTCCGTGTGCTGGGCGTTACCTTGAGCGAGAACCAGGCGACCTACGCTAACTTCCAGATCGCCCGCGCCGGCCTGGGGGAGCGGGCCTGGGTCAAGCTCCAGGACTATCGTGACCTGGCCGCCGACTCCTTTGACAAAATCGTCAGCGTGGGCATGTTTGAACACGTGGGCCGACGCCATTTGCCGGAATACTTTGCCCAGGCTTATCGCTTGCTCAAACCCGGTGGCCTGTTCCTCAACCACGGCATCTCTCGGCAGCCCCCTGTCCTGCACGTGACCCCGATCAGGTCGGATTTGAGTTGCCACCGGCCCAAGCACGCCGGGCGAGCGTCCGCCTGGCAGCGCCTCGTCGAGCGATACCTTCTTGGCTCTGGCGTTTTTGTGCAGCGTTACGTCTTCCCGGATAGTGACCTGGCGCCGCTCAGCGAGGTCAATCTCATCGCCGAGCAGGTCGGCTTTGAAGTACGGGATGTGGAGAACTTGCGGGAGCATTACGCCCTCACCCTCCGTCACTGGGTTGAGCGATTGGAGACGCGCCAGGCTGAGGCCATCAGCGTGGCCGGCGAGGTGACTTATCGCACCTGGCGGCTGTACATGGCAGCGTCGGCGTCTAGCTTCGAGTCGGGCGGGCTTAACGTCAACCAGACCCTCCTGGCCAAGCCGGCCGGTGGCCAGAGCAACCTGCCGCTCAGCCGGGCCGATCTTTATCAGCCGGACTGATCCAAAGAGGAACAGTGGCTAAAAAGGGCCAGCTTTGCACTACAGAAAAACCCGGCTTTACGATGGCCTTATTCAATATTTTGGGGCAGTGGCGCGGCTTTGGAGCTAATGAGAGGGGAAGCGTTTGCATAGAAGGTTTTTGACAAAATTATTTCCGTGGCATACTATGCAGCCCGTTGCCAACTGATAGTATGTAGACCTGATGTGTAACTCTTTTGTTTGTGGAGCAGACCTTCCAGTCTGCTCGAGTGCCAAAGCTCGGCTAACAGGCTTTCTAGCCTGTCAGCCCTTATGAAAAGTTGCCCATTGCGTTCTTGTAGATATAACTTCATGCGAATTCGTCAACAAATTCATAGTGCGTTCCTACTGATCATTTTAGCCAGTTTAGCCTGTACCATTCGCATGCCGGAAGAAATGGCGCGGTACGACACTCCAGATCGCGCGGCGCCGGCCGCTGTCCCACCGACCGGCATCCCGGTTCTTACTAACGTGATAACAAACGCGACCATCCTGTCCACGCCCGGGGCTGAACCGTCGCCTACCCCCGCCGTCATCGCCATTAAGTCGCCTGTGCCTGCCGCTTTAGCCGAGCTGACCGTCGAGTAGCTGGTTAAAGAGGTGGAGTTCGTCACCACCATCCCCGTTGACGCTATCAACCAGCTTCAGGCCAAATTCTATCCCGACAACAACCAGGCGCCGGCGCAATTTGCGGTTGATCGCTTCAAGCTGCGCTTCAAGAGTAGAAACGAACTGGGGCACTGGGTCTCGATCCGGGCCGAAGTGTTTGTGCCCAAAGTTGATGCGCCGGCCGAATTTCCCCTCTTTGTTTACGGCGCGGGCACCACCGGTATCAACAATCTATGCGCGCCGCTCGATGAGGAAAGCCGCGGACGCAACTGGGGCCAATACCAGACCCACCTACTCTCCTACACAGCGCAAGGGTTCATCAGCATCTTGCCTCACTGGCAAGGCTATGACGATCAAACCCGCAAGCAGAATTATTTTATTGCCGAGCTCGAAGGCTCGATCATGCTCGATGCCACCCGCGCCGCCTACGAGCTGTTCAACAAAAATCTGCTCGCCAACGTTCTTGCACGACCGGCCCAGGCGGTCTTCTATGGCGGCTACTCTCAGGGCGGGCACGGCGCTTTCGCCGCCCTCGATGCGGCCAGCCAATATGCCCCGGAGTTACCCATCAAGGGGGTTGTTGGCCACGCCACCGCGCCCAGCGTTGAGGCCCTGCTGCGTGAGCGGCCGCCGCTCGCCCCGTACATCGTCTATGCTTACTTCAATTACTATGGGGGCGATGTCATCAACCCCGAAGCGGTATTTTTACCTAAGTGGTTGCCCACTTTTTATGCCGATGCCTCAACCAAATGCGTGGATGAAGCGTATGCGTACTATCCCGCAGACCCGAAGCTGCTCTACCGGCCAGAATTTTTCGAGGCGTTGGACACCGGCCAGTTGGCCGCCACCGTCCCCGCCTTTAAAGAGGCGCTTGAACTCAATTATGTAGGCGGCTCGCCCAACACGAGTGTGCCCGTCGTTTTATTCCACGGCGAGGCGGATACCGTTGTGACCCCGGAAACCCACGATCGCTTTGTCGCCCGTTTGTGCAACCTGGGCCAAAACGTCAGCTACAAGCTTTACCCACAGGTGAACCACTTCCAAACCCGTCAAGCTAGTTTTATCGACTCAGTGACCTGGATGCGCAACATTTTGAACGGTCAGTTCCCCGAGTCGCAATGCTCCGCCTTTTTCACCAGCAAATTGGAATAGTTAATACAAGGGAGTAAGGAGTAGGAAGTAAGGGGTTTTTCTTCTACTTCCTACTCCCTGGAACTTGAGTTAGTTAAAACTGGAAGTAAATAAAGGGGACTTCCTCGGTGATGCCCAGGTTCATAATCGCCAGGGTCAAGCCCAGGTAGGCCGCCCAGCGAAACCAGAGAGGTCGCTGCCAGAGGGTGACAGTGGACCATTGCTGCTCCTGAACCCAATGCACCGTCATTAAGAGGAGAATTAAACCCAGTGACAGAGCCATTTGTTGCGTCGGATTGCTGACCACGGCGGCCCAGGGCGCGTTGAGTTGGGCGAAGTTGGTCAAGGGCAGCAAATTATTGAGTAATAAAAATGCCTCTGCAACAGAATTGGCCCTGAAGAAGACCCAGGCCAGACAGACCAGGCTGAAGGTGACAAACCCGCTCAACATCACTTGTATGGTCGGTTGTCGGTCAAGCCCCAACCGCTGTGCCAGCTTGCCTCTCAAGCTTTTGCTGGCCACATCCCCAACCACGTAGAGACCGTGCAGCCCGCCCCAGAGCACAAAGGTCCAGGCTGCGCCGTGCCACAAACCGCTGACCAGAAAGACAATCATCAAGTTCAAGTACCAGCGCGGTAGCGAGACTCGATTGCCCCCCAGCGAAATGTACAAATAATCCCTAAACCAGGTAGACAGGGAAATATGCCAGCGTCCCCAAAACTCTGAGGGCGACTGGGCAAAGTAGGGTCGCCTGAAATTTTCCATCAGGTTAAAGCCCAGCACCCGAGCGGCGCCAATGGCGATATCAGAGTAGCCGGAAAAGTCGCAGTAAATTTGGAAGGCGAAGAAAAAAGTTGCCAGGAGGACCGGCCAGCCGGCCCACTCCGCGGGATGGTCGTAGACAGTGTTAACATACAGCCCTAGCCGGTCGGCGATGACCACCTTTTGGAACATGCCCCACAACATCAGGCGTAAGCCACTGCTAATCCGCGCCTCGTCAAAATCAAATTTTTTATAAAACTGAGGCAGCATATTCACGGCGCGTTCGATGGGGCCGGCCAGCAGTTGCGGGAAAAAGGCCACAAACAGGGCAAATCGCCCCAGGTGGCGTTCTGGTTCCAGTTTGCCCCGATAAACGTCAATGACATAGCCGAGGGTTAGAAAAGTATAAAACGATATGCCGACCGGCAGCAGCGCCTGGAACATCGGCACGTTATAGAACAGGTTGAATTGGTTAAAGGCGGCTCTGAGCGAGTCGTTGACAAAATTGAAATACTTAAAAGCGAACAAAATGCCCAGATTTGAGCACAAGCCAATCACCAGCAGAACAGTCCGTTGGGCCTGATTTTCCGACTTGACCATCAAAAGGGCGGTGATGTAGCTGATCAGCGTGGCGGCAATCAAGAGGACGATATATTCCAGCTTCCAGGCCGCGTAGAAATAGTAGCTGGCCGCCAGCAGCAGCGCCCAGCGGTAGCGATCAGGGCAAGCAAAATAGAGGGCCACGACGATAGGGAAAAAAAGCAGAAATTCGATAGAGTTGAATAGCATCGCTCTCTCTATTGACTGGTCAGGCTGGCGCAGCTCGATTCGGGCAAGTCGCCATTAGCTGCGCTTTCTATCCAGTTGATAGTGTCGCTAAAGCTGGCACGCCGGATGTTGGGATGATCAACGGCCGGATAACTCACATAAGTTACGTGGTTGCCAAGCTGGCACAGGCTGGCGGCAAATTGCGTTTGGCTGGGGGGCGTCACGACCTGGTCAGCCGTACCTTGCAGGATGAGCGCCGGGATGTCCACACCGTCCGGCGACAAACCGGCCGCATTGGCTTCCAGGGCCGCTTTGAAAGCCGGAACCACCGGTTGCAGGCGGTCGGCGAAGAGCGCCTCCATAAATTCGGGGCGATACATTTGCCGGGCGCTGGGGCTGTAGTAGCTAAAGACGCCATCAACACAGCGGGTCATCACATCGGCTTCAAAGTTGGCCAGCCAGTGATCCTGAAAAACAACAACCGGATCAACCACCTCTGGACCATAAAAATCGCGGTAGCTCTGCACAATGTAGGGGCTGAAGATGGCATCTTCTCTCAACAGCGTTTCGAGATTGGTGGTCGGGCCGTGGCCGATGACGCCTTTGAGGGGCAACTCCGGCGCATAGCTGGCCGCGAAATCCTTGGCCGCAAAAGCAGCGTGCCCCCCGCTGGAGTAACCGGCGAAGAAAACGGCCTCCATCGGGCGGGCCACAATTTGCGGCGATTCGGCAAAGAAGTTGTAAGCCGCCCGCGCTGCATCGAGCAAGGCCCGCGCTTGAAACTCGGCGATGAAGTAGGGATGCGCCTGGTTAGGCTCGTCAAAGCCTTGATAGTTGGGCAAAACGCCAATAAGCCCCTGGGCAGTATACTCAAGCATATAGCTATGATAGGCTCCCCAATTGCCGCTATATACTCCCTCATTCAGTGGAGCGCATCCGTCGCTCAGGCCGGTGGTGCCGGGGCCATAGACTAAAATGGGGAAGTTGGTTGGCTCAGCGACCTGCGGCACGTATAAACTCGCTTCAACCTCAGTGACTCGCTCGTTTCGGCCTGTCGTTTTGTAACGCAGGTGATAGACTTCGATGGTATAATTGCCAACCGGCTCGAAGGTCGTCCAAAATTCAGTTGAAGCCAACTGTCCCGCCTGTTGGTTGGCGAGCGAGCGCGGCGTCACGGTTACCGGAACAACATGTGTGGCTGTGGGCGTTGGTTGAGGAGTCGGGCCAGGTTCCAGAGCCGATGTCGTCGTCGGCAAAGCTGTTGTGAAGCCCGGTTCAAAGGCGGCCGGCGTGGGGGCATCGTCAACGGCAGTTGAGGTCAGCCGATCCGGTTGAGGCGGCTCGATGGTTGCGGCCAGGGCTTGAGCTATATAGGTTTTGCCGTTTTCGGTCAGATGCTCCGTATCCACAAAATTGTAGGCTTCCAGATCAAAGACCAGGTTCAAAATATCCCCATCTTTTTGACGCAGAACTCGTTCAATCACCGCCGTATTCTCAGCTAATCGCTCTCGAAATGTCTGGCCGAGATATTTTTCGCCAAGCTGATAGTTGATAGGCGTGATGTAGAAGATGGGCTTGATGCCGTTTTCTTTGAGCAACCGGCTTGTCGCCTGCAGCGACTGAAGCTTGCGGTGGTTGGGATCCAAGTTGGACATATAGTAATAAACCAGCGTCCCCTTCAGGGCCTCAACTTCATCCTCAGAAGGGAGGCCCGCGTAGTAGGCAAAATCGGTCGGGTTAGTTTCAGCCCGGGTCGCGCTGACGCCAATCAGTTCCTCAAATTCGGCTACCTTGCCCACAGGCTGGTCGCCGTTGAAGACCGTCGCCTCCCGAAACTCGGCCTGGCTGATCGGCGAGGCGAACAGTCCAAACGTATCAAACAGCCGGTAAAATATGGTGGAAAGCAACGGGCCGTAAGTCAGGATGGTTTTCTCACGCTCAAACTGGTAGGTGGGGCGCAAATCCCACTCCGGTGAAAATGAGCGCATGTTAATTGGAATGATAACCGTCTTGACCTGAGACTTGTGTTCGACCAGGTAATTGACATAGCGTTCATACAAATCCAGATGGTAAGCCGGATGGGCTACGTCACCAATTGCATGATTGGGGAGCAGTCCCCGGAGAATCTCCGGGATGGTTGGCTCGCCTTCAGGGTAAATCAGGATGCTATCGCCGAAATAAACCGTGTCAACACCTGCTTGAAGCTGCTGGTCTAACGCCAGGATTTCTGGGGGCAGCTCCGGCGGGCGCATGGCCGAGACAGCCGCCTGTAGTGTAAGCAGTATAGCGATGAAAGCGATCAGTTTTAGGAAAAAGTTCCTCATGCGAGCTATCCTTTGCGCTGGGTCGAAACGTCAGATGAGACAGGGTGACAGCTTAATTTAATAATGGATCATACCTTTGTATTTGATATGTACAATGTTCTCAGGGGGCATTCGTTGTTGATGAGGCCGTAAATTCCACCAAATAGCGCAGGCCACTGGCAATGTCCAGTTGCAGCAACGGTGCGCTCGAATAATCAAGGAGACGAATTTGCCAGGTGACTGCTTTAGTCGGATCGAGAGCCTCGTAATCAAATTGGCCCGTAGGACCGGAGACGACTTGGGCGACCACTTCATTACTAGCAACAATTTCAAGCGCTACGTTGCTAACCCCTTGACCCTGCTTATCAAGGACAAAGCCGGACACACTGGCGACATGGTGGCTCCAACTATCTGCCCCAAGCAACCGCGCCGTAAAAGTGCTCTCCGGATGTAACTCTACAAGTGGCTGCTCGGTTTCTGGGGACGCTTCTTCGTCTGTCTCGTCCTTAATGCCAAAGTAGTAGCGCAAAATTTTATTGGTTACCGGTACAGCTACCTGGGACCCCTCACCACCCCCATAGACAAAGACGATGGTGGCAATTTCCGGCTTGTTACTGGGCGCGTAAGCGGCAAACCAGGCATGTTTAGTTTTAACGCGGCCATCCCGATCTAGACATTGGGGGTAACGATCGCAGAATTCGGCCGTGCCGGTTTTGCCGGAAGCAATAATCCCCGGCACATCAAACATATCGTTAGCCGTCCCTGCCTCCCATTCAATCACTGCTCGCAACCCTTGCTGCACCCACTGGATATTTTCGGGATCAACCGCAAGCCGGCGGATGACCTGAGGCTCGTTTACTTTAACCACGTTGCCCTCGGCGTCAAGAATCTCTTTCACCAAATAGGGCCGATAGAGGTTGCCCCCATTCCCAATGGCGGCAAAAGCGTTCAGCATTTGTAACGGCGTGGCCAACACAAATCCCTGGCCAATCGCCATGTTATAGGTATCCCCGGTCAACCAGGTTTCGGCATAGTTCAGGCGTTTCCACTTTTGGGTGGGAACCAGTCCCTCCGCCTCACCCGGTAAATCAAGGCCGCTTGGCTGCCCAAAGCCAAACATCTCGGCGTATTTAGCCATTCGTTCCAATCCCAGCCCTTCATAGTTCGCCGGGTCATAGCCGCCACCTACCTGGTAAAAGTACACATTGCAAGATTGGGCCAGGCCACTGATGACGTTGACCGGACCGTGCCCGCTGCGCAGCCAACAGAAGAAAGGTTGAGCCAGGTCCAGGTTGTCAGGTTCAAATTGATTGGGCAAATAAAGCACCCCCTGACAAGTAAAGGTCGTATCTGGCAAAATGGTTCCTTCCTGGAGCGCCCCTGCTGCCGGAATGATTTTAAAGGTAGAGCCGGGTGGATACAGGCCGGCAATGGCCTGATTGAGTAAGGGGGTTGTGGGATCTTCACTCAATAGTGACAATTCACGGGCGGTAATCCCCCGCGAGAAAAGGTTATTATCAAAGCTGGGCAGCGAAACCATCGCCAAAATCTCACCTGTTTGCGGATTCATGGCAATGGCTACCCCCCGCTTGGAACCAACCTCCTCCATTTCTTCCCGTAAGGCTCTAGCCGTCGCTTCCTGCAGACCGATGTCAAGAGATAAACGGAGATTGTAGCCGGGTCGAGCCTCGACATTCTGGCTGACAGTTCTAATTTTTTCACCGATAACATTGACTTCAACGCTCTCCAGCCCCTTGACCCCACGCAACCATGCCTCGTAACTTGACTCTAATCCGGTTAGCCCGACGAAATCGGTCAGGTCATAACCTTGCGTTTCGTATTGGTTGAACTGTTCTGCCGGAATGGGGCCAGTATAACCCAGGATATGGCTCATCAACTCCCCATGCGGATAATCGCGAGTGGGCGAAATATCAATCAGTACACCGGGTAAATCCAGGCGTTCCTCCTCTATTTTTGAAACGATCATTGGGTCAATATCGGTAGCAATCGTAACCGGCAAGAATGGGGCGAAGGTACGGTTCTGATTAACTGCATCGCGAATACCCAACGGAGCACTGGCCAGTTGGCGGCTGCGCGAATTAGCGATTTGTCTTTGAGGTTGGCGATTGTATTGGTGATGGAGAATTGCCTGAAAATAGCCGCTATTGCGCTCCCCCATTGGCTCAATGGCTGTGGTAATAGGCAGATTTAAGAGTTCTGATAGGCGGGCAAATATCTTAGCTTCGGCTGTGGCCTCGTCAGGCAGGTATGCCGGGACAATGGCAATGTTATAAGTCGGCCGATTACGTACCAGAAGTTCACTATTGCGATCATAAATCACGCCACGCGAGGCTGGCACCTGCGCCAGGCGAAACCGGTTGACATTTGCCAGTTCTGTGTACCGCTCACCTTGAACTACTTGCAAGTTCCACAGTTGGGTGGCCAACATGGCAAAAGCGATTAAAACCAGGCCGCGAAATATGTAACTGCCCAGCCGAATTTGAAATTCTGTCATCGCAGTAAATTGCACATTGTGAGCAGGCCAATGCCTGAATATTTCTTATCCCCGCACACTTCTATTATCAACGTAATGTCATTTCTCTTACTAATTGTAAGATAAGTACCCGGAATCGTCAAACCTTATTGCTCCTTTGCCGGTGGTTCGGCCAGGGAAATGGTTGATAAAAACAATTTAATTGTTTAACAAAGTGCCCTTGACGACTAGTCGTTGCTCATACCGGCCTGTTTCATCGTTCCAATTTTGGCAGGTTATTAAGGTTATTTGTGGGGTGTCGGTAGGATAGGTAACCTCTACAGCGGTGCTATCCACCGTCTGTTGACCGTCCACTACATATTCAAATTTCTGTCCGCCTTTGTAGACAGCCACCACATCCCCAGGAACCAACCGGCCTAGCCCGATAAAAGGACCAGGGATTCCCGCTGCCAGGGTCACATGGCCGGCCAGGACAAGGTTGCTATCAGAACCGGGCGGGGCCGTTCCTTCCAGATGTCCTATGGCCTCTCCAAGATGATCCACTTTCCAGGTTTGGTTTTCGATAGGCGCCAGAACAACGGGCGCATCCAGGTTAAGCGCGGGAATGACCAACCTGGTGGCCAGCCCTTCTTGGGTGACGGAATTAACCGAACCCGCCGGCAGCGCAAACCCTAATGCTTCTTCGACAGTTAGCGCAGGAGCAGGTGGCGTTTCAGCCTCTGGGGTGTTTTCTGTTTTTATTCCTGTTTCCGCTTCTGATTCTGATAAAGATGAAGCCGCAGCCTGTTCTGCCGAACTATCACTTGCTTCCGAAGTAACGGCGATTGCAGGCAGGGGCAAAGGCCCTATGGTTGTAATCTTGATGATGCGCGGTTTTGCCGTTGGAATGGAAAGTAACCAACCACTGAGACCCAATAGCATAATAGCGGCTAAGCACATTACCACCAGCAATGAACTGATTATCCCAAAGGTTACAATCAATCTACGTCCCATTGTTACCCCCTACGGACCGTTTAAGCCCCGCTACTTAACTGGAAGACAGCGATGTCCTTTGAATACGGTTCAAAAGCCGTCGTTTCAAATTCGGCGGTGGATCAGCCTCAGGCACCGTGAAGGCCAGTTGAGCGATGACAGCCCGGTAAGCGTGTGCCTCGGTCCGGCAACCAGCGCAAACGTCCAGATGTTCTGAAACAAAATTTTGCTCCACCTCATCCAGGCAATCTAAGGTATAGCCGGGCAATAATTCTATGACAGGGTTGGTACACATTTAAAGTAGTGGGTTGAGCAAGCTCATATGGCTGACGCGTGTAACCTGTTGGTTGGCCTTCAGTTGTTACTGTCAGCCTGGGTAGGGCGGCTGATGCCCTTGTAGTCGTAGTCTGAGCGACAAATTGGCCGTTGGGACTAAAAGTGGCCGTCGCCACAACCGGCGTATCTGGCCAATTGATAAGCCGCTCGATCGCCTTATTTGACAATCAGAAAGCGGCATCTTACGATACGTAAGATAAAATGGCAAATTTGCCGGACCCAAATTATCAAGTGAGGTTGACCATAAATAGAAGCGTTCGATATTCGCCGCTCTGAAAGTGATACCTCTTTAGCCAAAGGCTCTGAGGCGGGGTTGGGATTAATGAAGGCCAAATCTGCTTGACAATTCAGCCTTAAATCCTATAATTATCTTACGATTTGTAAGAACGGTTGTAACTGCTCACGTGGCCTTAACTTGAAGAACAGGCGGATAAAAGAGGAAACCGACCAAAGCCTAATCACCCCTATTCTGATTGGTTTGTAAGATTGTGACACTGTTAAAGAACAATTTGGTTACACGCCTGAGCAGTTACCCCTTTTATCAAGTGAAGGTATAGAAAAAATACTGAGAAGGATGTCTATGTCTGTCTCTCACCATGAAAGTCTGTCAATGGCAGAGGCCGAGGCTTCGTTCCAGCAAACTTATCCTCAATTTGCCACGACTGCCACGCTCGACAAACTACGCGCCACCGAGTATGGCCGTCTGGAACGATTGGGTCATACCTACCTGGATTACACCGGCGGCGGTCTGTATGCCGAAACCCAGGTTCGCACTCATATGGAGTTGTTGCTCCAGCAGGTGTTTGGCAATCCCCATTCCACCAACCCCACCTCCCAGGCAATGACCCACTTGGTCGAGCAGGCCCGGGCTTATGTCTTGGAGTTTTTTAACGCGCCCCTGGATGAGTACGTCGCCATTTTCAGCCATAATGCCAGCGGCGCGCTCAAACTGGTCGGCGAATCCTATCCATTCGGGCCAGGTGATGTCTACCTGCTGACCTTTGATAACCATAACTCGGTCAATGGCATCCGCGAGTTTGCCCGGGCCAAAGGCGCTCAGGTCATCTACGCGCCGGTTTTACCGCCCGATTTGTATGTGGACGCAGACAAACTGGCGGCCCATCTGACCCTGGCCCGGCCCGGCGGCCACAACTTGCTGGCTTATCCAGCCCAATCTAATTTCTCCGGCGTGCAGCACTCCCTGGAATGGATTGCCCAGGCTCAGGCCAACGGTTGGGATGTACTGCTTGATGCCGCCGCCTTTGTGCCGACCAATCGCCTGGATTTGAGTCAGTGGCGCCCCGATTTTGTCTCGCTCTCGTTTTATAAGATTTTTGGCTATCCGACCGGCGTGGGCTGCCTGCTGGCGCGGAAAGCCGCACTGGCCAAATTGCACCGGCCCTGGTTTGCTGGCGGTACCATCACCGTGGCCTCGGTCCAGGGCGATCGCTACTATTTGCATGAGGGCGCTGAGGCGTTTGAAGATGGGACACTCAATTATCTGACCCTGCCCGCCGTGGAAATCGGTCTACGGCATATTGCCCAGATTGGTCTGGAGACCATCCACACTCGTGTCACTTGCCTGACCGCCTGGCTGTTAGATCAGTTGACGGCGCTGCACCATGACAATGGTATGCCCCTGGTGCAGGTCTATGGACCGGTTAATACTTACATGCGAGGCGGCACGATTACGTTCAATTTCTATGATCGGCATGGCCATTTTATTGACCACCGCTGGGTTGAGCAGCAGGCCAACCAGGCTAACATTTCGCTCCGCACCGGCTGTTTTTGTAATCCGGGAGGCGGCGAAGTGGCTCTGGGCATCTCGGCTGAGGAGCTGGTCGCTTGCTTTGGCCCCCCTAAAGACCGACTGACCATTGATGAGTTTCGCCGTTGTATTGACGCCAAGAGCACCGGGGCCGTGCGTGTCTCAGTGGGGCTGGTGAGCACATTTGAGGACGTCTATCGTTTCGTGCAATTTGCGCAGAGTCTTATCGAAAAGAAGGTTGATAGACACGACTGAATTTTTAGCGCGATATAACACCTTGAATAATCTGGTCAAAATGGAAATTTGAAAGATGGAGGGTTCATCCTTCGTGGTTTGCTTGCCGGGAAAATCGCGCCGCCTTATGCGGCTGAGTTTAGGCTTTGCCGGTTTGGTAATTTTGTTGAGTGTGAGCTGGGCCTGTAACTCACCTCCTCCAGTACAGGTGGTTCGGGTTGAGGTCACAGCCACCCCTAAAGCAGACAGTCAAGCTGTCGCTCAGATCGAAACTGACAGTGACAATAAAGCTTCACCTGCTCAATTAGAAGGTAAAACCCCTACTGACACGGCCACATCTCAAGAGGAGGGCAGCGCCGGCAATCAATCCAATACTCCCACTGCCAAGTCGCTGCTGCTTGATGCTCGTCACATTGAAGGCGATCCCAACGCGCCGGTAACGATCGTCGAGTTTAGCGACTTTAAATGCCCCTATTGTGCCCGTTTTGCGACCGATACCCTGCCTACGCTTCGTGAATATTACGTTAAGACTGGAAAAGTTCGGTTTGCCTACAAACATATCGCTACCCTTGGCCCCGAATCGATTCGAGCCGCTGAGGCCAGTGAGTGCGCGGCTGAACAAAACCAATTTTGGGCTTATCATGATCGGGTTTTTGCTGATCAGGCGGCCAAATCGAGCGTGCTTAACGACGAGATGCTGCTGAAGTTAGCGGCTGATACTGGACTGGAAACTGAGGCTTTCAGCGAGTGCTTCGCTTCAGGCCGGTATATCGACCAAATCAAGACCCAGACTGCAGAAGCCCAACGCCTGGGGATCCGGGCCACGCCCGGTTTTGTGGTCAATAACTCTTTTATGATGGGAGCGCAGCCTTACGTGGCCTTTGCCCGGATGATTAATGAGGAATTAGACAACTTAGGTTGGGAAGCGCCTGCCGGCCAAGCGTCAACCAGCGTCGTTGATGAGATTAAAGGCTTAATCGTTTATCCACCCAGTCCCCCATCCGCTGATGTTCTGAACGGGGTGGTGCAAAATTGCGGCATTTACGACGAGGCTGTTTCGGTAGACAATGTCCTCAGTTCTCTCGCTCGTGGGGCCGTTTGGATTGCCTATCGTCCCGATTTGCCGGCTGAACAAGTTGAGATTTTACGGGAAGTCGCCGGTCGAGCCCTGGCCCAACGGGATGAACCGATGGTGATTTTGTCTCCCGGTCCCTATACCGATAGAGACATTGTTGTTTCAGCCTGGCAGGTGCAATTGATCCCTGATGATGCAGCGGATCCGCGTCTGGAGCAGTTTCTGGAAAAATTCCAGGTCGGTCCTTTTACGCCTGAACCGGGTGAGCCATGCTCAGGCGGAATTGGCCAGCCTTCGGATTAAAATCGAACGGGTGAATAACGAGAGAGAGGATATATGATAAGCGCTGGATCAGCCCGTATCAACGAAAGACTACGTCTGGGGATTGCAGCGGCACGCGCGAATCAGAATCACCTGGCGATACACTATTTGACAGCGGCACTTCGGCAGGAACCTAACCATATTCTCGCCATGCTCTGGCTGGCTTATGTATTGCCAGCGCCTCAGGATAGCCTGCGCTTGCTTGAGCGGGCGCTGACCCTGGACCCGCAGAACGAGTCAGCAAAAGTGGGATGGCGCTGGGCCAGAGGACGCCTGGGGTTGCCGCCAGATGAACCTGCTCCGGTAAGTCATCATACTCGACCCAGGCTGGCCCAGACTGTCCCTTTCACTATTCAGCAACCTATTCACCCTAGGTTGTCTATCAACCCCCAACCAGGCAAAACCAACAAAACTATGTCGGTTCGCCGGGTTCGCCGCCGCCTCAAGCCACTGTTGGCGATTATCTTCCTCACGCTCGTGTTCGGAATGGGTGTTATGGGTCTGAGCGCGCTAATTTTTGCGCCGCTCGACAGCCTGGCCGCCTGGCTGCCTGTTCCGCCCGTCTCCCCCGCAGCCGAGGTAGCCGCGCCCCCGTCAACAGCCAATCCGGCTCAATCGTCGTCTCCGATGATGAAGCGCTTTACCTCTGACTCAGACACGCTGACCCTGGAAGCCTCTTGGCCGGATGAGCCAGAAACAGTTCCTTCTGACCCACCGGCGCCGTCGCCAAAAACTGAGCCTCTGCTTGAAGCGACTGTACCTGAAGCTCTGCCTCAGACCAATTTGACCTCAACTAATCCCAGTCTGCTCATTGGCCCGGAACTGCCCCTGGCTAGCGTTGATCGGTCACGCCTGGCTCACCAGCCGGCCTACCCCGGCGAAAAATGGGTTGAAGTCAACGTAGCCACCCAGCAGGTGATCGCCTGGGAAGGCGATACGCCGGTGATGGCTTTCACCACTTCGACCGGTCTGCCTGAAACCCCGACCGTACTGGGTGAGTTTAACATCTATTGGAAGTTGGAGTCCACGCTAATGACCGGCCCCGGCTACTACTTGCCGGAGGTGCCCTACACCATGTATTTCTACAAAGGGTACGCCCTGCACGGCACCTACTGGCACAATAATTTCGGTCAGCGCATGAGCCGAGGCTGCGTTAATTTGCAAACTGAGAACGCCAAGCAGTTGTTTGAGTGGGCCGGCCCGGTCATTCCGCCTGGCCAGACCGAAGCGGTGGCTACGCACGAGAACCCCGGCACGTTGGTAGTCGTGCATGAGTAAGCTGTTTCGAGCAATTTAAGCCAAGCACTCCAAATATATCTTGGGACCGTTTCCCCAGTTGTCTAAAGGCTTGCCATATTAACCGGCAAGTTTTTCTTTTTATCCTCTTACCTCTTGTAAGGCATAGGATCCAATTTGCGCGATCAATCATACTGGTATATTATTGCCCTTGCGAAAAGTTGCAGTCGTTTTAAATCTCGATGGCGTCGGGTTTTATTGATCTGTTGAATGAAGCCTTTGATTCATTTAATTCTAAAGTACTCGCTACCATAGCTTTTCTATAGTAGCTGATCATTTACAATATAAATGGAGGGAGGTTTCCAACATGAAATCCTTGCGGGTGATTATTTTTGTCTTTACGCTTAGCTGGGCGCTGGTTGGATGCGGACAAGCAGCCCAACCAACAACTAGTAGTGAAAGTGTAGCGCCCGCTAATAGCGCCAATTCGAGCGGAGCTTCGACTACAGGTAATAAATTAAATGTAGTGACCACAGTTTCGCCCATTACTAGTATCATCTATAATATTGGCGGCGGTCGGATTAATCTCTCTGGGATTGTGCCGGAGGGGGTCAACTCGCACACCTTTGAGCCGGCCCCTTCCGATGCTAAAAAACTTGCTGAAGCTGACCTCATTTTTGTCAACGGCTTGAAGCTGGAAGAACCGACTTTGGAATTGGCTGAGGCTAATAAAAAGGAAGGTGCGGAGATTATTCTACTCGGCGAGCAAACAATTACTCCCGACGAATACATGTACGACTTTTCCTTCCCCAAGGAAGCGGGCAGTCCCAACCCTCATCTGTGGCCCAATCCGTTCCACTCATTGCGCTACGCTGAAATTGCCCGCGATGCGCTCGTGAGCCGCGATCCTACCAACGCTGATTACTATAACAAGAATTATGACGCCTTCAAGGCCCGTATTGAAGCCTTAGATAAGGCTATTATAGAGACGATTAACAGCATCCCCGAACAAAATCGTAAATTGCTGACCTACCACGACTCGTGGGCTTACTTTGCGCCTCGCTATGGCGTAACGGTCATCGGCGCGATCCAACCATCCGATTTTGCTGAACCTTCGGCTCAGGAGGTGGCGACGCTAATCAAGCAGGTCAAGGCAGAACAGGTGCCGGCCATTTTTGGTTCCGAAGTTTTCCCCTCGCCAGTGCTGGAACAGATTGCCAAAGAGGCTGGAGCCACTTACGTAGATGACCTGCGCGACGATGACTTGCCAGGTCAACCGGGCGACTCGAACCACTCTTACCTCGGCTTGATGGTCGAGAACCTCAAAATCATGGCCGCCAATCTGGGCGGTAAGCCGGAGTTAATTGCCAATTTCGATACCTCCAATATACCGGGCGTTGATAGCGCCGTGGAACAAGCACAGTAAGGTGAGGCCCTTTGCAACCCCTAGTTGAACTCCGCCACGTGACTTTTGGTTATGGCGCTGAGCCAGCGCTCAAGGACATTTCCTTGCACCTGCACCCTGGTCAGTTTGCAGCCCTGGTAGGACCGAGCGGAGCCGGCAAAACCAGCCTGCTCAAGCTGATCCTGAGTGTCTTGCAGCCGACTCGTGGCGAAGTTTACATTGATGGGCAGGCGCTCGATGGCCGACCTGCGCCCCAAGTGGGCTATGTGCCCCAACTGGAAACAGTAGATTGGAATTTCCCGGTTACCGTTGAAGAAGTGGTACTGCTGGGTCGCGTCCGACGATCGGGCCTGTGGCCGTGGCCCAGCGCTGAGGACAAGCGGCGCGTACAGGCAGCGCTAGAGCGACTAGAAATTGCCGACCTAGCCCGCCGTCACATTCGCGACCTGTCCGGTGGGCAGCAGCAGCGTGTTTTCTTGGCCCGTGCTCTCATTGCCGAGCCGGATTTGCTGGTGCTGGACGAACCGACGGCGGGGGTAGACATGCGAACCGCTGAGAACGTACTGCACATGCTGGCAGGACTCAATCAGCAAGGCATGACCATCCTCATGACCACACACGATTTGAATACAGCAGCGGCACATGTGCCCTGGATCATTTGCCTCAACCGGCGGGTCATTGCGCAGGGCACGCCAGAGCAGGTATTTAATGTGGAAACGTTGAACGAAACTTATCAAGGGGATATGCTGGTTATTCGGCAAGATGGCATGCTCTTTGTGCAGCAAAAGCCCCATGGCCACACCTATCGCGAAGTTCTGCCCAACCCGGTGCCCGGTCATTCCCCGGAGTCAGACGATGGACTTCTTACTCGAACCGTTTCAATTTGAATTCTTTCGCAACGGCACCATTGCCGCCGTGTTGGTGGGCGGCTTATGTGGCCTGATTGGCGTTTACATTGTCCTGCGGGGGATGAGCTACATCGGGCACGGCTTGTCGCACGCCATTTTTGGTGGGGCGGTGGTAGCCTTTGTGATGACCTGGAACTTCTACCTGGGGGCTGGCCTATGGGGCTTTATCGCCGCCGTGTTGATCAACCAGACGGTCCGGCGCACCAAAATCAATGCCGATGCGGCCATTGGGGTCATCACAACGGCCAGCTTCGCCATCGGCGTGGCCCTGATCAGCCGCTACCGGCGCTTTACCCGTTCGTTTGACGCGGCCCTCTTCGGCAATATCCTCGGCGTGACTGGGCAGGATGTGTGGGTAGTGGCTGGGGTGACGCTGATGGTGGCGGCGATTATTTTCTTTTTCTACAAGCAACTACTGTTTACGACTTTTGATGCCGAGGTTGCACAAATCTATGGGGTCAAAACAGAATGGGTGGACACTCTGTTTGCCCTGGTTCTGGCTGCGGCGATTATTGCCTCGATGCAAATTTTGGGTGTGACGCTGATCGCAGCGGCGCTGGTCATCCCGGCCATTACGGCCCGACTGCTAACAGATAGTTTCAATCGTATGATTCTGCTTTCGGTACTCATTGGCGCTTTAACCGGATTTATGGGCATGTACTTTAGCTACTACATTGATGTTTCCTCTGGCGCATCCATTGTCTTGTTACAAGCCATCCTCTTTGGTCTGGCGCTGACTATTACCTCCCTGCAAAAGCGCGCCGCGCGCCGCTTGCTCCATACGCACATCTAAGCCTTGCCCAGCTTGAGGCTCAGATTCATTCAGCTTATCAAGCCAATTTTCTTACACAGGAATGAGAAATCAAATTATTAAACGAAACCTATGTTTAACCCTTATCTGCTTATGGTTTAGCCTGACCAGCCTGGCCGATATAGTAATGCCACTCCCGACCTCGGCTGCTTCAGATAATCTCGTTTGGAAACCCTATTTGCAACAAATGACCGATACCAGCGTGATCATTCTCTGGGCTACACAGACAGGAGCCGATGCCGTAGTTCGATATGGTACAGACACCAGTTACAGCAATTCTGTTGCTGGCAGCACGCGCCGGACAGCGATTGGCACTCAACTGCATCGTGTTGAACTGACCGGATTGCAGCCAAACACCTCCTATTTTTACAAGGTCTTTACTGATAATGAGGATTTGCTCTCAAACGAATTGCTTTCGTTCCAAACGGCTCCTATTCCCGGCAGTGACACCCCTTACTCTTTTATCGCCTTTGGTGATTATGGCAACAGCAGTCATAGCCAGAAACAGCTACGTGATCAGATGTTGCGTGATTCCTTTCGTTTTATCCTGACCACCGGCGACAACGCTTACCCCAATGGGACCTATGCTCAGTTCAATACCCATGTGTTCCAAATCTACCAAGACCTGTTCAGCCGAGTTCCCATTTTCCCTACGCTAGGCAACCACGACTACTATACCGAAAACGGTGCTCCTTACCTTGATCTGTTCGACCTACCCCAAAACGCCTGGCGTACAGCCGACCACGAACGTTATTATTCTTTTGACTACGGCAATGCTCACTTTGTCGCTCTGGACTCTAACCTCCCACTGTATACCGGTGATGAAGTAGCCCTTGATGACATGTTCGATTGGCTTCGCCAAGACCTGGGGCAAACCACGCAGCGCTGGAAGATCGTGGCCTTACACTTGCCCGCCTATTCCACCAGCTTCCACCGCCCAGACAGCCAAATTGCCCGAACCAAACTTGTACCCATCTTCGAAGCGTACGGCGTTGATCTGGTTTTAAGTGGTCATGAGCACATCTACCAGCGCAGCCATCCCCTCCGCCGTGGGCGGGTCACAACCACAGAGCAAGGCGGTATTGTGTATGTCATTTCTGGCGCTGGATCGGCAGCGAGCTATCGTTGTGATAATGCTACCTGGGTAGCCGCCGCTTACTGTTCCCAGAGCTACGGCCTCTATACGCGTGTCACTATCAATGGCAACAATTTAACAGTAACAGCGATTGACGAGAATGGCGCGACTAGAGACTCCTATACCTTCACGAAAATCTCAGACGTGAATATTGACGGCCTGGAAATTGACGGCCCAATAACAGGACTGACGGGTGAGAGCTACACTTTTGCGGCTACGGCTAGCCCGATTACAGTCACACTGCCCATCACTTACGCATGGCAAGCCACAGATCAACCACCGGTGGTGAAAATAGGCGGTCTGGTCAGTACGTCCCCCTTTACCTGGACGACTATCGGCACACAAACAATCACCGTCACCGCCACGAACTTGCACACCACAACTTCACAGACTCATACGATTGTCATTAAACAATGAGATTTGTGAGTACACCGATTTTAGCCAGCAACTAACCAGCAAACTCAACCAGTCAGATAAGGCATTAGACCTTTAGCTATAATGCCCAGGCCGAGCAAGGTGACAATTACTGCGCTGATAATGGGTAGCAGTGTTTCCCAGTGCACCGGGCTCCTCACATTGCTCAGTCTATCCAGCAGCGCTTTTGAACGCACCAGCAGGATGCCAATCATCATCAAGACTGCCGCCAAACCAAAGCTAAAGGCTACAATCAAGCCCAAACCCAATAAAATTCGGTTGAGGCCAATGGCAATAAGCATAATTCCCAATGCCTCCGGGCAAGGCACCAGGCCACCGGAGATTCCCAGGGTCAGCAGGTCACTCAAGTTTACATTTTCGGGGATAGCGTGGGAGTGAGCATTTTGATGAGGGTGATCGTGGGTATGGTAGTGTGGGTGATGCTCTCCGTTTTTGAGAGCCTTCCACCGTGCCCACACCAGCCGACCTCCCAGGTAGACGACCAACAAGCCCGACAAAATTTCCAAGGATGGCACCAACACGTTTGGCACAATAAATTGGCTGGCCAACAGCGCCAGCAGACCGATGACGATGACTGAAGCAGTATGGGTGAAGGTCATGATACCGCCCAGCGCCACTGCATGGCCAATAGTGCCGCGACTACCGATCAGGTAAGCCGCTACCACGGTTTTGCCATGGCCAGGCGTAAGCGCGTGTAATCCTCCCAGCATGGCCGACAGCCCCAGGGCTATGAGCAAAAACAGGAGCGATAAGTTAGGATCGTACAAATAACGGGTCAGTTGCTCTTGTCCTTGGGTAACCCCGCCAGGCACGTCAATTTTGGTTAGAACATCGGCTTCACCAAAATCTACCGGAGCATCCGGGTTGATGGTGTACTCCACCTGCACACTGGCCTGAAAAATATCACGCTCCTGTTTGGCAATTGTTACCCAACGTGCGGCGTCGCCCAGCGTATTGACCAGATAAATCCCAATATCGGGCCGGTGATTGTTTTTATAGAAGAATTGGTGGCTGCCCCGGTGGTCGCCAGGCAGGTTGGTATACAACTTAAAGCGAATGACTCCCACCCCCGCTTTCAAATCTAGCAGCGTCGAAAATTCAAGGTCGGCTGGGGTTAGCAGGGTGGGTTGGCCGTCAATTTCAAAGGTAATGTCCTTGAGAAACAGATCAACGTAGGCCTGGCTTTCAGCTTCAGAAATCCGGTCATCCTGGTTGGTGTCAATCATGGCCAAAACCTGGGGCGCAATAAGCACCCCAGTATAGAGTTCAATTTGCAAGGTAATCCGATTAGGGGCCATGGTGATGTACGTAACCTGGTAAAATTCATCCAACGGATGTGCCGCTGCGGCCGAGGGAAAAATGAGGAACAGACCAATGAACCAAAACCAACCAATTTTTTTGTATTTGGTAAAAATATCCATAGCGCCTCAATCTAAAACCGTCTTGACAACGGTGTCTAAAATCTTATAATCTGTAAGATGTTACTACCGTTTATAACTTGCGTCAACTTAACTTCTTGAAAACTTAGATAGCCCACAGGGCAGCCTCAGCTTGGCTGATTATCCCCACTTAGTTTGACAATTTCGCCCAATTCAGTAATAATCTTACACTTTGTAGGATTTATAATTGTGATTTCTTGTAACTGCGATACCTAAATCTACCTTTCAGATCACTTGGGCAATATGGACCCTAATCGTGTTGGGCGTTACTTCAAAAGGGTGAATGTGCCCAATGTTCTGGACTGAGAGAAATTCAAATACCGCCATTTAAGAAACACCTTCTTAGACACACATATGATTTCCCACAGCAACTTTAAGAAGAATTTATGGCTCGCGTTGGCCACATTGATAGCTATTTCACTGGTTGCCATTCAGTGTGGCGGCATTGTAACACCGGCCAAACAGCTCCTGACCGAAGAGCCAACAGCCCAGCCTACAATTGAAGAACTAATCACTGATGAACCAACTCCACAGGCAGCGCAAGTTGAGCCAGAGAAGATGTTCACGGGCGTCACTCTTAAAGCTTTTTTTGCACCTGTTGGTAATCAAGCCGTAGCCTACAGCGACTTGATCAAGCAGTTTGAAGAAGAAACCGGGGCTACAGTTGAAGTAATCACTGCGCCGGCGCTGCCTGCTGACAATTTGACCCGCCAGTTGCAATTGTTGCGAAAAGGCTCCCCCGAATTTGATGTGTATCAAGTTGACGTGACCTGGGTTGGTACCTTGGCCGAGCATGCGGCTGACCTGTACCGATACATTCCCCGCTCCGAAGTTGGGGAGCATTTCCCGGCGATTGTCGAAAATAATATCGTAGATCGCCAGTTGATTGGTCTGCCTTGGTCCGCCGAGGTTGGGGTGCTCTACTATCGCACCGACTTACTCAAAAAGTATGGTTACACTGGTCCACCCCAAACCTGGGACGAGTTGGAAAAAATGGCGCTGGCGATTCAGCTTGGGGAGCGTATGACGGGCAAATCTGATTTTTGGGGCTTTGTTTGGCCGACTGCCGACAATGAGGAGATGATCAGCAACGCTTTGGAATGGCAGTTTTCCCATAATGGAGGCCGAATCATCGAACCAAATCGCGCCATTACCGTCAACAACTCCAATACCTTAACCGCTTTCAAGCGGACTGCGGCCTGGATTGGCGCCATCTCCCCACCAGAGGTAACCACCTATCAAAAAGCAGAGGCCCAAGCGGTGTGGCAAAGCGGCAACGCGGCCTTCATACGGGGTGGGTCTGATACCTACGCTGATAGCAATAGGGATGGCAGCCCGATTCAGGGTCTGTTTGCCGCTACGGTCTTGCCCACCGGCGCTAAAAACAAGGCAGCGACCTTGGGCGGCTGGCAGCTAATCGTTTCCAGGTATTCCAAAACTCCCGATATAGCGGCTGAATTTGTACGTTTCATGGCCAACCGTGAGAGCCAAAAATTCCGGGCCATCAACGGCGGTTACTTGCCTACCATCGACCAGCTTTACCGAGATCAAGAGGTCCTGGCAGCTCAGCCTTTTCTGGAAACTTTGTCTGACGTGTTTGATAGCGCCGTGACTCGCCCGGCTACGGTCACAGGCGAAAAGTATGGCGAGGTGAGTGCGGCTTACGCTAACACTATTCGCCCTATTTTGACTGGAACAGCTAGAGCGCAGGATGCGCTGGTTAATCTGGAAAAAACGCTCGTGGATATTACCGGTTTTGAAATTGGTAAACCACCTGAGACCGTCGTAGTAGCCAATGGGAGTACTTTGACCAATGGTGGAGAATCTAACTTCCTGACTCGCATTTATGAAGGAGTAACCCTCAAAATCTTTTTGGAGCCTGTCAGTAACCAAGCTGCGGCTTACGCTGACCTGATTGGACAGTTTGAAAGAGAAACCGGAGCCTCAGTTGAAGTGGTCACTATGACGGAGACAGCAACTGACAACCTGGCTGAACCATTGCAGTTCCTGGAGGCCGCCTCTACTGACCTTGATATATACCAAATTGACGTGACCTGGCCCAGTATTCTGGCCGAGCATGCGGTTGACCTGGCCGAGTATGTCCCGCAGCGAGAGATAGACGCACACTTTCCTATCATTATTCAGAACAATACAGTGATTGGTAAATTGGTCGGCCTGCCCTGGTTTGCCGACGCTGGAGTGCTCTACTACCGCACCGATTTACTGGCGAAGTACGGTTACGCTGACCCGCCCCAAACCTGGGCTGAACTGGAAGAGATGGCCGCCGCCATCCAGCGAGGCGAGCGAGCCGAGGGTAATGACCGCTTTTGGGGTTTTATCTGGCAGGGGGCCAAAGGCGAGGGCTTGATCAGTAACGCCCTGGAATGGCAGGTGGCTGCTGGTGGCGGGAGTATCATCGAACCGAATGGACAGATCACGGTCAACAATCCTGAGGTGGTGGCTGCTTTTAAACGTGCCGCCAATTGGGTTGGCCGTATCTCCCCACCGGATGTGACCAACTACCGAGAAGAAGATGCCTGGAATGTGTGGCGGAGTGGTAATGCGGCCTTCATGCGCAATTGGCTTGATGGCTATGCCCTGCGTAACAGCGAAGATGACCTGATCAGGGATAAATTCGAGATCACGGTCTTGCCTGCTGAGGCAGGCAGCCGCAGCGCGGCAACTCTGGGCGGTGGACAGTTGATGGTTTCCAAATACTCTGACCATGTTGAGGCGGCCGCGCTCTTAGTACGCTACCTGACCGGCTGGGAAGCTCAACGCGCCAGGGCTATCAGTGGCGGCTACCTGCCGACGATGGCCGCTCTTTACACTGACGCCGCTGTGCTCGATGCGCGACCTGTCATCGGCAACCTGTCTGACGTCTTTACCAATGCAGTGGCTCGTCCTGCGACGATTACCGGCCAACGGTATCGTGAGGTCAGCGTAGCCTACGCCACTGCCGTTCGGACCATTCTGACCGACCAAGCCAATGCTGAAAATATTTTAGCCGACTTAGAGCAACAGCTTATCAACCTGACCGCTTTTGAAATCGGTCAGCCTTGATGAGGCGACAGACAATGTCTTGAGTAAAAAACTTCCTACATTTGGTGAAGTGGGTAAGTACGCTGAATGAGCGGAAGCTAACTCAAACCGCCTGAGCGGCGGAGGGCGACCAGCACCATCAACAACAAGCTGGTCAGGATAGCCAGGCTAATGCCAACAAAACGGAAAAAGGCGTACCGATGTTGGCGGCTCTTTTCACGCATCATATTTTGACCCGTCTCAACCGGAGGCGATTCTTCAGCCCCATTCGTGTTCAAAGCGGTGGCTTCATCGGTTGGGGCTACATCGGTTTCAAGGGACGGTTCAGCGAGAGAGGACCCTTGAAGGGTGATCGCTTCAGGGGAGGAGACCAGATTGGGGGCAGTGCTGGGCAGCGCTGGTTCTGAGGCTGTAGCGGCGGAGCTGGCCTGGGTGGGGGCGGCTGCAACTTCAATGGCGGCGGGCTGAGCCAGCGGCTGCCCTTTGGCAATTTCGAGGCTATGCTGGCCGCTGGGCGCGCTGAAAACGGTATAGGTATCAAGGCCAATAGTTTCCGTTTCAAATTCAACGGGTTGACCGTCGATGGTGACCGCCCTAATTTGCTCCGAGCGTAACTTCAAGACCTTCACTTCAACCGGGTCGGCGGCATTGGTGCCGTAATCAATCTTGGTGACGTTCTGATCCCAGTCATAGCTGTAGGCAGCGTAGCGGTCGGTCGCAGGCTGGTAGACGCGGATGAAGCCATCGTTCAGCCCCAGCCGGGGTTGAAGCATTAGTCCCTGGCCGTTCAACTCCATCCCAAAAAATCCTTCGATAATAGCGCTGCCCATGGTGCCGGCGGCGGCACTGTAATAGTGGCTGCCTTCGTGGCGAGGATCAGTGGTGGAATGCCACTCGATGATGTTGCCGGGGTGCTTTTGCCAATCGTTGGCCACTTGTAACAAATGGACTTGAGCCTCCTCGGCCAAGCCATTGCTAAATTCAGCTTTAATTTGGACGCCACCCCACCAATCCCACACCCCGCCATTCTGATAATTGCCATAACCCATCCCCGGGTAATCAAAAAAGAGATTGGGCCACTGATTGGGATAGTACGGATAGAGGGAAAGACCCGGCTTCTTCGCCCCCGCTTTGATCCGAGCCTGCTCCAGATTGTGGAAAATAACCTGGTTCTGCTGAAAGTCGGTCAAAGCAGCATAGACCGCCAGGGCATTGGAAATGCTGACCATACTGGACTCGTCAAAGGGATGCTCCAGCGGGGTAATGTGGGCGTGGGTTAAGTAAAAACCCTTGTCGGCCTGCCAGAGCAGGGCATTGGTTTGAGCCTTCAAAGCCTCGGCCTTGGTTTGCCATGCGTCGGCGCGGGCAGTATTACCCACTGCTGCATTCATTTTAGCCAGTTCAACGAGGACCCCATAAGCCAGAGCCTGGTCGTAAATTGAAGCGGTCAAGTGATCTTGCGCCGGGTTGTAATCGGTATAGCCGGGACCTTTTTCAAACTTGACGTCACCCCAATCGGTGGTGTGGCCGCGCCAGAGGAGTTGTAATTCCTGATCGAGGCGGTGGGTGTAAAGCCAATCCGCTGCCAGGTTTAGGCGCTCGATAATCGTCAAGCCGTTGATAGGGCTTTCCAGCCAGGCCGTATCGTAAGCCATATTATAATAAAGGTAAGCAGCGTGAATAAGACTGGCTTCTTCATCGGTGGTGATGGTTTGTTTATTGCTGCGCCCATTGGGATTAATGATGCCGCCAATTGCACCGGCGCCGGCCACCACCCCAAAATCACCATCCGAACTGAGGGTGTTGGCGGTGTATTGGCGGCGGAGATAGGCTTCAATCGGCTCGCGCAGGTACTCGTCTGGGTAATAGTATTGGACGGTTTCCATGCCCCAGGCGATGTCGCGTACGTACATTTCGGCATAAGCTTTGCCGGGGCGGAAGCCGTGAATGACTTCGTTGCCAATCTGAAAAATGGCTTCACCGTTGGAGAAGTTATGGGGAATGTAGCCGGAGGTGGCGTTCAAATCCGGCAATCCGGGTAAAATCCAGGTGGTTTCAGTGTTGTACGAGAGATCGGTGGGCAAGGCACGGTTGGCGTAGGTGGGTTGAACTGGGCCAGTGGCAAAGCCAAGCACAAGCAGCAAGGAGAGCATGACCAAAGTAGGGAGGCGAAGGGGCGATACCACAAGGGTACAATGAGAAGCGAAGAAGCGAGGAAGCGGGAAACCGTTTTCTTTGGGTTTCGCTAAACCTATCATTGGACTGTGCCCTGGCTGGTAAATCAAGTTTGATTACAAAAGCAGTATACATAATAATCGGGAGGTACGCAAATAATCCAGGGTACACTATATTTTGGGGAATGAGTGAAGATTATGTATATATATTGTGGTTAATGGGTTGGAGGTATGAGTAGTAGACCCATTAACCAGAACCAAACAAGGCTTTTGGGTTTGGTGAAAGTAGGCATAGCGCCTCAATTAAAACCGTCTTGACAACGGCGCTCTAAATCTTATAATATGTAAGATAATCACTACCGTTTGTAGCTTGCGTCAACTTAACTTCTTGAAAGCTAGATAGCCCCAGAGTTTTGAGGAATTCTTCTACTCTGAACAGGGAACTTGCCCACAGGGGGCCTTCGGCTCTGGGACCTCAACGGAACGCTCTGAGTTGATCTCCCACGCGATAGTGAGGGGAATGGAGGAATTTATGAGTACAGACATAGCGATAACATCCCACGATGGTGGGTCAGATCATGATGCGCACGCGCACCCGCCGTTGAGCTTCAGGCGAAAATATATTTTCTCGACGGACCACAAAGTTATCGGCATCCAGTTTCTCTTTACCTCCCTGTTCTTCTTCACCCTCGGTGGCCTGCTGGCGCTGCTGATTCGCACCCAATTGGCCTGGCCCTGGGAGGAGATTCCAGTGATCAGCCAACTACTCTACGCTGACGGTGGCGGCGTCCTGCTGCCTGAAAAATATCTGGCGCTGCTGACTATGCACGGGACGATCATGATCTTCTTCTTCATCATCCCGGTGCTGTCGGGGGCCTTTGGCAACTTCCTGATCCCGCTGATGATCGGGGCGCGGGACATGGCTTTCCCGGTGCTGAATATGATGTCGTACTGGGTCATGGTGCCGGCCTTCCTGGTACTCCTGGCAGCCTTCTTTGTGGAAGGCGGGCCGCCGGCGGCTGGCTGGACTTCCTATGCCCCCCTCAGCGCGCTGCCGGATATGGTACCAGGCTCCGGGACGGGCCAAAACCTGTGGCTTGTCAGTCTGATCCTCGTCGGCACATCCTCCATTATGGGAGCCATCAACTATATCACCACGATTGTGATGCTGCGGGCCAAAGGGATGACCATGTTTCGCTTGCCCATGACTATCTGGGCCCTGTTCATCACCGCCATTTTGGTGATGCTGGCCACCCCGGTTCTGGCTTCCGCTCTGATTATGCTTTTACTGGATCGGACCGTCGGCACCCATTTCTTTCTCCCTAGCGGGGGCGGACACCCGATCCTGTGGCAGCACGTTTTCTGGTTCTACTCTCACCCGGCGGTCTACATCATGATTTTGCCGGCGATGGGCATGGCCTCGGACATCATCTCTTGCTTTGCCCGTAAACCCCTCTTTGGCTATCGGCCGATGGTTTACTCGATCATGGCGATTGCCGGGCTAGGCTTTATCGTCTGGGGCCATCACATGTTCATCAGCGGCATGAACCCCACTCTGGGCATTGCCTTCATGACCTCGACTATGATGATTGCCCTGCCTTCAGCCATCAAAACCTTTAACTGGCTGGGAACAATCTGGCGTGGCGACCTGCACCTGACCGCGCCGATGCTCAACGCGTTGGCCTTTGTCTCCACCTTCGTCGTCGGCGGCTTGAGCGGCATCTTCGCCGCAGCAACGCCGGTGGACATGTTTATTCAGGATACCTACTGGATCGTCGGCCATATCCATTATGTGCTCTTTGGTGGCAGCCTGTTCGGCGTCTTTGCGGCTATCCAGTATTGGTTCCCCAAGATGTTTGGACGGATAATGGATGACCGGCTGGGCAAGTGGCATTTCGTCCTCACCTTCATTTCCTTTAACTTGGTTTTCTTCCCCATGTTCATCCTTGGGGCTTATGGTATGCCCCGGCGTATCGCCGATCCGTATGAGTATGTACTCTTCGCGCCGCTCCAAGGTCTGAACCAGTTTATGACCATCAGCGCCTACGTCCTCGGCGCGGCGCAACTGTTCCTGGCCTACAACTTCGTTTGGTCGCTCGTCCGGGGCCCAAAGGCAACTGAGAACCCCTGGCAGGCGAACACGCTGGAATGGGCTGCGCCCTCACCGCCGCCCCACGGTAATTTTGAAACCATCCCCGCGGTGTATCGGGGACCGTATGAATACGCCTCACCGCTGGTCGCCGAAGATTACTTGCCGCAGTACCGCTGGCTCGATGGGGTCGGGCCACCGGTGGAAACCGAGCTAATTCGAAAGGGGATCAGCCCGGCTAGTAAATGATGAACTTCCTACTCCAATCTATATGGTCTGCTTCGCTTAGGGGAAATTTCGCGTAGATACCCTTCAACCCGGAGTCAGGCAATATCATGAGTGAAAATTTGTCAACCCAATTTCCAACACCACCGGAGTTACACCCGCTAGCCTCGGTTCAGGCTAAAATCCGGCAGATGGTCAGCCTCACGCTCATCATTAGCGGTTTAACGCTGTTGGGCTGGGGAGGCTGGATGTTTTACCAATATCAACTTGAGGCCAGCAAGCCTCCACCTCGCCTCATAGAAGTCTCCATCACCGAGCCGGCCAGGGCGTCTGCCTCTCAACCTCGCCTCACTCAAGCCAATGCCGCTACTGCGTCACCCAAGGTTAGCGATGCCTTCACACCGGCAAATACCCCTACCCCGAAGCCTACGCTTACGCCAAGGGCAGTCGCTGCTCAAGCGCCAGGATCACAAGTGAGAGACACTATAGCGCCTTCCCTGGCCGACAACCCCCTGCCGCTGGTTGAAGTAGAAAGCCCGGCCGAGGCCACAGCCACCTCCGACGGAGCAACACCGACTGTTTCCCCGCCGACCCGGATCGTGGCTGAAAGCATCAATCTGGACGCGAAGGTTATTGAAGTAGGCTGGAGACAAGTAATACAAAACAGCGTGTCCACCAATGTCTGGGAAGTAGCAGATTATGCCGCTGGCTGGCATACGAACTCGAAGTTGCCCGGCCAGGGGGGCAACATTGTCCTCTCTGGGCACAACAATATTAAGGGTGAAGTTTTTCGCTACCTGGTTGACCTGAAGCCGGGCGACCTGGTTACCCTGTACGTGGATGAGCAAGCTTATGACTATGTCGTAGCCGATATATTTATCGTCAAAGACAAAGGCGAGCCTGAAGCCGTGCGCCGCGAAAATGCCAAATGGATCGGTCCCATCAATGAGGAACGGCTCACCCTGGTCACTTGCTGGCCTTACACCAACAATACCCACCGGCTGATTGTGATTGCCAGACCGGCCACTGTGGGTCAGCCAGCCCAGAGTAATTGAGTGAGCCAGCTTTCAATCTGTGAAACTGCTTATTGCTCCAAACGAGGAGATAAAAAGTGCAGAACTCTCTCAAGAAAGTGATTTATTGGGCCCTTCTGAGCTTGCTGGGGCTGGTTTGGTTGGGATTAGCCGGTTGCGGCGGCAGTCCCCCCACCCTGGCACAGGCCGATCAACCCACGGTTGTCTTTATTTACGCCGACGGTTGAGTGCCTTGAGCGCAGATGACGCCCATCGTGGATGGGCTAGAGGTACAGTATGGTCAGCAATTCGCGTTTCGACGGATTAACGCCAATGAAGGGGATGGTCCGGCGATAATGCGCGCTTACCAGGTTCAAGGTCATCCGACCATCCTCATTTTTGACCGGCTGGGTCAAGAGGCAGGTCGCCTGATCGGGCCGCAATCGGCGGAGGAAATCGCCAAGGTTTTAGAACAGGTTCTGATTTCAACGACCGGCCAGCCCGTGTCGTCAGATGTTTCGACACCTCTTTCGCCGCTGCCCACCCTGGATGCCGCCGAGATCGTTTTGGGACGGCAGGTTTACCTGGAGCAGTGCGCGGCCTGTCACGGCCCAAACGCGGAAGGCCAACCCAATTGGAAAGTACCGGATGCCAACGGCAACCTACCTGCTCCTCCGCACGACGATACCGGCCACACCTGGCACCACGCCGATAGCCTACTCACTGAGATTATCCGTGATGGCTTCCGTGATCCGCTCAAGCCACCCAATAGCCCACTGACCATGCCCGCCTTTGGCGACAAGTTGAGCGACACCCAGATTCGGGCAGTGATCGCCTACTTCAAAAGCCTTTGGTCAGAGGAAAGCCGCCAATTTCAATGGCAGGTGACGCAACAACAGCCTTTCCCAACGGTGACGCCCGAAGGCAACTGATGCTCTGCGGATGAAGCTAAATAGCCTGAATTGCTGCTACCAGGTCAGCCTACCTCGAAGTGATGACCACGCGGGTGAACTGTTCACCCTGGCCGAGTCGCTGCTGGCCGATGTAGCCCGTGGGGTGTACGATTGTACGCGCTATAACGTTCCTGAAGTTGAGAAGTCAGAGAGACGAGGATATAAAGGTAAACCATGAACATTTCTCTTTGCCCGTCGCGGTGCTGGGCCACGAAATCAGCGGATTTGTGGTCATTGGTAGTGGGCTGCGCATGCTTCGGAGTTGATAGAAAGAAAGGAGTTACTCTCTTATGAGTGAACTGACTCAATGGCGCCCTCCGGTAGGCAATTTTAGAAGCAATCTGATCTTATGGGCTGACAGATGGATTTTATGGGTCTCGACACACTGGCTGGCTATGGTCAACGGGTTCTTTTTTATTTTTGTCGGGTTGCCATTTCTGGCGCCCATTTTGTTGGCCAATGGCTACGCCGACGCCGCCAATACGATTTACATGATGTATCGGACGGTTTGCCATCAGCTTCCCGCTCGTTCTTACTTTATTGCCGGAGAGCAAGTCGCTTTTTGTCAGCGGAATGTGGCTATTTACGCCTCACTGCTGCTAGGCGGCCTGCTCTTTAATTGCGTGCGGCATCGGCTTAGGCCGCCGGCCCTGAGGTGGTACGTCTTCTTTCTGGCGCCGATCGCCTTGGATGCCGGTATGCAAATGGCCAGCGAATGGCTACAGGTTATGCCCATGTCGATGGTGTGGGCCATCGGGTTGGTGGCTATGGGGATTACGAGCGCCATTTTACATAGCCGGAACTATCTAACCTGGCATAGTTATCTTTTTTTCGCCTGGGGGCCTCTCGCTTTAATCTACTTGCAGTATTTCGGCCCTCACCAAAGCAATTGGGCGCTTCGTACGATTACTGGCTTCATTTTTGGCTTTGGCACGGTTTGGTTTGCTTACCCCTACCTAGAAAAAAGATTTAATAGTATGCGGCAAGAGGTGAGCGCCAAATTAGCCGAGTAGTGAAGATCAATCTGGCCTTTACGGCCAAGTACAATCTGGTGGTGCTGTTATTAGCCGCGCTGGGTATTCTACCGCCCATTCTGGTTGCGGCAGCGCAATCCCTGCCGGATTTGGGCATCCTGCTAACTCGTCGCGGCTGCTGCGGCAGCGCTGATCTTTAATCACTTATCAAGTCAGCGATTTTGCTCTATTTTACCCGGTAGTAGTCCTTGATAATACCTTGGTCGTCAATCGCTTCTATAGTTAGCTGATTTCCATTAACTGTAACGCGAGTGTAAAGGCCATAGTTCTTGGAACAGTATGAGATGGCCACCCAATCAGCCTTACTACAACTATAACTGGCCGCCGACCCTGCACCTGCCACAATATAGATGATACCGCTCTGCTCCACGGTTGTCACTTGCCCACCTCGCAGTGGCTGACTGCGCTGGTAGATGTGATTATGGCCGCTTAAAACAAGATCAATATCGTATGCCTCGAAGATTGGCACGAGTTCGGTTCGGACTCGAGTGTCTGTGCCATGATAGCCGGTGGTGTAGGCTGAAGTGTGCAGAGCTACTATCTTCCAGCGTTGCGCCGTTTGGCTCAAATCGCTGCGGAGCCAATCAAGCATATCGTCGCTAGAGGTATCATCGTCGGTGTAGAGTAGAGTGTAAAAGTCTAAGACAACAAAGTGACCATTGCCATAGTTAAAGGAGTAATAGCGTTCGACATCTCCGGTACGCCACGCGTTCTGAGGCAGGTCGAAGATGTCA
This sequence comes from Anaerolineae bacterium, assembly GCA_023382535.1. The sequence continues at coordinate 200,073 of JAHDWA010000001.1, read as the reverse complement.
AGATAAGGCGCGCCATTGTCGGTGTGATAATCGTGATTGCCGAGAGCGGGGAAGAGGGCTGCCTTGCTGAAGAGATCCTGGTACACTTGAAACACGTTAGCGTCGAACTGGCGGTCAGTCCCATCGGGGTAGGCATTATCGCCAGTAGTTAAGATAAAATTGAATGAGTCAAGTAACATCTGGTCACGGAGCCTCTTTTGACTATCTGAATTTGTGCCATAGTCGCCAAAGGCCACAAAGGTGAAAGGAGTATCACTGCCAACACTGGGAGCCGTTTGGAACGCAAGCACATCGCCTGGAAGCAAATCTTGATTACCCACAACGCACGCCGATACTGGGCTGTGCTAGACAACACTTTTTCCAGGGCGGGATGCTTTTTGCTACGATTGATAAATGCGAGTCTCCGGCCTGAAGGCCGCCCGCGAGAACCAGAAGTGGTTGACGTTGACAACCGGGTCCAATTGGCTCCCGGCCAGTTTGCTGCTGACGGCCTGGCCCAGAATGTTCCACTCGCTACCGGTCTGCTCGTCGGTGATTTTGTCGCCATCAACGCGAAAGGTCAACGTTTGCCCGTCGAGTTCCCGGAAGAAGGTGGTGGCCGTGCCCACGTCGCGGCCCGAAGCGATGGCGCTCGTATCCAGGGTTGAGGCCGTACCGTGCGCTCAGAAAACGGCAATGGGCACGCCTCCCACAGTGTCGTTAATGGTCGGCCTCACTTGCAGAGCCTTATATGGATAAGCTACAGTCTCACCGTTCAGGTCAACAGTGTTCACCCGGGGCCATTGGCAGGAGCTGCCCTGGCGTTTCAGGGCTATCGTAAAGGAAAGGCGACTGGTTGATATCATCGTAACCGGCGTAAGGGTTTTGGCCGTAGTTGCGACGATAGCCTGTCTGCCGCGAGAGCACCTTTCCTTCCGGGTAGGTGGCTTTGAAGTCAGCCCAGGAGATAAGCTGCGCCGGGAGGAAGGTCAGTCGGCGGCCGGTCAACTCGCCGGCGATGGCCTCGCCGGTGGCCTGCTGCCACCAGCTTTCGGTCTGCCGGTCGTACTGACTAGGTTGCTAAATCGCAGCCGCCTGGTGGTGCCAAAGTCCAACACCCTGCCATCCAGCCTCCGGTCAAAAGCAATAACCGTATTGCGCAGGGGGCAGAAGGTGACGGTCACTGGCACGCCACCGACGGTGTCGTTGACAATCTCATGCCAGATGAGGATTTGCAGGGGATAGACGCGGACGTCATTTCCTAGCTGGAACAGGATCACCGGCTCCTACAGGCCGATCCACTCGTCGGCTTCATCAATACTGACGAATTTAGGCTCATCTATGGCCGGGATACCGTCTTTGGGTGGCCCGCCGGAGAGAATTTCGCTGTAGGGGACGCTGTGCTTGCTGAAATCGGTGGAGAATTGACTCTCGGCACCAAACGGGGGTGGTTCCTTCAGGAAGAGGGTCATGGTTGGGGTCGAAGCTAATGAGGTTGGTGCAGCGGCCTCTGTAGTGGACGAGAGTGTAACTACGGCATCCACTGCCGCTGTTTTGGCTCCGCCAACTATTTCTGTCTGCGCTTGCGCTGGCGCTGTAACTTCCACTTCCGTTTTGACATTCGCTGCTGTAGTGGGTGTCTCCGTAGTAGAAGCCGAAGTTGAGTGGTTATCTTTGGCGGGGTTGCCGGTAGAGTCGGGGCGGCCTGCCCACAGGTGCTTAATATCAGGACCAAAAGACCCAAACTTAACCATTGTGCGCCTCGCATAAGCGACCTCCTTGGTAGTAAATCCGGCGCTATTACCAAATCAATAATGGATTGAGCCTATACTGTCCTCACTATACCCGCTCAAATTATAACCTGTTACACAACGTTTTGAAGTAACGTGCCTCACAAACCGACCGGTGGTTGTTCCGGTTGTTCTGTAACCTGGTAGTTTTTTGTATGACTTTACCGTGACTTACAAAGGGCCAAAACCATCATTGCCGGCTCAGCCCCACTCGAAGCAGCGGCACGCCTTCGCTGGCCAACAGGAGACTGATCCAGGCCATCACCCCAACGCCGACAGCCGCTGCCAGGGCCCGGCGGCGGAAACCCTCTTGCAGACCTGGATCATCTGTCTCCAGGGTAAGATAAACCGCCGCCAGGAAGGCGGATAACGCCAAGGTAAAAAAGCCAAGCGCAAAGCGAAAGGGGGCTAACTAGGCCAAGAAGAAATCAGTAACTACCCGGCCAGTAGCCACATCTACGCAGATACTGCCCGAAATGATGGCTCCCAGCGTTATGCCCAGCATGACTGGAGTCACAATACTGGCAATGGCAAATACCAAACTCCACCGCCGCTACGCCTTGTCCGACGGATCATCATAGGCGCGAACGACGAAGGCGGAGCGGCGCAGAACGATGCCGACCAACATCATTGTCAGCGGAATGTGCAAGGCGATACTGATAGCAGCAAGCCCTCCTCGTTTCTTGAGAAAATCTCCATTTTCGAATAGAGAATGAATAATGGAAAAAGCCCCTGGGGGAAGAAGGCTTTCGGACCTCCCAGAGGGGCTGCCCTGCGCTTTGACCCCGACCCCGCTATCCGCTACCCCATTTCCTGGCTGCTTCTAGTCACCTCCCTGCCACTCACCGGTCCATTTTCTGCTCATTTCTAAGGGATAGCCCTCCCAACCCGCTGGCCAGCCCCACCTACCCACCTGGCCGCTCGCAGCTTATCGGACTCCTTTTAGGGGTCTTTTAGCCACTTTTCAGGAGGGACCCCCTGGTTGCCGGACTCCTTTTCACCACCTTCCAGGGGGTGATCTGCTATAGTACCGGCCTCGATCCCCACTGTGGCGACTTCCCCTCGCGGCTCGGCCTTTTTCTGGCCATCTTCACGGCAGCATCTGGGTGGCTTCCCGCCACTTTTTAGCCTGTTTCCTGCCACCTTCCAGGGGGTAAAGCCCCGCCGAGGGCCAAAATCTCCTGCTAACCCCTCCATTTTGGCGACTCGCTGCCAGGATGCCGGACTCTTTTTACGGGTCTTCCAGGCATCTTTTAGGGCTGTTCTAAAAAATGAGTGACTGGACGCTCTCATCGTTCAGGGAGGCGGAGCATCCAGCCTCGGTCTGGCTTGGCGCGGCTCCAATCGCTCACCTGGATCTGGCGCCGATCTGCCAGGATCAACTTCAATGGGGCTATTTACCGGACTCTTTCCAGGGGTCGTCTAGCCATCTTCCAGGGTTTTTGGGGGGTGGCGGTCCTAAGTGAGGGAGGCAGCCGTTCCCGCAATCGCTCACCGTCCCCAAATCGCGCAGGTGCCTTAAACTAAATAAGCCATAACTCCCGAATCGCTCATCGTCTAATGGATGATCGTACTAGTGAGGGTTTTTAAAAGTCCGAAAAAATATTATGTTGACAAGCTCTTTTTTTCGTGTTACAATAATAGATGAAACTACCCTCATTTATTTTCCCAACACTAATATCTCCGCGCTAAACGCGCCCCATACTGTTGCAGGAATACCGGTCATCTCTTGAACCGGCCCCTTGCTTTATTACTCCCGCGGTTTTTAGACCGCTCTCAACTTCCAATCGAATATGTGTTTTGCAGCCCAGCGACCGGGTAATTGCCGGTCAATGGGTTTTTTGCTGTCTTTATCAAATCCCAACTTTTCACAGGAGAATAATCAATGTCTGCCGACGCACGACATCTCTATTCCGAGAACTTAATGGCTCAAGAAGTTCCCGCTACCGGTCTGTTTTTGCAGACTCCCCTTTTGCTTATCCAGAACCGGGGGAAGCTGCCCGGTCAAATAGAAGGAGGCCGCCAGTTGTACCTCGACCTGGAACATCTAACTGAGTTGCGTGAATTATTGACGACTCGGTGGGACGAAATCACGGGCTGGTTAAAGCCTCCGGCTGAGCGCCGAATCGTGCAGGCCCGGATCACCGCGATGCCGCAGCGCTTACTCGATCCCATGCCCAAGGTAATGGTCATCTTTGAAGGGACGAGTGAGGAAGTGGAACTGTTTGAGTTCTACCCGGACGAGATCAGCTTTAACTCTGAAGAATTCCTCGGCCTCACGGAAGCCGAGGCACGCGCACTCAAGACTCAAAAAGACCGGGCTTACCTTACTTCGTAACAAATTTTTATCAATCCTATGCAACACCGAAAGGAGACTCATCTAATGGCGCCCTTATTACAACTACAACCCATCAACTCGGCCTCAACCCTAAACCACCTTACCCAACTACCTACCCTCAACTTTGTGGACGAGGGTAATCTCTCAGCCCCCACAAAAGCCACCATTTTAGAGCACTGGCACTGGTTCATCCAGAACGGCTTTAAGCGGCAGTACTTCTCCTACGAGCTTTATGCCTTCCTGACGCTGGCTTGCGGGTTCCATCCCCAGGCGAACCAGGACACTTTCTGGTTGTACTATTTCCACTCCGATCTCAACCGGTTGCGAGCCTTCCTCAACCAGTTTGGCGGGAATCGCGTGGGCGCCGAAACAGGCAATTATGCCTGGCTTGAAGCGGCAGCCTTGGACCTGAAGCAAGCGATGTGCGAGGACCTGGCCCGGGTGTTCGCGCACCTCATCCAACTCCTGCACTTACTTGAACAAGCTCACAATGGGCTGATCAACTTGTGGTATCAACCGGTGCGCGTGGGCGCTCCTGCGCCGCTTATCCCCCTCTACACCGTTGATGATAACACTCATAACCTCATGAGTTACATCACGGTCCAGGTGCTGACTTATGCTCAAGCCCTGTCAGGGCTACAGGTGGTTATGCCGCATGTTACGGCGCCGGCGCCTGTCGTCATTGAAGGGCATGCCACCACTCATGCGGCTGGCGCATAAGCTGACCCCCTTTGAACTGGAAAACTTATTGGCCCAGATGGAACAGGATTACCAGCGTTACAAGCCTGTTCCCCCTGATGAAGTAGTAGCCCGGTACCACCAACCGGCCCGCCTGGAATTCCCCCTGGGCGAGATCACGAATCCAGGTATCGCCGGATTTATCTTGGCCTGGACGCTCCAAGCCGCCATCCGCACTACATCTATCACCGCAAAAGATCAGTTTGACGCGCAGGGTTTAGAGGGAAAATGTGTGATTAATACCTTTCTCTCGTCCGCGCTGCTGGCTGCCCGTGAGTTACCCCCCTACCGGCGCGCCATCTATATCCAACTCAAATTATTCGAATCCAACCTATCAGAAACACAGGAGGAATTTCACCGTGAAGAAGAAACCAACTACAGAAAAAAAGGAAAGGAGGAATTGGACGGAACAACTCTTAATGGTTAAGGATGCGATACTGGCAAATGATGAGCATCGAGCAACTGCCTTAGTTCCGGTAATTACAACCCCAGAAGTTCCCGGTCAGTCACAGAAAAAATGGCAGATGCAATGGCACCGCTGGCGCGTCCTGTTAGCCACAGCAGTCATTGTTGGTGGCGCTTTAGTCGTCGCCTACTTCGTTTCGCAATACGAACAGATCAAAGCCGTGAGCCGTTGAAGTCTAATGTCGCTTCAGGCTTATCATTACACCTTAGGTTCTGTCACGGAGATTCAAGCGAGGGGTGTGACCCCTACGAACCAATAATTCTATTCCACTAGGAGGTCTGTGTATGCACCAGAAAAGAACGCAGCCGGCCAGGCAGATCAATAACCAAATCCTGACCTGGGTGCGCGGCAAAGATGCCGGCGGGAAGCCACCCTCGCGTGAATTTTTGGTAAAAGAAGTATTGGAAAGCTATGTCCCCCCCGATATCCGCGGCCTGGCCCAGTATTTTACCGCCATCGAAACTGGCAAGTCAGCCCTGAGCCGACTTCGCCTGAGGCTGTCGCCGGAGCACAAGTTGCGGGTGATTGACCCGTGCGCGGGTATCGGACATTGGCCTTATCTCTTCAGTTTTATGCGGGATCAGCTCATCTTCGATGCTTTTGAGATCGAAGATGAGTGTGTCGAGGTTGGACGCGGAATTTTGCCCTGGATCAACTGGTTCAACCGGTCCTCTTATACGGCCATGGCGGAGGTTGAAGGTCGGTATGACCTGGGCATTTGCAATCCTCCTATCGGCATCACACGAGGGGGAGCGATTGGCAAACAGGTCAGCCAGAGTCGCTGCTCGCGCAGCGAGCACATCTTTTTAGAACTGTCTATCCGCGCCCTTAAAGCCGGAGGGCAATTGGTCATTCTTGGACCGCCCCTTTTTCTGGACAACCGGCCCAAGGCGCTGCGCCGATGGATGGAGGAGCGAGTCATCTTGACTGACTCCTTTGGCCCTTTGCCCATGCCCTCATCGGTTTCTATTCCGCTCCATGCATTTTACTTTACCCGTAAGGGTGCTCAACCGGCCGGCGCCGAGGAGATTCCGGCAGTGCCGCTACGATTAGAGGAATCGGATCCGGCAGTTAGCTCCCAAACCACCGAGGCGGCTACCGAAGCCGCGCAAAACTCAACCTCCATAAGAGAAGGAGAAACTTTATGACTGCACAAAACAACTTTTTTGCTGCTCAGCAGCCCCAACCCGCTGGCGGGAGCGTCGTCGTGCCAGGCGTCCCCCCTCAGCAGCCTTACCAGATTCCCCATAGCCTGCCGGGACAGCAGCCTGCTCCGAATGGCGGAACCGGACAACCGTTGAATGATATGCCTCAATGGAGTCGGAAGTTTATCTACGACAGCGTAGAGTACGGTGATCCTGGCGCCGAATATACGACTCAGCAGGTGATGGAAAGCCTGGCAAACTCCTTTCCGGAACTCAAAAATGGCACCTGGCGGACTCGCTTCATCCCGGAGCAGGGCATCGAAGAGATCACCTTTGTCAAGGTGAGCGGAGAAAAAGGGGCAGGACTTACGGCGGAGGCACTGGGTTGGGCTTTCTGTACCACCTTGCATCCCTTTAACGTGCGAGCCACCGTCTTGTTAGACAAGTTGATGCAGCTCGATAAGGTCGGTCAGCTTAACGGCGGAGTCCTGCTGGACATGACCAGCGAAATAGAAGTGGCTGTTCGCGAGGCCGAACTCTATATGGATCAGACCCAAAGGATGATACAGCGATGTTTGTCTCTCAAGAGTGTCCCCTCTCCCGCAGCCCCGCTGGGTTTCTAGACCCGGAAGAGGCAGCCAAGGGACCGCCACCCTTTTCCGAATTAAAGCCATGGGAAATCCTGAGGCGTACTCGCCCGGTTAGCTTTAGGGGAATTATCTCACTCCTCCACCATTACGACCGCACCATCACCGCCCTGACCTTGTTGGAAACGCACTTCCCCAACGAGGTCGCCCGCTGTTCGAGCCCAGCCATGATTAACCGGCTGGGCTGGTGGGGGATTATGGCTCACCTCCTTAACCGGGTGGCTGAAGCAGACTGGTTCGATATTGACTGGGAACTGCTGGACCTCTGCTGGGCCTACTGGCTAAAAAAGCGCATGGAAGACCGGGGACGCCGCCTGGCTGCCTTCCTCAGTTATATTCCCGTCAAGTTGTACGGTTTCGATCAGAACAAACTCCTGATGTTTCCGCCGATGCACTTGATGCATGTGCTGCTCGACGAGAACGCCCCTGTCGCCAGCGCCGATATCCTGGCTAAAGCCGAAATTTATGACGGGTTGGAAAGTTGGACGAACCACGATCGGGCCGCTGCATGGGCGCTCCTGCGCACCATCGAGGAAAATCCGGGCGACTTCAATCCATCGGTCAAGTGGCTCCCTGAACTGGCCCGCTGGGCCTGCCATACCACTCGTAATATCATCCTGGATCACCGCTTCAACCAGCGGGAGGGGCCGTGGTTTAGCTGGGACAATGATCTGGTGGTTCTCAAATCGTCCTGGACGCGGGCCAAACCGGTTATCACGCAGTTCAATAAACTCATGCGCTGGTACGAGGCGGACACGTCGCGGCTTTCTCTCCTGGCCAGTTTTCTGATGGAAGGGAGTTCTTGCGATGAACTCGACTGGTGAATGATGCACCGGTCCCATTTTTGGTGCAGCAAGATGTGTCGCCGTAGACCCCGAATTTGATGTCCTTCTATAGGACACCCCTCGGCTGAGGGGATGTCAACCCAGGTCCTCCCCTCATCCCCTTCTCTGACCAAGGGCACCCTGCCCGGAGAAGTTACCCTTCTTCAAAGTTGACAATGGCGGTTATCGACGAAGTAACCGCGCCTTACCTTATCCAATTTTTAGAGAGGTTAATCTTATGAGTGATACAAATAATGGTCATACCCCTCTTTTCAGCCTGACCCTGCCTTTGACCCAGGGCGTCAATGGGCAAGGGGGAGTTATTCTACCCCAGCTTATCTTTCCCGACATTAAATGGGACGATGCCGATTACGCCAGGCTCGTCTGTCGCTTTGACATGTTCACAGATTTTATCATCTTCACCAAATACCGGGATGGCGAAGTTACAGAGCGCTTCCTGGTCAATCCGACCGAAACGGCAGCTGCCATCGGCGGATTTGATCTTAACTCCGGTCTCCTGCCGGAAAGATGTTTATTCTGGAGCAAAAAAGGGGGACTGGATCGGTTGGCCATCTATATCCCGCCTGGCCCTCGTTTAGTAACGATGCGGAATGAACCGCAAGCCTGGCGAGTCCCCTTGCCCGGGTTAGTCTTTGTCGGTTACGATTTTAACTACAATCTCTGGGCGGTCAAAGAACCTCCGGTGACGCCTTCCGTCCCCCTTTTCGCGGCCCCCTGTCCCAACATCCACGAAGGAGTCTGTCGAGGCAATGCGCCATTTCCGCGCGCCAGCTGCGCTGCCATCTGGCAAGCCGTTGATGTTTTCTTCTCATCTAAATTTAACCAGGACCTGTCGGACGGAAAAAGCATCGCTTACCCCAAATCTGTCGTTGAGCAATGGCGGGTGTTGAATCAGATCAATGCTGAAGAATACCCTCTCGACGACCTGGTTGAGACCAAATTAACTCTCGGGAGACTTATCGATGCTAGCTGAACATCTTCAGCCTATATACCTTTATCAAGGAATGCCCCTGAGCCGCCCTACCAGGAATTACGATTATGTGTTGGCTGCCCAGGGGATTATCAAGCGGATCGAAAGCCTGCACGCCTCTGTAGATGCTCTGCTGGAGCCAATAGGAACCGAACTCGTTGGCCTGGGCCTGCAAGAGTATCCCCTTCAGCCCATACGGTTCAAGTATCCAGCCATACCGGGAGACCTGTTACGGTGGGTACTTGACGATGCCCGCACCAACCCGAACCTCGAATTTATGTATCACTTCAGGTCTCGGGACAATAAATGGTACGTCACCACGCCCCAGCAACGGCAGGGGGCGATGAGGGTCGGTTATTTTGACGATGACCCCTTCAACATCGTCCTGGATGTCCATTCGCACAACATCATGCCTGCCTTCTTTTCGGATAAAGATGACGGGGACGAACAGGGCGCCCGGTTTTATGCCGTAATGGGGCATGTGGACCGTTCTAATCCCGAGCTTGTTTTGCGCATGGGCATGTATGGGCATTGGCTTTATAACGTGCCGGCGCAGTGCATCTTTAATGAAATTGAACCGTTTATAGAAACCTATTTCAACCCTACAGGTATGGACCATGCCTTCCGGCTGGCCCAAGAGGACCTGGCTGCGGGGTCTCGACAGCAGCACCATGTGGACGGTCAAAGGTGGTTTCAACAGATTTTGAATGCAATGCCATGGTTTTAGAGGAGGATTTTGATGATGAATAACTTTTCAGTGCCGGCCTGGTTAAGCCGGTCTTTGACCTATCTTAAGGAACTTTATCTCTTCTACACCACTAAGTGGCGAGACCAGATCGCTGGCGGGCTAAAAAAGTATGTCACCCCCGCGCTCGCCGGAACCATCCAGCGGCTGGAGATGAAGAAGCGATACAGGGTTAATATCGGTAACCCCAGTGAAGTGGTTATCCTGCTGATTGGCTGCGGCGGGACCGGATCGTTTGCCGCTCACATCCTGGCGCAATTCGGCGACTGGGCCAAACAGAACGGCCTGGATATGCGTCTCTACTTCATCGATCCAGACCAGGTGGAACGCAAGAACCTGGTCAGGCAAAACTTCTGCGAAGCCGAAATTGGGCAGTATAAGGCTAAGACCCTGGCCTGGCGCTTTAATTTAGCCTTTGGCCTGAATATTCTGCCTCTCACCAGACGGTTCTCTTCGACAATGCTTGACTTGTGCAAGCCCGCCCAGACCCGGAGCCATACGCTCATGATTATTGTCGGGGCGGTGGACAACAACCAGACCCGCCGCGAGATTGCAGAGGCGCTCGCCGAACGGCTGAACGGTAAGAGTAGGGTCTGGCGTGATGACACGATTCGATACTGGTGGATCGACGCCGGCAACGAGAGAGTGAGCGGTCAGGTGCGGATCGGAAATAGTTTAGACCCGGAGATCCTGCTCTCCCCCTTTAAGTTTTGTGTGGGAGTGCCCCTGCCGCATGTGCAAGACCCGACCTTGATCCAACCCCGAGAACGACCCGTTGAAGAAATGGATTTGAGTTGCGCTGACTTGACCTTGAGGGAAGAGCAGAGCGCCATGATCAATCGGTTCATGGCCAATCTCATCGGTGTGTATCTGTATCGTCTCCTGCAGCACAAGGACCTGGACATTATTACGACGTACGTCAACCTGGAGGCCGAGGTCATGATGCGCAATCTCCCCATTAACGGCGGACGTATCCTCAAGCCGCCGATGCCAGCGCCCCAACAATTGCTGATTCTGAGGCCCATCTCCGTTGCTGCACCGGCCCAACCAGCCCCACCACCACCAGCGCCTGCGACAGCGGCAGAAATCGAGCAGGCTACTGAGGATGGATTGGAGCTAGGCGTGGACATTTGTCCGCAATGCGGGCAGGGTCTCATTATCGCCGGTGAAACCACCCGTCACGGCGTCCTCATCCGCGTTCGATTCTGCAACCAGGAGGGATGCGGGTGGCGAGAAGAGGGGTGTCTCCACTGCGGTAATGAGGTTGTGGTGGGGCAGGTGAGCGTCCAGGAAGGCGCCATCGAAGAGGTTGTTCCTGGATTGATCTGTCGCAGTTGTGGCTGGCGTCATGTTATCCCGGAGGAGCGCCGGTCCGAACTCGTCTCAGTGGAAGCGGCTCTGGAGCCAGTAGAAGTCCTGACCGAGGCCGGATAGCGACCTCCCCCTGACTTGGTCGGGGAATCTCCTCGACCAAGTCATTCCCTATTCCCCGCCATCTCGTTTCCTACGAGGTCGAAAAAATAACCTTATCACTATCTTCCAGAGATTTAACTATATTTTCGCTATCAATGGAAAAGGAACTCTCAGGAAACCTCAGAAACAACGAAAAAAGAAACGCTGCAAAATTCTGACCAAATCCCAACCCGCCGCAAGCTACCGGCCTTTAGGCCGGGTCCCCCAAGGGGTCCCTCAGGGGGAGGCGAGGCGCTCAGGCGAAGCGCACTAGATAGGCGAGTTTTTTTCTATCGGCCCTTCGGTAAACTCAGGAGAGCCTTTAGCCAATTTGGTCCAGAAATTGACCGAACATTTGTTCTGTAGTAAAATAGACGGCGACACTAAGGTGCTCAAAGCCTGGCTGGGGGCGATCCTGTTGTCCCGACTTGGTGGGGCGTCTCTTTGGTGTCGCCATCTATTGAGCCATCTTCCAGAGGGACTTTTTAAGTGGCGAAGGCAATCCGAACCCGACGCGACGAGATCATAGCCTGCCCCGGCCTGGCGCACTGGTATGCTGAGACCAAGGCGCTGTATAACCGCATCGTCGCCTTCTACTTCGAGTTGTATCAAGCTCACCCTGGCCTGCTCGACCTCGACCCCCAAGCTGCCCTCACTCAGGCCGAAAAACTCACCCACCGCACCAAAAACAACCCCATCCCGCTCTGGCCACTGGTTGACGCCATCCCAGCCGATATTCCGGCGATGCTGCGGCGAGCCGCCATCAATGCCGCGCGAGGAGCTTTCCAGTCCTTTTACTCCAACTACCGGCGTTGGCAGAAACAGAAAGAGAAATTCGAGGCCAAAGGCAAGCAGTTTCACCATCGCCCGCCCGTTCCGCCTCGGCTCTTCAACTTCAATGTGCCGTTCTATGCCGGCATGTTCAAAGAACGGACGGAAACCAGCTTGATGGTGCGCCTCTATAGCGGCACGAGTTGGCAGTGGGTGAAGTTGGGGCTGGCCAAGCGGGCTGAGGCGATAGGGGCGGAGTGGACAGCGGCCAGTCCGGTCATTGTTCAACGCAACGGTCGCTTTCGGCTGCATACCCCACTCGAAAAGAAGTTCAAAAAGCCAGCCAAGGCGATCGAACAAGTCGAGGCTAATCCACAGTTGCGGCTGTGTAGTGTTGATTTGAATATCGGTGATGCTCAGGCGGTCTGCACCATTCTCCAGGCCGACGGGACGGAAGGGGCCACGCTGTTCATTCGCGGCGGCAACTCGCTTCACGCCCGTAGGAAACGGCTGTTGGGTCAGGTGGCAATCAAGCGGAGCAAAACCGGAATTCTGACTGAAGGCGAGCAGGATAACAAGCGGCTGTGGGCCAAGATCCGGGCCATCGAAGACAATGAGGCCCACCGAGTTAGCCGCCGGGTTGTGGACTTTGCCCGCGAACACGGAGCGACGATCCTGGTCTTTGAACACCTGGGCAAACTCAAACCGGTGAAAGGCCGCTACAGCAGGCGTAGTAATGAAAAACGGGCCTACTGGCTGAAGGGGCGGATCGTCAAATACGCCCGCTACAAAGCCTGGGCAGATGGCCTCCTCACCTGCCAGGTCTCTCCGGCTTTCACCAGCCAGGATTGTTCGGGCTGCGGGCATCGGCCGGTGGCCCGGTATGCCGAGGGAGAAGCGCCGCTGGAGTACCGGCCCGGTGGTCCCTTGTTTCTGTGCGCCAATTGTCTCAAACGAGGCAACGCCGACCGGAATGCTTCGGTCAATATTGGGTTTAGATTTCTTATTCGTTGTTTTGAGCACTTATTCCAAAAGCCTTTGGCGAAAGCTGAAGGTGTGGGGTCCACCCATGCGCGAGATTCAGTCTCGCAAATCCAACCCGGTGGACCCAACGGGCTGGCACTGCCCCTGGTATCCCTCGCTAAGATGCGCCTCAACGGTCGCGGCTACGCCGCAGAGACGGGAGACAGCGTGTACGCAGGGGTGCCAGAAGAAGCTGCCACTCTTTAGAGTGGGCAGAGTGTCACAATGCGCCCGGCTATGAGCAATACCAGACATTCTATCCGACCGTCGAAGAAACTGCGGCAGCCTGCCAGAGTACGGCTCACCCTAAAACCGCCTGTCATGGGGGCATCTGGCGCTGCCCTCTCTGTCTCAAAAACTTCTGCGAAGCCGAGGAAGTACATTCAGTCAGGGGCACCGTCTGGTTCTTCTGCGCTGGCTGCGCCCAGAGAGCGCAGGCTTTTGGTTCGCGCTTCAGGGAACTCATACCCAGAGTAGTAGGTATCAAAGGCGAGCCTGATCCCAATCCGGCCTTGACCCAAGCGATTATTGCCTGGCTGGTCGAGGACGAAGAAAAATCGGTAGGGATTTTGTAGTACCAAACCTACCCCAGAACACTGTTTGATTCCCCTTAGACAAATGACCAGTTCAGGCCCGCTGGTCATTTGTCGTTTAGACAAAGAAATATCCTCATACCAGGAGATAACCATGGTCGAAACGCAGGCGGCTTATATTGGTTCCCCCTCTCCCTCCGCGTTTCAACACGTGTTGGAGGCGATGGTTTTCCAGTTTCACCTTTAGTATGCCGCTGCTGCGGCAACTTCCCGGGCTTTCAGCCCAAACCCCTGAGAAGACTTAAAAGGAAATATTGAGAAAGGAGGCGGCCTGGACCGAAGGGTTCAGGACCGATTTTCGCATGTTCGATACCACTCAGGAAAAGATAAACCAGCATCTTCTGCGCTGCCATCTCCAATTTGCCCATCTTATTATTCAGGAGTTTGCGACAGGGCAGCGCATCCTCAGAATGCCCCGACCGGATTTGGCCCGATGTATTGCTGAGTACGGTGACGCCCTCATGTTCAGAAGCCCGCATACCAAAAAAGTGCTGGCGGCATTGCTGGAAGGGGTAGCGACGATGGCTTACGTACCCGGTGGAGTGACGCTGTTGGGGGACCATTTCGAAGCTGCTCCTGAACAAGTTAGAGCGGCCTGGGAATGGGCCGAAGCGTACGATCAGGCGGCTGCTTCTACTAGGCCTGCCGTACCTTCGCCGGCAAAAGACAAAACCCTGCCAGGCCCTCCTCACCAGGAAACCCTGCAAGTTAATCCCTCTTTTCAGGAATTGTTCCGTGAAGACTTCTTCAGATTATTAGAAGGGATACTGCCCTATGAGTAACCCGCTTCCTTCATCTGCCAAGTATCCTTGCCAGGTCAGGATCACCGTTACTGACCGGAACGGGGACGTCTTGCTGGATGAAGCGCTTCAATTGACTATGGAGATCGGGCTAACCTTACAGGAATACCTGGAAGCTTTGGTGGCTTCACTGCCTGAGAAAAGCGCCGTTGTCTCTCATTTTGAGGAGACTCCGAATCGAAGCGTGATGGAAATACAGTTTGTCCGCCCTCAAGCCCTCCTGGATGACCTGCCTCAACCCATCGTCTCTTTTCAGCAACTGTTTCGTCAAACCCAACCGTCCGAACTGGCTTTAATCTTCAACCGGCAGGTGCGCTATGTATCCTAGTTCGCCGGAAGTCGAATTTATGCTCCTAACTGCCGAACTCTCGCCTCTCCTCAGAACCTATTGGGACTGGTTGGCCTGCGCCGAGAAGGTTCTGGTCGAGCTCTATCAGACGACCTATGCCATCGTCGCCTGGGAAAAATACGGGGGAGATGGACTCCCGCTTGGCCTGCGAGACACGCTGCTTGAGGAAACGGATTTATCGGCCTATGACCATTTGGACTTGATGTTGACCGAGCAGTTTGCCGTCGATGACGCTTTATTTTGGGCCCAAGACGAGGGCGACCCTACGGCCACTCTGTTGATCGAACTGTATCAAGGCGCGACCAATATGGCAGCCCAAAACCTGGTACTCATTTGCGCTCGACTGAATGAGGTTGGCCTATTCGATCTTTTTCGCATCCAGGCAGCCAAAGGGAGCGAAAATTAATGGACCGGCTTCAGTATCGTCGCGGTTCTGACGCGGCCGTTCTGGCTGTCCAGAGTATGCTCCGGCAAGGTCTTGACCCAGTCATGGTCGCCTTTATCCTCCGGAATCACAATTTGAATCCGGGACTGATCCATTTTCTGACCGGTCCCATGATCCTCCATCACCCCCTGGCAAAGGAAGAGCTTCCTGAGTGGCTGCCCAAAGCGGTTTACATGGATCGGCTGGAGAAGATCATGCACGAGCACGCAGCAGACATAGTTGGCGAGACAGCCACCCTGGCGGATGCCGTCGCTTACCTGTTTTCGGCGGCGGCATCCCGGAACCCTGGCGCTGCCTGGCAGCCCGAGTGGGTCCGCATTTACGGCTACATTAGTTACCAGGTCTTGACCAAGTACGATTTCGTTTTACTTGCCGCCGATGCTATTGGCATACAAGAATTCAGGAAGATCCAGTTGACCCGGCGAGAGCGCGAAAAGCTGCTATGCCCTTTACTCAAATGCATCCGCGAGCGGATTGTGACCAAAGGCCGGCTGGCCATATTTTCAACGATAAACGATGATATCACAGTTGAATCGTATGCGGAACGTCGCTCTTTTCCTTCTTTTCGGCAGCTGGCTCAGCGGTTGAATGGAGAGATAGGCCGCCCAGACGTAGTGGTAGAACCGGTGATATCCTTACTGTTGCGCCCTCAGGAAGAATGAAAGATGACGTACCGGAAAAACTTAACCGGCGAGAAATACAATGTTGATCCAACTGACTTCAGGTGAACAGGGAAGCATCGAGGTTATCCCCCGCAAAGAGGCCATAGAAATCCTCAGTAAACCTGTATCGCGCCGCACCTGGTTCGGGATAAAGTATCGGGCCACCTCCCGCAATAGCCGCGGACCCGGCTCGGCAGTCGATATCATCAACTACGGCCTGCGGGTTGGGGATAAATGCCGCGCGGTGATGCGCATCGGCAACGCCCCCTGGCGTAATACCCCGGTGATTGCCGCGGTCGGGCCGGACCTGGCCCAATTGTGTTTGTATGTGATGCGGACCTGGGCCAGTGGTATCACCTCGGACGATCTGGTAACCTTTCTCAGGCACATTTCCGTTCAGTTTCCCAAAGATATGTTGGCTCGATATCCCCAGCACCCACCCTACCGTTACCTGCTCAGCCTAGACTCGATGGCGGGCTGGCTCATCGAGGACGCTCAGGGCAATATCTTTGAGGCCCCGCCAGTGGCTGGGCGCATTTATCACCAGGCTGGGGCGCTCTACGCTGGCGTCACCAAGACGCCGGCCCAACCCACCCGCTATCTTGACCCGGAGCGCCGCCAACTCAAATCGGTCTATAAGGCCGGCCGCAATACGATCACCGAGTTACGCAAACAGGGGATTGAGTTCTTCGACGACGGGCCAAAGCATCGTTTCGTTTTTGTGCTGGCCGAAAAGGGCAGCCTCGAATATACGACCTATCGGGCTGCATTACCCCCAAATGTAAGGGATTTCACCTGGGGAGAGGGAAGTCTAGGCTGGGTTCAGCCCCGTTTGTTGACCAGACTCCTCGAACGCCTGCGGGCGTTCGAGCCGACGGTCGCCGAATCTATCCCGATCAATGATCTTTCAGAAGCATTGGCCGATGGGAAAACCTGATCTTCAATGCTTTGACCTCTGCTTAACCAATTTCAATGGAGTCAAGATGCCTCACGAAAGAAAACATCCGCTTAAACTTGAACTATACGGCAGCCATCTACAGTATTTGCTGCCGATCCTGCAGCAACAGAAGGTGTCAGCCTCGGAAACTCGCTTACATCGCGAAGTCCTGGAGGTATTCAAGCAGGCGCTGAACTGTATCATCG
The DNA here is from genome assembly GCA_023382535.1 of Anaerolineae bacterium. The sequence goes on along the minus strand of JAHDWA010000001.1, from coordinate 183,172 downwards.
GTTATATCGCCTCCGACATCGTACCTGCCACCCTCTTTTATATTGAGCTGAGTAATGCCCAGGTGCGCTATCTGCTGCCGATTCTCCAACAACTTAGATTCCTCGAGGAATCGGATATAGCTCAGGGACTCCTGGCCCAACTCAATGCCGCGCGTGCGGGTGCTTGTTAAGACGAGAGGAGGTACTCGATGAGTTTCCTGCAACTGCACTCAGGAGAGAGAGGCCGGATTGAAATTATTCCTCGCAAGCAGGCCATCGAAATCTTGAGCCAGCCTTCGCCGCGCAAGACCTGGTTCGGCGAGAAATACCGGTCAGCCCATCGCACCAGCCGCGGACCTGGGCCGGCAGCGGATCACATCAACTACGGCTTAATGATTGGCCATAAATGCCGGGCGGTCATCCGTCTCGGCAACGCGCCGTGGGGCAACCGCCCGGTAATGGCCGCAGTCGGAACTGACCTCGCCAGCACGACGGTGTATCTATCGCGATTGTGGGCAGCAGGAATAGCCTCGGAAGATTTGGTTGCCTTTATTCGCCAGGTCAACTGTCGCTTCCCTCACGATCTGTTGGTCAGGCATCCGGAGCGACCGCCCTATCGTTATCTCCTCAGCCTGGACTCAATGGCCGGCTGGATCTTCGATGATCCGCAGGGCAATATCTTTGAGTCCCCACCGGTGGCCGGGCGTATTTATCACCAGGCCGGAGCCCTTTACGCGGGAACCACCACCCAGATGAAGGGTCCTACCCGCTATCTCAAGGACGGGCGGGTGCGCTCCATCTACCAGGATGGGCGCACGTTAAGAGCCGAATTAGCACAGCAGGGGGGAGTTAGTCTTGTAGCCGACGGGCCAAAGCACCGTTTCGTCTTTGTCCTGGCCGAGGAAAACAGCCCGGAGTACGCCATCTACCGTGCCGCTCTGCCCCCGTGGGTTCGCAGTTTCGAGTGGGGAGAGGGGAGTCTGGGCTGGATTCAGCCTCGCCTACTCATCGAGGGTCGAACTACTAACCTATTACTGCGGCTGCGCCAGTCGATTGGCCTCACCCAGCCCACTTTTGTAGAAGGATTATAAGACACAGATGACCCAATTTCACCACTTCACCCCAAGTTTCGCAAAGCGTAGCTACATCCCGGCCGAGACCACGTGCCCGCTGGCGCTAAATTTGAAGGATTTGTCCTGGGCAGATATGCTGATCCTGGAAGGTCATTTGCAGTACGCCGCTTCGCGGCTGGAGATAGAGCTAAAAGATTGGCGAAACAGCCGAGAATATTTTCCAGGACCTTCCTCCAGATGGTTTAGAAAACCGTCAACGCTCCTGCAACTGGCCGCTATTCTCCGAGACTGGGAGTTTTTCGATTACCTGGCGCGGTCTGTCGAAGAAGCGGTAACTGAAGAACGAAGCATCATTGATCTATCTATGCTCCCCCTCACCAGCGCTCGCTCGTTTCGGGAATTTATCAAACGTGAACACCGCCGTTCCAGGCTGGCCGAGAGGTACGTGGCCTGTCAACCATTCGATCCCGCGACCAAGGAAGAATGGCGTCGTGCCCTGACCCTGGAAATGCACTTCTACACCCGGCTTTTGGAGAAGCTGAAGCAGCTCATACAAGCTCTTAATCCGCCGTGCGGCTCTGTCCTGGCGGAGCCGCGCCTCCCCTTGCTGTTTGTCTCGTTACCTAAAACTCGCATCACCGGCTGATGAGGTGAGGCGGGCTCACGTTTTCTATGTCACCCCCTAAGAAGAGGAAAATTTGTATGTTCAAAAAAGGCTCAACATTATTTCCCCAGGTGATCAACTTTTTGCTGATTGTCCTCGTCCTGGCGTTCAATATCTACAGCTTAATCATTGTAACTGCGTTCATTCGTGCTGTTGTGTCAGAGATAGGCTGGGTGATGGCCGGTAGAGCAGGATTGAGATTTGGAGGGGTGGGGAAATTTTCCCCGCGCTCCCGGCCGCTGTCACTAGGAGAAATAACAGTGAGCCTGGGTATCGCCCTGATCGGTCTCGCGGCCCTGGTTTGGATTGACTCGCGTCAGAAGAAATCAGCCGTGCCTGCCACAGTTCCCGCAGCGGCGACAGCGAGCGTCTTCGGGAATAACGGACCAACCCCGCCGCAGATGTTAGCTGAAACGCAACCGGTGATCTAAAGGTGTAGTCTATGTCTGTTTCCTGAAATGTAATCAAACGTATTAACTCGCTCGCTTACATCTCGCACCGGCGTTTTCCCCTGTCACCAGGATTGTACCGGTCGTTTCGCGCTCCGTTGATAACACCCATCGGGTCTGGGCTATGTTGCAACTGGAGTCTATGCCCAAAACAGTCCCCGCTTCACCTTTCGGCTCCACGGTTTCCAAAACGGCAAACCGCTGTTGAGCGGCAAACCTTTCCAGCAAGATAGCCTTGACCCGTTCCTTCGGCGTCCAAAGGGTAATATCGGGGTCAGTAAGTCTTGCTTTGAGGTTCAGGGCGGCAACTCGGTCTGCGACCTGCTCGTACGCGCACTTCACGCACTTAAATCTGTCCCCTTTGCGGTTCTGCCCGTCAACGAACCAGCACCGAGGACACGTTTGAGAGGTATACGCCGGGTTGACCTGCCTTCGACGGCAACCTGCCGCCGACGCCTTGAACTCGGTTCTTTCTTTCAATGTTCCACGGGGCCATAAACTGACCTGGCGGGACATTTGTTTACTTTTAGCTTTGCCTCGAATATCCAGTTTTTCCGTCACCAGGACCTTAGGCTGTCTTTTCTCAACAATTTCATTGAGGGCCGTATTAATCTGGCGTTCAAGCTCGATCCGGTTTTTCCGTTTGTTTTTGTTCTGCTTCTTTTTACCGAGATTGAACTTGCGGATATTTCGTGCTTTTTTATGCCGTCCCTGTTGACTGTGCTTTTCAGCCAGTTGGTACAGCTTGTTCCGCTTGCGGTTCTTTTGCAAAATCCGCTCAGATTCATCGTAAATCAATTGACCCTGGCCAGTACCGTAGCGGTTGCCTGCTTCATCGGTAAAGACTTCCGTCAGGCCGGCGTCGACCGCCACCACCTCATCTGTTTGTGCTCCGGGTATTTTCAATCTGGCGGTGTAATGAACTTCCACCCGCTGCCGGTCGGGGTCAAGCACCACCCGAATATTGCCGGAGATGACGGTATAGCCGGTCAAGGGGATTCTAATCCGCTTTCGTGGGGTCAGACTGGTCACCGCCAGGATCTGTGTTCCGGCCGAGGTGATCTCAAGGTCATACATATCAGGGTCCAACACAAACGAGCGCTCCAACCTGACCATGGGTCGGCGACCTCGTTTGCGCCGGATGACCCGCCGCAAATAATTTCGGACGACCTTTTGTTCGCGAGGTTCGATGTCGAAGTGCGATGGAACCGAGGCCTGACCGGCGACGAATTCGGCCATCCGCTGAGGGGTGTAAATCAGCCAGTAGGCATAGCGCAACTGCGTTTCGGTCCAGACTACCCCACAGGGTGCTTCTCCATCCTTACCGGCCTGGTGCGCCCCAATCAGCGGCTTGATGGCTTCAGCCAGCCCGGCCCACTCCTTTTTGATCGTTTCGTAGGCGTCTTTTTGGGCCAACTTCCACATCCGACCCGATACCCCATGTGGGCTGCTGTACTTGTCTACCTTGACCAAGGTATCCCGCCGGGTGCGCTCGCTAGCATGTGCCCCAAACAGGGCGTCGTCATGGTACACCGGCCCATGCTCCTGCTTTTCTCTGGCATAGGCCGAAGCAACCTCGCGCAAGGCTTCAAACTTGCCTCGATTGAGTTTATGACTGATCCGTTTGATCGTCCTCATTGACCTTGATTAACTCAATGATCTTTTTTTTATAACGACGCAACCCGTATAACCGGCTGGAGAAGCAATGGATGATACTCAACAGGTCTTGGGTCATTTCTTCTTCCGGCGATAGACTTTCGGCGTTCATTACCGTCAGGGTGGCGCCATGATCCCGACAAAATTTCTCAAACCACTCATATCCGAACCGCACCAGTCGGTCTTTGTGAGCAATGACGATTTCTGACACTTCGCCCCGTTCGACCATTTCCAGCAAGATCACAAAGTTTTTGCGTTTGTAATTCAGACCGCTGCCAATGTCATGGAGCCATAAACTCACCGGTTTTCCGGCAGCGATACAGAACTGTTCGATAGCCGCCTTTTGACTGACCAGCTCAGCTTTCTGGCCAACACTGGATACGCGGTAATAGGCTACAATCTGCTGTTCAGCTGCTTTCTGGCCGATGATTTGAAGATACTGATCGTGGGTGTAGTAACGCCGATTCGTCGGGGTCCGGTGAGCCTTGAGAATACCTACTCGATCCCAGCGCTGCAAGGTCTGGGTAGTACGGCTAATGAGTTTGGCAAATTCGTGGGGCCTGTAGGTCTTATTCATAGATATATTTTATTATATTTAATTATATAAGGCAAATACTATTATCTGCTCTTGAAAGAATTGGAGGCCCATCTGGGGGCGCATTTCTTGAGGTATCTCACCCTCAAAACTAGGGTGAACCAGGCGGTGCTCTCGGTTCTTCATGACCGTTACGAATCCCTGGGAAGGTAAGTTGCTACATATCCTGTGCCCGGAAGATTATTATCCTATACCAGCACTGTTGGCTATCACGAAGCTTCATTCAATTAGCCTTTTTAGGTCAGGAAAATACAGCCGCCCCTAAGCGGCTGTAACATTTTAAACAAACAGGAGGTCTGTTGACGCCTAACAAGAAATCGATTCAGTCCCAAAAAGCACAACCCGCTCCATTTATCAGCCCCAAACAGGCTTTTGTGCAATCGCTGGCATGGTCAATTCCTATCACCTGGTTTGACCGGCAGGGGCTGTATCGGCTCGACGACGACCGGCTAGCTGTCCTTACCCTGGAAATACAGAGCACAATTGGTAGCTACTCAGGCTTTCAGGTTGAAATTGTCTCTAAGATACGAGGCAGGCTTTTTCAGAAATATTTCGGCTTTAACGATTATCTCCACCCTGGTCAACGTTCAGATAACCGAAGTGATTATGAAGGTGGGTTTGTGGTCCACGCAGAATCCTGCGACTGGAACTGGTACATCGCCATACCGACCTCCACCAAACCCTTCACCCAGGCGGTCGAACGCTGGGTTGAGCACTTTCGCTAGAGGATGAACCAATGTGGGGAGTTAACCGCTCGAGCTGCCGGGATATTCCACTGGCAGAAAGGATTTGAGTGTAATGATGAAAAGACCTAAACCGAGTCCCAAACCGTCCGATGTCCAGCGTTCAGCCTTGCAAAAGATGGCTGAACATTTGGCAGCGGTAAAATTCAACGGCATGGGGATGCCGTACTGGGTCGATGCCAAAACGCAGAAACCGCTGGAGTGGAAATGGGGACCCGAGCTACGCATCCCAACCCTGCGCGTGTTAGTTACCAAGGGTTGGTGCCAACTCGCTTTTCCCGAACAGGAATTAGAGGCCGCAGGTCAGGTCATCAGTATTACTTCTGTCGGGAAAACGGCCATCAATTACCAGGAGGTGAGCGTATGAAGCGCCAACCTCCACCCCGCAAGTCCAGATTTTTCCGACTTGTCTGGGACAATGATCCTGAGCAGGGTGGAGGTGCTGGCGGTGAACTACCAGGTCAACTGGCCTTTTTGACCTGCTTCAGTATTCGCTTTGTCCATCCTCCATTAATACTTACTCAAGACGAGATTCAGGACTTGCGCTGGCTGCTCAATCAATCTATCCAGAATGGGGAAGAGTAGGCTGATATTTCGCGTAGAAAGTAATATCTACCCAAGATAGAGTTAGCAAAGGAGATTTGAGTATGTAGATCTCGAAAGAGTTATTCGATTCTGGTTAAATATACGCGAGGCCAATCGGGACGTGGCGAATCTGAAGAATGCCGCGCTCAGCTACATGAATTTGCCTGGAGCCAACCGGGGTAGGGCAGACTTATGGGATGCTGATCTGAATTTGCTTTAACAAGCGAAAGCTCTGTCCGATATATTGACGGAATTTTCTTATCCAGCCTTATTCAGAGCTTGAAATTACCTGAAATGGTGCGAAGAGATTAAATCTGTGGTTAGCCGTTATTATTTGCGCAACTGACTTTTGCCCTTCCAATCCAGGCCGAGTGAAGGAGTTTCAATAATATGGGAAAAAATAAAAAGAGGAAACAAGGGCTGCTTAAAATGAGTCCCAGCCCGTTTCTCCCCAACCTGACGCCGGATGTCTCACGAGTGGGTCTATCCCGACGGCGTTTACCACGCCCTCCCGCGTCACATCCCCAGGCGCTTTTACTGACTGCGGACGATCACCCCCCTAATGTGAGTAATCCCTTTGCCCTGGAGGTCGCCGAGCGTATCCTGCGAGTCTGTAAAATCTCCCACTTGAGCCCCTATGTCGTCATGAATGATTTTATCTCCATGTTCTATTGGCAGCTCAAATTCTATGGAGCTGACCAGAAGTCAATGGTGATGACCGGTAAAAGGATACAGGATCCGCCTCAAGTGGCCGAAACCTTTCGCCGGGCCCGCGAAAGATATGAGCGGACTTCCCTTGAGTACCCGGCGACTTATCGGGAGATGCAGGAGGCCTATGCCGAGATGTTCACCGTGCTGCAAGCGATGGTTCAGAAGGAGTCATTGGAACAATATGCCACGAGTTGGACGATCAACCCGGATATCATCGGTCAGATTTTTGTAGCCGTGGTACAACCCGGACCGGATTGGTGGCCTTTCTTTCCGCCCTGGCATGTTGCTTTGAGCCTGGCCCGGCACACGGTGATGGATGGGCATAAAATGGTTTATGAGGCAATCGTTCAAGCGGCCTTGGCGTACCGCCAAAACCATCCCGATAACCCTATTACCCTCACACCTGGAGAAAACTGGGAAGAATGGTATCCTCACATCGCTCCCTACGTTGATCCCATCATTTTGGGACCTCATATAACCACCTCCAGCGCAATGATGCTGGCGCTGGCCGCTCGCTTCCCGGATTGGGCCAGACAACATGGCTTGGTCAACTTTCACTTTGGGGGTGAGGATACCGATTCGATTGTCCACCTGATGACTGCGATCAATAAAATGCTGTACGGCCTCAATGGCTTTTACGTCGAACTGGCCCAAGATGCTTTTACGATTGCCTGCTTTTTGGACGCTTACAGCGAAGCCGAGGAAAACAATGGGCTGGTTGCCCTTGATGCTGCCCAGGGACCGGCTGCCCTGATTCTCAATGAGGTCGGGCCGCATGAAGCCCGTCGCCTGACCATGCCCTTGCCGCCGCCGCCCTCGCTTGACGAGGGAACTTTGGGGAAGACCAACGGGCAGCCCTCCTTCTCCGACTTATTCAAGAACAGGTAGGAGACTGTGGGTCATATTATCCTAAACGTTTGTCACCGCCGATGGCCGTGTTAGTGAATTAAAGAAGCATAGACGCCGGTCATCCTTCCGGACAACATGGCTGAACCTATCTTCAGATACCGGTCAATAATATCCGTTAAATCCTCAGGGAGAGTGGTTTTTATCAAATAATCATCAGCCCCAGCCTGTATCGCTTCATCAATCAAGGCCTGGTCCTGATACGCCGAGAGGACCAGAATAGGAATGTCTTGGGTTACTTTCAGTTGGCGCAACTGTTTGATGGCTTCAACACCACTCATGCGAGGCATCATCAAATCCATTAAAATCAACGCGGGTCGCCAAGCTTTGGCTTTCTGAATAGCCTGGACTCCATCATCGGCGGTGATAACCTCGTAGCCTGCTTGGGTTAGGAGGAAGCTTAGCATGTGTTGGGTATCAGGATTATCTTCAACACATAGGATTTTAAATTTCGACATACAGCCCTCCGTTAGAAGCGTGCTGAAAAAGTTCTCCAACTGAAACACCCTACCCCAAGATGTAGGAGTTCTTCATTATCTCGAAAGTTGAGCTGGCTATTGTGGGTTTTTCAGCAGTCTCCAAGAGCTATTCTACCATATTGGTAGACCCACGTAAATCTAACCAAAAATTTCAAGCGATGCCGTCGCTAACACGGCGCCGCTTGAAGGAGTCTATTACCATGCCAGATTATCTCGTTTTGGCCTATCCTATTGTGGCCACAAAAACCCCCAACCCGATCACCGCCAATGATCCGTCTGCGGCAATTGCTGCTTTTGTGGAACAGGTAAATTGGGAGGCCTTGTTTGACCCCGTCTCCCAGGCCAAAGAGGTGGATTATGCGGTTGCTACGCTTTACTTCGAAGCGTTTGAGGTCAGGTTGGCCGGCGACGAAACGGCGCCAAGCTGGTACTACTGCGGGGACGGTCAGACTCTACTTCCCGCCGCCTTTGCCGGTGGCGTCACCGATGCGGCGCCGAAATTTTTGAGTCTACTCCTTCGCGCCAGGGAAATGCTGGCGGCAAATTTGGAAGCGACTGACCTGGTAGCGGAGATAAACCAGCTTCTGGGAGATACGTAGAAGCCTTCCGTGGAAAGAAAAAAGTCGATGTTTAGTATATCGGCTCCTAATGAACAGTTATCCCGACGTGGGGATATTCTAGCCTGTTGCCTTCGAGCAACCTGCGCACGTATGGTTCACCCCCAAGATCAGGGCTCATAAGGAAAATTTGGTAGTCCTGTATCGGCGAGTTTGGATCGGCGGTTCAGTCCCGGTAGAGGGATTTACGAGTTATGATGAAGGAAGTCCATGAATCACATCGCATTCGTCCAATCTGTCTCCGATCTATTGCGCGATTACTACCGGTACAGTGATTATGCGGCGGTCATTCTACCGTTGGCAGTCATCCGGCGGCTGAATGACTTCGACTTTGAAGCGGCAAGTCGCCTACTTCCTACCGAGGCTGCCAGGCAGCTAGCCGCTTACCTCGCCACCTGCCCCGACCGGGAACGGCTCAACCTGATGGACTTTGAGTCTCAGCTAGCTCGGCTGACTCGAACTGGGAATCTCTTGCCGTTACTTCTGGCGAAGTTTGGCCAGATTACCTTGAATGATAACGGCTCCCGGTTGCTGTACGAGGAGATAACCCGCCGGTTTTTGAGAGCCGAAAACGGGGAGTATCTGACCCCGCCAGATGTGGTGGAACTGATGGTGGGGCTACTGCTGGAAGGGCAGAAGGGTGGCGGCCCGTACAGCCTGTACGACCCTGCTTGCGGGATCGGCGGAATGCTCTTTGCCGCTACCGACTGCTCGCCAGGCAGTTTCGATTTGTTCGGGCAGGAGCGCAACTCGTCCGCTGGAGCGATCGCCAAAGCGGGACTACGTCTGCGGGGAGCAGATCCTGACCGGATCAAGATAGGTGATACTCTAAGTGCGGATGGCTTTCCAGACCACCAGTTTGATCGAATCATCGCCAATCCACCCTTTGGAGTAAGCTGGCGAGGAATCATGCAGTCTGTAAAGGATGATCCCAGATTCCAGGCCGACCTCCCACCCGTCAACGACTCCACCATGCTTTTTCTGCAGCACTGTCTTCACAAGATAAAAGATGATGGGCGAGTCGCCATCCTGACCAATGGTTCGCCTCTCTTCAGCGGCCACGCTGGTTCAGGCCCCAGTAATATCCGGCGCTGGATCATCGAGAATGACTGGCTGGAGGCTATTATCGGTCTGCCGCCCCACCTCTTTTATAATTCAGGGATCCAGACCTACGTCTGGGTGCTGACCAGGCATAAGCGGCAGGCTCGCCAAGGCAAGATTCAGTTGGTCGACGCGGCCAAGCTGACCGAGCCAATGCGCCGCAACGAGGGGGAAAAACGGCAAAGGCTCAAGGTAGGAGAGGCGCTGGCGCTCTACCAGGCTTTTGAACCCGGACCCACATGCCAGATACTGCCTAACCAAAGCTTTGGCTATCGACGAGTAACAACCTATGATCCGGAACGCGGCCAGGACAGTGAACACATTCCTTTGGGCGTTGAGATTCAAGATTACCTGGCCCGAGAAGTTTTACCTTATGCCCCCCGAACGGTGGTGAAGGGGGTACCTATCATTGGCTACGAGATCAACTTCAATAAGTATTTCTTCGCCTATACACCCCTCCGCTCCCTCAAAGAAATCGATGCAGATTTGCGTCAGGTGGCGGCAGAAATCAGGACGCTAACCGGGCAATTTTTCGGAAGCACTTAGACTACTCAAGGGCCAGCGATTCTGGCTCATCCTCATTTTGTGGAATAAATTGAACAACATTGAAAGAGAATAACTCGACAGGTTCACTCCCACAGGTAATGATAAGCAAATCTTGGCTGGTTATGCAACTTAAGAAAGTGTCTCTCAGCCTTGGCCGGGATTGTCGTTGTCCTCATGATCATTATCATTGCCATGACCATGATTTTGATCACCATCGTCGCTTGTAGATGTTGGCGTTGGTGGCTCTGGCGTTTCCGTTGGTGGTTCTGAAGTCGGTGTTGAGGGTACCAATGTTGGTGTTGAAGGCTCTAATGTCGCCTCCAGCGTTGCTGTAGGCGGTTCTGGACTCACTGTTGGGGCGACCGTCGGGGTTCCAACCGGTGTCGGTGTAGGTGTGTCAGTTGGTTGTGGCACCGTTGTTGGCGTGAGTGTTGGGGTCTGCGCTAAGGCAGGGGTATCAGTTGGAAACGGCGATGGCGTTGGAGTGACCGTGGGCGTTTCAGTGGCGGTCGGTATAGGCGTGTCGGTTGATAGAGGCGTTGCTGTAGAAGTGGGTGTTTCGGTCGCGGTCGGTATAGGCGTGTCAGTTGACGGAGGCGTCACCGTTGGAGTGAGTGTATCAGTTAATATTTGAGCAGGTGTTGAAGTATTCGTCGGCGCTGGTATTGTCGGAGTAGCGGTTGGTGTTGAGGTTGGTGCCACTGTATCGGTATATATAGGTGTAGGTGTTGGACATGACTCGATTTCTAGATGGGTTTCAGGGAAGGGTACATCTAGTGGACTGTGTTGATAATCTAAATATTCCACGCGAGTATCGGGGTAGGTGCTAATTAGCACGTTCGGACCAGGGGTGTCTACTCTCACCGAGAAAATGATTTTTCGAACTTCGTCAATTGGAACTAATCCGAGCTTCCAGGTAAATATTCGCTCAGCAATAATGAAGGGTTGTGGCATAGCCGAGTCCGAGATGTAGTTAACACCATTCGGTAAAACCACAATTATCTTCACATTATATCCTGCAACTTTAACGATCCCTTGTGCGATTTGGTTAAGAGCAGAATCAAGAGTATTGGTGTCGGATGCTTCAAAATAATTTTCAACCGCTGAAGCTATTGTTCCCATAGTAGTCCGAGCCACCTGCGCGACCGCTTGACCATGGCTGTCGCCAATGTTCTTCAAGTTAACGGCAACAGCATAGATCACTATATCCTGCCCTTTGGCTACTGTGGCTTGTTTGATAGCTTCTTCGATACAAGCGGTAGGAGTGTCTGGCCAGTTCTCACAACTTCGGTCATCACTGCCACGATTAGCGATCCCATCGCTTAGGAAGACTATTACTGAAATGGCTCCTGAGCGTCGCCGAAGATTTAGCTCCTGTTGAGCTTTGAGGATAGCATCACTTATGTTGGTTTTGCCATTGGCGACCAGTGAATCAATTGCCTTTTTAACTGAGGGATAATCGAAGCTTAAAGGATGGTCAACCGCTCCCCAATCGCTATATGAGACAAGTCCCACTTGATCTAACGCGGGATCTAATTGATCAACTAGTACTTTAGCTGCATTTTTGAGATCAGTTAATGTTTGTCGTTGGTCGCTCCCGGCATTACTCATCGATTCTGAACGGTCTAAGACTATTATCAGATCCAGCGGTAGTCGCTGTTCTTCAACTGCTCCCTGCCCTTGAGCAGTGAGAGTAATTTGAGCTTGCTCACAGCTCAGGGAGACGGCTTGTTCCGAGACAATAATAGTTGGTTTCGAAGCTAATGTTGAAGTGGCAGTTGGGGTTGAGGTAAGTGTGGGGGGCAAAGTGGCTTCAAAAGTAGGTGTCGGAGTTGGTATTGGCGCAATTGGAGTCGAGGTTAAGGATGGTATTGGAGGAAGTATTACATGTACGTTAATCCGACGTTGCTCAATCGTGCCATCTTGATGGACTACACTTAGCACATATAAGGTAGTAATTTTGGGGCATACTTGCTTACTGTCGTGCCCGATAACTCCTTTCCCATTCAGATATATCTCACGAACTCCCTCGACATCCCAGTATAGGGTAGTGCACTCCCCGGCGCTGAGATTAGTATGATCAGCCCAAAAGTTGATAGAGATTTGTGATGGAGTTCCACTGGGGAGAAAAGTGGGAGTAACGGCCGGTAAAAATGTCGGGGTAAGAGTCGGCCTTGGTAAAGGCGTGTTTGTGATGGTCGGTGTAGTATTCCAAACAGTCAGAATGGCCGTTGGGAATGGGGTCATTTCGAATAATATAAAAGTGGGAGTGGGAGAGGATGTCTCTGTTGGCGTTCTGCTTACTTGTGGCGTAGTAGCAGTTCGAGTCGCTTCCAACCGGCGTTGTGCTTCTTCCAGCGCCTCCTGAGTAGCCAACAATTCTTTCTCTCTCTCGGCGACAGCAGTAGCTGCAGGTCCAGCTCTAGCCTCGCTTGCTTGTAACGTTGCTAATTCCTTCTGAACTGCAAGTTGCGTACTCTGAATCTCAAGTTGTCGATTCAAAATTGCAATCTGTGTGGCCTGATCAACATTCTGCGATACGAACATGTATCTATCTTGTAAGAGGCTGGTAAATTGCAGTAACAGGCCAATAATGACAAGCAAACCTGTAAGGCCCCCAATGGTCACCCACACGTATTTTGGGATTTTACTTATGGGAGTTTGCTCTTTACCCATAGATGCACTATGTTCAACCTGGACACCGACTGTCTTTGAGGCGGTAATTACAGATATTTCACGGCGTTCCCGCTCAAGAAAATTGTAAAAATCGGCGGGGAGTACTAACCATCGACGTGCATCGCGATGAGCCTCTAGTTTACCTTCTCTAATCCACCGGGAGACAGTATTTCGGTGCACGGCCTGTTTTTTCGCTATTTCATCCGTGGTCAAAAATTCTGGTCCCACTGTATCCCCCACAGAATGCCCGATATTCTATTTCCAATGCTAAACTTTATTGTAGCATCTTTATTCAAAACCCGCAAAAGTTGTCGTCGTTTTAGAAAATAACGACGACTAAACGACAATTATTTCCAAAAATCTTAGTCTCTATCCGTAAAATGCCATGTTAAAAACGATATGAGCACAAGCGAACTGGATCAAAGCTAACCAGTTGTCTGGCTTTTTGCACCAGCGGATGCGCAGACTCCGGCGTTTGATTAACCAATTAAAGGTGCGTTCGACCACCCAACGACGGGCTGGATACTAAACCTCACTAGGGATGGGATATAATTCTGGTTCACCCCGACGGCGACGATGTTTGATATGAGCAATATAACCCGCTTCAAACACCACTCGATGAACATCATCAAAATCATAACCTTTATCGGCACACAAGTGTTGAGCCGAAGTAGGCCGATCGACAATGATCCCCAAAATGAGTTCCTGGACGGACCATTTATCGTGTTGGTTAGCAACGGGGACGACGACAGACAGCGGCGCGCCCCGTTGGTCCACCAAAATGTGAATTTTGCTGCCCGACTTAGCTCGATCGGTTGGATTTTTGCCCGTTTTCTGACCGCCGAGCGGCGCAGCACAATGGCGACTATCTACAGCTTGCCAGCGCCACTGGATGCGCCGTTTACGAGCATAAAAACGGACCATAATCTGTAGAATTCGTTCAAATAGACCTTGTTTTTGCCAGGTCTGAAAGCGATCGTGTAAGACACTACTACAGACACCAAACCAATCTTTGTGAATAGCCTTCCACTGACAGCCTGTCCACAAAACGTACCAGATGCCAGTCAGGATAGCTCGATTATCCGCCGGAGGGCGGCCTCGTCCTGGTTGTTTGGGCGGTTTGGGAAAGAGCTTTTTGATTTTCCGCCACAGCGGGCGCGGCAGCTTGAAATAGTTTACATTCGCCGGTTTTGTGTTATGCTTTTTACTCAAGACGTACTCTCGCTTTCAATGGTTGTTTTGGGTAAACCCATTTTAGTGAGATACATCTTTTTTACACCTTTCCTATTTTACGGATAGAGATTTAGATAAAACAACTAACTATTCCGAGTCCTTAGCTAGATTATTGAGTAGAACGCTATTGACATTCGAATTGATGCTATTAAGTGAAAGGAACAAAAAAGGACGCCCATTGGCGTCCTCTAAGGTCAGCTAGATTTGCTTACAGAATCTGTTTGTGCGTCAAACTATCGTCAAACTCTGGAGAATGTATCCCTCCCCTCGCACCGATAAAATATACCTGGGGCGCTGAACGTCAACTTCAACTTTTGCCCGCAGCCGATTAATGGCTTTTTCTACTACAGATTTTGACTTACCCCTTCCCCAAACATTTTCTAAAAGCTCATCTAAGGTACAGACTCTACCAATGTTATCTGTCAAATAGTTCAACAGGCGGTTCTCAAGGGAAGTAAGAGAAACCAACTCATTTCTAACCCGAACCTGTCTTTTTTCTGGTAAATATTCCAATATTGTTTCACTCGATTGCAAAGGTTCCCCCACCTCCGATTGTTTATCCCCATGGCTCATCCAATAATTAAATGCATCGGAGAAAAGAGCTAGCTCTCCATCACGCTCCTCCACTAAACCTAGATGCTTTTTCAATCGACGCAGAAGGATACGGTCATCAAATTCATTTTTACCCTCTGCCATTAATTTCAAGACTTTTCTCTCTTGATCGGTCCGACGTTCAATTAGTCTTTGGCATAATCCACGAACATGACCGTCATAACGCATATCGCTTCTGACGTCATCGTAAATTTCTTCGCTAATACGGGAGTCGCTTTCCACCTTAGCTTCGATTAAATATTCACAAGCTATTTTTAATAAATCTGGGTGCCGCCCCGCTTCGCTTAATAGAAATTTAATGTCCTCATTTAAAAATTGGGTATTTTCCGCTTTTGCTATGGCTTGAATTAGTTTAACGGCTCCATCCTGAGCCAAAAGACTCAGTGAACGACTATGAAAGATGTTCATTAATGGTGAGACTGAATCTTTAAAGCGCTCCTTATGTAATAAATGTAGCGGATTAGTACTCGACATGACAAATGCCAAGCACTCCTTATAGTAAGTTACGAGTGAACGCAACCAATCATGGTCTTCAGAGTTTATGCCTTCGCTCATAAGTACAAGTTCGGCATCATCGATTAGGAAAATAATACGCTCGTATCCTACTTCTTTCCAAAGTCGCTTTATTTCCTCATCAAGATCAAAAAAGACTTCATGGGCCTTATCTCTCGGTTTTATCTCCCTGTACTGACCTAATGGTCCTAGCTTTTCTTCCTCACATAGTCTTTCTAATATATAACGCCAAAAGGTGAGTGAATTAAGTTCGCGGAGTTCTGTTAGTCTTATCCATACATACAAACCTGCTTTTAAAGGTGGCAGACCCACTTTCTGCCTATAAATATGATATAGAAATGATGTTTTTCCAATTCGTGGCTCACCAATTATGTTACAGTTCTCAGGTGTCTGACGCCCGAGTATACTACTTATCCAATTGATCTCTTCCTCACGACCAACGAACTCTCCCCCCGCGAAAACAGGTTCACGGCTTAAAATTTCGCTCTTCATAATCTAATTATCCCCCATCTCTTTAACAACTCGTTGAATAGCATAATTCTCCTGTAGCCAATGCTCAAACAATTCGACCTTAATCCGATAATGAATGTTATCCTTAGTTTCCAAGGTTTCCATCTTTACTAGATTCTGTAAGACCTGCCACAGAATAGTTTCGTTGATAACCTTAGTTACGCCGTTGTCGGCGACACGACTAAAGTTAACCCAGTGATTTTCGTTAGCATTGAATGCAATAGCAGTAAGCACTATTTTGTTCCAATTTTGAGTAATCCGATCAATGCCACTATCGCTACCCCATAAGTGGCCAAAAAACTGCTCGCCCTGATCTGGTAACCAATCGGAAAGTAGTCTATTTAGATGCTCATTCTTTATAATATTATTTTCCTGATCCGTACAGGTGACTAGTTCACCGCACAGCAGTTGCAAATAGTAGGGGTGACCAGCTGTCAGATCTAGAAGACGTTCTACAACCGAGGAATCGTACTTGACGCGTTTTACCGGCTCAACAATTAGTTGTCGGGCCTCCTCGCGAGTCAGACAGCCAATCCTTTGGTTACGGGTGACCTCAAGTAGGGATGATGTATTCGCTTGCTGAAGAAGGTTATCTAGGACACCACCACCACTGAAAATGATACTCATTCCACTCCTATGCTGAATTAGACTGCGAAAATATCTATTCACATCGGACAAAGTGATTTGTTCCTCTTTTAATCCAGAAAGTATCTGAAATTCATCTAGGATAAGTACAATATGCTTGCCGTATAAGGCGAGAGTATTTTCGACAAAGCTCCGAAAATAACCAAGAGGATCGCGCTTTATTCGTGTGAAGGTGGGTATTGTAATATCTGAATTGTGTTTATCTTGAGCAATTGCACGCATTATGTCAAAAAGTAATCTAGTTGTATTGCTTCCACTGAGCCTTTGCATGTCAATGAACACGGGTAAGTAATCCTCACCACTCATAACAGTACGTTGAAATTCTAGTAATAGCGATGTTTTGCCAACACGACGTGGTCCCCAAAATAATACTGCTTCACCGGGGCGTACGTACCGCAAATTGTTCACGAGCTCACGAAGCTCGGCTCGGCGACCATAAAAGCGATTCCCACTGACAGGGGCCAAGGTATAGGGATTAGTAAAGTGATGGGCGACAACAGAACGTTCAGTATATCTAAATGGTATATTGGGAGAAGATGGTGTGATACTGCGCACATCTGGAACTGATTTCAATCTATTAAACACATGATCTAACTGCTGTGCCGAAATATCACCAAGACCTACCTGAATATGAGCAGAGCCATCCTCTATTTGATCGGCGTGGAAACTCGCCATACATATACCGACTTCAGCGATAATTGTACTTACATCCCGCACTAGACCAATCCGATCGAGGGCTATTATCTCAATCTCAGCCTTATATTGCCAGGGGATGGTATCCCATTCCGCGGTGATGAGTGGTCTTAGGGAGCGAACATTGCCGCAATCAGCACGATGAATAACTACAAGATTCTCTTTTGTCACGTATCCCACGATGAGATCTGGAGGGAGTGGGCGGCAGCATCGAGCATAGCGACGAGGCAGACCTGACTCTTCAACTGAGACAATCGTAGCTTTTAAGGAGTGGAGATTATCTACTTTTTGAGATACTTCCTGTATCTTGGGAAGAATTGCTTCTAAATTGTGTCGTCCAAGACCGATCGCTGCTAGTAATTGGCGTACAGATTCATATCCCAGGCTCTCAGCAATAGTCCGTAACCGATCTGTTGTTTGAGTATATGATAACATTACTCCTTGCTCACGTAATCTTGCATTTAGAAGATCCCAACCTTTCTGCGCCATCTCTTCTGGTTTCTGAGAGTCAAGCCATCGGCGGATTTCACGCCGGGCCTTGGATGTCTTAACCATGTTGAGCCAATCGGGTGACGGACCTACACTGGCTCCGCTTGTCAAAATCTTAACAACATCACCGGAGCACAATGATTCATCTAGAGGAACAATACTACCATTGACTACAGCACCAGTACATTGATGTCCGAAGCCCCGATGGATGGCATAAGCAAAGTCAATAGGCGTCGCACCTTTAGGCAAAATCTTCAAATCACCGTTAAGTGTGAATACAAGAATTTTACCTGGGGGAGGTTCTTTCCATTCTGGAAGGTTGGGCAGAAGACTTTCAGAGACACCTAGCCAGCTTGCAGTCATACCATGCTCATCTACTAAGTGCATCTCATTGTCTCGGATTCGTACGCCTAAAATTTCACCAGGTTGATAACGCACTTGGGTATGAAGCCCACGATAACCATTTGGTTTGGAAGCAGCTATGTAATCCCTGATCTCACCTGGTTGAGGTGGCCACAGTTCATGAACTAACCCTAACGCTTGATAGCAAGCTAAGGCGTTATTTGTGAGGATAAGTAAGGACTGAGCCAGATGAAAAGGAAACGGTTGACCTCGCTCAACTTCGTGACGATACAGAGAGTAGAGACTATGAGGGGCACAACTTACTTGTACCTCCAATCCTCTACCAGTAAGATGTCGGTGAGCATTTTCTATTATACTTTTTGCTGCTGCTTCTCGTGCCTCGATTGGATAACGCTCTCTAATTTTTTGGAACTCTTCTGGCTGAAGGACGCGAAAAGCACTGTTTTCAAGCTCACGCTTTACTGCTCGCATTCCCAGCCGATCAGCTAGAGGTGCAAAGATATTCATTACAGAAGCAGCAAAAGCTTCTTGCTGTTCTAAAGACAAGACATCCAACGAGCGAAAGTTGTCCAGTCGATCGGCTATTTTGACTACGACGGCCAGTGGAGTTCGTTGAAGTACTAAGGTGACCCAAGGCAATCGCTTGGCGAGATGTTCTACGGTGTCGAACGGCTCATCGATCTTGCGTGAAGGAAAGGTGGGGCTAAGTCGTGCTAGTTGCACTACTCCTTGCACTATGTCTGCTACTTGTGAACCGCATCTTGTTTGAATAAGTTCAAGCGATGGTAGTGAGGAGTTAATTTCCTTCGGTACGTCATGTAATAACCCAGCAGCTACGACATTTGCTGGAGCACTCCAAGAAGCAAGAATTTCAGCGACGGCAATAGCATGGTGGATGTAAGGGTGACCATCTAAGCGATAGTTCTCAACATATGCTTCAGTAGCCAGAGCCAAAGCACATTCCACAATGTCTTGGCTTTGGGGACCAGCGTATCCTGCTACTTTTTCGATTAACGCATATCCTGCATCCACAAGATTCGCTCGCTTTAATAATAAAAGACTACAGTTATTATAATGAAAATTCGTCGTTTTGTCTATCTACCGATAGTACTGACAGAAATCCAGAACTTCGACAATTTTTCTCGAATAGGATAGATTCAGCTCAGGAGGGGAATTCTGCTCAGCAGCTAGCCCAGTCATTCACTTGCTCGGTTCACCGACTGGCAGAGGATAATTCCTAGTAGTTCAGCTATATATTGCTGATATTCAATTGGTAAGATGGGATACGATTTCCTAATCTTTTTCGAAAATTATCCGCCACTCTATTAACAACAGAAACTATTATGAAAATTGGAGAAGACGCTCTTTATATCGGTTCTGACCATCCCTATTTGTTCGGCCGTTTGGTTCGGATCGTTAGTATTCACAAAGGCTACTTCAACGACCCGGATAATTGCATCATCATCAAGGA
This sequence comes from Anaerolineae bacterium, assembly GCA_023382535.1. The sequence continues at coordinate 163,863 of JAHDWA010000001.1, read as the reverse complement.
TAACGCTGCATTGGAACATGCTGGTAATATCACCTTGTCTGATCTGATTGAAGTTGTTCCTTATCTCGATGACGAAAAAGGGACAACCAGCTGGATTGTGAGTGATGTTTGCCTAAGCGACCTGATACCCTCACGGATGGTGAAGTTCTTGCTCGCCCTATCGTTTCATGAAAACGTCCAGCTTCTTCGTAGCATGCTCAATAGATTTTTCTATTCGCCAAACTAGCACGGATACCAACTATTTGTTTGACAAATTATCCCAACCGGAAATAAGAAATGAACAAGAAACGCAAGAGTTCCCACAAACAGAATATCCCCCTTGACTTGATCACCCGGCGTGTACTTGAGATGACTTTTGCCCCCTTCGATGACATGCTCGCCTGGCTTACCCGCATTGGCATTGAGGTGAAGCGTAGGGGAGATGGGGAAGAGGCTATCTGCTGGAACCCACATCTCCAGCTCAAGACAGGCTTTGTGGCTTCCAGTGATCCAATTACCCGTGCGGTCGCCCTTGGCTTTACTACAGCCGGAGCAGTCTGGCCTCACATTTATCCAAGATTATTGAAGGCTGTCGACGCAGAGATGAAAAAACGCCGCGCCACCACTCAAGCTGTCCCGCCAGAGGAACAAGCAGAGTCTATCCTTCAAGCCGAGGGTGTCGAGGCAGCCCAAAGCTCTATCTTAAAACTAGAGACGGAGGCAAAGGAAGGCGAACCTACCCCGATTCTGATAAGCCCGACTTTTCAAGACCTGTTTCGGGAAAAATTTCAGCCGGCACCTTAATCCTATCCTCCATTACCAATGAGAGCGACGTCGAGGTTGGACACCTCTTCCTGAAAAAATCTCGATTTTCGAATTCAGAGAAGAAATGATTAATGGGAAAGGGCCTATGAGGTGAAAGGCTTACGAGCCTCCGCATTGGGAGGACTTGCGCTTTGGCTCGACTCCCGCTAGCCACTAGCCGCTTTCCTGCCCATTTCTGGCCGTCTTTCTGCCATCTTTTAGCCCATTTACTGAAGCTTTCTAGGGGATGGCCTTCCAAGGCTCTCGCCCACCCTGGGCAATTCGCTCCACCGGCGCTCCTTTCTATCCATCTTCCAGGAGTTTTTTAGGGATGGGCGCACTTCACCGGATTCTTTTTAGCTATCTTCCAGGAGTTGATCCAGCAGCACTCAGGCTCGTCGGCCCGCTTGGGTGACTTCTACCCTGAGCTCAGACTCTTTTCAGACATCTTCCTGGCGGTTTATGGGCTATCTCTCGCCCTGTTTTAGCATATTTCCTGCGTATTTCTAGGAGGTCAGGCGCGGATCCGGCCCGTGACCGCTCCCAGCCTGCCGACGCGATCCACCCCACGCTCTTTACCGGACCATTTCCAGGGGTCATTTAGCGGTCTTTCAGAGAGTGAGCGTTTTGTGGTTCAATCGCTCACCCTGGCCTTGGTCTCCTCGCTGGTGGTGGTCTGGCCCGACCCCAATCGCTCAATTGACTTTCGCAGCCAGCTGCCAAAATCGCGGCCGACCGCCCCAAATTACGGGACTCTTTCCAGGGGGTTTTTAGGTACCTTCCTGGGATCTTTCGAGGGGTAACTGCCCAAGGGTAGGGGAAGGCAGAACATCTCAATCGCTTAGCGCTCACGGAGGAAGGATAGTGTTTGCTCGCCCTGTTGGGTCGCCTAAACAAAACAATAGTCAGGCTGCATCTTGATACAAGGAGTTCAAATCCACCTTTTTCCCATTCAAAATTTAGGAGTGTCTACTGTGCAAGAAACAAAGACTGGTTCAGCCAAGGTCTGGAAACTCAAAGCTTCCATGACCTTTACCCGTCCCCGCTACTGGGATATTCATCTCCGCTACGCCGTACTGCTGGGCGGTGAAGAAATCTCTCTGAATCCTGACACCTGGTTATTAGAATTGGGTCCCAACCAGGAAAGCGTTGTCACACCAGGGCAGGAACCTGGCGTGGAATACCTATACCGGCTAGCCAGCGGCGAAACCGTGGCCCTGGATCGCGCTCTCACCCTGGACGAAGCCTGGCCAGAAGACCATCTCCAGGTCATTGCCGCACTGACGGCCTTCCGCACCCTCGACCAGGCGATCCTCGAGGATTGGGGCGTACAGATTGAACATATTGACCATCTTCCGCCCTTTGGGCTGATCAAATGCCCGCTGTGCGGCGGAACCGAGTTCGTTTCGGTTGATTTCGCAGCAGTCTATTGCAGCTCGTGTAACACCAGCTTCAGCGTCAGGCACACGGCAGGAGATCCCGGATTTGTGGTGGATGGGAGTCCTCGCCATACCTGGTTGGGAGCAACCCGCTACCTGATCCCCCGCAGTGGGAACCTGCTCCTGTATATGGTTTATAAAAATGGCAGCGATCCCCGGCAAAAACCCGCCGGGAAAAATCTATCTTCGGAGCACCTGGCCCAAACCGACCCGACCCACACCAGCCTCCGTCCAGGCCTGTATACCTACCACATTGGCGATTTGTACGAGTGGAAACTGAGCGGGCTGGTCCCTACGCTTCAGGAACTCGATCAAGATTCAACGAGCGGCTATACCTGGAAGATTGAGGGGGAGTGGTGGCCGTTGAGCGCTTACGTTCGCGTCAGCGGCTTAACGGATCACCAGAAAGCCGTCCTCGAAGGTCACCTACGCCACCTGCTCAGTCAGGAAGCAAAAGATGAAACGCTGACAGAAGTCATCACCGAGCTGGTGCACCAACGTGCCAGCCGCAGGATAGGGGTCCATTTCAATAGTGAGGGACTGCCCCCGCTGAAAGACCTGACCGAAAATCAGCGTTACCTGCTGCATCACTGGTTAGTCTGTACGACCGGCAACTCGCCCTACACCCTCACCGCCGCTTATCCGGTATGGTACATGGTCGAACCAATCCTGTCAGAAGAAGCGGATCCCGTGGGTCACTACCGCATCGAGGGCTGGGAAGTCATCGGGCGCGATCTTTGTCCGGTTTGCCATCGCCCCGTGGTTGCCCAGGAAATGACGTTTCACGCCGAGGCCGCCCGCCAACGTATTCCGCTCGACGAAGATCGGGACTGGTATCTCCCCCACGGCCGCTGCCGCGAGGTCTGGGAAAAGGGCAAGTGGTCTTTGTATCAGTCGGCCGGAAACGCCATTAGAGAACTACCGGAGAAACTGACCGAATTGTCTGAGCGTTACTGGCTCGTGATGCAGACCGATTTTCGGGAGGGACCCCCTGATGAGGGGCATCGCCTCCTCTTCGCCGTTATCCGGCTGGAACCTGAGGTGGTGAGCAGACTTTTTTGGTGGTCTCAGGTCGCCCAGGGAAACCAACGGGATATCAATTGTATGGGTACCACCCATGTTATCCGGCTGCCCAGTTACTTCACGGTTTCAGCGGACCCGGCGTGGAAAGATTGCTTCACCCGTCTAAGCCTGGTCGAACAGAACGGCTATGTAATCCTCAATCGTGACCCGTGGGTTACTTCTGAAGATGAGGAGCCAATCATCGAAAGAGTGGGTACTCAGCATCCCTGGATCAACTGTGACAGAACCGGGGAGATTGGTTGGAGTGCTCATCTGCCGGCCGTCTCGACCCGTCACAGCCCCAGAGCCATTGAAACAGCCAAATTTGGCTTTGAGGGGCTTAAGTGGATGGCTGAACTAATGGGGATCGCCCAGAGTTGGGAAGAGAAGCATCGGCTGATTGTGGAAACGATGACGGGAAAAGCCAGTCCTGGCCAGAACAAAGAAAGCCGGTGAGCTATGGCCAACAAGAAGCCACCAGACCTGGAGTGGCCCAAACCATCCGCCAGAGATTCTTGAGCTGAACGGCGCCGGCGTTTCGACAACCCGCTGGTTGCCTGCCAGCAGGCGCAGAGCCGGATCAGTTCTTCTTCCGTCAGCTTTAGGGCTGGGAACGCGTCTGTTGACCACTGGATAAGGTAGCTTGCCGGCATCCTCACCCAGACCGCTTCAACCTACCTCAGCCCTTCTCACGCCCAAGCTAATAACCATTGCAAACTCCTGGCCTCAAGTTGCTCAATCTTGTTATTAAGATTGATGGAAAGGCATGATAGCCCAGCGTTTATCAAACACTTATATAAGGGTAAGCAATTTGAGTGAGTTGCGATTATTATAGCACAACGGTGGGTATATTCAGGCTTCTGCTTGTGGTTCAAATCCTTTTAGATAGCTCCATCATTGATCCCAAGAGATGCAGGGTAACAATTCCGGGTAACCCAGCTGTTGGTTCGAGGAGCAGCCCCTTGGCCTCGCTTGAAGTTAATCCTCTTACGGCTTGAATGTGTCTATTTTTTGGAGTACACTAAGGCCATAATGACCCCTAACAAATACGCCAGATCCCATTGCTGAATCAAAATCATATTTCACGAGGTTGATGAGTAAGGCTATGTTTACTGTCCCCATTGAAAACCGCTACTTCGAGGATTACGTCGCCGGCTCGGTCCACGAGTTCGGCCCCATTGCGGTCGAGGAAGCTGAGGTGATCGCCTTTGCCCGGCGTTTTGACCCACAACCCTTTCACGTCGAACCGGAAGCTGCCCAGCAGACGGTGTTTGGCGGGTTGATTGCCAGTGGCTGGCACACTGCCAGCCTGATGATGCGGCTGATTGTGGATCATTACCTCTCCAAGGTTGCCAGCCTGGGGTCGCCTGGGATTGATGAACTGCGCTGGCTCAAGCCAGTGCGGCCCGGAGACGCGCTGTCGGTGCGGGTGACCATCCTGGAAACCAAGCGTTCCCGATCAAAGCCGGATCGGGGAATCGTCCGCTCCTTCGTCGAAGTCCTGAACCAGGTAGACGAGGTGGTGATGAGTATGACCGCCGCGAATTTTATGCTCTGCCGAGAGGTTCCTCAAGAAGGGATCGGTCTTGATGCGTGACACCAACAACAACTTGGCCGATGCCTACCGGGCCTATGAGCGCCTGCTGAGCCATCAGCAAAGCCTAATGTTGGCCACGGTGAATCAAGACGGCTCGCCCCTGGTCAGCTATGCGCCCTATGTTGTCGACGAGCACAAGCAGTTCTACATCTTTATCAGTCAACTGGCCGCCCATACGGCCAATCTGCAGCACAAGGGGCAAGCCAACCTGATGCTCATTGAAGATGAAGCCGCCGCAGCACAGCTTTTTGCCCGCCAGCGGTTGACTTTTCAATGCCAGGCCACTCCCCTCACTCGCCATAGCCTGGAATGGAACCACGTGATAGCCCAGTACCACGACCGCTTTGGCCCAATGGCCGAACTGCTCGAAGCCCTACCTGATTTTCAACTGTTCAAATTGAGCCCCACCTCAGGCCAGTTGGTGCTGGGCTTTGGCCAGGCTTATGAACTGAGTGGCGCCCAGTGGGATACGCTGACACACCGCGGCAAGTGAAATGGAAGGCTGCGGTGCAGAGTCGAAGGCAGCGACCTAGCCATGCTCACCGGCGGGGTAGGTGTGAAGGCTGTCAATTCGCCTGACAATCCTGGTTGGTATAGCCTGAACGGAACGGGGCGACCTCGCCGGTGGCCGGCTCGAAACGATGGCGTAAGACGCAGCCCACATCGTTGCCCAGCAAATGCAGGGAGATGGAGGGTTCGGCACTGGTGGTGATGACCCGATGGATGTCGCCGGTTGGCGGGATCAGCTCGTAGAAAGAGCCACCCTTGAGCCGATTTTGGGCGACCAACTTCAAATCGGCGTGGCTATCTTCAGCCCCGACCGGCGCCACTGGTTCGTAGACTTCCTCCGCCTGCTCGCCCACATACAGCCCCACCAACCCCCAGGCCAGATGATCGTGTACCGGGGTGGCTGCACCGGGCGACAGCACCAATGCCGACAAAGACAGGTTGCCTGTGGTATCTCGGTACAACAACCAGTTGGCAATTCCTTGGCCCATGCCCCCCGCTTCGTAGGTGCGGCGGAATTCCTCAGGCAGCCAGCCGGGATCAGCCAACATCTGGCTAAACAGCGGTCGGATGGCCGCCAGCCGTTCCGTGACCGAGTCGGTTCCAGCCACAATCTCCTTGACCTGGCCAATAAAGCTCCGCACCTCGGGGGTGTCACACCTAAATTCGTCGGCCATTGAAATGCTCCTTTCGCCCTTAGCTCTCTAAAAAAGCCCGTGTCTGGGCCAACAGCTGCTCTACTTGCTCAGGGGTGGCACTACCACCGCCCTGAGCCAACTGGGCATCGCCGCTGCCCTGGCCCTTTATTTGGGCTAGATAATGGGCCAGCAGCTCTCGGGCGCTGCTCTCGGCTCCTGCGGCGCAACTGACCACCAAGGTCAATTTTTGACCCTCGTACCCACCTAACACAGCCACCAAATTATCTTGCATCGGCAACCGCTTGGCCAATTCGCGCAGCTCGCTCATCGACCGATTCGGATAGAGCTTCGTCACCAGGCGCACCGCCCCGATGGGTTCTGCCTGGGCATTCAACTGCTGGGCTTCAAACGATAGGACCTCGGCCTGCAGGCTCCTTATCTCCCGTTCTGCCACCGACAGTTGCGCCATATGCCGGTTGACTAGCCTCACGACTTCCTCAGGCCGGGTGTTCAGTTGCTGGCATAGGTCGGTCACCACCTGCTGATAATGTTGGAAATAGGTCAGGGCCTGCTGCCCGGCCACAAAGTGGAGCCGCAGCTTTTTGTTCTTCCGCTCGGTTTTCACGATTTTGATCAGACCCATCATACCCGTATAAGGACAATGCGTCCCGCCACAGGCCGAGTAATCAAACGCCTCTACTTCAACCACCCGGATCTGCTCGCTCACTTTGGGTGGACGGCGCAAAGGCACTGTTTCCAGTTGATCTTCGGTAATAAAGTAGGTTTTGATCGGCCGGTTCTCGAACACAAGTTGATTGGCCAGATGCTCGACCTGGGCCAGATCAGACCCGCTCACCTCGACGTCGGGCACATCAACGGTCGAGGGAGAGTCGGCACTGATCCTGGCGGAGAGCGTCTCCAGTCCGAGGATCTGTTCCAGGGCGCGCGACACGATATGCTGGGCGGAATGGTGCTGCATATGGCCCAGCCGCCGGTCGCGGTCAATCCGGGCAGTCACCACAGGGTCTGAAACATCCCCCTCAACCCGATGCACGACCGTCCCATCCTCAGCCCGAAAGACATCAATGACTCGCGCCTCCCCCAAGGCCCCGGTGTCGTGAGGTTGGCCACCTCCGGTGGGATAAAAGTAACTCTTTTCCAGAGTGACCTCAAATTGGCCATTATCCAGGCTTGTTTTTTGCGTAATCCTGGCTTCAAATTCCCAGGTGAGTGGCTCGGCCCAATAGGCCGGTTGGGCTTCCATCATTTATCGTTCCTCTACCTGCAGTTTATTTTGATTTTAGCGATCACGCAATTTCGCTTGTCGGGGTGTGGCAATAGGGCCAATTATTCGGGTAGGTCGCCTGTTGGCTTTTCGTCCTGGGGATATAGCAGCCTTTGAGCAGGCTCGCTAGCAAGGCATAACAAACCAAATGATGGGAGCAGTCACCCTTGCTAAAATTCGTCCCGCCGATTCCTCCGCCTTCTGCCACCTCGCCTGACCTCCCCGCCACAACTGATTCTTTCTCTTGGCCCGGCAGAGATCAACTCAAGCCCACCACAGCGCTCAGTCGCCTGCGCCCGGTTAAGCTGGAGGCTATGACCCGGTGGTTGCAAGCGTATAGCCGGACCGGAAATGCGCTCCTCTTACTCAAACAACTCTTCCCCGAATCCTTTAAGAGATACCCAGCGCTATCCCACCCGATCTGGCCGGAAATCTTGACCCACATTCTTAAAACCGCAGAGGCAGCAGATTGGTTTGAGGTTAACTGGGCAGACTTCAAGGATCGCCTGCATATCTGGGAGTCCGATGAGGCCGAAAACGGGAAGCTGTTGGCCTATTTCCTCCGCCATATCCCGGTAAAACAGTACGGCTTTTCGATCCAGACCATTCATGATTATCCGCTCATAGAATTGATGTATATCCTGCTGTCCGACGACAAAGCCCTGACTTCCATGAGTTCTGATTTATTGATTGGATTAGAGGTCTACGATTATTTTGACGATGCCTGGACTGAGGCTGAACGGCAAGCAGCCTGGGAGCGGCTGTACGAGGTCGAAAGGTACCCGTATCGCTTTCCGGAGCTGGTACGTATGCTGCCTGACCTGGCCCGCTGGTCGACCCGCACCAGCGGCAATCCTCTCCTGGATAACCCAGCGGTAAGATGGCTCGAAGAAGGGGTAGCTTGCCGGTTAGGTTACCATTACCGTTTCTCCTGGGGGGAGATTGACTCCGTTCGGCGCTTCTGGCAGCAGGCCAAAGCTGTCCTCCATCAGTTCGATAGACTGCTTGAATGGAGTGAGCAGCATCAAAACGCCCTGATCGGGCTCTTTAATTTCTTTGCGGAGGGCGATTATAAAGAGCTAGAAGACTAACCAAAATTTGAAAAAGGAGCAGAGCCATCCTCCGACGACAATTTGTGGCTGTCTGAAGAGGCTGCGGTCAAGTTTATTTCCGCCGCCTTGCCTCAAGAGTTGACCACCTGACAAAATCGAATCCAAAAAACAACTTTACCTTAGCTGGGCGGGTTGGCTCTGATTTTGGGGTCAACCCACGGCTATTATCTGTAGAAAAGGAAAGTTTATGCCATCTTCTTCTGAAAATTCTTTTCCTCCCGGCAAAATTTACTACTCGCCGCAAGCACAGGAGGCCTTGCGGACGTTGGGGATGAGCGGGTTGACCCTGTTGCAACGGCACATCGCCGGCGACTGGGGCGACGTCGACGACAAGCGCCGCCAGGTTAATACCTTGATAGTGACTGGAAAGGGAATTCTCGATAAGGATATCAAAGTGATTTCCCGCTATAGCCTGGCCGATGGGCAGGTTGTGGTCATGGTCTCGACCAGCCACGTCCGAACCCCGGCCAAACGCCAGACCCACATAACCCTGGTTGAAAATCGGGACATGAATCAATCCAAAAGGAAAAAGGGAGCCAAGAAAAAGAAAGATGACCAACAACAACACTCCTCAAAAAACATACAACCTGGCCGTCCACGACGCGCAGATGGTGGCCAGCCTGATCGCTCAGGAGGTCATCCTGAACGGATTGTCAACCGGCTGGCAAGAAAGCGAGGCCGGCGAGCAAGACGAAATCGCTGATATTCTGACCTTCTACAACATCCACCCCAGCGCGGAAGAGCGGGGCACCTGGGAATTTCGGCCCGACCGGCCCGTGCTGCCTCTCGAAACACTCATTGCCCAGGGGCAGTTGCCGGCGCGCGACCTGGGCCACCTGGTATCCAGTTTGAATCAAATGGCCCGCATGACCCAGGGACTGGTCGAGCAGGTAAATATCGCCTACGTCACGGCTGTTGTCACCCAACGGATCGAGGAAGATGTGGCCACGTCGCCGGAGCAGTTTAAGAGCTGGTTTACCGGGGTTTGCAAGCAGGTGATCGAGAATATCCAGTTGGCTCCCTTCCAGGCCGAACGACTGGTTCACCTGGCTCTGTGCCGCCTGGCCGAAATTCCCGAGGCCGAAGGGGTCTATGAATTATTCCAACCCGACCCAGCCTTGGTGCTTCAAGCCCGCAAGGAGCTTAAAAAGAATGGCAGACAGCGACACATTTACCACATGGAAAAACTGGAAGGCTATTTCATCGGCCTCGTCGGCGGGGTGGAGCGCTGCCTGCATATTACCTTCCAAGACGAAGAGACGATCGTTCTGGATATCTTTGACCGCCTCAAGGCAGCGGAATCGTCCGCAGTAGGCGAGCTGATTGGCGCTCCCATCCTCATCAATCTTAAAAGCGGCCAGGTCAACCTGGAGCCGCCATCCAACGGGCAGGAACAACCAACTCCCTAAACCGGCGCATCTTCCGCCGCCGTATATCACCTCTCTCAGAAGGAGAAATTATGTCATCACGTAACAAACGCAAAATACGTGAATTAAAAAAAATAGCTAAACAGCAAAACCGCTCCGAGGTATGGGGTCGGGGTATTTCAATGAATGCCGCGCTTTCTCAAACAGAAGAGACGCCGCCAGCCGGGCAGATACCGGATCTCAGCTTGGCCGGTACCTGGTCTTACACTCAACGTATCCTCGAACACCTGGAACAGGTTGAAGGGGTGGTGAACACGCCACCTCACCAGGTCTTTTTTCATTGGTTGCTGTTGGTCAACAACGGCCTGATTGCCATGCCGGAGCATTTGCAGGCACTGGCCATGCAGGACTTTCGCACCCACCAACCCACTCAAGTGGTCCAGGCCCTGTATCACCAGGTGGACAGGGCCTTCCCACGCTCAGGATACGCCAGCAAAACACCCCAGGTCTGGGACCACTATATCGAGGCTGCCAGGATTCTGTTTGAAAGTCTCCGTCATAGCATGTGGGATTTCCAGGATGCCAACGGGCGAGGGATGGGACCCGATATCGTCGGCGGAACTTACCTTGTCTACGCCCTCCGCGATCCCACGTGGGAACCCTACCCCCTGTTAAGCTGGGAGGCCCTGGTTCAAGAAGCGCATAGCAGATTCCCGTATGGGGAGAAGGATATTCTGACCGGCCTCAAAGAGGCTTGCCAGCGTACCCAGGCAGGGCGATCCATTTTAAAGCAAGCGCCCGCGCCCAACAACCCGGCGCAGGTTTACAACTGGCTGACCACTCGCCTGATCCCGGCTGCCATCCAGGGGGGGTATAAATCACTCAACTTCATAGACTCGTGGTCTGGCACAGGCGCCAGGCTGCTGGCCATGGCCGTTCAATTCCCACCCTGGGCCGTTCACCGTGACCTGGTCCATTGGGCCTCGAACGAGCCAGATACCATGTGTCGACTGATGACTGAGATTAACAAGCTGATGTGGGGTTTAAATGGCTATTATTACGCCTTGCTGCAAGCGGCTGTTCCTCGCCAGGTGAGCGTAATCCCACCAGATTTCTCTGTCCTCGACTTTTTCAGGCTGGCCTGGGAGAACTACCAGCCGGATAAGCAGGGCGGATTTGCCCTGACCAGTACGCCGGCGCTGCCGTCTTTGACCCTCGCCGATCTTTTCACCCCTCGTATAGATGACGAATATATCGAATTCCCGCCCGGAGCCGAACCCTATTGGATTTGAAAGGAGTTTTACTGAACGATGAGTTACTTACCTACTTCACCCCTACATCGGGAGCAGTCCCCTTTGGTGACAACCCGTGAGCCTCTGACGGATGATGAGGCGATCGCCCTGGCCCTGGCGATTCATGCTGGCCAAGATCCCCGCGCCGTTTCCGGCTATGCCAAAGTTCAGGATATTTTCGCCGATAAACCTGATCTGACCTCGCCGTACCTGGTTGAACTAACCCGGATCGCCTTGCGGGCCGGGTTTGAGAGCGAGCAGCCGGACAAGTTCTATCCCCTGGTGGAGAGCGTCTGCCAAGTCTTGAGCTATGAAGAACTGGTCGCTTTTGTCTCTGCCGCCATCGAACCGGCAGCCAGGCCGCACCAGATCCCTGCTTACGAGCGCCTGGCTGGGCTGTTTACCCGCTATACCGCCATCCCGCCCGCCTTCAGACCGGCAGTTGTGCCGGTCTACGAACAGGTCGAGCGCTTGTTTGAACCGGCCCGATTTGAGCGCCTGGCCGATCCGACCCGAGGTGCGCTGATTGAGGTTGTGCGCCGTCGCGCCCAGGCTGAGGGCATTCCCGAGACAGAGTACGAACCCACCTCCGCCCGGCTAGCAGCGCGCCTGGACGAGATTCGGGTCCTCGAAACCTCGTCCGAAGTCTACCAGGCTTATCTCCTGGGGTGGGGCTGGGAACTGATCCCGGTCACGGATACGTCTCCACAGGAGATCGTTCCCTGCCCCATACTCGTCGAGCCAGAAGATTTATTTTCGTCCCCGTCCCCCTCATCAAACGGTACAGGTCATCAGCCTGACGGCTCGCTGCCGAGGCACGAGCGCCGAAAATTAGAAAGAGCGGCGAAGAAACGCCACAAGAAAGAACAAAAACGGCTGAACCAAGCGCCTGTTTCGACGACGACTCCTCCAGCGGATGAGGAGAGCGAGCTTGAAGGCGTTTTCTTTCCTTCGCGCGGGAAGAAGAAGAAAGGCGTGGAGATGCTGGGGCAGGCCGACTACGTCAAGGACATGATCAAATGCTTACAGGCCGTTTGCCACCATTCCGGTCACCGGCCCTCGGTCGTCTTCAACGATTGGATTCGCATGGTGGAAATGACCCTGCGCCTGCTGCCCGATCATGTCATGTTCATTGGCGAAACGGGGCGATTGCCCGAAGAGCCGGAGGAGGCGCAGCAGCTCTTTGCCGAGGTACGCAGCCGTTATGAAAACAGGTATCACCCGCAGGGCTTCAAGATTATCTGGCAGAACTTTTGCCAGGCCTTTTCGCTGCTGCTGGATAGCACCGCCGGCGGCTTGTGGGGTCGGGACTTGTGGGGCATGGGCCTGATGGGACCAGACCGGTTAGGGGCGCTTTACATGTTATTTGCCAACACCGACCCCAGCTGGAACGCACAATTTTTCACCCCGTGGAATATCTCCTATATGATGGCCCTTATGACCATTACAGACGGCGAACGGGAGATTATGGACCGGCTCAAGGCGGCCTGCACCCACGAAGACAATATCGCCGGAAAGGTCATGACCTTTAAATTACTCCTGCAAGGCGTCTTTGACGACCAGGAGGCAAAAGAGGAGGAAACGCAACCGCTAGACCCGGCGGTAAGAGCGGAGAGAGAAGCGGAGCGGGCCAGGCGGCGCCGGGAGATCCTATACTACGAAATCATCCCTGCCGCGCGCCCCTACTACGAGCCTTTTCGCTTTATGGAGCCCTGCATTGGCTCAGGGGTCATGATGCTGGCCGCCGCCTCGTGTTTTCCGGCCTGGGCCGTCCATCAATACCTCGTGGAATTTTGGGGCGCCGATATCGATCCGCACTGCTGTCTAATGAGTCGGGTCAACGCCCAGTTATTTGGCTTGAACGGATATGGACTGCGCCTCAATGCGGCGGCTCAGCTGGCCCTCCATGCTTATTTTCAACGCACCCAGCCGATCAAAAAACCGCTCCTGGCGCCAGGCGGTGGTGTGAGCAGAAACGGCGCTAACGACCCTCATCAGCCGGTCATCGAGGAAGATATTGTGGAGGGTATTCCCCCGGAGTTTACGTTTCAGGCGATGTTCAGGGAATGGGCCGATCATAACCAGAAAAATGGCGTGCCGGTGCCGGCGTAGGAAGCAGTAGCCACCTGAGCCAGGTCCGAAATTTTTTTCCGGGGCTGGGGCGGCAGAGAGTATCTCCACCCAGCTCCCCGGAAAAGGTGCGTAAGGAGAGCAGTTAGGCAAAAAATTACCGTGAAATAACGTGAAAATTGCCTCTTGAAATTCTCTTAATTTGATGTTAAAATAATAGTAAGATAGTGTAAATTATACAAAAACCTGCTTTTTACCCCTTTTTCCTACAACTTCATCATTTGGCAGGAACGGCAAAAAAGTGTGCGGGCGGAAGCCTAATAGCACGCTTTTTGTTACCTGACCCATCCAGAAGCGAGCCTCTCGCTCACCGTAAGTGCTTTGCTACATCCATCATCAACAAGGAGGTGATAAAAAAGACCCGTTTTCTTTGCGACTACGCAGTTAGGCAAAACCCCCTTATCCTACAACCGAATCAAACTTCCAAAATCTTATTACCACTATAAGGAGTATTTCCCTGTGAAAGCTAAAATCAATTCCATCACCGGCTGGCTTAAGGTCCAATTCGCTGCCCTCCGCAAGCTCTTTTCGTTGCGGTTTAAGGTGTCCAAGAGATTCCTCTGGCGGGCCGCGATCGTCCTGGTCGTGGTCGTCCTGGGGGTGATGCTGGCTGGCTTCCTCTGGCAGACGCCGGAATTTCGGTCGGCCGTGCAGGACACTACCGGTAAGCTCGGCAATTCCGTGCGCGGCGTGCGGCGGCGCCTGACCCGCCGGCCCATCAACCTCCTGGTGATGCAAGAAGCCGTCGTGGTCGATCCCGACGGGACGGTGGTCGGCATCGAAGGCGAGACTATCCCGGCGGAAGCTACCGGGAACGGGCGTATCGCCTAACCAAAATGCTCATCCCCCTTTTACATCTTAGCTAAGATAAAAGACCGGTTGCAGACGCACCGCCCTGGTGCGCCTACGGCTGATCGGCTCGACCCCGGTTCAATTGTATAGCCCCGCTCTGCGGGGATTTTTGATTTCAAAATCCAGCCTATCTTAATCGAAGGAGAAATCTAATGTTTGCTAACCTCAACTTCAAAACTAAAGACATAATCAACTTTTTCTTGGAACTTCTGGTCACCTCTTTGATTCTGTACGCGGTATTGCTGATCCTGAATGGTATCAGCATTCTGGTGCGCTTGTTTGTCCGCTCCATCGTGCGGACGATTGGGTTTGGGCCAGCGGAGGCAAACGATGGGCTGTCGCTTCGCCAGCTCGTCGGCGCGGCCCTGCTGTCCATCTTGCTAGCCAGCGCGCTGTTTAAGTGGTTACAGCACGTGCGCTCAACGAGATCCGCTACCTCCGTCGTCTCACCGCTAGAAATCCTTTCAGATACGTCCCCGACTCCTATTCCCGAAGCCAGGGGCACTGTCGAACCTATTGTTTTATAAGGTGACGGGAGATGATCAAGGTCGGGTTTGCCTGAATCCGATCACTGGCGATGTAGGCTTCAGGACCCTCACTTAGTAAGAAGTGGACCATTTATGAATAAGTTGCAAGAATTGTTCTTGCTCCTTCTTTTTCTGAGATGTACGCCTTCTGGGCGACGATGCTGATTTTTTCCATGAGCGGGAAAGCAGGTAAACATCTAGCCCCTTCGGGGGCTTTTTTTATTTTAAACGGGCATCCTCCTTAACAACATTAAGATTTGATCTCCTCTCTCTCCCGCAGGTGATGGGATCAAAAGCCTGTCGTCCTCCGTGAGGCACAACCACAGCACCCAGGCCACGCGGCCCGGCCCCCGCTAGGATTCAAAGAATTTAATCTCGTTGTGCTCCGCTTCACTTGATAGAGCAACTGACCTGCATGGTAGCCGCTTCCCTTCTAAGACAGAACTCGACTTGCTAAAGCAAGCTTTCCTTGTAGTTGCGTTTGAAGACAGGGGTTGTAAAACCTCGTTTCTTGAGAGAATCTCGATTTTCGAATTTAAGAGAAGAGATAAATGATGAGAAAAGCCTCTAGGGGAGGGAGGCTAACGAGTCTCCTAGAGGGGAGCCCTTGCGCTTTGATCCCAACGCCGCTATTCGCTACCCGCTTTCCTACCCATCTCTGGACACCTTCTTGCCATCTTCTGGCTTTTTTTCCGGGGATTTCTAGGGGGTAGCCCGCCAACGCTCTCGCCAGCCCTGATCAGCCCGCCCCACTCGTTCTACACTCCGGACATCTTCCAGGAGTCCTTTAGGAGTCTTTTAAGGGGTGGACACTCTTTACCGGACTCTTTTTAACCGTCTTCCAGCGGGTAATATTCCAATGTCCAAGTCTACTCCTAAGCTTGAATGACTTCTACCCTGAGCTTAAGCTCTTTCCTGCCATTTTCTGGACGGTTTCTGGGCTGGTTCCCACAACATTTCAGGCTATTTCTGAGGGATTTCTAGGGGGTCAGGCGCTCACCGGGGCCGTTTGGTCGCTCCCGGCCCGCCTTCGCCGTTCACCCCGGGGTATTTACACGGACCATTTCTAGGGCACTTTCAGACATTTTTTAGGGGTCTTTACAGGAGGTAGGCAGATGTGAGGTTCAATCGCTCACACTGGCCTCCTTTCCCTGCTGCTGTGGGACTGGCCTAGCTACAATCGCTCAAATGGATCTCGCAGCCGACCGCCAAAAGCTCAACTAGCAGCACTATTTACCGGACTCTTTCTAGGGGTTATTCAAGCATCTTTCTGGGGTCTTTTAGGGAGTGGCTGTCCAAAGGGAGAAAGCCTAGCACTCCAATCGCTTACCGCACACAAACCACGCAAGTGGTTCGACGAGCGGTGAACAGTAGTCACTGGATTCGCTCACAGATGGCTCATAGTTGGTGGTTAATTATTTTTGCCTCCAAATGGAAATCAACTTTTTTCTATTCCAAATCCAGCACAACATAAACTTGAATTTCGAGCCCGAAAAGAAGATAGATCACTTCTGTTTCGAGTTTGGCCGTATACTGCCTTATTCCTTTACAATCACAGGCAAGAAGGTCGTGTGCTCCAGTTCAGGCAACTGCCCCCCCGTAAGCACCCAATCGTGCCAGAACACCTTCGCTAGGTAATCAAACGCCGCTGTCGATTTCACCTGAATCGCCAATTCTCGGTTGGCCTTTGACGAGTTCTCGGATCCATTGATGCTTCCGACATGGGTCCAGCCCTGGCCAGCCACTTTTATCAGGACCATTTTGTTGTGGATACCGGTACCTGTAGGGTTTCCTCTTCGGCAAAACAGATCCAGGCTTTCGGCAGCAGCAATGCCCGTGACATAGCCGCAGGTAGCCATATTACTCCTCGGATCCGCCAGGTCATCAAAGACGCTATCGAGCAAGAGATAGACCGAAGCGCCACGACGGGCCGCAGCGATATAGGCCTCCAAACGCAGGTTAGGGTCATTGGTTGGATTGCTGCTGGAGGGTCCCCAATAGGCATTTTCGTATAACTGCTCGACGATAACGGTATCACCGGCTCCGGCGCGGGCGACCATCCCCAGTAGTCCCCCGTTAGAGCGTAGCGAATTATCTGGCGACTGGACGACTTCAAAGAAAAAATCCCCATTGGCTGAAAAGGGGGTGGTGAAGGTAGCGGTATAGAAACTACCTCCAGAGGAATAGTTGGGCACAAAGCCGCCGGGCGGTGGACCATGGGTCGGATCGCCGACTGACCAGCGCCGCAAATCGCGGTGGTCGTCTGGGTCGAAGTCGTGGTTGAAAATATCCAGAGCATAAGCGATCAGATCTGAACTGTCGGTAATCAACCACACCCCCCGATTTCCTGACGTCCCATCCGATTTGTCATCGGCTGGCATCGACGTGTAATTCAGGTTCTCCGAACCGGTGAGCAAATACTTGTTGTCTATGATCATAAACTTGGCGTGCTGAAACGCATACCGATCGTGGATTGGCGGGCTGATGTTGGCATCGTTGATCATAAACCAGCACTGGCCGCCAGCGGTTTCAACGACCTGACAATTGCGCTTATCCTGGTTTTCGATCCCGCCCACTGGTCCACCTTCCAGCAGCAAGGTCACGGTCATGCCAGGATTGATGGCCAGGGTCGCGCTGATCAAATCGGCCAGATGCGCGTTATCGAAGGTGTACCCCTCATACAAGATGCTTTGCTCGGCCTGGCTAATATAGCTAGCGACCACATTGTAAAGGGCGTCGGGAGCGACGACATAAGTGATGTGCGCCGTTTGAGTGACTTGGTGCGTGAAGAAATAACGATCCAAATCCCAGCCAGGATATTGGATTTTCTTGCCGTTAATCGGATCATCGGTAGCCTGGGCCCAGTTAGCGGCGGTATCAGTATCGGGCATGGGGCGACCGGTTAATTGGTCGCGCTTGCGGTAGAGGATTTGTCCTTCCTGGCCAAAAACGCCTTGAGTATAAGCGTTGATCGTGGCTCCCGACCAATCCGTGCCCGTCGTAGTCCCTCCTTGAAAGACGACAGAATCCACCAGAACACTGCCGGCATTGAATAGAGCAAGCTGGTCGCCGGTATTGGCCAGGGTCAGGCTACCAGAGCGGGCTAAATCGGGTACCGTGGGGTCGGTATTTGATTGATACTCAAAGTCTGGTTTAAAACCGAATTCCAGGTAAAAGTCATCGGCTTCACGGACAATCCAGGCGGTCTGACCAGGAGCAAGGGTGCCACTCAAGGTAACCGTGCCCTCGAAATCCGTAGCTGTCCAGTTGGTCAGATCGACAGAGCTGGCAGAGACGTTGATGAGTTGAAACGCCTCATCCGGTTCGCCTGATAAATAGGTATCAGCATAAACGGCATTAATCAAGACTGAAGAGGAAGCTGCCCTGGCCCAGACGATTGGAAGGAGCGTACCAAGCGCTACAACGGTAAGAATGGCGGACAGATTTAGGCATACTTTGGCCAGCTTCTGCCTTTGTTGGTTGACTGGATAGAGCCTAATCCTCATTCTTCCGGGTCTCCGTTCGATCAGGAATATTGGCCAAAATCCAGGTAATGAGCCCGACCAGAAGGATAAAAAGGAGGCTGACGACCCAATCCCGGCTGAGTAAGTCAAGGGGATTGCCGAATCTTAGCCATATCATTGGCCGAATATCCTTTCCACTGATCCGCTCCTGTTTCCTCGGCCTGCCAGTGACGGCTGATCGTTCCACTCCGACCGTGAAATCTTATCAAACACTAAATCAAAAAGGCATCCTCGAACTCAGCGGGACATCAAGATCTGCAATACTAAAATGCGGGCCAAGGCGAACTGCAGTTCAGGCATTGTGTTGGTCTACTTGCTGCCTTTGTGGTATTGGCTTGTATTCTGGAAAGCGCCACAAGGTGCGCCCTTGCTCGCTTAACCAGAACCGTCACCCCAGCGAACAGGGCCAGGATTAGAACCAAACCCGTCATAATTTTGAGTTTTCGTGATGCTTTATGCACTTTGCAAGCCCTCCGAAGTGGGAGTGGGATAAGGGGTTTGCGTGGGATAGGGCGTATAGGTCGGATATGGGGTAGGAATCGCTGGCCGCCTCTCTCCAGGCCAGTGGCCCAGAAACTCACTACCCCAATAGACCCAGCAAGCCATTCCCTTAACCTGGTCATCCAAACAGGTAAATGAGAATGTACCGGCGTTGACAGCCCAAACATCCCGCTTTTGATCATAGTCGATCCGCACCACCAAAGCCAAACAGACGATGAAGAGGATCGCCGTCATCAAAGCCAGCTTTGTTCGCCCCATGCGTTTCATCAGCTTCATCCTCCGGATAAAGGGACGGTTGGTCTGGGGGTAGGCGCTGCCGGACTAACCTTTTCCTCGATTTTCTGCTTCAATTCCTCAGCTAAGGGTGCAACCGATATATCTTGAGCAGACCAGGGTGGCACGGCCCGGAAGCCGATGAATGGCTCGGTGTTGGCGTAGAAGATAACTTCGACGCCACTCAAGGATATCTCTTGTTCTTTAGCCACGCTTACGGCGGTCCCAATCAACAGGACCGCTGCTCTGGTCGTTTCCTCCTGGCTGGCTAAAACGGCCGGAACTTCAAAAATCAAGACCAGTCCCTGGTTTTCAGGAAATAGCGCCGTTGGCTGCCCGGCGATCATGCGAATGGTGGCCTGCCGACCGGGTTCGGGAATGGTATCGTCAACCTCAAGGCGGTGATAGATCGTGTTCGCGAAGACCTCATCCCAAGTTTCAGTCTCCGTTGTCCTATCAGGTGCCTGGGTGGGGATCAGCGTAAGGGTGGGCTGAGGCGCAGGCGTAAGAGTAGGGGCGAGCAAGGCTGTGCTAGAACAGCCAGATAAAATCAGGCTCAGTAATAGAAGGCAAACTTTAATCATCTTTATGTGTCCCTATTTCATCACCTCATTCGCCGCCAATAATCGATAATGCGGTTGATCTCGGTCTCAGTTACATACACCCCCTGGATGCGTTGAAGCTGCGCTGCATTAGGGGATTTGTAAAGCATATCCCCCCTCCCCAGTAGTTTCTCCGCTCCAGCGACGTCCAGAAGCTGGACCGACTCGGTCTTATCCGCGACCCTGAAGGCTATCCTGGCCGGGAAATTCGCCTTGATGGAACCGGCGATCGTGGCGACATTTGAACGCAGGGTGGCCAGGATCAAATGAACACCCACGGGGCGAGCTTTTTGCACGATACCGGTGAGAGCCTGGTCCAACTCCTTGGGCGCGTTCAGCATGAGATCATAAAGATTATCAATCATAACGACCAGATAGGGCAAGCGACGCTGCCCCATTTCCGCCATTTTCTGATTGTAAGCGATCAACTCGCGCGCCTGAACCTGGGCCAAGGCTTGATACCGCCGCTCGATCTCTTCTGCTACATGATGAAGCATCCCCAACACCTGGCTGGTGTCGGTGATAACCGGGCCATAAAGATGGGGCAGGCCATTGAAGTTTCTTAACTCTACTGCCAGCGGGTCAATCAACAGCAGCCGAATCTGGTCTGGCAGATAGGTACACAGCAGGCTACAGATAATTGCGTTGAAGCACATACTCTTCCCGGAGCCGGTCACGCCGCCGATAAGAAGGTGGGGCAACGTGGTTAAATCCGGGGCGACAAATTGGCCAAAGGTATCGATGCCCAAGGCGAATCGAAGTTCGCCTTCTTTGGCGCCCAAGACCGCCGCCTCCAGCACCCGGCGTAGCCGAACGGCTGAGATGCGGCGATTCTCGACCGTCAGCGTCAAGTAGGGATAGCCGAGTCGCGGGCCGTCCAGTTGCGCCAGCGCCCCGGCCAGCGCCACCCCCAAATCCTGCTCCAACTGTTTGACTTTGGCTACCTGGACATCGGGCGGTAACTTCAGGCTAAACTGCGTAAAACGTGGGCTGCGGTGGATATTGCGCACCGTCGCGTTGATCCCAAAGTCGGCCAGGGATTGCTCGATTTTCGGTGTTAGCTCGCGCCCGTCGTTTGCTTCGAGCTCCTCAGTGGAGCTGTCCAGGATTTCATCGAGGGGCGGCCGTTGTTGACGCAGCATCATGCTGGCTCCAGGTTCACCTTTGATAGTTTTCGGGCATCCGGCACGAGATCAGGCTGCTAAAGCCATTCGTCCGGTCCATTCTTTAGTCGAGCTCCGATTTGTCCGGCTGGCAACTCGTCTTTAAGCTCTCCACACGGCCAGGGCCAGACAAAGCCATCCGCCCAGAAAAGCCAATCCACCCAGCGGCGTGATGGCTTCCAACCAGCGGACGCCGGTCAGGCTCAACAGATAGAGACTGCCTGAAAACAGAATTGTTCCGATCACGAAGAGCCAGCCACTGACCATCATCAGCGGTCCTGGCCAGCGCATCTGGGCCCAGCCCAGGGCTAGCAAGGCCAGGGCATGGTACAGCTGATAACGCACGCCGACCTCAAAAATCGCCAGCATGTCCGGCTCAAGACGGCCTCTGAGACTGTGAGCACCGAAGGCGCCCGCCGCTACCCCGATCAAGGCTGAAATTGCCCCAATAATAAAAAGAGCCGATCCATTCCGCACCTCTCCCCGAATATCTACTAGGTTCTGTTGACATTTCAGCGTAACCAAATGAGGGCACCGACGAAATTCAAAAAACCAAGATAACGGTTGGCTAATTTCTCAAAACGAGAGAAGAGGCGTCGATACCACTTGATCTTGTTAATAAAGCACTCAACCAGATGTCGCTCGCGGTAAATATGTTTATCGTAGTCCCGTAATTCCTTACGATTGGCCCGGGGCGGAATAACGGGCACCGCTCCCCGGGATTGAATGAGCCGGATGAAATCATCATCATCGTAGGATTTGTCAGCGATGACATAATCCGCCTGGTCATCCGCTAACAAAGCCTCGGCTTGGGTTATGTCGTGACGTTGCCCAGCCGTTAAGCGAAAGCGTAAGGGGTTGCCCAGGCCATCCACACCCGTATGAATTTTGGTACTAAAACCGCCGCGGCTGCGCCCTAAGGCTTGCTCAGCTTGGCCGCCCTCTTTTTTGGCAGCTCCAGCTGCGCAGGGATGAGCGCGGACGATGGTACTATCGAAAATGAGGTATTCCATATCCGGGTCGTCGGCAAAGTACTGCTGCATTTGCTCCCAAATGCCGTGGTCACACCAGCGGGCGAACCGTTTGTAGACACTATTCCAGTTACCATACTCGGTCGGCAGAAAGCGCCACTGTGCCCCACTGCGGGCGATCCAGTGAACGGCCTCGATAAAGCGGCGGCAAGCCGCTTCCTGACCGACATAAGCGCGGGGACAGGCCCGCAAGAACTCAACTATTTTGATCCATTGATCGTTTCTTAAACTTACATTTGACATAGGGTTATTCTACCCGCTTTGTCAAATGTCAACAGAACCTAGTCACAGACGCCCCTCGAAAGATCCACTTTCTCCCTATCTCCGCAGGCTCCTCAATGCCTCAGGCATCTCATCAACGTGCCTCGCCAGGACTCAGCCGATCCACTCCTGCCATTGTTCCGGGAAGGTTTTGCCCATAGCCTTCAGGTACACACTGACCTTGCCATAGAAGATCAGCAATGCCTCCTTATAGCACTCTAACTGGATGAAGGGCAGAGGTCTGAAATCGCCGCCCCGATCAATCGTTCGGCTGGTAATATCCTTCTCCGAAAGCCCCTCAATGACTGTCTGAAGCTCCCGATCCAGTTCGGCGAACCAGGTAGCCAGGGCGGTCACACTTTCCTCGAGCCCAGGTTCCATATTCCGATAGGTAAAATCCTGCTTGAAGGTCTTGAATGATTGGATGTAGGCCACCTCGACCTCGCCCATCTCCCGGCAGAGTGCTCCTAAAGTTGGGTTGGTGCCGCCCAAACGATAGCGGAGATCCTCATCCGTGAGGAGGGTCATCAGTTGATCGCGTAACGCCTGGTACATCTGAAACGTGGGGAAATACTCACTCATGATACTGTTCATCTTCATTACCTCCGGTTATAGATGGGTTCCAACTAAATTTATATCAACGGGTCTCGTAGGCAAAATGTCCACATCTACCCCAGGAGACATCATCACGTGATCCGGCGCTCGACCCGGCCACGAAAAGCCATCCAGCGGAAATAAATGATCATCCCAATGCACTTCCGCTTGCATCGTAGGTAGCATAGAGGTGGGGTAAATGAAACAACATCCTGGCCCCTGTACGGCTAATCACTGGTTGGCATCCAACCAATAAAACCAAATACCGGGCACATGCTGGCGATCATAGACGCAGGTCCGAAAGTATAACTCCTGAAAATTCGAGAGGCCTGACACACTCGGCAAAAAGCGAAGATGGACATCGCCCATGAAAAAGCGGATAGGCCCAGATAAGCTTTTCCTTCAAAGGTATCCACCTGAAGTCCGGGGGTAAGGTCCGCTGGATAGTCTCCACTTCAACCTCCCCATGCAAAAATAGCAAATCCCGCCATTTTTGAAACATCATTGGGCTGCGCTGCGGAGGTCGCTCTCTGACTGCAAGCCGGGTGACGCGTGACGGTAACGCCATGAAATCTGCTTCTGCCAGCAATGAACTAGGGCGATTCTTGTGTCGGCAGCCGCAGCCGCGCGACGAGTACCGGCGGGATTTCACTGAAGTTTGCTCCCCAGGACAGGGGATTTCTCCCCGGCGGATGATCTGGAGGAAAGGCTCGCTCTTCAAGGCCATCCAGCACAAAACCGGCTTTGAAGCCAGCCCTCAACAGGATTTGCAAGGGTCGGTGAAAGTAAAGTTGAGCCTTGGGCTGTCCAGGGATCGCCACCCCACGTGCCACGCTGGGCGTGATGTAGCGGAAGACCTTCACCGAGTAGATGGTGACGATATCACCGGCTCGATCCTCCATTTCCGCCACATGAGCCATGTGCGGGTTGTTGAAACAGGGATGGATCACAGAGAAGACAAACCGGCCCCCCGGCCGAAGTAATCGGGCCAGCGCTCGCATGAGGGGCTCAATCTCAGCCATGTCAAAGAGGGCCATATTACAGATCGCGGCATCAAACTGTGCTTCCCCCAAAGCAAGCAGCGCTGCCTCATCGGTCGCATCCAGCACCGAGTAGCGAATGCGCTCACCATGCTGGGTCGTGCGCTCAAGGGCATAAGCAATCATCGCCTCGGCAAAGTCGAAGGCCACAACCTCCGCCCCCATCGCCGCCAACCGCCGGGAGGAGAGGCCGTTCCCGCAGGCGATGTCCAGCACCCGCTCCCCTGGATGCAGGTCAAGCAACCGCTCCGTCGCCGGCCAGATCAGCACTTCGACGAAATCGTTGCCTTCTCCCATCCGTTCGTTCCAGAAAGCCGCGTTGTGATTCCAAGCTTCTCGAGTCTCTTCATTGGCTCGCTTCAGATTTTCGATCGTCATACCGCCCTCCTCATTGAGACCCTAAACTCATAACAGAAGTTATAAAGCCACCAACATTCAGGGTGATTCTATCGGGGCGTTCAATAACAGCTTTCTCCTCAGAGAATTGACCTCATCTTTACCAATTTGCTTTAATGGTCACTGATACGCAGTTCGATTAAGCATAGAGCTTGAATCAGGCTGTCTAACCAAGGTCCATGCAGATATTGCTGATGAGTTTGAAATAGTTGATCTATCTTTTCGTTAAGATCGCCAGCCAACATTTCCTCTAGGCTGAATTCCATCGCCTCAATAAAGGACCGATCCGGTACTAACTTAGGAGAACCGTCCGAAGGGGGGAATATAGTGTAGAAAAGCTGTGCGGCCTGATCATGGAGGTACATTTCCCGCAAAGGTTTGTGGGGAAACTCGATTTGAACTGATGGCAGACTTCGCCAGGTACTCAGAGCAAGCTGGCGCTGTCGTTCATCTACAAATATATCGAACCGAGATGGCTCGATATAGCGCGGATTCGGTTGGACAAACAGATTGTCCCGCTGACTTATCCAACCAAAGAATTCACAGTCAAGCACGAAGGGTGTTGTCCCAACCAGGTAAAAACTCCCGTGCCAATCCCGCAATCCCCACGCGGCTAAAGCTTTGAGTTGAACCACCGTCTTGACGTCAATCTCTTTGCTTTCCAGAGTCAGAGAGTCGGCCTCCCATAGCCAGTCAGCCAGTTCTAAACCGCTGATCAGGTGAATTAAGGCGCCATAGTCATAATCCTTATTGAACGGATAGAGTTGTACTGGGGCTGCCGGCAGCTCCAGGGCTCGGGCGTAGCGATACCATAGGTACTCCCCCGCGACAACTGCCAGGGCCCCATACTTTATCAAAGCGCGTAATTGACCCTGTTGGTACGCTGCAAGCTTTGGTACTTCTCCCCCATATATATCTGGAACGACCTCGCTGATTTGCCAGTGGGCCGGATCAGCGATATCAGCAAAAGAACTATAGAGTAACATACCGAAGAATCCTCGCTTGACTATTGCTCATATCTACAAACTTAACTGACCCAGCAACGCCCTCTTTTTTATCAATTATAGGTTTACGACTACAAAAGTAAAAAACAATACTAAGCCAAAACACTCTAATTCACCCTTTTTACACGTGTTTATGTCAAAAGAGACCTTAAACTCATAACAGAAGTTATAAAACCACCTTTTTGAAGATAGGACTTTTGCTGGTAATTTTAGGGAGAAGTTCTGCGAATCGTCTTAACCTAGCCTTATCACTCATCTCCAATCATTGTCAGCTGCTCTACCTGTAACCAAGCCGTATTGAAAGCATCGCTCAGCCAGCGGCCTTGCACCCGAACGGGTTGCCAGGGCGGCGGCGCTTTGAGCGACTCGGCGCCCCGGGCCAGCACAAAGGTTTGACCATCGCCCAGGTAGAACCCCTCCCCGCCGGTCCAGCCGGGCAGGCGGTAGCCGGCAACCAACACCGGTTGTCCGGCCAGACCAGGCAACTCCGCCAGTGAGACGGTCTGTGATGGGTGGGCCGGCACGGTCTCCAACGGCTGAACGCTGACCGGAAGGCCCAGGACAAAACGTTCCCAAGCCAGGCGCTGGGCCGGCGCTTCGGGCAGAACCGCCGGGCGGTCAAAAGAGAAGGCCAACTGCAGCGCGCTGCCAGTCTGGCCCATCCCGGCTAACTCGGCCAACATCGCGGCCCGGCTGTTACCCAGGCCGTCTAGCGCCCCACCTTGGATCAGGTGAGTGACTTCTTTGGGCTGCAAGGCCACCCGCGCCAATAGATCTCGCAGACTAGTGAAGGGCTGCTGGCGGGCGGCGATGATGGCTTTGATAGCCTCCCGGCGCAAATCCCGGACCTGCCCCAGGCCCATCCACAGGATGTTTGGCGCTTGCTCAGGCGACAGGGTGAAGTCGGCGCGGCTGTGGTTGACGTGGGGCGGCCTGACCGCAATGCCCAGACGAACAGCCTCAGCCAGGTAGATGGCCTGGTGGTGAAAGCCACCGGGCGTGGCCAGCCGGGTGCAGAGCAGTTCCGCCGGAAAGTGGGCTTTCAGATAAGCCAGGCGATAGCTCACGTCGGCGTAGGCCGTCGCGTGCCCCTGGTTGAAACCGTACCCGCTGAAGGCGGTGACCTGTTCCCACAACGTCTCGGCTTGTTTTAGGTTAAACGCTGGCCCGTCCGGGGCGGGTCGCTGGCAGCCTTGAATGAAGGCCTGCCGCATCCGGGTCATTTCCTCGGCCTGGAACTTGCTCATCCCCCGTCGCAGGTGGTCGGCCTGCTCCCAGCTCAACCCGGCGATTTCAGTAGCCAGCCGCAAGATCTGCTCCTGAAAGAGCAGCACGCCTTGGGTCGAACCCAGGATCGGCGCCAGGGCCGGATGCAGAAACGAGACCGCCTCTTCACCCCGGTAACGCCGCACAAATTGGCGCGCCATTCCGCCCATCGCCGGCCCCGGCTTGAAGAAAGCATTGGCCACCGCCAGATCGCGGACCGAGCTGGCCCGCAGTTGGCGCAGCGTTTTCCGCGCGCCCTCCGACTCGCATTGGAAAACACCAATGGTATTAGCCCGAGCCAGCAGCTCGCCGGTTTGGGGATCATCCAGGGGAATGTCGGCCGGGTTGAAACGAATCCCGTGACGGCGCTGGATTAACTCGGCCGTATCGGCGATGACCGTCAGGGCGCTGATGCCCAGCAGGTCGAGCTTAGGCAGGCCCAGCGCCTCGACATCCTGGTGGTCAAATTGAGTGATTAGAAAGCCTTTGGGCGCCCACTGCACCGGAACCACGTCGGTCAGCGGACCGGGGGTGTGAGCGACGACAACTATAATTAGGGTCTCCCGCAATTTATGTGAAAATCCGAGAAAAGTCGCCAATTGATTAAAATGGAAGATCATCGAGTGAGGAGGTCTTCCATTGTTTACTGAAATTCTGTTACCTGATCCGAGACAATTGTGTTTAGATGGCCTGGAAATTGAGGACCAAGCTTTGATCCTGACGTTATCGACAACATCAAAGCAAGCGATGTGTCCGTATTGTTCAACTGTATCCCAACGGGTTCATAGTCATTACCAGCGTCAACCGAGAGATTTGCCTTGTTTTGGCTATCGCGTTCAGCTTAAGCTACAGGTACAACGATTTTTCTGTGATAACAGACAGTGTGACCATCGGACTTTTGCCGAAAGGTTAGCCACTGTGATAGCCCCTTATGCCCGCCAAACTGACCGCCTAGCGCATCAATTACAAGTCGTGGCCTTTGTAGCTGGTGGCGAACCTGGGACCCGGCTGCTTGATAAATTAGGCATGCCGGTTAGTCCAGACACCCTTATCCGGATCATTCGAGACAGTCCCGAGCCAGGAGTGATAACTCCTCGGGTGCTGGGTGTCGATGATTGGGCGATTCGCAAAGGACAAAACTACGGGACGATTTTGCTTGATTTAGAAAAGCACCAACCGGTTGACTTGCTTGAAAAAAGTTCGGCTGAAACGTTAGCCACCTGGCTCAAAGCTCATCCCGGGGTGGAAGTTATTAGTCGTGATCGAGGGACTGAGTATATCAAGGGCGCAACCGAGGGTGCCCCTGAAGCGATCCAAGTGGCAGACCGCTGGCATTTACTCAAGAACCTGCATGAAACTTTGGAGCGCTATTTAGACCGGGATCAAGCCTGTCTCAAAGCCGCCGCAGAAAAAGAGCCAGATGTAGCCAAAATCGAACCATCCACCCCTAATTTTCAGTCACAAGCTGCCCTTACGCCTGAGGAGCCTAATCCTGAAGCCGAAATATCCCTGTCTACCTCCCTGACCAAAGCTCAACAAGACAAACTCGCTCGCCGAACCAAACGCCTAGCGCGCTATGACGCCGTACTGGAACTCGTCGACTATGGCCTGACCCATAATGAAATTGCTCGTCGCTTGAAAATGGATGCCCATACGGTGTCGCGTTACCTGAAAGCCGACAGTGGTCCTGTGTATCCCCAAGGACGGACCCGCCCCAGTAAACTTGATCCCTATATTGATTACCTCCACAAACGATGGCAGACCGGTTGTCACAATGCCACTGAAATCTGGCGCGAAATTTGTAAACTTGGCTTTACCGGCTCCCGCGGGTTAGTGGCTCAATGGGCCGCTAAAGAGCGTAACCATCTCCCACCTAAACGATCTGGTCCACCCCCTCAGAAAATTGTACCTTGGGCTCCCAGTCGGGCGGCTTGGCTCTTTATCAAAGCTCCCGATACTTTGAAACCCGAAGAAAAGGAAGCCTTGGATCGAATGATCCAAGCCAGTGACACGGCCGCTCAGGTTTACGATTTGGGCCAACAATTTGTGACGATGATCCGAGACAGCGCCGCTGACACCTTAACGCCTTGGCTACAAACAGTATTTAAGAGCGGCATCTCGGCTCTGATCCGGTTTGCCAAAGGAATTAAGCAAGATTTTGCCGCCGTGATGGCTGCGCTGACTTTACCCTGGAGCCAAGGCCAAGTTGAAGGACAGGTCAATCGTCTCAAGCTTATCAAACGTCAGATGTACGGCCGAGCCAAATTTGATTTATTACGTAAACGGGTTCTCCAAGCCTCGATTTCTTTTGCTTGATTACCTCTTTCACATAAATTGCGGGAGACCCTATAATTACCCATCAATGACAATTAGAAATGCCCACTAGAAAGCAGAGGAAGCGTCAGGTAGACTCTCACCCTTTTGAGGGGAAGAGAGAGACGAATGACGTGTACCGATGCCCAAGTGAGGCTAATGATGCGAGAACGAAGCCAAGGCCGCAATCAAGAACAAGCGGCGGTCAAAGCGAACCTTAAAAGTCGAAAAACAGTGGCCAAGTATGAACGGCTAGGCCAACTTCCGAGTGAGTTAAAGCAACCCCGACAGTATCGGACCCGCGCGGATCCGTTTGCCGAGGACTGGCCGGCGGTAGAACAATTGCTACAGCTCACCCCAGAGTTGGAAGCCAAGACGTTGTTTGAGTGGCTGTGTGAGCAATGGCCCGGTAAATATCAAGAAGGACAACTGCGCAGCCTACAACGGCGGGTGGCAGACTGGCGGGCCTTGAACCAAGAGCAGGTAGCTACCTTGAGCCAAGTGCATCGTCCGGGGGAAGTGATGCAGACGGATGGCACTTGGTTGACCGAACTGGGGGTGACAATTCGGGGCCAGTTGCTCAAACATCTGCTCATCCACTGCGTGTTGCCCTATTCCAACTGGGAATGGGGGGCCATTGCTCAATCCGAGTCCCTGTTGGCGGTTCAACGGGGCCTGCAAAGCAGCCTGTTGAAACTGGGCTATGTGCCAGAATATCACCAGACGGATAACAGTTCGGCGGCGGTGTGCCAGGTCCAGGGAACGGCGGGGCAGGAACCGGTTTACACCCAGGGCTATCTGGCGTTACTGAACCATTTCGGGCTGAAGCCGCGCACCATTGCGGTCGGCTGTCCGCAACAAAATGGCGATATTGAGGCCAGTAATGGTCATCTCAAGCAAGCCTTAGAGCAACAACTGCTGCTGCGGGGCAGCCGGGACTTCGACAGCCTGGCCGACTATGAAGCCTTTGTCGGGCAGGTGTTGAACAAACGCAACCAGCGCCGGCAGCCGCGGTTGCAAGAAGAACTGGCGGCGATGAAGCCCCTGACGGCATCACCCCTCTGGCCGTATCAGGAAGTCCGGGTCAAAGTCAATCGGGGCAGTCTGATCCGGGTCCAGCACAATGTCTATTCCGTGCCGACCCATTTGATTGGTCAGGAAGTGACCGTTCGCATCCTGGAATGGCATCTGGAGGTCTACTATCGCCAGACCCAGGTCGAATGGATGCCCCGGCTGGTCGGTCAGAACAAGCAGCAGCTCAACTACCGCCACTTGATTGACAGCCTGCTGCGCAAACCGGGGGGCTTTCGGGATTATCGGTATCGGGAGAGCCTTTTTCCCAGCGTGGTCTTTCGGCAGGCCTGGGATCAACTCAACCAGTGGTATTCCCCGCGCAAAGCCGACCTGATCTACTTACGGGTCTTGCAGCTAGCCGCTCGCACCCTGGAAAGTGAGGTGGCCGACATCCTCAACCTATTATTGGATGGTCAGCAGCGCTGGGATGACACCGACGTGGAACGGCTCTTACAGTCCCCCCGGCTGCCGGTCATCCCCCACTTGAACGTGCCCTGTATCAATCTGGCTCAGTATGATCATCTGCTCCAGGAGGTTCATTGTGACCCCCGTTGAAGCTCTGGCCCAGCAGTGTAAATTACTGCGCCTGCCGACCATGGCCGAAGTGATCCCCGAAGCCTTGGCCCTGGCCGGACAACAAGCCTGGTCCCTGGAAAGTTTTCTGCTGTACCTGTTGGAACAGGAACTGGCCGGACGGCAACAGCGCCGGATTGAGCGCTTACTGCGTGAAGCCCATCTGCCCGCCGGTAAAACCCTGGCTCACTTTGACCAGAACCGGCTGCCCTTACGCCTACGCCGGCAACTCCCTAGCTTGGTCCAAGGCGAGTTCATCCGCCAGGCCGACAATATTTTGATCTTCGGCCAACCCGGAACCGGAAAAACGCATCTGGCTGCCGGACTGGCCTATGAATGGGTGCAACGGGATTACAGCGTTTGGTTTACACCCACCTTCAAACTGGTCGATGGTTTGTTACGAGCGAAACGAGATTATGAACTGGAACGAGAACTCAAACGGCTGGATCGCTTTCAGGTGGTCATCCTCGATGACATCGGTTACGTCCAACAAAGCCGCGAAGAAATGGAAGTTTTATTCACTTTTTTAGCTGAAAGATATGAGCGTCGCAGTGTGGTGATCACCTCCAATCTCGTCTTTTCACAATGGGATCAGATTTTCAAAGACCCCTTGACTACGGCGGCAGCGATTGACCGCGTGGTCCATCACAGTCGCATCATTGAGTTTGGCTCAGAGATGACCAGTGTTCGGGCCGAAGAGGCGGCCCGACGACAATTACAAGAACTGGGTCAGGCCCAGCCTGACCCTACCTCATTAAATTCATGAGGTCCAGGTAAGATTTTTGGTGAGGCAACTTAAAATTATGGGCATTTTTAATTGTCGCTGATGTGTACGTCTAATTGTCGCTTGACAGGGGTGATCACCAGGCCGCCGGGGTGGACGCTCAGGTGGTCCGGCTGGCCCAGCAGGCTATAAGCCTGGCGGACGATCTCCTTATAGCGAGGATCGGCCACCTGGGCCACAATTTCCTCGACGGAGCGGCGCTCCCGCCGGCGGGGATCGGGATGCCACTCCCGTGGCAGCAGCGCCACCAGCGGCTTGATCTGGGCCTCGTCCAAGCCGTAGGCTTTGGCCGTCTCGCGAACCGCCGACTTGGGCCGCATGGTGCTGAAGGTCGCGACCAGGGCGACTTTTTCAGGACCGTAGGTGCGGCGGACATACGCCAGCACCTTGTCCCGGCGGCGGCTGCAAAAATCCAAATCAAGGTCGGGCGGATTCGAGCGAGCCGGGTTCAGAAACCGTTCAAACAGGAGGTCGTGGGCGATGGGGTCCACGCTGGTGATACCGGTACAGTACGCCACCAGGGAGTTGGCCACGCTGCCGCGGGTACTGACCGGCACGCCTTCCTGGCGGGCGAAGGCGACGATGTCGGCCACGATCAGAAACAGCGGGGCATAGCCGTGCCGGGCGATGGCCGCCAGTTCGTGCTGCAAGCGGCGCCGGACCTCTAGCGGCGGCTCCGTCCCATACCGTTCAGCCATCCCCGCCTCAGCCAAACCAACCAGGCGGTCGTCCGGGGTCTGGCCGGTGGGCAGGTTGAGCGCGGGCCAGATGGGGCGGCCATCGGGCAGGGCCGGGCTGCAGCGAGCCGCGATTTCGGTGACAGTTGTCACTGCCTCCGAGAAGTTGGCAAAGCGCCGCTCGATCTCGTCCGGGTTGAGCCAGTGTCGCTCCAGGGTCGGGTCGTCCGGCGGCAGATCCTCGAGCCGGCAGTTGCGGTCAATCGCCGCCAGCAGGCGGAGTTTGGCCCGATCCTGCCGGGTCAGGCAGTAGACCGGCTGCACAGCAGCGCAGGGCAGGCCCACTTGCTGTCCCATTGTAACCATCTCCCGGGCCACGGCTTCATCAGCAGCCGTATGCAGTTCCAGGCTGAGCCAGGCGTTTTCGCCATAAACGTCGGCCAGCCGTCGGGCATAGTCCCGCGCGGCCGATTCATCGCCTGCCCGGAGCAGCCGCTCGACCCAGCCCCGCCGGCCGCCGCTTAGGCAAATCAACCCCTCTCGGTGTTCCGCCAACACCGCCCAATTCAGCCCTTGAGCGGCCAGGTGTTTCCGTTCCGGGCTACTTTGGATGAGCGAGGACAGGCGGCACAAGGAGCGATAGCCGGCCGGGCCGGTGGCCAGCAGCACCAGGTGGCCAGGGTCTTTTTCAGCGGCGAGACTCGGCCACGCTTCAGCAACAACGGTGACGGTCAGGCCGACGATGGCCTGGAGTCCGGCAGGCTGGCAGGCCCGGTTGAAAGCCAGCACCCCGTAGAGGGCGTTGGTATCGGTCAGAGCCAGGTGGGTCATCCCCTCGGCGGTGGCGCGAGTTACCAGATCAGCCACCGACAGAGTGCTGCCCAGCAGGGTGTAAAACGAATGGATTTCCAGGTGGGTAAAGCTAGAACTCAAATTTGCCTCGCTCTAAGTGGATTAAATATTATGAACCGATAGCCTTCAGGTATAACCGTCACGCAGGTCGAGCGGTAGGGGTAGCTTTTAGGCTGGGCGCCGGTTCAGCGCCCTGAGCTATGCCCCTGGCGGTTACGCGGCTGATAGTTGGCTATCATTTTCGCAAAGTTTGCGAGCTGCGTCCTCGGTTGTAGGCGGACCGCTGACGAAAGCACTGCCGGAACCTGCCAGATCGGAATAGAGCCGTCATTTGCAGATCCTATGTCCCTGGCCTGGATGCTAAAATAGCTGAGAGGACCTCATCTAAAGGATTACCATCGGGCATGATAATTCTCGGCAGATCCGGGTCGTAATACAGGGGGTTGTGCCAGCCAGGGCAATAACGCACCTCGTTATCGTTGGACCAGACAATCAGCCCTTCCAGACTGAAAGGAGACACCCTCTTTTTTTCCTTGATCTCATCATCTGACAGGTCTTCGACAAACTGCTGCAAAAGCTCGAAAGCTGCTTGAGAACCGGCCAAGGCATATTCCTTGGTGTCCAGGCCCACTTTAAACGTAAGAATGACCGGCGGCTCGTCCGGGTTGGGTTTGATCAGCTGCCAGATCCAGGCTGTGCTTTCGCTAAAGAAATCGATCACCCGGCTTTCTTGTTCACAGAACGGACAAATCAGAGAGAGTTTCTTGAGGAAACCATCGGCGGTCGTTTCTTTTTTGATCGTCCGCTTATAGTCCTCCAAGCTTTGCTGGCAAAAAGGACAGATAAAGTAGGGGGTCGATGCGATCGGCTTGGGGAGGAGGTCCCTCCCTAAAAACGGATCAGCCTCGTTTTCACCGGTCGCCTGCCGCTCTAAATAGACCGTGCGCATCACGTGCCAAAAGGCCTGTTTGCCTTCAGGCGTGAGAATCGAAAAAACAGAGGTCAGGTAGATCAGGGCATCGTCGTCAGGATTCCCTCGGAGCGCAATCCAGGTCCACCAGCCCCATTCTTCATTACTAAACACATTGGTCAGATACATCAACTGATAGCTGGGGACCGCGGCCAGTAAATGAGACACCAGGTGACAGGCGAGTTGGAAATTGAAATCGTCGACACTTTGCCGGCTCAAGGAATCAAGAAAGTTGAGGATATCCACGCGCTGAGCGTACTCGACTGAGACAACGTTAGAGGCATTGAATTCGATCAGGTCGAGGGTGGCCTCGGAAATGTGCTGTTTGGGAACCCTACAACAAAAATCCTCGATCAACTCCAGGTATCTGGCGGCGGCTGTCTTGTGTTTGAAGGTGATCGTGTTTTGGTCCAGCAGAGAAACTTTGTGCCATATCACCCGGGCCTCAAACGCGCTGAGGTGGTAAGCCTCCATCAGGTCGGCCAGCAGACTAAAGCCATTGTCAGCTTCTTTTTCTTCTAGAGCTCGCGCGTGATCTTCGGCGGAAAAGAAAACGTAGCAAGTGGTCGGCTGGCGGTTTAGAGCCCGCTTGACTCGAACGTTAATGGGTTTGGTATCGAAGGGACACCAGAGCTGCCGAGGTTCGTATTTGAATTTGAACCGCACTTTTTGCAGGACTCGTATAGTAGAGACCGTGTTTATCTCAAGGTGGGGTAACTTCTCGGCCAGGTCCAGGATACAGGCGTGAAGCTGCTTTTCGAAACGCTCCAGTGTTTGTGAGGGATCCAGCTTACGATAAATGTCGGGGCGGAGGTTGGCAAAGACGGCGGCTTCGCTGTAATAGACGGTCAGGTGAGTCGCCTCTTCCAGGGTCAGCCCACTCTTCACTGGAGGCTCACCCCCTTTTTGCTTCAGCTCTGACCAGGGGATGGGGATACCCATCCAGGCAAAAAGAAGGGGCGGGAATATTTGGTACAGTTCCGCCAGAGCCAGGAGGATGTTCGGAAAGGCGTCAGGCTGGATGAAACTAAAATGGTTTTGCTGTTCGGCCTGGTTGAGCCATCGTACCGAAATCAAGCCACGGGTCGCCTGCTCGACATCGGCCGGACTGAGGCCCTTCAGTTCCCGCCAGGTTTTCAAGTGGCGGACCAGGGCCAGCAGGGAGACCTGGTTTCTTTTGAAAAAGTGGGTGGCCTGGGTTTGGGCTTGACTAAACGTGCGCCGGGTCCGGCCGACTTTGAACCATTCCAAATAGGTCAGGGTCAGGGCGGCGTCGGTATCCGTGAGGGTCGCGGGATCACAACCGGCTCCCCCAAATTCATAAACGCCATGGGGCGATGGGTAGGTCGGCTCGATGTAAAAAGCAGTGGCTTCAGTTCTGTAATGATGATATTTCATTTTGGGGTTTTCCCGTGCAAGTAGCGCCAGCCCTCTAACGGATCTGTGATGTTTCGCCTTTTCGAACCAGGGGATATGACGATAACCGAACACGGCTGCCCATTCTGCTCATATTGTCACCCTCATTTGTTCCCGTTCTTGTGATTACGACCCTTGTTAGTTTTTAACGCACTCCGTTTTGAAAAGTCGTACCGAGCTAGATTCATCGGTAAATGTCCATTTAGAAGGGGTAATTATGGAGAACCTGGCGGTCTGGCTATAGTATGGCAGAGCGATCCGGTTCCATTCATATGCTTTAGGGAGTCTGTCCACCACGTACAAACCCTCGATAAGTTTGAGCGCTGTAGCGCTCAGGAGGGCGCGTTCGTCCGAAGGTTGTATCCGTCTAAAGGAAAGCGGGGCAGAATAGGTTTTGCCAGCGTGGATATTTTCGACCCCGCTGCCGTTACGCCAACTGTAGTTTAATAGCACGTTGGCAAACACCCTGGCTGGGTGAAGATTTATTTGGGAAGCGGTTTCGTCATCTACCTGTCGTAATTCAGCGTGCTCGTCGGACATTCTGAAGAGGCCGGCGAAGAATCCACCTTCTGGCAGACCCTTTAACCGGCTGGGAATCATGGGCAGTACTTCTGAAGCGCAACTCAGCAAGGTCTGATAGTGTTTATAATCCTGACGGCGCAGGTCGAGCCAGAAGGCCAGGGCTGTGGAGGCTTCGATATTGATCCGGCGCATCTCTTCGTCGGTGATATGGCTCTTGGTTGGGTCTTTGGCCAGGGGATGGACCGGTTTATTATGGTCAGCGAGGATGGCTAAATAAGAGCTCCACCGCAAGCACAGGTTAGTCACCACCAATCCCTCTTCTCGAAACGAGACGAAATCATGTCCGGTGGCCCGTTCGGACAGATAATCAACGACCTGAGAAAATAGCGCTTTCTCAGGAGGATGGATAAGATAAGTCTGCTCGTCATTCTGAACAACCTGTTCCCACCAACCAGCATCTAGAGTCAGCTCTGGGGTTACCACAATCCTCAGTCGATTATCATCAAGCATTTTGTCTCCTACCTTGGGAATTATTCTCCCGCCAGTAACTCTTCACGAGACGAACTTAAAAATGTTCTCAAATCATTCTGACGGTGACGAATAAACTTGACCACCAAATCGGCCAGCTCGAATTTTTGCTCACAAGGAGCTGCTGTGGTTATGGTATAAGCGACATCGACGAGATCTGTGTCGGCAGCGATAAGATTAAAGATTTTCAAAAAAATACTTCGTTGTTCTTGGCTATCGGCATATCCTAAAGCTCGCTGACACCAATCAGGATCATCCAAAATTTGCGACCTTGAAATAGAAAACGCCGCCGCCGCATCGACACGAAATAAAACCCCCTGAAGTAGCATAAAATTAAAACTGTCGACTTCATTCGCGAAAAGGAATAAGGCCAGATGCGCAAAATAATCGAGAGGATTTCGAATGTCTATTCTTCGACTATCCGACAAGATTCCAACCGCCTCTTCTAGAATTATTTTCTCTGGATATAAGGCCTCTGGCTCAAATCTTATGGCAGCGGTAGGCCATCCCATCATGGTCTCGCGGTTTCCCCAGTAGACAACCTGACTGGGAATATCATATCGACATGCCACAAAACTATACAGCTTTTCTCCAATGGCATCCGTACCAGCCTTTAGTAAGAATTTGGGTGTTTTTGTTTTTTGACGTCCCTGTTCCAAAACACGCCAGATTACAGAATCGCCGCTGTGTTTTCTCCACTCAGTTACCCGATACCTTGTTAAGTCAATAACCGTAGTGTGATCGGGAGGCCAATCCCAATGGACAGCAGGACAAGAAAATGACATAAATTATGACCTCTCTGCACTAAGCAAAAGACTGAGGAGAAATGCGGCGGTAGAAAGTGCGAAGTCTCTTTTTCAAGCAGCTTCAATGCTTCTAGGGGACCCCGAGCTTGAGGCCAGTAAAACTGAAATTCGAACCGCCGGACCTTCTTTTGATGTCGACAGCGATCTGTGACTCCACGCCGCTATTCTACATCTTTTCTTTCAGAAAAAAGTGGAGCCTTAAATTTCGGGCGCCTGGCCCATACTGAGGCAATCTAATACCTCCAGCCACTTCCTCTTTCACGCGATTCGCTATTTCACCCAAAGTGATATCTGGTTTTTGGTAGCTACTTGGGGGAACAATGCGTGCCTATTTCAATGATGCCGCGATGGGTGGATAGTTACGTGTTTTTTTGCTCTTGCTCCGCGACTGCGGCCAACTGTTCCAACGCGCCAGCAATATTGCCAGCCACTTGATTAAATTTTTCTTCAAATTGGGTGAGCATAAAATCTTGCTCGGAACTATACGAGTGATCCATCTCCCCATCCCAAGCTCGTGGCAAGAATATATCATGGTAAGCCTGGGTCGAAATTTTACTCACCGCAAATGGCGCCTCAGCTTGCCGACTATAAACCAACTCAACGCGGGGACTCATGGTCATGGTCCGGGTATCCATGGCGTTAAACGGTGAGTCAGGATAGGGGAGCTGCAGCAGCGGGAACCACTGGGAAACAATATCGAACACTTTCGATGAAAGTTGCCCTAACCGCTTTTCGCCCAATTGGTTGAGAAAGGTCACCTCATCCACAAACGCGACGGGGACATCTTCATCGGGACTCCAGCGGTCAAACCAATTAGGGACATTATAATGAAGATAAAATTCGATCAGCACCCTGATTCTGGGTTCCTCGGTTTTTTCTATTACTCCTGGGTGATCCTCCGGGTAGATGCCTAAGGTCGCCCAGAAATCATCTTCGGTCGTTCGATAGCGCAGGTAATTAATCCAATCCCAACCGAAACCCACATTGGCAAAAGCTCTGGGACTGGGAGGATCGACGGTCTTTTCAAGAAAACGCATCAGGGCCATTTTCGTGTAACCGGTTGCTGGAATGTCGTCTTCTAAGTTGACCTCGATGCGATGCTTTCTGAAGACAGATTCCCATAGCCTGGCCAGCCCTCTGAGGTTGATTGGCTCTTGATTAACGAAGACCATTGTTTTAATACCTCCCTTATTGATGATTGGGTCGTTTAATGGAAAGCCCCTAATCTATCGCGGTGGTGGCGGAAGTTCCCAGGCGGTTTTCATCGTGCCTCCTCCTTGGCTGGCGGTTCCGAGCTCGCTTTGATCGACCAGCGGCATATGGCAGCGTGAAACAACTCGGCTTTCTCCGGTTTGTAATCCGGCCTAACCCGGTTAGGTCGAGGCCCATTAAATAGGCCAACGCCAACTCAGACATTCGTTCATCCAGCATCCTGGCCACGGTTTTGATAGTCCGCCGGGCCACCTCCGGTGGAATAATAGCGGAGTTGCGGATGGCCTCTAAACCAACCTCATCGCTGTATTCATAAGCGTTCAGATCGTAGGCGACTTCATTGTGATGGTCAACTGGTACTCAGCCGCGTAGATATAAAAGGCTTCATCATTGCCAGCAAAGGTCAGAGCGTCCAGGACAATTTGCCGCATCGTCTCAAAAGGCCGGCTAGAAGCGCGCCACTGGTCCCATTCTTCCATTTCGACAGCTATAGTCCCCTTCCTGTTAGGGTTATCAAGTCCTCACGTGAGGAAGTATATCATAGCGGAGGGCCTTAACCAACTGGTCATCCTGCGAGTAAGTTTTGACATCCGTCTTTGTCCCTTCTTGAAGCAAGCTCTTTTTAGTTCTACTTAAAAGTGTGTTGTAAAAACTCGTCCGAAGAAAATCTCGATTTTCGAATAAAGATGAATAATGGAAAGATCCTCGTGGGGAGGGGGGCTAACGAGCCTCCCAGAGGGGATGGCCTGCGCTTTGACCCACCCTCGTTATCCGCTACCCCCTTTCTTGCTTGCTTCTAGCTGCCTTCCTGCCATCTACCGGACTCCTTCCTGCCCATTTCCTGGGGGTAGCTCATCCAGGCCACCGGCTAACCCCACCCGCTCACCTGGTCGCTCACGACTTACTGGACTCTTCTTAGGGGTCTTTTAGCCATCTTTTAGGGGGTGGGCACTATTTGCCGGACTCCTTTTAGCCATCTTGCAGGGGGTGGTCTGCCACCGCTCCAGCCTCGATCCCCACTTTGATGACTTCCCCTTGCGGCTCGGCCTTTTTCTCGCCATTTTCCCGATCACGTCTGGGCGACCTCTTGCCACTTTTTGAGTTGTTTCCTGCCCCCTTCCAGGGGGTAAAATCCCACCGACGGTCAAAATCCCCCACTCAGACCCTCCATTTTGGCCCTCCGCTGCCAGGATGCCGGACGCTTTTTAGGGGTCTTGCAGGCATCTTTTAGGGCTATTCTAAAAAGTGAGCGATTGGATGCCCTCATCGTTCGGGGGCGGAGGATACGACCTCGGCCGGCCAGGGTCGGCTCCAATCGCTCTCACATAGATTTGGCAGCGATCTGCCAGAATCTGCTTCCATCGCGCTATTTACCGGACTCTTTCCAGGGGTCATTTAGTCATCTTCTAGAGGTTTTTAGGGGTGGTGGTCCTGAATGAGGACGGCTCAAAGCGTCGCATGCTTTCCGTCCGATCCAAGGTTGCTTCCTGCACTCGGATATGATAACATACTTGCAACTTTGCCTCGTTATCACTTGCCTCCGTTGCAATTTTTGGGGTCGTCTTGCCAGCCTTAGCAAGCGGCTGAATTCGAGGGCGCTAGGCTGCGGCTTTGGGCGGCCGAGCGTTTTTCAAGGGGTACATAGATGCGAAAAAAGATTATTGGTCCAGTCCCCGATAGCACTTCACCCGCCAGTCAAGAAGGCTGGCTCGACCTCGCACGCCTGGCGCAGGTCGAGCTCACCTCCGAAGATGCGGCCTATCCGATCGAGTCAGCCGTGGGGCCAGGGTTGGGGCCGGGCTGGCGGGCGGCACAGCCCGGCGAGCAGGTCATCCGGATCCTGTTCAACGAACCGCAGCGGCTGCGCCGCATCCGGCTTGTCTTCGATGAACAAGAGAGGGCGCGCGCTCAAGAGTTTGTGCTGCGCTGGTCGGCGGACAGTGGGCGGACTTACAATGAGATCGTGCGCCAGCAGTACAACTTCAGCCCGCCTGGTACGGTGCGCGAGGTCGAGGACTACAGTGTCGAGCTTGAGGGGGTGACGACGCTGGAATTGAGGATCGTGCCAGATATCAGTGGCGGCGATAGCTATGCGTCTCTGGCAATGATACAAGTGGGCTAGGCATTGGACGCGATCTCAGTGGGTGAAGGCGTTAGCGCAGCCAGCCTACCTCCTCAACCGGGAGGCCATCAGATCGAGCTTTGTTTGGCATCACTTCAGCCCGCCGGTTAGCAGGGATGTTAGGTATCGTTCCTCCTCATTCTGTTGGGGAGAAAGAAACTGGCTCGAATCGCCTAGAGCGCATGCCGGATATCGCGTTCCGGCTCATGAGTGTCACCTTCGCAGTCAAAGATCTGCTCTATCCATCCATCGACCTTTCTACGGGAGATCTACCGGATTGCCAAGCCGGAAGGCATCCCATTAAGCAAGCAAGGACAAAGGTGCGAATGATTCAACAAGAGGCGAACTGGTATCGTTGATCGTCGCTAAAAGCCGGTATTGGAATGTTACTTACCTCTTCCACTTTAGGCCACCTAATGAACGTTATCAACCCCATTTGACCCATTTCGGAAAATCATCAAACCCCACAATTTCAACATCCTATTACGACGAACCAATTAATCTAAACCGCTTCTAGTTGATAAAATCCCTGAGTTGACCAGCCAGGTCAGGGTGGCGTAGTTTCGTCAGAGCTTCCTGCTCGATCTGGCGAATCCGTTCGTGAGTTAGTCCAAACCGTTCGGCAATCGCCTGGAGGCTGAGCGGCTGACCACTCCGCAAACCAAAGCGCAACTCAATAATGCGACTTTCGCGAGCGCTTAATTGAGCGATGACCTCCGCCACCTTCCGCTTTCGGATGTGAGTCTGAGCTTCAGCTTCCGTATCCTGATCATTACTCTGTAGATCAAAAAGGAAATCATCGCCATCATCCCCCAGCGGTTCATCCAGGCTCAGCGGCTCAAGAACCTCTTGCTCAAACAATACTTTGACTTCATCAGCAGTCATATTGGCCGCGGCGGCGATTTCTTCAAGAGCCGGAGCGCAGCCCCACTGCTGAGTGAACTGGGTTCGGATCCAGCGCAATTTCCCCAGGCTCTCAACACGGTGAACGGGCAAACGAATGACTTTGGCTTGATTGGCGAGGGCCCGGCCCACATAATGCCTGATCCAATAAGTCGCATAC
The DNA here is from genome assembly GCA_023382535.1 of Anaerolineae bacterium. The sequence goes on along the minus strand of JAHDWA010000001.1, from coordinate 122,705 downwards.
GTGCTCAGACGCACCTGTTTCTTGTCGTCGAACTTATCGATGGCTTTGATTAGCCCCAGTACGCCTTCCTGAGATAATTCGGCCAGATCCAAGCCGTAACCCATATATTTCTTGGCGATACTGACTACCAGGCGACCATTGGCTTTGATCAAGACGTCTCGGGCAGCGCTGCCTTGCCGCATAGCAGCCTTGAGTCGAACGGCCTGTTCTTTAGCTAATAATACATCAGGAGAGGCTGTCAGGACTTTCGCCGCTTGCTTACCCTTCAGCATGACCTGGATCAAGCGTTTTTCCTCGGCCGGAGTGACCGGATCCGTGGCCACCAAATCGGCGACCACCCTTCTTGAAATGGACTCATCGGACTTCCAGGTTATCATCATAAGTTTGATCCCCAAGCTGCCTAAAACCAATAGCTCTTAGCGGTCCTTGGTCTACCCAGCCGAAGGAGGGTTAGGAAGCATGAACATCTAACAAATGCTTCAATCAACCTAAACCTCGGATCGCCTCGCGAACGTCCTCAACGGTCACCCTTACTCACCATTATAAGCCTAAACAATTGACGCCTGACGGCCTTGAGTTTAGCGCGAAACCCAGGCGAAGCCATTAAGGGTGTCTCCTTCGACAACACGGATCATAAAACGTCGATCATGATCCGCTCCACTTCAAGCTTAGAGTCCTTGTTGCCACTCAAGAACAAGCCACGTCCATTGTTTTTCCACCACCAAGTCATCTACTGAAGGCGTGTCACCCGTACGCTTCGGATAGGCCCGAATGAGCAAGTTCTCAGAGGCGGGACGGCCGGCCTCATTCCAGGCTTTGACCTGTTTAACGAGGCGCTCGCCCAGCGCCTCAGTCTCGCCAAACTGACGCACGAACAAGGTGAAGGCGCTGCCGGAGCCATAGAGTTCGTTGATGTCCATCAGGGGAGCTGGCTGGCCTGGTGGGCGCATCAGTGCCACCAGCCCTTTCTCGCCCAGGAGAACACTGGTGGAGACCGACTTCCATTCACCCCCCAGTCCGATCAAGGGGGGTATTAGCCCGCGGTCGACCATGTCGCCTTTAGCCACTAACATCCCCACGTCGGACTCGGGCAAAGCTAACCACAACCGCAGCCCGCCGAGAACCTCACAGACGGTCACGTCAACACCGGTATTCTCATCCTGGCTCGGACCGGTCAGCCACCGGTAGACTGCCTCCGGCTCAATGGGGCGTGCTTCCTCCACTTCCAAGGAGAGGCCGGGATCAGGGCCAAGCGGTAGCTGACTGACTGGCGGCGCAGCAAACACGCCCCGTAGGGGCATAAACCCGCAGTCCTTGACCGAGACGCTCAGCAAGTGGTCCGCTCTCCGTTCAAAGGCAACGGACTTTTGCCCGCCTCTGATGGCCAGCGGCAGCACCAACCGCCCGCCAGGTTTCAGTTGCTCCCACCAGGCTGGGGTAATATCCGACGCTCCCACAGTGAGAATGATCCGATCGTAGGGTGCGGCTTCGGCGTAGCCATATCCTCCCTCGGCGCGCACCACCTGCACCCGGTCGAAGCCCGCTACGGCTAGATGCTCGCGAGCACTGTCCACAATATCCTGGTCAATATCAATCGTGGTGACCTGCCCAGCTTCGCCCACGAGGTGGGCCACCAGGGCAGCGTTGTAGCCCGTTCCAGCCCCGATCTCGAGCACCTTATGCCCCGGTTCCAAGCGCAGCTGTTCCAGCATAATGGCCATAATGGCCGGCTGCGAGGATGAACTGACCACCTGGTCGTCCAGTCGTTTGGTGGGGATGGAGCGGTCAGCATAGGCTTCCGCCAGAGACACGCTGGGTACAAAGAGGTGACGCGGCACGGCGCGAAAGGCGGCTTCGACCGGTTCGCTCCTGAGGTGACCTTTGGCCTTCAGTTCGTCGATCAGGGTCTCACGTAGGATCGAGACATCCCTGTGAGTGAGTGATTCCAGGGATCTCACCTTCCATTTATCTCCCGCCAAAATTTCGTCTTACCCTCTGGCGGCGCTCATAGGGTTTTCATTGCCCAGCCGACAGGGGTAACTGGAGCTGCTGGCCGAGCAACGGCGGAACGGGCACGCTGTTGAACCCGGCCGCGCTCCAACCGACCCGCTCTGGTCCTAGCCGGGTCAGCAACACTTGATAGAGACCCTGTGCTGCTGTCTCATCCCGCCAGTCGCCGTAGCCCAACTCTCGCCATAGCGCCGGAATGCGGGTCCCCGCCGTGCGCCGGCCCTGGCTCCCGTCACCCGATACGAAGGTGTCGACGATAACTCGGTCGGCCACATCTGTCAGCCAGTCAGCAAAATGTTCGGGATTATTCAGAGGCAGCAGGGGCGAGATCGCCACCTGCACCTTCAGCCCGGCCGCTTTAGCCTGTTCGGCTATTTTCATCCGGGCCGTGATACTCGGCACATTCGGAGTCATCTGCCGGATGACCGCGTCGTGATCCGTCTCAAGGGTCAGGGATAGCCAGGCGTGGGCGCCGAGGGCAGCGATGAGGGGGAAGTCCCGCCGGACGAGAGGGGAGCGGGTCTGGATCACCAGCAAGCCGGGCTGGTAGCGGTTGAACACCCCCAGGCAGGCCCGGCTCAGGCCGAACTTGTGCTCTAGCGGCTGATACGGGTCCGTGGCGCTACTCATAAAGATGCGCAGCGTGGCTAATTCGCCTTGCTGAGCTACCTGCGCCAGTTCGACCGCCAGGACCTCAGCAATATTCTCTTTAGGGTGGACGTACTCGCCCCAGGCCAATCCACCGCTAGCGTACTGGTGGATGGGTAGGCTGGGCACATAGCAGTACACGCCACACCCCGTCCCGAAGGCGCAGCCGGTGTAGGGCTGGAGGGTGTGGGTATAGTTGTAGAGAAAGCCGCCGGTTTTGGTCAGGGCACTCTTGATTGATTTAGGGATAACTTCGATCATCTCGTTAGCCAATCAATAAGCAAGTTGGCAGAAACCATACCATAGCCAGGAAATTAGACCAAATTTTCGGCCTCGAGCAACTTATGGGGAGGGCCAGTCGCTGCCTGACCAGGAGAGCGAAGGCAGCGAAATCCGCCTGCAAGATAGTCTTGAACGTCTGGATCGGTTAGCGGACTATTCTTCCGCTGGCTTATTCGGGAGCAATTGGCTGCCGCGTTGAATGGCCTGCCGGCCAAAGCGCTCCCGCAACTCATCCAACACTGGCTGTAACCGGCGGGTCTGATCCAGGTGGGGATCGGCCCACAACTCCAACTGGTAGCCTGCTGTCGCGAAGCTACTTACCCCCACCCCGATTAAGCGGACGCGTTTACCCGGTGGCCAGGTTTTTTCAAATAGGTGCAGCGCCGCCGTGTAGATGTCATCGTCCAGGTTGGTTGGCCGTTCCAGGGTCATCTGGCGGGTCAGGGTGGTGAAATCGGCCCAGCGCAGCTTCAGCTTGACGGTAGACCCATTCAGCCCCTTGCGTCGTAACTGAAAGCCCACTTGCTCGGACTGGCGACGCAGAGTTTCTCGCAAGGTCGAGCCATCGCTGATGTCTCTGGCAAAGGTCGTTTCCTGACTAATAGACTTGGCCTCCTGCTCGGTCACCACCGGCCGCTCATCAATACCCCGGGCGTGGCGGGCCAAGTCAGAGCCGTGCTGGCCGAAGCGCCGCACCAGGTCGGCTTCAGGCCAGCGGGCCAAGTCGCCGATGGTGTGGAGACCCAGCCCGTGTAGTCGCTCGGCCGTCTTGGGGCCGACGCCCCACAAGGCTTCGACTGGCAGCGGAGCCAGGAAAGCCGCTTCCTGACCAGGCGGCACAACCTGCAAGGCGTTGGGCGGCTGGTCAGAACGGACAGCGGCTTTGCCCACGTCGTTAGTAATCTTGGCGACCAGTTTGTTGGTGGCCACGCCCAGGGAGCAGGGCAGGTTTAGTTCAGTGTTGATGGTTGTCTGCAAGCGGCGGGCCAGCCCTTCAGCCGGTTCGGGTAGGTCAGAGGCGTCGAGGAAAGCTTCGTCAATGGAGAGCTGCTCGACGAGCGGGGTCATTTGGTAGAGGTGAGCCATCACTTGTTGGGAGGCAGCCCGATAAGCATCAAAGTGGGACGGTACAATGATTAGGTGGGGACAGAGTTTGACCGCCCGGGCCATTGGCATTGCCGAGCGAACGCCAAAGCGGCGAGCCGCGTAGGAACAAGAGGCCACGACCCCACGAGTTTCGGGCCGTCCGCCCACGGCAAAGGCCTTACCGCGTAGGTTGGGATCGCGCTGCTCTTCGACGGCACAGAAGAAGGCATCCAGGTCAAGGTGTAGAATTTTGCGGAGCATGGATTTTCCTCAACAGATATCGTAAACCTTCGCCCAGAATAAGTCAACCTATCTCCAGGTCATCTCTAGCCCGATGGGCTTGGGGTAAGGCCGCTACCCTAAGACAAATTTTCAGAACAAACCGAAATTCCTTAAGAAAGTGGGTTAGACCGCTTTTGTTCTTCGAGAAAATCTTAATTTTGAAAAAGGAATATTGGAAAAAGCTTCTGTGAGGAGGCTGACCAGCCTCCCAGAGGGGAGCACTTGCGCTTTGATCCCACTCCGCTATCGGCTACCCGCTTTCCTGCCCATCTCTGGACACCTTCTTGCTATCTTCTAGTTTTTTTCCTGGGGATTTCTAGGGGGTGGCCCGCGAACGCTCTCGCCGACCCTGGCCAGCCCACCCCCACCCGCCTTACATTCCGGACATCGTCCAGCAGTCTTTTAAGAGGTGGGCGCTCTTTACCGAACTCTTTTTAACCATCTTCCAGGGGTAATTCCTCAACGCTCCAACTCACCCCTCAGCTTGAATGACTTTCACCCTGGGCTTAAGCTTTTTCCTGCCATTTTCCAGGCGGTTTCTGGGCTGGCTCCCGCAACATTTCAGGCTATTTCTGGGGGATTTCTAGGGGGTCAAGCGCTCACCAGGGCCGTTTGGCCCCTCTTGGCCAACCGATGTCGTTCACTCCCCGCTATTTAACCGGACCATTTCGAGGGGTTATTTAGGCATCTTTCGGAGGGTTGCTCAGGAGATGGATGGATGGGAGGCTCAATCGCTCACACTGGCCTCTTCACCCTGCTGCTGGGCGACCGGCCTGACTCCAATCGCTCAAATGGATCTCACGACCATCTGCCAAAAGCCCAACTGGCCGCGCTATTTACCGGACTCTTTCTAGGGGCTATTTGGGGGTCTTTCAGAGGGTACCTATCCAATAGGGGGGGTAGATGATTTAGAATTCGCGCACGACCGACAATCGCATAAGTGATTTGGCGAGTAGCCGCTTCGCGCTACTCGAATCGCTCACCGATCGCCGCCTGGTCAAATGACGCCCTGCCACCATACTTGGGTTCCCGCTCTCGAAGGATATTTAAGCTTTGGTGGAGCTTGGTTAAAAAGGTTGTGAGGTCGGCCATGTCAACTCCCAATTCACGTTTCAACACTTTATACGCTTTTGGCAGCGATGGTCGCTTGCGGAATTTGTGCGGGTAGTGTAGTAGCTAGTTTTCTCCCAATTCAAGCAAGTGTTGGTATTGCCAATCTCGTTCTTTGGCTACGGTGGCAGCGGCGTCAGAGGAGCTGGTGGCCCTATGGATAGCCTGTAAGGCATAAATTGCAGCACCAATAGAATGAGTGGAGACATGGGCAGTTGCCATTGCTTGACCTGCAGCGCGGGCAGCAGAGCGTGCCGCATTATCCTCTCCCACCTCGCGAGCAGCAGCATGAGATGCAAGCGAAGCCTTACGTATAACAGCCATCCTAAACACCCCAGTATTTATCCATGTTTGGAGTGTTTCGATAGCGTTTCGAGGGCGATGATCTTCTGGATATTTTTCCTCAAAATATGGCAGAACACGCTCAACACAATCAATTGCCCAGACGGCTAATGTTTTATGGTCAGTTTTTTTTACAAGCTCTACAAACTCGTCTTTGTGTTGTGTAAGTGAAAATTTGGATTTTTTCATTTGATTATTCCTGGTAATTAGGTTCTGTTGATATTCTAACATAGCCAGACTAATGTACTGACAACGTGCAAATGTCAACAGAACCTGGTGACACCCCCGCCCAGGCACAGAATCACAAGGGTAACTACATCCCGACTCGGCAGGTCAAACAAACTTCCGACTCTCAGCTATATCAATTCTACAATTTCTCCGAGTGTGGCACTTTCAATTCAATTTTTGTCACCTGGGTCTCTACTTTCTCCCCTATCAGGCGATCTCTTACCGCGTCGGCCACACCTGCTAACAAAACTCCCTCAAAGGATTTGAATTGTAGCAGCCGCATTAATTCAGCCGGTTCCTCGGTTTTTAGATTCACCTTAAATGTGATAGTGATTTCTTCAGTCATTCCCCGTTTCTCCTTTAGCAACCCACTCTACAACCATCGCTGTATCCCGGTCCCATGAAGTAGCCAGTTATCTCTCAAAGATGCGGTTTTGAGGCCAGACGAGGTTGCGCCTCCTGAAAAACTCCTGGCGTCGGCGTAGGTAGATGCCGATTCCCATTTTGTAACAACGGCCAAACAAGGGTAGCCAGCATCGTCACCACAAGCAGTATCGTAATCAGCACCGCAATTAGACCAGGTTTATAGCCTTTCAGCTCATCTTCAAACTCTTGATCTTGTAGTGTCATTGGTGTGTCTCTATATGGAAGCCCTGGTCTGACTCTGGGGACTATAAACTGTGTCTAGCGCCAGCAGGGTCAATGGTGGAGACGCCTGAAAAGTTATTCATGCACTCTGCCAACCCCAAGGAGTGGAGGTTGGATATGGAGTATTCGTTGGATATGGAGTCGAGGTTGGATAGGGAGCAGGCTTTCTATCCTGTTCTATCGGCCAGGGTCTGATAAAATCACCCCCAACGTAGAACCAACAGGCCAACCCTTTTGCCCGGTCGTTCAAGCAGGTTAACGAAAACACCCCCAAACTATCAACATTCCAGACACCCCGACCGTCGTCATAATTAACACGGGTCGTGGCGAGAGTCAGGATGACAGCGGCTACAACTATTAGGCTCAAGTTGAACCATTTACTACGCCAGGTTGCGTTTTTGTCACCCTTCATGGCTTCACCCCCCGGACAGAGGCATCGTTGGTTTTGGCTCCGGCGTCACGGTCCCTACATTTTCCTCTATTCGCTGCCTAAGCTCCTCGGCCAATGGTGCAGCCTCAATGTTCTTAAGACCCCAAGGCGGTGTGGCCCTGAAACCAATAAAAGGAGTGGAGTTGGTGTAAAAAATCACTTCGACCCCACTCAACGCAACGCCCATATCAGTGGCTACGCTGACTGCCGTGCCCACCAACATGACCGCCGCCCGGGTTGTCTCCTCCTGGTTTTTGGGGACGGTGGGGACTTCAAAGACGAGGACAAGACCTTGGTTGTCAGGAAACAAGGCTGTTGAGCGGCCCATAAACAAGCTGATGGTTGCCTGGCGACCTGCATTGGGGATGGTGTCGTCTACACTTAAGCGGTGGTAAATTTCGTTCACAAACACTTCATCAGGAGGCAAATCAGATGAGAGGGTAGGGGTGGCAGTTTGGGGTGTGGGGGGTAGGGCTGTGCTGGTGGTACAGGCTGCGAGAATGACTGTGGCAAGAATAGTTATGAGAGGTTTCATCGCGTTCTCGGCTCCGTTGATGATTCAAGTATATCATACCTATAAGCTGGTGACAACGGAATTATGTGAGCGTAACAGGCGGGGGGACAAGAAATATAGGGAAATAGGGCCTCGGCGTTCGCTTATTTTGATACTCAGCCGTATTACAATCGAAGGCCATTTCGCTGTTAGAATCAGGCCATAATTATAGGAGACCTGGCCGGTTGAATCCCCTGCTGTCTTGATAGTATGTCAAAAGATGGTAAAATTGGCCCTAATAATAAGGGGTGGCCGGCTGGCACAAATTTTATAGGAATTGACACAAAGGGGCGAAGCAGGTATAATATCAAATAGTTAGGAAGAAGAAATTATCTGTTCGGTTTTACAGCGGCCGCCAGTTTTTTTGGGCGGCCATTTGTTTTTCTCCGGTAGTAATCCTCTTTGACCTCTCTCTATTTTTTTCAATACTTTAAGGAGTAACACTATTATGTCTGAACGAATTCAAGGCACGGTCAAATGGTTCAACGCCGGGAAAGGCTATGGCTTTATTTCCCGCGAGGGGGGCGAAGATGTCTTCGTCCATTACTCGGCGCTCCAGTCTGAGGGCTTTCGCTCATTAGATGAAGGGCAGCAAGTTGAGTTTACTGTCGAACGCGGTCCGAAGGGCTTGCAGGCGACCAACGTCGTCACCCGGTAATCGCATTATTATTTTGAAAGGATGCTATGAATAAGAAACTCTATGTGGGTAACTTGAGTTATGCCACGACCGAGGACGAACTGCGAACGCTGTTTGCCGAGGTTGGGCCAGTTACTTCAGTTGCCCTGATCACTGATCGGCAGACCGGCCAATCCAAAGGCTTTGGTTTTGTCGAGATGGAAACAGACAAGGCAGCTCAAGAGGCCATCGAGCGGTTGAACAACTCGACGGTCAATGAGCGGGCGCTGACGGTCAATGAAGCGCGTCCGCGTGAGACGTCCTCTTTTGGCGGGGGCGGGCGGTCCAACGACCGAAGTGGGAACCGTGGGGGCTTCTCTCGGAGTGGTTCCTCTCGTGACAGTGGTCGTCGTCGCTATTAAGCCTTAAACCGAATACCGATCGTATCGTCATAAAAGCGCGGGAATTTTCCCGCGCTTTTTGCTTTAAAGCGGGCTAGGGCGGCTGCGGCTTATTGAGGTAAGTCGTTAATGAAGCAGGGGTCATCCATCCGCCTACGGTCCGTGTATCGCTGAGCCACATACCGCAACGCTACCTACAGCCACCCTGCCTGTGGGTTTTCCGGATTGTAATAGGAGTAAGAGTTATGATAAAATAAACCCTCTCAACTAGATCAGCGCACCTTCCAGTTTTAAGAACCATGCATGCGGGTGTCAATTTGATAGCCGCACCAACGGCCTTAAAAAATTCTTAGCTGTCTGTTGAAAAGTTTAGCACTTTTAGCCTCTATTAGGTGAAGAAGGAGGAATATGTCAGCAGATGAGAAGCAGGAGTTCCCCGTCTGGGAGAGGTTGTATCAGGAACGCGTGATTGAGTCCATGCCCTGGTTCAACCCTGAACTGGACACCGACCTCAAACAGGCCCTGGACGAGCTGGGAGTGCAAAGCGGGAGCACGCTCGACCTGGGCACTGGACCCGGTACTCAGGCGATGCAACTCGCTCGCAGCGGCTTCGACGTGACGGCGACCGATATCTCCGACGCGGCCATCCGCCTCGCGAGGGAAAAGGCGGAAGCGCAGGGGCTTGACATCACTTGGATGCAAGATGATATCCTCGACACCCGCCTTGCCCAGCAGTTCGATTTCATTTTCGATCGCGGCTGCTTCCACGTCCTCCCACCGGAGCAGAGGCAGGATTACATCAGAATAGTGAGGGACCTACTAAAGCCGGGGGGTTACCTGTTCCTGAAGTGCTTTAGCCACCTACAGCCGGGAGAGCAGGGGCCCTTCCGCTTCACCCCTGAACAGATTCAGGAGATTTTCAGTAGTCGGTTGATGGTGCTCTCAATAAAAGAGACGGTCTATCAGGGCACGCTGGATCCGCTTCCGCGAGCCCTGTTCTGCGTGATGCGACGGGAAGGCTAAGCTCAAGGTTCAGTTCCGGGAGGGACAGCTAACACAGCCTTGAACCGACCGCCAAGCTGGTTGGGTGATAAATTCGGAGGACATCGGTGGGTTAATCCAACGGAAGGTGGCTCAGGGAGTCCTGGTCAAACGACATGGACGAACGCGCTTGAGGTTTAAGGTCGGGCGGCGCCTACGACCTGCCCGACCTGCTACTCGACCGGGTTGGCCTGTGGTCAGGTGAGTTGGGGTAGCCCTTCGACTTGCGGCACCTCGAGTTGGAGTGCCGCCGGGAGCCCTGCCGCCCAGGCCCGGATCGCCCCCCAGTTGCGCCGGTCGCCCGCCGGCGCCTGAATGAGCAGCATGACGAACAACACCGCCCACCATTTCAAACGACCATATTCCAGCCGGCCGCCGAAAACGCCGATACTTGCCGGCCTGACTGGGCGAACGGCGGTGAGAATGGGTTGAACGTAGGTCGAAAGCCGGGCATACCGTTCGCGGAAACGCAGGTGTCCGGCTTGTTCGGGCGGTTTGGGGAGCTGGTCGTCCACGTAGACGGGCACACCGCCGACGTTCGTTTCGCCCGTCTGCGTCAGGCTGATGGCCATGACAAACACCGCAAGGGGAATCCGCTGCAGCGTTTGCCGGTGTTTCTTGAGGAAGCCCATCGCCTGGCGGTGCCAGCCCATGAGCATGGGTCCGCCCAGCACCAGGCCGTCATAGCCGGCCAGGCTCGTGACCTCGCCAAGCGGCAGGACATCCACCTGGACATCGCTCCTGGCGATCTCCTCGGCAACCACCTGGGCAACCTCGAGGGTCGAACCAGTCATGGTGGCGTAGGTCACAAGGATTCGCTTCATCGCTGTCCTCCTCCCATCACGGCTGTTGGGTCATGCGCCGGCTGTGCTTGACCCCGTTGTCATTCACTCGCAGGAAGCCGAGCGTTCGCATCATCAGCCGCATCACCTTGTGGCCGAAATCCGGCTGTAGGAATTGATTCGGACAACTGCCGGGGATGACTGCGATCCCGTTCTCGCGACACATCTGCACGGCGTCGGGTGACACGCTAGTCATGCTGGCCGCTAGACCGGGCTTCGTGCCCATCAGGCAGTGCATCCAGACGTGTTTGATACCGAGATCAACGCACTGTTGGACGATTTGCTCGGTGACTTTGGGATTGGCGAAAATGAAAACCGCCTCCGGCTTGTCGGGAATGGACTTCAGGTCGGGATAGCACGGCGCCCCTTCAAAGGTTGTCAGGCGCGGATTGACCGCGTAAACGGCATATCCGGCCGCCTTGAACTTGCGGTAGCCCAGGTTGCAGCCGGTCTCGCGCCGATCCGAAACGCCGACCACAGCGATCTTCTTCTGGGCGAGAAAGTCTCCCACGAGGGCATCAATCTTGGACATTGAGAACTCCTTTCCGAAAATACAATTCATTCGTCCGGTCTCATGAAATAGGCGACAAGTCTACCTTCTCAGTTTATAGGGTAAGTGAAATCCTCTTAACCGAATAGTAACAGATGTCACATAATAGACCGAAAATTGTCACGAAAGATGCTCTTTGGGCCAAAAAAACTTGGCAATGCTCGGTCGCATCGGCTACAATGGTCCTCCTTATAAATGAAAGGACCCCATAAAAAATGAAGACAGGACAGGATTTTAACCTGGGGATTATGTTCAGATGCGAGTATGCGCCTGAAAACCTGCCCGACTTCGCCTGTCGGGCCGAAGCGGTCGGCATTTTTCCAACATTTCCTGGATTATCCGGGGCGATGCATGATGCAGATGATGTCCAGCCGCTCAGCGCCAATGTTCTTGAACTTGTGGGGCGTCTCTGCGCTCACCGCCAAGATGTCGCCAGGACCGGCCTCGACGTCCTCACCATCTGCGGTGATCCGCGCCTTGCCGCTGCGGACGATCCAGGTCTCGGAATAAGGATGCCGGTGCAGGTTTGGCCCCGTACCAGGCTCGTTGTTGACGAGGAAGGACGAGACTCCCGAATCGTAGGGTTCGCCTTCGAATTTCACCGTGCCGCCGGGGCTGGGCTGCAGTTCGCCTGATCGAATGACGTTGTACATAAACCTCTCCTTCGTGAACTTGTTCCGACATCAGATCGCTGATGTCGGTTCCTGTGATGGTCAGGTTCAGGAGTTCCTCCTAAGAAAATTCCCCTCACCCCCCAACCCCCTCTACCCTCCGGGCACTTTGTCCCAAATTGGGAGAGGGGGAGTCGCGCCAGCGACGGGGGTGAGGGTTTTTCATCGTTGATGACGTACCCCAGGCTCGTGAACACTCTTGGTCATGGCCGCTTACCGTCTACTGCTGTTGTTGTTATTTTACAACGCTGAATCGCAGATGCATCGCGCTCGGTGTCTCGATCGAACTTGTCCTCCGCAGTTCGATCCCCTCAGGGTCGAGATCCTCGAAGAGCCGGACGCCACCGCCGAGTAGGATGGGGATGAGGTGGATCTGCATCTCGTCCAGCAACCCGGCCTGCAGATACTGCCTCATGATGTTCGCTCCGCCCCAGATGCCGACGTTCTTGTCGCCGGCGGCAGCACGGGCCAGCTCGAGGGCAGCCTCGATCCCAGCCGTCACGAAGGTGTAGGTCGTACCGCCCTGCATGGGCAGAGGCTCTCGCGCTTCGTGAGTCACTACGAACACCGGCATCCTGAACGGCGGAGGATCGCCCCACGGCTCAAATCCGGCGTCGAACATCCGCTTCCCTATCAGGACCGCCCCGGTCGACTTATAGATCTCGTCTACTATCGCGGCGTCGGTCTCCGTCTTGGCGTCGAACTTCCAGTCGTGAAGTCGACCAGGGTCGTTTCCCTCCAACGGGCTTCCGACACCCGCATGGGGATCAGTGATGGAACCATCGAGCGACATCGATATATCTGAAATAACTTTTCCCATTGTTAATTCTCCTTATGTTGTTAAGGGTCTACCAATAGCTTGTCCGTGCTCACGCGCGTAGGTTCTCAGTCGGGGACCGTTTCAGCCGGCGAAGAACTCTTCCAACACCGGAGCGAGGACTTCTGGGGCTACGTCGTGGGTCTGACCTTCCAGGGTGCGGCGCTGCGCATTGGGAAGGACATCCGCATAACTAATCGTTGTTATTTTCTATCAGACTGGTAGTGAAGGGTAACCACCCCGGAATTAAACGTCTTCGTTTCTAGCAGTTTCAGATCAATCCGGTTCTTGACGTCCTTAAATAAGGGTATGCCACTTCCTAAGACCACAGGAGTGACCGTCAGGCGATAGGCATCAATTAAGCCCAACTGCATAAACGTTTGAGCTAAACTGGGGCTGCCGAAGATCACCAAGTCCTTACCGGGTTGTTGTTTGAGTTTCGAGATTTCTGCCGGAATATTATCTTTAATCAGCCTGGTATTATGCCATTCCACCTTGTCCAGACTCTTTGAAAATACGATTTTCTCCACATTCTCTAGCCAACGCGCATGAGCAACTTCATGCTCTGTGGCTGACGGGTTGGTTAGCACCGTAGGCCAGTAACTTTCCATTAATTGATAGGTCACGCGACCATACAAAGGAGAGCCGACAGTACTAACTACACCCTCTCCATATTTCTCCAAGTCTTCATCATATGAAATCCAATCCAATTCTCCGTTAGGTCCGGCCGCAAAGCCATCCAGGGAGAGGTGCATAAATAAAACGACTTTTCTCATTTTTTACTCCTTTATTTTGATTTTTTCTATTGTCTTACCCTAGCTGCCCTGCGCGGCTATGACTGGATTAACTCGTCAATCGGCCGCACTTCGACGCTGCAGATGCGCAGCGACGGCCATTTCGAGGCCAACTGGATAGCCTCGTTCAGGTCCCTGGCTTCGATAATGCAGAACCCGCCCAACACTTCCTTCGTCTCGGCGAAAGGGCCATCCGTTATAGATAGTTTCCCCTTCTGCAGCCGGAGGGTCGTGGCCGTCTGCGCGGGTTTGAGGCCCGCCGTGCTGATGAAATGACCCCTGTGCTGGAGCATGTCGTTGTAGGCTGAAGTCTCCTCCATCACCGCGTCCAGCTCGCTCTTGGGCAGCGCCTCCAACTGCTTCTCATCAAGGTAGATCAACCACAGATACTTCATCATTTCCTCCTTAATTTTTAATCTCAGCCCTCTCCTCAGCCGCAAGTCGTTTGCGTCTGGCGATTTCCGCCTCGGTGGGGGTTTCAAACTCGAACGAGCCGGTTTTGACTTCGCCGGCTCGCTCGTAGGTGGCCATAATGACGCCGGTGGTAGAAACCTCGCTGTGCGTTAGGCTGAAGGCGGCGGGAAGGGTCCCTTCGGCAAACAGTCGCTTCCCTTTGCCGAGCGTGATCGGGAAGGTGAATATTCGCATAATATCAATGAGGTCGTGCTTGAGCAGGGTTTGGATGAGATTACTACTGCCGTGGACCTGTATTTCGGGACCGTCCTCTTCTTTCAGTTTCCTAATTGCTTCCACCCCATTGTCCCGTATGACTACGGTGGTTTTCCAGCTTGTGTCTATCGGCCTATTGGACACAACATATTTTGTGGCTCTATTCTGCGCCTGGGCAATTGGGTCATCCTTTGGCGCATACGGCCAATGGGCGGCGAAAATTTCGTAGGTGATGCGGCCGACTAAGATGTCCATCGGCCGGCTCATAAACGCCACCATGCTTTTCAGTATCGCCTCGTCGAAGTAATGCGCCCCCCAGCCGCCAAACTGAAAGCTCTTGGTCGGATCCTCCTCTGGCCCGCCCGGACTTTGCATAACGCCATCCATCGTGATAAATGTGTTTGAAATTATTTTCCGCATCGTGTTTTCTCCTTAATTATGGTGAATTTGCTGTTGACGCTATATAGTCGTTCGGCGCAGCCCAAATTCGACAACTTGTCTCTCCCTATCTGTCCTTCGCGGCTACGACTGGATTAACTCATCGATCGGCCGCACCTCGACGCTGCCGAGGCGCAGTGAGGGTGACTGCGAGGCCAACTGGATAGCCTCATTCAGGTCCCTGGCTTCGATCACGTAGAACCCGCCCAGCACTTCCTTTGTCTCGGCGAAGGGGCCGTCGGTTATGGACAGTTTCCCCTTCTGCAGCCGGAGGGTCGTGGCCATCTGAGCGGGTTTGAGGCCCGCCGCGTTGATGAGGTGACCGCTCTGCTGGAGCATTTCGTTGTAGGCTGAAGTTTCCTCCATGAGGGCGTCCAACTCGCTCTTGGGTAGCGCATTCAGCTCCTTCTCGCCAATATAGATCAGAAATAGATACTTCATAATTTCCTCCTTAATTGTAGTAGCATTGTTTTGACACTATATAGTCGCTCGGCGCAGCCCAAATTCGACAACAGCCAAGTAGATCAGGGATAGGTGTTAAGGTTTCCGTATGGTGATGGTGGAAGGGGTAGGTGTTAGCTAGTTTCCAGTGCGAAACGCTTGGTTTTGTAAGTAACAGCAGGTAAAATAATAGGTTTACGTTGAAATGTGCTGTGCACCTAGAGAGAACCAAGCCTCGTGTTACGTGATAAGTATGAATTCGACCCAGCTTTCTGGGCGATTATTGAACAACAGGCCCTCAAAATGGACCCGGAATTAGCGGTGATCGACCGCATTTTAGAAGACGAACAACTGTATCACCTGATCAAAGCCGACTTAGCCAAGCATCGGCCCAAAACATTGCTGACTGGCCGGAACTCGACCCCGGTTGAGGTCATTATCCGCATGCTGGCGGTCAAACGGCTGTATCGGTGGAGTTATGCCTTGACCGAACAACATGTGCGGGATAGTCTGATCCTGCGCTGGTTCTGCCGGATCTACTTTGAGCCGGTGTTCGATCACACCAACTTAAACCGCTGGGCGTTGCTCATCCAGCCAGAAACCTTGCATGCCTTTAACGACCGGTTGACGACGATTGCCACCGAGTTAAAGGTGACCCGCGGTCGGAAACTGCGGACGGATGGCACGGTGGTCGAGACGGCGATCCACTATCCGACCGACAGCAGTCTCTTGGCCGACGGGGTGCGAGTGTTGAGCCGAACGCTCAAACGAGCCAAGGGGCTGGTTAGCCAGGTGGCAGATGTGCCGACCGCTGTCCTTCGTGATCGAACCCGCAGTGCCCGGCAGCATGCCCGCCGGATTGTCAACGGCACCCGCCAGAAAAGCGCTATGGCCAAAACGGCCATGAAACGGGCCTATCAGCAGTTGATTGGCGTTGCCCAGGCTTCGGTGCAGCAGGCCCAAACCGTGCTGCCGATGCTCCAAGCTCAGACCGAGTTACCCGCCCAGAAGTTGGCCACGACCTTGACGACTTTCATTCCTCGCCTGGAGCAGGCCTTGAACCAGACCGTGCGCCGGGTCATCGATGGCGAAATGGTGCCCGCGGCCCAGAAAATTGTCAGCCTGTTTGAAGCCCACACCGCCATTATTCGACGGCAGAAGGCCGGCAAAGAGACCGAATTCGGCCACAAGGTTTGGCTGGATGAAGTCGAGGGCGGGATTATCAGCCGCTGGGAGGTCCTGGATGGCAACCCCGATGATGCCAAGCAGTGGCGACCGGCCCTGGACCATCACCGCCAGCAGTTTGGTCAACCACCCCGGCAAGCCAGTGGCGACCGGGCGCTGTATTCGCCTGACAACGAAGCTTATGCCCTCCGCCAAGGAGTTAAACGTCCTATTTTACCCCAACCTGGTCACAAATCTGAGGCCCGCCGCCAGTACGAAGCCCAACCCTGGTTCAAACGAGGTCGGCGCTTCCACGCTGGGGTTGAAGGCCGGATTAGTGTGGTTAAGCGTAAACACGAATTGGGCCTGTGCCGCGACCACGGCGAAGATAACTTCGATAAGTGGGTCGGCTGGGGCATCATTGCCGCTAATCTGGCGGTTATGGGCACCGCCCTGGCCCGCTAAGTCGGGCTAGATCAGTTGTAAAAGTTCAGTTTTATCCTGGGAGATCCTTTTGTCTCTCAGATAGTTTCGCACCGAGTACTAGCTAGGCATTTGGTGGAATCCAAAAATTGACAACGACCTTGTCAGGCCGAAGCTGGACGATCATTGAAGGTGTAAGCAGTTAGCCAGGTAGTCTTGTGAGCAGCCGTCTGCTACGACAATTCGCTCAGCCGTCGCTCCAAAAACCGCCGCTCCGGCTCTTGTTGGGTGAGGCTGAGCGCCCGTTCATAGGCAGCGCGGGCCTCTGCCGTTCTACCCAAGCGCCGGCACAGGTCCGCCCGCGCTGCGTGCGCCAGGTGGTAGTCGCCCAGATCGCCACGGGCCAGGATGTCGTCAATCAGGGCCAAACCTGTTGCAGGACCGTCACGCATCGCCACCGCCACAGCGCGGTTCAACTCGACTATTGGGGAGGGATCTATCTGCAGCAGCACGTCGTACAGACCGACGATCTGGGCCCAGTCTGTTGAGGCAGCGTTGGGCGCCTCCCCATGCACCGCCGCGATTGCTGCCTGGAGCGTGTACAGCCCGAACCGGCGTGATAACAGTGCCCGCTCCACCAGGGTCAACCCCTCCGCGATCTGTTCCCGGTCCCAAAGTGAGCGGTCCTGGTCCTCTAGCAGGACCAGGTCTCCTGTCGGGGAGGTACGTGCCGCCCGACGCGATTCCTGGAGCAGCATCAGCGCGAGGAGTCCCCCCACCTCGGGCTCGGGCAATAACTCGTTCAGCAGCCGCGCCAAGCGGATCGCCTCGCCAGAGAAATTGGGCCGGATCAGCGACTCCCCTGATGAGGCAAAGTATCCCTCATTAAATACCAGATAGATCACCTGGAGAACCGTATCCAACCGATCGGGCAGATCAGCCGGCAATGGTACCTGATAGGGTATGTGCGCCTCGCGGATCTTCACCTTGGCCCGGACAATCCGCTGGGCCAGCGTAGTTGGGGGAATGAGGAAGGCGTGAGCGATTTCTTCAGTGGTGAGACCGCAGACTTCGCGCAGCGTCAGGGCCACGCGAGCATCTGGGGATAAAGCGGGATGGCAGCAGGTAAAGATCAGCCGCAACTCGTCGTCCTCGACGCCCTTTTCGTCCGGCTCCGCAGCCTCCTCAGTGTCGCTGTCAAGCTGCGCGGCGAGTTTCATCAGGGAGGCGTTGAACCGAGCGTGCCGGCGCAGGGCGTCAATGGCTTTGAAGCGGCCGGTCGAAACGAGCCAGGCCCGGGGGTTGGCGGGCATACCATCCCGCGGCCATTGGACCACTGCTGCCGTGAAGGCATCGTGCAGCGCCTCCTCCGCCAGATCGAAGTCGCCGAGGAGGCGGATCAGCGTGGCCAGGACTCGGCGCGATTCGGAGCAGTAGATGGCCTCTAGCTGCTCCTGCCGCTTTCCATCGGGGTTATGGGTCATGGCAAGAGTCCCTGGCTACGTGAGCCTATCCCACACACGATGCCAATCACGGAGTCTCTTTGGCGATGGCCGGCTGATCAATGGCCCACAGCCAAGTACCGTCCGGCTGTTGGCGGGCAACCTCCGCCGTCACGCTGCCATTCGCGAGGCGCGACGAGGTCAGAGCGAGGTCGCCGTGGCGCAAGGCCGGGGCGTTGGTCGCCAGCCTGGAACATCGGTCGGTCCGCCAGCAACCGGGCATAGAAATGGCGAATGGCGTCAATTCCTCTCATGACATGTCCTTCCGGACCGGCAAGGACCGCATCTGGTTCATACAGAGCAACCAGTCCATCAACTTCGCCGGCATTCGCCCGTATTACGAAGAACCGGGCCAAATCCTCTGGATTCAAGGCCGGCTCCCATAGCTTCCGTCTATTCATTGTGTGCCTCCTGTTGCCATAGGGTTTTTTACCTTTCCTTCTCTTTTTTGCTCCATTAGTAACCAGCTAAACGAGAATATCAAAGTGATGAATATCTTCTCTCTGGCCGAAGGACTGGTACAGGCGTATCGCGGGGGTATCTTCCGCATCCGCCTGAACGAAGATGACATAGACGCCGCGCGCTTTGGCCACACCCTGGAGTTCCCGGATGAGGTTCGTGGCAATCCCTTTTTGGCGATGCTCTGCCGAGACGGCGAGATCATAAATGTAGAGTTCTTTTCGCTCTTGCTCGAATTTTTGGAGTTCATAGGCAACTAACCCGCCGACGACCGTGTCGCCAGCGAGGGCAACGAGCGCGATGAAATGCGGCTGGCCCAGGAGGTCTCGCAGGTATGCTTCCCTGGGCACGGCGCTTTGATAGGTGTCCAGCTCCTCAAACGCCTCGCCGAAGACCCAGAGCAGGGATTTGAGGAGCGGCACATCCGTGCTGGTGAGGGTTTTGTAGGTGTAGCTCATGGTTGCCTCCATCTTAACGCCAGATTCTTTCGACAAAAGGCGAATCGGATCATCTTTCCTCAAAGTTGATGATCATGCGTTTCTCCTCGGCCTTATTTATCACGAATTTTTACGCTCCGCAGCGGCGAAGGAGAGGCCCTTGTCGGCCAGTGCCTGACGGAGCTGTCTTATGGCTTTGGGACCCATCCCATGTAATTTAAGGAGTTCGATCTCGGTGATTGTGGTAAGCTGCTCAAGCCGGACGTAGCCGGCTCCGGCGAGAGCCCGCTGGGCCGGTTTGGCTAATTTCGCCGGAAAGTCGCTTTCTGTCTGGCTTGACTGGGGTTTTCTGTTTTCAGTCATAACGATGTCTCCTCTGATCGCCCTATTGATTGTCGGGCATAAAAGATATTTCCCACTGATGGCCGTCTGGATCGGCAAAGTTAGCCGAGTAGCCCCATGATTCGTCCTGGGTTTCGCCAATTTGCGTGGCTCCAGCTTTGATGGCCTTTTGCAAAATCATGTCAACTTCGTCCTTGCTGTCGGCGATATAGCTGATGATAAAACCGGCCGATTTTTCAGTTTGTTCGGGATTGCCGGTTAGACCCAAGAATTCTTTCTGCGATAAAGCACCAGACGAAAGTCATGATCAAGGTCAAAAAGACAGTGTTCCTCATTGCCGTCTTGAATTCCTTTCGTTGGCAATCCCAATCCGTCCTGGTAAAAGCCAACGGATT
Organism: Anaerolineae bacterium; assembly: GCA_023382535.1. Next base: position 103,084 of record JAHDWA010000001.1, on the reverse strand, counting down.
TTTTTAAGTCTGTGACGGCAAGCGTTATGAAGTCAATTTTTGGTTTCATTCTAACTCCGCCTTCCTTTCAAACGGGATATAGATTTTTAGTTTGGGGGCGAGGTGATTCTGTCTCAATAAAGTTTTTTGCCCTTTTCAAGCATGCCCAGAAATTGCTCAAACCGCTTCTGCCGGGTTTCCGGTTTCCTGACGGTTTGCAGGCGATAGGCAATGGCATAACGGTTCTGTTTATTCAGGGTTTCAAAGAAGGCTTTAGCCGCCGGGCGTTCCTCCAGAGCCGCCAGAAAATCCTCCGGCACGGTCATTTCGCTGGGCGGGGCGTAGGCCGCCTCCCAGCGTCCATCCGCCTGGGCGGCCCGCACATGAACCATGCCCGGCTCTTGCATCCGGCCTGCGGCGATGAGCCGCTCCACATGCTCGCGGTTGCGTTTGGACCAGTTACTGCCTGGCCGGCGCGGGGTGAACCGCTGCAGATAAGCCTGATCGTCAAGCGACTTTCTGACCCCATCGATCCAGCCCCAACACAGCGCTTCTATCACACCTTCCTCCCAACTGATTGTTTTTTGACCGGAGCCTTTCTTATACATCTTAACCCACACCTCCGGCTCAGAGGCGTGATTCAGCGCCAACCATTCCCAAAAGGCGGTGGGATCCTCAAAGGCTTGAATACGGGTTTGATCCGGTTCTGGCACGCTACCTCCTTTTCAAATAATAAGCCCGCTGTTCTTTATTGAGGTGTTCGATTGCGTACCGCAAAAGCGTACGCGGCATGGTGGCGGCATGGTGATCTAAAAAGTCCAACAGTTTTTGGCGATCTACATCACCCGCTGCCCGCAACATCCATCCGGTTGCCTTATGGATTAAATCCTGATCGTCATTTAGCAGCATTTCGGCGATTTTGAAGGTGTCAACAGTATCACTTTGTCTAATAAAATAGCCTGTGCTGACAATCGCAGTGCGGCGTTCCCAAATATTATCAGATTGGGCCAGCTTGAAGAGAATTTTGCGTGACTTATCAAACAAGTAGCCGCCGACGACATAAGGTGCGCTGCGGTCAACCAGATCCCAGTTGTTAATTCTATCGTGCCGCCTTAGATACAGGTCAAATAGTTCTTTTCTATGTGTTTCGGGTGTTTTTTTTCTACGCGCTTGCCAATCCATAATGCTAACCCCACCCACTCTCACCTCCCGGCAGAAAGCTTCTCCTACAACTCGTCCACTTCTTCCTGCGTTTTACAGTCTACGAAAAACGATATGGCTTCAGTAAGAAGTTCTCAGGACAGGTTTTGGGCCTTTTGTGCCGAGAAAGGCAAGCATGACGCTGTTGAATTGCTCAGGCCGTTGCAACGGGGCGAAATGACTGACACCGGCCAGCTCAACGAATTCCGCCTTTGGAATGTTCCGAGCCAGATATTCGGCGTGTTCGCGCTTGATAAATTCGTCATACTCGCTATGGACGATCACCACCGGCACGCTGATCTGAGCCAAATCATTGGCCGAATAGTTGGGTTGCGTTTGTTGCATCAGGTCGACCGCCCTGGAAAACGCCTCGAAATCATTCGGCGTGGCCGATAGCCGTTGGTAGTCTTGCTTGTGCCGGTTGAAACAGCGCCCGATGATCGGGGTGAAGACAAATTCCTTGGTGCCACTCGGATCCATGTTGCAGGCAAAGAAAAGCACGCCCGCAACCCGGGTGGGTGCTTTCGAAGCAAGAACCAAGGCGGTGCATGCACCGTCGCTCCAACCCACCAGACCCACTTGATCGAGGCGCAAGGCATCCATCACCGCCGCAACGTCGGCTGCCATTAGCTCATAGGTATACGGTCGCTCGTCGCGCGTACTGCGGCCGTGGCCCCGGCTGTCGATCAAAACGGCGCGATAGCCGCTGCTGACCAACGCCGGCACTTGATACCCCCAGTTGCCACTATGACCGAGGCCGCCGTGCAGCAGGATCACGGACGGGCCGGACCCGTACGCTGCATACCAGATGCGAGCCCCGTCATGTTCGACGGCGCCTTGATCGATGGTGTCCGGCAACGGCGCGGCGCCGTCCGCTTCAAACTTGCTGAGATCGTCGTCGTAAGTTTCCAATGGTTGTTCGTTCTCCTTTATCAATCACTTGACCACCTTGAATCCCAAGTGGGTAACGCCGGGTGCCCGGACCACTCGGATGCATTCCAGTTCAGTTAGCTCAATATTCAGATGATCGAACAACCGGACACCTTTTCCGAGCAGGAGGGGCGCGACGTCAATATGGATTTCGTCCATCAGGCCTGCGTTGAGGCACTGCTGCAGGATACTGGCGGTACATACCACGACATCCTTGTCTCCGGCGGCCTGCTTCGCCTGACGGATGGCGCTTTCGACGCCATCGGTGACAAAGGTGAACGGCGATCCTTCATAGACCCATTCCTGCGGGACAGTGTGGGTAACAATAAAACAGGGCGACCTCGGGGGATGGCCACCCCAGGCCCTGGCGATGTCAAAGGTTCGCCGTCCCCACACCCCCGCCCCGTATGTTTCGATTGATGTGTTGAGGATTTCAGCACTCTGCGCTGAAACCTTAAGTACCATCTGCCCATCCGAAATCGGGATCTCGGTGTCGCCGCTGAAGTACCAATTGAAGAGTGCATCACCGTCATCGCCCATACCATTCTCAGGGTCGTCGTTCGGCCCGGCGACAAAACCATCCAGCGACATTGTCATATTAAAAACAACTTTTCCCACGGTCATTCTCTTTTTTTAATTTCGGTTTTGAGAAAATCAATTAACGCCTATTCACTTTAGCGGCGCGTTCCTACTGATTAGGCAGGCCAGCCTCATTCTATAAATTCCCATTGTGGATTCCAGACAATCTCCCACAAATGGCCATCAGGGTCCTGGAAATAGCCGGCGTAGCCACCCCAAAACGTTTCTTGCGCCAGCTTGACGATGCGAGCGCCTGCCTTTCGGGCTTGCGCCATCACAGTGTCAACTTCTTCTTTGGAAGCGACGTTGTGTCCGAGGGTACACTCGGTCGCGCTGGGCGGCCCCGGAGGCATACCTGTATCGTGGGCGATAGAGGTTCGGGGCCAAATTGCCAGCCTGACCCCTGCTTGCAGCTCAAAAAAGGCGACGGCGCCATGCTCGAACTCTGCGCCAGTGATCCCCTGCGTCGGTAAGCCAAGCCCATCACGATAAAAGGCCACCGATTTTTCCAGATTATCTACGCCTATGGTGATAACGGTGATTCGTGGTTTCATAGCTGCTTCTCCTTTAGTTTAAGTCATTTTACATCAAGCCGTCACGTATTCCCGGCCAGCGCGAGTGGTGATGCTCATGACCGCCCCGGCCCGCGAGTCGTCCTCGATGAATTCCACCACACCCGCCGCTATGTCCTCGGGCCTGAGGATCCCGCCAGTCTTGCGCAACTCCTTCAAGCTCTCCTCACCCAGGGCCAGGGCCATGGGCGTGTCGACCAATAAGCACTACCCGGCCCACCCACTCGCCTTCCACTTCTCCTTCCCCTACTATTTCAAGGCCAAAGTCAAGAAAAAACGCTGTCGCGGCAGGAAGATCATTGACGATGATACCCATATGATCTATTCGATGGATTTTCATATTTTCTATGCCTTGATGTTCTGTGAACAACCACTACCTTTATATAACTATAGCACATCTTAAAGCTGCGGCCGGCTGCCCGTTCAGTCGGCGCGTTGCCCATTGCGCCGCTTGGTTACATATGGCAGCACGAACAAGTACAAACCGGTGAACATGAGCAAAGCGAGCGGGAGCAGCGTTAAGAGGCCCACCCAGAGGGCAAGTTCCTCCTGTCCCAAGGGGATGAAGTTGACGACGATGTTGACGATGACGAGCACGGTAAAGACAATGGCCAGCCAGCGGTGGGTCTGCCGAACCCATTTGTTCCAGTTCATTGGGATCTCCTCGTATGTTAATTCTCTCAACTTACCGTACTGGGCACGAAGCTCAACGACCAACCGGGGTCCGGGTTACGCCTCGTCGTATTCGTCGGGGAGGCGGATGTTGGGGCCGCCGACGTGCAGGCCGAGGGGGGTGGCGCGGCCCTTCGGTTTCTCCCAGGCCTCCTGTCGGCCGAGCGTGGTGAGGTCGAGGTAGGGGATGCCGTAGTGGAACTCCTCGATGCCACGCCCGAACGTGGAGTAGGTGTGGAAGACCTCGTCCTCGACCCGCAGGAAGGCGCTGAGGCCCGGGTAGTCGCCCCGCACCCGCCAGCTCTCGCCCCATGGCGTTCCGGCCTCGGCCAGCTCGGCCTCGGTCCGGAAGTGGACCAGCACCGGGGCGACCCGCTCGTCAACGGTGGCGTGGAAGTCGTAGTTGAAGTCACTGCCCCACGAGGAGTACCAGGGGAACGTCCAGCCCATCCGCTGGCGGAAGGCGGCGATTTTGTCGTACGGCGCTCGGGTCACGGCAACGAGCGTGGTGTTGCGGACGTGCAGCTGCCTCAGCGTGGCGGGGATGTGGTCGGCGGCGGAGGAGCAACTGGGGCAGCCCGTGTCGCGGGGATGCTCGTTCCCGTCGGCGTCCACGTCGAACATCCACATGAAGTGGTGCATTACCAGTTGTTGGCGGCCCTCGAACAGGTCGAGCAGGCCGACTGTCCCGTTCGGGCCTTCGAATGTGTACGGCTTGTCGATGCGGACCATCGGCAACCGTCGCCGGTCGGCGTTCACCCGGTCGCGCGCCCGGGTGAGCTCCTTCTCCTTGAGGAGCAGCTCCTTGCGGGCGGCCAGCCACTCCTCCCGCGACACCACCTCGGGCAGGTTCTCCATCGTTGTCATCTTCGGTCTCCTTTTTTTATGATAACCTTCTCGGGTGACGGCAACATCGGACTGACGCCTCTAGCGGGGGTGGTGCCTAGGTCGTCGGAATGCCCGGCCTTCAGGCGGGGCCACTGGACGATGGGACGTCCATCGGTACGGTAATTGTGTTCCCACTGCTGTTGCAGCCAGCCACTCGGCGAATCCTCCCACGGTTCCTGCCGCCCGTAAACCGTCAGGTCGAGCAAGGCATTGCTGTTGTCCATCGCCTCAACGCCGCGCCCGGTCGTCCAGTAAGTCTCAAAGACTCTGGATCCTTGTCGCAGGTAGCAAACAATGTGCATCATGCCCACCCGGCGTCCAACCAAGAGCGTGTCGAGCGAGTCCTGGGCCGAGTACCAAGGCATCTCCCAGCCCATGAAGTCGCGGTACCGGACACTCTCTTCGTACGGGCCTTGGCAGAACGTGGCGTAGGTCACATCACGGGAATGCAGGAAGGACAGCTCGCGGACCTGCGAGGTATACAAGGTGCAGCCCTCGCACTGCTCCGCGGCCGGGCGGCCGGTGTACCACATGAAGTAGTAAGCGATGAGCAGCCGGCGTCCCTCAAATGCATCCAACAGTGTCACGGCCCCGCGCTCGCCGATAAGCGGTGTCGTGCTATCCACCTCGACCATGGGCAGTCGCCGGCGGGCGGCGGCAATCGCGTCGCCTTCTCGCGTATGAGCTTTCTCTCGAACCCGCAGTGCGTCCAGCTCAGCCTGGAAGGTATCCCGAGCGACCACCGCAGGTACTCCAGGTTCACTGCTCATGAAGTCTTTCATGGTTCTCTCCTTTAGCTTCTAAAACGCAGTTTTCATTTGCGTAGCCTCGCGCGCTCGGCTTCACAGCCTGAAGAGATCGACGATCGGAGGCCGCTGGTCAACCAGCTTAGCGGCGGACGCGGTAGCGGATGTGCGTGGCCTCCGGCGTGTTGATCACCCGAACGATCTCCAACTCGATGCGCGACGGCAACACCTCGAACAGCCGCCGGCCACCGCCGAACAGCACCGGGATTTGATGGATCTGCAACTCATCCAGCACCCCGGCCTCGAGCGCCCGCTGCGCCGTGTACGCGCCATGCACCAGCACATTGCGGTCCCCGGCGGCAGCCTTCGCCTGCGCCATCGCGCTCTCGATCCCATCGGTCACGTACGTCACCAGGGGATATTTCGCGGCGGAGGGGCCAGGCGGCCGGTGACTGGGCACGAAAATCGGGACGCCGTGATGATTTCCGCCCCAGTGATCGACCTGCTCCACAGTGCGCCGGCCGGCAAGCACTGCGCCCGTCGCATTGCCTTCATCCATGAAGTGTGCCCCCCAGCCGGTCCCCTTTGTGTTAGGGGGTGATGCTTCGAACCCGTACCACTCGTGCAGACGCATAAAACCGTCGCCGCCGGGATTGTCCGGTTCGTCGTTCGGACCCGCGATGTACCCGTCCAGTGACATCGACATGTAGAGCACTGATACAGATTTCATTTGTTCTCCTTTTGGTTATTTCTCATGGGTTCTCTACAAAAAGATCAATCTTTTGTAGCGTGCATTGCCGGCACTCCCTATGATCGCTTTGTGAGAACGCAGTGCATCGCTCCGGCAGTGGCCACGTGCTCGGTGCAGTGGTAGCCCAGGGCGAGCGTATCGAGGTTGGCGAAAAGGTGTTCGCCGGAGCCGAGGAGTATCGGGCTGATCGCGAGATGCAACTCGTCGATGAGTCCCGCTTGGAGATACTGGCGGATGGTGGCGACACCCCCGCCAAGCCGAACATCCTGCCCGTTGGCCGACTCGCGGGCGCGCTCTAGCGCCGCGTGAATGCCATCGGTGACGAAGTGGAAGGTGGTGCCGCCGTTCATAGCAACTGACTCGCGGGGATGATTGGTTAGCACGAAAACCGGGGTATGATAGGGTGGCGTATCGCCCCACCACCCCTGCCAACTGTCATCAGGCCAGGGACCTCGGACCGGGCCGAACATGTTGCGGCCAAGAATCCAGGCCCCGATGTTGTTGAGGCCACGGGCCACAAACTCGTCATCGACGCCCGTGGCGCCGCCTTCGTTGCCATACATCTGTTGAAACGTTCGGGTGGCAACTATCCAGTCGTGGAGGGCTTCGCCGCCGCCGCCGAGCGGGTTCTCCAGACTCTGGTTTGGTCCGGCGCCATAGCCATCAATGGATATTGAGAAACTGTTGACCCGAAGCTTAGACATGGGTTTACTCCTTTAGTTTCAGATTGTAACGCATCTTCACTTAAAATGATCCTGTTTCGACGTCTCCGGCGCACAGATATTCCCTGACCATCAGGAACCCAGGGGTGTGCCAGGGGGACCGGCCAGCACCCTGGGGATGTACTCAAGCAACTGAAGTCTGCCGTCGAACGTCCGGCTGGCAACCATGTCGAGGGCGACATCGGGATAACCGTCGTAGACCCGCTCGTAGCCGGTACTGCCGGTGATCACGGGGAAGACGACCACCCGGAAACGGTCCACCAGGCCTGCCTTGAGGAGCGACCGGCATAAGCTGAGGCTGCCAATAGTGCGCATCGGGTTGTTGCCTTCCCGCTTCATCGCTCTCACAGCCTCGACCGCATCCTCGCTGATCAGCCGGGTATTGGGCCACGACAACGGGGGCAGCAGCGTCGAGGAGAACACCACCTTGGTCGCTTGGGTCAGCTCGTCGCTGACAACTTGTTCGTCTGGTTCCAATGTTTCAGCCGCCGCGGCAAATCCATACATCTGGCGGTACGTATTCGCTCCCATCAAGATCGTATAGTTGCGTTCGGGCTGCTGACCGAGCCAGGCGAGATACTCGGGTCCCTCGAGCCCCCACCAGCCGGGCCAGCCTTCCGCGGCGCCGTAGCCGTCCAGTGAAGTAATGAAGTCCACTAACAGTTCCTGCTTTGTCATCTTAACTACTCCTTTTCGTTATTTACTTATAATGATCCTGTTTTGACTTCTCCGGCACGTTTGAGTGTGGCAATAATCACGCCATTTGGTGAAGTTTTAGATTCTACCAATAACCCCTCTGACTTTAAACCCTCTTTTTGTATTCGGGTATATCAATGTGGGTTATTTCCGGGTGATAAGCATCACCCAACTAGGTGATCTTCTTAAGGGCGGATAACAGGCTGCTCCTTTCTTACTTGGGTAATCACTTGTCGGCCAGCATAGGTGCATCGAGAAACGCCGTGAGTTTTGAGAGCAGCACTCCAGGCTGTTCCAGAAGATATGAAATGGGTCGCTGTCTGGCAGTATCACAAGATCGGTATGGAGCAAACGGGCGAGTTCCTCCGCGTGCTCGATACGGATGATGTCGCCATCTCTTTGGAGATGCTCCTGCGTGGCCTGTATCATTTCTCGCGGGCTTACAGCCGCGGCTTGCTTCCGACCCGGCCAATCGGGATTTGGCTGTAGTCAAACCCTTACGCAAACCGATTTCTCGACTTGATTTATCTCCTTTCCCTATTCGACTTTTTACTAAAAACCTTCACTTGTCACGGATGGGTAGGAGAGATATTTTAGAACATACGTTCTGACCTGGCAAATAATTCTACCCAACCTTTTTTCCTTTAGGGTAATCTAATCCTTCGTATAGTACAAGAGCCTCAGAAATAAGATACGACCGTTAATTTCTTATCCAATTTAGGCCAATCTTACTAACTTCGATAAAAGCAGGGAGTTTAGGCCAGTCTCATTAAGTTAGTTTAGGCTAGTCTCACTAATTTCGATCCCCACTCACTAACTTCGGTCACAGTCTCAACAACTTCGGTTTCCTACAATCCTACTGTCGGATCGCATAAAGTTTGGCACTACAGGGGGCAAAAAGGCCCAGTTTTTGCCTAAAGTTTGGCACTGGCGCTCATAAAGTTTGGCACTACCCATAATCCGGAGGATAAAGTTTGACACTACCCTCTTTCCAAAATCGGAGGAAATTCATAAAGTTTGACACTCCCCTTACCAAGAATTGACCAAAAAGGCTGGGATCATCCGACTCCAATTTTTGCCTCACAAAGTTTGGCACTGTCCTCAGCGCAGTCCTTAAGGCAAACCCTACGTAAAGTTTGGCACTATCCTGCCACTAATGTCAGCGATAGGTTGCCTTAACCTTGCCTCCTTCCGGGAGAATGGCGCTCAACCAATGGGGGTCTGTCCATTTTCGCAGGGGCAAGACCAGCTTTTTCATTTCAATTGGATTTTGCTGCTCCCCAGTCTGACGATGATGAAGTCGTATATCCCCCGATACTACAACCAGCTCATCGTCGAAGAGCTCTGACTTGTTAAACGGCCAGGAGGTCGTCGGTCTTAAATGCCGCAAGAATTGGGCCAGCGCATACTCATAAACGGAAATAACCCGAAACCCCCGGTCGGTCAATAATTGAACGACCCTGGTCAGATCAATATCTATGAGCGCGGTGGTGATGATTTCACTCCGCACCTCGGCGAGCAAGTATTCAATCGTGCGAGGCCGCAACTTGATGTGAATAAGCTCCTCTGAACCCTCAGGACCTAACAGAATTACCCCGGTATGGATCAAGCCTTGCAGCAAATCAGCCGACGTCCCGAGTAAGCGGGCTGCGTCGGAGAGAGGAATGCCGTTATGCCAGCGTTGTTCGAGGGCCCTCACCTCGGCGCAGTTGACGAAGGTGTAGGCTTGGGTCAGGTCATTATGAGCGGGTTCGCAGCGTACCAACCAGTCCAACCGGACCAGGCGTTCCATCGTTTGCGGCGAGAAGTGTAAGACTGCGGCGGCTTCCTCCAGGGTCATATAGGGAAATTTAGCCCGAAGCGGGCCATAGATGCGATGAATGAGGGCATTGCAAGGCAAAGCCACCCTGGGGTCATGCAGCATATACTCGTCAAATTTCTCCTGGAGAAACTGAAAGGCGGGATGCTGCCAGTGGCGCCCTAACCAGCGGGCCAGGAGTTGTTCAAAATCGCGGGCGATACTTTGATTGGGCCGGCGGTTGTCTCGCCATTTCAGCGCCTCGAGGAGCTCGTAAAAGCCATCCGGCCAATGGATGATCCCTTTCAGGGCGGTGGCATAGAGAAGATAAGCTTCGGCCTGGCTGCCCGGTCTGCTGTTTCTGAGGGGAAATGCAGGCGGCTTGACGGTGGGTGAGGCGTAGAGATAGGCCCAACTATCACGAACCAGGCGACTGATGGCGGAGAACAAGCCGTAAAGAAAATAATGGAGGACCGGAGCAGGCTGCTCCGGAAGGGCATACTGCCGGTACTCGCCCGGTTCCGGGGATAGAGTCAACCAGAACTGGATCGCGGCCTGGCTGAACAAGCCAAACTCGTCCTCGGCCGCGCTGACGACCGGGGCCTGAGCCAAGACAAAGCCGCAGTTGGCACAACAGCCGGCAACAATTTCGCCGATCTTAATCTTCTGACCGCATCCCGGACAGCCGCTGACCAATAAGCAGTGATGGGGCAAACAGACCGTCACGATCTTTGGCAACCAGCCCCGGCGGTGATAAGCCGCCTCGGCCAGACACAGGGGACAATACTGCGCCCTGGTCTCGGACCAAACGAGCTGGTGTTGGCTGAACCCGGTTAGAAGCGAAACCACCTGGCCGGAGGGCAGGGTCGTCGTTTCACTTGCTTGCGTCGGCGGGTTGAGGCTTGCCGCAAACCGATGGGCCGAGGCCTGATAGAGATCGTCAGCTTTAATTTTCACCAACGCCGCCAGAACTTCGTAAGTCTCCGTCCTGGTGGGACAGGTGGTTGAGTCCGGTTGGGACAGCCTTTCCCGGCACAATTGACCGATCGTCATCAGGTTCGGGTAATGGTTCAATTGGGCCAGGCGAACCAGGAACGAGGGTAACGACTCCCCTGGGAGCAAGAGAGAGAGGCGCAAGAAACGGCGAATTTTCTTCATCGTCAGACCTCAATTCTCCAGGGCATCGCATCTTGCTTAGAAGATTTGGCCTTTACCGCCGTAACATATCCCAGCGCGAGCGAACCTGGTGTAAAGTTTCAGCCTACTTGACCAGCCCTCGCTCCGGCTCAGACGACCAGACGATCCGTTGAACTAACCCGCCCTCCGTCGAGAAAAAAAAGGCGACCGGCAGCTGGAAGGCGTAGGCCAGGAGATCAAGCTCAAGGGCGGTCAGGTCGGCCTTGCCGTTCTCGACTCGATTCAGCTTGATCCGGGAACAGCCCAATATCTCGGCCACCTCGGTCTGGGTCAAGTGATGCTGGATGCGGGCCTCGCGGATACGCCGGCCTATCTCCGTTCTCCGCTGACCCGGGTCGTAGCCTGCCACCTCTTGTATCATCAGAAAAACTCCACTTTGACTCTTTGTATCTTTGGTGATACAATACAGAACAAATGTTCTCATCTGTATCATTTCGGATACATTGAATTATGATTGCCCCCGGTGATTTGTCAAGTATCCGCACATAAGTTCTGCCCACAGGAGGAGTCTATGCCGGTTCGAAAAGTCTCTCAGCGAGGCCGCAAAAACGTGGTGGGAAAGTTCCCCTCATTGAAAATGGGGCGAATGATCGCTTTTGAATCAACCCTGGAACTGGATTACCTCCACCTGTTGGAATATGAGCGGGAGGTGAGCTGGTTTGAAGAGCAGCCCCTGACCCTCGCCTACGAGTTCGAGGGGGAGGCCCATCACTACACCCCGGACTTTCACCTGATCCGCCGGGGACAGGATTGGTTGATCGAGTGCAAGCCCGATAAATTCGTGAAGACCGAGGAAAACCAGCGCAAATTCGCGGCGGCGGAAAGCTGGTGTGAGGCGAGGGGCTGGCGCTTTAAGGTGGTTACTGACGAAGAACTCCGCGCGGGCTGCCGCCTCACGAACGTGAAATTCCTGTGGCCGTTTGCCCGGCATTCAATTGGTCCCGCCATCCGGTCCCGCCTGCAGGCCCGGCTGTGGGAAGCCAACACCCCGCTCACCGTCCTTGACCTGGCCCATTCCGCCGCGCCGGGGGCGCCGGCCCAGGGGCTGATCGCGGTTTACCACCTGGCTTTCCGGCATGAAGTGGCTGTCCCGGTGGACGATGCCCCGATCTCGGCTGCTTCGCCGGTGACCTTACCCCTGAGGAGGGACCGATGAGCGCCCACCGTTTTTCGACCGGCAAGCAGTTCGATTGGAACGGCAGCCGCTGGGAAGTCAAACGGCCGCTGCCCGAGGGCAAAATCAATATCGAGGAGATGCACACGACAGCCATCAAAGTGGTGGATTTGCCGGCGCTGGTTGAGGCCCTGTTCGCCGGCGATCTCAAGTTCGTCATCGAAACCCGGCCCAGGAAGCCCGGCGGCTCGCCACAGCCCCTGCCAGAAGAAAGCCCGTTAGAATTGTCGGATTACCCGGAGAAATGGGTGGCCCGGGCCCGGTTTCGTCTGCACGTGATCAAGCCGCTGCTGGCCCTGGCTTCTCACGAGCGGACCCGCCCGGCCATCAACCAAAGAATTGCCGAGGTCAAGGCTGAAATTGCGGCTGACCCGGCCCAGCAGCCGTTTTTCAAAGGTCTAAGCTGGCGTTCCATTTTTCGCTGGCTCCGTAATTACACCCAGAGCGGCCAGAACCTGCGCGCCCTGATTGATCACTACGCCGCTTGCGGCGGCAAGGGGAAGTCGCGCCTGGAGACAGAGGTCAAGAACCTGGTTGACAGCGTTATCAAGGACCACGCCTACCGCCGCGAGGTCGTCACCCTGGATGACATTCTGCACTTCACCGCCGCGCGAATGGCCGAAGAAAATCGCCTGCTGCCGGAGAACGAGCAGTTGAAACTGCCCGACCGGAGCACGCTTGCCCGGCGGATCGAGGCCCTGGATCTGCGGGAGCGGTTCACGGCGAAACATGGTCAACGCGCCGCCAGGCGTGAGTTTGACCCGGTCGGGCAAATGAATTATCCCCGGCGGGCGCTAGAGCGAGTGGAGATAGACGATACCCGGATTGATGTGATGGTCATTGACGAGGCAGATAACCTGCCCCTCGGCCGCCCCAACTTGACCTACTGCCTGGACACTGTCTTTCGCTACCCCCTGGGCTACTATGTCGGTTTTGAGCCGGCCAGCTATTATGCGGTTATGGAGTGCCTCTACCACGCGATCTGTCCCAAGCCGGATGTCGGCAAATTGTACCATACCGAGCATCCGTGGCTGGCTTTTGGGACGCCTAATACTCTCATCGTTGACCGTGGCCGGCAGTATATCGGGGAGGACCTGGAAGATGCCTGCGCCCTGCTGGGCATCACCTTAATTTACGCGCCGGTGCGCACGCCGGAATTCAAGGCGGGGATCGAGCGCAGCTTCGGCAGCCTGAACAGCGGGCTGTTTCACCAGCTCCCGGGCACGACCTTTTCAAACATTTTCCAGCGCGGCGACTACGACAGCGGGCAGCAGGCAGTCATTTCGCTGTCGGAGTTGGAACAAATGCTGAATATCTTTGTCGTGGACGTCTACGCCGAGCGGTTCCACCGGGGCTTAAACGGCATCCCGGCTCGCCGCTGGGAGGCGGCTCAAGCTGATTTCTTTCCCCGTTTTCCGGCGCATAAGGACGAACTCCTGATCCTGCTGGGCAAAAAAGATGGCCGGGTGATCCAGCGTTACGGCCTCGAATTTCTCCACCTGCGGTACAACCATCCCGATTTAGCGCCGCTCCGAAAACGGCTCAAGGGAGCGCCGGTTAAATTCAAGTATCATCCGGGCGATTTGAGCCGCCTGTACGTCCGCGATCCGTTTGAAGAGGTGTATCTTGAAGTGCCTGCCCTCGACCAGGCGTACACGCAGAGCGTGTCGTTGTGGAAACACAAAGTGATTTTGAACCTGGCCCGCCAGGAAGCGCAGAAGGTGGACTTGGCCGCGCTGGGCCGGGCTAAACTCAAGATCCAACAGATCGTGGACCGGGCCCGGACGCGCAAACGCACCAGTACGCGCTCGCGCATCGCCCGCTGGGATCGGGGTGGGCAGCCTCCCAGCGTGGCGGACAAAGGGTCTAAGCCGGCAGATGTCCCCCGGCGCTGCCTGAAGTGCAGGCGGCCACACCGGTACTGCCTGAGCCTACCAGCGTTGCGCAGCCCGAGAACCGGGATAAGCCAAGGGGGGGCGGGTGGGAGTTGGTGTACATCCCTTCCCGGCCAATGCCCCATTCTCCCGAAGAAAACGGCCAGGCCAAAGAATGAGACATAGTAAACCCAAAGAGAGGCAAACCGGATGGACACGCCTGACAATTTCGCCGAGAAGGGCAAAATCCCGCTTATCCGCTATCCCCGCTTCAGAGAGTTGCACGACGAGATTCGCTTATGCCAGCGCATGACGGCCATTGCCGGCGAACCCCAGTGCATGGCGCTGGAAGGCGTCCCCGGAGCGGGCAAAACGACCCTGGCGCTGGATTACACGGCCTTGTTCCCCCGCATTGAGACGGATGAAGGCACGACCATCCCGGTTTTTTACGTCGAGACCCCCTCGCCGGTTACGGTCAAAGGGATGGCCTGTCACCTGCTGCGGGTCCTGGGCGACCCGGCGGCCGACAAGGGGACGCTGCCGGCGATGAACGCGCGTTTGATTGGTCTGATCAAAGACTGCGGCGTCCAACTGGTCATCCTGGACGATTTTCATCACCTGATTGACAGCGAAACGAACCACATCTTAAGCGCCGTGTCCGACTGGCTCAAGGTGCTCATCAAGGAGACCAAAGCGCCCTTTTTGGTCGTCGGCATCGAAGGCAAGGTCGAGCTGATCCTGGAGGCCAACGCCCAGCTGGCGCGCTTGTTTGCGGCTCGCCAGACACTCCAACCCTTTGCCTGGGAGCCAGCCCAAACAGCGACCATCGAGGAATTCGCCAGGTTTATCGAATATGTCGAGCAGGCCAAACTACCCCTGGCCCAAGCGATACCCCGGACCGAGCTGCTTTATCGCATTTATTATGCCACTGGGGGCGTGGTGGCCCATATTATGAACTTGATGAACCTGGCGGCGGTGCTGGCCGGGGAGCGCGGCCAGGAGGAGATAGGTCCTGATATTTTGTCCCTCGCCTTCAAGAAGCGGTTGGCCCGCCCTATGAAGGGTAAGGTGAATCCATTTGAAGTAGATGGGAATGGGCGTTTTACCCCACCTGCACCGAAACCCCAGGCAGGTGGCAGGAAAGGCCAGGGGAAACTGCCCTCAATCGGCGCTACCCTGACCACGAAATGAGGAGGGCCTCTTGGTCAAAACACCCCCGTTTCTTTTACACTTCGGCTCCGGCTCACGACCACCAACGGATTAAAACCCCTGCCTAATTGGGTACAACCAAGCGGTAGCCAACCCCACGGACATTTTCAATCAGCCCCATCTCTCCTACCGCTGAGCCGAGCTTGCGGCGGATCGAAAGAATGAAAGGGCGTAACAACGCACCGGCTTCGATAGGATCAGTATTCAAGTCGTGGGTGACCTGGATCAACTCTTGCGGCGAGACAATCTTGCCGGTCTGTTGAGCCAGGTATTCTAATAATTTGAATTCTTTGGCCGACAGTCTAAGCTCCTGTTCACCTAGCCAGGCTCGATGTTGGGCCGAGTCAATCTGCAGTCGTCCCACCTCAAGAAATTCGTTCTCAGACGAAAGCCCCGCTTGAGGCACCGCCTCGAGTAATTGTTGAACCCGGCGTAACTTGCCCCGCACGGCGGCCAGCAAATCCAACCCGCGCACGGGTTTGGTCAGGTAATCATCCACGCCCAGTTCCTTGCCATAACGGATATCACTGTCCATAGTCCGAGCCGTCAAAAAGATGAACGGGATCATCACCCAGTCGGGATTTTGCCGGACTTTTTCGTACAGTTGATAGCCATTTATATCGGCCATAGCAATATCGGCCAGGATCAGATCAACTGTTTGCGACCGCAGCAAATCCAACGCCTCGGCCCCGCCTGTGGCCGTAAGCACCTGGAATCCTTCTGCTTCTAGGGCCAAACTGACATTGTCTAGCAAGTCCGGTTCGTCATCAACAACTAAGATGGCAGTCATATTATCCATTGTCTTTGTCCTCCCTGCCCTCATTTTGTTCTGATAATGGCAAATACATAGCAAAAATGCTGCCCCGATCCGGGATCGAGGCGACGGCAATGTTTCCAGCATGCAACTCAACTAACTTGCGGGCAATAGACAAGCCCAGTCCTGTCCCTCGAATAGTTTGCTGCGTCTTCACCCGGTAAAAACGCTCGAACACATAGGGTAAATTTTCTGCACTGATGCCGATACCGGTATCTCTCACCCTGAAAGCCGCCCACCTTCCACGGGATAAGTTACACTGTCCTGGCCAGCCAGTTTCCTGGGACAGGCTGCCCGGTGGGGTTGGGGTAGATAGGGTCAGGCACTCACAGTGAATTTGGCCCCCCTCCGGCGTGTATTTAATCGCATTGTTTAATAAATTGCGAACGACCTGCCGCAGTTGGGCACTATGACCGTACACATTTAACTGTTTCAGGCCGCTTACCTGCAGGTGTTGGGCTTTTTGCTCGGCCAAGGGTAGGATTTCGGTGACCTCAGCCTGAACCAGTTGGGCTAGGTCCAACGGTTCACGCTCCAGAGACACCCGGCCACTGTCAAGGCGCGAAATCTCCAACACATCGCCGATGAGTTCACCCAGCACCTGGGTATGCTTCTGGATGTCGCGAATCATTTTCCGCCGTTTGTCGTCATCCAGGCGCTCGTAGAGCATGTCCAGATTATCACCAACCAGGGTCAGCACCGAGAGGGGGGTGCGTAATTCGTGCGACACATTGGAAACAAGTTCATCCTTGGCCTGCTCTGCTTTTTTGAGTGGAGTAATATCCCGCTGCACACTAACAAAACCGACGGACTGGCTGCGATGGCCAGGGCCAAACAGCGGGGCGATGGTGGTAGCCGTATCACAAAGGGTATCGTCTTTACGTTTACTGACAATCTCACCCCGCCAGGTTTGACCCGCCTGAACCACGGCCAAAATCTCGTTATACAGATGAGCGGAAGAGTCTGCGATTTGCCACAGCCGCCAGCTCTGCCCGATGGCCTCTGCCGGGGTAAAGCCGGTCAGGGCCACAGCGGCCGGATTAATATACTGGATGACCCCATTGGCATCGGTGACGACAATCGCTTCGCCTAACGCTTCTAAAATAGCCTGGGTCCGATCGCGTTCAGCCTGCAATTCAAGGAGATGCAGGGGGCGCTGGCGATTGAGGCGAGTAATCGTCCGTACCCGGGCTTGCAACTCGGCTGAATTGAACGGTTTGGTGATGAAATCATCCACGCCCAGTTCCAGACCCCGCAACCGAGAGTCCCGGTCATCTAGCGAGGTGAGCATGATAATCGGCACTTCCACTAAACGTTGATCGGCCCGCATGCGGCGACAGACTTCAAAGCCGTCCATATCGGGCATCATCACGTCCAGTAGCACCAGGTCCGGGATCAGTTTGATGGCCTGGTTTAAGGCTTCCTTGCCGCTGCTGGCAAAGACCAAGTGATAGCCTTTGTCTTCTAACACAACCCGCAAAACCTCGCGGGCGCTTAATTGGTCATCGACAATGAGAATGTTGCCTTCGTATTTCATCGCCTGTTTAATTCACTGATTTAAGGCGGGGTAATTTCACCGTAAAGGTGCTCCCCTGGCCTAACGTTGACTCAACCTCAATGGTCCCACGATCGGCTTCCACGATGTAGCGAGCCAGAACCAGCCCTAAACCTAAGCCCTCCTGGGCGCGCCGCAAGGGATCAGTGCCTTGCTCAAAAAGCTCCCAAATTCGATCTAGTTGCTCAGTCTCAATTCCGACCCCTGTATCTGATATAGTGATGGTAACCCACTTATCATCAGCCTGAGCGCTCAGCATAATTTTCCCGCCCGCCCGGTTAAATTTGACGGCGTTATCTAGCAGTTGGGTTAAGGCCTCGTCTATTTGTTTAACATCCAGGGGCAAGGGGGGAAGATCGGGGGTAATATCGGTTTCAAGGATAATTTCTTTACTGCGTGCCATGAATTTAGCCAGGGGGATGACATTTTGGAATACTGGCTCTAACCGGGCCAAAACCGGTCGAACCGTTTCCTGTTTACTCAAAAAGGCAGCTAGGCGGGTTAAACCCTCGACCATTTGACCCAATATTTTGATCTGCCGGCGTAGCGCCATCAGCGCGTTGCGTTGCACCAGTCTCAATTTGCCCAGGTGACCGTTTTCGAACATCTCAATAATTTGGAAGATCAGGGCCAGAGGGGTGCGCAGCTCGTGATTGACCGTGCTGAGAAAGGTCTGACGCAGCCGGTCCAGCGCTGCCTGTTTCTCTCGCCCCTGCACGACGGCCCGTAACCGCTCGGCCTCTTTGAGCGGGGTAATATTGTTTTGCACACTGACAAAGCCAATGGGTTGATTGGGCCGGTTGGGATCAAATAAGGGGGCTACGGTCAGCAAGGCATCGTAGAGCGAGCCGTCTTTGCGTTGATTATTCACTTCGCCGCGCCAGGTCTGACCGGCGCCGACTTGCTCCGCAATTTCAGCATACAGTGGCTCACCGGTGGCCCCGTCATCCCATTCTCGCGTCTTTCGGCTTTGCCATAAGCGCCAGTTTTGCCCCAGCGCTTCTGCCTCGGTAAAGCCGGTCAAGGCCACAGTGGCCGGATTGAGATATTGGATGGCGCCAGCGGTATCGGTGACCACTACCGCTTCGCCTAACGCCTCCAGAATAGCCCGAATGCGATCGCGCTCGTTTTGCAACTCACGGGTGCGTTTGGCTACGGTATCCTCGAGGCTAGCGACGTAATGCTGCAGATTCTGATACAACCGGGCGGTTTCTAGCGCCTGACCGATGGCTGTGGCGATACTTTGGGTCAGAGTCAGAGCCTGGGCGCTCAAGTGACGGCGTTCGGTTGCGCCCAATTCGATGAGGCCGACGGTTTCGTGGTCAATCACGATAGGGACGATTAGCAATGAGGCAAGACCGCGCTGGCGCATCACCTCATAAACCTGGGCTAACGGGGGATTGGCCTCCGTGCCAGTAATGACCAGCGGGATTTTATATTCCAACAAGTACTCCGACCAGAGGCCAACCAGAGGAATGGTCCCGTTTGAGCTATTGCCTTGAGGCGTCAGTTTCTCTTGACCTAAGCGGGCTTGACCTAAGCCTATGGCTGGGGCCAGATACTCAACAATTGCCACAAACTCTGTCCGCGCCTCATTCAATAACAGGGCGGTAGCCTGAGGCAATTCAAAGGCCTGCGCCAGGGCCTCACAAGCCAGGTGGAGAATATCCTGGACGTTTAAGGTTGAGGCCGCCGCCATGATCACTTGATTGAGCAAGGTCAACTCACGGTTGCGACGGTAAATCTCCTGTTCGGCCTGCTGGCGGTAAGCGCGTTCAAGTAGCAGGCGGCGATAACGGTCGAGCCGGGTGATCGTCTTGATGCGGGCGCCTAGCTCAAGACCATCAAAGAGTTTAGAGATAAAGTCGTCTATGCCTACTGCTAAACCCCTTAAACGCGAATCGCGGTCATCGAGTGAGGTCACCATAATTATCGGTATTTCAGCCAGGTGGGGATCGGCGCGTAGCCATACACACCCTTCAAAACCATCCATCCCCGGCATCATCACATCCAGCAAGATCAAATCCGGGGTCAACGCGACCGCTTTGGTCAGGGCTTCTTCCCCATTACCTGCAAAAGCTAAATGATAGTTTTGGCCGGCCAGTAGCCCACTTAAGACCTCACGGGCACTCGATTGGTCATCTACGACGAGGATAGTCGGTGTAGGTTGCATGGTTTTCCTTTTCAGCGCAAGCCAATCAACATATGGACATGTTCTGCGGCTGTACGCCCCTTGACTGGCAACGTGCCCAGGTCTTCGACGATGACTACGTCCCTTACGGCCTCGTAGACCGCCTGGCTCAGCAGAATGTGCCCGCCCTGGGCATTCTCCTGTAAACGCTTGGCCAGGTTAACCGTGTCGCCAATCACCGTGTAATTCATCTGTTGCACGGTTCCAATGTTGCCGGCCACAGCCTGGCCAACGTGGAGGCCAATACCGAAACTAAGCGGTTGCTCGGTTAGTTCCGAGTTGTAATCGGCAATGGCCTGTTGCATAGCTAACGCGGCTCGGACTGCCTGCAGCGTATGGTTAGGTTGAGGGAGCGGTGCGTTGAAAAGCGCCATCACCGCATCTCCGACAAATTTGTCCAGAGTGCCTTCCTCGGCCAGGATGGCTTCAACGGCCAGGGCCAGATACTGGTTGAGCGACTCGACGACTTTCTCCGGGATTAGATGCTCGCTAAAAGCGGTAAAGCCGCGAATGTCGGCAAACAAAACGCTGACCTCCTGCCGTCTGCCACCCAGCGCCAGGTTTTCTCGGCCATCAATGAGGCGATCCACGACGGCTGGACTGACATACCGCTGGAACAGGTTCTGGATCGCTTGCTTCTCCCGCTCTTTGGTCAACTCTCTCTCTTTGAAAAAACGGACCTTCACAATAGCGACAGCTGTCTGGTCGGCGAGAATGGCTAAAATGTGTTGGTGGCTCACCTCAAACATGTCGGCCCCAGCACTATATATGCTCAGAGCGCCCAGGGGGTGTTGATCATCAAACATCGGAGTGACCAATAAAGCTCGCATTTCTGGCCACTCCGATGGATGTTGTTGGTGTTCGATTTTCAAGTCAGAAACGTGGATAGGCTTACTCGTTTCAATGGCCCGGTTGACAATTTCCTCGATACCGATGGAGGGGTAGACCAGCTTGGTGTCACTTCCACGGGGAAAAACAATCGGGAGCAACTGTTGTTCGTCCTCGATCAAAAAGTAGATTATGCAGCCGGCAGCCTCTGGAATGAGCTCATGCGCCGTTTGCGCAATCAGGTGCAAGATAGAGTCGGTATCGAGACTATGCATCAGGCGTAGTCCGGTATCGTGGAGGGTCTCTAATTCTTCAAGATGCTGGGCAAAGGCCTGGGCCAACTTCTTGTTCAAATGTAGGGAGGTGGCCAATTCTTGCCGCTGCTGCTCCAAAGCTTTGTACTGGTTTCTGATCCGCAACATGGAACCAACACGGGCCCGGAGTTCCAGGCCGTTGACCGGCTTGGATAAAAAGTCATCAGCGCCTGCCTCCAGGCCAAGCGCCAAATCCGCTTTACTGTCAAGCGCCGTAACCAGGATGATCGGAATATGCCGCCACCGCTCCTCGACTTTGAGGCGGCGGCAAACTTCAAAACCAGTCATGTCCGGCATCATCACATCCAGCAGAATCAAATCAGGATTTAGTTCGTCTACCTGGACCAACGCCTCGAGACCATTTCGGGCAGAGGCCAGTTGGTAATCCGGTGAAAACAGCAACTCCGCCAAAGTTTCACGTGCAGCGGGTGTATCATCGACAATGAGGATAGTACTGAGGGATTTCATCATTGGTTACCTTCCGTCTTGCCTGATGATTTTACCCTTCCGTTACCGGCATAGTCAGCTCTACGACCACGCCTGGCCCTCCCTTACGATTGTACAAACGAGCGGTTCCACCCGCAGCCCAAACGAGCGAAGCTACGGTAGTCAGTCCTAAGCCCATGCCGGCGACCTCACCCGTGAAATATTTTTCACCCTGGTAATAGGGTGCCCATGCCTGGGCTAACTGCTCTGGCGAGAGAGTCAAGCCATCGTCGCCAATTTTCAGGCTAACCTTGTTTCCGCTCAGACGGCAGATGCTGATCTCTACCCGGGGTGTTTGCTGGGGATGGAACTTCTTGGTATTTTCTAAAACTTCCCATAAGATCCACTCCAGTGCCCGTCGGGAGAGGGTAAGTTGCAGTTGTTCCGTATCATTAAGGCTCAAGAGAGTCACCGGGGCCAGTCCTAAGTCGGCGCTGATTTCGGCTACGAGTTCAGGTAATTCAGCCAGCGCACAACTGGTTTCTCCCTGCGCCAGCCTGGACACGCTTAAATAGCGCAGAATATCCTCAATTTCCACCCGCAAGCGGCGTGCGCCTTTAAGAGCCATCCTGGATAATTTGACTATCTCCGCACCTGATAAGGCGGAAGTCTCCTCTTCCCCCAGCAATTCCAGGCTGGTCACAATATGGGCCAGCGGCGTGCGTAACTTGTGCGAGAGCATGTCATGAAACGTGCGCCTGTCGCGCTGTAAATGCACCTGTGCTGTCACGTCACGCAACTGAATCAGTTGTTGGTTGGCCAACCCGGTGGGGTGGTCAAGTAACGTCGCTTGCAGCCAACAGGCGTGAGCAGTAGTTGTTTCTGGACGTACCAGGTAGCGGGCCTGTTGTATATGTGGAGTTGACTGAATTGGCCAAGCTGCCCATACTTCGGCCGGTTCGCAGTGATATTGTTTTTGGGCCTGGGCGAGAAATTTTTCGGTGAGGGGTTCGTTTGGATCTTCGACGAATCCGAGAAGCAAGCGCGCCTTGGTATTGGCATACAGCACGTCGTCGTCATTATTCAAAAGCAGATAACCGTCATCCGTCTGTTCGACCACCCATTCGAAGCGGGTTCGCTCGGTCAGGAGGTGGCGGTAGCGATTGAGGCGAGTGATGGTATGCACCCGTGCGTGCAATTCGGACTGGTCAAAGGGTTTAGAGATAAAATCATCCGCCCCGGCTTCGAGGCCTTGCAGTCGTGAACTGCGATCGTCCAAGGCTGTGACCATCACCACCGGCACTTCGGCCAGGTGCGGGTCTGCTCGCAAACGCCGACAAACTTCAAAACCGTCCATCTGCGGCATCATCACATCTAGCAGGATGAGATCGGGGGCAAGTTCGGCTGCCTTCGCCAAAGCTTCAGGCCCATTGCTGGCAAAGGCCATTTGATAATCCGGCGAAAGCAGTAATTCCGCCAGTGTCTCGCGTCCGACCGACATGTCATCAACAATGAGAATAGTCGTCATAGCAGCCATGATCCAGCCTCCTTATGTTTGGGTTGGTTCTAAATAAACGGCAATGGCGCTGACCAACTTTTTTAAACTGACTGGCTTGCTCAGATAATCATTCGCTCCGGCGGCCAGGCAACGTTCACGGTCGCCGGGCATGGCCAGCGCGGTCAGAGCAATGATCGGTACGCTCGTCAGTTGAGACTCGGTACGCAGGCGGCCAATGGCCTCCAGCCCATCCATGCCCGGCATTTGAATATCCATCAGGATCAGCGCCGGCCGCTCTTCGCTTGCCCGTGCCAGGGCTTCGGCGCCATGGCGGGCAACGACAACCCGATATCCCTCGCCTTCCAGATAATCGGTCAAAAGTTGGATATTCGCTTCGTTATCCTCGGCTAACAAAATCAGGGGGTGTTCAGTTGCGCTGCCTGCATCCTTGCTGCCCCGATCCTGGCGGAAGAACGACCTTTGCGGTGTTGTTGTGGTCAATCCCGGCTCAAGCCGGGATGAAGGTTCGGCTTTCGAAGAGATTACAACCGTCTGCCATGGCAATGAGACAATGAACCGGCTCCCCCGGCCGGGCACGCCGTCGCTCTCGACCGAGACGCTGCCCCCATGCAATTCGACCAAACGAGACACCAAAGCTAAGCCCAACCCGGTCCCTTCGTGGGTCCGTGACAGGCTGCTATCAATTTGTACGAATGGCTGGAACAAGCGGGGCAAATGTTCGGGTGGGATTCCTGGGCCAGTGTCCCAGACGATGAAGCGAACGGCCGCTGCTTCTGGCTCGTCCCTGACTTCCAGGCCGACCTGTCCACCTTCCGGGGTAAACTTGGCGGCGTTGTGCAAAAGGTTAACCAGAATCTGCTTCAGGCGGCGGGCGTCGGCTTGGATGAAGACCAAAACGGGGTCCAATGTAAAGGATACCCGAATGTTCTTCTTGACCGCCGCTTGCTTGATGAACTGCAAGCTGGCCTGGCAGACCGCTTCAACTAAAACCGGCTCAGACTGCAACTCCAGTTTGCCTGCCTCGATTTTGGCTACATCCAGGATGTCATTGATCAGAGCCAACAAATGACGACCGCTCTCCTCGATGATGCGCAGGAATTTGAGTTGATCCTCGCTCAGCGGTCCGCGGGTCTGAGCTTGCAGGACTTCGCTCAGGCCCAGGATGGCATGGAGCGGGGTGCGCAGTTCGTGGCTCATGCTGGCCAGGAATTCGTCTTTGGCCCGGGCGGCGCGAGCCAGTTCGGCATTAGCCGCGCTCAACTCGGCCGTGCGCTCGGCCACGCGCTGGGCCAAAAGCGCTCGTTCTTCTTCCAGCGCCTGTTCAGCTCGCTTACTCTCCCCGATTTTCTCATTGAGTTCTTTGGCGTAGATGGCAGCTTGCTGATAGGCCAGGTCTGATTGTTGAACCTTACTTTGCAGTTCTGCTTCCACCTGCTGGCGCTCAGCCAGTTCTCTTTGCAACTGCTCGTTGGCCTGTCGTAATTCAGCGGTGCGCTCCTGTATTTCAATTTCCAACTCCGCCTTGGCCTCTTGCAGGGTAGCTAAGGCCAGGTCGCGCTCGGCGACGGTCTGGGACAGGCTATTAACGCCGTATCGTAACTGAATTTCCGCCATCACCGCCCGGCGCAAGGTCTCCAGCGCCGCTATCTGCCTGGCAGTGAGTTCACGCGGCACTCGGTCAATAACACACAGTGTGCCCAACGCATAACCATCATCCGTAACCAGCGGCGCGCCGGCATAAAAGCGAATTTGGGGATCGGCGGTTACCAAAGGGTTGGCCGCGAAGCGTTCATCGGCCAGAGCATCCGGCACTATCAAGACCTCGTCTGGTTGCAAGATGGCGTGAGCACAGAACGAAACATCCCTTGAAATTTCGGTTCCTGTTAAGCCTACCCTGGCCTTGAACCATTGGCGGTCGGCTTCAATGAAGCTAATCAAGCCAATGGGCGTATCGCATATTTGAGCGGCCAGCAAGACCAGATCATCAAACACAGCTTCGGGAGCGGTGTCGAGTGGACTGTATTGGCGCAGGGCGGCCAGTCGGTCGACTTCATTAGCAGGAATTGACGCTTTCATCGGGTCACCTCACAACGCCAGGAACGAGGCCAGCGGCGATTCCAGTACCTCGCGCACTTTGCGCAGCAGCGTAGCTGGAGAAAAGGGTTTCTGTAGAAAAACCATGCCCTGCTCTAGCACGCCGTGGTGAACAATAGCCTCGTCAGTGTAGCCTGACACGAAGAGTATTTTCAGCCCTGGGTGCAGCGAGGCCAGACGTTCCGCCAATTCGCGGCCGTTCAGCCCGCCCGGCATGACCATATCGGTTACCAGCAGATGGAGCGAACCAGCGTGCTGGGCATACAGCTGGAGGGCTTCAGCGCCACTGCGGGCCTCCAGCACTGTATAGCCATCCCCTTGCAAGAGCGTCCGCAGCATCTCCCGGACGGGATCGGCGTCTTCCACCAGGAGGATGGTCTCCGAGCCTTGGGGTTGCCTAGTCTGGTCCAAGCCTGGCTCGACTGCTACGACGGTTTCCTCAATCCGGGGTAGGTAAATCTTGAAGGTCGTGCCGTGCCCGACCTCGCTGTAGGTCCAGATGTGACCACTGCTCTGCTTGACAATGCCGTAGACCGTGGCCAAACCGAGACCCGTCCCCTTGCCCTCCTCCTTGGTGGTGAAGAAAGGCTCAAAGATGTGGGCCAGGACCGCCTGGTCCATCCCAATGCCGGTGTCACTGACGGCCAACAGCACATAAGGGCCGGGAGAGACATCGGCGTGCTGGCGGGTATAGGCTTCGTCAAGCTCGACATTGGCCGTTTCGATGGTCAATTTGCCGCCTTGAGGCATGGCATCGCGGGCGTTGACAGCCAGGTTCATGATGATCTGCTCGATCTGGCTCGGATCGGCTTTGACCTGTCCCAACCCTGGTTTCGGGATGGTCACCAGGTCAATATCCTCACCGATCAGCCGCCGCAGCAGCTTATCCATCTCGGCGATGATCTCGTTCAAGTCCAGCACTTTGGGTTCAAGCATCTGCTTGCGGCTGAAGACCAGAAGCTGACGGGTCAGGGCGGCCGCTCGATCTCCAGCCTGATGGATCTGTTTCACGTAACCGCGCACCCGCTCATTGTCACCCAGATAGCGGTCCAGGAGCAGCTCACTATAACCGGTGATAACCAACAGCAGGTTGTTGAAATCGTGGGCAACCCCGCCGGCCAGCCGGCCCACCGCTTCCATCTTTTGGGACTGTTGGAGTTGTTCTTCCAGTTTCCGGCGCTCGGTCACATCGCGATGATTGCCGACGATAGCCTGTATGCTCGGTTCGGCCAACAAATTGGTCCCGACGCCTTCCAGCCAGCGCCAGGAACCATCCTTGTGCTGCATTCGGTACAGCAGGCTGGCCGTGCCCCCTGGCTTTTGGGTCAGTTCGGCCAGGAAAGCCCTGGCCTGTTCAAGATCGTCGAGATGGATCAGGTCAAACATCCTGCGCTCGACAAATTCTTCGAGATCGTAGCCCAAAATTTGGCGGATCGAAGGGCTGGCATAGCGAATGACCCCTGCCACATCAAATAAGGTGATGGCGTCCGAACTGTTCTCGATGAGGGAACGGAAACGTTTCTCACTCTCCTGCAAGGCTGCCTCCGCGCGCTGGCGCTCGGCGATTTCTTGCCTGGCTCGCGCGTACAGGCGGGCATTGTCAATGGCAATGGCCAGTTGGTCGGCCACTAATTGGGCAACCTCCAGGTCATCCGGGCCATAATTGCCGAGATGGTGGCTGCCGATATTCCAGGTGCCGATAATCTGTCCTTTGATCCGTACGGGAATGATCATATCGGCCTGGACCTCCCCGGCAGCCCACAGTTCATCCTTGGCAAAGCGCCTATCCGCTGGGATCTGGTGACGCAACAGTGGCTGACCTTTGGTCACCACCCAGCCAGCGGCTAAGGCTTTAAGCGGCAGCAACGCGCCCACCGCCGGGCCAGCTTCGTCTGGATGAGCCACATAAGTCAAGCGCAGACTTGTCCCCTCCAAAAGGGTGATGGACATATGGTTGTAAGAGAACAGGCGGGAGGCATGTAGAGCAAGGGCGTGGTACACCTCCTCAATCCGCAGGTTGGCCGAGATGACCTGGTCTAACTCGTGTAGCACGGCCAGTTGCCGGGCCCGTCGCCCGGTTTCGGCATACAGGCGAGCATTCTCGATGGCGCTGGCCGCCTGGTTAGCCAGCAGTTGTACCAGGCCAATCTCCCCTTCGCTGAAAGTTCGTTCGACCCGGCTATCTTCTATCTCGGCCAGGCCGATGACCCGATCCTGGAATTCCAGCGGCAGCATGAGCCGGGTTTTGAGCCTGACCATTTGGAGATAAGCTAATTCGGCCGGATCAACTTGCGGCTGGCTGAGGGTCATCTGTTGAGGTTGTCGTTCAAACAGGACTCGCCGGGTTAGGGGCAACTCGGCCAGACGATAAAGTTTGGCCAGCGCCCGCTGCACTTTCCAGGTGGCAGGGCCATGCTCGGCCACTTTCGAGATGGTATCGTTGGCCTGGTGCCATTCATAGATGGCGCAACCCTCGACCTCTAACAGGGTCGCCATTTCCCTGGTGACTGTATCCAACACATATTGCAGGTCCAAACTGGAAGCGATGGCAGCGCCAGCGCGTTGTAAGGTCAGCAGCTCCCGGTTGTGCCGGATAATTTCCGCCTCCGTCCGCTGTCGCTCGATGGCATAACGCATTGAGCGCAGCAGAAAGTGACCCCCCGTGACCTGGCCTTTGACCAGGTAATCCTGTGCCCCGGCCTGAACCAGGGCCATCCCGAGGGACTCATCCTCCAGGCCGGTTAGCACCACAATCGGCACACCTGGCGCGCCGTCTTGCAACCGGGTCAGTGTGTCCGGTCCCTGGCTGTCAGGAAGCGACAGGTCCAACAGAATCACGTCCATGTCGCCTTCGGCCAGACGGGTCAGCCCGGCCGAAAGCCGATCCACGTGGGTCAACTGGAAACGCACGCCCTCCACTTCGGCCATCAATTCCCGCAGCAGCCGCGCGTCGCCGGGGTTATCCTCAATTAGCAGAATGCGAATCGATTCCTCAGCCATATCTTGCTCCTGTAGCATGATCTTTCAACCGGGCAAGATGAAAAGTTGTAATCTTCCGAACTTTATGATCTGATCATCGTTGCTTTGGTGATTTGGACGCATCCAGGACCTGGCGAACCTTGCCTGCCAGGGTTTCCAGGGTAAATGGTTTCTGTAGAAAAGCCGCACCGTAGTCCAACAGTTCGTACCGGACAACCGTCTCGTCCGTATAACCCGACATATAGAGTAGCTTTATCTCCGGGCGCAGGATGGTCAGGTATTCTGTCAACTCGCGTCCGCTCATCTCAGGCATGACCAGATCGGTCAACAGAAGGTGGATTAGATCGGGATGTCGCTCACTGATTACCAGGGCTTCTCGGCCGTTACTCGCCTCCAGTACGGTGTAACCATGCTCCACCAGAGCCGTTTGAATCAGTTCGCGCACATCCGTTTTATCTTCCACCAGAAGGATGGTCTCTGAGCCATGTAAGGGCTCGCGCTGAGTCCGGCTCGCTTCGAGCACTGCGTTGGTCTCTGTGGTCCGTGGCAGGTAGACCTTAAACGTACTACCCTGACCTGGTTCGCTGTAGAGCCAGATGTGACCGCCGCTTTGCTTGACAATCCCATGCACGGTGGCCAGACCCAGGCCCTGGCTCTTCTTGGTCGTGAAGAAAGGCTCGAAAATATGTGCCTGGATTTCCATGCTCATGCCGATACCCGTATCGCTAACCGCCAACATCACATACGGACCCCTGGGTACATTGATATGCTGCTGGGTATAGGCCTCATCCAGCTCAACGTTGGCCGTTTCGATGGTCAGCTTACCGCCCTGAGGCATAGCCTCCTGGGCATTTAAGATCAGTTCTAGCATGATCTGCTCAATCTGCTCCGGGTCAGCCTGCACAACTCCCAGGACCGGCTCAAGCACAGTACTTACTCCAATGTCCTGACCGAGTAGTTGCGGCAACCTTTCCCTCACGTTAGCCACGACAGCATTCAGGTTCAGCAGTTCCGGTTGCAGAACCTGCTGGCGGCTAAAGGCCAGGAGTCGGCGAGTGATCGCGCTGGCCTGCTCTCCGGCTTTCTTGATCTCTTCGGCATACTTGTGCCCCGGCGTATCTTTAATGAGGGGGCGCTGTAGCAGAAGTTCACTGTAGCCGGTGATAACCGTGAGCAAGTTGTTAAAATCGTGGTCCAGCCCGCTGGCCAGCCGCCCGAGCGCCTCCATCTTTTGGGCCTGGCGCAGTTGCTCTTCCAGGCGCTTGCGCTCGGTAATGTCTGTCCCGACAGTGATCACGTATTTAACCACCCCGACTCGGTTCAGACGGGCCGTGTTGGACCAGGCGATTACGCGACGCTGCCCGTCCCTCGTTATCCAAAAGGATTCGTATTTGTTAGGAAATAGGCCCGCCCGCAGTTCTTCAAAGACGATCCTGATGGGTGCTGCTTCCTCTTCCGGAATCAGGTCTAAATCCCAGACATGCTTTCCTTTAACCTCGGCCAGGGTGTAACCGGCTAATTGCTCGCACACCCGGTTGAAATGGACGATGCGCCCCTGCGCATCGAGGACTACAATCAAGGCGTCGGCCGTATCAAGGATAGCCGCCGTAAAAAGGTGTTCTCGCTTCAGTCTCGCTTCGATCCGTTTACGTTCTGCGATTTCTTGCCGGGCTTGCTCGTACAACTGCGCATTTTCAATGACGATGGCCAGTTGGTTGGCGATGAATTGGGCGGTTGCCACATCATCCGGACCATAAATGCCGATATGGCGGCTCCCAATATTCCAAACGCCCTTGATATGTCCTTTGACCCGCAAAGGGATACTCATGCCTGCTTTGATACCCCCGGCTGCCAGTAGCTCATCTTCGGCAAAATGCCTATCTACGGCAATGTGGTGACGGAGCAAGGGTTGGCCTTTGCTGGCCACCCAGCCAACCGCCGAGGTCTTGAGCGACAGCAGCATCCCCACTGGCAAGAGCGTTTCGTCTTGATGAAACGTGTGGGTTACCCGGAGGCCCTGCTCCTCTAACAAGGTAATAGACATGTAGTCATAGGGGAGCAAGCGGGCGAGATGCTGGGTGAGGGCGTGGTAGACATCCTCGCTCCGCAGGCTAGCCGAGAGGGCCTGGTCTAACTCGCGCAGGATAGCCAGATGTTGAGCGCGCCGTTCCGTTTCAGTAAACAGGCGGGCGTTCTTGATAGCACTGGCGGCCTGATTAGCCAGCATTTGGGCCAGCGCCACCTCTTGGCCGCTGAACCTCCGTTCAATCCGACTGTCTTCGATCTCGACCAGGCCAACAGGTTGCCCCTGGAATTCCAGGGGCAACCTCAGCCAGGTTTTGAGTTGGGCTGCTTGCATATAAGCTAATTCAGTGGGCTCAAGTTCGGGCTGGTCAATGGTCATCTGTTGAACCTGTCCTTCGACCAGAACTCGTCTGGTTAAGGAGAACTTGACCGAATGATGGATTTTGGCTATCGCTCGCTGCTGCTTCCAGGCGGCGGGGCCATACTCGGCTACTTTAGAAAGGGTCTCGTCGGCCTCGCGCCATTCATAGATAGCGCAACCTTCGGCTCCCAAAAAAGTGGTCATTTCCCGGGCTAATGTGTCTAACACGTTTGGCAGGTCCAAGCTGGAAGCGATGGCAGCCCCAGCCTCCTGCAAGGTTAACAGCATCTGATTGTATTGAATAATTTTGATTTCGGCCTGCCGGCGCTCAATGGCATAGCGTACCGAACGCAGCAAGAGGCGGGCATCCGTGACCTGGCCTTTGACCAGGTAATCTTGTGCCCCGGCTTGGACCAGGGCCATCCCCAGGGTTTCATCCTCCAGACCGGTTAACACTACAACTGGCACATCCGGCGCGCTGCTTTGCAACCGGGTCAGCGTGTCCGGTCCCTGACTGTCGGGGAGCGACAGGTCCAGCAGAACCACATCAACATCCCCCTCACCCAGACAAGTCAATCCGGCTGAGAGCCGATCCACATGGATCAACTGGAAATGCACACCCTCTACTTCAGCCATCAGTTCTCGCAACAGACGAGCATCACCCAGGTTGTCCTCAATCAACAGGATGCGAATGGATTCTTCGGCCATATCTGTTCCTTTAAAGTTCAGCGTGGCGGCAGTTTGACGATTGTCAACCAGAAATCCTCCACCGATTTCAGCACTGTTAGAAACTCCTCCAAATCTACCGGTTTATTAATATAGCAGTTAGCGTGGAGATTGTAGCTTTTGACGATGTCTTGCTCGGCCTGGGAAGTCGTCAGGATAACTACCGGAATGCTCTTCAGCATTGCATCGGCTTTGATATCGGCCAGCACTTCCCGGCCGTCTTTCTTGGGCAGGTTCAAATCGAGCATTATCAGGTCGGGCCGTGGGGCACGAGCATGCTGGCCCTCCCGACGTAGGAAAGCCAAAGCCTCGACCCCGTCGCGAGCAATACTGAGGTGATTAAGCACCTTGCCCTCCCGCAGGGCTTCGATCATCAACCGGGCGTCGCCGGGGTTGTCTTCGACCAATAAAATCTCGACCGGTTTACCGGCCATACTAAGCGGTTTTGTCATAAGGCTTTCCTCCGTCTACAGGCAGAGTGAAATAAAAGGTTGCTCCCTGGTCGGGCTGGGATTCGACCCAGATACGCCCGCCGTGACGTTCCACAATCCGCTTGCAGATGGCCAGGCCAATGCCCGTACCGGGGTAGTCGCCCGGGCGGTGCAGCCGCTGGAAGATGACAAAGATGCGCTCGGCATATTGCGGTTCCAGGCCGATGCCGTTATCGCGCACCGAAAACAACCATTCGTGATCCCGACGTTCGGTCGAGACATGGACGGTTGGCGGCTCGGCGCTGCGGAACTTGAGGGCGTTGCCGATAAGGTTTTGAAATAGCTGCGACAGTTGGGTTTCATCGGCCAACACCTTAGGCAGGGGATCGTGGCTGACGACAGCCTGGTTTTCAGTCACGGCCATCTCTAAATTAGCCAGAGCTGTATCCAGGGCGGTCTCGACCTCGGTCAGCGCGAGCGGTTGGCCCCGCGTGCCCACCCGCGAATAGGTCAACAGGTCGTTGATGAGCCGCTGCATGCGGTTGGCCCCATCCACAGCATAGGCAATAAAGTCGTCTGCGTCGGCGTCGAGTTTGCCCTTATAGCGCCGGGCCAACAACTGGGTGTAACTGGCGACCATGCGCAGCGGCTCCTGCAGGTCGTGCGAGGCGACGTAGGCGAACTGCTGTAGTTCGGCGTTGGAACGTTCCAGTTCGGCCACTGTTTGTTCCAGTTTTTCTTCGGCCAGCTTGCGCCGGGTGATATCCTCGGAAATAACCAATACGCCTTGATCGCCCTCGGCCAGGTCCAACGGAAATTTGCGGGTATGATACCAGTGACTACTGCCATCGTAGTGCGTGTATTGTTCAATAATGGCCATGGGCTGGCCCGTCTCGAGTACTTTCCGGTCGTCGGTCAGCCATTGTTGAAGTTCGGTCTGGCTCATTCCGGCATCCGTGTGGAATTCTTTATGTGACCGGCCCACCAGTTGATCCATGTTCGTTTGATAGGAGTCGGCCAGGGCCTGGTTAGCCATGACGATTTTGGCCTCACGATCTTTGACAAAGATAATACTTGGGTTGGTATCCAGAATCTGGCGCAGCAAAGCGGTGCTGCGTTGCAGCGCCTCCGCGGCCCGCTGGCGCTCGGTAATATCGCGCAGGATGACTGTATAAAGCTTCTGCCCGGCGGCTTCAACCTGGGAGATCGAAGCCTCAATAGGAAATTCCTGGCCATCAGCCCGCAGCCCAGTAATGGCTCCTAGGGCCCCCATCGAGCGATTGCTCACCTTTGTCCGGCCAAAAGTGCGGATATGCTTCCGATGAGCATCCCGAAACCGGACGGGGATGAGGCGGTCAAGCGGTTGGCCCAACACCTCCGCGGCCGAGCAGCGGAACATTTGCTCGGCGGCAGCGTTGAAGAGGATGATATACTGCCTGGCATCAACGGTGATAACGGCATCCATGGTCGAGGCGATAATGCCGGCCAGGCGGGTTTGGCTAGTCTGGAGCGCTTCCTCCTGCTGTTTGCGCTCGGCAACCTCCTGCTGCAATTGTTCATTGGCCGCTACCAGTTCGGCTGTGCGCTGCCGCACCCGCTCCTCCAGTTCATCTCGCGCTTGTTGGACTGCTTCATAGAGCCGGGCGTTTTCAATAGCAATCGCGGCTTGGCTGGCCAGCAGCTTCAGGGTTTGAAGGTGCGCTTCGATAAAAGCCTGACGCTTAACCTTACTATGTACGTCCAGGGTGCCAATAATTTTTTCCCCAACCACCAAAGGCACGCTGGCGCAGGCCAGCAACCCTTCATTGGCCGCCGCAGGATTGTAAAAGCGCGGATCATGGGGTAAATCATTGGCAATAATGGATTGGCCCGTTTGGACCACGCGACCGGCGATACTTTCGCCCACGCGATCACGAGTCCCCTTCACCACCTCTTCACTGATACCATAAGCGCCCTTGACCGTTAGCGTTTCTCCAGCTTCGTCCAGCAGGAGGATGACGCAGCTATCTGTTGCCAGCAGTTGGGCCGTGTTGCGGACAATCAGATCCAGAACGACATCTAAGCGGAGTGGTGCGGTGATGATCTGGCCCATCTTGTAGATGGCGGCCAACTGCTCGTTTGCTCGGGTTAGTTCAGCTGTCCGCTGTTCGACCCGCGCTTCTAACTCGGCATGGGCTTTTTGGAGGGCTTGCTCCATCTGTTTACGCCCGGTGATATCTCGACTGATTCCCACAAGCCCCTTAATCTTGCCCTGGCTATCGTACAACGGTACTTTAGTGGTTAAGATCCAGTATTGATTGCCGGCGTGGTTTATCCGGGATTCCTCTTGATTTATCAGAGCTTGACCGGAGGTAATAATGGCCTGTTCGTCGGCGTAGTATTGCTTGGCCAGCTCCTCCGGGTAAAAGTCGAAATCTGTCTGGCCGATGAGTTGGTCCGGGGCGGTCCCCATTAAATTGGCGACCATTTTATTGGCAATCAGAAATCGGCTTTCAGTATCTTTAACATAGACGGCATCTGGGATGTTGTCTATGAAGGTGCGCAATAGCCTATGCTCTTCGGCAAGCTTGGTCTCCACTTGTTTGCGCTCGGTGATTTCTTCCTGAGCGTGCCGGTAAAGGCGGGCGTTGTCAATGGCTATGGCAGCACGGCGGGCCAGGTCTTCGGTCAGGGCCAGGTCTTCCGGACCGTAGCGACGTCCTGACTCGGCCGAGACCACAGTGATCGCTCCCAGGATGTGCCCCCGCGCTTGTATGGGTATGGTAATGACAGAAGTAAAGCCAATCTCGCGCAGGATATGCAGGGTTTCGGGATCAGGGGCAGAGGCTACCAACAGTTCATCGGGAATTTCTGAATAAAACTCCGGCCGGCCGGTGCGGAGTACCTGGGCTACGCCAGAAGGAGCGTTTGGGTCATAAGGAAAGCGGCGCTGCAACTCGTGCGCCCATTCTACCTTGGCCGGGTCTATGTGAGCCACAGCCAGCCGCTGAAGCGTCCCATCTTCGGCCAGAATATCAACAGCACACCAGTCGGCGATGTGCGGAGTGGCCAGACGGGCGAGGTTGGTGAGGGTCGTCTCAAAGTCAATGGAGTCGGCCAGCAGGAGGCTCGCCTCAGCCAGGAAGCGCTGCGCCTCCTCGACTCGATTGCGCTCGACCTCACGCTGTTGGAGCGTTTCGGCCATGTGGTCAAAGGCCCGAGCCAGTTGGTTGAGCTCCCCGGAGCTATGGGGCAGCCCGATGCGAGCAGTCAGGTCGCCGGCGCTCAGTCTCCGTGTTGTCTGGAGCAACAGCCTTACCTGGCGCAGGATGAATATCTCGCTCCCGAACCACGCTACTGCCAACCCTAACATAGCCGCCAATCCCAACGCGGCCAGGTTGCGTACCAGAGTTTGGTTGACCTCCGCAAAAGCGATGTTGGTGGGAATGCCAACACTCACATATGCGTTCACCGCCGCGCCCGCTACCTTCTCTGCTTCATCTGTCCCCAGGGCAGGTAATGACGTAAAGGCATACAGCCGTGAAACACCGTCCACGCCGGCTACCTCCGCCGTCCCCTCGCCTTGAGCTAAAATAGTCTGGAAGAGCTGCGTCTTCTGGGCCGATTGTCCGACCCATTGCTCCGGGTCGGGGTAGCGGGCCATAATGGTGCCGTGAGAGTCCATCAAGATGAACGCCGCCCCGTCCGGGAGTTGAGCTTCGGCGGCGAATTGATTTAACCAGGCCAGATCCAGCGCAGCCACGAGGACAGCTTGTACCTGCCCCGCCTGGTCAAGGGCCGGATAAGCCAGGCTGAGCACAGGTTTGCCGGTGAGGCGGCCAACTTGATACTCACTGGCGGCGAAATTGCCGGTCTGTAAGGCCTGTTGGATATAGGGGCGATCTGCTACGTTACGCGGCTGGTCGAGGGGGAGAGAACTGCAATAGATATCACCGTTCGGCCTGGCTGCGCTTAAGCCGGTGTAGAACGAGTATTGCGCCACCAGATCAGCCAAAAGGGCGTGACACGCTGCGCCACCTTCTCGAACCTCGGGCAGTTGCGCCAGGGCCGCCATGAGTGGGTGCGTCCCTTCGACCAGTCGCGCCTGGTTATCCACGGCCAGGTGAGCCAGACGCAGCACATTTTTCTCTGCCTCGGCAATAGCCAACTGCCGCTGTTCTGAGGCCGAATAGAGGATCAAGCCGAGCGCCGGAATGGCGGCCAGAAGAACCAGCGCCAATAAGCGGAGGCGGAGGCTGGAAAGAAAAAAGTGCAGCATGGATGATCCCTTGAATTAGTAGCTTTTTAAGGATAAAAACCAGGATTTGCAGAGACCACATTTCTAATTTCTGCGGTGATCAGATTGACCTCAATCAGATCAGCTTCGCCAGCGTTCATCGCACGGCTCGCCATGGTAACTGGCTGCGCCGGATAAGATCGGGCTACCTCGGTCAGGGAAGTTACGTCCGATTGAGCGGATGCTGCTGGATAACCCAACGACATACTGTCCTGCTTACAGGGAGGTCTTTGGCTCTGGATATTTATCGGGGAGCGGTCAGTGGGTAAGTTTTTTGGTAAAGTAAAGCTAAAAACACTACCCTGGCCCGGCTTACTCTCGACGCTAACCTCTCCCTCCAGCTTTTCTACAATGCGCCGGGCGATCGATAATCCCAGGCCGTGCCCCTGGGTCTGAACCTGGTTAAGGCGCGTAAACGGCGTGAACAACTTAGCCTGCTCCTCCGGAGTGAGACCAGGGCCGTTATTGCGCACCCAAAAAGAAACCAGACCGTCCCCACGCTCGGTTGCCCCCAACTCCAGGTGGGGCGGTTGGCCGCCATATGTGATGGCATTACTCAGGTAGTTTAGCCACACCTCCTCGATCCACGGGCTGTAACCCAAGGCCACCGGCCAGATCGAGGGCATTATAATCCTGGCTTGGCGGGCCTCAATCAGGTGAAGCAGGCGCTGTGGGCTTCGGCAATGATGCCAGCCATATCCAGTGGGGCTATCTCTATTGGCTGCTGGCGCACGCCGGCCAGCAGGAGTAATTCGCCAATAATATTGTTTTGCTTGTGCCCGTGCCGCACCATCGCTTGCAAGTTGCACTTCAACTCCTCAGCGGACATCTGCGTGTACTCTGTTACCAGGATCTGGGCGGTGCTGGTCAGGATAAACAAGGGGTTTTTGAGGTCATGAGCGACTGTATGAGCAAAGGCATTCAGTTCCCCAATCAATTGTTCGCGCTCTTGTTCGGTCCGCTGGCGCTCGGTGATGTTGCGTAGAATGGCCGTATAGAGCTTCTGCCTGGCGGCTTCAACTTGCGAGATCGAGGCCTCAAGGGGAATTTCCTGGCCATCAGCGCGCAGCCCGGTAATGGTCCCCAAGGCCCTCATCGAGCGTTTGCTCACCTTCGTCCGGCCAAAGGTGCAAATATGCTCCCGGTGGGCGTCCCGAAACCGCGCCGGGATGAAGCGGTCAAGGGGTTGCCCCAGCGCCTCTACCGCTGAACAACGAAACATCTGCTCGGCGGCGGCGTTGAAGAGGATGATGCCCTGCCTGGCATCAACGGTGATAACAGCATCCATGGTCGAGGCAATAATGCCGGCTAAGCGAGCTTGAGTGGCCTGGAGTGCCTCCTCGGTTCGCTTGTTCGCAGCCTCGCGCTGTTGCAGCGCCTTGGCCATCTCGTCGAAGGCGCGGGCCAGTTGGCCCAGTTCCTCTGACTCGTAGGGCAGCCCGATGCGGGCACTCAGGTCGCCCGCCCTCAGCCGCTGCATCGCCTTGACCAGCGCCTGCACCTGGCGTAGGAACGTATCACTAAAAAACGTGGTCGCCGCCAGCGCCAGCAGACCCACCAGTCCCAACGCCGGGACCGCGGCAAGAAGAATCAACCCCAGCAAGCGGAGGCGCAGGGTGGCAAAAAAAAGGTGAGGCATCAATGACTCTCCAATCTCAGGTCTTCTTTCTTAATTTGATTGGACTCGTCAGGCTGCTCAGGCCTGTCTTGAACAGCATTCGGGATGATCGGTGTACATCACCCTCTGGATGGCCGGCAGCAATTCTTTGAACATCGCTTTCTTGATTACGTAGTCGCTGGCGCCATTGGCCAGGGCGGTATCCCGGTAGATTGGCAGGTCGAATAAGGTCAGGATGATCACTTTAACCTTTGGCATTTCATCCTTGAGTTGGCGGGTAGCTTCTAACCCGTTTTGGCCAGGTAGCCTCACATCCATCAGTACCAGGTCTGGCTTAAGCTCTCTGGCTTTGGTTATAGCTTCCAGGCCATCTGTGGCCTCGCCGACGACCTCTATCCCTGACTCGGCAGCTATCAACTCTTTAACCTGCTGTCGAAACACGGCATGGTCGTCAACAAGCAGCACCCGTATGTGTCGAATGGTTCTATTATTTTTTGGATACACTGGTGTGAGGCGCCTCCAGAGTATCTAATCCTATCTGCTTTAAAAATAACAACTGCCGACGGATAACCACCGAGTGCGTAGCCTTCCCCTGGGACCGTCAACACTTTTATCATCGTGGGTGAGCATGAGGGAGGTGATTCTTTTGCGAATCCTGAGAAGGTAGAAGACCCCTCAATAATTTACCATACCTGGCGCCTCATTACCTATTGGTGAAATGTTGATTTTTCCAAAAAAAAGCCCTATTTTTATAGGGCCTTTTTGAAAAATTCGACTTCCAGAACTCATTCATCGGGATTGATGATCTTTTTACGAAGAGCGTAGTGGGTTAGTTCGGCTGTACTATGAAAGCCTAGCTTACTCATCAGGTTAGCTCGATGAGCCCGCACTGTGTTTTCGGTAATAGTCAGCTGTTCGGCAATTTCCCGGCTGGAGCGACCTTCGGCAATCAGTTGGAGCACCTCTCGCTCGCGATCGGTGAGTTGGTCATAACTCTCGGCCTCATCTCCGCTCCCGACTTGTTTGAGATAGCCTTCAATCACCTTCGCGGATATGGCAGGGCTGAGAAACGCATCACCCCGGTGAACCGCCTGGATGGCGGCGACCAATTCCGCCACGGCAGCTCGCTTGACCACGTAGCCCGAAGCGCCGGCCCTCAGAATTTGAACGATATACTCTTCGGCCGTGTGCATGGTTAAAATCAAAACTTTCACCTCCGGGAACCGGCGCTTGATCTGCCGGGTGGCCTCTAAACCGTTGAGGCCGGGCATAGCGATGTCCATCAGGACCACATCGGGACGCAACTGTTCTACTTGTCTCATCGCCTCTCGCCCGTCTTCAGCTTCACCGATGACCTCAATGTTTCCCGGACTTTCCAACAACGAGCGTATACCCTCACGGATCATGGTGTGATCATCGGCTAAGAACACCTTTATTTTGTTCATCAGCTTGCCTCTCACATCACACGGGTATTTCTACAAAAAGCTTGGTTCCCTGCCCCAGCTTTGATTGGATATCAAGCCGGCCACCCAACACGGCGACTCTTTCCCGGATGCCGATCAGACCTAGTCCGGGTTCTGCAGCCCGGCGGTTTGTCACTTCCTGGACATCGAAGCCGCAGCCATCATCTTCAATGAGAACGGTCACGCTGGCTTCCTGGCGGGCCAGGCGCAGGGATACCCGCTGAGCCTGGGCATGCCGGGCCACATTGGTTAGGGTTTCCTGCACCACCCGGTAGAGGGCTATTTCCACCTCCGCCTTTAGCCTTCCCTTGAAATCCCATGTGTCCAACTCAACCTCAACGTTGCTCCTGGCGGCATATTGTTTCACATACCAGCTTAATGCGGCCTCCAGGCCGAGATCATCGAGCAAGCTGGGGCGCAGGTTGAGCGATAACTCGCGAACCTGGGCCAGAGTCTGATCGGTTAAGGAAATGGCATCGGCCAACCGCTTGCAGGCAGTTGAGGGAAACGATGGCGGCAGTTCATGCTGAATTGCTTCCAGGTTGAGGCCGATGGCAGTCAGGGCCTGTCCCATCTCGTCATGCAAATCGTGGGCCAGGCGCTTCCGTTCCGCTTCCTGCGTGTTAATGAGTTGGGTTGACAGGTGGCGCAGCTCCTGGCGTTGCTTCCTTACCACCGCTTCGGCTTGCTTAAGTGCCGTGATGTTTATGATCGAGATCAAGACTTTTGACCAGGTGGCCTCATAGCCCGGAGCAATGGATAATCTTAACAAAATATTGATTTTGTTACCCGACAAGGTTTGGTTGATGGTTTCAGTTTCATAGGCGGTTTGACCGGCGGCCAGAGCCACCAACTCTTTTCTAAAGGTATCGTATGACTCTTGGCTGAAAAATGTTTCTAAACCAGTCAAAAGTTCTTCTTTGTGGCTGGCTTTATATAATGAAAGACAGGCCTGGTTGATCTCCACTACCTGCACCATCTTGGCACATCTCATGACCTCTTCTGGATGTTGCTCAAAATAGGCGCTCAGGTTTTTGACCCCCTCCTCTCGCAACCGGTCAAGATAAGCTTTAACGGCTGAGAAATCTTGTTCCAAGATAGAAAGCGGTGAGTCATCAAAAAGATGGCGGTAGCGTTCTTCGCTGTGATGGGTCGTCTCAAACAATTGGGCGTTTTCAATGGCAATCGCGGCTGAACTGCCCAACGCCTGTAACAACCCCAAATCGGATAGATCAAACGTCCCATTGAGTTTGTTGATGACTTCGATGACCCCTATAACCTTATCCCTGACCATCAGGGGGACAGCGATGAGCGAACGTGTGGTTAGGTGGGTAAGGGCGTCAATATCCTTATAAAAGTGAGGGTCCTGCTGAGCATTGTTTAGTAAGACCGACTGCCTTTCTGCCACCGCCCAGCCGGCGATACCGGCTGCGGCCGGCATGCGGGCACCGATGAGCCGCTCGGAAGCGGGACTGATCGAAGCCATAAAGACCAGTTCATCGCCTCCTGGCTCGAGCAACAGCAGCGAGGCGCCTTCGGCTTTGACCAGAGTGGTGATTTCAATCATCACCTGATCCAGAACATGGTCTAAATCCAGAGAGGAGGCCATCGTCTGGCTGGCTTTATTGAGAATGGCTAATCGTTCAGCCCACTGTGTTGATTGGGTATGCAGACGGGCATTCTCAATCGCAATCGCCGCCTGGTTGGCAAACGCCTGGGCCAGGTCTGCCTCGGCCTGACTATAGGCCGCCACCTGCCGGCTATCAAGTGCCAGATAGCCAATCACCTCTCCATGATCCAGCAAGGGAATGCCCATCCAGCCGCGTACATGCTCAGTCCCGCCCCAATGTTCAAAGCGGGGGTCTACCTGGGCATCGGCCAAAATGAGGGAGCGATGGGTATGTTGAATCTCCTGAAACAAGGGACTATCCGCTGGGCGGTCCAGACCGATCACCTGATTTGGATCGGCAAACCCCTTACCGGCGATGGTATGCAAGGACTCATTCTCAAACAAATAGATGCAAACGCTGTCAAAAGTTACCACCCGCTTCAATTGAACCATGATATGCTCAAGTACCTGGTCCAGATCGAGGGTGGAAGTCAACAACATTGCAATATCGCGTAAGGTCTCGGCCACCTCACGTTGGCGCCGCTCCGCCTCGAACAGTTGGGTATTCTGCAGGGTCAACACCACCCGATCGGCCAATTCTATCAAAAAAGTCTGGTCATCAACAGTATAGGGATGGCCAGGCCGGTCGCGAGTCAGACCTAGCGTGCCTACCACCCGCCCTTGCCAGCGCAGTGGCACAATCAGCACGCTGTGGATGCCGACCTGCTCCAGATAGAGCAAGTGTTCAGGCTGGATGGTTTGCCTCATTTGCTCTTGGCGCACAATGGGGATGAGGAGAGGTTGGCCGGTTCGTAGGATAGAGGCCGGCACTACATTATTGGCCGACAGGGATGAGCGCGTGTAGACAGACTCCAACAGCCGTTTGGCCTCTGGATCGGGATGATGAAAGGCTACCGGCTTGAACCACTGTTCATCGCTCGACAGGAGGGTGATGACACAACAATCACCGACGACTTCTGCCGTATACCTGACGATAGTGTTTAATACCGCCTGAACGTCCAGACTGACCTCAGCTAATGCCTGTGAAATCTTGTCCAGCGCCTCCATCCGGGTCGTATGCCGATAAGCTTCCAACTCTGCCTGCTTGCGCTTGCTGATGTTGCGGTTTACACTCACGTACCCGGTGATCCGCTCGTCCTCGCCGCGCAAGGCGATGGTCGTTCCCTCCACATAAATCGGCTGGCCGTCTCGACGATACTGAAGCACTTCGAGACGGTAGTGTCCCGTCTCGGCCAGGGTTTGTAATGCCTCGGCTTGCTGCACAGCCGTAACCTCCGAGCGGATCACGTCGTGGACGTGGCGGCCAATGGCTTCGTCAGCTTGCCAGCCATACATCTCCTCGGCGGCTCGATTCCAGGCCGTCAGGACAAAGTGTTCATCAATCGCCAGGATGGCATCATGCACATTGGCCAGCAGGTGGGCCTGGTAGGCCAGACGTTTCTCCATTTGCTTACGTTCGGTGATGTCGTGGAAGATCACGATGTTGAGGCCGGGCATAATATTGGCGACAGCGCGATATTCGACCTCGATCGTACGCCCATCCTTATGGCGTAAAGGAAATTCGCCGTTTTGCCCGCCGGCAATTAAGAATGCCTGCCACAACTCATGGGCCAGGGCGAGGTTC
This sequence comes from Anaerolineae bacterium, assembly GCA_023382535.1. The sequence goes on along the minus strand of JAHDWA010000001.1, from coordinate 61,223 downwards.
GCCCCTGATACAATATCCCACACGGACATTTGCAAAAATTCATCCGGACTATAGCCAAGAAGGGTACAGGCCGCCGGGTTAACCTCCAGGAGACGACTTTCATCATCCATAAAAAAAATAGCAATAGGGGCATTTTTGAACAGAGCTTGTAAGCGGACCTGGCTCTCCTCCACTATCTCCTCAGCCCGCTTACGGGCAATAGCGTTAGCGAAGATTTCACCGACGAGACGCAGTCGCACCACCAACTCATCGGACCACTCTCGATAGGCGCGCAGAGTAGTAAATGAAATCGCGCAGATAATTGCGCCACCAATTGACACCGGGATATTTAGGCCCGACTTGGTTTCTGCCTGAAGACCAAACTGCCTCTCCCTAGTCGCCTCCTCAGGAAGATCGTCTGGCACCCGTACCAACCTGACCGTGTTCCCGCGGCGTAACTGTTCTATTAGCCAGGGGAATTGTTCATTTATCATAGCCACTGACAGGGGTTCGATGTCCGAGGCTGCATACGAGTGACTGTGGTAAAGACTTCCATCATCTTTGAATTGAAAGAAGTGGGCCCGGTCAACATCCAGAAATTCGACGAGGTACTGAAGCCACTTGCCGATTAGCTGATCGACTTCGCCCGGCGGTGATTTAGCGAAAGCAGCTGAGAGTTCGGCGAACAATGCCTCAAAACGCAGACGTTCTGCAAGAACCTCCTCGGTCCGTTTGCGTTCAACGATTTGCTGAGTCAGCTCTTTGGTAGAGATAATCGCCTGCTGGTAGGCAATATCTAATTCCTTAATGTTATTTTGCAGGGCCGTTTCCACCTGTTGGCGCTTGGTGAGGTCGCGCAGTAACCAACGCAGGCCGGCCAACTGGCCATCAGTATTATGCACGACGCTGATGGTCAGGCTGGCCGGGAAGGGCGTACCTTCACGGGGTTGCAGCCTTACCTTCCGGTCTTGCACCTGTTCCAGGTTCGTCAATTGGGTCAGTTGGTTCCGAAAGGCCTGGCACTCCGCTGGTCCACCGGCCACAAAGTCAAGCAACGATTGGCCGATCAGAACAGCCTGATTTACGTGGAATAGAGTCGCCGCGGCGCGGTTGGCCTCCCGGATGATCCCGGCGCTATCGGTTTCCAAATAACCATCCGGGAGGAAGTCAACCAACTCTTGATAACGCTGCCATTCTGTAGTCAAACCCTGGTGGTCGGCCAAGCCTTTGTTTCGTGTCATCTTTTTCCCTCCGTCACCTGGCGGAATGAGGCATGTAAAATTGTACCTCAACATAACCGATTGACAATTTCATCACTGACGTTCATTCTTAAAGATGACAATGAGACGCAGCGACACGAGCTGGCATTGAGCAGAGATACACTAACTACCCTTGTCTCTGCCTTCGTATTGTGTTTTGCGTCCGGGCTGGGCTTGGTTACCTTTTTCTCATTTTTCCTACCCGATTTGACTATAGTTTGAATAATATCACTACAGATTTATACACCAAGGTTTGGTAAATTAGAAACCAGGAATTTGAAATGAATGAAGGCGAAACTGATAGCCTGTCAAAACAAACATAATTTTATGGGGGATGAAATGACAACATTAGCAGTTCTCGCAGACATACATGGCAATAGTGTAGCCTTGCAAGTGGTGTTAGACGACCTGGATTCTCAGGGCGGCGCTGACCACCTGATTGTGCTTGGAGATTTAGCTGTTTTTGGTCCAGACCCGATGGGGGTCCTGAACTTGCTCTGGGAACGTGAGCCTATTTTTTATGTGTGGCAATACCGACCGCTACCTGGTCGAAGAGCGACATCCCACTGGTTCCGGGAAGCAAAGCTGGGAGTCACAAGTGCTGGCTAGCTTTCCCTGGACGGCTCAACAGTTGGGCCAGGCTATACTAAAAACGGAATGAGAACATAACTTTTAGGAAAAAGTCTGGGCAGGTAAAATAGAGTCACCAATCATCAACCAAGGGTCGAACAATGGTCTACCCAGACTTTGAAAAATGGCACCAAACGGCTGAAGACATCCGGCGGTTGTCCATCGAAGCCGAACATCCCCGGAGCCGAGAACGATTTCAAGCCTTGTACATGATCGGCACCCGGCAAAAGAAGGCCAGCCAATGGGCCAAACAGATCAAACGGCAAAAACAAACGGTCCTGGACTGGGTGCATGACTATAATGAGCATGGTCCAGACAGTAAGTATCCATTACCAGCATACCGGAGGACGGCAAACCAGCCTGAATGAGGTTGAAAAAAAAAGGTCATCGAAACGGTAAAACAAGATAAGCCCTCCGATCATCAGTTGCCGGGTTACGGCTGGACCCTGAAAAAGTTACGGTGTTGGGTTGAACAGAAATTGGACCGCCGAGTGAGCCGTACCACGTTAAGAACTTTACTGAAACAAGTTGGCTTGAGTTGGAAAAAGTGCAAAAAGCGTTAGGCAAAGCTAATCCTAAAAAACGAGCCGAGTTTGTGGCCAATTTTCAGACCTGGTTTGAACAAGTTTGCCAGGGTCAGGTACGTCTAATTTATATCGATGAAGTTCATCTCCATCAAGACCTGGCCTTAGGCTACCGTTGGTCAGCCGTGGGTGAAGCTGATTGGGTCGCCAGTCACTGTCCTCCGCACAAAAATCGGCTCAACTGGTATGGTGCTTATGACTTTAGCCACGGTCAGTGTCTGATCTGGCATCAGGAAAGTTGTGATAGTGCAAGAACCATCGCTTTTTTACAGCATTTGGCCCAACAATGGCCCGCTGACCCAACTCAACAAACGGTCATCATCTGGGATGGGGCGGCCTGGCATAGCAAAGCGACCCTGGTGTCTCAACAAGCCGAAGTGTTGGGCTTTAAGCTCATCCAACTGCCCGCCTACAGTCCCGATTTGAACCCGATTGGAGGCTTATGGAAATGGATGCGAGAAGAGTTGACCCAACATCACTGCTACAAATACCTTTATCAACTGGAACGGGCTTGCTTTGAGTTTATTGACCGCATCAACCTGGATCCTGAAGCCATCATCACCCGACTCTGGCCTAAGTTTGAGCTTGACCCTGATTATGAAAAATTTCTGTTTTCATCCTGATTTCAGCATAGACGTATTGATTGCGCAATCAGAAAGATAATCGTACAAAAAGTCTAAATTTTGAAATTTTCAATTTGTTCGATTTCCCTATGATTAGTTGGCAAGCCAACGAAAAAGGGGAAATCGAGATGACTTTAACAACAGAAGATGAGGTAGACCTGGTTTGGCAGATGACGCAACACGCGATGTTAGTGGCCTAGGGACGGTTTGCACGTCATTTGCAATTGAGCGAACGGTTGCGACAAGCGGTTCCGGTCAAACGGCATCAGGATGCAACCCCAGCAGGGGACTTGATCTTAGAGTTTGGGCTGGCCTCGTTAGCTGGGTACGAACATATGCAAGACCTGAAGCTGGGAGCGCATCCCTTGACGGGTGATCAAGCGGTGGCCGATGCCTGGGATATTGAATTCAGACACTACACGACGGTTAGTCGGCTGTTGTATGACCTTGATGACGAAGCGGTGAAGCAGATTAACGCCACCTTAGAGGCTCTCATACGGCCTTATCTGGTTCAAGCGGTCAACGAGGTGTTACGTCAGCAAGAGGGGTTGACCTTGTGTGGTGACTTGACTGGACGAGCGGTTAGCACCTACAGCCGTACCTATCCACCTGATACCGTTTTTGGCTATATGGCCAACCAACTGTGCAAAGAGCATCAAGCTGTCCTGGTCACCCTCAAAGGCCAACATCATCGGGTCCACGTCTTGGCGTTGCATCAGCCCGGCAACACCGTTTCGGGGTCTTGCTTACAGACCATGGTGACGGAAACGGAACGCCGCTTGGGGTGTCGTCCCCGTCGCCGGACGGAGTTAATCCACCAACGGATTGCGACCCTGGAGGCCAAAATAAGACACAAAGCGCAATGGTGTGCGGAGCAACAACGCACCATTCGCCAGCAACTTGAGCGGCAAGTCCGTTTGGGCGAGCAGTTACAGCAACTGCGGACTGAAATCAGCCAGTTGGAACATCAGTATCAAGGTCGAACCGTGCGTACTTACTCTGCCTTGGCTCGCGCCCAACAACGCCGAGCCAGTAAACAGGGACAACTCCTCTCGGCCCTGGATCAGGAGGCTCAAGCCCGACAAGCCTTGCAGCGACATCAGCACCATCTTGAAGAACTGCAACAGGAACGAGCCACGCTAGTCCAACGTTTGGCCGAGTTGGAACTGGACAATGCCACCCTGATTAACCCAGTACGGATGCGCTGGCTGCTTGATGGCGGCTTTGGCGATGCGGCCAATGTCACCTGCTTAATCGAAATGGGCTACGACCTGTACACGATGGCCCACAATGGTAAAACCACTCAGATGTTACGCCAAGAGGTTGGGACTGAGGCGATCTGGACTAAGGTCGGCTGCCGAACGGAAGCCCTGGATATGTCTCGCCAACAGCTGGGCGAGTGTCCCTATCCGGTGCGTTTGACCTTGCTGCGCTGGTCGAGTTACCCCACTTTCAACTACAGCACCCTTATCTCGTTCAGTGAGACTGACCTCCTGCCTCTGGCTGACCTGTTCCCCACTTACCACCAACGCCAGGACATTGAAGCGGGGATTAAACAGGCTAAAGGCATCTTCAGTTTCACCAAGTTGCGGGGGCGGTCTCCGGCTGGCTTGGCGCTTTTGGGACAGTTTGCCCTGTTCTTCTGGCCCAATTTCGTCCATTGGGACGCTGATTGGCTGGCTGACCAAGCCCACAGCGGTGCTGACCGCTTTGAACCGCTGTGGCAACGGGTTCACACCCAAGTTCGGGTCGCCGCCAACACCCCAGCCGTTGTCCTGACCTCACCCAAAGGACAATGGCTGCAATTTGATGCGGATGGCCCTTTTGCGGGCCCGGAGATCAGCCTCGATGGTCCATTCCACTACCAACTCCCTTTGCCGCTGTATCAATCCTGGTCACAACTCTGGCCTACTTCATCTTCATCTGTTAAAGAACAATTGGCAACTTTGATCGCCAAGCAAGGTTTACATCCGGTGCCAGAAGAGGTCGTTGTTTCGCCCGCTTCATGTCAACCAGAAAAAATTCCAAAATTCTGACTTTTTCAACGATTGTGTCTCTGATTGCCCAATCAGTACGTAGAAACTAGAAAATCAAAGTGAACTCAGGAGAAAATGATGATCACCGAACAAGACTTGCTAAAACCGTTATCAATCTTGGTCGGGCAGTTATATTGGCTTTCAGCTTGATCCTTATTCTAACCACTGTCGCTCTGGCAGACGAACCTGCATCCCCCTCCCACACACCGGTCCGTCTGGTTATTCCCAGTATCGCCTTGGATGACGAAATTGTGCCGGTCGGTTGGAAGGAATTAGTGGTTGACGGTCAAACCCGCGCCCAATGGTTGGTGGATGATAATAAGGTTGGCTGGCACAAACTCTCGGCGCCATTGGGCCAGGTGGGGAATACCGTGCTAAACGGCCACAATAAAAGGAAAAGTCTTCCGCCATTTAGAGCAGGCAGAAATCGGGGCTGAAATCATCGCTTTTTCCGGGAACCAGGCCCATTATTACATTGTGACTGAGAAGTTTCTGGTACAGGAAAAGGGGTTTCGGACGAGCAGCGGCTTGAAAACGCTAAATGAATTACCCCTACCGATGAACGGCTGACCCTGGTCACCTGCGCCAACCCTGACGCTACCCATCGGCTGATTATTATTGCCAGGCCTGCGGCCGAAGTAATTCAGTAGAACTGTAGCCATGAAAGGAAGTAAGACTCGTGAGTCAGCAATTAAAGGTACTGGTTGTTGAGGATAGCCCAGAGTTCCGCGACTTTATCGTCGAATACTTACTCAAGCCCAACAATTTTTCGGTAGAGGTGGCTGAAGACGGCTTGAGTGGCTTGAGTAAGGCCTTAAAGACGAACCCTGACCTGATTTTACTCGACTATGAACTGCCGAGGCTGAACGGGGCCGGCGTGTTGCGCCGGTTACGGTATCGGGGGAAGAAGACGCCCGTGATTTTGATGACCTCCCACGGCTCGGAACAGTTGGCGGTTGAGGTTTTTCAACCGGGGCTCAAAATTACCTGGTCAAACCTTTTGACTCGGAAGAAGCGCTGCGAGCCATTCGGGAGGCTTTGCAGGTAACTTGCCTGGAAAAAGAAAAACAAGAATTGCTGCAAAAGCTCACCCAAACTAACCAGGAATTAAAACACCAACTCAACCTGGCGGACATTATGGATCAGATCGGTAAGTCAATTACCCTGATCCATCCCACCCAGACGCTGGAGCGAATAGTCGGCGCGGCGCTCTTCTTAACCAATGCAGAAGAGGGCCGCTTATTTTTGATTAACCCGCGTGCCGGGACCCTGAATGAACCTGTCCATCGAAAAAAGCCAGGGCTGTGGCGGCGAAAACGACCCGACAAATATCAGTGGCGCTAGAAATTGCTCAGCAGCGGGTGGGCACTCTCAGTATCACGGTCGCCACGCAGCGTTTAACTGATCAGGATCTGGCCGAGTATGAGCAGATGTTACGCCTCCTGGCCGGATACGCCAACATTGGGTTGACCTGGCTCATGCTCAACTGAGTGGGGCAGATTTTGGGGAAGCCAGCCTGCGCAATTCTAACCTGAGTGAGGCCAACCTGGGCCATGCCCGCCTCATCGAGACGACGCTGCGCGGCGCCGGTCTGGTGGTGGCCAATCTGCGGGGAGCTAATCTGGCCGGAGCCAATCTGGTCAAGGCTGATCTGAGAGGGGCCAAGGTTACCAACGAACAAATCAATCGGGTCAAGAGTCTCAAAGGGGCCATTATGCCCGATGGGACGATCCATTGTTGATCGAGAATGAGTTTACAACCAGTTTTAATTGAACCTTCTTGACATGGCGGCGGCCCAGTGGCGAACCCAGTCAGCGGCGCGCCAGGCCGGCCGGCAAAATCGTCAGGTTAAGACGAGGCTTGGGGCCAAGCTCACCAGGACTTACACCCCGATGTCAGTAACTGAACCAAGCCAACATCCCGCCCGGACAAGTCTGGCTGGCCATCTTGGTCATCGTTGACAATTATACCCGACGCTGTCTGGGTTTACCTCTGTTCACCGCTGGGGCCCCACCTGACCAGCGACATGGTCGTCGTGCTCTGCTACCCCTTGCCGGCCAGGTTGCAGTTCCTCATCTCGGATAACGAGCCGCAGTTCAGGGCCGATGCCTTTGCCAGGTTGGCCCGTACTACCAACTTTATCCAGGTGTAGATTGCCCGACGTCAGGCTTGTACCAACGGTATCGCGTTCGGGTAGTGGTTACAAAGTAAGTGATAGATTGTAGTTAAAGATAAACCATTTCGTAACGAGGTGATGAAACTTATCGGATTTTGAAAATGATAGGGTCTTGCGAACATAGCGAGCCAAACGTTGGCGTAGGGTGCAGTTCCAGCGTTCCACATGGGCCGTTTGACCACTTTCCTTACCGACCAATTGATGCTTGCCAGTGGTCAAGAGTAACTCATAAGCGTGCCAGAAATCACTGTAAGAACGGCCCTGACGGTATTCATAAGGGATGCGCTGCCAGAGTTTACGACAGGTCTCGGCACTCCGATCACCGATAACAAAGGCCACAATCTGACGGGTGCGGCGATTGAGCGCAATCCACAGCCAGCGCTTTTGACCTTTGTGCCAGACAAACGACCATAGTTCATCCAGTTCCAGTACCTCATCCCCTTGAGCAGGTAAGACTGACTGGCGAAAAGGTGGTAGAGCCAGAATGTGCTCAACCAGCCAGCGACTAAAGGTTAGGCGGCTCAGTCCCAAGGCTCGCTCGATGCCGCGCATACTACTCCGTTCTTGGTAGACCTTCAGGCTGGTGGCTTTTTTTTAGCCAGGGCTTGACGTTTAGGCTTCAATACCCGTCGCGCCCCACAGTCCTTGCACCAGTACTGCGGCTGACCATAACGATTAGTGCCATTTTTGACAATATTTTCGCTGTTGCAGACCCGACATCGATAAGTTATTGTTTCTTGGATCATCCCTCCATTTTACTCATCACTTACTTTTATGCCACTACCCGCGTTCGTAGATGTTTGTCAAAAGCACTTAGGTTCAATTGCCGCTGTCAATATCCGACCATTCTATTCACGGCTCATTCAGGCAGGGTCAAGCGGTAGCCCATCCCTCGCACATTTTCAATCACGCCCATCTCGCCGGTAGACACGCCCAATTTACGGCGGACCGACAGAATCAAGGGCCGTAAAAGAAGACCGGCTTCGACATAATCGGTTTTCAACTCGCGACTAACCTGGATTAATTCCTGCGGAGGTACAATTTTACCTTTTCGTTGGGCCAGGTATTCCAGCACCTTGAATTCCTTGACCGATAGTTTAAGCTCCTCCTCGCCCAGCCAGGCGCGATGCTGGCGAGAGTCAATGCGCAGCCGTCCTACCACCGTAACGTGAGTCTCCGCTTTGGACGGTGCTTCCAGGGAGGGCAACCCTTCCCGCAGTTGTTTCGCTCGACGTAGCTTGCCCCGAACCGCCGCCAGTAAATCCAGCACCCGGAAAGGTTTGGTCAGGTAATCGTCAACGCCCAATTCTTTCCCATAACGAATGTCGCTGTCCATGGCCCGAGCGGTTAGAAACATGAAGGGAATAGTGACCCACTTTGGCTCCTGGCGCACCCTTTCAAATAATTGGTACCCGTTCATCGGTGACATGGCAATATCGGCCAAAATCAGGTGAACTGATTGGGCATGCAATAAGGCCAGGGCCTCAAGGCCGTCTTGGGCGGTTAAAATCTGATAGCCTTCCGTTTCAAGGGCCAATTTCACATTAGTAAGGATATCCAAGTCATCATCAACAACGAGAATGGTCGTGGGCGGGGGAGAGGGGATAATTTCCTGTTTCATTACACTACTCCAGCACGGGTAAGTAGATCGCAAAAACACTGCCCTGTCCGGGCGTCGAACTGACCGCAACCTGCCCGTCATGTAACTCCACTAATTTCCGCACAATGGATAAGCCCAGGCCCGTGCCGCGAACATTATCCTGGGCTTTGACCCGGTAAAAACGCTCGAATACGTAGGGTAGATTTTCGGGGCTGATGCCAATCCCGGTATCCCTCACTCTCAGGGCGGCCCAGGGTTGATAAGACAGGTTCGCCAGGCCAGGCCAGGCGGTGTCCCGCGTGGGGTCAGCCAAAGCCGATGGAACCGATAACCGGTGACACTCGCAGTAAATTTGCCCGCCTTCCGGGGTATATTTAATGGCGTTGTTTAACAGATTGCGGATGACTTGCTGTAACTGAATTTTATGACCCCAGACCTTGAGCGGTTCCGCCCCGCTCAGGCTAAAATTCTGTTGTTTTTGTTGAGCCAGGGGGGACATCTCTTTGACTTCTAGCTGAGCCAGCTCGTTTAAATTCAAAGCTTCCCGCTCCATTGAAACCCGCCCGCTATCAAGCCGCGAAACTTCCAGAATATCGCCGATGAGTTCGTTCAATATTTGGGTCTGTTTCTGAATATCACGGATCATCTTGCGCCGTTTCTGCTCGTCCAGGCGCTCGTAGAGCAGGTCTAGATTGTCACTGACCAGGGTGAGGATGGACAGGGGGGTCCGTAATTCGTGAGAAACATTCGATACAAATTCATCTTTGGCCCGTTCAGCTTTTTTGAGGGGGGTAATATCGCGTTGAACACTGACAAAACCGCTCGGCTGGCCGGGTTGATCTAACTCAAATAACGGAGCCACCGTCATGGCCGTATCGTAAAGGGTCCCATCCTGACGCTGATGAACCATTTCTCCCCGCCAGGTTTGACCCTTCTGCACGACGGCCAAAATCTCCTCATAAGGCTGAGCACCGCTTTCTCCATTTTGTCCCAAGCGCCAACTCTGGCCCTTGGCTTCGCTGGGGCTAAAGCCGGTCAGAGCAGCGGCAGCCGGATTGAGATATTCAACGACGCCGGCGGCATCCGTGACGATCACGGCTTCACCCAACGCTTCCAGAATCGCCTGGGTCCGGTCCCGTTCAGCCTGTAATTCCAACAGATGCTGCCGGCGCTGGCGATTGAGGCGGGTAATGGTTTGGACCCTGAGCTGCAATTCGGTCGGATTGAAAGGTTTGGAGAGGAAATCATCTACCCCCAGTTCCAAGCCCCTCAATCTCGCCTCCTGGTCGTCCAAAGAGGTGACCATAATGATGGGCAGCCCAGCCAGGGCCGGGTCGTTCCGCAGCCTTCGGCAAACTTCAAAACCATCCATACCCGGCATCATCACGTCCAGCAGCACCAAATCGGGAAGCTGCGCGGAGGCTTTGATCAAAGCTTCCTGGCCGCCGCTGGCAAAAACCAATTGATAGCCCTTCCCGCTTAGCAGGCCCCTTAAAACCTCCCGGGCACTTAATTGGTCATCTACAATAAGGATATGACCTGCGCTTTGCATAAGCTACTTTCGTAAAAATAATTTGTTACAACGTTCCTCTAAGATATTACTAGAAATTGGCTCGCCGAGTGCGAGGCAGCTTTACGGTAAACGTGCTCCCCTGTTCCAGGATTGAGGCAACCTCGATGACACCTTGATGCGCCTGGATAATATGGTGGGCGAGGACCAGGCCCAAGCCCAGCCCTTCCTGCGCCCGCCGCAAGGGATCAGCGCCCTGTTCAAAAAGCTCCCACATCCGATAGATCTGCTCGGTTTCGATCCCCATCCCCGTATCAGTAATGGTAATGATTATCCACTCTTCATCGGCTTGGGCAGCAAGTTTAATTTTCCCACCGGACTGGTTGAATTTGACGGCGTTATCCAGGAGTTGGGTTAAGGCTGTGCTCATCTGTTTGACATCCAGGTGTAAAGCCGGCAGATCCGGCATTAACTCGGTTTCAACCGTAATTTCCTTGCTCCTGGCCCTGAATTCAGCCAGCGGAATGACCTCTTGAAACACCGGCTCTAGAAAGGCCGGCACGGGCCTGACGATTTCTTGTTTAGCCAAAAAAGCCGCTGTCCGGGTTAAGCTCTCGATCATCTGGCTCAAGATTTCGATCTGTCGCCGCAAAGCCATCAGCCCATCGAGCTGCTCGGGCTTCAGCTTACCCAGGTAAGACTCCTCGAACATTCCCATAATTTGAAAAATAAGGGCCAGGGGCGTCCGCATTTCATGATTGACCGCGCCCAGAAAGGTCTGGCGCAGCCGGTCAAGGGCTGCCTGTTTTTCTTGCTCCTGGCGCATCGTTTTTTCCAGGCTCTCGGCATACTGGTGCAGGTTTTGGTACAAACGAGCAGTCTTGAGAGTGTGGCCCACGGCGGTGGCAATGCTTTGGGCCAGGGTTAGGTCGGCCTGGTCAAAGGGACGCGGCTCAACGGCACTCACTTGGATAAGACCCACCGTCTCGTTGTCAACTAAGATGGGCGCCAGGAGCAAGGCGTAGAAACCGTACTTCAGCATCAATTGATAAATTGGGGCTAATTGGGGATTGGTGGGCGGCCCAATAATAGCGATCGGCACCTTATGTTCCAGCAAATACTCCGACCAGAGGCCGGCAAAAGGAATCGCCCCATCCATCCGATGATTCTGCCCCTCCTTTTGCCCTGGGCCGGCTGGCTCTAGCTGAAGGCGCGCCAGCGGGGACGTATACTCAACGACCAGGTCAAACTGGCTCCGGGTTTCATTTAACAACAGGGCAATCACTTCAGGCAGGTCAAAGGCGTGGGCCATGGCCTCACAGCCCAGGCGTAAAATTTCTTCTGCGTTGAGCACGGAGGCCGTCATCAAGATGACCCGGTTCAGCAGCACCAACTCCTGGTTGCGACGATACACTTCTTCTTCGGCCTGCTGGCGGTAGGTTCGTTCCAGCACTAGCCGGCGATAGCGGTTGAGGCGGGTAATAGTTTTGATCCGGGCGCGTAACTCCAGCGTATCAAAGGGCTTGGAGATAAAATCGTCAACGCCAACTTCCAGCCCGCGCAGCCGCGAGTCACGATCATCCAATGACGTGACCATCATAATCGGCACCTCGGCCAGGTGGGGATCACCTCTTAGTGACTGGCAGACTTCAAACCCGTCCATGTCCGGCATCATCACATCCAGGAGAATAAGGTCAGGGGACACGGCGACGGCCTGGGTCAAGGCTTCTTCGCCACTGGCAGCAAAAACCAGCCGGTAATTTTGATCGGCCAGCAGACCTCGTAAAACCTCGCGGGCGCTCAATTGGTCGTCTACAATCAATATCGTTGCCTGCATCAACGGTCCTTCATCGTCTCTCAAATTTCTATGGTAAAAACAGCGCCTTGAGGCTGATTATTCTCCACAAAAATGGTACCCCCATGCGCCTCAACGACCAACTTACAGAAGGCCAAGCCCAAGCCAAGTTGGGGCACCTCTTTTTTGTGCAAGTCAATAATTTTGAATTTATCAAAAATGCTTTGCTGGTACGGTTCAGGAACACCAGGGCCTTCGTCGGCTATTTTTAGCCTGAAAGCAGGGGATCCCGCCTCGCCATTGGTTTGGTGTGGATACTCAACAGTTATGGTGACGGTACTCTGAGCCGGCGAGAATTTTAAGGCATTGGAGAGCAGATTGTCCAACACTCGTTGCGTAAGTTTGGCATCGAGAGAGAGATCAGGGGTCTGTTCTGGCAAGCCCAGCCGCAGATGGATTTTTTTTGCGTCGGCGATAGGGCGGTGATTCTCCTCGACCTCCACAACCAATTCGTTCAGATTAACCCTGGAACAGTTCAAGATCAACGAATCGTTTTCCATTTTGGCCAGCATCAACAAATCGTTGAGATACTCATTCAGGCGATGGGTGTGGGTATTGATGGTTTTGATACCTTCCCGTGTTTCGGGCGCAAGCTTAGCCTGCCTGGATAGCAATTCAGTTAAGCCAAGGATAACCGTCAGGGGAGTTCTGAAGTCATGCACAATCATCTGGACCATATCTTCTCGCAATTGCAGCATCGCTTGCAGGTCGTCAAATTGCTTTTTAAGGCGGAGCATCGAGCGCACCCGTGCCCGCAGTTCAAGGGTTTGGACCGGTTTGGAGATAAAATCGTCAGCCCCGGCATCCAGCCCGGCGGCTATATCTTCCGGGCCGTCCAGGGCAGTGATCAGGATGATGGGAATGTGCCGCCACTTGCCTGTTGCTTTAAGACGGCGGCACACTTCAAAACCATCCATGCCCGGCATCATTACGTCAAGCAGGATGGTATCCGGCTGGCCCTGCTCTAAACAGGCCAGGGCTTCTAGACCGCTGGCGGCAAAAGTAAGCTGGTAGCCTTCTGGATGCAGTAGCCCCTTGAGGGTATCACGGGCGCTGGGCTGGTCATCCACAATGAGAATTTGGAGAGCGGTCGAAGACATAGGTAGCCTCTATCAAGGGGGATATGGCGCCATTTGCTCGATCAATTCAACTAACCCTTTCAAGCTGACCGGTTTACTGAGATAGGCGTTGGCCCCGGCCGCCAGGCAGCGCTCCGGGTCGCCGGGCATGGCCAGGGCGGTCAGGGCAATGATGGGTACGCCAGCGAATTGGCCATTGGCGCGCAACTGGCGAATTGCCTCCAACCCATCCATAACCGGCATCTGAATATCCATGAGGATTACACCCGGTGTTTCTTCTTGAGCCATTTGGATTGTCTGGCTGCCGTTGCGGGCCAGCTTGAGCCGGTACCCTTTGGCCTGGAGATAGGGAGCCAGGGTCTTGATATTGGCCTCATTATCTTCAGCCAGGAGGATGAGCGGTTTTTCAAGGGAAAGAGCCCCTTGAGGTGATAGCGGTGGGTAGCTGGCCTGCTGGAACTGGACCGGCTCAGCCGGGCTAACCTCAGCCCAGGAGGGCAGGGAGACGGTGAATTTGCTGCCCTGGCCGAGGCGGCTCTCTACTTTTACACCGCCGCCGTGCAGCTCGGTGAGCCGGAACACGAGCGACAGCCCCAGGCCGGTGCCATCTTGGTGGCGGGAAAGTTTGCTGTCCAATTGGATAAACGGTTTGAACAGCCGCTCCATGTCGTCCGGGGCAATCCCAATCCCGGTATCATGCACATTAAAACAAACCGTCTCGCTGGTCGGGTCATTGACGACCTCTAACTTCACCTGGCCGCCCTCCGGGGTAAACTTAACCGCGTTGGTCAACAGATTGACCAGGATTTGTTTCAGGCGGCGCTCATCGGCCTGAATTGTGGAAATAGGTGAGTCTATAGCAAAAGAGAGGCTAATCTGTTTTTTCTGGGCCATTTGTTTGATAAAGCGCAAACTGGCCTGGCAGACATCCTCAACTACAACCGGCGTAAGGATCAGATCCAATTTACCGGCTTCAATTTTAGAGAGATCCAAAATATCGTTAATAAGCAGCAGCAGGTGCCGGCCTCCCTCTTCGATGTGGCCGACGAAGTTGAGCTGTTCCTTGTTCAAAGGGCCAAAAGTATTTTCCCGCAGGATTTCCGACATGCCCAGGATAGCGTTCAAGGGGGTGCGGAGTTCGTGACTCATGTTCGCCAGAAACTCATCTTTAAGCTGGGCCGCGCGGGCCAGATGGGCATTGGCCGCGCTCAGTTCGGCAGTGCGCTCGACCACCCGCTGGGCAAGCAACGCGCGTTCCTCCAGCAGGGCCGTTTCGGCTTGTTTGCGTTCAGTAATATTGCTGACGATGCCGTAAATCAAGATAGAGTCGGCTTGCGGCACGACCCGGCCGTTATCACGCACCCAAATGATCTGCCCATCAGCCCGCACCAGCCGATATTCAACTTCGCTGTTCTCCCCGTGCTTCAAGCGGCTCAACTGCCCGGCGGCCAAGGCTTGGTCATCAGGATGGATGACGACGGTAGGCCAAAAAGCCGCATCACTTATAAATTTTTCCAGGGGGTAACCGGTTAACTCCTCTACGTTGGGAGAGATGTAGCGGTTGAGGTGGAAACCCTCGGCGGTGATTTCACTCATATAAACGTGGTCGCCAATCGAAGCCACGACCTGACGGAAGCGCTCCGCGCTGGCCTGGACTTCGGCTTCAGCCTCAGCCCGCTTCTGCTCAAGCCTGATTCGGCGGAGCGCGCCGGCGACCTGGTCGGCGACACTCCAGGCCAGGGCCACCTCTTCGGCTAAGAAAAAACGCGGCTCGCCTGCTTCCAGGTTTAAACTGCCCCAAATGTCCCCCTCATCTTGGAGAGGCAGCAGCAGCAGGGAGACAATTCCCCGCCGCCGTAATGTCTCACGGAGAGAGACCAGGCGAGGATCGTTTTGAGCCTCAGGGACCACGAGCGGCCCGGACTGGTTGAGCAAGTAGCGCGCTAAGGGATCGTGAGGATCCGGCCGAAAGATAGTTCCCTGGGCCGCTAACCACTCTCCATCTTGAAATTCAGCCAGGTCGGCCTCTCCGGCTGAATACTCGGCCGCGACGATTGCTGCATCTTTCTCCTCGTTCAGCAGGGTGGCCGTTACCCGAGCCAGGTTAAAGGCATAGGCTAACTCGCGGCATGTGGTTTCTAAAATCGTCTCGATTTCCTGGCCGCCCGATGAAACGGCAATGATTTGGTTGAGCAGGGTCAGTTCGCGGTTGCGGGCTGAAATTTCCTGCTCGACCCGCTGGCGCTCGCTGATTTCCTGCCGGGCCTGTTCGTATAAATGGGCATTGGCAATGGCCCCGGCCAACTGATGGGCTAAAGCCTCCATCACCATGACATCATTTTGGCTAAACCCGTTCAGGTGAGGGCTTTGGATATCCAGGACGCCGATGGTTTGTCCGGCGATGCCCAGGGGGATACATAGCTCTGAGCGGGTAGTCGAGTGGGCCACGATTAAAGAAATGTAATGGGGGTCCCGGCTGACATCATTGGCCACAACTTTTTCGCCGGAGGTCGCCACCCGGCCTATAATCCCCTGGTTGAGACGCTGCGTATGGCCTGCCGGAAAATAGGGGACATATAACCCAGCCATCGCTTTGAGGCTGAGCATCTCTCCCTCGATGAGGAAAAGAGCGACGTGATGATAGTCAAACATGTACTGGATCAGGAACGCCGCCTGGTCTAACAACCGGTCTACTTCCAACACGGCCGTAACCTGGGCGCTAATATTGTTAATCAAGGCTAACTGGACCGCGCGTTGTTCCAGCTCGATTTCGGCCTGTTTGCGCTCGGTAATGTTTTCCATGATTGGCAAGAAGTAAAGGGGCTGGCCCTGCGCATCGACGATCATGCGAACGGATAAATGGACCCAAACCATCTCGCCATCTTTGCGGAGATATCGTTTATCCATCCGATACTGTTCGATCTCTCCCGCTTGCAACCGGCGGACATAGTCCAGGTCGGCGGCCAGGTCGTCCGGGTGCGTGATGTCAGGGAAACTGAGCGAGATGAGTTCAGCAGCCGTATAACCCGTAATTTGGCACAGGGCTTCGTTGACCCGCAGGAACCGATAATCCAGCGAGACCATCGCCGCCCCAATCGGCGATTGGTCAAAGGTGCGGCGGAAGCGGTCCTCACTTTCGCGCAAAGTTGCTTCCGCCCGCTTGCGCTCGGTGATATCACGGGTGAGGACCAATACGCTCGCAACCACGCCATCTGGGTCAATTTCGGGGACAAGCCGCGCTTCAAAGTGGCCAGGGCCAGCCGGAGTAGGAAACTCAAACTCAGTCGTCTCGGCCTGGCCGGTAGTAAAAACTTGGCGTAGTTTCTCATCCCAATACTCAACAAGTTGTTCCGGCATCCCCAATTCCCGGTTGGTCCGGCCGATAAAAGCCGACGGCGGCAAGCCTGTTTTGGCTTCAATCTGGGGATTGATGTAAAGATGGCGCAGTTCCCGGTCAAAGCGGGCGATGATATCCAGTGCATTCTCGGCCAGGGAGCGATACTCTTGCTCGCGGCGCTGCAAAATCTCCTGAGTCCGCTTATGCTCAGCCACTTCCGCCTGAAGCTCTCGCGCATAGACGATGGCTTGCCGGTAGGCTAGATCCATTTCTTGTATGCTGCGGAGGAAACTTGCTTCAGCCTGCTGGCGCTCGGCTATCTCGTGCTCAAGCTGTTGGGTGTGCTGTTGGATTTCGACCAACTGGAGAGTGCTGTTTTCATAGAGTTGACCGACCAGGGTCGCCAGGCTAAGTGCGAGTTGTTCGTCTGTGGCGCTAAATGCCTCCAGCCCAATTTTGTCTACCAGGCTGAGCCAGCCGTAGACATGGCTGGGCGACCCAATAGGAACGGCCAAAAGGGAATGAATGGGGGGGTAGGAGGGCGGAAAACCGGCCGTCTCGGAGGTGCCGTCGGGATGAGGCCAGCGGTAGGGGAGGCGCTCGGCCATCAAAGTGAACAGAATATCCGGGTGAGGCAGAGTAGAACCAAGCTTGGCGGCAGTATCAGGGGCTAACCCCCAATTCAGTAAGGAATGTAGTTCCGGCTCGCCCTCACGGAGCAGGCTGAGGGTCGCATAGCTGGCCCCCATCAGCTCTCGCGCCGCCCGACAGAAGCTTTCAAGCAGGCGCTGCGGGTCACGCTCTGAGGTTAACTTTAGACTGGTTTCGATGAGCACCTCTAACTTTTGGTTAGTTGCGCTTAGCTCCTCAATTGGCCGGGTCAGCGTATCGGGGAGCAAGCCCAGTTTCTCCCGGTCTAGGGCTTTGCCAGGTCGATTTGCTTCAGGGGGGGGAGGAAAACCGAGGACGGTTTCAATCGTGGCCAACATTATCTCTGGTTCACTGGGTTTGGGCAGGATATAAGGCACACCGCAAGCCTGGGCCAGGGCACGGGCCTCTGGCTCCAAATAGGAGGCGGTGTAGAAAACGAGCGGGACCTGTGCCAGGGATGGATCGGCCCGGAGTTGACGCACGAACGCAGAGACGTCCATGGTTAGCAAAAGGATAGGGGTAATGATAAGGTCTGGGTGTTCGGCTCTTGCCAGAGCCAAACTTTCGGCTCCATCAACCGCTTCCAGCAGGCGATGACCTTTATCACCCAACAGTGTCACTAGAAATTCTCGATTGCGGGAGTGGGGGTCAACCACCAAAATTGTCGCCATAGAACGCTTATCGCCCCTACCTCTAGTGTAGCTCACTCGGTCGAGTTTGTCTATCCCTGCCTCTATTTATTTCGATCTAAAAACCTTAACCAGTTGAGCCAGACAGTCTCCACCCCCCAAAAGCTGTGGGCTGATGGCTATGGATAAATAGGTTTGCCTTAAGGGCTGTGATGAGGATAGTGTCAAACTTTGTCGGGTAAAAATTGGAGCCACTTCGTCCTCATTTGTTGGTGTACGGTATCAAAACGTGTGTTCAGGATTACATCTGGGGCCAAATTTCTTAATTCGGAGTTTTTCTACAGCCCCAAACGAGCCGCAATCCTGCTCCCGTGTTTGCCCTTCTTTACCCCGATGCGCTGGATATAAACGCGGGTAGTTGCTGCGTTCTTATGCCCCAAGGCGTGCTGTGTCTCGACAATCGAGCCGCTTTCCTCAGAGACCATCAGGGCGAAGGTATGCCGCGTTTGGTGCAGGTGGATGTCCCCCAACCCGGCTTGCTCGGCATAGCGTTTTAGATTGTACACAAAGCCGTGGGAAGTTAAAGACTTGCCAGTATTTTTGCCGCTTGTATCGTGGGCGGTCCATAGCGGCGAATCGGGCGACATTTCGGCCAACCGGCCAGATGACTCCAGGTAATCCAACAGAGCGGCCTTGACGCTCGGATTACTCACTTCACGGCTGATATACTCATCTCCTTTAACCTTAGTTGCCAGAGTAATAATATCGTTGATCTTCACATCACCCCAGCTAAGTTGGATCACTTCCCGCCGGCGCATCCCCGTGGTGAGATACAAGAGCAGTAGGGCATAGTCACGTTTACGCACGATGTCACCCGAATCGGCTTTGGTTTTGACCACTCTAAGCAAGGCGATAATTTCATCATCGGCCAGGGCCTGAGTCGCTTCTGTCTGGTAGGGCTTGGCCCGTTTGGGCCGGGGCAGGGTCACCGGGTTGTGGGTAGCCTGCTCATGCTCTATCGCCCATTTGTAGAAAGATGACACCCGGCTCACTCTGGTGTAAACGGTGGCCGGGGCCAGCCCTCTGGCCTCAAGTTCGGCCTGCCAAGTTTTTACATCGAGTGGGGTCACCTCCGCGGGCGCTTTGCCGGTGAAGGAAAAGAAGTCCAACACAGCGTTCGACTTATCGCGTAGAATATCCAGCCGGCGTGGGGTGTTGGCATCGGTGACGTGATCTGCCCACAGGCTGACCACGGGCGCAAGCTGGGCAGTCAAACTATCATTTTTTCCGGTGGTTAAGGCAGTATTTGACATCGTTTACCTCAATTTTAGGTTACAGTACATAGGCGGTCATGGAACCATTATAGCCAGGGGGTGATTGGCGTCAAAAACATCTTTGCTTTCCCCCTCTTCGGGAGTTCATTAAGCAGCCGAAGATAATACGCTGGTCAGGACTCTAGAGCGAAGCAAGGCCATGCCAGCGGTGTTGATCCGTTCGCCCTGTTTGTTCTCCCACCACAGGCCGGCTTCATTCAGGCGCTTGTAAAGTATCTCGGTCTAACTTGGTCAGAAGACAAACTTAGTTGAGCTTTTGGGGGAAGCTGTCACGGCAACTTCAATAGCTTCACTAAGCCGGTTGAAATCGGGCGGTTTTACAAAAAACTCATCCGCACCGACTAATCTAGCCTGGTCCCGTTCTTTTTTACCGCTCCACGCTGAAACCGCAAAAATAGGAATGTGATGAGTCTGAGGATTGAATTTTATTTCGTGAATGGCATCATACCCACTCATGATCGGCATGCGTATATCCATCAGGATCACATCAGGTTTCCACCGTAAAGTCATTTCGACGCCTTCTTGACCATTTTTAGCTGAGGCCACTCTGTAACCATAAACCTTTAACAACTCGACCATCGTCTCACGAATAATTTCCGTGTCTTCAACACAAAGGACACGGATGGACTTACTATTCTCCTGTCTGGGTTGCAATCTCTTTAATTTCTTGGGGACCTGTTCTATCATCGGTAAACCTTTCTCTTGGTAAAATTTTCCGTAGATTCCTGGTCGGAATAGCGGAGAGTTGGACAGAAATATCTTATCGCAGTTCGTAGGGGTGTGAAGATCAAAAATGGGGGTTTCACTTACTGGGAGAATTACAACAAAAAAAAGCCAGCCAACCCCTTACGTTCCCTCAGCATCCCATCCTATTCACAGTGAAGAGTGAGGGATACCGATAAGATATGTTTCGTAAAGTTGTTATCTGATTGTGGTCGGGTATCTTTAGACATATTAGCAATGATCAAATCGACTTATTCTACTCCCCACTACTTTTTTGCTTATGACTAACATACAGCCCGAACTCTAACAATTATCCGCTATCCTGCGCGCCCAGTCTGGTGGCGACCGACAACTACAATTACGCGACAAGTCAGGCAATATGACGAACCTCATTAAAGGTTAGATTTTTTTCGTGAGGAATATGCGAGTAATTTATAATGGTTGCCAAACCTTAACTGCTTACTTGGGCCAATCGTGATAACAACACGGCTGATTGAAAATCCTTTTGCGCTTTGGATTTTGCCAGTACAACCGGCCTCTGGCGCATCGCGTTGGTGTAGATAAGCTGGGGGTCGAGGCGGCGGGCGGTCCGCAGGTTATAAGCTTGCACCTCAGCAGCGGGATGATCCACGGCAAATAACTGAGCTATGACGGCTTCCACATCGTAAGCAACTCGCCGCATTTCAACTCGATATTCACCCCCAGGCGCTAACTGAATGAGCACGTAACTGGCTCGCGGTTCATTATCAAAAGGCAAGCCCACGCTGCCGACATTCACCACCCGCTGCCCGGCCACACTTCTTCGATCCAGAGGCACGTGTGTGTGCGCACACAGCAGCAAATTGTAATGGAAATGATTCCGCAACATCTGCCCTAACTCAACCTCCGGGGTGTCGGGGGAGATATTTTCTTCATCACTACGCGGCGAACCGTGTACAGCTAGGATCGGATGCTCCCCGGTAAAATTGAGAACTTGCCGGTAAGGAAGACGAGCCAGGAATCTCAACCCAGCCTGCCCTAATTGGTCAGCGGTCCAGGGAAAGCTAGCCAATACCTGCGAGCGCCAGCCCTCATCGTGAGGATCAGGCGGATACCGTTTTTCGACCAGGTAGCGGTCGGTATTGCCAGCGACATGAAAGATCGGCTCGTACGCTTGCAGCAGCCTCAACACGCCAGCCGGGTCCGGACCAAACACAGCCAGGTCGCCTAACACAATGATGTGGTCAGCCCCGCCCCGTCTCTCAAGATCATTGAAGACCGCTTGTAAGGCGGTTCGATTGCCGTGAATATCGGCCAGAATAGCCAGTGTTATCATCAGTCTCTCCATTTTGTTCTGAATTTTTGTCTCAGCTTCTGGCTCTTATCTTAGCCGGAATTATCGTTGGTTTCTATAGCAGAAGTATTGAGGTTACGTTTGATTTTAGTTGGAAAGACTAACGAAAATGTTTGGCCCTTACCAGGCTGGGTCAGATACAATACGTAAATGTGGCTGCCTGCGCCACTTGGTTAAATAAGGTTAATGTGGGAGATACGGTTTGAGTCAAAAACAGCCAGGTCACCTAAGATGATAGCGTGGTCAACACCACCTGGAGCATCCAAGCCATCGAATCCTTCTTATGACATACTCCCACGGCTAAAGCTCGTGGGTTTCTGGGGTCAACACAGGCAACCGCACTGAGTATGGAATTACGCCCGCTCTCTCAAGAGAAGATGCCCCTTCTCTGAAGATGTTCACGGCGGCATTGCCGTCCCGGCCCACAATGTTGTGGCAACCAGGGCAGCGCCACCACCGATCCGAAAGTTTCAGGTCTGGATAATGATGACCACAATGGCTACAAGTTTTGCTGGACGGATAAAAGCGGTCAATATAGTGAACCTGTTTGCCCTTTTTGCAGGCAACGTCTTCCAGGATTTTGAGGAAGGTTCCGAAGGCCAGGTCGCTGACCTTGCGGCCCCACAGTCGTTTCATCCCGCGCAAGTTCAGGGTCTCAAAAACCAAGACATCATAGCGGTCCGTCAGCGTGTGGGCCAGTTTGAAGAACCAGTCCTGTCGCCGGTTGGCTACCTGCTGGTGAACTTGGGCCAGGCGGCGTTTGGCTTGACGGCGGTGATGGGCGCCCTTTTGTTTGCGGGACAGACAGCGGTTGGCCTGCCGGACCTCGGTCAGCGCTTGCTTGAAAAACTGGGGCGACTCGATGGCGTAGGTTTCTATCCCATCGTGGACGGTCAGGAAAGTCTTGAGGCCAAAATCAAACCCCGCCATTTGACCGGTCGTGGGCTTAAATTCAGGCGTCTGGACTTCCTGAGCGACACACAGATAGAAATTCCCCAGCTTGTCTCGTTTGAGCGTGACCGTCTTGACTGGACCAACCAGCTCCCGGTCTTTGGCGAACTTGTAGACCTTGCTTCCAATCCGGATGCGCCCGGTACCGGGCTTTTTATCCGCCAGGAACTTGTAGCCAGCCTGTTTCAAGGTGAAGCTCTTGTAGTGACGCGACTTCTTGAAACTCGGCGGTCTGACCTTGATCTTGATTTGGCCGCGCACCGATTTGAAGAACAGGTCATAGCCTTTCTCGATACGTTGGACGACATCCTGGAGGGCTTGCGAAGGGATGTCGTTGAGCCAGGCGTAGTGAGACCGCTTTTTGAGATGGGTCAGGTGTTTCATCAAGGCGTACGGGTTCAGATGTTTGCCGGTGAGTTTGTAGTACCGTTTGTGCAGGGCAATACCGTGATTGTAGGCTCGTCCAGCCAGCGTGGTGGTGTCGTGCAGGTCATTGGTGCGTCTCGATTGATACAAGCGATACTTCGTTGTGACCAGCATCCCGGTCTCTTTCTTGGCTCAGGAGATGGATTGATGATAGCACACTTGTTCTTGTTTTTCAACTATTCGAACCGGTCAGGGCTGAAGCCCTGCCGTAGAAGTAGTCGTATGTCCAAAACAGTTAAGCCCTTATATCCCACCTGTATACAGGTGGGATATAAGGGCTAGAATCGTAAGGTCATACGATTACCGTATCAACTCATCCACAATATCTCTGCTAACTTCACCACCACAATCAAAGCGAAAATGACCAGGAGAGGCATAATAGCTATATTTAGAACCTGTCCCAGTGTTTTGGATTGGAGGCTTGATCTCGTTGCCACAAATTCTTTTTGCATCAAGAGTAACAGTAAGATAGCAATGCCTATAACCCCCAGTGAAGTGGTGGAGGCAAAGGCGGTAACCGTAGTTACGGTGGTGACGTTGATGGTTGAAATCATAACAATCTCCTTCAACTTTCTAGGAAAAAGACGGCAGAATGAGAAATAAGACGATGTTGGCCAGGCCGTGACAAAGGGTCACGCCGAGCAAGCTGCGTGTTTTGTGGGCCGTCCAGCCGAAGAAAAGGGCTAAACCAAAAACAAAAAGCACATACAGTGGCGAGCGATGCCCCAGGTGGAGGTTGGTATACAGGGCGGCGATGTAAATGATACCAGCACTGCCCATCGTTCTGATGGACGCTCGCTGCATCACACCTCGAAAAATCAGCTCCTCGGTAAAAGCGGTGCTGACAAACAATATGAGGGCTGGCTCCAATATCTGGGGAAAGGTCAAATGGCTAACGAGAGGGGCCGGCTTCAAAATCTGATACCCCAAGTAGCCAAAGGCCAGCCCTAGCGGGGCTATCAAAACTTGAACTGGTAGTCCCTGTAAATTCAAACCCATCTCTGACCAACCAAGGCGTAAGGTATGGGCTATCATGAAAGTAGCAGTGAGCAGGGGGATAGCAATGATGAGGTACCAGTAGAGGATCGGCAGGTTCACCAACGGTAACGAGAGACTAAGAATACGGATCAAGGGTATAAAGATCAGGCTCAGAAGGAGGGAGCGAACAGGTTGCTCCCATCTGAGAACGGCGTTGACCATCAGCAGTATCAAGACGAGTCCGTGCAGTATTAGCCCGAGACGTGGCTCGATCAGGAAGGTACATGCCTCGGCAGTGGCCAGAATCACGAGATAGAGCCAGGCGGCCACCATAGGGTGCAGCTTAACCAGGAGGTTGAGCGCGAAAGATGACCCGAGCCACGACCAGGCATTGCCAACGGGAGATATTGCCCCCGGCTCACTCGGATTGGCTGGGTTTGGAGAGTGTTCCCAGATCGAGTTTTCAACCGCGCTCTTTGCTGGTCTTCTGCCACGTAAAGCTGAATGGGGAACAGTCGACCTGACGGGCGATGGCGGGTCGGTATGCCTTGATTGCCTGTGGCGCTGTTGGAGCGCGGTGCGAACCTGAGCGAGCAGTTCACGCGATTGAAGCGCGGCCATAACGCGATGATCTATGCCTAATGCCAGCGCAGAGCCTTGGTTGCCTGATCCACTGTTAGAGGGTAGAGGAATAATCTCCGCCTTGAACCTGCTCTCCAGGGAATGACAGATGTCGTAATCACCCGGATCGGAGGTGGCCGTATCGAAGAGGATAAGATCAATAAGTTGCTTTTCGGCCAGGGGCCAGGCATCACGGACGTTTTGAGCGGCTAAAATGTGGTAGCCGTCCTGCCGCAGCGGAGATAAAATATTTTTGAGGTTAAAAGCCTTGTTACTTATGACCAGAACATGCATTGCCTTGGACCTTCCGAAATTGGGCTAGGCTGATATAGATACGGAGCTTAAGGGTTTCGATTGCCGCATTTGTTGCCAGCGCCACCAGCCCAGAACAGCGATGAGAATGATCATTTGGGCAATTAACCAGCCCAGGCCAGCGCCCCTCATTTCTAGCCAAAGCATGCCCAGGTAGGTTAGCAGGATACCACCACCCGTACTAAGGGTCGTAACCATAAAAATCGCCCCCAGGCGGTCTCGGATGCGAAAGAAGTTGACAAAAATAGATAGTAACACGCCGGGAATGGCGGCCAGGGCCACAAGATAAAGGAGTACTGCCCCTTGTTCAACATAATCGTGACCATAGATAGAGAGGATTACTTTACCGGTGGCAATCATGGCTAAAGTCATTCCTCCGGTCAAGAGCAGTCCCGGCTTAACCGAACGCCAGGCAAAGGTTGAGGCCAGAGCCGGGGTGTTTGAACCCTCGGCAAACAAAGATTCAGCAATGGAGCCAGCCCAGGCAGCGATACTTCGGGCTAATGTCCAGACCACAAAGAAGTAGGCACCGACACTGGGCCCAAGCAGATGAATAATCATCAGGGGCAAAAGTGTATCGGGGACTCGCTGAATTTGATCGGTGACATGGTTGATCAACGAGAACCTGGTAAAAGAGGTGAAAGGTGAGAGCTTGAAACTCAAGTCAAAACGGTAGCCTGGCTGGGCCTTGGGCAGAAACACCCAAAAGGCCACCCCCAAACTCATAACCGTGGCGATGGTATAGGCAGCTAGAGCGGCCAGATAACCCGGTATCACCTTACCGAGCATCAATAGCAACATAATTGCCAGAAACGCCTGGCCCGTTTGTTTAATTAATGAAAACTCTACCCGGCGTGTCGCCAGGAAGGCCCAATGGAGTAATTGTGAGAGGGTTGTACTAAGCACTAAAACAATGAAGCACAACGTGACGAATAGGCTATCACGCCAAGGGAGTAAGACAGGCGACCAGGCAGACATGCTAATGAAGGGCAGCAAAGCCAAGCCAAACCCGGCCAGAGTCGAGATGACGATAGACATATTTAGCAATTGATTTGGATCATCAACCTGCGCCAAATGTCTAACCAGGCCATAACCCAGGCCGAGTTGGGCCAAGCCGGCTAATAAAGCGGTCAGTGATACCGCTCCAGAAGCTAAACCAACATCATTGACGGTTATCGTGCGGGCCGCCAAGGCCCAGAATAAGAAGCCCAGCCCGGCTCCTAAAACCCGCATAATGATCAGTAGATAGGTGTTCAGAAAAAAAGAGTTGCCTAAATGGGTTTTGATCCCTGTTATCATCGGCTACCATCTCCCTTGTGATTAACTGTTCCTAATTTCTTCAGCGCCAAATACTATAAGGGTCTTTAAGGTGTTGTTCACTGCCCGGCTCTCCGCTTTCTGGGGAAGGAGGGCGTGAAGAGATATTAGCCCGTACGCTTGTCACGCGGGAATGATCAGGGACTGAATGGGTCACGACTGTCCCGGCCCCAATTAGCACACTGGAACCAATGGTGATGTCTCCGACGATAATGGCCCCGGTTCCAATGAGCACTTTATCCCCGATCTTCGGCGATAACGGCGCTGTCGGCTTAAAGCCATTCCAGACAATTGAAGCATTGTGGTAGATCGTACAAAACTCACCGATGTCGGCGAAGGCCGCGATAATGATGTTCTGCGGATGCGGCAGGCGCAGACCGCGCCCAATGGTGACTGATCCGGGAATATTTGAATTGCAGAGAAACCATTGGAAGGTTGAGCCAAAGCCACGGCAGACATACCAGAGAATAATGGTCAGAGCAGTAGAATCAGGATGTGACTTTCGATAAACATACTGCTCAATCCGTATCTCTATCAACAGTAATTTAGCTCGAATACTATCGAAACTCATCCCCCGATTTATTTTCATATCCCAGCTGATAAGGTAGAGAAGTTGGGCGAGGGTCATCGATAACCTCCACTTGGCAAGCCACACATTTTTCAGATACCGTCAAATATAGATCTCTGTAGGGAGTTCCGTCTTTCTCAAGGGTGATAGCGAGACGATGCTCATTTACATGTAACGGAATGGTCCAGTTTTCAGCCCATGCAACGTGAGGATTCAGGAACACAGGTCCGATTCTCTGAAACTCGCTGTCGTCCAGGGAAAAGACCATGGTAAAATTGGCCGGTTTACTTAATCGGTTGACTATATTCAGCGTGAGTGATCTGGACTGGGCATCCACCTGGGTCACAAAGAATTCAGTAAATTCAGCAGATTGCCGGGTTCTGAGATGGGCTGCGCCGGTTGACAGAATTGACCAGATAAACAGGGTCAGAACCAGTGACAGAAGCGTCATAACCCAGGACCGCTGGAAACGGAATTTGTAGTAACGGGTAAACAAGTAGATACCCAGTATATCGAGGGTTCCCAGGACACCCAGCGGCACAAACCAGGCCAAGCCTAAAGAGGTAAAATCGGCCAGGTAACTGAGGAGGACAGCAAAGACAATACTTAAGCCGATAGCTAGCCCAACCGTGGTTGAATTGTCTATCGCCGCCGGCAAACTCTGATGCACGAGCACGAGTAAAACGGTTCCAGGGATGAAGGCCAGGATAATAATGGTTAGAAATAGCCGGAAGGTGTCAATCATAAAAGACCCGGCAGTTGTATGGGCGCTTTGTGGGGTGAGTTGATAAGAAGACAGTTTCATTCCACTGGGTTGGAATATTTTTATGTATTCGCTGTCGTAAATTTTGTCTAAGCTGCTGTTATGATTGATTGCTTGAAGGTGCCACGTCCAGGGTTCAAGGAAACGCCAATTGGCCGCAATGATAGGTTTGTTTGACATATCCACAACCAGGTAATCAAAATCACTTGATTTTAGAGGCGATTGTCCAACCAGACCCCTATATTTGGCCGAGTCAGGCCAGACAAAGTCAATCACTTTGTTGTCTTGAGCACTGTTTACCAGAAAGGCCCCGTAAATGTTGGCATCTCCTAGCAACCGGTCATTTTCTTTGAACAACTTCGCGGCCAGGCCAGCTTGGGAGGCCAGGGTATCAGGCTGCAGCGTAGAAGTAAAACTAATAAAGCCCACGATGGACAACAGGGCCAGCCCCGATGTTAAAATAAGTTCGAGGTTAGGCACCCATCTCAATCTGCGCACAACCAGCGGTAAAATCAACGGAAATGCCAAGGGAATGACCCGGAAACTAAGCGCCCCATAGAAGGCATAAAGGATGATGTGGATTGTGGCTGCGACAATGATGACCCAAACAAATATGGTTTCATGGTCCTGGATAAAGCCGGTAAGGTCTCGCGAAATAACCCCCTGATATATTTTGACCACACCCCAGATGCCCACCGGAACGGTCAACAACAGGAGGATCAGTAAAGTACTCTGGACGGCTACACGCGGACTGATTTGGGCCGTTTCAAAGGCATTCGGGACGCCGTTAGAGCCAAGAGAAAGGAGAGGCACCACTATTTTATAAAAAAAGCTCTGGAAAAAAGATTCGTTAACCGCCTCCGATTTAAGACGAACCAGGCCATTACCAAAAACTACCGTATCAAAGGTAAAGTAAAATACCACACAAAATAACGGCAGGGCCCACGAAACCGTGCTCGGTGAAATTTTCAACTGATACTCTCTTAACTTGATGGCCCCAACAGCCGTCACGAGGGCGGCAATGATCCATAAAGGCGTGGTATGATACTGGAGGAAGGTCGCTATAAAGATCACCATGATCAACAGGGAGAGGACAAAGTTTCTCCGGCGGATCCAAAAGAAAAGTAAAATGAGGAAACTGAAAAAGAGAGAATGGGTCCAGACGTAGGTTTGGGTACTAAATTGACTGTACAAGGTGGGATAATACCAGGTCAGATAAAGGGTAATGGCTCCTGCCGTCCACGCCGAACGGGAGACACAGCGAGCCAGACCATAGTAGAGCAAGGCCAACAGCAAAGACCCGATTGGGATCAGGGCAATCGCCTCCAATGGCCAGCCCGCTACTGTAATCAATGTGGTCTGGATCATCTCGACCCCAAGATGCTCAGCCCGATACCCAGCCCCCGCAGTACTGAAAGTAGCCCGCGCTGGGTTGTATAAAAAAAAGTAGGCCCGGGCCAGGCGAAACAGATTCCAGGGTTCTTGTAAACTTTTAGAAGAGAAAATCAGGCCGGGCAGAATACAGAGCACAAAAAGGGCAACTTCGCCGGTAGCTCTGAAGAGGAGATGTTGCGTGTTATTCAGAACAGGTTTTGGGGGCATGTTCGCATCACTTGCCAGCATAGTTTGTCCTACAAAGGTAGATGGGCGTTTCTTCAGGGTTCAGTTTTTTGAGGGCGGTCTCATGGTCCAGAAGATAAATATCGAGCGGAAACCCGGCGATACAGGCCCGGCTGCGCTCACACAATAAAAACCAACTTGTCCGCAGTCCGTTCATT
Organism: Anaerolineae bacterium; assembly: GCA_023382535.1. The sequence goes on along the minus strand of JAHDWA010000001.1, from coordinate 32,171 downwards.
AGCCCCGGATACCGCATCACACGCGCGTCCAGATCAGAAGAAGGCGACCATTTCTGGCGTGATAAACTGCCGTAGATGACGACATAGTCAATAGCTGGCTCGTGTTGCGCCCGCTCACCCAGGTTGCGCACATAGCCTTGGAATGATTCATAGCTGTATTTCACCAGGCTATAATGCTTGAGCACGCCCCACAGATGTCCATTGAACAAGAAGTTGAGGGTGTGGGCGATGATAAACGCCACTAGCCAGGCTACCGGCCAGGCTAACCAAAAGCTCAGAATCAGACCTCCCAGGACGAGTAGGATGGCGTCTAACATAAGTTTGAACCAACGCTCAGTTGGATCCATGTAGAACAGGCTTTGAAACGTCCAGTGCATCGCTAGAGCCATGAGCGGATGCCTCAACAGCCCCTGCACGAACTTCGATTCCAATTTAGCATAACCGCTTGTTTTTTTAGCCTTCACATCCATCATTGATCATTTTCCAAATGCGCTGACTTACTTCTAAGACCGAAGATTGGCTTGACAATACGGCCAAACCCTGATCTTGAGCCATCAAACGGAATGCCTCCAGCCGTGCCTCCAGCCGCCAATCTGTCTGCAAATCGGCTCGGCGCGCCCGGATGGTGTCGGCCTCCAGGTCGAGCATAACAATCGCCGCCTTTAGTGGCAGCAGGTGGGGATAGAGCCGGCCCGGCCAACGCCGAGGCAAGTCGGGGTCCACAAAGCCCACCACCAGGTCAACGAGCAGATCCAGGACAAAGCGCTCGCACACAATCGTTTGGCCCAGCCACAGCGGCAGATAAACTTGGCCTAGCGCCGCCAGCGCGGCGTCTACCAGCAAGACCCAAGGCAGCAAAGTCCGCAGCAGCCAGGAGCGGCGAAAATCCCAGTAGCCATGCCGCACGCCGTCCGACTCTTCGCGCCAGCTATACCCTTGCCAGCGGGCATAGGCGAACAAGGGTAGGCTCAAGCAAAAGGGGAACCGCAGCCAGAGAGGGCGCGACTGCACGCCCAGGACTGTCAGGCGGGTCAATAGCTGTTTAGCCTGCGTGCTTTTGCCAACCCCATCGCAGCCGCAGAGGTAAATAAAACGCGGCAGTTGAGTTGAGTACCCTACAGGCTCTGGACCAGATGTGACCATTCTTCTCCCATTTTCTGCCAGCTTCGGCTAAATGACGGGGATCCATCGTTTTCCAGCGCCAAGCCAGCACCCCGCCGATGGTTCGATAGCTCTGCCCCGGCCTGCTCCAGGGCTTTAGCAAGTGAAAAGGGATCGGCCGGCTGGGCCAGGTAGCTAACTCCTTGAGCCGCCAATTCTGGCAAACATGCCACCCTGGTGGTAACGACAGGTTTGCCTAAGGCCTGCGCCTCTAACAGACTGAGCGGAGCATCCGAAGGCACCAATTCGAAGGGCAGGGCAACCACATCGCTAGCGGCGACGTGGCGGTGCAGGGTTTCTTCATCCAGAAAGCCGCTGACCACTTGTACGTGCTGGCTCAAGGAGTTGTGCTGCAAAAGTTGGCCTAATTCGGCGTCCTGTTGCACCCGTTCATCTGCATGTCGCCGGCTCAATACCAGTAATTTGAGCGATGGGTCGGTAGACCGCGCCAACTCAAAAGCTCTGATCAAGGTGGGCAGTCCCCGCAGTGGCGCGGGCGAGCCAAAATATAGCACTACTGTATCAGAAGCGCTGTAGCCCAACCTGGTCCGGGTGTCATCCGTATCCTTCACTTGCGAGGCGCCCCAGACCTCGTCAACGCCCGGCGCGATCACTTCAATGGGTCTCGTCCACAAGTCATCGGCCAGCAGTTGTTGGCGCGTGGTCTGAGTTTGCACCACCAAACAGCGCCACTTGTTCCGGCGCATCAACCGCCGCAGATAAGGTCTCGGCGTCAAAGCACCCAGCGCGTGGACGGCGCTCAAGCCGTAACCCCGGCTAATCTTGCGCCAACCCAGGCGGAAAATCTCCTGGGGGCGGTAGAGAGGGCTGGTAAAAATGCCGATCACCGGCGCCTGCCCCCAGCCAGCCAAGTGTTGATAGGCAAAACTGGTTAGCCCCACGTGCCACAAGATAATCTCAGGCCGGGTCTGCTGAAGGATCTGCCACAGCGGAGAGGTAGTGCGCCACCAGGGTTGGCTGACGGTGGGCAGGCGGTACAGCCGTATTCCCTCCCCCCATGATGGGGCAGAAGTCCGCTCTGCACCATCACTCAACACGGTGACACGATGTCCCTGCGCCGCGAGTCGCCGCGCTACCTCACATAAGTAGCGCCACGGCTGCAACCTTAAATTGCCCTCAACCAGGCCGCCCGCAATCAGGCAGACCGACTTGCGTTTGTGGTTCAAAGCTTAACTCCTGATAGCAGGGTTTTGTATTGGGCCAGATAGCTGCCCCCGACTACGTCCCAGGAATATCGTTCTTCCACAGTTTGACGAGCAGCCCTCCCCAGTTGCTCACCCAGGCCAGGCTCCCGGAGGAGGCAGATAATGGCCGCGGCCATCTGTTCAGGCACTCGCGGCGGGATCAACAAGCCATTCCGCCCATGCTGCACTACCTCCAAAGCCCCACTGATGGAAGTGGTCACCACCGGCCGGCCGCAAGCCATCGCTTCCAACAGCACGGTCGGCAACCCTTCGTAATGGGCCGGATGGATATAGGCCGTTGCGCCACGATATAAGTTTACCAGTTGGGCGCGATCCGTGATATGCCCTACCAGAACGACTTTCCCTTCCAGTTTACGCCGGGCGATGTCGGCTCTGAGTTGTTCTTCCAGCGGCCCAGCGCCGGCAATCAGGAAACGGTGGTGGGGAAACTGCCTGACCACAGCTTCGGCGCACTGCACCAAATCTTCCAAACCTTTAGGCGGGGCCAACCGGCCTACGGTCAGAAAATAGGGATCGCTCCAGTCCGGCTCGCGTTTTCCAGGAGAAAAAAACCCGGTGTCTACGCCGTTACCCAGGACTCCAACCTGGTGGGGGTCAATATGATATAACTGCAACTCTTGCGCGACACTGTGAGCGACAGCGATCAGTTTATCGGCCCGGTGAAAGAGTTGCTGTTCGAGACGGTAGCTGACCGGGGCCTGCAACCTGATTAACCAGCCCAGTAGATTATTAATGGGTGCGGCGCCAGTAGCGGTCTTCATCGGTGTGTGGACCGTGACCAGCAGCGGCAGCGTGGTGTCGAGCCATTTGACCAGGGGCGTGTGCAGGTGCAGTAAATCAAGATCGGCGATTAACTTTTGAACCAGGTCATTCACAAACAGACTATGCAGATGCACGTGAAATGGATAAACCGGCCAGAAGGTCGGCCGCCAGATCGTGATACCGTCCACGACTTCACGGCTCGTCCGCCCTACCTGGCCTCGGGTGATAATACTGACTTGATGCCCTAACCGGGTCAGATAACGGGATAGGTTCCAGATGTAAAAGCCCAGACCCTCTCGGGGGGGGAGCGGCGTTGATGAGACCATACAAATATGCATAATTTAACTCTTCCTTTACGCGATGAGGGCCCACTGCTGCAACTGCTGGCGTAGGGTTTGTACCAATTGAACGGCTCCTTTATTTTCAACCTGATGGTGAGCGACCTGATCAATAGCTGCTCGCAATGTAGCTGCCGATGGCTCATGCACAGCTATCACCCTATCTGTCTCGGCCAAAGCTGCCGCCAGTTGTAGTTGATGATCGTCAACCACCTCGCCAAATCGTTGTAACCTGGGAACAACGATCAGGGGCTTACCCTGGCGCAGCGCCACGATGATCGCTCCGGCAGCGGCGTGACTCACTACTACCCGCGCTTCAGCGGTGAGTTGCGCCATGTGCGGCCCGGTCGCAAACTGGAAATTTTCAGCGTGCTGCGGTTCATACGAGGAACTGCCCCGCTGAATAACGACCGGTTCGTCCAACCGAGCGGCCAGCTCATCCATAGCCTGTACTAGCCGGTTAAAACCCTGATGATGCGTGCCAACAGTGACCAGAATCATACGACGGCTCCTTGATATTGGGCTTTGGGGCCACAAACTTCAAGTAATTGCGGCCACTGCACCAAAAAGACGTCGGCCACAGGATAGACCAATCTCCCCGTCTTGGAGAGATTCTCAACCCGGCACCAGCTTTCGATAAAGATCGTTTTGATACCCAGGAGTTTAGACAGATAAAAGAAAGGCAGGGCAATCTCAGCGCCCAGGCTAAGGATGACCTCCGGCTGCTCCCGGCGTAAAATCCAGAAGGCCCAGTAGGTGGCTAAAAACATCCGCCATAGACTGATTCCAATGTTCCGGGTAAAATAGGCCCGCGCCATCTGCCTGACCTCGACCTCTCTGGCGCTGTGGTAAGTGGCAAAAAAGATGTCATGCCCGGCCAAGGCCTCGAGAATTTGCATCGTCTCGGTTAAATGGCCGCCGTGGGAGCAGACTAAACAGATTTTCATGGCTTCCTCTCCTTACCAGTCCATCAAAGCCAACGCTAATCGCTGTAGTAGAAAAAAGAACGGATCGAATCCAAAATGGGCCAGGCGGGCGACCAGACCACGACCGGCCTGCTCATACGCCAGCCCGTAGGTACCTTGAGCGATCAAGTCACGATCCCGAACACGCCGCAGCGCCTGGGTCTGCCGTCGGCCGGTTAGAATGTCCGGCCAATGGCCCCAAACCCAGGCGTAAGCCCGCGCTTTATTCGTCCACTGTCGCCGCTCCTGCACAATGACAAAACCCCACGTCGCCAGCTCGGCCAGCAGCAGCGCCGGCAACAAGAGTAGCAAAGTGCGCCACTGCAGCCCCTTGAGCAGCATCACATAGCGGTTGCGCTCCTGATAGAAGGTCTTTTGAGGCCCAAAGCGCAAGGTGTAATCGTGATAGACGACCGAATCGGGCACGTAAAGGCAGCGGAACCCGGCCAGGCGTGCTCGCCACGACAGGTCGGTATCTTCCATGTACATGAAAAAGGACTCGTCAAAGCCGTGCAGCGCTTCAAATAATTCCCGGCGAATGGCAAAGGCGGCGCCCGAAACGGCGCTGACTTCGCCCCCACGGGTCAAGGTATCACGGTTTGTGCCCAGCCCCCGGCAAAGCGTCAGCCCGGTGTAATGCATGTCGTTGCCACAGGTGTTGATCCGGTCCCTATCATCCAACAGCAGAATTTTAGAGGTGGCTAACCCCATCCGGGGATCAGCTTCCAGGGCGGCGATTAGGGCATCGAGCCAACCTGGAACGACCACTGTATCTGGATTCAAGAAGGCCAGATACTGTCCTATGGCCCACTCTGCCCCCACATTGCAGCCGCCGCTGAAGCCTTGGTTGCTTTTGTTGCGGATGACCCGGATAGTGGGGAAAGTCTGTTCCACATATTCGGCGCTGCCGTCTGTTGAAGCATTGTCTACCAGGATAATCTCATCGTTCGCGCTAAAACCGACCAGAAGTGAGTTGAGGCACTTGGCCAAATGGGCTTGTCCATTGTAATTCACGATAATCACGCTCACCCGGGCTCTTGTCCGCCAGGCCATGGCCGGAGCAGCGGCAATTTGACTACTTTTAACTAACATTTCCAGCGACATCGAAATCAGGCGCCAACAGGATCAATTTCAAAATTCCCTGAGCGGCCCCGGTTCAGCCGAATCCTCCGGACTGTCTGGAGAAAAAATCCGGCAAAAAGGACCAGGGCGCCAACAAGAAAGAGCATTACGCTAATGAGAAAGTAGGCGTGGGCCAGTTCTGAATGGGTGTCGTAAATATTTAAAACCTGTAGGCCCCAGGCCAGGCCGGCCAGCAGCAGAAAGACCCCGGGGATACAATAGAAGAGGAGCGGCCGGTATTGGCCCATCAGCCTTAAAATTCCGTTCAGCACCATCAAGCCGTGGACGATGACCGGCCTTTTGGGTTTATCGTGGTAATATACAGTGATGGGCGCCTCCGTCAGCTTCAGTTTGTGCTCAGAAACCAGGAATTGCATCTCAGACTCCACGGAAAAACCCTGCGACTGGAAAGAGAGCGTCCGCAGCGCTCGAGGTGAGAAGGCGCGAAAGCCGCTCTGAGAGTCGGTCAGAGAAACGCCTGACATCTGGTTGGTGATGAAATTAAAAAGGTGATGGCCCCAAATGCGATGGGGTGGCACCTGGCTGGTAGGTTCCAGGTAACGAGAGCCGACGACGACATCGGCCTTTCCCTCCAACACGAGCGCCGCCACCGTCTCTATCTCCTCGGGTACATGTTGGCCATCGCCATCAATCGTCACCACCACATCTGGGGCCAGTTCACGTGCTTTACAGAATCCTGTACTTAAAGCTATGCCTTTGCCTTGATTCTGCTCGCACCTGACCACGATGGCCCCAGCGGCTGCAGCGACCTCCGCCGTCGCATCGGTGGAACCGTCGTCTATGACCAGTACAGTATCGGCGTATTTACGCGCTTTCAATACAACGCTACCGATAAATCGCTCTTCATTATAGGCGGGAATAACAAGGACTATCTTTTTGTAATTAACAGAGCAGGGATATCTCAGCAGATTCGTTTTCTCTTCTGATTGGGAGGTAGCAGTATAGGTGAGATCCATCTCTTTACTCTCCTTGGTTTAACAGTGGATGGTCCCATCGGGCATAATGGCTCCTTTGAGACTCTTAACCCGATTGAATTGCTCGTTAGTTACCTTAGCTCCTCGTAGATTAGCCTTGATCAGGTTGGCTCCGGCCAGATTTGCCCCCCGTAAATTGGCTACAACCAGCCCCGCCCCCCGCAGCGTCGTCTCGATCAGATTCGTATAATCCAGGTTTGCTTCGCTCAAGTTAGAATTTTGCAAGCTGGCTTCACCAAAATCTGCTCCGCCGAGTTGGGCATGAGCCAGGTCAACCCCGAGCAGGTCCGCATTTTTCAACACGGCGTTGGTTAAGTTGGCCCCTCGTAAGTTCGCTCCGGTCAGATCAGCCCCCTCTAGATTAGCTCCGCGCAGATTGGCTCCACTGAGATTGGCATAGCGAAAGTTAACTTTTCTCAGACTGATTCGACTCAAATCGGTTCTTTGTAGGTCAGCCCGGGACAAATCGGGCGCTTCATGCTTAGCCCATGCGGCCTCAATTATTTGTAAAACTTCTTCACGGGTCATCGTCACCCTCCTTATTACTCGCTCCAAACCCTAGCCCATGACATATACCGGAGCAGGGAGGGACGGTTTTACTGTAAATTTAACCACTGCTTCTCGCTTCAAGCCGATCACCTCATAAACAGGTTCCTGAGCCGCTTGCCCCTTAAGATGGAGCCAGCCAATAGGTTTGACCTGGATGTGATCCTGGATTACTTCCAGGGTTTCTTGACTGATCAATATTTGCCCGCCGCGAGCGCTTTCTTGCAAACGCTTGGCCTTGTTCACACTGTCGCCAATTACGGTGTAGTTCATTAGTTTGGGTGTACCAATATTGCCGACGATCGCCTCTCCAACACAAACACCCATCCCAAAATCCAGACGATACTCGGCTGATACCTGTTTTTGCGCAGCGATGACCGCTTGCTTCAACCGCAAGGCGGCCTGCACGGCACGCAACACATGATCTGGTTGAGGTAAAGGCGCATTAAAGAAAGCCATGACCGCATCGCCAATAAATTTGTCAAGGGTGCCTTTCTCCTTCAGAATGGCCTCTACGGCGGCCTCGATATACAGATTGATCGTATCAACCGTTTTCTCCGGCGAGGTCTTATGGGCAAAGGTGCTGAAACTGCGCAGGTCGGCAAATAGCACTGTTACCGGCTGCCGCTGGCCGCCCAGTTTAATCTGATCCGGTTGCTTCAATAATTCCCCAACAACCTGGGTATCCACAAATCGCTCAAATACGCCCCGGATGACCTGCTTTTCCTTTTCTTTTTGGGCGCGAATCTGGCTGATATAACCCAAGTTCTGGAGAGCAATGTTGGCATAGCCGGCCAGGAGTCGTAACATCTGCTCATACTCGGCCAGATCAGGGTCACTCAAACGCTCCGTAGCTACGGTGACACTGAGCGTACCTACTCTCCGCCCGCCAATCTCTAACGCCACCGAAATTTGCCGGGTGGTCTCGGCCGTGATCACCGCCCCGGCCTTTTTTCTACATAGAGGTTCATTCAGGGTCCCGGTGCGCGGGTTCATCAAAAATAGCCTGCCCTCTTCGGCATTGGTTAAGAAGAGAGCGGCATCTACAATTCGCTCCAATGTTTCCGTGGGGTGGATCAGCGTAATTGACTTACCGATCTGGTCCATGACATCCGCCAGGTCGAGTTGGTGTTTTAATTCCTGGTTAGCCTGCAAAACCCGTTCAAGTAATTCTTGTTTCTCTTTTTCCAGGCGAGTTAGGCGCAGGGCATCCTCAATAGCTCGCAGAGCATCTTCCACCTTATAGGGCTTGATGAGGTAATTCTGAACTCCAAGCAGAAAAACCTCAACGGCTAGTTGTTCGGAGCCGTGCGAGGTCATCAAAATTACCGGCGTTTTTAGCCCGCGCTCCCGCAACTGGCGCAACACCTGGACCCCATTCATTTTTGGCAGTTCATAGTCCAGTAGAATCAGATCTGGCTTGCTTTTTAACGCCTTATTTAATCCACTCAAGCCATCTTCGGCTACATCCACCAGGAAATTATTGGGCTTTAGCAAATACTCTACCGTAAACTCACGGAACTCAGGGCTATCCTCAATAACCAGTACCTTCAAGTGCTGACTCATGGAACACCTTGTTCTTTCTTAATTTCTGGTTTCGAGCTTACCAAACTTTGACGTACAAGTCTGTACTGATTTCATTAGATTGTATTCACGTTTTGTAAGAAAAGTGGGAAAAAGTTTAGAAATGGTATCACCTCGTAGAGGTCAAAATAGGGATGAAGAGTTTGATAACTTGAGGGATTTGTATTTCCTGCCTGGCCCACTCGGCTTCAGTATTTCCACTGGCGTCGCTGGCGAAGGCTTCAATGAGGTAGGGACCAGGTGGGGGAGAGCCGAAGGTTAAAGCAAACGGTTCATAATTGCTATCAAATGAACCATCCTGCGCTTGAGCGACTTGCCACGGGCCGCCATTAAGGCGATATTGAACTGTGGCGATGACGCCACCGGGTTGGGTATGATAAGCGACGCCCGAAACGACCAAGGCTTGTTCTGATAGGTTCTCATCTGGCGCATACAGCTTTGTATCGGGGCTGCCGGCAATGGGGTCAGGCATGATAAAGATTTGACTCACGGCGGGGCTCAGCGCATTAGAAAATGAGTCTACAGCCCCAACTGTGAGGGTATGTAAACCTGGCAATAAGGGAGAGAAGGCCAGGGAGTAGCTTTCTAAAGGGCTGTCAAACGCACCATCGCTGGCGCTCGCCTGCTGCCAAGCCCCCTCGTCGAGACGGTATTGCACCCTCTTGATTTGGCTGATCGTGACACTGGGGCGGCTGGGAGAGGGATAAGGGATAATTTCGGCCTCGCCGGTAAGGGTGAGACGATTGCCATCCAGCACCGGGTCATTTGCGGTCAGGGTCAGGGTTACATCTAACGGATCAAGGATATTGTCCCCATCGCTATCGCGCCAGCCCACCTGTCCCGCCGCATACGGATCAATCGCCCGGAGGGTGTAGGGGGAGATTTGCCCCCGCATAATGCTATTTACGTTGGAGGGGCATCCCCCAGACTCACTGTTCAGATTTTCAACCGCCAAATAACCTGAGCGGAGGCTACATCCCTGACCGGCGCCCCCATATTGATCTAAAGCATGAAAAATATGCCCGACTTCATGAGCGGTGACAGCATCCATATTATCAGGGCCGTAGCCATTATTGCCGGACGTCATCACCATAAACGGCCCGCCCAGGTAAGCATAGGCAAACCTGTTGTCGCTAAAGCGATGGTCGCTGTCGGTCGAGCTATCAACGACAAAAATGGTAAAGGCCCAATCGGTGTGATAAAAGCTGCGAAGGGCATTGTTATAATCTCGCACCTGAGTAAAGTAAGAAGCAGCCTGGTAGCCCAGCGCTTCCATCGAATCTGAGATCCAATACTGCTGATCGGCATAAGGCCGGGTAATGGGTTCGACGCGAGTCGGCAGTGGCTGTGAAATGTGGTCATCATAAACAAACGAGAGTTTTGCGCGGGGTTCCAGGGTAGCCCACCAATTGAGACCGGCTACAATCTCGTTGAAAATAAGCTGCTGCTCGGCCTGAGTCCAATCTTCAGTCGAACGATCTCCTGTCCCGTCACTTTCAACTAAAATAATCCCTACGGCCACCGAACCGGCCATATAGTTACTGGTCTGAAGGTAGCCGGGCGTGCTTATAATCGCTCCCCCCGCCGCGCTTATCTGGCTATCTGGCGACAGGTCAGGCGCAATGAGGGCGTCCTCTTCAGTCTCCGGATGTTCTGCCTGCATGCCGTTCAACGGAGCAACAGGCTGAGGAGCCAGCAAACTATTCCAGACACCGGCAAAACGACGGGCGGCCGGATCGAAGTGGTCAAGTGTAGCTAAATCTACCGGCTGGGTATAAACAGCCGCCACGCCTGGTAAATGGGTCAAATCTGGAATTGAAGTGACGGTGACATTGGCGACCAGGGCCTGAAAGGGCAGAGTGTGGGTAATCTGGCCCCCTTTGGCCTGAATATGATTCTGGATCTGGCTTAACTCAGACAAATTACCGTTTCTGAGTAAAATCAAGGCCAACACTAACTCCTCCTCCGGAGATACCGAAGTCTCCTCATTTGAAATTTTGGGACTAGAATGAGGTGAGGACTGGTCATAACCCGCCGCCGCACTGGCCAAACCAAGATGAAGCCCGAGAGTCAAAGCGATGGGGAAAGCTATTTTGCAAAGGGCGGTGGGTAATTTGGTAGACATAGGGCCAAAACTGATTTGAGCGAAACTAGAGATTCTGTAAATTTCTAACCCTTAATCTACCAAATCTTGGCATATAAATCTATAGAAACAGCATTTAGGGTATATTTGAGTTTTATGGGGAAAAGTGAGAAAAAGTGATAAGGAGCGTATTATTGAACATGCAAGGGACGGAATCTGAACCTTGTACGGGCCAGGCCGAGCGACGGCGCTGCGGGGAGGTCGAAATCTTGTGTGGTAATATCATTCTTCTAAATAGAATTTCAATAGAAACTGAATGCTTCCTTTATATACTCCAATGCCAATCCTTGCTAAGATTGGTTTACATTCGGCTTCCTTAAAGGCAGCAAAGGGGAAATTTGCGATCATGGAGAAAAAAACGTCCGTCTTGTTAGTGGAGGACCAACCTGATATGTTGGATTATCTTAGCCAGACGTTGGAAATGGCCGGCTACCAAACTGTCAAGGCTAAAGGAGGTTTTGAGGCCCTGAAGGCTTTGAAAACCGAGCCGATAGACCTGATCTTATCCGATATTGTCATGCCGGATTTGGGGGGCTATCAACTTCAGTCGCTCATACACGTAAATTCACAATGGGCTACTATTCCCTTTCTTTTCTTAACGGGCTGTAGATTTTTGTCAGATGCCGAAATTCGTTACGGTAAAGAAAGAGGAGTGAAAGAGTATCTGATCAAGCCTATTCACTCGGAGGAGTTGTTGGCAGTGATAAAACGGATATTAGAAGGCTCGTAACAACTACTTCAGGAGCCGAAATGCTCTCAATTGTTGCCGGTCGAGAGATGAATGATGCAAGATAATCCTGCGACCTTCATTTGTATCAAACACATTGAAGGTTGGACCAGGAAAAGCTGGTTCCGGGTAGGTTACGCTTGAGGGCGAGTGAAGCGACGCCCTAAAGATTGATTAACAACTGAATTTAGGCCATAGGATTCGGCAATTTACCTTGAGTGCGCAGGTCAGCCTTGTGCTAACGGATACGCTGCAAGGTGCGCAAGTTGAGCAAGACATAGATCAGGGTATTGATATTGGCGATGGCTTGCCAATTTCAGATTTTCGGACATTCGATGCCCAACTCCATGGCTTGACTGTTGATCCTTTCGCTGGTGGTTCGCTGCTTGTAGACCCGTTTGTAGGTGTCACTGTCTCGGTCAAGTTGATAGCGGAGGCGAGCGCCAGTACTGGAAGCCATGGTGGTGGTACAGCCACCCTTAGCCCATTGCTTATGGTTAGCAGGACAGGCTTGCTCGGTCTGGGTGGGAAAGCACAGGGGCAAACATAGCGGCTACACTCGTGCTCAAACAGAGCGGTTTTGCTCTGAAAAGTGTAATTGAGGAGCCTAAGTGGTTTTTCAAATAAATTTCTGTACATTAACATAATGACGTTGCAGTTTGGTTCGAGCATCAGCTTGAGAGAACGTCCAGTTGACCGTTGTGCGGTCGAAATTGCGGCGGTCTGTCCAGGCCAAAACTTCACGCTGGAGGGACTTAACATCAGGAATGCGCCGGTCAAGACATTGCTTGACCAAGGCGGCGAACTCGATCTCTGCCATATTCAGCCACGAGCCTTTCGGCGGAGTATAGTGCAGTTCGAAGCGCTGGCTCAGATCGAAGGCGGCGCTGGGTGGTAAGACCTGATAAAAGGAGCCCGGCGTGTGGGTATTCAAGTTGTCTTGCACCAGCCGGATCGCCTTGACCTGAGGATAGTGTTTAGCCAGCAGGTTTTGCATGAATTCAGCATAATCCACCGCAGTGCGTCTGGTCCTGACTTCAACATAACGAAAGCCAGTGTGGGGCTCAAAGGCCAAAAAGACGCAGCACGAGCCATTTTTTTCATATTCGTAATGGTATCGTTTGACTTTGCCCGGGCTCATCGGCAAGATCGAACCCACGTCACCAATTAGAAAGCAGGGCCGTTCATCAAAACAAATTAACGGACAAGTGGGATCATAAGGTAACTGATATTGATGCAGGACATCCTCCATCTGCCACAGATAACTGCCGGTAATTTGACCGATACACCATTGTTCACTTAACCAGGGCTTGAGTTGGTTTTTTTTAACAGTTGGCGCACACTCTCATGGGAGATGCTCTCCACTGCTTCCAATTTGACCAGTTTATCGGCGATTAGATGCAGCGTCCAGCGAGCCGCCCCAACTGGCGGTTGGGAGCAGGCAATCATACTCACGTGGGCCGCAACCCGACTATCCAACTTGAGCGGGCGACCACTGCGGGGTTTATCTTGGATAACAGCCAAAATATCGTCATGCGCCTGCCGATGGTAGGTGTTGCGTACGTTATAGATCGTGGCTGGACTGATCCCCAGGATCTGCTTGATCTCTTTGACCGACCGTCCTTCATTGGCCAGCAGTAAAATACGGGCACGATTGATTTCTCGAGCGTTTTTTTGACCTTGGCTCACAAATTCCTTCAGCATCTGTTCATCCTGCTTGGGTAACCTGATGCTAATCCCTTTCCTTGGCATTTTCTCTCCTTTGATGAAGAGTATGCCTCGGATTTTAATTTATTCAAATAACTTTTTTGAAAAACCACTAAGTACAAACAGAAAAATTTTTAGGAATAAGATTGGTGGGCTACACTTAAAGTATGAGACCACCAATCCAATTACGAAAGTTAAGTGAAAAAGAAATTACTGAGCTAGATGAATTGTATCACCACACCAAAGAGGTACGTATTCGAACCAGAGCTCAAATAATCTTGCTGGCGGCTGAACAAGAGCTGACCGCGCCTAAAATCGCCCAGATCGTGCGCAAGGATGATCAAACGGTCCGCAACTGGCTCAAGCGATACAATGCCGAAGGGATCAACGGCCTGTTGGATGCGCCCCGTCCGGGCACGCCGGTCAAGGTGACGTCGGTTTATCGGGAAAAACTGATGAGCCTTGTCCGCCGTCGGCCGCGCAGCCTGGGCTTACCCTACTCCTTATGGACGCTCCAACGGCTGGCCGATTATATGGCCGAAGAGACCGGCATTCGGGTCGCCGCGGAAACGGTCAGGGTCCAGTTGAAAGATGCTGATATTGTCATCAGCCGGCCGCAGCACAAGGTTAGCAGCCCGGACCCGGAATATCTGGTCAAAAAAAGACGATTGAAGACAAACGAGACAACTTGAAACGCCATGAAGTCTTCTACTATGCCGATGAATTTAACCTTAGTTGGCATCCGACCTTACGAGCGATGTGGAGCCCGAAGGGTCAACAGGTGATGATCCCGACCCCCGGCCAGCCCAAAAAGCATTACGGCATCGGTGGCGTCAACTATCATACCGGCGAAACGGTGGTGCTAATCCGCAAACGCAAACGGCGGCGAGAAATAGCTGAATTCTTACAAGCTTTGCTCGATAAACATCCTCATCAAATCGTCTATGTCGCCTGGGACAACTTCACCGCCCACGAAGATGATGAGGTCGAAGCCGTGATCCGAGGGGCGGCCGGACGATTGGTCTTGCTTTACTTGCCGACCTACAGCCCGTGGCTTAATCCGATTGAAATGTTGTGGCGACACTTCCGACGCGAAGTCACCCACTGTGAACTCTTTGAAACGGTTAAGGCCCTCTTGGCGGCTGCCCGTAACTTCTTTGACCGGCACAACCAGATGCCTGACCGAATATTATCTATCATTGGCTCTAATGCCGCATAACTTTTTTGTTTGTACTTAGCCAGGCCGGCCGGGCAGATAGATAAGCCTTGAGCATCAAAGGTCCGTTTGAAACCGCCGCGATTGGCGAAAGGGATGGCGGCGAAGCCGTTGTGGGCGCCAGAACGGAGGTACTCATAGGGTAGGACACCGGCGACTTGCCCCGCAAGGTACTTTTGTTATGGTAGGGACAGGGTGCATCTGCCAGCCTTTCGACTGTCGTGTTTCCCCATCCCGCCACTGCCGAACCGGACGAGCGATGTTAACCGCACCCGGCTCTAGGCGAAAGGGTCTTTCAGTTTGCATTCAGTCAGCCTGCCCTGTTAGGTGTTGATGACAAGGGAGACACACGGTTTGGAGGTTATCCAGGCTGTAATCCCCTTTGGGATTGTTGTGATGGATTTCAAGGTCGTGGACCTCTCCTTTGTGGCGTTGTAACTTGTAGCCACAGACTGTACAAGTATAGTTATCCCACTGGAGGCCAAGGTTTTGCGGTTGTGAAAATAGGTTTGACTGTTTTTCCCGTATTACAGCGTGACGCCTGCCCAATCATTGTCCATTTGATAGCTTCTGCATCCTATGAAATTCTGTTTCCCGGTCGTTCCCCTGGATTTCGTCACTGAGGAAGGAGTAGGCGGGCGGTAGTTTGTTGTCCCGATATTTCCAATAGTCACGGGTGGAGACCACTCCCATCGGGAGAAGTCCAATGCGGGCCTCCTCATCAATGACTACGGAAAGGGTGAGCCACTGGGTATATTGATGTTACCCCGTTTTGGATGCTGTTGCTGAATTGCGGAATCAAGCCGTAAGGCTGCGAAATGAGACTTGTGAGTGGTGGCTAGTGGTTACCAGCTGGGTAACCGACAGATAATCAACCGACAGCCACCATCTTTCTTGACCCGGCGGTGATAGGCTTTAATCCAGTCCCGAACTTCGTGACTGATGTGCCAGGAGGCATTATCCCAAATCAGAAAGAGCGCCCGTTTGCCCTGGTCGGTGAAGGCGGCCAACACCCAGGCCAGAAAAGCGGTGGTGACCGCACTGACCGGTCGCCCCTTCACAAAGCGGACCACCATTTGGTTCAAAGTCGGCAGATACAACCCATAACAGGCTATGGCTTTGTGATCAAGATCATTCCGCGGGACCTGTTGTTGGATCAGCCGCAGTGGCTCCTGGTCCCTCCAACTGTGCAAGGCGGTTGTCGTTCGCGGCTCCACCAGACTTCATCCTCAAAGGCCAGGACAATGTCCGGGTCGTTCTCAGCCCAGCGAATTAGCCGGTCCCGTTGTTTTTTAACTTGTAGGTCGGGTCTGGACTAACAATCCAGTGTTTGGCCCGTTTCCAACTCGCCCCCAGGCGGACCACCGCATCCAAGAGGGTCGGCGCAGACAGAACCGTCTCACTCAAGCCCTGTTCCTGGCAGACCTCGGCCAGCAATTTCAGCGTCCAGATACTCGACGGCTTACCGAAGTTGCGCGGACTTTGATGCAATATGGTCTGTAACTGGTCCCGTTTCTCGGCGGTCAGCTCTGACTGGCGCACTGCAACTGCCGGGCGATTACTGACGGTTTCTGCCGCGCCGCGCTGGCCAATAAGATTTGACACCGTCGTAAGGTAAAGGCGTTTTTACTACGGACCCCCGCTTCCAGTGATTGGCGCTCTTCGAGGGTCAACGGGCGAACAAACATAGGTGCTTTCAAGGTAATTTATCTTTCCAGGGTCACAACTGACCTTCCCTTCTTTATTCAGAATTATACAAAATACCATGATTGATCCATTTACACGAATACTTTGTTAAAAATGCACTAGGGTCTTACTAAAAATGAGGGGGTCGCTCACCCCGGTCAGGCCAAGTCCTTAAAATTTAAGGCGCAGTCGGGGCATATGCCATGTGTGATGTGGGGCAACTGAGGAGCGCCGAATAAGCCCAGGTAGTTGACCGCCTCTTCCACTGACAGCCAGGTCTCATCGCAGCGGATACGATTGCACCAGCCACACATACGCAGCAACTCGTGATCCCGTTCGGCCGTGGGGTCCAGGAGGCGAACATGATCTCGGTGCTCTTCCCGGAGCAGGTAATTTCTAAATTCAAGCGCCTCATCGGCAGCAGGGACAATTTCCATCTGCATGTAACGGCGGAGAACGGGACTGTCACCGCGGTAAGTAAAGACAATCCGCCGCTGGTTCTGGCGAATTTTCCGCATCAGGAGTCGATATATGTGCCGGGTTTCGAGGCCGGCGATGAAGGTCCAGAGCGAGTGACCGATAACTGCCTGGCGGGTCAGGTGGGAGGCCTCGTTTTCCTGGGCAAAACGCAGCCAGTTGTCGTTGACATCAATAATCAGGTCATTCTGATCAACGGTGTGAATGAAGGCGGAATGCTTGCGTGGGTTAGTACGTTTTTTTGTCATATCGGATAGCAGATGTTCCAGCATCCCGATCCTGCTGGAATGGAAGTGTAGATGGGAGAAGTAGGCCCATTTCTTGTGAAGTATATCACAGTAGTGGATGACTGTCAGTAAGTATTAGGTAAAAAACAGAGAATCAAAAGCGCCTGGAGTTTGGCCTTTTGTCTGGGGGTATTGAAAATAGAAGCCTCTTGGGTAAAGTTATGGTTGGGAGACCAAACAAAAACCCAGGAGGCTTCTGTCATGAAGGATAGCACAAAAGCGAACGAGGTACCAACGCTGTTGCAGGCGTTAATCGGCCTGCTCGAAGCACACCGAGCAGCTTTCAGACAAGCCCGACCGTATTTTCGAGCGGTGGGGTTGGTTTTGGCCGAGTTATTCAGTTTTGGGCGGCATACCATTGCCCAGGCGATTCTGAGCTTAGGGCAAGTGGACGGGGATTGGAGTGGATGGTATCGGTTGTTTAGCCGGGAGCGGTTTGACGAAGAGCAACTCAACCGCATTTTGGTTAGAGAAACATTGGGGGCAGTGCCCGAGACAGAGCCGTATGTGGTGGGCTTTGATAGCACCCAAATCAGTCGCAGCAGTCTAAAGATGCCGGGGAGTTGTTGGTTGAAATCGCCCCGCTCGCCCACGTTCCGAGCAGGGATCGAACGGGGCCAACGGTTCTTGATCGGGGCTTGGTTGACCCCTTTGGAAAACGGCTTTAGTCGGGCGATCCCGGTCCGCTTTATGACCGCCTTTCCAGCCAAAGCAATTCCCGCCCATGAGCCTACGCGGCGAGAATGGGAAGCGGGTCTGGCCTATCTAAACTGGATCCGAGCCCAACTGGATCAGGCCGGGCGGGTCAAGCAACGCATCTTGGCCTTAGCCGATGGCGCATTTGATGTCCTGGAGCTATGGCGTCAGTTACCGGAGCGGGTCAGCTTAATTACTCGCACCGCCCGCAATCGGGCTTTGTACTGGTTGCCGCAGCCGCAGTCAGGACCTGGTCGCCCGGCCAGCTATGGTGACAAAGCCCCCACCCGGCAGATTGGTTACATGCCGGTTTACGAAACTGGCCTAAACGGCAAGTGCTGGTCCGGGGTAAATGCGTCCAGATGCGCTATCAATTGTTAGGCCCGTTTGTCCAGGATGGCTTACCCGAACGACCTTTGTTCCTGTTGGTAGTCAAAGGTATGCATCGCTTGGTCGGCAAAAAGAAACAGCACTACAAACATCGAGAACCCTCCTTTTACTTAATTTCAGCCGTCCAAGAAGGCGAAACCTGGCAGTTGCCTAGGCCGATTGAAACCATCCTGGCTTGGTTATGGCAGCGCTGGGAATTGGAAGTGGCTCACCGGGAAATGAAAAGTGGGCTGGGCGTGGGTGAAAAGCAGTGTTGGAATACACGCTCAGCGGTCGTATCGGTCCAATGGAGTGTCCAGGTTTATGCTATCCTGGTTTTGGCTGGCTATCGCACCTGGGGCTTATGCGGGGGGCCGCCGATGCCCGCACCCTGGTGGCCAGGAGCCCAACGCTGGTCATTCAACACGCTGTGGCGCAGTTACCGGGCTGCGCTGTGGGGAACCGCCGAATTTCGGCCCCTTTGGTTTGGCTCGCAACCGGCGATGACTGGTGGAAAAAAGAAACCTGGTTGGCCGGTTTAACTAACTCCATCGCCGCTTCAGTCCGAATTTAAACCCAAAAGGGCGTTAAAAGCGCCCTTTTCGTTGTTTCTTTGCCCTCAGACTTGACTCAAAGAGCCAAACTCCAGGAGCCATTTTTCTTTTCCCGCCCTCTTTCTTACCCTCCTCGATTCAAGATGACAAATGTCATCGGGAAACAATGAAGATTGTCACTATTTTCTCAGGTCGAGTCGGTCTAAAATAATAGACTGAGACCATCCTCACAACAGAATCCCAAATATTCTTGTTCTCCGTTCCGGCTGAATGGTATCCTCTCGTTACAAAAGAGGTAGATATGTATCAGGATTCGGTATCTCAAGATACAAAGCTGTTCTGTCACAGTTGTTCCGGCTTATTCCAATGCCCCGTCAACGGAATAGCTGTATCAGAGAGTATGATCACAAAGATCGTAACACCCGGTGGACAGGCGACCTGGTGGCGATGCTCGGCCTGTCGCGGATGGCACGTGATCGTCGTCGAAAACCCAAAAGGTCAACTACCCCGAAAAGAAGTTAGGAATAATTGACCTGCCCCCAATTGAGTGCATCATATTTGCATCACGACCAACTAAAGCCGGTTATTAACGACACCAGCTAGGTAATATGCGCCGAAGGGTTGGATTTTCCTACCCTTCTTTCTTTTTGAACTTCACCCTTTCAGTTCGCTTATTCTTTGAGAGATATTGAGAATCTCTCCTAAGAATATCTCAGGGGGAGAAGGCTGGAAATCTATGAGCTGGACAATGGCAACTGACCTCCTCCAGGAAGCCATCGTCACCATTCAAAGCGGCGACCGAGCCGCTGGTCAGCGTTTGTTGATAGCTGTACTGAAGGTCGATCCGTTCAACGAGTCGGCTTTGTTGTGGTTGGCAACGACAAGCAATGACTCGGCCTGGCGACGTGAGTGCTTTGAGCGCGTCCTGGCTATCAACCCTAACAATACAGCGGCCCAACAGGCGCTGGCTACGCAAGAAACACCGCCTCCACCGTCATCAGTCGAACCATCGGCAGAGCCGGTGATCGCTCCGCCTCTGCCGCAAACAGAGATCTCACCTTCACCCTCTGACAAACTCCAGGCTCTTAGCAAACGGAAATATACCAAAAAATGTCCTTACTGCACTAAGACTAACCAGATGAAGGCGCAAGTGTGCCGGTTTTGCGGCCTCGATTTGGCCCCAGGGAAAGGCTCACGTTAAAGGGCGCTGCGCAGTCAGGATAGATGCCGTGGGTGATCTGGGGCAGGTAAGATGCGGCAAATAAACCCAGACACTGAACGGCATCCTCCTCCCAGTCTCGCAGCTTAATTCTACTATTGCCTTTCTAGCGTGGTTTGTTTGAAATTCAATAATGATAGGCGCGGCGTTGCTGCAACCTTCTTTGTCTGCCTGACGCTCTCGGTCAATGATTGATCAATCTTTTGCATAGTAGTAAATCATCACTCTCCAATATCCACCCATTCATCCTCCTATCCTTCTCACCAAGCAAAAAACCTCCAACAAAACATATCTTCCATAATTGCGCCTTCAGTACAAAAATAAAGCCATTAGCTGGAAAGCGTACAAACCATGAGGCTGGTCACCAGGACTTAAAAAGGGGTTTACGAGGATCATGTGTAGGAAATCGAAATTACTGAGACTGAAACCCCCAAAATAGCCTGATTTTATCGAGGTTATTATTGAGACTGAACTAAGTTGAGAGCGAAGTTGTTGAGACTAGCCTAAAAATTCGCGCGCTTCAATTATCGAAGTTATTGAGACTACCCGCAGACCTAAAGATGATCGTAGTTCTTGAGACTGACCTAAATTTTAATGGACGGTAGGTTCACCAGCGACAACGCCGGAGAACAATCACAGATCAAAAGCTTGCAAGACCTATTACTCGAGGACGTTCTGATTTTTCGTATAGTGTTAGAACCTCAAGATATAAGATACGACAGTTAATTTCTTATCCAATTTAGGCCAGTCTCACTCACTTCGATAAAAGCAGGGCGGTTAGGCCAGTCTCATTAAGTTCGTTTAGGGCAGTCTCACTAAGTTCGATCACCAGTCTCAATAACTTCGGTCCCAGTCTCACTAACTTCGATTTCCTACAAAATAGGTGTGTCGGATCGCATAAAGTTTGGCACTACAGCGGGCAAAAAGGCCCAGTTTTTGCCTAAAGTTTGGCACTGGCGCTCATAAAGTTTGGCACTACCCATAATCCGGAGGATAAAGTTTGACACTACCCTCTTTCCAAAATCGGAGGAAATTCATAAAGTTTGACACTCCCCTTACCAAGAATTGACCAAAAAGGCTGGGATCATCCGACTCCAATTTTTGCCTCACAAAGTTTGGCACTGTCCTCAGCGCAGTCCTTAAGGCAAACCCTACGTAAAGTTTGGCACTATCCTGCCACTAATGTCAGCGATAGGTTGCCTTAACCTTGCCTCCTTCCGGGAGAATGGCGCTCAACCAATGGGGGTCTGTCCATTTTCGCAGGGGCAAGACCAGCTTTTTCATTTCAATTGGATTTTGCTGCTCCCCAGTCTGACGATGATGAAGTCGTATATCCCCCGATACTACAACCAGCTCATCGTCGAAGAGCTCTGACTTGTTAAACGGCCAGGAGGTCGTCGGTCTTAAATGCCGCAAGAATTGGGCCAGCGCATACTCATAAACGGAAATAACCCGAAACCCCCGGTCGGTCAATAATTGAACGACCCTGGTCAGATCAATATCTATGAGCGCGGTGGTGATGATTTCACTCCGCACCTCGGCGAGCAAGTATTCAATCGTGCGAGGCCGCAACTTGATGTGAATAAGCTCCTCTGAACCCTCAGGACCTAACAGAATTACCCCGGTATGGATCAAGCCTTGCAGCAAATCAGCCGACGTCCCGAGTAAGCGGGCTGCGTCGGAGAGAGGAATGCCGTTATGCCAGCGTTGTTCGAGGGCCCTCACCTCGGCGCAGTTGACGAAGGTGTAGGCTTGGGTCAGGTCATTATGAGCGGGTTCGCAGCGTACCAACCAGTCCAACCGGACCAGGCGTTCCATCGTTTGCGGCGAGAAGTGTAAGACTGCGGCGGCTTCCTCCAGGGTCATATAGGGAAATTTAGCCCGAAGCGGGCCATAGATGCGATGAATGAGGGCATTGCAAGGCAAAGCCACCCTGGGGTCATGCAGCATATACTCGTCAAATTTCTCCTGGAGAAACTGAAAGGCGGGATGCTGCCAGTGGCGCCCTAACCAGCGGGCCAGGAGTTGTTCAAAATCGCGGGCGATACTTTGATTGGGCCGGCGGTTGTCTCGCCATTTCAGCGCCTCGAGGAGCTCGTAAAAGCCATCCGGCCAATGGATGATCCCTTTCAGGGCGGTGGCATAGAGAAGATAAGCTTCGGCCTGGCTGCCCGGTCTGCTGTTTCTGAGGGGAAATGCAGGCGGCTTGACGGTGGTTGAGGCGTAGAGATAGGCCCAACTCTGACGGACCAGGCGCATAAGGGCGCAAGACAGGCCGTAAAGAAAATAGTGGAGGACCGGAGCAGGCTGCTCCGGAAGCGCATACTGCCGGTACTCGCCCGGTTCCGGGGATAGATTTAACCAGAACTGGATCGCAGCCTGGCTGAACAAGCCAAACTCGTCCTCGGCCACGCTGACGACCGGGGCTTGAGCCAAGACAAAGCCGCAGTTGAAACAATGGCCGGCGACAATTTCGCCGAGCTTAATCTTCTGGCCGCACCCTGGACAGCCACTGACCAATAAGCAGTGATGGGGCAAACAGATGGTCACTAGCTTTGGCAACCAACCCTGGCGGTGATAAGCCGCCTCGGCCAGACACAGGGGACAAAATTGGACCCTGGTCTCGGACCAAACGAGCTGGGATTGACTAAACCCGGTTAGAAGCGAAACCACCTGGCCGGAGGGCAGGGTCATCGTTTCACTTGCTTGCGTCGGTGGGTTGAGGGTTGCCGCTAAACGATGGGCCGAGGCCTGATAGAGATCGTCAGCTTTAATTTTGACCAATGCCGCCAGAACTTCATAAGTCGCAGTCCTGGTGGGGCAGGTTATTGAGTCCGGTTCAGACAGCCTTTCCCGGCACAACTGGCTGATCGTCGTCAGGTTCGGGTAATGGTTCAATTGGGCCAGGCGAACCAGGAACGAGGGTAACGACTCCCCTGGGAGCAAGGGAGAAAGGCGCAAGAAACGGCGAATTTCCTTCATCGTCAGACCTCAATTCTCCAGGGCATCTTATCTTACTCAGAAGATTTGGCCCTAACCGTCATAAAATTCCCCCGCGCGAGCCTGGTCTAAAGTTTCAGCCTACTTGATCAGCCCTCGCTCCGGCTCAGACGACCAGACGATCCGTTGAACTAACCCGCCCTCTGTCGAGAAAAAAAAAGCGACCGGCAGTTGGAAGGCGTAGGCCAGGAGGTCAAGCTCAAGAGCGGTCAGGTCGGCCTTGCCATTCTCGACTCGATTCAACTTGATCCGGGAACAGCCCAGCATTTCGGCCACCTCGGTCTGCGTCAAGTGATGCTGGATGCGGGCCTCGCGGACGCGCCGGCCTATCTCCGTTCTCCGCCGGCCCGGGTCGTAGCCTGCCACCTCTTGTATCATTGATAAAACTCCCTATTGACTCTTTGTATCTTTGATGATACAATATGGAACAAATGTTCTTATCTGTATCATTTCGGATACATTGATTATGATTGCCCCCGGTGATTTGTCAAGTATCCGCACATAAGTTCTGCCCATAGGAGGGAGCTATGCCGGTTCGAAAAGTCTCTCAGCGAGGCCGCAAAAACGTGGTGGGAAAGTTCCCCTCATTGAAAATGGGGCGAATGATCGCTTTTGAATCAACCCTGGAACTGGATTACCTCCACCTGTTGGAATATGAGCGGGAGGTGAGCTGGTTTGAAGAGCAGCCCCTGACCCTCGCCTACGAGTTCGAGGGGGAGGCCCATCACTACACCCCGGACTTTCACCTGATCCGCCGGGGACAGGATTGGTTGATCGAGTGCAAGCCCGATAAATTCGTGAAGACCGAGGAAAACCAGCGCAAATTCGCGGCGGCGGAAAGCTGGTGTGAGGCGAGGGGCTGGCGCTTTAAGGTGGTTACTGACGAAGAACTCCGCGCGGGCTGCCGCCTCACGAACGTGAAATTCCTGTGGCCGTTTGCCCGGCATTCAATTGGTCCCGCCATCCGGTCCCGCCTGCAGGCCCGGCTGTGGGAAGCCAACACCCCGCTCACCGTCCTTGACCTGGCCCATTCCGCCGCGCCGGGGGCGCCGGCCCAGGGGCTGATCGCGGTTTACCACCTGGCTTTCCGGCATGAAGTGGCTGTCCCGGTGGACGATGCCCCGATCTCGGCTGCTTCGCCGGTGACCTTACCCCTGAGGAGGGACCGATGAGCGCCCACCGTTTTTCGACCGGCAAGCAGTTCGATTGGAACGGCAGCCGCTGGGAAGTCAAACGGCCGCTGCCCGAGGGCAAAATCAATATCGAGGAGATGCACACGACAGCCATCAAAGTGGTGGATTTGCCGGCGCTGGTTGAGGCCCTGTTCGCCGGCGATCTCAAGTTCGTCATCGAAACCCGGCCCAGGAAGCCCGGCGGCTCGCCACAGCCCCTGCCAGAAGAAAGCCCGTTAGAATTGTCGGATTACCCGGAGAAATGGGTGGCCCGGGCCCGGTTTCGTCTGCACGTGATCAAGCCGCTGCTGGCCCTGGCTTCTCACGAGCGGACCCGCCCGGCCATCAACCAAAGAATTGCCGAGGTCAAGGCTGAAATTGCGGCTGACCCGGCCCAGCAGCCGTTTTTCAAAGGTCTAAGCTGGCGTTCCATTTTTCGCTGGCTCCGTAATTACACCCAGAGCGGCCAGAACCTGCGCGCCCTGATTGATCACTACGCCGCTTGCGGCGGCAAGGGGAAGTCGCGCCTGGAGACAGAGGTCAAGAACCTGGTTGACAGCGTTATCAAGGACCACGCCTACCGCCGCGAGGTCGTCACCCTGGATGACATTCTGCACTTCACCGCCGCGCGAATGGCCGAAGAAAATCGCCTGCTGCCGGAGAACGAGCAGTTGAAACTGCCCGACCGGAGCACGCTTGCCCGGCGGATCGAGGCCCTGGATCTGCGGGAGCGGTTCACGGCGAAACATGGTCAACGCGCCGCCAGGCGTGAGTTTGACCCGGTCGGGCAAATGAATTATCCCCGGCGGGCGCTAGAGCGAGTGGAGATAGACGATACCCGGATTGATGTGATGGTCATTGACGAGGCAGATAACCTGCCCCTCGGCCGCCCCAACTTGACCTACTGCCTGGACACTGTCTTTCGCTACCCCCTGGGCTACTATGTCGGTTTTGAGCCGGCCAGCTATTATGCGGTTATGGAGTGCCTCTACCACGCGATCTGTCCCAAGCCGGATGTCGGCAAATTGTACCATACCGAGCATCCGTGGCTGGCTTTTGGGACGCCTAATACTCTCATCGTTGACCGTGGCCGGCAGTATATCGGGGAGGACCTGGAAGATGCCTGCGCCCTGCTGGGCATCACCTTAATTTACGCGCCGGTGCGCACGCCGGAATTCAAGGCGGGGATCGAGCGCAGCTTCGGCAGCCTGAACAGCGGGCTGTTTCACCAGCTCCCGGGCACGACCTTTTCAAACATTTTCCAGCGCGGCGACTACGACAGCGGGCAGCAGGCAGTCATTTCGCTGTCGGAGTTGGAACAAATGCTGAATATCTTTGTCGTGGACGTCTACGCCGAGCGGTTCCACCGGGGCTTAAACGGCATCCCGGCTCGCCGCTGGGAGGCGGCTCAAGCTGATTTCTTTCCCCGTTTTCCGGCGCATAAGGACGAACTCCTGATCCTGCTGGGCAAAAAAGATGGCCGGGTGATCCAGCGTTACGGCCTCGAATTTCTCCACCTGCGGTACAACCATCCCGATTTAGCGCCGCTCCGAAAACGGCTCAAGGGAGCGCCGGTTAAATTCAAGTATCATCCGGGCGATTTGAGCCGCCTGTACGTCCGCGATCCGTTTGAAGAGGTGTATCTTGAAGTGCCTGCCCTCGACCAGGCGTACACGCAGAGCGTGTCGTTGTGGAAACACAAAGTGATTTTGAACCTGGCCCGCCAGGAAGCGCAGAAGGTGGACTTGGCCGCGCTGGGCCGGGCTAAACTCAAGATCCAACAGATCGTGGACCGGGCCCGGACGCGCAAACGCACCAGTACGCGCTCGCGCATCGCTCGCTGGGATCGGGGTGGGCAACCTCCCAGCCTGGCGGACAAAGGGTCTAAGCCGGCAGACGTCCCCCCGGCGCTGCCCAACCCGCAGGCTGCCACATCCATACTGCCTAACCCTACCAGCGTTGCCCAGCCCGAGAACCGGGATAAGCCAACGGGGGGCGGGTGGGAGTTGGTGTATGTTCCTTCCCGGCCAATGCCCCATTCTCCCGAAGAAAACGGCCACGCTAAAGAATGAGACCTCGTCCATCGATCAGGTTAAGAAAGAGAGGCAAACCGATGGACACGCCTGACAATTTCGCCGAAAAGGCCAAAATCCCGCTTATCCGCTATCCCCGCTTCAGAGAGTTGCACGACGAGATTCGCTTATGCCAGCGCATGACGGCCATTGCCGGCGAACCCCAGTGCATGGCGCTGGAAGGCGTCCCCGGAGCGGGCAAAACGACCCTGGCGCTGGATTACACGGCCTTGTTCCCCCGCATTGAGACGGATGAAGGCACGACCATCCCGGTTTTTTACGTCGAGACCCCCTCGCCGGTTACGGTCAAAGGGATGGCCTGTCACCTGCTGCGGGTCCTGGGCGACCCGGCGGCCGACAAGGGGACGCTGCCGGCGATGAACGCGCGTTTGATTGGTCTGATCAAAGACTGCGGCGTCCAACTGGTCATCCTGGACGATTTTCATCACCTGATTGACAGCGAAACGAACCACATCTTAAGCGCCGTGTCCGACTGGCTCAAGGTGCTCATCAAGGAGACCAAAGCACCCTTTTTGGTCGTCGGCATCGAAGGCAAGGTGGAGCTGATCCTGGAGGCCAACGCCCAGTTAGCGCGCTTGTTTGCGGCTCGCCAGACGCTTCAGCCCTTTGCCTGGGAACCAGCCCAAACAGCGACCATAGAAGAATTCGCCACGTTTATCGAGTACGTCGAGCAGGCCAAACTGCCCCTGGCCCAAGCGATGCCCCGGACCGAGCTGCTTTATCGCATTTACTATGCCACCGGGGGCGTGGTGGCCAATATTATGAACTTGATGAACCTGGCGGCAGTGCTGGCCGGGGAGCGCGGCCAGGGGGAGATAGGTCCCGATATTTTGTCCCTCGCCTTCAAGAAGCGGCTGGCCCGGCCTATGAGGGGCAAGGTAAATCCATTTGAGCTAGATTGGAATGAGCGCTTTACCCCGCCGGCGCCGAAACCCCAGGCAGGCGGCAGGAAAGGCCAGGAGCGGCTGCCCTCGATCAGTGCTACCTTGACCACCAAGTGAGGGGTATTAACCCCGTGTGGGCTTTTCAGCGACAAAAGAGGGCCGCTAAAATTGTCTGAACTGCGACACTGGGCATTAGGTTCGCAGCTCGGTCTGCCCGTTACCATAGTGAAGATCAAGGTTGGTCTGGAGCGCAGCTTTGGGTTCACCTTTCAGCTTGTTCAGGCTCGCCAAAACCGGCTGAAGGACTTTTGTAAGGTTTGGTGTCTTCAGGAGGATTGGAAGCTCATTTGAAATGAGGGCAGTTCACCCGCTTTGCCCAGCCTGCCTTATGCCGGTGATCATCATCTCCCTCACGCTCGAAAGTCTGATTGCCCATTCCGAAAGAATTGGCTATAATGATGATGCTAATAACAAAAAAGCTCTCCCCGAACTTGGCCGGAACGGGAGAGCTTTTTCAGACCGACAGCCGCGCCGTGGTTTTTACGACGCATGCCTTTTCTATATGTCTCTTAATATAATCAACGAGCCATAAATTGTCAAATTCTTTTGGCTTATTGCTGGCCTGAGGATTGGCTGCTTCATCTAGAGAGAGGCAATGCCACTTTCTTTAAAGGGAGCGTGGCGATTAATTGAAGCCTTTTTGACCAGAAACCCGACAAGATGCCAGACAAGAAAATCCTGATTATTGACGACGATGTGGAGCTGTTGCGGTGGTTGGAGCAGGCTTTCAGGGAAATGGGCTACCAGGTTTACACCACCCAGGATGGCGAAGCCGGTCTACACCAACTAGAAGAGTATCGTCCCGATGCGGTCATCCTCGATCTTCTCCTGCCGGGGTTAGATGGCTGGGAAACCTGCCGGCGGATGCGGCAGCATTCAACCGTACCCATTATTAGTATTACCGGGATGGGGAGCGAAGAGGATTACGTCGAAATCCTTAATGCCGGCGCTGATGATTGTCTGCTCAAGCCGTTTCGATTTGACGTCTTGTTAGCTAAAGTCGAGGCTCTCCTGCGCCGGGAAGGGCTGCCCGCCTCGCCCAATTCACAGTTTTACTGCGATGACACTCTGGCGGTTGATTTGCTGGCCCACGAGGTCTTCGTGCAGGGACAACCGGTTCATTTGGGTCCCAAAGAGTACGAGTTACTGACCTATCTGGTCCGGCGAGCGGGTCAAGTGCTCCCTCACCATCAAATATTGCGAGATGTTTGGGACTTAAATGGCGATGACCAGATCAGAAATGTTCACCTTCACATTAGCCGCCTACGCCAAAAGATAGAAGCAGATCCTCGGCGGCCCCGCTATATCCTGACTGTCCCCAGGATTGGCTATCGTTTCAAGAAGCCATCTCACTAGCAACCCTCTGGATTAGATAGTTGTACCGTTATCCTCTCGAAGAACCTTCGCAGAACCCTTTTATTTCCCCAGACTGATAGAATTCTGATAGAAAATTGATAGAAAACTGCTAGAAATTTTTGAGCATAGTTGTGATATAATGCACAAGGACAACAGTGCGATGATGGACTGATGGTCTGTGAAGCGATCATAAAGGCATCCGCAGGAATAGAGGTCGGCCGGCTAGCTCTCCCGCCAACGGTTGGATTTGATCCTGCCTTAACCTCTTTGCCACACCCCTGCCCCGTTATTTGGGTCAACTCCTTTTTCCTTCCACGCGTCGGCTCGTTTCAGCACTCGTCTATCAAGTTATCCCACTCAGTTTGGACCTGTAAAATCGGGGAGGGTTTGCTATGCCACGCTTCGAAGTCGTCGTTCGGTTAATCGTTGTTGTCTCGCTGCTCCTGCCCTCATTTCCAGCCTTACCCAGTGCCGCCAGCGGGCTGAGACAGCCTCATTACCAAACTGTAGAACCGGCTCCTCCGCCAACAACCCCGCCCCCTGCCCCGGCAACAGAGACTCCGACAGCTAGGGAGACCCCGATTCCAACATCCACTTTGACCCCACTCGCTACGGATACGCTTATCCCAGCCTCCACCGAGACAGCCCCGGCGCCGCTTACACCCACAAGTACCCTGCCCACCAGTCTGACACCGCTGCCTGCGACTGCAACTATTACCGTAACGGCGACGCTTCCGCCGCCTCCTCCGGCCAGCGTCACTGAAACCACGCCCCCAACAGAAACTGCGACTGCGGTCCCAACGCCTAATCCGGAGCCGGCCGAAGCCATAGAACGTCAGGGTAGCGGTTTTCGTTATTATCTCCCACTCATCTTGAAGGATTACGGGCTGCGAGCCACCTTTAGCGCCAACCCGGTCCTTGGCCCGATCCCTTTGACCGTTACTTTCGTTAACAGCTCGACCTTTACCACTGATTATGTCTGGGATTTTGGCGATGGCATGACCAGCACCGAGGTCAATCCCAGCCATATCTACACTCAAGCTGGAGTCTACACCGTTACCCTGTTGGCAACGGGTGGCGTTTTCACCGATGTCTTGACCAAGGCCAACTTCATCAGTCCTTTCAAGTTATCACCCGCTGATATTCAGATCGAAGTTTCACTCGGCGCCTTAAGCGCCTTCCCTTCGACCCCTGTTCTGGACAGCTTCAATCGCAGTAATGGTGCGATGGGGAGTAATTGGTCAGGCGGTACGTCAGGTTACAGTATTGTTAGCAACCGGCTGGATGTTGGCTCGGGTGATAATAATATCTATTGGAATGTTACCTCTTTTGGGGCTGACCAGGAAGTGTATGTCACTCTAACCACTGTGAATACGGTTGGAGGGGAACAGGATTTACTGCTCAAATCCCAGAGTGGTACTGCCTGGGAGGACGGTTTAATCGAAGTATTGTACGATGCGGCGGGTCAGCGCGTGCAGGTCTGGACATATGCTAGCGCTCAGGATTGGGTTCAACGGGGGGCGGATATTCCGGTCACCTTCGCCAACGGCGACCAATTTGGGGCAAAGGCGACCGCGGGTGGACAAGTTGAGGTGTATAAAAATGGTACCCTCCTAGCGACACGGAGTGTAACTGCCTGGCCGTACTATGCCAATGGGGGCTATATTGGCTTGTGGTTTATCAGTGCTGGCAATGCTGTCCTGGATGACTTTGGGGGCGGGACGGTATCAACTGTACCAACCCCTATCTTTTCGGCCAGCCCAGTAAGTGGGACTGTACCGCTCACGGTCACGTTTACGAACAGTTCGACAGGCGCGAGCAGTTATCTGTGGCAGTTTGGCGACAATACAAGCAGCACGGCGATCAGTCCGACCCACACTTACACTCAGGCCGGGGTTTATACCGTCACGCTCTTTGCCAGCACTGGCAGTCTGACCACTCCCCTCACTCGGACCAATTACATCACTGTCTCTACCCCCTCACCCGTACCGAACTTCAGTGGCAATCCACTCACTGGGACTGTGCCTCTGACCGTTACATTTATGAACAGTTCGACGGGTGCGAGCAGTTACCTCTGGGAGTTTGGCGACAACACGAGCGGCACAGCCATCAGTCCGACCCACACCTACACTCAGGCCGGGGTTTACACCGTCACGCTCTTTGCCAGTTCTGGTACTCTGACCAATCCTCTCACTCGGACCAACTACATCACGGTGATCTCACCTTCGATCCCAAGCGCGTTCCCTTCGACTAATGTGTTGGACAATTTCAATCGTAGTAATGGCGCAATTGGCAGTAGCTGGTCAGGAACTACTTCGGGTTACAGCATTGTCAGCAATCGAATGGATGTGGAATCGGCGCAAGCTATTTTCTGGAACCCCACCTCCTTTGGCACAAGCCAGGAGGTATACATAACCCTAACCACGGTGGATTCAGGCGCAGGTGAACAGGATTTGTTGCTAAAGGTCCAAAATATTAGCAACTGGAGTGATGGGTTGATCGAGGTACTTTACGATGCAGTAGGACAGCGGGTGCAGGTTTGGACGTATACCGCTGCTCAGGATTGGGTGCAGCGAGGCGCGGATATCCCGGTCACCTTCGCCAGTGGCGACCAGTTTGGGGCGCGGGCGACGGCTAGCGGACAAGTGGAAGTATATCGCAATGGTGCATTGTTAGCCAGTCGTGATGTGACCGCTTGGCCGTACTATGCCAATGGGGGCTACATTGGCCTATGGTTTGTTGATGCAAGTAATGCTGTCCTGGACGACTTCGGAGGCGGGACGGTATCGGCTGTGCCAACCCCTATCTTTTCGGCTAGCCCGCTCACTGGGACCGTGCCGCTCACGGTCACATTTACGAACAGTTCGACGGATGCCAGCAGTTATCTGTGGCAGTTTGGGGACAATACGAGCAGCACGGCCATCAGCCCGACCCACACCTACACTCAGGCTGGGGTTTACACCGTCACGCTCTTTGCCAGCGCTGGTACTGTAACTACCCCCCTGACCCGGGCCAACTACATTACTATCTCTACTCCCTCGCCCGTGCTGGACTTCAGTGCTACACCCGTGAGTGGGACCGTGCCGCTTACGGTTACGTTTACGAACAGTTCGACGGGAGCCAGCAGTTATCTCTGGAAGTTTGGGGACAATACGACCAGCACAGCCATCAGCCCCATCCACACCTACACTCAGGCTGGAGTCTATACGGTTACGCTGAGCGCGGGTGGTGGTACCTATCCCTTAACCCGCACGAATTATATCACCGTCACCGCCTCAATCACGCGGGAGTGGCAACAGATTACTTCAACCGGGACTTCACCTTCTGTCAGTGGCGAACATGTCATGGCTTATGACAGTAACCGCAATCGGATCGTACTTTATGGTGGCAATGGCAGTGGCTGGCCCTACGAAAACACCACCTGGGAGTTTAATGGCACAGACTGGATAACTACTACCTCAACCAGTCCAGACGCCCGCTATGGGACGGCGATGGCTTACGACAGCGTTAGCCAAACAATGATCCTCTTTGGTGGCAGCAATGCCGACGATGTCTCCTTGAATCAAACCTGGCAGTATACCAACACAAATTGGGTTCAAGTATTTCCAGCCACTTCCCCGCTCAGCCGGACCTATGCCAGTATGGTCGCCGGACCGGATGGCCAACTCTATCTCTTTGGTGGCAACGATGGCGAAGTGTACTTCCACGACTTATGGCGCTATGAAAATGGAACTTGGACTGATCTCACCCCCGCAATGGGTCCAGTCAGCCGGACACTAGGTTCTTTTGACATTTCATCTTAACCAGATGAGAGCGATAACAAAAG